>NZ_LR882952.1:0-1830000 GCF_904830935.1 Planktothrix agardhii
TTACAATCCTCTATCTTATCATATCTTTCACCAAATCTTACATAATTTGTTCACTAAATTACTTCTAATCAAGATTTGCGTTGGTGTAGCCTTCGGGTGTAGCCTTGAGCATAGCGAAATTGAAGGTCAACGGGATGAAAACGGCTATTGTTGTTTTTGATATTGATGGAGTAATTCGGGATGTCGGAGGTTCCTATCGACGGGCGATCGCAGATACCGTAGAACAGTTTACCAGTTCCTACCGTCCCAGCATCACCGATATTGATGATCTCAAATCAGAAGGAATTTGGAATAACGACTGGGAAGCCTCTCAAGAATTAGTCTATCGTTACTGGGAAGCCCAGGGACAAAACCGCGCCGAGATTTCTCTAAACTATCAACAGTTGGTTGATTTTTTCCAGTCCCGCTATCGTGGCTCAAATCCCGATGAATGGAGAGGTTATATTACCTCTGAGCCCCTACTGTGTACCCCTAAATACTTTCAAGACTTGACAGAAAATAATATTTCCTGGGGTTTCTTTAGCGGGGCGATGCGGGATGAAGCCCTCTATGTTTTACAGGGTAAACTGAATTTAGGTGATCCCGTATTAAGGGCGATGGAAGATGTCCCCGGAAAACCTGACCCGACGGGACTTTTTGAAGCGATCGCCGAATTAGAAACCGCAGAAAATTCACCAACTCCGGTTTTTTATGTTGGGGATACGGTGGCTGATTTATACACAGTAACAAGAGCAAAACAACTCCAACCCGATCGCATTTGGGTCGGTGTGGGGATACTTCCGCCCCATATTCAACAGGCTGATCCAGAACGTCGTCAAGCCTATCAACATAACTTAGAAACCGCCGGAGCAACAATAGTATTAAGTCATTTAGAAGCATTAACCCCAACAATAATTCAGCAATTAATAGTTTATAAATAATCCCGTTCTTGCGCTTGGGCGCACTCTTATTTTCTTATTTAATATGAAAAACACAATTGATATTGTCATCCTTTCTAATGGCCCAGGTGAAATCACAACTTGGGTATATCCCGTTATTCAAGCATTACGAAAACAGCTACAAAATAAATTTTTTCAGGTGAGAATTTCCCTAATATTATCTCCTTGTCCTAATGCTACAGGAAATGAAGTTAATATTGCTAGTTATTACCCGGAAATTGATCGAATTCAAGGCGCGGAATATTTTTGGCAATTTTTGTTATTCGGAAAAACCGCAGCTAATTGGGACTGGTATCAAAAAGGTGTGGTTTTATTTTTAGGAGGAGATCAATTTTTTACTTTAGTAATTAGTAAAAAATTGGGATATCGGAGCGTTATTTATGCCGAATGGGAAGCGCGCTGGTGGCGTTATATTGATCGGTTTGGGGTAATGAAATCAGAGATTTTAGATGATATTCCCCAACCCTATCAAGCTAAATTAGAAGTGATTGGAGATTTAATGGCAGATGTGACTTTATCGAGTTCTTCTGCTATTGTTTCTGAGGATATTATCATTGGATTATTACCCGGTTCTAAAGCTATAAAATTAGCTCAAGGAATGGCATTAACCTTAGCAATATCCGAATATTTACACCAAAAACGTCCCGAAATTAGATTAGTTATTCCCGTTGCTCCTACCTTGGATTTACAAACCTTAGCCAAATTTGCCGATTGTGAATCTAATCCTATTATAGCACAATTTGGCGGAATTTCGGGAAAATTACACTTAGGAAATCCGGCTTATTTGGAAACTCAAAATGGGGTTAAAATCGAACTTTATACCCAATTTCCCGCTTATGATTTACTCTCAAAATGTCAGATATGTTTAACTACAGTTGGAGCAAATACCGCTCAATTAGGAGCCTTAGCTGTACCGATGATTGTATTATTACCTACTCAACAATTAGATGCAATGCGGTCTTGGGATGGTATCCCCGGAATTTTAGCTAATTTACCAGGGTTGGGTGCTATTTTTGCTAAAATTATTAATAGATTAGTATTAAAACAGGGTAAATTATTTGCTTGGCCAAATATTTGGGCAAAACAGGAAATTGTTCCCGAATTAGTCGGAGAACTTCAACCGGAAGATATCGGAAATTTAGTCTTAAATTATTTAGACCATCCCGAACAATTAGAAGCAATGCGTCAGCGTTTACGACAAGTTAGAGGAAAACCAGGAGCAGCCCAAAAATTAGCAAATATTGTGATTAAGGAATGCTTAAAAATCACAACCTAGAACGATGTTTTATTTTACCCATAGCTTTACAAAATTCTCACGAATACATATAATATATGTATGCAAGTTGAATGGAATCCTGAAAAAGCTAAAAGCAATTTACAAAAACACGGGGTATGAAACCGGAATATGATTTTCATCAGGCTAAACGGGGTGCAATCGTCCCACAAGAAGGTAAAACTCGCATTACCATCTATATTGATAATGATATCTTAGAAGCGTTTAGACAAAAAGGAGACGCTGAAGGGAAAGGTTATCAAACAATGATCAATCAAGCGTTACGACAATCTCTTAATCAAGCTAAACTTCCCTTAGATGAAGATACACTACGCCGGATTTTTCAAGAAGAACTGCGGGCTGTAACTTTAACATCAGCAGAAATCCAAACAATTTTTTGAGAATTAGTTAATCAATAGAGTAGATTACAAAACTATAACCCAAAAATCACCATGCAAATCACCCTTGAACTCCCTGATGAAATAGTAGAAAAATTACAGTCTGTTAATATTTCTCGGCGTATTTTGGAACTAATCACCGCCGATTATTACCGTCAAGGTCAAATCGGTGCTTCTGAAGTAAGACGAATACTCAAATTTTCTTCTCGTTGGGAAACCTACGAATTTCTTAAGCAAGAAAAAGCTTATTTACCTTATACTGAAAATGATTTAGAACAAGATGTTCAAACTATTCGTCATCTTTTAGCTTCAGAATGATTATTATTTCTAATACTTCGCCGATTAATTACTTGATTTTAATTGGACAAATTGACTTGCTTCCGCAATTATTTTCACAAATTATTATTCCCTGTGCAGTTTATCAAGAATTATCAGCTAGAGATGCACCGGAAAATGTGAGAAATTGGATCATAAATACACCTAATTGGCTCAAAATTGAGACTGTTACTCAACCTGCTGACGAAATAATAGATTTACTTGATCCTGGTGAACGTGAAGCGATTCTTTTAGCACAACAACTTAATGCTGATTTAGTTATTTTAGATGATATGAAAGCAAGACGCATAGCGATAGATAGAGGTTTATCTATTACAGGAATACTGGGTATTTTGGATCAAGCCACAACGATGAAACTGATCAACTTATCTACAGCCATCGACAATCTTCAAAAGACATCTTTTTGGGTATCGGAAAGTTTGTTACAAAGATTGTTAGATAAACATAATTTGTAAAATAGATAATACCCACCCAAGCTGCAATAATAGAGTTAAACTAATATAACATCTTTAACTTATGAAAAAATATTCCACAAAGTTAATATCCTTTGGATAGATCAATAGTATTATTTAATATTAATCCCTCCTGACTATTTTGCATGGCTGTAATAATTTGTGGAGCTACACAAGTGGGAATAGTTTTCGCCGCAATATGAGGAGTTACAATAATTTGAGGATGTCTCCAAAAAGGATGATTTTCGGGTAAGGGCTCAATTGGAAAAACATCTAAACAAGCGCCGGAAAGTTGACCGGATGTTAACGCAGTTAATAGATCTTCCTCAACTAAATGCTTACCCCTAGCTACATTAATTAAATAAGCTCCTTGAGGTAAAGCAGCAAAGGTTTTTTGATTTAAAATTCCCTCGGTTTCGGGTGTTAAAGGTAATAAACAAACTAAAACCGAACATTCACTTAAAAATAGATTTAATTGTGTTTCTCCCGAAAAACAATTAATATTATCTAAAATTTTAGGTGTCCGACTCCAACCTCGCACCGAAAACCCCAATATATTTAATTTTTGAGCAATATCTGAACCCAAAACCCCTAACCCTAAAATTCCTACGGTACAATTTTCCGTATTTCTAGGGGATAAACCTCGCCATAATTGTTGATTTTGTTGAATTTTATAGTCCGCAAATTGACGATGAAACTGTAAAATTGCTAAGAGAATATATTCCGACATTTGGGAGGTTAAAGATTCATCTACTAACCGGACAATGGGAATATTAGCAGGTAAATTTGGATCTCGTAAAATATGATCCACACCCGCACCCGTTGAGATAATTACCTTTAAATTAGGGAATTTTTCAATAACTCCTAATGGGTGCATCCAAACTAAAACCGCGTCAATATCTGCTAAATTATCAACATCGGGATAAACTTCGATTTTTAAATCGGGTTGATGGGTTTTAATTGCAGAAATCCAAACTTGAGTATCTTCAAATTCCCCTAATAATAAGAGAGTCATTTTTTTTATCCTCTAAATAGTTATTAACCATTTTTGAAATTCACGCCGAACAGAAACTCGACCCGATTTAATATTATGTTTAATAATTTGTGGCAAACTTTCTAATGCTATTTCAGGAAAGACTAAACTTCTAGGTGTTTGTTGATAATCTTCACCCTGTAACTGATAAATTTTAAGTTTATTTTGATCACAACGCCAAACTTCAGGAATGCCTAAACGAGCATACATTGAACGTCTGGATAGAGATTTTTGGGTTAAATCAATTTCTAAGACTAAATCCGGGGGAGGATTTTCGAGTAAACTAATGGTTAATTGTTTCTCAATAGCAGATAGATTTTGAATATAAAAACAACTATCCACTTCTAAACTAATTTGTAAATCCGGTCGTTGCCATAATACCGAACCCAAACAACGATAATTAATGTTTTGTAAATCCAATAAAGCAATAATAAATTCTTCTAAAATTTCACGATATTCTTGATGTTCAAGTGAGGGGGTAATTAATTCTAAAGTTCTATTATCATAAGCAAGGAGCGTCTCGCCATTTTTTTGCCGTTTAAACAAAATCGTTTCTAAATCCTGCCAAGGGATATTTTTTAGGAGGATATTACCAGGATGAGAAGATTTAGACATTGCAGCCACAGGAAAACTATAGAATAATTTATGTGATTGTATCTGATCTTGGTACATCAATATAGACCAAAATGATCTAAAATAGGATAATCAAAATTTAATTATTTTGCGAAATCGTCCCATTTTAGGAGAAATTGACTTATGCCCAGAGGGTCTTTTGCACAATTGAACAACACCACGACAACACAAATCACCTTCTATTATGATAATGGTCATGAGGAATCTTTTAGCGTTCCGATTCCACCTGTGGAATTAGTTCAGCAACTCCCCCAACTTTTAGATCAATCATGGCTGACTTTTCACCTGATTGATCAAACTGTTATGATTAATATGGCTAAGGTGGATAAAGTGGAGTTAAAACCGCCAGTTCCTGAGTTACAAGGACAGGGAATTTTCCTCAATTCTCAACGGGTAACTGCCCTCCATCGGGGTGCTGTCGGTCGTTTAAAAATGACTGAATAAAGTTATTAAATAACCCATAAAATTCGGTGATTTATGCCAACTGTATCTTTAATTCGGACTCATTCTTATCACCCTCAAATATTAGAAACATCCCTGGAAACTTTACTCGAACCCATGGGAGGAATGACCGCTTTTGTGAAACCGGGCGATCGGGTTTTACTCAAACCAAATTTATTAACTGGAAGTCGTCCAACCAAAGAATGCGTCACGCGCCCGGAATTGGTGGCGGCGGTGGCTAAATCGGTGATTCAAGCGGGAGGAAAACCCTTTTTAGGGGATAGTCCTGCCTTTGGGAGTGCTTTAGGTGTCGCCCGGAAAAATGGTTATTTACCCTTAATTGAATCCTTGAATTTACCGATAGTTGAATTTAAAGGAAAACGCTATGAAACCGTCGGGGAAGGGTTCGATCATTTACGGTTAAGTAAAGAAGCCATGGAAGCTGACGTGGTGATTAATTTACCTAAATTAAAATCCCATGTTCAATTAACCCTAACCATGGGAGTTAAAAATCTTTTTGGTTGTGTCCCCGGAAAAATGAAAGCCTGGTGGCATTTAGAAGCGGGAAAAGATGTTGATCGGTTTGGGGAAATGTTAGTAGAAACTGCTAGGGCAATTAATCCCAATTTAACCATTTTAGATGCTATTATTGGTCATGAAGGCAATGGCCCCAGTAATGGAGAACCAAAGGAATTAGGGATTTTAGCCGCGGCGGATCATGTATTTTCTTTAGATAGAACTGTTGTTGATCTGCTTCAGGTTGATCCGAGTTGGGTTCCAACTATTATGGCTGCTCAACGATTAGGATTATGTACCGAATTAGCGGAGATTAATTATCCTTTATTAACCCCTAAAGAATTACAAATTTCCGATTGGAAATTACCCGCAGCTTTGGTTCCAATTGATTTTGGTTTACCTAGGGTTTTGAAATCTACTTTTCGACACTTTTATATTCGTTGGATTAAGGAACCGATGGAAACCTATGGTAATTCTAAGTGATTTATCTAGCCTAAAAATTCTAGGGCTTGATTAATTCCGGCTCTAACTGATGTGCTACATTCCATCAAAGCTTGATGTTCAGATTCGGTTAAATCGAGTTCCAAAATCCGTTCTACTCCCCGACAACCTAACCAGGCGGGAACCCCCAGAAAAATATCGTTTAAGCCATATTCCCCTTGTAAATAAGAACAGGCGGGTAATAATCTCAATTGTTGACGTAAAATAGATTCCACCATAATTCTAATCGAAGATGCCGGGGCAAAATAAGCTCCTCCTGTTTTTAATAATTGTACAATTTCTCCCCCGCCCTGACGGGTACGTTCGACAATTTTATTAATGGTTTTTTGATCAATTAATTCTGTAATTGGAATCCCATTAACAGTTGTATAACGGGGTAAAGGAACCATTAAATCCCCATGACTTCCTAATACGGTGGCATGAATATTCGCCATAGACATTCCTAATTCCATAGCGATAAACGTTTGAAATCTCGATGAATCTAAAACCCCAGCCATGCCCATCACGCGATGGGGTTCAATCTTTGTTGCCTGCCAAGCAATATAAGTCATAATATCTAAGGGATTAGTCACAATAATAAATACTGCATCCGGGGAATATTGAATTGATTTTTGAGCCGCATCGACAACAATTTTGGCATTAATACTAATTAAATTATCCCGCTTCATCCCAGGAATTCGAGGCTTTCCGGCAGTTATAACAATAATATCTGAATTAGCAGTATCGCGATAATCATTTGTGCCAGTTATTTGTCGATCATGACCTTCCACCGAACCCGCTTGCATTAAATCTAAAGCAATTCCTTGAGGCACTCCTTCTAAAATATCCAATAAAACAACATTAGCAATATTTTGTTCAATAATACGCTGGGCGAGGGTACTTCCGACTTTTCCCGCCCCAATAATAGAAACCCGAGTTGAATGACAAGAAGGAGGAAAAAATGGAATCGATAACATAATAGGTAATAGGTAATAGGTAATAGGTAATAGGTAATAGGTAATAGGTAATAGGTAATAGGTAATAGGTAATAGGTAATAGGTAATAGGTAATGGGTAATAGGTAATAGGTAATAGGTAATAGGTAATAGGTAATAGGTAATATTATAGAAATCCGCACCTTCGAGATAGTAAGTACCTAAACAAAATTAATTACACATCCTCCACCCTGTTCCCTCCCCCCCTAGCCCCCCGGGGGCTGTTCCCTCTCTCAACTAGGTAATTGATTTTGTGTAACTACTTATTTCTTCAACTGATAACTGATAATGCGGATGCTTGATGACTGATTAAGCTGATTCTAATTGATCCAATCTTAACCAAATATTAGGGGTGGGAACTTGTCCAAATTTAATCAGGGCGTAGTCCCCCCGCAATTCCATGATTTCCCCTTTAGTTTCAAAAATATAAGCAGAAAATCGAGGATCACTAGCTTTTGCTTCTAAGCTGTTTTCTAACTTTTCCCGAACCGCGTGAACAAAATCACCTTTTTTAATGCCCATAACTCGTTAACTTCCCATGGTTATAAAATCTTACCCAATTTTAAGGGTTTATCGGGGTATCCGAGCAACCATTGGTGTCAACTTAAGGAAAAATATAGGAGGCGATCGCAACGGGATTAAAATCCAAATTTTTCTGACGGGGGATACATCCTAGTTAAGAGCCTGTGAAATAAAGAATCCACTCGGCTTTAGCCAGTGGAGGTTCAACGACGCGGAGAAACTGGGGAGAGGTCACACCCGTTTTTGGAAAAAATCAAACAGCCCTGTCCCGATTCCCTCCACTGGGTGCTATAGTTTAGAATTGTCTGATGTTAAGTGGCTGTTTATTTTTAAACCTGCAATTATGCTACTGATTACCCTATTACTCTACACCGCTTTAGCGGGTGCTTATTTATTAGTGCTTCCGGCTGCCTTATATGCCTATATGAATGCTCGTTGGTATGTAGCCAGTTCCTTTGAACGAGCCTTTATGTACTTTTTAGTCTTCTTCTTTTTCCCTGGATTAATTCTTCTGGCTCCTTTTATAAATTTCCGTCCTCAACCTAGAAAAATTGCCAGCTAATGCGACGAATTGATGTTATTGCTATTGGAATGCTTGTCTTTTTGACAGGTGGATCGATCTACCTAATTTTACAATGGGTGGGTCTGAATAGCTTTGATGCTGGCATCTGGAGTCAAACGTTTTTAGTAGGTGGTTTATTTATTTGGTTACTCACTTATTTATTCCGAGTGGGAAGTCGAAATATGACCTATAACCAACAACTAAAAAACTATGAAGATGCCGTTTTACAAAAACGACTAGAAGAAATGACTCCAGAAGAACTGGCTCAACTTCAAGCGGAAGTCGAAGAAGAGAAAAACAAGTAAAAATTTTACTATTTTTTTCTTCTCTTGCTCTGCAATAATTGGATAATAAATTAGTCTATTTGAGTTTAATTTTAATGATTTCTGTTTCTCAATGCTTTGAAGCTTTAAGAACTTCGGACAAAAAAAACTGTGCTTTAATTCCGTTTATTACCGCCGGTGATCCGAACTTAGAAACAACGGCGAAAGCCTTACAAGTTCTGGATCAAAATGGAGCCGATTTAATCGAATTAGGAGTTCCTTATTCTGATCCGTTGGCAGATGGCCCAGTCATTCAAGCGGCTGCAACTCGCGCCTTACAAAAAGGAACTCGTTTAGATCAAGTATTAGAAATGGTGGCAACCGTTAGCCCAACGCTGAAAGCCCCCATTATTTTATTTACCTATTATAATCCCATTTTGCATCGAGGGATTAAACCCTTTTTAGAACAGATTTATCAAGCCGGAGCTAGGGGTTTAGTTGTCCCGGATTTACCTTTAGAAGAAGCAGAAACCTTACTACAACCCGCCCGTGAAATTGGCATAGAAGTCACGTTACTGGTAGCACCCACTAGCCCTAAAGAACGAATTGAATTAATCGCCCGTCAATCTCAAGGGTTTATTTATTTAGTCAGTGTCACTGGGGTCACAGGAATGCGATCGCAAGTTCAAACCCGTGTTGAAGATATCCTGAAGGAAATGCGGAGTCTTACAGATAAACCCATTGGAGTTGGGTTTGGGATTTCTCAACCCGAACAGGCTACCCAAATGCGAAATTGGGGTGCGGATGCGGTGATTGTTGGTAGTGCTTTTGTCAAACGATTAGCTCAAGGAACACCGGAACAAGCTTTAGCAGATATTGGTCAATTCTGTCAAGATCTAAAAACAGCTATCAGAAATTAGGCTACAAAACCAGGTTTGTAATTCACGGATCTGAGCGGTTAATTGAGGGGTTATGATGTTTTTTGAAGCTTAATGTAGCTTGTTCAACAATTTTTGTGTATAATTTCGCTAAGATGTGTTCCGATTAAACAAACACTGCGATCTACTTAATGTTTGAACTCTTGGCTTAATTTTTACGGGTTTCACAGAAAAAAGCAAGAACGCTGGAAGTATTGTGTTCCCATAAACACATTACCTCCAGCTCCTTGAAACCCTCGTAATGTGCCTTTCTGTTTTTTATTATTGCAAGCTGGCTTAGGGATTTCAAGAGGTCTTTTGCAATCACCCACTTTTTCTGGTAATGCAGTCTCTAAGTCTTGAGGGAAGGGGTTTTAAGCCATCAAGCGACCGAGCTTGACAGCAAATTACCAAAAGGCGGGTTCTCTCTTTAACCCTTCTCTGTGATTTTGAGTCAAATGATCTGGCAAAATAATTATTCAGCTTCACCAATTAAAGTAAACAAGGCGGGTTCTCTCTTTAACCCTTCTCTGTGATTTTGAGTCAAATGATCTGGCAAAATAATTATTCAGCTTCACCAATTAAAGTAAACGCCGCCCAATAATAAGGATCAGGATATTGATTTTTCATCGTTAACATCGCTTGTCGTAACGCTTGGGCTTTGTTGGGTGTCGTCTGTAAGTTCTGATAAAATTGTACCATCAATTGAGAGGTTTTTCGATCATCTATAGCCCATAACGACATCACTAAACTCGGAACTCCTGTATTCAAAAACGAACGAGATAACCCAATCATCCCATCCCCGGTTAACCGTCCAAGTCCAGTGTCACAGGCACTTAAAACCACTAATTCTGCATTTAATTTTAAGTCAAAAATTTCATCCGCCGTTAATAATCCATCCTCCGAACCCCCAGGAGTTAACGCTACGCTACTATTTAAAGGTTGAATATTATCAACAATTCCGTGAGTAGCAAAATGAATAATTCGAGCAGTTTTCAAGCGTTCAACTACCGTTGATTCTGTTGCATTGGCTCCAATTAAAGCCGAAGTATTGAACATTTTAGCAATCTCAATCGCTTCTTTTTCAGCATAGCGAAGGGAAGCTAACGGTTGAGGTTCTTCCCCTGGACTCGTTGCAAGTTTCGGCATTTGTGGATTACCCACAATCACAATATCTTGGGCAGAAGAAGACAAATTTTGCCGTTGTTTGTGAGTCGTTTCTAACACAGTAATGGCAGGAGACATTACAATTGTATGTTTTTCAATTAAGAATTTTCCTTCCTCATCTACCAAAGCCGCAAAAGGTAGATAAAATAAAGCGTCTGTGGGAACAAAAATTACTCGTTCATCTGGGTTAGTCGGTAATAAATCTTCAATGGGTTTAATTAACAGTTGATGGAGTTCTTTTAACTCTCGATATTGAGGAGGAGTGCTTGTCAAATTAGAACGAGTTACAACATTAGAACTAGCTGAAGCGGTAATAAAATCACTTCTACAGACATCATTACCAAAGCAACGCGCTGCGAAAATGAGACGACCTAGAGAAGTGTTTTGTTCTTGCCAAAGAAGTTTAAGATCGGTTTGTCTAAACTCAACTTCTCCAGTGGGCTTAATTACCCAAATATATAATTCTGACGCTAGGTATTGTTCTTTACCGTCTCGTGAAAATTGATCAAAAATCCTAGAATATTGAACAATTGTTGCATTTTGTTGTCGAGCAATGGCTTGGAGTTGGGCTAAAGAAACAACCGGAGAAAAGGGTTCTGAATTGGGGTTGAATCGTTGAGTTAATAACTCGACTAACGCTCTCCCCCGACCTCGTTCAGAAACTTCTAAAGCTGGCTCAGTTTTATTTTGAGCAATTAAAACTTGTTGAAGCAGATTATAGGAACTGCGTTGAGTGTCGGAAAGAGATACTTTATCGAGGTCGTCTTGAATTCCTTGTCGCAGAGATTCCCTGACTTCGAGACTAGAAAACAGATATTTTTCAGCTTCAGGAAAATTCTTCAATTTAAACAAAGCAAGACCCAAATTATTGAGAGCAAGTCCTTCTCCATTGCGATCGCCGATTTCACGGAAAATAGTTAAAGACTGTTGAAAAAACTCTATTGCTTTTTGATATTGTCCTAAGCGATTGTAAGCAAGACCCAAATTATTGAGAGCAAATCCTTCTCCATTGCGATTGCCGATTTCACGGGCAATAGTTAAAGACTGTTGATAAAACTCAATTGCTTTTTGATATTGTCCTAAGCTACGGTAAACAGAACCCAAATTATTGAGAGCAATTCCTTCTACATTGCGAGCGCCGATTTCACGGACAATAGTTAAAGACTGTTGAAAAAACTCAATTGCTTTTTGATATTGTCCTAAGCTACGGTAAACAGAACCCAAATTATTGAGAGCAATTCCTTCTACATTGCGAGCGCCGATTTCACGGACAATAGTTAAAGACTGTTGAAAAAACTCAATTGCTTTTTGATATTGTCCTAAGCGATTGTAAGCAAGACCCAAATTATTGAGAGCAAATCCTTCTCCATTGCGATTGCCGATTTCACGGAAAATAGTTAAAGACTGTTGATAAAACTCTATTGCTTTTTGATATTGTCCTAAGCTATTGTAAGCAATACCCAAATTACCGAGAGCAAATCCTTCTCCATTGCGATTGCCGATTTCACGGAAAATAGTTAAAGACTGTTGAAAAAACTCAATTGCTTTTTGATATTGTCCTAAGCGATTGTAAGCAATACCCAAATTACCGAGAGCAAATCCTTCTCCATTGCGATCGCCGATTTCACGGGTAATAGTTAAAGACTGTTGATAAAACTCAATTGCTTTTTGATATTGTCCTAAGTCACTGTAAGCAATACCCAAATTATTGAGAGCTTTTCCTTCTCCATTGCGATCGCCGATTTCACGATAAATGTTTAATGCAGTTTCTAAAGACTGAATTGCGGCTTGGTATTGGCTAGTTGTATTTTGTTGTCTTCCCTGCTCTAATAATCGGTCTGCTTCGGCTTTTCGTTCTGTAACCGTTTGGGCGAATACTCTATTACCCCTCTCAAATTTTTTCCCCAATAGGAGTGGAGAGGGAATTGTTAAGGTTAAACTGGTTAATAAAGTGAATAAAGCGATTAATCCTAGACGTGAGTTCATGGTACTGGGGTAGATACGTCGGGTATTAGTATCAATTTAACCTCGTTTTTGAGAATCGGCAAGATTTTTTGACAATTGTGATTCAGAGTTTATATGAAATTCCTAAATGTTTGCTACAAACCCCCCCTGTAGACCAGGGCTGTTTCATTCTGGAGACAGATTCCTGTGTGACCTCTCCCCCAACCCCTCTCCTGCAAGGAGAGGGGAGAAAAATTCCTAATATGAAATCTCTGAGAGATTTTAAAATATTAATTGCTCCCCCTTCCCTTGCAGGGAAGGGGGCTGGGGGGTTAGGTCACAGAGGTTTATAAAATCTTAAAGCCATCAAAACTCTTGTTGATGGCTTTAAGATCAGGAGTCAGTCTTGAGAAAAAACAGTCAACCTAACTGTATTGTTGACTAGAATTTTTTTCAGGTTCTAAATTAAACAAAGTTTGTAAAGTTTGCATCGCCCGACGTCGAGCTTCAATATCCTGTTGAGCGCGAAGTTGTACCATTGGATCATGAAGAATTTTATTAACAATTCCTCGCGTTAAAGCTTCAATCACTTCTTGATGTTTATCAGCAAATTCTGTCCCTAAGCGAGATAAAGCTTTTTCTAATTCCTGTTCTCGAATCGTTTCGATTTTATCGCGTAAACAGTTAATCACGGGTACTGTTTCTAAACTGCGCCACCAAACATCAAAGGCTTGTACTTCCTCTTCCAATAAAACTTCCGCTTCCTGAGCCATTTGACGGCGACTTTCATGGTTTTGCGCGACAACCGCTTTTAAATCATCCACATTATAAGCTTGAATATGGGCTAACTCATTCACATCAGTAGCGACATTCCGAGGAACAGAAATATCGACTAACATTAGGGGTTGAGATTGGGTTAAAATCGTTTCTAATTTAGCTCGGTCTATAATGGGTTCGGTCGCCGAGGTACTGGTAAATACAATATCAGAATTTGCCATTACAGACATCATTTCCGACATGGTATAAATTCGTAAATCAGCATCGGGAAATTGATTAGCTAATTCTTTAGCCCGTCCTAATGTCCGATTGAGAATAGAGATTTGGTTTGCACCTTTAGAGATTAAATGCTGAACCAATAGGCGAGACATTTTGCCCGCACCTAAAATGGCAACTCGATAATTACTTAAGTTCTGGACTTTCATCTGTACTAATTCGACCGCAGCCGAACTAATAGAAACTGCTCCTGTACCAATACTGGTCTCGGTTCTGACCCGTTTTCCGGCTGTTAATGCTTGGGTAAATAAACGGTTTAGAATGCGACTAATTCCTTTATATTGTTGGCTTAATTTATGGGTTTGTTTGACCTGGGATAAAATTTGTCCTTCCCCTAGAACTAAACTATCTAACCCGGCAGCGACCCTCATTAAGTGCATGATGGCATCATCATGAATTAGGGTAAATAAATGGGGGCGTAATTGTTGTAAAGGTAATTTACTTTTTTCCGATAAAAATTGAGTAACTTCCCGAATTCCCGGTTGAGTTTCTGTTGCTACTAAATAA
This sequence comes from Planktothrix agardhii, assembly GCF_904830935.1. Taxonomy (NCBI): domain Bacteria; kingdom Bacillati; phylum Cyanobacteriota; class Cyanophyceae; order Oscillatoriales; family Microcoleaceae; genus Planktothrix; species Planktothrix agardhii. The sequence continues at coordinate 14,430 of NZ_LR882952.1, forward strand.
ATTTCTAAGCGGTTACAGGTGCTAAGAATTGCAACTTCTTCGATATGGGGATAACTTAATAAATGAGCGATCGCAGCATCCAGTTGAGGTTCGGGAATACTCAATTTTTCACGCACCTCAACGGGGGCAGTCTTATGACTTAGACCGACAACAGCAATATTCATACAACAGTTGTTATAAATACGGTTTCAAAAATCAGTAATCAGTAATCAGTAATCAGTAAATCGCTAATAGTTTTCCAGTGTTAGTTAAAAAACCAAAAACCAAAAACCAAAAACTGATGACTGATTACTGATGCTTAAATTTTAGTGCAACTGAATATTTTTGGGTTGGCCAAACATATGAACAGTATCGACAAACCGAGCAGTTTTAGACAGAGAAGAAATAACTAAACTTTGAGTCCGAGCACCACCACTAAAGAAGCGCACGCCTTGCATCAAAGTACCTGGTGTAATTCCACAAGCCGCAAACAACACCGTTTCACCGGAGGCTAATTCATGGGCATCATAGACCTTATCAGCATCATTGATTCCCATTTCTTCGAGGCGATTTAGATTACCTTCTCTGCTTTCCCCAATCAATCCGGTTTTCACCACTTCTGGATCATAGATTAACTGACCTTGGAAGTGACCGCCTAAAGCCCGCATGGCAGCAGCAGAAATTACTCCTTCTGGTGCAGCCCCAATTCCCATGAGTGCGTGAATATTGGTTCCCGAAAAGGCACAGGAAATGGCAGCAGAAACGTCTCCATCACTGATCAAACGCACCCGGGAGCCGGCTGTGCGAATTTCATTGATCAGGTCTTTGTGGCGGGGACGATCCATGACCACCACCACTAAGTCCTCAATGGAGCGGTTCATGCAGTCGGAAAGAATTTTCAGGTTTTCGGTGGCAGATTTGTTAATATCAACGTGATTCTTAGCCACCGCCGGGGCTGCTAATTTCTTCATGTAGAAATCAGGAGCCGCAAATAGACCGCCTTTTTCAGAAATTGCTAAGACGGCCATGGAGCCATTTTGACCATAGGCGACTAAGTTAGTTCCTTCGCAGGGGTCAACGGCGATATCAATTTCTAGCAGTTCGTCGGGGTTACAGAATTTGGATGGATCGTCTTGGGTACAGATCCCGACTTCCTCACCAATATAAAGCATGGGGGCTTCGTCTCTTTCTCCTTCCCCAATTACGATCCGTCCTCTCATGTGAATTTGGTTCATGCGTTTACGCATGGCTTCCACGGCCACATGGTCGGCCCCATTTTTGTCGCCTTTCCCCATTAAACGAGCCGATGCGATCGCAGCTTGCTCGACGACTTCAATAATCTCTAACCCAATAACATTATCCACAGAATTTTTTCCTCCCAAGAACTGAGATTGCCGAATTATTAGACACTCCCAGTGTTTTAGTCTATCAGAGGGGGGGATGCGGTTTTCATTTGGGGGAGTTTAGTTTTTGTTAATTTTTACTGCGAGTCAGGGGAGTCAGCATCTATTAAACGTCCTCTGGGCTAAAAAATCGCTGCTGTCAGCAAACAGGCTTCTAAATCCAGGGTGGCCAATTGGTTGTAAGCCTGATTAATCAAACGTTCTCCCCGTAAGGCTCCGGTATTGGCCCCCGGACAAATATGGTGCAGGGTATCGGAATTAAAGCCCTCTAATATTAATCGAATACTGTTTAATTGTCGTGGCCAATGGAAGGTTTTGGCGGTGCGGAGGGGAACAGGTTGGCCCTGGAGATTTGGTAATAGATGACGTCCGGTGAACAATACTCCCCCATGTCCACTAAAATAGAGGCAGGATGAACCCGGAGAATGTCCTGGTGTCCAAAAAACCGAACTCTGGGAACTCAACTTTAACTCAGTCTCAAAAGTGTTGACGTTGGACTCAGGTAGTAAATAGGCTTCTTGCTCTTGGATCAGAATATTGCATCCGGTGGATTTTTGAATTTCGCGCGATGAGCCAATAGCCGCCCGATGGGTAATAAATAACCACTGAAGGCCCCCTAGCTGCTCGATAAACTGCTGATTAGTCCGATTCCAAGGGGGAGCATCAATTAGGATATTCCCCTGGTTCTCTACAATGAAATAGGCTGTTCCGCCCAAGGTTTCCCGGTTGGGTGGGAAGGCATAAACATTTTCCAGCACAAGCTGGGGGGGTTTGGGTACAGAACGCTCCTGTAACATATTATTAGATTAATTTTTAGGGTTTGACACTCCCACCCCTACGCTACGCTAAAGGGGTGGGATTCTCGGATCTAGTCCAATCAAACAAAGATAGTTGAACATACTCTGTTTGATTGTTTTTCACCGAGTTCGGGGGTGTGCCAAACACCCCATCAGCTAAACCGGATGAATCCATTACAGAAGCATCTCTCTGTAGGTCTATTTGTTATAGGTACGATGGGTTTTACTCTGATTTAGCCATTTCACCATTACCATTCACGATGGTTCGGATACATCTTTACTTTACATTACACATGGACTTCTTGCTCGATAGTTACCGGATTTGGCTTCTAGTAGTTCTACCTTTTAACCCCGCTTTAGCCTGTTGGTTGCTACCCATACAAACTAGGGGTTATGCTTTCACCTCAGCACTTGAGGGATAGGACTTGACGCACAGCGTCTCACCTACAAATGTAATCAGTTATCACCAGTTTCATCAACTGGGTTGACCGTCCCGTAATCTTTTAGGCTTACTTTAGGTCAAACGAATCGTACTGAGGTATATGGTGCAGGTCTTTTAATTAATTTCAATCCTTTAAGAGCCAACTTATAATTAAGTTTTTGTTCCAAAGAATAATAAGACCAAGTGTGTCGAGATTGACCAGAATCAGAACGAGATTTCTGTCTCTGTTTCATTGTGTTTCGACAACCTTCTAAATCCTCTATAACAACATCGGCATTATGATATTCAGCAAAACGAAGAATTTTAATTTGATCGTCCGAGTTATCTTAGTCATGGCAACCATGATAACATAAGGTTGATGAATCGTGTGTATCGACAATGATCGACAATGACAGAAAATCAGTACAAAAGAAAAAACACATCAGTGAGCCTGATTAACTATCATTTTGTCTTTTGTCCTAAAAGACGGAAAAGGGTATTAGTCAATGAAGTAAGTAGAAAATTGGAAGAAATTATCTACCAAAAAGCAAAAAAGCTAGAGTGTGATGTCCTAGCTCTGGAGATAATGCCCGATCATGTGCATTTGTTTATTAGTTGCCACCCTTTAGTTGCCCCATATCAAATTATGTTTAGAATCAAAGGGGCATCATCAAGAATATTAAGAAAAGAATTTCCTCATTTACTTAAACTGCCTTCTTTGTGGACTAGGAGTTATTATTGTGGGACGGCTGGTTGTGTATAAGAGTGAAACTATCAAGAAATATATTGCAAACCAAAACTCTCATTAACCTTCACTCCGCCGAAAGGCGGGTATTCTACATCCCACGCTTGAAAGACGTGGGCTTTGAATACAGTTATTGTAATTGTCGATTTTAACTTAATTAAAACTACCGATGATCATGTTATTTTGGTTAATAATTTTGGGGTTGATGACCTACTGGCTTCTGCAAAGGGGTGTGGCTCAAATTACCCGGACTCCGGTTTGGTTACTTTGGTTGGTGATGATGACTCCGGCGTTCATTTGGGGGACTTGGATTTGGATCTACGATCAAAAACCGATTCCCGCCGAGTTAGTGATTATTCCCTTTATTGTTTGTCCCTGTTTATATTGGTTTTTGGTGCAGTGGGGGCGTCTTCCTCCGCCATCACCGGAATCAGATATTGCTACTCCAAAAAACTCGATTCTTCCCCTGGAAAAACCCAGTTTACCACGCCCCCTAGATCAACAGGAAGAAGACATTCTTCGCAGTTGTTTTCCTTGGACGGTGTTTCCCTTACATAATATTGAATATCGTTTACAATCGGTGATTTGTCGGGGTCAGTTACGGTCTAATCCTGATCGGGCTTATCAGACGATTAGAGACAATATTAAGGCTAAATTTAGCGATCGCTTTTTAATTGCTTTTCAACAGGATCTTCAAGATAAACCATTTTTTGCTTTAGTCCCTAATCCCTATCAAGAAAAGGCTGATTCGATTCAATCTCAACCATTAGGTCAGCCGATTTTGGCTTTATGTTTATTTTTAATTACTCTATTTACAACCACGGTAGCGGGTGTTGAAATGGCAAATATTCCCCTGGATGATTGGCAAGACAACCCCAGTTTATTATTGGCAGGACTACCCTATAGTATTGCTTTAATGGTAATTTTAGGGATTCATGAGTCCGCCCATTATTTAACGGCTCGCTGGTATAAAATCAACGCGACTTTACCTTATTTTATCCCGATTCCTTTTTGGTTAGGAACTGTGGGTGCTTTTATTCAAATGCGATCGCCTTTTCCCCATCGTCAAGCATTATTTGATATTAGTATTGTTAGAGTTTTATCTGGATTTATCATCAGCTTACCGCTATTAATTTTGGGGTTAAGTCAGTCAACGGTTGTTCCTTTTGATCCGAAAATTTCAGGATTTTTAAATTTTGAATCCTTGAATCCTAGTTTTTCATTTTTATTAACAGTATTAAGTAAGTTTATATTAGGTGCTGGGTTAACTTCTGAACACGCGATCAATTTACATCCAGTGGCGATCGCTGGATATTTAGGATTAATAATCACAGCATTTAATTTAATCCCAATCGGACAACTAGATGGCGGTCATATTGTTCATGCTATGTTGGGTCAAAAAACCAGTCTAATTATCGGTCAAGTGGCACGATTCTTAATCTTAATTTTAGGATTAATTCACAGTGAATTTCTGATCTTTGCCCTATTATTATTCTTTTTCCCTTTACAAGATGAACCCGCATTGAATGATGTCAGTGAACTCAATAATATTCGAGATATTATTGGGTTATCAACCTTGGGATTATTATTATTAATAATACTCCCGATGCCTTCTGTTATTGCTCAATTGTTGAATTATTAAGTAGGTAATGGGGATCACGGATTTAAGAGGATTTCACGGATTTTAATCTGCTATTCATTACCCATTACCCATTACCTATTTGAAAGATTATCTCATAAATGCCCGCGAAGCTGGATAATAGAATAGGGATTGAAATTTTGCTTGTCTTTCATTGGCGGGCTCGGGTGCTTCATCCCATAAACTTTCATAGAAAAAGAACGAAAACCCTAAGCCATTTTGACGCGCCGCTTGTATCTTAGCTTGAATTTGTTGCATCAAGATCGGTCGATTTCTTAAACCCGTTAAAATTCCTACTCCAGTCGGAATTTTTCCCCGCGCCTCTTGAATTTCTGGCTTAATTAATTCTCTAGTAAAACTCGGTAAATCGGGTCGATAAATCTGTACAATTAACTCATCAACTAGATTTTTTTTCACCCAACTAACCCAATCTTGCAGATGACTATTATAAGCAGTATGATAGGGATTGGGAGCAACGGAAAAAATCGCTTTAGGATTTTTCGCTTTCACGGTTTTATTCAATTTTTCCACAAATTCTGTAATTTTATTCGCACGCCAACGCACCCAAGTTGGGTCTTTTGGGTCTTTTGGAGGGAGTGAATTTGTTTGTTGCTGATACAACTTAACCGTATAGGGATCATAACCAAATTCAATCGGTAAACTCAAGTGATCATCAAATTGGATACCATCCCCCTGATATTGAGTCATGACTTCCAAAACTAAATTGGTAATTAATTGTTGTACTTCTGGATGAAAAGGATTTAACCAAACTACCTCTCCGGCGGCGCCTTCCCAGGTTTGAATTCCATCTTGACGGCTGGTTAACCACTGGGGATGATTTAAAGCTAATTCCGAAGATGGTGAGGTCATAAATCCAAATTCAAACCAAGGAATTACTAATAATCCTTTTTGATGACTTAGATTAATTAAATCTGCTAAAATATCTTGTCCCTGTAACCCTTTACGAATAAATGGTTGAAAACCTCCCGATTGAGCAACTCCACTGGGATAAAATACATAACCAGAATTCCAAACTACCGGATAAATCGTATTAAAATTGAGTCTTGCTAGTTGATTAACTGCTTCCTGTAATTTAGCATGATCTCTAACAATATCTGTATCATTTGTTGTCACCCAAACTCCTCGAATTTCTGGAAATATTTTGGGAGTATTCGCAATACCAGGGTGAGCAGATAATAAAACTATTAATCCCAGCCCCAAAATCATCAGAGAAATTGATTTAAGTATTTGTTTTGTGCCTTTTGAAAGACCATATCGCCACGAATTTTTCGCCATGAAACCCAAGTGTATAAGTTTAAAACAGAAATCATCAATTTAGCAGATAACCCTGTATTTTTAGAATATTTTAATAATTTACCAAATTTTAAAGATAATCTTAAGGGTTGTTTATTATTCCCATAATATAGCACAAAACCTGAACTTTAATCAAAGGAGTTAAACATGACCTATGTAGATGGTTTATCTATTGAACAATGGTAAATTAAGTAATAAATAAGCGATCGCACTAATTACCATTTAGAAGGATTATTCTGAACTACTTAATTGTTCAATCATGTCATAAACTTGATTAAGTTGTTCTTCTGTTAAATCCGCTATTTTTTCTTGAATCATTTTTTTTGTAACCATAGTCAATTGCCCAAACAACTATTAATTAGATCATAATCTATAAATCATCTTTTCTTGAAAATCCGTTTACCAGTAACTCCCGTAAACTTCCCATTACAATACAATAACTAAAATCAAGGTATTACAGGAGAACACCCCAACCTATGCTACAAGCCTATCGTCAACACGCCGAAGAACGCGCCCAACTGGGAATTCCGCCCCTTCCCCTCAACGCCGAACAAACCGCCGAACTCTGCGAACTCTTGAAAAACCCGCCGGAGGAGGAGAAAGAATTCTTGATGACACTACTCAGAGACCGTATCCTCCCCGGTGTCGATGAAGCCGCTTATGTCAAAGCCGCCTTTTTAACCGCCATCGCCAAAGACGAAATTACCAGCCCCCTGATATCCCATCAAGGTGCCGTTTCCCTTTTAGGTACAATGGTAGGCGGGTATAACGTCCAATCTTTAATCGACTTACTTAAAGCCCGTGATGAGAATATTGCCGCCGCCGCCGCTACCGCCCTCAGCAAAACGTTGTTAGTCTTCGACGCCTTCCATGATGTTCTGCATTTATCAGAGGTTAACCCCTTTGCTAAACAAGTTATTGACGCTTGGGCGGAAGCAGACTGGTTTATCGGACGTCCGAAACTGCCGAAAACCATTACCGTAACTGTCTTTAAAGTCCCAGGGGAAACCAACACCGATGACCTTTCCCCCGCTACCCACGCCACCACCCGCCCTGACATTCCCTTACACGCCTTAGCTATGTTGGAAAGTCGGATACCGGGAGGGTTAGAAACCATTGCCGAACTGAAGAAAAAAGGGCATTCTGTCGCTTATGTCGGAGATGTGGTTGGTACGGGTTCATCTCGTAAATCGGCGATTAACTCAGTGTTGTGGTATATTGGCAATGATATTCCCTACGTCCCCAATAAACGCTCAGGGGGTTATATTCTGGGGGGAAAAATTGCCCCTATTTTCTTTAATACCGCCGAAGACTCCGGCGCTTTACCCATCGAATGCGATGTTAGTAAACTGAATACTGGGGATGTGATTACTATTTATCCCTATAAAGGAGAAATTACCAACGAAGCCGGAGAGGTGATTTCTACCTTTACCCTCAAACCGGATACTATTTTAGATGAAGTCAGGGCCGGGGGTCGGATTCCCTTATTAATTGGTCGCAGCTTAACCGATAAGACCCGTCAAGCATTAGGTTTAGAACTTTCTAATTTATTTGTACGTCCAACCCCCCTTACTAAGGGGGGATCAAGGGGGGATCAAACCGCAAAAGGCTTTACCCTGGCCCAGAAAATGGTCGGAAAAGCCTGCGGGTTGGCGGGAGTACGTCCGGGGACATCCTGCGAACCGTTGATGACCACAGTAGGTTCCCAGGATACCACAGGCCCGATGACCCGGGATGAACTGAAAGAACTCGCCTGCTTAGGATTTTCGGCTGATTTGGTGATGCAGAGTTTCTGTCACACCGCAGCATACCCCAAGCCCGTTGACATCAAAACCCATCAACAATTACCCGATTTCTTCTCCACTCGGGGCGGTGTAGCCCTGCGTCCGGGGGATGGGATTATTCACTCTTGGTTAAATCGGATGTTGTTACCCGATACGGTGGGAACTGGGGGCGACTCCCACACCCGTTTTCCCCTGGGGATTTCCTTCCCTGCGGGTTCGGGGTTGGTAGCATTTGCCGCAGCACTCGGTGTGATGCCGTTGGATATGCCGGAATCGGTGTTAGTCAGATTTAAAGGAGAATTACAACCGGGTGTTACCCTACGCGATATTGTCAACGCCATTCCTTACGTTGCCATGCAGCAAGGCAAGTTAACGACGGAGAAGGCAAACAAGAAAAATGTTTTCAATGGTCGGATTATGGAAATGGAAGGCTTACCAGATTTAAAGGTGGAACAAGCCTTTGAATTAACCGATGCAACGGCAGAACGTTCCTGTGCTGGGTCTACGATTAAGCTCAGTCAAGAAACTATTGCTGAGTATTTACGTTCCAATGTTGCCCTAATGACTAATATGGTCGCCCGGGGTTATCAAGATGCTAAAACGATGATGCGACGGGTGGCAAAAATGGAACAATGGTTAGCAAATCCGGTGTTAATGGCAGGGGATGAAGATGCCGAATATGCTGATATTATTGAAGTGGATTTGAACCAGATCAAAGAACCCATTGTGGCGGCTCCCAATGACCCCGATAATATTAAGTTAATGTCCGAATGTACGGGAGACAAAATTGATGAGGTGTTCATTGGTTCTTGTATGACGAATATTGGGCATTATCGGGCGGCTGCTAAGATATTAGAAGGGGCGCCAAAAACCAGTGTTCGTCTGTGGATTTGTCCCCCAACTCGCATGGATGAAAAGCAATTGCGGGATGAAGGAATTTATGAGGTTTTTGATGCTGTTGGGGCGAGAACGGAGATGCCGGGATGTTCCCTTTGTATGGGAAATCAGGCGCGAGTTGCTGATGGGGTAACGGTGTTTTCAACCTCGACTCGTAACTTCAATAACCGCATGGGTAAGGATGCGCGAGTCTATTTAGGTTCGGCGGAATTAGCGGCGGTTTGTGCGTTGTTAGGACGAATTCCAACGGTTGAAGAATATCGGGAAATTGTGACTAAGAAAGTTGACCCGTTTGCGGCGGATTTATACCGTTATTTGAACTTTGATCAAATTGCTGGATTTGAAGATGAAGGTCGGGTAATTCCATTAGAAGAAATGCCGAAAATTGAAGATATTTTGGGTATTCCGGCGTTGACCTAACCCCCCTATCCCCCCTTCCGGTGCGAGGGAATGGGGGGATGATCTGGTAGACTTTTGTTGTGATTACAAACAACTATCTTACTCTCTTTTCCTGTAACACAATGATGGAATAATTGTATATACTGGTGTTGTGATCACAAATACTAATCTTGCTCCCCTTTCCTACTCCCTGCTATACTTAGGCCATTGATCCTGCGACAATAAAGTAGTATAGTTTTTAAGTCTTTCTCAAAGAGGTTATCAAGTAATTTTGCCCGAAATTATAGATTATGAAATTAGACGGGAATTATTAAGAGCGAATGCGGCTTATTATTTACTAAATTTAATAGGATAAGGGAGATTTGATGAATGATTCAAACCTTTAAAAATAAAGCTCTTGAAAAACTCTTTCAAGAAAATATTAATAAAGGAGTACCTCATAATTTAGAAAAGAAAATAAGAATTAGATTAGAGGTCATAGATTCAGCATTAATGTTAGAAGATATTAGATTACCAGGTTATGATTTACATGAACTTAAAGGCGATCGCCAAGGAACTTGGTCAATTAAAGTATCAGGAAATTGGCGAATTACCTTTAGCTTTGGGGATGGTGAGGTTTATGATGTCAACCTCGAAGATTATCATTAAAATAGTAAAGTATGTAATTCATCAGGAAGGTTAAATTATGATACAGAAAAGAGACAATTTGATCCAAGATAGACCCGAAAAACCAGTACATCCTGGCGAAGTTATTGCAGATATTTTAGAAGATTTAGCAATTACTCCGACACAATTTGCCGAAATTTTAGGAGTCTCTAATCAAGTTGTTAATGAGATTATTCAAGGTGAACAACCGATTACTGTTGATTTAGCTATTAGAATTGGTAAAGCTTTTGGTAATGGTTATAGACTTTGGTTAAATCTTCAGCAAAAAGTTGATGTTTGGAATGCTTGGCAAATTCATCAACAAGAATATGATCAAGTATTAACTTTAGTTTAATTAAAGTTAATATAGGGCTAAAGCCCAACTACAAACTTTAAAATTTAGTACAATTCATGGAGGTTTGATTATGGTTTTGAATTGGTAATTAATGACAAAAATCTTGATTTTCAAAGATAGTGTTTTGGAAACTCAAAAAACTGAAGAACTGAGGCAGAGCCTCATAGAAAGTATTCCCAAGCTGAGGCCTGGGAGCAAGCAAATATTTATTTCAATTAACTTACTATTTTAGTATATATAATTTCAACAATATCTCTTACCGTTTCTAAAGTCTCTGCTTCTGAGTCATTTATTTCTATATCAAATTCTTCTTCTAACTCGAATATTATATTTATATAATATTGAGAATATTCATCTGTAAATATTGTTGTTTGAAGAATTTTAATAAATAGTTTCTTATCAAAAATTTCATTAGAATCTAATTCATCAAACTCATCACACAAATCATATTCACAACATATTTTATATACTCTAATAAAAATATCTGATTTTGTTTCATCAAAATTTAATTCTGGTGGTAAAGTTTTAAGAAAATCAATATTTTTAATTTGCTTTTCAACTTTTTCAGCTTTAATTCTTATCATTTCAAGACGAGCTTTTTCTTCGGCTTCTCTTAGTTCAGCCTTTATATTTACAATTCGCTGATCTATTATATCTCTAGCAAAAGACATTGAAACTTTATATCCACTTTGACTATGAATTTTACTCACTATATCCCAGACCAATTCATCTTTATTTAACTCGATTTTTTTTAAATCTTCTTGAGAGTTAGTTAATTTTTGATCTAAATATTTATTGATCGCAATTTTTAAAACATGAGACTCATAAGCTTGATCTGAATTATTCATTATAATAATTTAACCTCAAAAATCAACAACATCTATTATAAAACAACATAGTTACTACTGATCACTTTTGTGAGGAAGTTAGGATGCGATCGCTTGTTGTAGGGGATATTGAGGTGCGTTAGCGCAGCTTACCGTAGGTATCCGCTTTTATGGGAAGTTGGGAGTGCGATACTAATTTCTGTTTTTCACTAGGAGATTGTTGTTCACTCGCAACTTCTAACCAACCTTCGATCGCCTCTTTCACCATTTCCATTAAATGTTCGTAACTCTCACCCCAAGTATGACAACCAGGTAACGCCGGAACACTCGCACACCAAACATTATCTTCTTGCCAAACAATTACTTTAATTTTCATATTTTGATTATTTATTAGTACAATTTAACTAATTTTATCACAATCCAATATTAACTGGCTACAGGAGAAGATCCCTTTGCTTTTCTAACTCAGTTCATTTGTTGAAATGCGATCTCGCCTGATAAAATGGATATTATGCTATAATAATATTACCGTTATCAATAATAATATTATGAAAACTAAAGAAATAATTATACAAGAATTAGAACAAATTCCCGCTTCTCAACTTGATGAGGTCTTAGATTTTATCCGTTCTCTCAAGCCAACATTCCAACCCAGAGAGAAACCCTATAAACCGATTTGGGAAGTCGCTGATGATATTATTAAGGATATTCCTGAAGAAGTCTTAAGCCAATTACCTAAAGATGGGGCAGAACATCATGATTTATACCTTTCTAAAAACCTTTATAAAGACTCATGAAAACTATTTTTGTAGATACATTTTATTGGGTAGCTTTAATTAATGTGGCTGACTCATGGCATCATTCTGTTAGAAATTATAGTCAGACTCTCAATAATGTTCAACTGGTGACAACAGAAGAAATATTAACAGAAACGATTAATTTTTTTGCCTCTTTTCCATCCCCGATGAAAAAAAGCAGTTTCTCAGTTAGTTGCCCAAATTATAGCTGATAGTAATATAACGGTTGTACCTCAAAGCCACGAATCTTTCACGGCAGGTTTGGCGTTATTTAATAAACGATTCGATACAGGATATAGTTTAACAGATTGTATTTCTATGGTGACAATGAAGCAACTCAATATCACTGAAGTTTTAACCCATGATAAGCATTTTCAACAAGAAGGTTTGATAATTTTGTTTAAAGATAGTTGAATAGATGCGATCGCACCTTTCCCTAATATTCTTATCAAAACAGCGATCGCTTTTTTCACGATTTCCATGTAATGTAGGAATACTCCCATGCCAAACATGATAGAGTCCTTTAGGACTCACTACATAGTAGTAAGCCCTGAAGGGATTAATCAGAGTCCTAAAGGACTCACTACGAAATTAATCATTGAAATGCTTAATAATTGCATCAGCAAATTCTGAACATTTCAAGGGTTCAACCGGGGGTTCCATTAACCGAGCTAAATCATAAGTGACTTCTTGATTAGCGATCGCTCCACTTAACCCTTTTTTAATCAAATCAGCGGCTTCTTGCCAACCCATATATTCTAACATCATCACCCCCGATAGAATCAGAGATCCTGGGTTAACCCGATCCAGTCCGGCGTGTTTGGGTGCAGTGCCATGGGTTGCCTCAAAAATAGCACATTCATCGCCAATATTTGCCCCTGGGCCCATGCCTAAACCTCCGACCATGGCGGCAGCCGCATCGGATAAATAATCCCCGTTTAAGTTCATCGTAGCCAGGATAGAATACTCATCGGGACGGGTTTGAATCTGTTGGAAAATACTATCGGCAATCCGGTCATTGACCATAATTTTTTCCTTCCATTTCCCATTACCGTGAGTTTCCCAAATGGTATTAAGAACTCCTTCCACTTCTTGAGAAATCTCCGCTTTTTTCTCAGGAGTTAGGGAATCATAACCTGGGTCAATCATCTTGGCATTATCTTCAATGGAAAGATCGGGATTTTTTTCTTTATTCCCTAAAATCCAAGATTCCCGTTCGGTGATACATTCATTACGAAATTCCGTAGTTGCCAGTTCATAACCCCAATCTCGGAAGGCTCCTTCGGTATATTTCATAATATTACCTTTATGCACCAGCGTCACCATTTGTTTATTTTTAGGTAGACGCAATGCTTGATAAATAGCCCGACGAACTAACCGTTGAGATCCGGTTTTACTAATGGGTTTAATTCCAATTCCCGAATCCAGGCGAATTTGTTTTTTCCCATGTTCAGGAGTCGCCGGAATTAACTCCGTATTCAGAAAATTAATTAATTTTTCCGCAATTTCGGTTCCCTGACGCCATTCAATTCCTAAATAAATATCTTCGGTATTTTCCCGATAGATAATCACATCTAATTTTTCTGGGGTTTTGTGGGGGGAAGGGGTTCCAGTGTAATATTTACACGGACGTACACAGGCATACAGATCATGAATTTGTCGTAATGCCACATTTAAAGACCGAATCCCGCCTCCGATGGGAGTAGTTAAAGGCCCTTTGATGGCGACACCATATTCCCTGATGGCGGTGGTGGTGTCTTCCGGTAAATATTGATAAGTGCCGTAGAGTTCGCAGGCTTCGTCCCCGGCGTAGACTTTAAACCAACTAATTTTACGTTGATCTCCGTAGGAGGCTGCAATAGCCACGTCTAAAACTTTCTCGGTAGCGGGCCAGAGGTCAATCCCTGTACCATCTCCCCGAATGAACGGAATAATCGGATTATTCGGGACAATGGGTTCGCCATTGTTGAAGGTAACTTTCTCGCCTGTGGTCGGTGGAGTGATTTTGTCGTACATATTCCTAAGAGGTGGAAAATAAATTTTCCCTATTTTGTCATGATTGTTTACACCGATTCCCATTATCGACTAAAAAATTTTAGTTTTTCTGTTAAAATTGGCACAAGTATTCTGAATATTTATATTATCCTAGGGGACTTAGGCAGGCACACTATATATGGTGTGCAGCAAGCCATCAAAAAAGAAAGGTAATTGTTAGAGTTATCGACTCCTCTGTAATTAACGATTGATTTAACTGAGGATCAGTATTTTTTGGTGGAATTACGTTCAGGAAGTGATGCTTTAAAACCCTTACAAAATAAAATGAAAGAATATCAAGAAAATGGGGCGAAATTATGCTGGCTAATTGATCTAAAAAATAAACAAGTTGAAATTTATCGTCCTGATCAAGAAGTAGAAATTCAGGAAAATCCTACAACATTATCCGGGGAAATATTCTACCCAGATTTATCTCGGATTTAACATCTATCTGGTAAAATGTAGTAAGCCATTCAGGGCTTCCATACTCAAATTAATATTAATTTAGGGAGCATGAAAACAGAAGCAGCACTGGCAATTTTAGCAAATCACACAGAAGAATTAAAAGATTTGAGAGCGATCGCGGGGATAAGACATAAACACCACCTTTCAGTTTCGGGTTTCGGGTCAGTGTTCTTGATATAATCCCTTCTCAGTAATATTGGAAACGGAAAGGGAAATCATGTCAGATTGGAAAGTTATTGAGGGTGGGGTGACTGCCCCTAGAGGGTATCGGGCTTCGGGAATTACTGCGGGATTGAAAGCATCGGGATTACCGGATTTAGCTTTAATTGTCTCTGATGTAGATGCGATCGCCGCCGGGGTATTTACCACCAGTCAAGTTAGAGCCTCCTGTGTTGATTATTGCCGTCAACAACTACAAACCAAACCCAGTGCCAAAGCCATTTTATGTAATTCAGGACAGGCTAATGCCGCGACAGGAGCCGCGGGTTGGACGGATGCGGTAGACTCGGCCCAAGCCCTAGCCCAAGTCCTCAATATTGCACCGGAATCGATTTTACTGGCTTCTACTGGAGTCATCGGTCAACGGATTAAAATGGATATCCTCAAGGCTGGGATTCCCAAGTTAGTTGAGGAATTGTCAGAGAATGGTAACGCGGCCGTGGCTAAGGCGATCATGACTACGGATTTAGTCCCGAAAACCATTGCCTTAGAAACCATGTTTGGGGATCGTCCCGTGAGAGTGGGGGGAATTTGTAAAGGTTCGGGGATGATTCACCCCAATATGGCAACTATGTTAGCTTTTGTCACCTGCGATGCGGTGGTTTCTCCTGCCCTCTGGCAAGAAATGTTAAGTCGTGCGGCTAACCGGAGTTTTAATCAAGTTACTGTGGATGGCGATACGAGTACGAATGATTGTTTAATTGCTTTGGCAAATGGGGCGTCTCGGACTCCAGCGATTACGGCTATGGGGCCAGAAGCGGAAAAATTAGAAGGAATGTTAACGGCCGTTTGTGAATATTTGGCCAAAGCGATCGCCCGGGATGGGGAAGGGGCAACCTGTTTAATTGAAGTTCAAGTTTCGGGGGCAGAAGATGAAGCCTCGGCTTGTAAAGTGGCTAAAACCATTGTAGGTTCTTCTTTGGTGAAGTCCGCCATTTTTGGTCATGATCCCAACTGGGGACGAATTGCGGCGGCTGCTGGCCGGGCGGGAGTCCATTTTGATCAGAATGATTTAGAAATCCAATTAGGGGATTTTGTTTTAATGCAGCAGGGTCAACCCCTACCTTTTGATCGGAATGCGGCTAATGAGTATTTAAAACAAGCCAAAACAGGAGAATATCTCAAAGAAGATACTGTATTAATTTCAGTTAAAATCGGTAATGGCTCCGGTGTGGGTAAAGCCTGGGGATGTGATTTAAGTTATGACTATGTAAAAATTAACGCTGAATACACCACTTAATCAGTGATCAAGTATCCGCATCATCAGTTATCAGTTTATTTCCTGTTCCCTGTTGCCTATTCCCTGTTCCTTCACAAAAAACACAGGTTTCTTCCCGTTGAATTTCCCCGGAACAATCTCGAATTTCTGTATAGCCTTTTCCCTGACAATGGGGACAGATTTGATCAATGATTTTATTTTTTTTCATAAGATTAAGCCCTGAAGGGCTTACTACGGTTTAATTATTCGTTCCTACCATGGGAAAGGATAATTGATTGAATTGAGTTATTTTTTCGGAAGTGGATTTTAAGGGGGTTTGATTTAAACTATCAAAAATATAGCGGGAAATTTTAGGGAAAACCTGTTCATTTTTTGAATAGGCGGGATCATCTCCAAATACGGCTAACACATAAATTGCTTTATCGTTTAAGGTTCTAACAAAGGCGACTTCTTGACGAGAACGACTGGTATAACCGACTTTAGAAGCATAGTAAATATCGGGAGGTAAGGATTCTCCTAAAAATCCAGCAACGGAGTTATAATCAATATTTTTCCAGGCTTTTGGGTTTAAATCACGGGTTAATAAATATGCCATTTTGGTACTAGCTAAGGGAGAAATAGCTTGTTTTGTGTAGATTTCATACATTAATCGGGCTGTTTGGTCGGTGGTGACGAAATTTCCTTTGGAATAGGCGGGATTTTCTCGTAATTGTAAATCTCGACCTGTGGGTTCTTCTCCTATCCCAGTAATTGGATAATTTTTAGTGGTTAAATTAATTCCAGTATAACCGGATTTCTCAAAGAATTGATTAACTTGACTGCGTTTTTCTACCCATTTATCTAATTCTGATTTGTCTAATTTTTCTCCTGATTCGGTTTTGGTAATCGCATCAACAATGCGGCTGGCTGAATCATTATCGGAAATTCGCAACATCTGGGATAGGTCGGTATAAAAGGGGGATTCCTTGGGAATATATCCTTTTTCTGCATAGCCAAAAAATTGAACCATCCAAAATAATTTGGCAACACTGGCGGGAAATCTGAGTTTAGTATTGTTATATCCGGCGATGTTATGGGTAGCAGATTTACTAACATCAATTAATGTAATAGATAGGGATTCTGTGGGTAATCCTTGGTTTTTGGCAATATCAACTGCACCATCAATAATAGTTTGTAAGTCTTGATTGGGGGCTAAATTAGGAGGAGTTTTAATATTATAAACTACGGTTTTATCGGTTTCGGTCGCCGCTGGGGCAGAAATGGTAATATTCTGAGTTTGGGGTTGCGGTTTTGCAGGTGGAAATAATAGCTTTAACAGTGCTCCGACTGTCCAATTAACGGTTAGTAATAGGGCAATTAAAAATATAATTCGAGGGTAGTTTAATTTGGCTAATCTATGAGGTGTTCTAGTCCCTACTCTAACAGGCGATCGCCTTAAAGAACGATTAGGAACAGTAGAATTTCTAACGGAACGACGACGTTGGGTAATATAAGCCATATTAGAGACAATAGGAAAATAAATCTAGGATAGCAGAAGTGGGCATTCATCCCAACAACGAAGTTTTTTAAGTTAACGATAATTATACCAACATATTTATTCCTCCACATCGGGTAAAGTTAAAGCAATTTGATAGATTTGACGACGGGGTAAGGAGGTAGCGTCTGCGAGTTGGCGACTGGCTTGAGAACGGGTAATCCCTTGTTGGAGTAGACATTGGAGTTCGGCCTTAATTTGATCTTCGGTGATCACGGTTGGGGTTTCGGTGACACCCGCAATAACTAATGTTAGTTCACCTTTGGGGTTGTGATCTTGATAGTATTGTACTGCATTTTCCAAGGTTCCTCGCCAAAATTGTTCATGGATTTTTGTTAATTCCCGTGCAATTACAATAGACCGTTTTGAGCCTAAAATTAGAGCTAAATCTTCTAAGGTTTCCACAAGACGATGGGGTGCTTCATATAAAATCAGGGTGCGAGATTCGGTTTGTAAAGCGCTTAAACGCTGTTGACGTTCTTTGTTTTTGGTAGGTAAAAACCCTTCAAAAATAAATCGATCTGTGGGAAGTCCCGCCGCACTTAAAGCTGTTATACTAGCACTAACTCCCGGAATCGGAATTACAGCAATATTTGCTTCAATACAAGCCTTAATTAGTTCATATCCGGGGTCAGAAATTCCTGGCATTCCCGCATCCGTAACCAAGGCAATTGTATGTCCCTGACTCAGAGATTCCACCAAACTCGGAATCCGGCGTTGTTGATTATGTTCATGGTAACTGAGTTGGGGAGTTTTAATCTCAAAATGGTGTAATAGCTTGCCCGTATGACGGGTATCTTCGGCGGCAATCCAATCGACACTTTGTAAAATTTTTATCGCCCGCAAGGTGATATCTTCTAGGTTCCCAATGGGAGTTCCTACAATATAAAGGGTTCCAGCTTGATTGGTCATCTTAAATTTAAGGCTCTACAGAAATATAAATGTGATATAAAATACACTTATTCAAGGATAATATCAGATATCCTTGAGAGTTGACACAACTACTTTATAGTTGTTATGCCCTTTATTTAAAAATACAAGAAAACATATAATTTCTTAGAGTTTTGATTTGAATTTGGTTTAAATAATCCCATGGTTAAAGGTTTATTTGTTGGATTGATTACACTCGATTTGATTTATTCCATTACTCAATATCCCCAGGAAAATCAAAAAATTGTTGCTTCTGATTATACCGTTGCAGCCGGAGGGCCAGCGACTAATGCCGCCGTTACTTTTAATAGTTTAGGCAACCAATCCATACTATTAGGTGGATTAGGAAGCCATGACCTAACTCAACTAATTAGAAAAGATTTACAACAATATTCTGTTAATATTATAGACTTAGATTCAACTCGTTTAGAAGCACCTCCTGTTTCATCTATTATGGTAAATAATACCACCGGAGAGCGCACCGTTATCTCAATTAATGCTACAAAATCTCAAATCTCAAACCACTCAAATTTATCCCAATATTTAGACAATATTGATATTATTTTAATCGACGGTCATCAAATTCCCATCAGCCAAAGTTTAATTCAACAGGCAAAAATCAAACAAATTCCTATTATTTTAGATGGCGGAAGTTGGAAAACAGGCTTAGAAACTATTTTACCAGATATTGACTATGCCATTTGTTCTAATAATTTTTATCCGCCCGATTGTCAAACCTCTGAAGATGTTTTTGCCTATCTTCAAGCTATGAATATTCCTAATATTGCCATTACCCAAGGAGAAAAACCGATTCAATATATTAGTCTCAAAGCAGGAAACGGTAGTATCCCCATTCCCACGATTCAATCAGTTGATACTTTAGGTGCGGGAGATATTTTTCATGGAGCATTTTGCCATTTTATTCTATCTGAAAACTTCCCCAACGCCCTAGCTAACTCCGCTCACATTGCATCTCAATCTTGCCTACATTTCGGTACTAGAAAATGGATTGAATGCTTAAATAATCACTAATTCTTGTAGACAACTGAGAATAATTAGGATATAATTAAAATATATTCTTACTTCCGGTTTTCACGAGTCAGATTTTTATTAAAATCTCTTATTATTAATATGACTGATATTCAACCCTTAAAAATAACCCTTCCCCCCTTACAAATTACCTTAAATGATCGCCAACAAGTCAGCTTGCAATGGCTTCCTCAATCCCCTGTAACAGAGTCTCCTCAACATCCTCAACCCCCGGAAATTCCTGAACCTCCTCCGCTTCCTGATGGTTGGAAAAAATGGATTGCAGCTAATAAGTTTCTGCATAAATCCGATGATGCCTTAATTGAATGTATGGTTAAAAATGGGATTGATGTTAAGTTGGCCGTTGAGGAAGTCACAAACCTCGCTAACCAACCCTATTTTCAAGCCGCACAGGAGGTTTTACAAAAGCTAGAAAAATTAGAATCTATTCTACAAATTCAAAACCAATTATCAGCTCTAGGATCTAATTATAATAGTATTCCTCGGATTCCGTTTCTATCCAAAGATGAATTTTTAGACCAATATTATTCCCAAAATAAACCCGTTATTTTAACAGGTATCATGAAAAATTGGGAAGCAATGGAACGATGGACACCAGACTATTTAAAAGAAAATTATGGCAATGTTAGTATTCAAGTCCAGGGAAATCGTGACTCCGACCCGAATTATGAAATTAATTTAGAACAGCATCGAAAAACGATGTTATTTGGAGATTATATTGATTGGGTAGTGCGGGCGGGAGAAACCAATGATTACTATATGGTTGCCAACAATAACACCCTGAATCGTGAAGAAATGCAGGGACTTTTTGAGGATATGGAGGTATTTCCCGAATATTTAGACCCAGCACAAACAGTGGGAAAAACGTTTTTCTGGTTTGGTTCAGCCGGAACTGTTACACCCTTACATCATGATACCATTAATATCTTTTTAGCTCAAGTTTCTGGGCGAAAATTAATTAAAATGATTTCCCCTGAACAGACCCCATTTATTTATAATAATATCGGGGTATTTAGTCCCATTGATCCGGCAAATCCTGACTATAATCGTTATCCATTATATCGAAATGTTCGATCTATTGATGTGATCTTACACCCTGGGGAAGTGATTTTTCTTCCTGTGGGATGGTGGCATTATGTTAAAGGTTTAGAAATGAGTATTTCCGTTTCTTTTATTAATTTTAAATTTCCTAATGATTATGATTGGAAAAACCCATCCGGAGTAAATAGTTATCAGTAAACAGTTATCAGTTATCAGTGGTTAGACGTGGCAAGGGCGCAGCTATTAGCGGGTCTTTACCCATTATCTTAGTAAATAAAAAATGCAAGCCTTAACTATTACACTGATAACTAATAACTGATAACTGATTACTGATTACTGATTATCCCCCGACGATAGATTTCCTTAGCATAATCTGTCCAGGTGCCCTGTCCCCAATAGCGAAAACAACTGGTTTGTAATAACAAATTGTACAATAGTGCTTGTTGATAGTGAGATTCCTTAGTAATATTTGGGTTTTCTTTAACTAGAGAATCATACTTTTGATGAAAGGCAATACTTAATTGTTTCATAGGTTCTAACACATTTTCATAACCTTGAACCCAACTTAAATTATTTGTCCATGATGCACCTTCCATTTGAAATTGGTGATCGGTTTGTTTTAAAATTGCGATCGCTTCTTCTACAGATTCTCGATGATTTAAGAGGGGCTTAAGCCCAACAACTGGATCAACTTTTTGCCAAATTTTATGCTGCTGAACCGCTTGACAAGTCGGATAATCTTCTGGGTTCACCCCCGCCGCTTCTAATATTTCTAAATATTCGGTTCCATTCATTGCCACCACCCCATTATTTTGATCCCGCAATTCATAGAAAATCCGCAAGAAATCACGAGGATATTCATTCATCATCACCCCGCCATTTTCTCCATCAGCAATTTGTGAAACTAACGGCGGAATATTAACCCCAGAAATAGATTGTTTTTCCTTGGTTTTGGCTTCAAAATAGGGCTGCATTTGGGCAACTAATTTAGTATCCGATCCCTGAGTTTTAATTAAAGCAATCATACTCAAGGTTTCCCCCTTAGAATTGCGGGCAATTAAACGATTAGGAATATATTTTTGGTCGTGGGGTAATCCCAAACCCTCTAAAGTTTCGACAGAATGTTCCTGAACCAATAACCAACGATAACCGCAGGCTTTCAAGGCTTTAATATACTCATATAAAGTATCAGGATGATTGGGTAAGTGCATTTCTGGAGGAGAAAAACCCTTGACTCGCTGTAAAGCATCTTCTCCAAAAATACTGGCAAAATGATGTTGCCAAGCTTGAATTTGGAGTAAAATATCAGGAATAGGAGTCGAAGGAATTACCCCATGACTCCACATAGTTCCCAACCATTCTACATAGGGTTGATATTTTGGATCACAGGTAATTTTTTTCAGATCATTGAGAATATCATCCCGGCCCATTTGGCGTAATCCCCATAACAAATTCCCCGAATAATCCAACATAATTCGAGGATTACACCCTTGGGATATTAATTGAGGAATAAATTCTCCCATCCGACGATAACACCAAGCAAAAACTTCCGCATTATGATTATCTCCCTCTTGGGGATGTTCAAACATATATTGTAGATTGCTGATTAATTCCCCATTAACGCCCCCTGGAATAGTGGGTTGATGAAAATGTAACCCACAGGCAAAACCGGCTTTAATTTGATCTAACTTTAAATTAGTTTGAGACAAAAATATAGGATGATTATGATTAACTAAGGCTTGAATTTCAGCTTCCCAGCCACAAAAATTAGGAAGACCAGAACGCAAGTCTTCTAAAATAGGTAAAGGAGCCAAAAGGTTAGATTTTGTCATAAAACTAAATCTTGAGCAATTGCCAGATAATAAAAATACAAATTTCATTATACTCTTAAATACAGATCCTAAAAAAACTTTTGATACTCTGCAATATTCCGTCAGACTTGAGTAATCTGTTTAATCCGTATTCGATTTCACAAAGTGGGGGTTTTAATTTTGACAATAAAACGTTATAATTAAATCACCAGTTATCAGTTACCAGTTTAAGAATTAATAAATTAACTGTATACTCTTTAACTGATTACTGATTACTGATTGGGTATGACTATTAATTTTGGACGAGAAATTTGCGGTGATTTACCGAGTTCAGAAACACGAGAATGGTTAGTTACCAATGGCATCGGCGGCTATGCTTCGGGAACAATAGCAGGCTTACTGACACGCCGTTATCATGGTTTATTAGTAGCGGCTTTAAACCCCCCATTAGGACGGACTTTATTAGTCACAAAAATAGACGAAATTGTAGAATATCACGAACAAACTTATCCCCTTTATACAAATCGTTGGAGAGGCGGTGCAATTAATGGTTATGGACATTATCATATTGAAAAATTTTACCTAGAACGTACCATACCCACCTGGAAATTTGCCTGCGCCGATGCCATCCTAGAAAAACGAATTTGGATGCAGCCAGAAGCTAATATTACTTATGTTCGCTATAACTTAACCCGCGCCTCTGGGCCAATTACCCTTAGGCTTAAAGCCCTAGTCAATCATCGAGATTATCATAGCGATACCCATGCTGGGAATTGGAAAATGCAAGTGGAAGCGGTGGAAAACGGGGTTTGTGTCACCGCCTTTCCCCAGGCTACTCCCTTCTATTTATTAACGGATCGGGCGACGGTACAACCTACCCATCAATGGTGTTATAACTTTGATTTATCTAAGGAACGCGATCGCGGCCTCATGGATCACGAAGATCACCTCCATATTGCCACCTTTACCGCCACCTTGCATCCTGGGGAATCCATAATTTTTGTCGCAAGTACCGAAGCTAACCCCAGTTTAAACGGGGAAGCCGCCCTAGAAGTCCGTCGTAGCTACGAACGCAAATTATTAGGATTTTGGCAAGATAGCTGTCCAGTCAATATTAGGGAAGTACCCGAAGGGTTACAACAGTTAGTATTTGCGGCCGATCAATTTGTGGTTAATCGGGGTACTCCTGAAAATCCGATCGGTAAAACCATTATTGCTGGATATCCCTGGTTTGGGGATTGGGGACGGGACACCATGATTAGCTTACCCGGTATTACCATCACCACCGGACGCCTCCAAATTACCCGTGCCATCCTCTATACCTACTCCAAGTATGTGAAGGAAGGAATGTTGCCCAACCGTTTCCCCGACGTCGGAGAAACCCCGGACTATAATACCGTTGATGCGACCCTGTGGTATTTTGAGGCGATTCGTCAATATTATGACCTCACCGAAGATATTGATATTGTCGAAAATTTATTTCCTGTTCTAGCCGATATTATTCAATATCACTGTCGTGGAACTCGCTATAATATTCACCTCGATCCCGCCGATGGTTTACTATACGCGGGGGAACAGGGATCGCAGTTAACCTGGATGGATGCCAAAATCGGCGACTGGGTTGTAACTCCCCGCATCGGAAAACCCGTGGAAATTAACGCCCTTTGGTATAACGCCCTACGAATTATGGGGAAATTTGCCCGTCAAATTGGCAGACCCTATCAAGAATATGATGCCCTGGCTGATCGCGCCTTAGCTCGGTTTGAACGGTTCTGGAATCCTGAACTGGGCTATTGTTATGACATCATTGATGGGATTTATGGCGACGATGCTTCCCTACGCCCCAATCAAATTTTTGCCGTTTCCCTCCCCCATAGCGCCCTATCCCACGAACAACAAAAAGCCATCGTTGAAACCTGCGGACGATTTTTGTTAACATCATCAGGATTGCGATCGCTGGCCCCGAATCATTTGCACTATCGGGGATATTATGAGGGAAATCCAGTACAACGAGATAGTGCTTATCATCAAGGAACGGTTTGGGCTTGGCTTTTAGGGCCCTTTGTCATCGCCCATTTACGGGTGTTTCAAAATCCCAATC
Organism: Planktothrix agardhii; assembly: GCF_904830935.1. NCBI lineage: Bacteria > Bacillati > Cyanobacteriota > Cyanophyceae > Oscillatoriales > Microcoleaceae > Planktothrix > Planktothrix agardhii. The sequence goes on from NZ_LR882952.1 coordinate 38,836, forward strand.
TTGCCCGCAGTTTCCTAGAGCCAATGGTCAACCACCTGACCACGGGGGGACTGGGAACAATTAGCGAAATTTTTGATGGTAACGCCCCGATGCACCCCCGGGGTTGTATTGCCCAAGCCTGGTCGGTGGGAGAAATTCTCCGGGCTTGGTTAGCCACAGAACGTTAGATCAAAGGTTGTGGAAAACCATGGGTTTAAAGGCGGTTCTATTTGATTTTAATGGAATTATTATTAATGATGAGTCCATTCATGAACGACTCATTGCCGAACTTTTGTTGACAGAAAACCTCCGTTCCCAACCTGATGAAATTCGCAAATTTTCTTTGGGAAGGAGCGATCGCGCCTGTTTAACCGACCTATTAACCTATCGAGATCGCGCTGTTACTAATGCCTATTTAGATCAGTTAATTGAACGTAAATCTATTAGCTATCGCAATTATTTAGAACAATTAGCACAACTGCCCCTCTATCCAGGTTTGGAGAAATTGCTCCAACAGTTACAAGCGGCGGATCTGAAATTAGGAATTGTCACCGGGGCGTTATGGGCGGAAGTGGAATTGGTGTTAACTCGTAGTGGCTTGAAAGATTATTTTCCAATTATTGTGGCCGGGGATGAGATTACCCTAAGTAAACCTGAACCGGAAGGCTATTTGTTAGGCCTGCAACGATTAAATCAGGCTTACCCTCACCTAAATTTACAGCCATCGGAATGTCTAGCCATAGAGGATACCTGCGTGGGGATCATGGCGGCGAGGCGGGCCGGAATGCAAGTTATCGGTGTCGCCCATACCTATCCCCTGCATATCCTGCAACGCTGGGCAAATTGGGCCGTTGATCAGTTCAGTGATCTGGAATTGGAGCGGATGCAAAAAATATTTTTACAGGAACCTTTGCAATCTCAGGTTTAGTTATGTTAGGATAATATATTGGAGTCAAAGGTCATTCCTCACACTTTGATCCTTTGACTCGCACCAGGGGAATTAGCTCAGTTGGTAGAGTGCTGCGATCGCACCGCAGAGGTCAGGGGTTCGAATCCCCTATTCTCCATTATTCTCGTTGGTATGCTAGGATCAACGCCAATCAAGTCCAGCTTGAAGTTTTATAATACTGCCTGCCACATCTATTCTTTGATTGATCGTTATCTCAAATACTGACATTTTTAAATCTAAATGAAAGTCATCACTTTTTTCAATGTTTTGATCAATATAGGGTCAGTCAATGGCTAACTTTGAGTTTAGGAATAGCTTGTACCATCCCTTCCGATGAAATCTCCCCCTATGCCTTAATTGGGGCTGCGGATCAAGCCTTGTATCTAGCTAAACAGCAGGGACGCGCCTGCTATTATTGTGTTCAGGAAATGGCGGCTATCTAAAATTTTCCACCCTAGGGGAGTATCGTTTTTGAGGCCGTTATGATAAAATACTGTTGTGATGAAATTTTGGGGACTGAGCGCTCTGTTGAACTGAAAGGGGGAGAGCGCTCTTTATTCTTGTGATCTTAGGGAATTACGAATGGGTAATAGGTAATAGGTAATGGGTAATAGAAAGAGTTTACCTCCCCTGCTCCCCCTGCTCCTCTATTTAGGATTGCTATAGTTTTCTTCTAGGGCTTTTAACAATATTTCTCCTATTTGCTGACAACCGACTAATTTCATCCCCTCAGACATAATATCACCAGTCCGATATCCCCAATCTAAGACTTTTAAAACCGCATTTTCTAGTTTATCCGCCGCCACGGGTTGATCTAAACCATAGCGTAACATCATCGCCGCGCTAAGGACTTGGGCAAGGGGATTAGCCTTATCCTGTCCCGCAATATCGGGGGCTGAACCATGAACGGGTTCAAACACCCCAGGGCCAGATTCCCCCAAACTAGCAGACGGTAACATCCCGATACTTCCAGTTAACATAGCCGCAGCATCGGAGAGAATATCACCAAATAAATTCCCCGTCACGATCGTATCAAACTGTTTCGGGGCGCGAACTAACTGCATAGCCGCGTTATCAACATACAAATGAGATAGTTCAATATCGGGGTATTCAGAGGCAAGCAAGATAATCCGATCTCGCCATAACTGAGACACATCTAAGACATTTGCCTTATCCACAGAACAAAGTCTCCCCCGACGTTTCCGGGCGGTTTCAAATCCGACACGGCCAATCCGATCAATCTCAGATTCGGTATAGGCCATCGTATTAACACCCCGTTTTTCCCCGGTTTCCGTCTGAAAAATGCCCTTGGGTTGTCCAAAATAAATCCCCCCAGTAAGTTCGCGGACAACCATAATATCTACCCCTTCCACCACTTCTTTTTTCAAAGAAGAAGTATCAATTAAATGAGGCAAAATGGTAGCGGGACGCAAATTAGCAAATAATTTTAATCCAGCGCGTAACCCTAATAACCCGGTTTCTGGCCGTTGATGGCGGGGTAAATTGTCCCATTTGTATCCGCCAATCGCCGCTAACAGCACCGCATCACTCTTGAGACAATGTTCTAAGGTTTCTGGGGGAAGGGGTTCTCCGGTGGCGTCAATGGCAGCCCCTCCCATCAATGCTTGGTGAAAATCGAAAGTAATATTCAGTTGGTTGCCAACGACTTTTAACGCATCGACCGCCACCGCTATAATTTCAGGGCCGATTCCATCGCCAGGAAGGAGAGTAATGCGGTAGTTTTGACTCATAATCCTAAGAAAACAAAACAGACTAGTTTAGACGAGGGTGAACCGGGTTAGCGATCGCCCAGCCTCCAAATATAGCATTCTTTTATGAAAAAATATCATGTTTAGTTTAAAATAGGAAGTGGGAAATTAAACATTTTTAGACAAGAGATTTTAGAACTCGACCAATAACGGAATTAAACCAGTTAAGGAGGACAAGAATATGGCCTATCAAAAAATTTTAGTATCAATTGATCGAACTCCCCCAGCAGAGTTTGTTTTTGATCAAGCTTTACAACTAGCCAAACTGTACGAAAGTCAGTTAAAGCTGTTTCATTGTATTAGTGTATCACCGATGATTTTGGGTTCTCCGGGGGATTTATATGGTCAACGGTTAAACCAAGTCGCACAAATTCAACATGAATTAATTGAAAAAGAAATTAATCAAGTCTCTGGGTGGTTAGCCACCTTTGTTAGTTATGCTCAACAGCAGGGAGTTTCTATTGAAACGGAATATCAAGTGGGAGAAGCGGGATATTGGATACGAGAAATGACTAAAAAATGGGGTGCTGATTTAGTGATTGTGGGCAGACGCAACCGTTCAGAATTGGCAGAATTGTTTTTAGGGAGTGTGAGTAATTATGTGGTTCATCATGTCAAATGTTCCGTATTAGTTGTACAGCAACCTGAAGATTAAAAGAATTAATTTTAATTGATTGTAGAGACGAGCCACGGCGCGTCTCTTTTTCTATTTCTCTTTTTCTATTTCTCCTATTCGTGGGGTTCTCCAAATAGAATCATCGAACAAGGAAGTTGATGAATTACTGCACTGGTGACGCTACTGACTTCCAAACCTCCGGCGGTGCGGCGACGTTGCGATCGCAATATAATCAGATCAATCTGTTGGGTTTCTGATAAAATTACAGCAGACACATTATTAGAAGAAATAATTTTCAGATCCGATTGAACTTTGGGGCCAGCATTGTGTAAAATCTGATTGAGTTCACCTTGAATTGTGGCAATTTGTTCCGGTTGAGCTTGAGCCGAACAAACGTGCAATACCGTAATTTTTGCTTGGTTAGTATCGGCTAAAAGTTGAGCAAAACGAATCGTGCGAATAGTTTGTACGGTTAAGGTTTTAACAGGAACTAAAATTGTTTTAATCGCCAGAGGCTCTTTTAATAAGTCCATGACTGCGACCGGACAATGACTAGACCAAAATACACTGTCAATCAGATTTCCAAATAGTCGGGTTCTCAATCCCGTATTTTGACTCCATCCCATAATAATTAGACTGGCATTTTGTTCACAAGCCGTGCGCACAATTCCCGTTGCCACATCACTATCAATTCTAACTTGTGGCTTGGTTTCTACATTAAATTCCCGCCCAACTTTTAAGGCTTGATTCAGCAGGATTCGACTATTAATTAATGCTAATTGTAATTTCGGTTCATCCAAATGAATCTGGGCTTGGGTTGCAATTGATAGCGGAATAATTCCCCCCGATTCATGACGAGCGATTAACGCTGCCATTTCAATTAAATAGCGTTCTGTATTGGGGTTAGAAACCGGAACAACAACCCTAAAGGGAGAGGCAGATTCAGCGATAGAAACTTGAGAGCGATTTTCCCACCATAATAGGGATTCAGAGGTTTCTAATAAGGGAATAGTCAAGCGTAATTTCGGGGCGAATTTCTGGGTTAATAATGGCCCTAAAGTGGAAGTAACAACCATCATCACAATCACACTATTAAAAATAGCTTCTGTGAGTAATCCCACTTGTAAACCGACTAAGGTAGCAGCTAAGGTGGCAGCAACTTGGGGTAGAGATAATGACCACATCACCATGGTTTCATCCCAGTTATAACGATAAAGTTTTTTGGCAATCCAGGCGGCAATAAATTTACTCCCAATTAATCCTAAAACAATAGATAAGGTTAGTTCCGAACTATTGATGAGGGTAGAAATAAAAACCGGAACATTTAATAATAGTCCCATAGCTACAAAGAAAAAGGGAATAAATAATACGCTCCCCAGAAATTCCACTTTTTCTTTAACCGGGCTATTTCCCACCACTTCATTAATGGCTAATCCGGCTAAAAATGCTCCCACAATCATATCTACTTTAATAATTTGCGCTCCCACAGACGCCACAAATAAAACCATTAGAACAAATAGAAATTGATTACTTTCATCATCTCCCGTACGTTGGAAATAGATTTTTCCCAAACGACTAAATCCCAATAAAACAATCGCTGAATAAATTCCTAATAATGAAAATTGCCAAATTAATCCCTGGAAAGTAAACTCACCCGCATTAATTGAAACACAAATGGCTAAGACAAATAAAGCACTAATATCAGTAAAGACAGTTGCCCCAATGGTAACCACAACCGCTTCCGCTTCCACTAATCCCAACCGTTGAATAATGGGATAACCAATGGGAGTATGGGAGGATAAAATAGAACCCATTAAAATAGCAGAATTAAGCCCAAATCCAAAGGCAAAAGCCACTAACATCCCAGTGATGAGGGGAACAATAAATGTCGCTAATCCAAAGCCAAGAGAACGATGTTTATTTTTATGAAATTGTTCAAGATCAATTTCTAATCCCGCTACAAATAGTAAATAAACTTTACCAATATCTGAAAACAGTTTCATCGTTTCAGAAGTGGGTTCTAATAAATGTAATCCATTGGGCCCTAAAGCGACTCCTGCGATTAATAATCCGACGAGTCCCGGTAATCTTAATCGTTCAAACCAAGGAGGAATCGCCAGGGAAACTAATAATAAAATTGTGAAGGAAACAATTGGGCTATCAGGAAGCCAATTCAGGAATTGAGACATAAGTATTCAGTATTAGACATTCTAGCGACTGCTATACCATTCTAGCGACTGCGATAATCATGAACTCCAGCCCTAGTATCAAGCAAAAAAACCTGATTTCTGAATCAGAAACCAGGTTAGGGATGAATAAAAAACTAAAACAAAACTCCGTTAAAACTATTTGATGGAAACTTTAGCACCAGATTCTTCCAATTTTTTCTTGGTGTTTTCAGCATCATCCTTATTAGTAGCCTGTTTAACCGCTTTAGGTGCTGCTTCCACTAAATCCTTAGCTTCTTTGAGACCTAAACCAGTCAGTTCACGCACCACTTTCAGAACGGCAATTTTCTTATCAGCAGGGAATTCTTCCAGGATGACATCAAACTCGGTTTTTTCTTCAACTTCTTCAGCAGGAGCCGCCGCACCAGGAGCAACCATCGCAACACCCACAGGAGCCGCGGCGCTCACACCAAAAGCTTCTTCAATTTGTTTGACTAATTCAGACGCTTCTAACAGCGTTAAAGATTTCAGTTGTTCCAGAATTTGATCAGTAGTTGCAGACATTTCTTAAACTCCTAGACAATGTAACGGTTTGTATTTGAGACTTGTTGCCAAAGCCAGATAAAAACTAAGCAGCTTCGTCGTTTGAGCCATCTTGATCTTTTTCGACATAGGCGTTAAGTGCCCTTGCCAAAGATCCCGGAACCTCGTTGATACCGACGGCCAGTTGAGTCGCCACACCATTGATAGCCCCAGCAATTTGAGCCATAAGTTGCTCTTTGGAGGGTAAATCTCCTAATGCTTTAACGTCACTTTCACTCAGCAGCCTGCCTTCCATGACGCCGCCGCGAACTTCCGTCTTTTTAGAAACCTTTTGGAAGGCTTGGTAGGCTTTGATGGCACTACCGAAGTCTTCCTTGATTAATAAAAAGGCGTTAGAACCCTTGAGCAACCCATTCAACGGCTCCCAGTTGCTTTGACCTTGAATGGCAATTCGCATTAAGGTATTTTTTGTTACCTTGCAAACACTACCTGAAGGACGCAACTGTTGCCGTAAATTAGTGATTTCTGCAACGGACAGACCGTTATAGTCAATCACAATAGCCAGTTGTGAATCTTTAAGGGTTTCCTTAAGTTCAGCAACAATTTCTTGTTTATTTTCTAGGGTTCTTCCCATTCTTGTTGAACCTCCGTGTAGCATTGCAGCCCATTTTCATCTCCTCAAGGCGATGTAATGATCCACAACGGTTGACTCCTTCCCCGATAAAACAGCAGCGATTTCGCCATAAAAAACCTCGGTTTTTTCACCGAGGTCAAAACTTAAAACTTAAACATAAATCATCAACACAGACAGATTAATTGGGTCTGTAACCTGATTGTTTAGCTTTAAACTTATTGAACCTCGGCAGGAAATTAAGCGTTTCGCCCCTGCTGTCTGCGGTGAGTTAGTCGTTTATTGGTTTAAATACGCAGCCTTTAATCATTGCATATTTTATGGGATTTGTCAACCCCCAATTCCGACTAGATCACCAAGGAAATCAGAACATCCTCTAGGCGAATTACACCCACAGGATGGCTGAAATCCTTAGATTAAACGATGTCCGCAATTTTCAGTTCTCGCAGTGCCGTAATATCCACTTCAATTGACGGCCCCATCGTAGACGCGACAAACACACTACGCCAGTAACGACCCTTAGCCCCAGAAGGACGGTTGCGGTCAATACACTCTTGCAGAGTGGATAGGTTCACCAGCAAATCTGCTGCGGAGAATGCAGTTTTCCCAAACATAACGTGAACGATGCCGGTACGATCAGCCCGAAATTCTAACTTCCCAGCCTTAAATTCGGCGATCGCCTTTGCCACATCCGTTGTCACCGTTCCCCCTTTAGGAGAAGGCATTAAGCCCTTCGGCCCCAATAAACGCCCCAGTTTCGCCACTTGAGGCATCATATCCGGCGTGGCAATTAAGCAATCAAAATCCAGCATTCCCTTCTGGATATCATTAATTAAATCTTCAGATCCAACAACATCAGCCCCGGCTGCTTGAGCTTCGGTGACTTTTTCCCCTTTTGCTAATACCGCCACCCGGATCACTTGACCCGTACCTTTGGGTAAGCTCACCGTTGTTCGGAGTTGTTGGTCGGTATATTTGGGGTCAATACCTAAACGAATATGGGCTTCGGCTGATTCAGGAAACTTAGCTGTAGCGGTTTCCTTCAACAGATTAATCGCCTCTAAAGGTTCGTAAGGTCGGTCTTCAACCTTTTTTCTGAGTTCTCGTAATCGACGGGATTGTTGTCTTGCCATTCTATTCTATATCTCCTGGGGTGATAACGAAGATGTACCTCTCCCCCAATAAAGGGTTAACGGAAATTCCCTAAACTACTAGGAATTAATTGACTTGTTGCCAATAGGCTACTTATTGAGACCACCAACAGTTTGAATGCCGTGATCAGTCACAAATAAGCTTAATCAACAACGGTCACACCCATATTGCGGGCGGTTCCAGCCACAATTTTCATGGCCGCTTCCACATCATTCGCATTTAAGTCGGGCATTTTGGTTTCTGCAATTTCTCGTAACTGAGCTTGCGTAATTTGGCCAACTTTCTTGCGGTTCGGTTCTCCCGATCCCCGTTCAACTCCAGCGGCTTTACGAATTAATACCGAAGCCGGAGGAGTCTTGAGAACAAAGGTAAAACTCCGGTCTTCAAAAACCGAAATTTCTACCGGAACTACAAGACCTACTTTATCTGCGGTTCTGGCGTTATACTCTTTGCAAAACGCCATAATATTCACCCCATGTTGACCCAAGGCTGGGCCAATTGGGGGTGCAGGGTTGGCTTTGCCCGCAGTAATTGCCAACTTAATAACTGCTACAACTTTCTTTGCCATTCCTTAGCCTTGTTTTTCAACCTGATTAAACTCTAATTCTACTGGAGTATCCCGTCCAAAAATCGAAAGTAGAGCTTTAAGCTTACTCCGCTCTGGACTAACTTCAATCACATCTCCTTCAAAGTCTTTAAAAGGCCCTGAAAGCACGGTGATATGATCCCCAATCGCCATTGCTGCCTTGACAATCGGTTCCTGTTGTTGCGCTTGTCTGAAGATTCGTTCCACCTCAGCATTGCTCAGTGGTAGAGGTTTAACGTGACCTCGACCCCGACCGGAATGCCGTTTTTGTTCCGCCCCAACGAAGTTGATAACGTGCGGTGTGTTCTTGACCACCTGCCAAGCTTCATCGTCAATTTCCCAGCGATTGAGTTCGTTATTCCATTTTAGTCTCATCTGGATAAGAACATAACCTGGAAATACTTTCTCCTCACCATGTTGACGACTGCCATCTTTCCGCAGTTTAATCATTGGGGTGTGGGGAATTTCCACCTTCAAAATTCGTTCCGCAACATCTAGGGTTTGTACCCGTTGTTCCAGGTTCGCTTTGACTCGTTTTTCACAGCCAGAAGCTACCTGAACAGCATACCAACGTCGCTCTCCGTGTGAAAACTCCTGGGAACGTTCGTCCGTATCTGCCATGAGGTCTGAATGTTGTGATTCGTCTGATGTAAAAGTCATCCGAAGATTTGCCCCGACGCCCAACGAAGGAAGTTGTCTGCTAAATAGATCAAGCTAGCCGAGAGAGTGATCATCAACAATACCCCTGCCGACTCACTCAGTAGTTGCTGTCGGCCAGGCCAGACCACTTTGTCTAATTCCTCTTTCGTTTCTTTGAGGAACGTAGAAGCGTTAAAGCCAGAAGTCGTTCCTTCAATTGCAACTTCTTCTTTCTTGTTGACCACCATGAACTCCCCTTGCGATCTTACGGTATCTGATCCTGATCTTAGCTGGAAGATGGTCACACAGCCGCCCAAACTTTTAAAACTATCATACTGAACCCATCAACACAATGTCCCGATTTGTTGCTTTTCGGAACAATGCCCAGACGAAAGTAATCTTGCGTCTGGGCATTGGAGGTATCCAGCGCGCCCTGGAGGACTTGAACCCCCGACATCAGGTTTTGGAGACCTGCGTTCTACCAACTGAACTAAGAGCGCATAGCGGAGTGGCTGATCTTCCACCTTATTTAGCTTAACACAAATTACAGACTTTAGTTAAACTTTTTTTCTGATCATCACCAGGGGAATCATGGAATCTCTGGCGTTGCCCAAATTACAGACTCCGATCAAACCGTTGTTTAACGCGAGTGGCTTTACCAATGCGATCGCGGAGATAGAATAGTTTCGCCCGTCGGACTTTACCTCGACGGATAACTTTAATATCCGCAATTCTCGGAGAATGGATTAAGAAAACTCTCTCAACTCCTACTCCTTGAAAAATCTTCCGCACAGTGATGGTGGCGTTAATTCCGCCATGACGTTTAGCAATCACAACCCCCTCATAGGGCTGAATTCGCTCTTTGCCACCCTCTTGAATTTTCACCGCAACCTTGATCGTATCACCGACATAAATATCGGGAAGATCGGGTTTATTGAGTTGCTGTCGGAGGCTTTCGATTTCTTCCGTTTCAATAGAACGGATAATTTCTCCCGCTTTCATGATAATTTTCCAAAACTCACAAGATCTGATTATAGATCGAAAAGGACTGTAAAATCCATAGCATTCACCTGGATTCACAAAGATGTTAGAACAATCCATGACCGTCTTCGTTGAAATTGTGTTGCTGTGCGGGTTAGCTTTCTATGTTGCCTGTAATCTAGGGGCTAATGATGTGGCAAACTCGATGGGGACGTCGGTGGGTTCCAAGGCATTGACCCTGAAACAAGCGATTATCGTCGCCGGGATTTTAGAGTTTAGCGGGGCGGTATTTTTTGGAGAGCGAGTCTCTAAAACCTTAGCGACGGGGGTTGTTAACCTGGAAGTTTTTATCTCCACGCCTCAAGTCTTTGTGATTGGGATGGTATCGGTATTGCTTTCGGCGGGATTATGGTTACAAATTGCCACCCTGAAGGGATTGCCCGTATCTTCGTCCCATGCGGTGGTGGGAGCGATCGCTGGATTTAGCTGTATTGCTGCTGGGGTCAAGGCGGTAAACTGGCAAACTATCGGTTTAATTTCCCTGACTTGGTTAGTCACTCCGGTGATCAGTGGTTTAATTGCAGCGTTATTTTACAAACTGATCAAATATTGGATTTTAGACCAACCCGATCCCGATCGCCAAATTCAAGAATGGATTCCCTGGTTAAGTAGTATCTTAATCGGAATTTTTGGGGTGATTGTCTTCCCAATTTTGAGTTCGCCCTTGCAAACAATCTTAACCCAATGGGGGTGGACGTTACCTGTCCATGATATTTTTTTAGCCCTGGGTGGAATCGCGGCGGTCAGTTTAACTGGATTCAGTTGGCGACAATTAGATCAACAGCAGCAGGATTCTAGTTCTAATCCCATACCGGAAAAATTCCCTGGGATCGAAAAACAAATGGCAGGATTTCAGGTAATTAGTGCCTGTTTTGTCGCTTTTGCCCACGGGTCAAATGATGTAGGAAATACTATCGCGCCCTTAGCCGCAATTTTAGCGGTAATTAAAACGGGTTCAGTTCCCCTAGATGATATTGAAATCCCGATTTGGATTTTACTGTTGGGGGGGAGTGGGATTGTTACCGGACTCGCCATCTGGGGTAAAAATGTGATTAAAACCGTCGGAGAAAATATTATTTCCCTGCTTCCGAGTCAGGGATTTTGTGCGGAATTGGCCACGGCTACCACCGTATTATTGGCATCCCGTTTAGGATTACCCGCTTCTACCTCCCATGCGTTGGTGGGGGGTGTGGTGGGCATTGGACTGGTACAGGGGGGAAAAGAGGTGCGCTTGGATACCGTCCGTTCCATTGCCTTAGCCTGGGTGATTACGGTTCCTAGTGCGGCTATAATCAGTGGGATTCTATTTAAAATATTCAATAGATTATAAATAAAATGTGGCACATTGGAAACGAGCGTGTCTTTACACGCTGAGTGAGCTATTGTTTAGTTTAGGTTTTTGGGGATAATTCTTCCCTGGCTTTGCCATTTTTCCCGTTGTGCCTTTATCGGTCAAGACTAGGATTTTCTAGTCTATCAATTGTGAAACCCGGTATGCAGCGTTGGTATGAGTGGCGTCATAGCTGAATCAGCAGATCAATAAGAGGTTAATCACGAATGGGGACACAGGAGAATCAACCGCCACCTTTAGGATCGGGAGAAACCACATCCGCAGAAATTATCCTAAGTTCGGTGATACAGGAATTAGAAACCTTCCATCACCAGATTAAGGAAAGATATCTGTCGGATATCCAACGACTGGAAACGGATAAAGTTCGTTTAATTGAGGATATTGAAAATCTGCAAACGGAATATCGGCGACTGCAATCTGTGCAGTTACAAACGCTGTCCGATCGCCTTCCTCCCAATCGAGCTTGGCTAAAACAACTGACTCAAATTGTGGCGCGTGATGTAGAACAAGCTTTGATCGCCCGCATTAATCAAATTAAAGTAGCCAGTGATCCGCCTTTATTGGCGGCTGATTCGAGTGGACTGCTTCCGAGTGGCGATCTCGGTGAGGAAAATTTCAATAATCGAGAGTTGGAAGCGGTTTTGGAAACCAGTCTGAACCAAACTTTTCAAAGCTTACAGCAGGAGTTAGGTCACTATCAAAGTAACCTATCTCAACGTTTGAACAATATGCAAACCTTGGAACAGCAGGTTGAAGCCTTGCTGGAAACCCTAGTTCATCGTTTGCAAGAACAGGTGGAACAACCCACCATAAGGGGGGATAATTCCAGACGGGAACTTCCGGGCGACGGTCATCAGGCCCTTCCCCCTGGAAATACGGGACTTACAAATCGCGCGGAATCCGTTGCTAGTCCTAAACCTAAGTCTTCTCCAGTGCAAGTGGGTTTATTTTTGGCGTTACTTTCGGCGGTATCTCTATCGTTGTTTAACGTTTGTTTAAAGATTATTCTCAAAGGGCCACAACCCCGAGAAATCTTTGGCATATTTTCCTTAGAAGGAATTATTTCTCCGGGGATCGGGAATTCTTTATTAATCTTGTTACTCCGCATGATTGTGGTCATGGGACTGATGCCGATTGTGGCAACGTTCCTTTATCCTCCGGTGTGGGGTGATCTGCGACGTTTTCTTCATTCCGGTGATCGTCGTTTAATGTTAACGGTGATTGGTAGTGGATTTTTCTTGTTTTTATCCCAGGTCGCTATCTATGTAGCCATTGGTGAGATTCCGACCGGAATTGCGATTACGATTTTCTTTATCTATCCGATTGTAACGGTAATTGCCTCTTGGGGTTTATTTGGAGATCGACCGACCATAATTCGGGTGATTGCCATGATTATTATTCTGGCTGGAGGGATTCTCTGTTTACCAGCCCGAAATCCTAATATTGCCATGGGCAATGTACAGGTGGGGGTGATTGCTGCGATCTTTGCGGGTGTGGCTTTTGCCGGGTATGTTTTGCTAACTCAGGTGGCTGCGGGAAAACTCCATCCTATTCCCTTTAGTTTGGTGAACTTTGCATCAATTTTTGTCTTTTCTTCTGTGAGTTTAATGATACTACCCGATAGTTTGGGGGTTAATATTGAACCGGGAGTTTGGAATGGATTAATGATTGGGGGTGTGGTTTTAGGTGTTCTCACTCTATCAAGTTATTTATTAAATAATTTCGCCATTCGCTCGGCGGGAGCTTCCTTAGCCTCCATTATTGGGACAACCGGGCCAGCGTTAACCGCGTTGTTTGCTTTCTGGATTATCGGTGAGGAAATTAAGCAGCAACAAATCTATGGGATAGCCTTAGTAATTTTGGGTGTGGGGGCGATGAGTGTTGAACGGATGATTGGCTCAAAGCGGAAATCTACTTAACAGTATTCAGTTATAGCAGGGAACACCGGAACAGCCCCCCCAAACCCCCGTGCACGGGGGGCTTGGGGGGGAGGGAACACCGGAGGAAAAGACTTCACCGTCTAGCTTTGCTGCATCACTCTTTGTCCTAATAGGTCTGGCGACTGCTATAACAGTTAACAGTAATCAGTTATCAGTCGGTGGACGAGCCTTAGTCTACTTGGAAAATATTCCGGTTCCTCTGAGGACGTCCAGAAAAGCAAAAACCGCCGGGACATGGAACCCATTTGACCAGAGGGCGGCTCCGATGACTCTTTCTAGGGGAACAGGTAAGGCTCTGACTTGGACTTGGGTAGGAATGGGTAAAGCAGCTAAACGGGGTAAAATGGCGGCCCCTAATCCCTGAGCTACCATACTGACAATCGTTGAATCTTCTTTAATTTGATAGGCGACTTTTAACGATTGTCCCCATTTTGACCAATGTTCCCGCACCGCAGAAGTACATTCGGCATAATTGAATAAAATAAAAGAGTAGGTCGAGAGTTCTTCCCAGCTTAGGATTTCGGGAATTTGACCCGCTCCCCCCAAACCTGCTGTAGACGGGGAGCTAGGGAGGTTGGGAAGTAAAACTACATATTCATCTCTAGCAATTTCCCAAGTTTCAAATTCTTCCGAACGGGGTAAGGGAAGTAACCCAATATCTACTTGGCCTGTGCGTAAACTTTGTTCAATCCCTAGGGGATCGGTTTCGGTAATGGTGATTTCTATGTCAGGAAAACGACTGCGAAACTGGGCTACTTTTGAGGGAAGGATATGGGTTGCTGCACTACGAAAGGAGGCAACTCGAATTTTCCCTCGATGTAAACCTTTTTCTAAATTGACTTCATGATCGATTTTTTCACGCAGTTCTAAAATTTTACTGGCGTGTAAGATCACCCGTTCTCCGATCAGGGTAGGACGAGCGCCAAAGCGTCCTCGCAGTAGTAAGGGAATGCCGAGTTCATCTTCTAAAGCTGCGATCGCCCGACTGACGGAGGATTGAGAGGTACTTAAACTCAATGCTGCTTCTGAAAAGCTTCCTTGTTCTGCTACCGCTAGTAAAATTTCAAGTTGATCAATATTCATCTTGCTTTTAACTGTTAGCGACCCGCCATGAGCTTCCATACTCATTGAGAAAATTTTAACTTGAGTTGCTATAAATTATATTATAGTAAATCTTAGTAATTTTTTTACTCAAAATCCCTAGAGCAAACTCTGGATGATTGACTGAGATTGCTCATCTGTTTAGATTGAATTAGTAATTAAAAATATGTCTAAGTTTAATTTCTTAAATTCCCCAAAAAAATGGCTATATTTATCTTTTTCTGGTATATTTTTAGTTCTATTGATATTGGGTTTGTTTCATTTTGATAACAAAATCCGTAGGGGTCATCAAGCCCAAGGTAGATCGATTTTAAAAACTTTGATTAAAAATCAAGATCAACAGTTTAAAACCTATGGTAAATTTACACCTAACTTAGAAAACTTATATCGAGGGACTTCAAAAGGAATCGGAACTTATAAATTTAAAATGACGGTAGAATCGGATCAGGTATTATTTGAAGCCATTCCGATTATTTGGCGTCGGGTTAGTTACTCTGGAGCTTTATTTAAGATTAAAACAAATAACTCTGTCGTACTGGTGGGAGGAATTTGTAAAAGTCCTAATTCCTCGATGACTGCTCCAACTCCAATTCTACCTCCTGTTCCCAACTTTTATCAAGTCCGTTGTCCTCTTGATGCTGAATTGATGGAATCCATGAAGTTTTTCAGGTAAAATATAAAATCAAGATTAATGTCTAAATCTAAATCATTTTCTCCTAAAAATTCAACCGTTTCGTATTATTCTATACTTATCCTCTTCTATATTCCCAAAAATTGCTAACTAACTAAAATTTGAGTAAAATGAATCAATCTAAAAAAAGTTTAGGTAAAGTATATTTAGTTGGTGCTGGGCCGGGAGATCCCGGTCTGTTAACCGTTAAAGGAAAAACTTTATTAGAATTAGCAGATGTGGTAATTTATGATGCCTTAGTTAGTGATCAAATCTTGGATTTAATTAACCCCGAAGCCGAAAAAATTAATGCCGGAAAACGGCGAGGTAAACATTCATTATTGCAGGAAGAAACAACTCAAATATTAATTGAAAAAGCTCAAATTCATGCGGTTGTTGTGCGACTTAAAGGAGGAGATCCGTTTATTTTTGGTCGCGGTGGGGAGGAAATGCAAGACTTAATTCAAGCCGGAGTTTCTGTGGAAGTTGTCCCCGGAATTACTTCGGGAATTGCGGCGCCTGCTTATGCGGGAATTCCCTTAACCCATCGAGATCATAGTTCATCAGTTACCTTTGTAACGGGTCATGAAACCGCCGGAAAATATCGGCCGCAGGTGAATTGGGAAGCGATCGCCAAGGGTTCAGAAACTATTGTAATTTATATGGGGGTTCACAATTTACCCTATATTATTCAACAGTTAACTAATGCTGGACAGCCCCTAGAGACTCCGATCGCCTTAATTCGTTGGGGAACTCGACCGGAGCAGGAGGAGTTAATTGCCACCTTAAAAACGATTGTTCAAAAAGTAGCAGAAACGGGTTTTGAAGCTCCGGCGATCGCTGTAATTGGTTCAGTTGTTAATTTAAAAATGTGTTAACTTTTGACTGATGTTCATAATAATTAATCTCTAATAATCTGAATTAAACTTTCAGCTAGGATATTTTTGATCAACATTTTCGGTGAAGTTTTGCTATACTATAAAAAAATAGTTTTAATTTTATCTAAAATTAAAATGGGGAAAGATGAGAATTTTATTAGTTGAAGATGATGAACGGATTACGAAAGCCTTAGCAGAAGCGTTAATGGATCATCATTATGTGGTGGATGTCGTTCATGATGGTCAGATGGGGTGGGAGTTTGCAGAATCGGCTGCTTATGATGTAATTATATTAGATGTGATGTTACCCGGACTGAGTGGGATTCAGTTTTGCCAACGATTAAGACAACAGGGGAAAACTACACCCGTATTGATGTTAACGGCAAAAGATACCAGTGCTGATAAAGTTTTAGGCTTAGATGTGGGAGCGGATGATTATGTGATTAAACCCTTTGATTTACAGGAGTTATTAGCAAGAGTTCGGGCTTTATTAAGACGGGGAAATTCGGCCTTACCTCCGGTGTTAGAATGGGAAAGTCTTCGTTTAGATCCGAATAGTTGTGAAGTCACTTATGCAGAAAAACTTTTATCTTTAACACCTAAAGAGTATGGTTTATTAGAGTTATTTTTACGCAGCCCCGGACGAGTGCTTTCTAGGGAAATAATTTTAGAGCATCTCTGGTCTTTTGAGGATATTCCGGGTGATGATACGGTGAAAACCCATATCAAAAGATTAAGACAAAAACTTAAAATAGTTGGTGTACCCTCTACATTAATTGAAACAGTTTATGGTTTGGGATATCGGCTCAAAACGCAAGGAAATTAACCCTCAATTTAGATATTTAAGTTGGCGGTTATTGCTTTCCTATTTAGGAGTGATGATGGCAATTTCAGGAATATCAATGATTACCGTTTATGAGTTTTTTTCCCTGAGTTTATATCAACAATTAGATCGTCAATTGTTAATATTAGCAGATGCAGCTACCCATAGTTTATCAGAGGTTAAAGAACATAAAGAAGCATTTGAAACCGATGATTTTAGAGGATTAGATGATGATGGTGATCTAGATATTCCTTGGCAAAATATTCAGCAAGCCAGTCAAGGAATTGAATGGTTTGATCAAAACCGCCAACTGATTGCTAAAACCGGAAAAGTGTTTCCTCCTATTGATTTATCCCATTATCATTGGACTTATATAGTTGACGGCAAAAAAATTCGTACTCTAACTTTACAGATTAATAAAGAATCAGAATTACAAAAACAGATTATCGGTTATGTACGGGTCAGTGAGTCTACAAAACCCGTGGAAAGGGTGTTGATAAAATTAAGATTAGGAATGATGTTAGGGGGAATATTAGTATCAGGATTAACTGCTTTTGGAGGAATGTGGTTAACAAAACAATCTTTAAAACCGATTGAACAAAGTTTTGAAAAACTCAAACAATTTACCGCCGATGCTTCTCATGAATTGAGAAATCCTTTAGCGGGAATTAGGACTTGTGTGGAAGTTATGCAGAGTCATCCAGAACGAATTCATCCTGCTGATATTGATAAATTAAAAGCGATCGCCAGTGGCGTCAATCAAATGACCAGCTTAGTAGAAGATTTATTACTTTTGGCTCGCACAGATCAAGATTCTATATCGATTATGGCGTGCTGATCAAGCTCGAAATCGCAGAAAAGGGGGATCGGGGTTAGGGTTAGCGATCGCTCAAACTTTAGCCCAAAATCATCAAGCAGAAATCACAGCCACCAGTCAGTTAGGAAAGGGTAGCTGTTTTTCTGTGCGTTTTCCCACTCTAGCCAACAGCTAATTAAAATCCCATCATTTAATCCCTAATATTTCCATCTGTCACCAGTTTGTCACTTTTTAGCTTTATTCTAAAACTCAGGGTGAAGGCAAAAGTCCTTTTGCTATTGGATCAAGAACCATTCACTTTGTAATCTGGCAACTTTTAGAGACGTAAAAAATTTACATTTCTACCTACTTATAATTATTGAGGTTAATAATAATGGCAAATCTACAGTTTTTTAAATCTCATCAGCTTTGGAAACTTCATCGCAAAATTGCACCGATTATATTTATTCCTTTCTTTTTAACTGCTTTCACAGGAATGGGTTATCGCCTGGGAAGGACTTGGATGGGAATGCCAAAAGATCAAGCAAATATTTTTCTGATGATTCATCAAGGAGAATTTTTAGGAGAACCCTTAGTTCCGATTTATGTATTATTGGTAGGTTTAGGACTAATTGCCATGCTTGTCACGGGAGTGACCATGGTTCGGTTAACGCAAAAAAAACGTAAAAATCCCCCCAAAGATCAGCCTTTAAATAATAGAAAAGTTCATCAAATTTTAGCACCAATTGTATTTTTACCATTATTTATAAGTGCGTCAACAGGCATTTTGTATCGACTTGGTGAGGATTGGTTTGGTATGTCGAGTGATGCTTCTAAACTCTTATTAACCATTCATCAAGGTTCATATTTTGGCTCCTTTGGAAGATCAATTTACGTTGCTTTAATTGGTGTAGGATTAATTGCCATGTTAATTACAGGAATTAATATGACGGGAATTTTCCGTAAAAAACGGGCTAAAGCTTCTTCAGAAGAATCTTAAGTTTAAACGAAATCTACACTATGTAGAGACGTTCCATGGAACGTCTCTACATAGTGTAAACTGGATTTCAGATGAGGTTAATTATTTTTTTTGACAATTCATAATCAGCAAGATTATTAACCCTAAAAAATACCTAGATTATCGTGTAGGGGGGAGGCGCGCCTCCCCCCTACAATGAATTGGATTTATCGCTATATTTCTGATGAAAATAATGAAATTTATCAATCAATTTCTTCATTAATTAACGATTGAATTGCGATCGCACCCACAGCCGAAATCCTCGCCGTGCGGCACTAGCACCTATTATTTCACTTTCCTGTAAAAACAGTAAAATTCCTTCAATAATTTGAAAATTGCTAAAGATCGGGCTAGTTTCTACTTGTTGATATTCTTGATCAATTAAAACAAAAATTTGCAGTTTTCCTTCTGTATAAATCCACAATTCTGGTACAGCTAAAGTTAAATAAGCATCGAGTTTAGTTTTTGAGGTAACATCTACTTCAATCGCTAAATCAGGGGGCGGATCAACGGATAAATTAACTCTTTGCTTTCCGATCATCAGAGGAGAATTTTGAATATAAAAACAATCATCTGGTTCTAAACCAACAGCCATTTCAGGGCGTTTAAAAGTTGTTGATCCGTAGGGTTCCCAATCAATTTCTAACTCATCTAACAAGATTTTAACAAATTCGCCAATCATGATTTTGGCTTTTTCATGTTCTGGTAATGGCATCTGAATTTCTAACACCCCTTGATAGTAAGCGACCCGTGAAGCGCGATGTTCTCCCATTTCCTCTAAAATGGCTTCAAATTCCTTCCAACTCACCTGACGCAAGATTAGGTGTTGTCCGGGTTGAATATCAATTTGGCGTAATTGCAAAGTAACAACCATTTCAGTCTCCCTAACTCGCTATTTTTGTTAATTCCAAACTTCAGTTAAATCTAACATAAACCCTAGTAAAATATCTTCTCCTGATAAGATTAATGGATGATTTAATAATTCTACATCATGATTTTGTCGATAAATTTCTACGGTTTTATTTTTGCGATCAATTAACCAACCCAAACTAGCTCCATTTTCTATATATTCTATCATTTTGGCTTGCAACTTGTCTAGCGCGTCATTTTTTGAACGCAATTCTAATACAAAATCAGGGCAAATTGGCGCAAAGATTTCCCGTTCCTCCTGTGTTAGTAAATCCCATCTTTCTTGACGTATCCAAGAGGCATCAGGAGAGCGATCAGCACCATTGGGAAGATGAAAACCTGTTGAAGAATCAAAAGCTATTCCTAATTGATTTTGACGGTTCCATAACCAAAGTTGTCCGGCGATATCAAGATTTCGATTTCCGGTTTCGCTTCCTGTTGGTGGCATTACAATTAACTCTCCTGTAGCAGTTCGTTCTAATTGTAAGTCTCGATTTATTTGAGCTAACTGAACGAAATTTTCATGGGTGATCGATAATATTAATGAGGGTAGAATATTGACGGCAAGCGGTTGTAAAAAGTTAGCTTGTGTCATGATTTTTTCCTGTATAGGGTAGGGAATAGGGAATTACGAATTACGAATGGGGAATGGGGAATAGGGAAAAAAAGTTTACCGCCCTTGGTTTCGGCATCAGTCTATATCAATCACCGTATTTTAGCAATTTTAATCAATTAAGACAATCCCTAAAACAGCTTGAAACCCAGTTTCAAGTAAAAATAGTAAGTTTGCCATTCAATCTTTACTAAAAAACTGAGTTTCTATCTCAAAATTAGTTATTTTTGATCAAATTAACTAACTTTAGATGGTTGTTTTTTCTGGATAAAAAAGGCTTCTCGAATTTGTTCAGAAATTTGAGAACTGGTTAACCCTAAATCAGCAAAAGATTCATTAGGTTCGGCATGATCGACTAAAATATCAGGAACCCCGAAACGCTTCACAGGAACTACCACGTTATTATCTAATAAAGCTTCAGCTACGGCGGAACCAAAACCACCCATTAAACAACCTTCTTCTATAGTTACAACTTTACCAATTTGTTTGGCTAAAGGCACAATTAATTCTACATCCAAAGGTTTAACAAAACGGGGATTAATTACAGTAGCTTCAATGCCATGTTCACTCAGAATTTCTGCGACTTGCATAGACATATTCACCATACTGCCATAACCCATTAATAACAGATCATCCCCATGTCTTAAAATCTCTCCTTTGCCGATAGGTAAAGGTTCCCAACCTTCTTCCATTAAAGGAACACCTAAACCCGATCCGCGAGGATAACGCATGGCAATTGGGCCCTGTGTATGCTCAATTCCGGTGACTAACATCCGTTGTAATTCGGCTTCATCTTTGGGAGCCATAATCACTAAATTGGGTAAACATCGGAGATAGGAAATATCATACATTCCCTGGTGAGTGGGGCCGTCTACCCCAACAATTCCCGCCCGATCTAAACAGAAGAAAACTGGAAGTTCTTGAATACAAACATCATGAATAATTTGATCATAAGCCCGTTGTAGAAAGGTGGAATAAATAGCAACCACTGGACGCATTCCTTCCGTTGCTAAACCCGCCGCCATGGTAACAGCGTGTTGTTCGGCAATACCGACATCGATATATTGTTTTGGCAGTTTTTTCTGGAGAATATCTAACCCAGTTCCCGTTGCCATTGCCGCCGTAATTCCCAGAATTCGAGAGTCATTTTCGCACAATTTAACTAAGGTTTCCCCAAAGACTTTAGAATAACTAGGAGGTTTGGGTTTACTCGCCGGAACAGCTTTTCCAGTGGCTAAATTAAAGGGGTTTTGAGCATGATAACCGACTTGATCTTTTTCAGCGATCGCATAACCTTTTCCCTTCACCGTGGCGACGTGAACTAACACTGGCCCTGGTATTTTATGGGCTTGTTGAAAGGTATTAATTAATTCTTTTAAATCATGACCATCAACCGGCCCGACATAGGTAAAACCTAATTCTTCAAACACCGCCCCGACTTTAGAAACTGCTAACCGTTTCATCCCCTCTTTCATCCGTTCCATTTCTGGGGTGAGGGCTTCTCCCACAAAGGGTAAATGCTTAAATTGTTCTTCCAAATTATCAGTTAAAAACTGAACTGGAGGAGACAAACGCATTTTATTCAAATAACGAGAAATTGCCCCCACATTGGGAGAAATTGACATCTCGTTATCATTAAGAACTACCATTAAATTAGTATTAGGTAAATGTCCGGCGTGGTTAATAGCTTCTAAAGCCATGCCTCCGGTTAAAGCCCCATCGCCAATAATGGCAACAACTTTGAAATTTTCTCCTTTCATATCCCGGGCGATCGCCATTCCTAGACCCGCAGAAATGCTGGTAGAAGCGTGTCCAGCCCCAAAATGATCAAATTTGTTTTCACAGCGTTTTAAATAGCCTGCAACGCCGTCTTTTTGTCTTAAAGTGTGGAAATTTTGATAACGTCCGGTGATTAATTTATGGGGATAGGCCTGATGTCCCACATCCCAAATCACTTTATCTCGATCTAAGTCCAGGGTTTGATATAAACCCAATGTCAGTTCCACAACTCCCAACCCTGGCCCCAAATGTCCTCCGGTGGCGGCAACGGTTTCTAGGTGTTTTTCCCTGATCTCGCGGGCAATTTGTTCGAGTTGATGGATCGACAAGCCATGGAGTTGATTGGGATGAGTAATTTCACTTAGGTGCATATTTGTTAAATGCCTGCATTTACTATAAAGTCATGGTAGCACCGGACGAGTTAGGGAGAGCAGGGCAGGGCTGTTTCATGTTGGATCATGTCAGATCTCAACCTCTGGTTCTAAATTATTGGTAATACTCTGAAACAGTTGCAAAGCCGCTTCTAAATCTTCCATAATTTCCGTTGCTAAAACCAACGGTGTTGGGAGGTTATCAGAGTCCTCTAAACTTTCATCTTTCAGCCAGAAAATATCGAGACTGAGTTTATCCCGTTGCATTAATTCCTCATAACTAAACGCCTTAAATCGCTCTGTTTCTTGACGTTCATAACGATTTTCAACATTAAAACACTGGATAAAATCTAGTAAATTCTCAGACCGTAAAGGATTAGTTTTTAAAGTAAAATGTTGATTGGTTCTAAAATCATAAATCCATAGTTTTTTTGTCCAAGGTTCAGCACTGGCGGGTTTACGGTCAAAAAATAAAACATTGGCTTTCACCCCTTGGGCGTAAAATATCCCTGTCGGTAATCTTAATAAAGTGTGAACATCACAACTATGAAGTAATTTTTTCCGAATCGTTTCCCCTGCACCGCCTTCAAAAAGTACATTATCAGGAACAACAACAGCCGCTTTCCCATTAATTTTTAACAAAGTTTTAACGTGCTGAATAAAGTTTAATTGTTTGTTAGAAGTTGTTGCCAAAAAGTCATCGCGTAGATAAACAATTTTTTCTTTATCTGCTTTTCCCTCATCATTAAAAACCGTAATACTGCTTTTTTTCCCAAAGGGAGGATTAGTTAATATCAGTTCAAACCTATCACCAGGGTCAGCCCTTAAACTATCTTTAGCTTCAACGGGGCTTTCATCGCCACTAATACCATGTAAATGCAGATTCATCGCACATAACCGCACCACTCCATCCGCCACATCCTAACCTTTAAACGTTTGATGTTTAAGAAACTGCCTTTCGGCTTTATCGAAGGGTTTTGCGGTATTGAATTTCTAAAGCATCCCCATCTTTTAATAGTAAGATTTGCCAGTCATATTCCTTGGGAATAGTAGAAGGTTTGCCCAAGGGTGCAGGGAGTTGGGCTTGTTCATCTACCATTTTTAAAAATAGCAAATAAGTCAACTGTTCTACATAGTCGCTATAACTTACGCCGTCATCTCGGAGGACGTTGCAGTAATTCCAAAGTTTTTGAACGATAGTAGATGATAGGTTACTCATGGGATTTTAAATAATAATTAACTTTGATTATCTGATGAAATCTGAGGAATTTCCTCTGCGGTTAAGGTGACAACTTTTCCATCTTGCCAAATACTAATTGATTCTCCTAATTTCCGATGTTTTTCTAAAGCTTTAGCAATAGCCAGTTTTACACCTGTGTCAATTTGGCTTGATAATTTATCAGGAATAGGTTTATTCATCGTTAGAAGTTGTAATTTGTGTCCACAATTGAGGTTGATAAATAATCGGGTCTTGGTTTAAAGGACATTCAGCTATAATTTGCAAATTCAGACTAGAGTTATCATAAACTATCCAGCGATTACAGAGGGGTAAATATAAATCAGTTAGGTTTTTGCGTCCCCGTTCATAACGGCGGCGAATAACATCTTCTGGGATATTATGACCCCCGCTTTCTACCCGTCTGCGTACCCTTGCGAGTGCTAATTCCGGGCTTTGTAACCAAAAATAAATTAAGTTAATCTGATACCCTTTATTTTTACAGTTTCTCAAAAACCGGGCATAACTGCGAGTTGCTAAAGTGGTTTCAAAAGCAAAATCAACTCGATTATTAACTAAACTTTCTAACCTTTCTAACATTAATCGTCCGGCTTGAATAGCTACGGATTCAGGGTTAAAAGGTGAAAGTCCCGCAGCAATTTCATCAGCGTTGACGTATTCAAACACTTCAAGGCAATAAGGGAGAATTTGCAAAGCTGAGGTAGTTTTACCTGAACCATTTGCCCCACCAATTATATACAAATTTGGCATTATTTTAAGGGTATTTCAAGTTGAAAATCTGATTGTTTTTTTGATTGGGTCTTTTTTTTAGTTTTAGTTGTTGTCTGTTTAGCTTTTTCGGCTTTAATCCGTTCTAACAGTTTTTCGGCGGGTTCGTCGTTGGGGTCTTGGGGAACGAGTTTACCTTCAAAGGCTTGTTTTAAGATACTTTGGCGGAGTTTTTCAGCACGTTTGAGGTTGGAATCTATTGTTTTTTCTAGTTGGTCTGTAATAGAAAACTTTAACTGTAATTCCTCTGCTATTTTGTATTGTTCTTTGAGAGGAGGACAAGGGAAAACCATCAACTGAACACGATTTTTATTTAATGCAGGTTGATTATTACCTGAGCCTAATTTTCTGGTGCGTTCATATTCACCTTCTAAAAAATAATAAATGTACTCTGGAGGCATTCCAGTTTCAGAGACACGAATTGCCGCAGAGTTTTGATTATGGCAAGCTGGAATATCTAAGATAGCTACTTGTCCACGAGTTTTACCTTCTCCTATCATTCCTAATAGAACGGTTCCAGGAGGATGAATCTCAGTAGATGAATTTTCAAGTCCTAATTGAGTAATTTTTTCTTCCGTATTATAAATCCGACAAAAAGCAACTTCTCCACTACTTACCCAAGGTATTGTTCCTTCCCAAAAATCTAAACGTTTTCTACTTGGAGTTGCTCCTACATAAACATTAAAAGCTTGACCAAAGGACTGCCAACACCACCCATCAGGTAATTCAGGTAATTCAGAAGTATCGGGTGCAATGGGTTCTTTATATTTCAGCTTCCAACTGTCATCTTTAGGGGTTTTTCCCTGTGCTTTCATTTTTGCCAGTTGTTCGGCTTCCCACTTCTCCCGTCTCTGCTTGAGAATGCGTTCAAGTAATATTGAAGCGGGTTCTAATTTCCCTTGATTTGCTGTGCGCCATTCTTTAGTTAAATTTCCTTCAACTGCCGATTTTAACACCGCCTGACGGTAGCGTTTTAATTTAACTTTTAGCTTTTTAAGTAACTCTACCCCGGCATCAAGTTCGGTGAATATTTCCTCAATTTTGTCAACGATGCGAAGTTGTTCAGGGAGTGGGGGAAAGGGGATAAGAAATCCACCTAAACTTGTTAGTGAAACATTTGCTCTTCCCACCCCTACAACAGATTTTAATGCTATATCCTGAATGAATGGAGATTTTAGAAAATAAAAAAGATACTGATAATTGATAAAATCCCAAGAACATCTAATAATAGCTAAAGCCTGATTTGTATTAGCTGGTAAAACATTATGATTAATGATTCCTACTCTACCAATAGTTCCCGCAATTGAAAATAGGACATCATATTCTTGTAAAATTGAACGACTTAAAAATTTGTTAGCATCTTCACTTATATAGTCATTAATATTTTTTATTTTCCCACTAGCATCAAAATTTTCTGTCTTAATAAATTTTATTCCTTCTTGCTGATAAGAATAGCCATAAGTAGTAGGAGTGCTACCTTTTGTAATAACAAGGCTAATATCTCTTAACTCTACCCACACCCACCCTTTGGGCAACTCATATAATTCCTCACCCATTACGCTGCTAACACCTCATTCAACTCATCCAAAATATCCATTAAACCATTCCCAAATAATTGATAACCCTTAAAGGCTTCTTGGGGCATTTCTTGTAAATCCTCTACATCAATTCTCACACTCGTAATAATATGCTCCTTAATCTTTTCCAACCAACAAACCTGCTCAGAACTAAACGTTTTACCCATTAACCACTGCTGAAACTTCTCCTCAACTGTCACAGCAAAAGGTTCTAACGTTTCCGTTTCCCCCATCGCAAAGCGTACCAGAGAAATGATATCCGTCAATAACTTTTGTACCCCTGCACCCCTGACCTTATCCGCTTGTAGCTGGGCGTAGGCTTGCCATACTTTCTCAGGTGTCAGGTTGCAGGGTGGACGTTCTAGGGCATTCGCTAACTGCTTAATCTGCTCATAAGTTAACCGCCGTTGTCCGTAGGGCTGATTATATAGGATTTGGAGAGCGGTAATTTCATCTTTTTTAGCCTCAAGACATTGGCGAAAAGTCTCCACTGTCGCCATCGCCTTATCCCTAGCAGTCGTATCAAACCCAACAAATAACACCACATCCTGACTCACAGTATCAACAATCTGTTCATTTTTAGTTTTAATTTCCCTCAACAAATTTCTAAACTGGGGATTATCAAACGGTTGACAAGCTTGATTAATTAACACCTCTGTTGCTTGCTGTTGTTGTGCATCTGTTGGGGTTTGAGTTTGAAATTGTTTAACCGCTTGTTCAATTTGCACATCAGGATTTACAGCCTCTAATAAATCTCTAGTAACTTTTTGAATTGACTTTCCACCAGCCGCATTTTTTAACTCAGTTCGTTCATCATCATTGAGTTTTTTCTCTAATTTTGCTAACCGTCCAGCTAATGACATTAAAGTGTCTTCATCTCGTACATCCGTTGCTACATTTTGCAAAAGTTGATGAAACGGAACACTGCGTTTTCTCTCTAACGGTCGAGAATCTGTTTTATCTGATTCACATACCCCCACCGCATCTACAATAATAAACTGTTCTTTCACCTCAGCATCACGGGTAACAACTTGAAAATCAGTCGGGTTAATCGTGCGGGTTCCTCGTCCTTTCATTTGTTCAAAATAAATCCGCGATTTCACATCTCGCATAAATATTAAACATTCTAAAGGTTTAATATCTGTTCCCGTCGAAATCATATCAACTGTAACCGCAATACGAGGATTATAAAAGTTGCGAAAACTAGCGATTAAATCTTTTGTTTTCTCCCCCGTCGTGCGATAAGTAATCTTTTTACAAAACTCATTTCCCTTGCCAAATTCCTCCCGCAAAATTCGCACAATATCTTCAGCATGGGAATCATCCTTAGCAAAAATCAAAGTTTTCGGAACATCTGTTCTATTAGGAAAAATCTCAGTAAATAATCGTTCTTTAAACGTGCGAATCACCGTGCGAATTTGGTCAATAGCCACAACCGACCTATCCAACTCCTTCCCAGCATAACTTACATCCTCATCCAACTGTTGCCACCTGACTGCACGGGTTTGACGATTTCTCCTATCAATATAAAACCCCGCTTGAATCGTGCTACCTTGTTCGGTAATCTGAGTTTTAATCCGATAAACCTCATACCCGACATTCACCCCATCGGCTACCGCTCGTTCATGGGGATATTCCATCACTAAATTTTGATTAAAAAAGCCAAAAGTTTGCTTAGAAGGCGTTGCCGTCAATCCAATAATAAACCCATCAAAATATTCTAAAACCTGTCTCCACAGATGATAAATCGAGCGGTGACATTCATCAGTAATAATAAAATCAAAGGTTTCAAGCGGTATCTTAGAATTATAAACAACATCCTTGGGTTGTTGGTTTTCTTCCTGGCTATCAAATAGCGATTCTTCCTCACTTTCAGCCTCAAATTCAGTCTCACCCCGCAACATTGAATAAAGACGTTGAATCGTCGTAATACAAACTTTATTCACCGGAGCAATGGTATTAGAACTTAACAACTGCACGTTATAAAGTTCAGTAAACTTTCGCCCATCATCAGGGGTAACATACTGTTGAAATTCTTTCTCGGTTTGCCCTCCTAAATTCTTCCTATCTACTAAAAATAAAACCCGTTTCGCCCCGGCTATTTTAATCAGCCAATAGATAAAACTAACGGCCGTATAGGTTTTCCCTACCCCCGTCGCCATTTGAATCAATGCTCTTGGGCGGTTTTCCTTCAAGGAATTAAATAAACCTGCCAGGGCTTCTTTTTGACAATCTCGTAAATCCTCAGTCTCAATTATTGGTAACTGTTGCAACCGACTTCTAAGGGTGTCGGGTTGTCCTAACCATTCCTGTAAGGTTTCCGGTTTATGAAACGCAAACACCGACCTTGAGCGATAATCAGGATCACGGGAATCTCGAAAATAAGTTTCTCCCCCGGTGCTTTCGTAGATGAAGGGTAAGGGTTTTTGGTGACAGGACAGGGTTTTGGGCAAATTAAAGGAATATTTATCGGATTGCAGTTCCACTCCACTGAGGGCAAACCCGACAGGTTTAGCTTCAATAATTCCAACCGCTTTACGGTTAATAAATAAAAGGTAGTCCGCGAACCCAGAGTTGAGGTGATATTCTCGCACGGCTATTCCTAACCCGGCGCTCAAGTTGATTTGTTCATAGTCTTGAACCTGCCAACCTGCGTCAGTGAGGAGTTGGTCAATTTTCTGCCTTGCTTGTGCTTCGGGCTTCATAATAAATGCAATCTCTACTAGCCTATTATGCTTTATTTTTTAGGAATATAGGATTTAAGCTGGGTATCAATATTTTTAATATGGTTGACAAACCAATCTACTAACTCTCGTTTAACCTGAACTCGAATTAATTCTAACGGTTGCTTTTGATCAATTTTACTATTAATATCTTGTAAGGTTGTTAAAAAATTAGTATGGGCTTTTTTATTATCGCAAGCAACGGGACATTTATAGTTATTCATGCAGGATTCTTCATAATTAAAATGATTATTTGTATACATTTTTAGAAATCCCATAATCCCGCGAATTTCTTGATCGCCTTTGTGATTATCCATGGCAGTTAATAACTGATCCATTTGATCTAATAACTGTTCATGTTGACAGTCTAGTAAGGGGATACCAATTTTTAAAGAATCATTCCATGTTCTCATATTTTTATCCTGATTTTGGTGCTGGAGTATGGACTTAAGGCGATCGTTTCCTATTCCGTTTCTCAAACACTAATCTAGCATACTCAGTACCTCAGAACTATTTTTTACCGATCAACCAATAGGTAGTCATTTCTCCTTTTCCTTTAATGGAAATTATGCCCCGTTTTTCAAAGTTATATTGATCTTTAATTCTGTGATAAGTTGCTTCTGTGACTTGAATTCGTCCGGGATCACCGGAAGATTCCATCCGAGAAGCAATATTAACTGCATCCCCCCATAAATCATAAATAAACTTTTTAATTCCGATCACCCCCGCTACTACAGATCCAGTATTAATCCCAATTCTAATTTGAAATTGAGAGTCGATATTAAATCTTTCTAAGGGTACTTTAAATTCAGCCATGGCGGCTTGCATTCCTAATGCCATATCGGCGATCGCTTCAGCATGATTGGCTTTGGGTAAGGGCAAACCTCCCACTACCATATAAGCATCACCAATGGTTTTGATTTTTTCCAGACCATTTTTTTCAGCTAAATGATCAAAAATCGAAAACATTTCATTCAGAACACTAACTAATTCTATCGGCGGAATTTGAGAAGATAGGGGAGTAAATCCTACCACATCGGCAAATAAAATGGTCACTTCTTCAATCGCAGAAGCGATGGCTTTTGTATTATGTTTGAGTTGATTGGCAATAACTTCGGGTAAAATATTTAATAATAATTGTTCCGATCTTTCTTTTTCTAACCTTAAATCGGCGGTGCGTTCTTCGACCCTTTGTTCTAATTCGGCATTGGTTTTTTCTAACTCATTAAAAGAGGCTTTTAACTGTTGGGTCATAGTATTAAAAGAAGTAGCTAAAATCCCTAATTCCTTAATGGGTTCGACCGGGATTGTTTGTTCTAATTCTCCACTGGCGATCGCTTGACTAGCTTGACTCAAACGCAAAATTGGGGTACTAATCCAACGGGCGGTAAAAATACCACATAAGGTGGCTACTAATAACGCCACAATACATAATAAAATAGTTGTCTGAGTATTAGTATGAATTTCTGCCATAAAATCCGATTCCGGTACGACAACGATAATTAACCAATTAATTCCCCGTTGATCAGATAGGGGAGTAACTTGTAAATATTGTTGTTTTCCATTAATCTCAAAGGTCAGTTGAGTTGAGGTTTTAATCTGATCTAAATTACCAAAATATTGCAGTAAATAACTAGAGGTAGCCTGAGTTAAAATATCACTACTTTTAATTCCTTTAATCCGTTTGGTTTCCTTCTCTTTTTTATGAACAATAAAGGTTTCTTCTAGGGTTGAGGTGGCGACTAAATATCCGTTTCTTTCCATGACAAAGATTTGTCCGGTTTTACCAATTTTTAAACGGTTTAGAAATTGACTAATGCGTTCTAGGGTTAAATCGGTACTCGCTACTCCTAATAACTGTTTATTGCGATTATAAATAGGTTGGTTGGCGGAAATTACTAAAACTTTAGAACCAAAATAAGCATAAATTTCACTCCAAACGGGTTTTCCTGCTTTGACTCCCGCTTCATACCAAGGACGAACTCTAGGATCATAATCTTCTCTAACACTTAATAATTCTTGGCGATCGCTTTGATTATTAGTTAACCATTTATGAAACTTTCCGGCGGTACTTTTATCAACAATATCAAATTCTATCGTACCATCATCATTACGATTAGCGCCTACATAATAGCCATTTTGTAATCCAATTCCAATATAACTAGCGGTTTTAAATTGTTTTAACTGACTCCACAGATACTTTTCCATCTGGGGAATATTATCCACACTAATTAATCCCATTCTCAGGGTA
This sequence comes from Planktothrix agardhii, assembly GCF_904830935.1. Taxonomy (NCBI): domain Bacteria; kingdom Bacillati; phylum Cyanobacteriota; class Cyanophyceae; order Oscillatoriales; family Microcoleaceae; genus Planktothrix; species Planktothrix agardhii. The sequence goes on from NZ_LR882952.1 coordinate 69,714, forward strand.
TCAACATTAATTTGATTGATGATGTGGGGGGTTTCTAAATAAGTATTAAGTTCCTGTTGGATGCGGTTACTTAATTCAATTCTTAATTGAGTTGCTAAATCATTAACGACTATCGAACCATTTCTAAAAGACAACCATCCTGTTAGTCCGACGGATGCAAAAATTTGGATCAGAAAAGGAACCACAAAAACAACCCGCAGGGATAGTTTAGGTGCTTTTTTATTCAATCCTAATAGACGACGAGATAGAGATGCCATAGTGATTGTCCCTGATATCAAAATCAACGATTCGCACCCCCCCAACTATAGGTAATGGGTAATGAGTAATGGGTAATGGGTTTTTGATCCACTTATTAAAGCGTTTGCGCCCTTAACTGCCCTAACTAATCGTCTCTAAAGTGACATACTTAAAAGATAAGGATCTAAACCCATTACCCATTACCTATTACCCCTTACCCAAGGTTAATTGACCTAATCTTAACGAATAATTATTAATTATTGGATTTGGGTAGTTAATTTCTCGCCTAGTTTGGGTTCTGTTCCTTTGAGAATTCGATCAATATTAGTCCGGTGTCGCCAGATGACGTAAATTCCCCCGGCGATCGCAAAAATTTGATAGGGCAGAGGTTCCCCAGTTATAATCATTAAAATGGCAATCCCGATCGCTCCGAAAATTGAACTCAAGGAAACAATTCGAGAAATTGCTAAAACCAGGGCAAAAATTCCTAGGGTTGCTAGGGCTAATTTCCAATCTAAGGCAAATAAAACTCCCAGACTAGAAGCAACAGATTTTCCTCCTTTCCAGCCGATCCAAATAGATTTTGTATGACCAATAATTACAATTAATCCACTAGAAGCAGCTATCCAATATTGTAATATATCAGGATGTTGGATTCCGGCATGGGTAGCGAGTTCGGAGGTAAAAGAGAGGGAATAAATCCAAAAAACCAGAAGAACTGCTAAGGTTCCTTTTAAAATATCAATCAATAAAACCAGTAAAGCCGGGAATTTTCCCAAGGTTCGCAGGATATTGGTTGCCCCCGTAGAACCGGAACCCTCAGCCAACATATCAACTCCATAAAACCAGCGTCCGATGGCGTATCCCGTGGGTATGGAACCCAAGAAATAGGCCGTTACTAATAATCCGGTATTAATTAATAACCATTCAATCATGTTTAAAAGACCGTTATTTTCAAGTTGCCGAAGTTGTTAAAACCGTTCAGTAGGTGGTTGTTGGGTTTGGGGGTCGGGGGCCAGGGCCAACCAGAGGGGAAATTGCAGTAAAGATAGACTAATTCTATCTTCCATATCATCAATAATAATGAAGGGTAAGCGTCCTTCTTTGACCAAACGATCGGCTTTTTGAGAAAGAACTTCCGCTTCTTCAAATAAAACAATTCCCTGTTCTGGGCCGAAATCTCTACGGTCAATCCCTAAACAATCTTGGAGACCGCGGCGCCATTCTCCCAACCGTTCGGGACTATTGGCTAAAACCAGGGTTCTTAGGCGGTTTCCATAGATATTTCTCAATATAGAAATCGTTGCCGAGGCGACTAATATATTCTGTAAACGACTGCCCATGGTGCGTAAGGCGCCCCGTCCTCCTTGGTTAAAAAACCAATTGGAAACCCGTTTGGCGTGAATGGGTTCAAAGGTGCGGCGCAGTTGCCAAGGCGGGCCATAATAGTCGGGAGCGTTGCGATATTGATCGAGGAGTTGGCGAATTCGTTGGGTTTGTTCGGCAAAACCCGGTTCTGAAAATTGTGGGTTTGCAGTGTTTTGAGGATTTTCTACGGGGATGATCACCTTCGCCACCTCTCGCGGTTGGGCGGGGATTGGGGGTTCGGGTGGGTTTTCGGGTATGAGTTCTAATTGTTCGGTGGTGGCGACTAAATCCTGTAAACTCCCGACTAAATAATCCTTAAATCCCTGGACTCGGATAGCGAGTTCTTGGGAGACGCCCGCAAAGGAGGTTCGCATTTCTTTTTGGATGCGATCGCGACGACGTTCGAGTTTTTCGATTTCGATTTGTAAGGTTTGTTTGCGTTGTTCTAATTGATCTAAGGCGGAGGAGATCAATTTTCCCATGGACTGGGTTAATACCAGTTGTTCTTGTTGGATACGTTCGTTGGTCTCCTGTAACCCGATAATTCTTTTTTGTAGTTCCTGTTCTTGAATCTGTAATCGTTTCACCCGTTGGTCTAACTGGGTGGTGACTTCTTCTATGGGTTCGGACATTAGACGTTCGGACAAGCTCGGTGAGGTTGCGAAATTTGATCCCGGTTCAGGATTGTGGAGTTCGTTGGACTCCCAGGGGTCAGCGATGGGTAAAGGATTCATATTAATTGAGTTCCCTCCGGTTTCTCCAAGAGAGGGATTAAAGGGTGGCGTTGATGAAGAAGTTACCCCGCTTACAGGTGGGTTTTGATCTCGGATTTGAGTTTCGTCTGAATTCATGCAATTGAGCGTCCCGGTCTAAACACAAGGGGATGTAATGGGTGAAAGTATAGCGTTTTGTTCGGTTATTGGGGTGTTTAGACAGGTTTGTTACCCTGACCTGTTAGAGTGATTGTAGCATTACTTCAACTTCTGAATTAATTCAATGACTGACTATGGAATCATCTGTATCGGCATAGCTTTGCAAAGGCACGTCCCTACACTGATAACTGATAATGCGGATACTTGATAACGGAAAATGGGAATAGAATTACGCAGTTACGTCTATTTAGATAATCTTCAACGGCAACACGCGGCCTATATTGGTACGGTGTCCCTGGGTTTTTTGCCTTTACCTGGGGATTCTTCTTTGTGGATTGAAGTTTCTCCTGGGATTGAAATTAACCGGATTACGGATATTGCTTTGAAAGCTACCTCGGTGCGTCCTGGGGTGTTGTTTATTGAGCGGCTTTATGGTCTTTTAGAAATTCATTCGAGCCGTCAAGGAGATACAATTACCGCAGGACGGGCAATTTTGGATTTTTTAGGGTTACGAGAAAGCGATCGCCTCAAACCTCAAGTTATGTCTAGTCAAATTATTCGTAATCTTGACCCCCACCAAGCTCAATTAATTAATCGTAACCGTCGAGGACAATTAATTTTAGGCGGTCAAAGTTTATATATTTTGGAAGTTCAACCCGCAGCTTATGCTGCTTTAGCGGCGAATGAAGCGGAAAAAGCCTCGTTAATTAATATTCTGCAAGTGACGGCCGTTGGTAGTTTTGGACGGCTGTATTTAGGGGGAGAAGAACGGGATATTATGGTAGGTTCACAAGCGGCTTTAGAAGCGATTGAAAATGTATCGGGACGAGAATACGGAGGCAGTTTTAATCCCGAATAAATAGGAGAAAAAATATGGCAAATCCAGAATATTTAGCTTTATTACAATGGGGATCTCAACGTTGGCAAATATCGCTTAAATTAATATTCCCTTTGATTTGGTGCACTTGCCTGTACCGTGATGTTTGATCAAACCTTCACCACGGGAACAAACTCCTCTAACTGCACTTGTAAGTCATCCACGAGCATTAAACGATACCTTTCTGTAGATTTCAACTTTTGGAAAACATAACTAGCAAAATCATTACACCAATTTTGCCTATCAAATTCAGTGGAGATATTCAGTGCTCTGATTGATAAATTATAAGGGTATTCTTCAAATTTGATATCGTGATCGTTTTCAAAATCATGCTTTCCTATAGTCAGAGTGATGGTTGAGTTACGAAATTCATACCAGTTATCAGTCCCATCAGAAAAAAGCTCGAACTTTAGAGCCAATATCAACTCTAATTCTTTGATTAAATATTCGATTTTCTGGGGAAAGTCTACAAAAATATCTAGTGTGCGAGACATAAAAACCTCCTTTATTGAAACTCAGTAAAAGTGATGTCATAGCGATCGCCAATAATTCGGACGCGATCAATTTTTCCGCGTGTAATATTTTTCGCCCTCTCCAAACCTCGTTCTGCCTCAGACTCTATCAACCCAGATGTCCTAGCATCTATAATTATATCCCTAGCTTGTCCCCCTCGTCTAATCGAGTTGTTGATCTGATTTTTTACTGTTGCGCTTGTAGCACCAAAATCCAGACTTTTAAATTCAGTAGGTTTTCCATCTACCTCAGCATCGGGATTTCTACCTCCATCGGTTTTTTCTGCTAAGGCTTTAACATTTTTTCCCTCTCTTTCGAGAAATTCCGCGATCGCTCTTTCGGTTGCACCAAAAGCTCTTTCTGATTCATCAATACTGCCACAATTAGCCGAATTTTGCTTAGGGGTTTGGTTAGTCCCGTTATTCACCATTTTTTGTTCCTTAAAACTTGGGCTGGTGTCATGATCGTATCCCGCCCTGGACTTTCCAATTATCCCCTAAATTAATATTTTTATTACCGATATAAAGGAGTTACTTGAACTTTTAGCATCTCCCAAGTTTGTCTTTCCATATTCAAGATATTGCCCACTTCTTGCAAGAGTTCATAACTCTTTAAATCTATGGAAATTTCTTCTTCAATGAGGATATCACACAAAGTCTCTAAGGCTAAATTCCACTCGCCCGCATGAATATCAGAAACTATAAATTCTATTTGAGTCTCTGACAGTTGTGGTTTTACGATATTAATGACTTGATGGAGTTTACTTTCTATAACTTTATAGTCAAACATTTGTTTAGCTCCTGACAAAATTGCTAGGGATTTTTAGGTAGATTCGTTGGGACTCCTGGAATCGCACTATTGTACTTTTACGGTAGTTTCTCCCGCAGGTTAAGCCAAGTATTTAGTTTTTCATCTAAAACATATTTATCGCTGTCAGCGAGTGCTGCGATAACTTTCAATCTATTTTTTAGTTGTCTTAATTCGCGAATTTCTGTAATGGGTAGCATTTTCCAATTAGCCGCCTTTTTTTCCACATCTTCGGGCGACTCTTTGATGTTATCCCAAAACCATTGTAAAATTAAGTTAACATCAAGAACGCAATGATCGGAAATTACTCCAAGTTTCGCGATCGCGCCAGCCCGGAGCATCATTGAGGAAATCCTAAAAGACTTACCACTTCCTGTTTTTTTGTGTTCGGCATTATCGGCTAGGCGATCGTAAATTGTGGTGGCTACTTCTGCCCATTGGCTATCAGGTAAATCAGAATTATTTTGACCTTTTCGAGCCTTAGCAGAGGAAACATCAGCTAATAATAACCAGTTAAACTCTTGTAGTTGGGTAGCTTGATCTGAAAATATATTTTTTACCCAAATCAGTACGGATTCGGCATCTTGTTCGAGAATGCTATCAATTGATATTGTCGTAGGAGATTGAGTCATAATTTATCTACTCCACATATTCGATATCAGCATTACTTGTGTCAACTCCTTGCTGCCTAAAGGCTGTTATTCCTAGTTCTAAACTCTCTGAAGTGGGTCAAAAATGGCCACTGTGATTGCTGATAGTTAGCAAAATATATAAACCGTTGCTGCCGACAATCTCGGCTTCTCCCGCAGCCAAAACAGGCTCACCCAGAGTTATAACTGTATGGTAGATTTCATTGTTAACATCTAAAAATTTCGGAATTACAAAGAGTTCTAGTTTTGTTGTTACTGCCCATTTGACAGTCCCTTCATTAATTATATCGTCAAATCCTGCTTCTCCCACTTTAATAGGTCTGATGCCTAAATCTTCTGCTGACCGAAGTTCATCATTTAAAGTCCCAGGAGACTGATTGGAAAAGCGAGGGATGGGAGCATTATTTGAAAATGATTGTGTCACAACAGAATTTAACGAGAATCCACTTTATATTCAAAGACGCATATCTTATAGTACATATATACCGGGTTCAGCGTCATTCCCAGGGATAATTTCTTGGCTGCTTTTCACCCCTTTACTTTCGCACAGATCGGCAAAAGATTCTAAACTTTCTAATCTGGCTGAAAGTTCGCTCAAACTATCTAAATATTCAGCTATAGCAATTTGGCGATAAGTCCAGGCTAGATCAAATTTAGTAGCACTATAGGACATATCAAATTCCACATCAACATGAGTTTTTTTGCTTCTAATTTGGTCAGGAGATAAGGCGCGATCGCTTGTTGATATTTTCGTAATTCGTTCTACTCGTTCTGGGGTAATATGGTTATTAAATCGAGAATTACTAAAGCGATAAGCGGTAGATAAATAAGAGTTTTCATTATTGATTAATGCTTGACCCCATCTTTCCGCTACTTGTTTAAATTGGGGGACTTCTATCGCCAGTAATTCTTTAGCTTCTTGATGTTTTCCTATTTCTAGGAGAAGATTGGCTTCTGTTGCTATGGCTACAGCCCAACCTTGAATAGAAACATCAGCATTAAGCATAATTTCAGCATCTAATTCTGGGGTAGCTTGTATGGCTTGATTACTGAGAAATAATCGCACTCTGGAAGCGGTTTTAATGTTCGATCTTGGTGATTCATTAGGAAAATGAGAGCGATCGTCAAGTTCAGCTTTTAAAGCGGCAATTTCTTTAATTAGCATGGCTTGATGAAGATGGGAAATCGCTTTGGCGAGGCTTTTTTGCTTTTCGCGGCTATCTTCTACTAATAAATATAGATAGGCTAATTGTCCAGAGATAATATCTAAGCCCTCGTCAACCCGATTTAAGCGCTGATCAAGATGATTAAAACCCGCGTTTAAGTTGTTTTCAATCCGATTTAAGTCAGCTTAAACTCGATTAAAACCTGCTTCCATTGATTGTTGAATATTGCCTAAAGTTTTTTGGATTTGGTGCAGTTTATAGCCCATATAGGCAAAACCAGCAATACTAACACCAAGGTTTAAAACACTCGCTCCCGCAGCAATTTGAGTTAATCCCATTACTGAGGATAAAGTTTTTTCAATACCCATTAATTTATGATAGGTAAGCCCATGACCAATAATATCAACTCCTCCCAAGATGGGAGAAAAGGGAAGTGTCATCAGTTTGCTAGTTAGTCCGGGCGTTTCGGCTAAATGGCGAACAATTTGACCACCATTTGCATTACCCGCAGCCCATCTAATAACGCTTCCATAGCGTGTCATTGAGCCATCGAGTAAACCCTTGATGATTTCTGGATTGTGAACTAAAAGAGTGGTATCAATAAGCATTTTAATTACTCCTGTTTAGCGATTATAAACTTCAAGTTTTTCGTAAGCTTTTATTTGCAATCTCTCAGATACTTTAACCTCAACTGCTAAATCATTTAACTTACGAAACGCATCATATCTATCAATTTGATTGACATTAGGCTTAAATCCTTCTTCATCTTGCTCCAGTTTAATCTTAACTAAGTAAATATTATATTCTGATTCTGCTCCTTTGGCGACTGAATACTGATTGATATCATGTATTTTCTGAGAAAGTTCAGTTTCAGATCCTAGCCATAAATATCTAGTAATTTGGTAAAGTTGTTCTCCCTGACTAACATCAATATGATTTTTGCCTTTTAGAGATTCAAGAAACTCTGATTGTGAGGCAGAAATAACTAAAACTAAAACCGAAGATTGTTTAGTATTTTCCTGAACTACAGGAGTTTCACCTCCCGGAGATGGAGGATTAATAACCGATTTTCGCTTTTGTGATTCTTCCTCTTGTTGCTTGTTGAGATAAAGTGCTAATGCTCCTCCTACTATCATTAAAAATGTTAATAAAAATCTCATTTTTCAACTCCTGAATTTCATTAGGTCTAAAACTTGCTTCACTGACGAAAAATCTCTTGTAACTTTTCACAATCTGCTGTTGCATGATTTTTTTTAACTTCAAAATCACGCCAGAACTGTTTTTCTTGCTCAAAATTGCCCTCAATAATACTTGATTGTTGCTGCAAAGCGCGTTCAGCTAGATTGGTAACCTCATCAACGGATTCTTCAAAGATACTGCTAACATCATCTAACCGTTTAAGAATCCAGTCAAGCAAAATATCCCACAAACTTCCTTTCCCTTTCTCAATTCCACTTGACCATTGTTTTGCCATTAAGTCGTGAGGCGGAAGGAAAAGTTCGATGTATTCAACATCTTGGGTAATATCACGAGTTACAGATTCTTGGTAAGTACGAGTGACAGGTCGTGTTTTTGTTCTTGTTTTTGTGGTTTTCAAGCAAGACCCATTCTTATAAGATTCTTCATACTCCTCCTGTTCTGTTTTGGTGCGTGTCTCTTTTTCTGTTTTTTGTCCCACTACTTCTGTTTTTTTAGAACTGTTTGGCTTGAAATTATCTTGCAAATCAAAAAACTTTTCTGGTAATTTTGGTAAATCTTGAGCTAACTTTTTGCGTAAATCACTGATGGCTGCTTGTTCAAGATTAATCGAAGAAAAATTGCCCTCGGTCAAAAAAACTTTTAGTTTCTTAACTTGTTCATCAACTAATGATTCTAAAGCTTGTTCAAACTGTTTTGCTTTTGATTGTAGAACAAACTCTGCCCTTGCAGATATAGCTTCTCTCATCCTGTGATATAGCAAGCGAACATCCCATTGATCACGCTCAAGTTCTTTTTTTCCTTTATCATCATCAGCCCGTACACGCTTAACTAAGTATTCTGACTCAGAAGAAAATTTACTGAGTCTTAGACTAACATTATCATAGGCTTTAGCAATATCATCAGCTAATACGGGCGATGTCACTTCCCCTAGTTTATCTCTTAACTCAAAAGCTCCTTGATTATTTTTAAACGCATCCCGAACTGGAACAATTAAAACTTGAATTAAGTCTCCTTCTACTTCTCTAACAGCATCAAAAATTTGCTGAAATCCCTTACGTCTAATTTGGTCAGCCTCCCATTTGACTTTATCATTAGTCGTAGGGTGATTTTTTTTAAGATTTTCGATTAATTCCTTAATTTCTACCTTAAATTCTTTCCCAATTTTCTTGATATTTTTCTGCAAATCTTGACGAATGTTAGCGATTTTATCTTTTTCTTGTTCAACCTGTTTTTTATTGTTAATTTTTCGAGCCTGAATCAGAACCTCTAGTAATTTTTCCAAAGCATCATAATTATTGAATACTTCCAACAATGCAGGAAGTATTACCAGTTCTGAAAATGATTCTTGAACCCGCACACGGAAACGATCCCAAAGTTCTCTACCTCCACTCCATTCTAAAGAATAGTGGAGAATTTTTCGCATAGTTTCATCATCAATAGCCTCATTGTCTTCTACTTGATCTTCAACATCACGAAACCAATGCTTTAAATCTCGATTCCCCTTACAATTTAATTTAATAACTCCTGCACAATCTTGAAACATAGCCTTAAGGAGTTTTAACCGTACTTCCTGATTTATCAGTGATGGTTCGTTAAAAGATCCCGATCCCCAAGCACATTGAGCATAATATAAAAGACGAGCATTAAAAGGCAGGACATCAGGAAGTTCTTTAAGTGGTGATAAAACCTTTTTAATTTCCTCTCTTAACTTATCAATCTGCTCTGACAGAGGTAAATCATCCGCTCCTCGGTTATCGACCCGATTTAAGATAAAAATCATCGAATCCGTGCGTCCCTGTAGATATTCGACAACTTTCTTTAACTCTTCCAAGAGGAGTTTTCTGTGGTCATCATCTACCTGCATATAGTCCAAAGCCACTAAACTAAAAGCTTTATTAACTTGCCCTTGGATAGTTGCTAAATTAGTCCGATCTTGAACTGATTTTAATCCAGGTAAATCAATCAATTCAACTCCTATTCCGTTGGGTAAACCCAGTAAGGAACTATTACAAGCAGGTAAAATAGAAACCTGAGCAGTTATTTGTGGCTCAACATAATCCCGCTTTTTCCGTGCATCGTGATAGGAGTGCATCACCGTGCTAATTCGCTGGTATAAATCCTCATCACTTAATCCTGTCCATTCACCCGTATCCCAAACCGCATCCTCTGTTTTTTCAATGATTAATTTTTGTTCCTGAGAATGTTTGATGGTTAATACACCCCCACTCATTTCTCCGGCTTCAATCGGTGCAATTTTTCGACCAATCAGCGCGTTAACAATCGTTGATTTTCCAGAGGAAGTTGTGCCCAGAGTAGCAATCCGAAAACTAGGATTTTCTAGCCGTTGGACAGCTTCTTGATAAACTGTTAAAAAGTCTTGTAGGCAAGATTGAATCCCTGGATCAGCAAAAACATCAGGGGACGAGTTGACTAAGTTAGAGACTGAGTTACCTAATTCTTGTAAAAGTTTGCGGGTGTTGTTTAACTTAGATTCAATATTTAGTTCCACTGGATACCTCTGTAGTTAATGATTTTGGTTAATTCCACTAAGTCTTAAAAATTTAACGGGAGATGGAGTTATCACTCCTTCAGGTATAGGTGGTTAGTGATGCTTGAGTTTCCCAGATATTGACGAAAAAAGGAACAGCCTGATCAGGGTTGTTTTCAGCAAAATCGAAGAATGACTGAATTTGTTCTCCTATATTTCTAAAGCTATCGGGTAGATCGCTGTTATCTGGTATTTTTGAGAGCTTATTGCTCATAGGCTTAAATGAGATAGACGCGAGGGCATTGATAAATTATAACTGTTGCAGTCGAGTTTGAACCAATTTTTTGAATATTTGTGGCAGAGATTCACCGGATTTACGGATGGTAACGGTTTAACCAGGCTTTGATATTGCTTTGCTACCCTCAAAATGAGATAATTACTAGGTAGTTTTAATCCCGAATAAATTAGTAAAAAAATATGGCAAATTCAGAACATTTAGATTTATTAGAATCTCGAATAAATTTTATGAGTTTGCTAAAATTTATGGGGATAAAACCCAAGAGAAAATTAGCGATGCCTTCGGCAATCTTCGCTAACGCAAAATTTCAAGAGCTTTTAAAAAAAAGGAGATGGGGTGAAGAATTCATAATATTAAATATCTTGGAGATTGACAAATATTCACTATCCCTCCTTCCCCATAAGGGAAGAAGGTTAAGGGATTAGGTCTTCAGGGTTTCAGTTTAAGTAATACTCGCATTCCTTACAACAACCTCGCACAAAGCCCACGCACTTCAGTCGTGGGATGTAGTGCGACCCCCTTTAGGGGGTGTGAGGGTTTTAATGTAATCCATAAGAACTTCAGCCATTGATAATCCTTCTGACTCAGCATGACTTTTGAGACGTTCATATTCTTTCTCGTTAACATTAAACTGAATTTTCTTTTCCCTTGACATACTCTATTTAAGACTCTATTATCAGAGTATAGCAAGGATGTTCCTCGCTTATCTGGTCAGATGTTCTGACCTCCTTAAAAACAAGTTGTCAATGGCGAGAAAAAGGCAACCACTGTGATTATCCCTGTTGACTACAGAAAGCTCCGAAAAATCTTGGCAGAGCCAAAGACTGTAATAGTCGTAGCCGTCAATTGGGACGAGGTACTTGGCATTCCTCAGAGTCTCGTACTCTCCTCTAATATTGCTGTGAAGCAATTCTGGAAACAGTAGGGGGCAACTCCATGAATACCGAGCAATCGGGGCTAGACAGGAGAATCCCACGCGGTTCACCCGTGGGAGTGTCAAGGACGCAAAATTAGGGCAACTTCCTTAGCGAAATAAGTGAGAATTAAATCAGCCCCAGCCCGTTTAATACTGGTGAGGGTTTCTAACATGACCTTTTTCTCATCAATCCAACCCATTTTTCCAGCCGCCTTAATCATCGCATATTCCCCACTGACGTTATAGGCCGCCACAGGTAAATCCGTTGCCGAACGCAACAGATGAATAATATCTAAATAGGCTAAGGCGGGTTTAACCATGACAATATCGGCGCCTTCGGCTTCATCTAAAGCCAATTCTGTCAAGGCTTCTCTGGAGTTAGCCGGATTCATTTGATAGGTTTTCTTATCGCCAAATTTCGGGGCCGAATCCAAGGCATCCCGAAAGGGGCCATAATATGCCGAGGCATACTTAGCGGTATAGGCTAAAATCGCTACTTGAGTATATCCCGCTTCATCTAGCCCTTGACGAATCGCCCCAATCCGACCATCCATCATATCCGAAGGTGCAACGATATCGGCCCCGGCCTGGGCATGGGAAATCGCCTGTTTAACTAAAACTTCCACGGTTTCATCATTGAGAATTTCGCCCTCCTCGCTGACGATACCATCATGACCCTTACTGGAAAAAGGATCAAGGGCAATATCCGTGATGATCATAATATCAGGAATCGCCTGTTTAATTGCCCTGACAGTGCGCTGAATTAAACCATCTGGATTATAACTTTCAGTTCCGGCGTTATCTTTTTTTTCTTCGGCCACTAGGGGAAATAAGGCGATGGCGGGGATGCCTAATTCCCAAGCTTCATTGACTTCTTTTAATAGTAAATCTAAGGTATAGCGGTAACTTCCGGGCATGGAAGAAACCTCAACCTTTTGATTTTCTCCCTCCATGATAAACAGAGGATAAATTAAGTCATTGACAGTAAGCCTTGTTTCCGTAACCATCCGCCGTAGGGCATCGGTGCGACGCAGACGACGGGGACGTTGAACCAGATTTAGGGCATTTTTATGAGATTCTGAAGACATAAGAAACGGGGTAAAAATATTTTTAGTAAAGACCAATTATTGATTATCTCATTCGGGTGGGTTTTGGATGTCCCTAATTTGTTAATAAATGTAACAATCTTAAAAAAAGATTGAAATTACTGGGATTACAACCCTTTAACCCGAAAATCAGCCTACAATAACTCCAAGAATCTGTATATCCTTTTTAAGTTATGATTAGCAACCTATATATTACTAGCATTGAACCCGATAGCGGTAAATCCTTAATTCTGTTAGGAATTATGGAATTACTCTCGAAACGCATCCGAAAATTAGGATTTTTCCGTCCAATTATTCAGGCGGGAATTAAGCCGGATAATGATATTGAGCTAATTCGCAGTCGCTATCATTTAGAGTTTCCCTATCAAGATTATTATGGCGTTACCCATGAAGAAACCAGGGCTTTAATTGCGGAGGGACAGTTTGAAGAAATCCTGAAACGGATTATTGAGAAATATAAGGCTTTAGAAGAAAAATGTGATTTTATTGTCTGTGAAGGCACGGATTTTACTGATATTATTTCTGCTTTTGAATTTAACTTTAATGCGGAAATTGCTAATCAATTAGACGCACCGATTTTATTGGTAGCGAATGGACAGGGAAAAAGCCAAGAAGATGTGATTAGTAGTGTTAAAAGTGAACGAAAAGCTTTTATAGAAAAAGATTTAACTCTGGTAGCAACAATGGTTAATCGGATTTCTTCAGAACAATTTCAATCCGTTACCCAGGAATTAGAACAGATTTGGTGTTATGATGATCCGGTATTTATTTTACCTGAAATAGAAGCTCTTTCTAAACCTACTGTTGGGGAAATTATTACTGCCCTTGACGCTAAATTTGTCCATGGCGATCCTGAACAATTAAAACAGGAAGTGTTATCGTTTAAGGTGGCGGCGATGCACGTTCCTAATTTTCTTTATCATATTCGAGAAGGCTGTTTAATTGTTACCCCTGGAGATCGGGCTGATATTATTTTAGCTTGTTTAGCGTCGGCTTTTTCAGAAACTTACCCCAATATTGCCGGAATTATTTTAACTGGGGGGTTTGAATTGCCTCCTTCCCTGCAAAAACTGATTCAAGGATTTAAAAAATGGACAGTGCCGATGTTTACGGTAGAAACAGATACCTATAATACTGCAACCATCATTAATAATATTCACTCAAAAATTACCCCCGACAATGAACGAAAAATTGCTTCTGCTTTAGGACTTTTTGAAAACCATATTGATAGCTCTAAAATTGAAAAACGGATTTCTCTATCCCGTTCTTCCCATATTACTCCGATTATGTTCGAGTACGAACTGGTCGCCCGGGCGAAAAAACAACGTCAACATATTGTCTTACCCGAAGGCACAGAAGAACGAATTTTAAAAGCCACTGAAATTCTATTAAGACGGGGAATTGTCGATATTACTTTATTAGGAAATCCCGAAGAAATTCGCGAAAAAGCAACTTCACTAGGCATAAAATTAGAAGGGGTAAATATTGTTAATCCCATGACCTCCCCCTGGCATGAAGACTATGCTCAAACCTATTATCAACTGCGAAAACATAAGGGAATTACGGAAGATTGTGCCTTAGATGTGATGCACGATTTAAGTTATTTTGGCACGATGATGGTTCATAAAGGCATGGCTGATGGCATGGTTTCTGGGGCTATTCATACCACTGGACATACTATTCGTCCCGCCTTAGAATTTATTAAAACTCCACCGGGATGTTCAATTGTTTCCAGTGTGTTTTTTATGTGTTTAGAAGACCAGGTTTTAGTCTATGGAGATTGTGCGGTAAATCCTAATCCTAACCCCCAACAATTAGCCGATATTGCCATTAGTTCGGCCTTAACTGCTCAACAATTTGGAGTTGAACCTTTAGTAGCAATGTTATCCTATTCTACCGGAGAATCAGGACAAGGTAAAGATGTGGATAAAGTTCGAGAAGCCACATTAATTGCCCGTCAATTACGCCCCGATTTAAAAATAGAAGGCCCCATCCAATACGATGCGGCCGTTGATGAAGGGGTAGCTCAAACTAAACTACCAGGAAGCGAAGTGGCTGGACACGCAACGGTATTTATTTTCCCCGATTTAAACACCGGAAATAATACTTATAAAGCCGTACAACGGTCTGCGAATGCTGTTGCCATTGGCCCGGTTTTACAAGGTTTAAATAAACCCGTTAATGATTTAAGTCGGGGCTGTACGATTACCGATATTGTGAATACCGTTGCGATTACCGCTATTCAAGCCCAGGGAATAAATTAGTTTTAATTGATTCCCTGAACTTAACTGTTAGTCAATATTGTCATTTTAATAAATTTAATTGATTAAATTTCTGGGTCGGGACTAGGAATAGAAGGAATCATTTCCAGTCGATTTCGGTTCACCCAGCGATTGACAAATTCATTATTATTCCTACAAAACTTAATTTGTACTTGCTTAGAACCTAGCTTAAAAATTTCCGCCGGAACTTTTTTGAATTGTGAGGCTTGAATAATTTTGATTAATCCCATTAAACACAAACAGCTAGTGATTAAAGCAACGGGACTCAAAGAAGCACTATCAAGGATAATAAATACACCTAAACCAATTAATACAAAGGGCACAAAATGATTCCCATAACGGGCGAGTAAATTGGAAATATCCCGTTGACAAGTTAATTTATAGGTCATATAACACCAAACTCCAACCAGTAGCAAAAAGACTGAAATAATAATCAGTAAACTAGAGATACCCGTAGAAGCAAATAAGGGCATATAGATACTGATATTGTCGCTACCATTGGCAATCGTAATCGCTGCTACACTATAAGCCGGAGGAGAAATTAAACTAGCTAAACCAGAAGCGGGGGAAATTTTAGTATCCAATTCCGGCTCAGAAGATGAATCATTATCATCATCAGGATTGAGTAACCGATTAAGTCCAATGGTAATGGGAACTAAACCTAAAAGTCCAATCCATTCGGCGGGTAATATTAAGCCCCCAAAAAAACCCACCAAACTAGCAAGAATCAAAGTACAAAAACCGAGATACTGACCGATAACAATATGGTGACGACGAAAGGTGGCATTAACTTGAGAAAACAACAGGGTGAGGATAACTAAATCATCCAAATTTGTAGCAGTAAAAGCTGTAATACCAGTAAAAATAGCAGTAAAAATCTCATTCATTTTTATCTCTCCTTAATCTGTTGAATATTTCACCTGTAAATATTTGTTTCAATTTGGGTTCCCCCTATAACTTCTAATTTACCCCGATTAAACGATAGAAACAAATGTTCTTTCTTTTTAAAATGATAAATACAAATAATCGTAAGTCGAATTAATATTAGTTATAAAAATATAGAGCAATGTTGAGTCCTGCGGTATTAGGTGGACACTCAGAAATGCCCGGGATGTAAATAAACCTGGACGCAAAGGTCAATATTCTGATTAATGATTACTGTTCATCAATCACTATTTCTTTGACCTATAGCAATCCTAAATAGGTTGTAACATTTTAATATGGCGAATATCGGCTATATTGGTAATCCCTCCCGCCGTTTGTAACGCCCGGGTAACCGTGGGTAAATTGATTCTGACTGCTGCTGTTGCTGTGTTTCCAGAACTGCTACTGGTAGTATCGGTTCCACTTGCTTCTGAAGTTAAGGAATAAGCCCCCGGACGAAAGACCGCCCCGACAACTACCACCTGAATTGATTGGCTGGCAGACCTGGCTAAACTATAAGAAGCGATTTGGCGCAGTAGAATTATCAGAGGTTATCCACCAGAGTCCTTATTCATCTATTCTAGCTAACAATTCTCAACCCTTGAAAATCCAGACAACAGAATAACTTGCCTTATTCTCAAACTCAACGGAGAGATATTGGGGTTGACAAACAGTAAAAAGCTGTGTTATATTAATCAATTGTGCGGGCGATTAGCACAGTGGTAGCGCACTTCCTTCACACGGAAGGGGTCATGGGTTCAAATCCCGTATCGCCCATTAAATTTCATAAACTAAATCTTAGGCTCTATCGAGCTTTTCGCCCGTGACCCTTCCGTGTAAAGGAAGTGTTACCCTATTCTTTGGATCTCATCTATCCTGTTTCAAATTCAGCTAGAGTTAGCGATCGCACTGTCTAAGCCTTGCTATTGTATCATTTTTTTTAAAATTATGGAAATTCTCAATATTTTATTTTAACCATTGATAATATTTGATAGCTTCTGATTTAGATAAAATTTATTCATCTTATTTTCAGGATTAAATAATAGCTTATTATGTACTAATTTAGTAGAGATGACCTGACTCTTTAAGGTTAATTTGTGAATACTCTGTTCTTTCAGCCGCGAGTCCCCAGAAATCATAAACGCTTTAGAGCAACTCGATCAAGTTTCTGAAGATCAGATTATTCAGGCTGTTGCAGCACCTCCTAACGAATGGGGGCTTACAATGGAAGAACGAGTTACGATGGTGGAATACTTAGTTAAGAGGCAAAAAGAGTTAATCAATCTTCTGTAATCTATCCGATGCAGATGTTTTACAACAAGATCAAGTACCAGACTGGGTAGAACAGAAATTGAACCCAATTAAACACAAAATCCTTGAATTGGTTCATCAAACTTAACTGTAAATAATTCAATAGAGACGCTATACTCAACGCCTCTACTAACAAATTAAAATCCCATTACTGTTGCAACAGCTTCCATTTCTGGTGCAATTCCGGCTTTGAATTTATTGTTGCTGTGGGTAATAGCCGTATCGGGATCTTTTAACCCATTTCCAGTTAACACACAAACAATTTTAATTCCTTCTGGAACCTGATCTTTAACTTTCAATAATCCGGCAACGGACGCGGCACTAGCAGGTTCACAAAAAATCCCTTCCCCAGAAGCTAATAACCTATAGGCGTCGAGAATTTCGGCATCGGTGACGGCGTTAAAACTACCCTTACTGGCATCTTTAGCAGCCACCGCAAAGTCCCAACTGGCCGGATTTCCAATCCGAATGGCCGTTGCTAAGGTTTCGGGGTTTTCCACCGGATAGCCAAAAACTAATGGTGCGGCTCCGGCGGCTTGAAATCCCATCATTTGGGGTAAACGGGAACATTTACCAACGGCATGATATTGACAAAATCCCATCCAATAGGCGCTAATATTCCCGGCATTTCCCACGGGAATACATAACCAATCAGGGGCATCTCCCAGGGCATCCACCACCTCAAAGGCGGCCGTTTTTTGACCTTCCAAACGATAGGGATTGACCGAATTAACTAAAGTAATCGGATAATGTTCGGCCATCTCCCGCACAATATTAAGGGCCTTGTCAAAATTGCCCTTAATTGCTAAGACCTCCGCCCCATATAATAAGGCTTGGGCTAGTTTCCCCAAGGCCACATAACCATCGGGAATCAAGACAAAAGCCTTCATTCCGGCTCGACGGGCATAGGCTGCTGCGGCCGCCGAAGTATTTCCGGTACTGGCACAGATAACGGCTTTGCTGCCTTCCTCTTTGGCTTTAGAAATCGCCATGGTCATGCCGCGGTCTTTGAAACTGCCTGTGGGGTTGAGTCCGTCATATTTCAGATAGACCTGCACCTGTTTGCCAATTATTTCGGCAATGGTTGGGGCCGGAATCAGGGGCGTGTTGCCTTCTTGTAGGGTGATAACGGGTGTCGATTCAGAAACAGGTAAATAGTTGCGGTAGGCTTCAATCAGACCGGGCCAGCACTTTAATGAGGACTGGGTTGTAGGCAAAGTCAACGTCATCTCGGTAGTCATTAATAATAAACGAAAAATAATCCGGCTAAGGATTGACAAATTAACAGATTCATGATACCAAAGAACCCATTCAACGGTTTAAATCCGTAAACTGTATTAGTTGACAGGATCAGCCGTTGGGTGTATTCCTTAATTTAGTTTACCTTCTCGTTTACATTCCGTGAAAAAACTAATCAATTTTGATGTTTTTTTCAATGGGAGTAGACCTTGAGGGTAAAATATAGTTAAGATTTGTTGAGCTAATATTTTTAGATGTCAAATCAACTGCTGATGCCCACTCGTTCATCCACCGTATCTGGGACTCAAACCTTAGATGCCCCTTTAAGTCGGACTTCCGGTTCTGTTATGTCTAAGCCGCTGACGATTGATACGATGAAAAATCTGTACAACGCCGATCAGCAAGTGAAGTTTCTACATTTGCACGCTGAAGTTGAAACCTTGCTTCTGGAATTGCAAACCATCAAGCAACAGCGCCAAGAAACAGCCTCACCCGTAAATTGAGTTATCCTCTAAGTTCAACTCCCCCGATCATTACTAGCTGGGTTTAGCAAAAACAGCTAAACACCCTAGTTTTTGATTGACTCTATTTAGAGGAGGGTTAATATCGGAGTTGGAGTTAAATGGATCAACGGAAAGTGCCTGTTTTTCCCATGCAGGTGAAATTTTTGTTGTCAAATTAGGTAATTGATCAGACTACCCAAAAATTGGGAAGATAAAACCACGTAACCTTAGTATTACCCTGGCCCCCAGTGCTGAGGGATTTAAAAGTTTAAAAGATTCTATGACATTATCCTCTGTTCAACCTCAAACCCTAGCATCTTCTTCTGCTAGTTTTCCATCGGATTTACGTTTAAAGGACATTATCAAAAGTCTCCCTAGTGAAGTTTTTCTTAAAGATCAGAAAAAAGCTTGGTTGACGGTTTTTATTAATGTTCTTCTGGTTGTTGCGGGCTATTTTGCGGTTGCTTACTCTCCCTGGTTTTTTTTACCCTTAGCTTGGGTTTTTACAGGGACAGCATTAACGGGGTTTTTCGTCATTGGTCATGACTGTGGACATCGTTCTTTTTCTAACCGTCGTTGGGTGAATGATTTAGTCGGTCATCTGGCATTTCTTCCTTTAATTTATCCCTTCCATGGTTGGCGTTTAGGACATAATCATCATCACAAACATACTAATAAACTGACTGAAGATAATGCTTGGGAACCCTGGAAAATTGAAAATTATGAAGCGTCCCCTAAAATCGTAAAAATTGCTTATAAATTAACCCGAGCTAGACTGTGGTGGTTAGGTTCAATTTTGCATTGGGCAATTGTTAACTTTGATTGGCGCAAGTATGAAGGAAAAGGACAGGAACAGGTTAAATTTTCTGCTTTATTTGTGATTGGATGTGCGGCGATCGCATTTCCTACGATGATTTTTACTCTCGGAATTTGGGGCTTTGTCAAATTCTGGTTAATGCCTTGGTTAGTGTACCATTTCTGGATGAGTACCTTCACAATTGTTCACCACACTGCCCCCGATATTCAGTTTCAAGAACCTGAAGATTGGAATGAAGCCCTAGCCCAATTATCGGGAACAGTTCACTGCAATTACCCCGCTTGGGTTGAGTTTTTTTGTCACGATATTAATGTTCACATTCCTCACCATATTTCTACGGCTATTCCTTCCTATAATTTACGGAAAGCCTATAAAATTATTCAAGACAATTGGGGTGAATATCTGTATCCTGAATGTGATTTTTCCTGGTCTTTAATGACTCATATCGTAGATCAGTGTCATTTATATGATCCTGAAAATGCTTATGTTTCTTTCAAGGAATACAAGCAGTAATTAGATTTAGTAGTGAGTCCTTCAGGACTCTCTATATTTGAGTCCTGAAGGACTCACTACTTTTTAGTAGTAAGTCCTTTAGGACTCTCTATATTTGAGTCCTGAAGGACTCACTACAGTTTTAAATTAATTCATCCGTATTTTGTTCTTGTTTTTAAGTCAAATAAAATTACAGAAAATAAGTAATTACACTGATGTTATTTGCTGATTAGGCAGATATAATAAGACAAAAGTGCATCTGTTCACTTCATGCTATTAACAAATTCAACGCTTTCTCAAGGGTTTACATCAATTACACCCGCCAGTAGTGAATCGGATATTGAGCAAAATATTATTATCCCTCTATTGGAAAGTTTAGGGTATAATGCTCAGGACTGGCGGGAACAAGCCGTTATTCGTAAAGTTAGAGTTGATTTTTGTGTTCATCCTCATGAAGCAGTTGCACCTCATCCCCCCTATTTAATCATTGAAGTTAAAGCACCTCAGAAAAAAATTTTTTATTCGAGTTGGCAGATTCATGATTATATGAGAAAGTCGGGAGCTATTTTGGGGTTATTAACCAATGGCTATGAGTTTAGAATTCTCTATAATTATAGTGGGGATATCCAGACAATTTTAACCTATTCTCAATCCCAACTGATTCAAGACTTTGAACTTGTACATAAATTATTGGGTAAAAAAATAGGATTAAAATTTAGTCAAGCGTTACAAAGAAGTCAACAAAAAGTTCATGCTCGGTTTTTAAGGGCGATTGCCAATTCATTCCAAAATCCAACTATGTTAGGATTATTTAATCGGAGTAAAAAGCCTAATTCCGAACCTCCTAAATCATCAGGAAAAAATTCGGAGCAGCCAGAATCAAAATTTATTGCTAATTCTAATCAGGAGAATAAATCGATGATCATTACGGTGTTTAATAATAAAGGTGGAGTGGGGAAAACCACGATGACGATTAATTTAGGAGCCGCCTTAAATCATTTAGGTTATAACGTGCTTTTGATTGATATAGATGCTCAAGCTAACTTAACAATGGGTTTAGGAATTGATCCGTTAGAGGATATTGAAAATCAAGGGAAAAAAGATATTACCCATTTATTAATTGATCCAAGAGTTAAACTAGAAGATATAGTGATTGAAAAACAATGGGGAAATCTGAAGTTACATTTAGTTCCGTCCCATATTCGATTAAGTTATAAGGAACCGGATTTATTGAGCACTGTTGATATTGATAGAGTTTTAGCTAAGAAGCTTAAAAATCATCATTATGATTTTGTTTTAATTGATCCGCCTCCGTCTTTTAGTAAAGTGAATGCGATTTCCTTGATGGCTTCTTCAGGCATTTTAATCCCCACACAACTATCTGCTTATCCCGTCAGAGCCTTAGAATATGTGATTGAAAAAGCTCGTAAAATTGGGGAATATAAAGAAGAACCTTTACCAATTTTAGGAATTGTTGTCAGTATGTATGATCAACGTTCTTCTAGTTTTAATCTTTCGATGGGAAATCAAATTTTTGAGATATTAGATAAAATCGGAGAACAGGATAATATTGATTTATTCCCAGAACATACTTGGGTTCCTCGACTGAATATTGTTTCTAACTGTCCCGATAAAGGATATCCAATTTTTTCCTCGGAATTTGATGATCAATTGACCTTTCCAGAAAAGGAAGCCGCCCAAAAAGCCTGTGAACGTTATTTGGACTTAGCTCAACACTTAGTTAAAGTTTCTATTTCTAAAACAGGGAATTAAAATCGATGAGTTTATCAGAGCGTCAGATTCAAATTGGTTCTTATTTAGGAATTCAACCTATTATTCATGGTCAAATTCATACGTTTCAAATTGCTATACCGAATGCAGAAACGATAGAAATTTTACCAGAAAGACGAGAAATTTTAGCACAAACACTCAAGGAACATCAAAGTAATTTAGGGTCTTTAGTTGTACGACGAACTAAAGCTTATGATGATAAAAAAGAATATGAAATTGTTTATGGTGCAGATTGGTGTATCGTCGCTGAAGAATTAGAAATTGAACGTCTTTGGGTTTGGGTTTTTGATTTGACAGATGAACAAGCAATTACCATGAAAACTGAAATGGAAAAATTGTTTGGTGGTGATTCTATTCAACCTATAACTCCAGAATTTCAAACCTTATCTCAAATGATATCTTCTGAAAATACACAAATTAACAACCGATTACAACAGCTTAAAACTACTGTTAATAATTTAACGGCTAATCTTGATAATTTGACTCAGTTAGTTGAACAGATTATTATCATTATACCTCCACCACCTCCCACTCCCACTCCTCCACCTCCCCCAACTAAAAAACTCAACCTACAAAATGCTAATCCTCAAGAAATTCGACAAAAACTTGAAAACGTTGGAGTCAAAGATCTTTATATTGAAGCTGCATTAAACGCAATTGATCATTGGAAAAAAGTTGAAGGTGGATTAACTTGGAAAAACCTTAAAAAATCAACTAAATCAGGTAGAGACAAAATTAAAAACTTTGGTGACTCGACCTATAAAATGCTTGCACAGATTGGTGAAATTTCTAATACCTGATTTTCCCTCAATCCTAAAAAGTAGTGAGTCCTTCAGGACTCTCTATATTTGAGTCCTGAAGGACTCACTACGGGTTATTTGGGTTGATTTGGGGTAAATATCATTACCCCAGATCCTTGATTTGTTTTATAGTTAATTTGTAGTTTACCTTCAGAATTAATCTGAAAAGTTTGAGTTTTTTCTAAAGCTGAGAGAAATTGATCTTCTTGCTTCATAATTTCTTCTGGACAGGCCATTTGAGTTCTCCCGGCTACACCAAATTTTAATTGTTCATCCTCAAGGGTGTAGGATGCAAAGTAACGGTTACAACTCGATGAACCACTAATTTGATTATTTTCAAATTGTAGGGTGATTTCCGTTTCATCTAGGGGCGTTTGGGTGGATTTTTCATTGCCCCAGGATATTAATTTCCAAGAGGTTCCACTGAGAGCATCAGAAGCCATAGAAGGGTTAATCATAGACAGAATGGATAGACTAGCAACGGATAGGGATAGGAGTAATTTTTTCATAGGGTCAGTTTATTTTTTAATTGTCCAAAAGGGTAACTGTTGAGTTAATTGTAACCGAATATTGTCAATTCCGTTTTTAGCAAAAACATAGGTTTTATCTTGCCAAAGGGGAATATAAGGCACATCTTCGGCGAGAAGTTCTTGAATTTCCTGAAAGATTAATTTGCGAGTTTCTGGGTTTTGTTCTTGTCGCTGTTGGGCAATTAATTGGTTCATGCGATCGCTATAATAGAAAGAACCCTGATATTGACTGGAACCCTTGACACATCCAGTTTCAACTGAACCTTGACTACATTCTAAAAAGGGTTGAATATAGTTATCAGCATCGAGAAAATCCGCATACCAATCTAAGATAAAAGTCGGATAAATTCCCTCCTCTAAATATTTAAAGGCTGTAGTCGATTCTACACTATTGAGTTGTAATTTTAGTAACCCGCCTAAATCCCTATCTGCTAAGGCTTTTAAGGTTAATCCTAAAAACCCTTTATTAGAGGAATTAGACGCATACCAAAGCTCAACGATGGCCGGATTTTCTGGCGTATATCCAGCTTGGGTTAAAAGTTGTTTGGCTTTTTCAATATTACCATCACCGTACTTTAAATAAAAGGTGGGTTTATAATCGCTAAAGGTAGTAGGAATTAAACTAAATAATTTTTCTCCTTGATTTTGTAATACCCGTTCATTAATAATAGAACGATTGATTAAAGCGGCTAGAGCTTGTCTAACTTCTATCCGATTTAAGGGTTCGGATTTAACATTAATTAGGAGATAATTAATCGTATTTCCATTAGCAGAAATCATTTGCCAATTCCCTGCTTCGGCTCCTTTTTGTAAACTCGAAATTTGATCGGGATTTAAGGATAAATAGGCAATATCAACCGCACTACTTCTAAAGGCATTAAATAAATTAGAGGAACTAGAAAAACGTTGAATATCAATACCTGTATTAGCAGGTTTTTCGCCCCAATATTGGTCAAAAGCATCTAAGCGAATTACATCTATCCCTAAAGATTTTAATTTATAAGGCCCGGTTCCGACAAATTCATTGGGTTTAAATTTCCCTTCTCCAATTTCATAAAATTGGGGAGAAACCGCCGTAATTCCTGAAAAAGCTAATAGGGAAGGAAAGGCGGCAAAGGGTTTTTTTAGTTTAATTGTTAATTCATAGTCTCCTGTTGCTTGAACAGTATCAATTGTATCTGCTAATAATGAGGAGGGAGACCCAGCATTTTGAATAAATCGTTTAATAGAAAATTCCATCGCGGCGGCATCAAAAGGGGTTTGATCATGAAACAAAACGCCTTTTCTGATCGGAATAGTATAGGTTAATCCATCGGAACTCAGGGTGGGTAAAGCGGTGGCTAATTTAGGGATAAGTTGATTGGTTCCTATTTCATAATCATAGAGGCGATCGCCTAAATTATACAGGATATTTCCTGAAATAACTTCATAGGCATCGGCCGGATCAAGGGTGCGGAGTTTTAAGGTTGTTCCAATAGTAATTCGTCCATTATCCGATGAGGATGGAGAGGAAGAACTAATCCTTTGCTGGGAACTACAACTAACAAGAATTAGACAAAATAAGCAAAATAAACCTATCCATTTAGTCAGAAATTTTCGGGAAAATGGATGCAGATTTTGTAATTGATTCCACAGGTTTACCATCGGTTAAAAATATTAAGGATAAATCTAATCTTTGATCATAGCATTTTACAGCCCCATCAGCTTTCTGAATCCGAATTTTTATCTTTTTCTTCCTCAATAATTACCATTCCCGGTTTTAAGGGGATATCAGTTGGAGGAATTACTAAGGTATCACCCACTTTTAAACCGGATTTAATTTCAACTTTAGTTAAATCTTTTAATCCCAGGGTGACGGGTTGTTTTTGAACTTGATTATTTGCGTCTAATTTCCAGACAAAAGATGATTTTCCTTCGGATTGAATTAATTCTGTATTAATCGCAATCACGTCTTTTTGTTGTTCTAAAATAATCTCAACACTCACCTGACCCCCTGGAATTAATACCCGGGTTGGTTGATCTAATCTTACCGTAGCAGGAACGGTTGGTTGACCCGATGAACTACCAGATTGACTCTTTTCGGGGGTTGCTTGTAAATTCACCCATTCTACTCGTCCTTGAAAGGGTTTAGAATTAGGGCCGATAATTGTAATTCGTGCGGATTGATTGGGTTTAACTTGAGCAGCATTCAGGGTAGATAACTGAAGTTGAACTAATTCTTGATCGGGATCTCCTATGGTAATTAAATCATCTCCTAGCTTGATACCATCCCCCGGTTTCACATTAATATTTAGCACAACTCCTTCTAAGGGTGAAGTTACTAGATTATTCTTTAACTGTGATTTTTGTTCCTTATATCCTACTTTAAGTTTCTGGAATTCACTTAAACTTTGTTGAAGTTCAGACTGAGCAGTTAGGAGTTCGTTTTTAGCAGTTAAGATATCATTGGTGGGATCTGAGGTTGGGTCAAATTTATTTTTACTGTTTTCTAAGTCAAGAATATTATTTTTTAAGGTTAATTGTTCATTTTTTAAATTTGCTTCTTTTGTCCGAATATCTGCTTTCTTTGGATCTAAGTCCGTTTGTGAAATGAACCCTTTTTCCAAGAGATTATTTGATTTATTTAACTCCGCTTCTGCGACGGTTAAATCTTCTTGCGCTTCAATAACTTTCTGTTGTTGACGTTCCAATTGAGCTTGATTCTTTTGAATTTCAATCCTTTGACTGATTTGTTTGGATTTAACTTGCTGTTGATACTTTTCTAAACCATTTTTATAGGTAATTTTAGCAATTTTTAATTTATTTTGTGCTTCTTCTACTTTTTGGCGATTTCGTTCTATTGCAAGTTCTTGCTTCTGAATCTCTAATTGTTTTTGTAGTAAGGAATTTTCCCCTGCGGTAGACCTCAACAGAATTAAATTTTGCCCCCGAATAATTGGATCACCTACCTTAACAAAAATCTTCTCCACCGCACTATCAGTAGGGGATTTAATCGTTCTTTGGCCACCTAATTCAACGCTTCCCCCTTCACTAATTTTATTTTCAATCGTTCCTAATTCGACTTTCTGTAACCCAGCGGCAACCGCTTCTGCCTCGTTTTTTTGTAGTTTATAATACAAAGCCACACCCACTAAACTGACCCCAGTAAATAGAGTCGCAATAATTAGCCATTTAACTCCTCGTTGATAGGCTCTTTTTGCTTGGTAATCTAGGCTTGACACAGATTTATAACCTCCGCCTTTAAATTAAAATAGGGGTAATTGTCATTATATCCTAAAAAAATGACTAAGTTTATCTTCAGGGGACAATCAATCGTTAATTTCCATTGTGTATTATGAAGATTTATATAGTTTAACAAAATGATCATAACACAGGAAAAAATTGGTTTTAGGTAGGGTATAATCAATTTATGTGATGAATCAATGCCACCAAAACAATCCATTCTAAAATATGCCTAATGTTAATGACTTAGAGAATAAAATGGAGCAGTCAATATGTATACATCTGTAAAATCTCAGAGTACAGTTCTCGCTGTTGATGATAGCATTCCTGTGCAAAAACTGGTGAAACGGATGTTGGAAAAACACTATCAGCTAGTTTTTGCAAACAATACCACCGAGGCTTTAACGGTACTCCATCAGCAGTCCATTGACTTAATGCTTTTGGATATCTCTATGCCCGGAATGGATGGTTTAGAACTGTATGGATGGTTTAGAACTGTGTCGAGTTTTGCGAGGATTGCCCAATTTCAGCCACCTCCCGATTGTGATGCTCACATCCCGGAATGGGGCTCAGGATCAGGTAGAGGGTCGATTATCCGGGGCGACGGCATATTTGACCAAGCCTTTCTCTAAAGAAAAACTACTGCATACGATTGCAAAAATTCTGAATCAGACAGTTAGTCTAATGTCTGAATTATAATGGATTTGGGTAAAATATAGACCATATCCTTTGACATTGGAGATTCAAAAAATCCTAGGAAACGATATAATTTCTTTAGGTTTTCGGATGTACCTTTAACATGACCAGTACAATTCCACAGGGTGAGCAGTATCAAGTAGATCTGCATCAGATCGCCGATAATTTGCCGGGGGTAATTTATCAATTGCTGCTACACCATGATGGTTCTCAAGAGTATGTATATATTAGTTCTAGTTGCCGAAGAATTTACGAGCGAGAACCCGATGAAATTCAGCATAATGCCGCTTTAATGTGGGGATTGATGAATGATCGGGATCAACAGGTTTTTACTCAATCCCTTGTAACCTGCGCTCAAAAATTAATTCCTTGGCAACGGCAATGGCAATATCAAACTCCATCGGAAAAAATCAAATATTTATCTGCGATCGCCCAACCTTGTCCTCAACCCAATGGCGATCTAGTTTGGGATGGATTAATTTTAGAAATTCCACCCCAAACCCTCGATAATTCTTGTCGCTGTCACCCTGAAACCTGCGAGATTGAAAGGATTACAACCAATAAAATTGAACAAGTTTTAAGCCGATTTGACTCCTCAGATGACTCAATAGAACCGGAAAAAATAGAAGCAGTTTTAGAAGAAAAAGAAGAATTTTTAAGAAATATTTATAACGGCGTAGAACAGGTTATTTTTATTATTGCGGTTTTTAATGAAAAGAACTTTCGATGTTTGGGTTGGAATCCTAAAACCGAACAAATCACAGGACAAAAATCTACCCAAGTTTATGGAAGAACCTTTACAGAAATTTTTGGTTTAGTGGAAGGGGAAAAAATGCTCCAACATTATCGAGATTGTGTTCAGGCAAAAACCTTAATTCAATATGAAGAAGAAATTTGGTTTGAGGATAAACAAACCTTTTCTTTAACCACCCTCAATCCTATTTCAGATTCCAGTGGGAAAATCTATAGAATTATTGGGACTTCTCTGGATATCACCGCCAGAAAAAATGCAGAAATAGCGTTGCAAAATTCACAAATCCGCTTCCAACAATTAGCAGAAAATGTCCCTGGTGTTACCTATCAATATCATCAATATAATCATCAAGGACGGGGCTGTTTTACCTATTTAAGCCCCAAATGTTTAGAATTAACAGAAATTAGACACGAAGTGATTTTAAAAAATGCTGATTTCTTGTGGAAACTAATTCATCCTGATGATCTGAATAGCTTTGTCGATTCCATGGCTCAAGCTGTAGATACGGGAAAACCTTGGCAACATCAATACCGTTTAATTACTCCTTCGGGCAAAATCAAATGGATTCAAGCCGGAGGAAGTTTAGGTAAACAACCGGATGGATCAATTGTTTGGGATGGTTTACTTTTAGATATTAGCGATCGCAAACAAACCGAAGCAGCTTGGCAAAATTCAGAACAACAATTGCGGGAATTAGCCGAACGAGAAAAGATGCAAAACTGCATCGGTAATTTGATTAGAAATTCCCTAGATTGGAATACCATTTTAGAGACAACGGTAGAAGAAATTCGTCAATTATTAGGAGTTGATCGCTGTTATTGTGTCGGATATAACTTAGAATTAAATCCTCCAGAATGGGAAATGCTCAAGGAATCTAAAGCCCCTAATTTAATCAGTATTTCTGAACTATATCCAGGGAATGCCCTCCACCCCATTAGTGAAATTATTTTACAAGAAAAAATTATCCAAATTGATCAGGTAATTACCTATGAAATTCCATCGGTGCGGAATTTTTTAATGGTTTTAGAATTAGAATCCGTTTTGATTTTGCCGATAAAACTTCAATCCGGTGATATTTGGGTTTTAGTCTTAGCCCATTGTCAGGAGCCTCGACCATGGAAACCCCAGGAAGTTGAACTTTTACGCTTTATTATCAATCAGTTAGAAATTGCAATTAATCAATCAAAACTCTATACAAAATCTCAAGAATCTGCTATAATAGCCACAGCAAAAACTCAAGAATTAGAACAAACAGTTTCTAAATTGCAACAAGCTCAAATCCAGTTAGTCCATTCCGAAAAAATGTCAAGTTTAGGACAAATGGTTGCTGGAATTGCCCACGAAATCAATAACCCAGTCAGCTTTATTTTTGGAAATCTTACCTATGCTAAAGAATATCTGGATGATTTATTTTCTGTCATTAGACTCTATCAAAAACACTATCCCCATCCTGACTTAGAAATAGAAGAAAAATTAGAAGATGTCGAACTCGATTTTATTGCAGAAGATCTCCCTCAATTATTGAATTCAATGAAAACTGGGGCGGAGCGAATTAGAGATATTGTTAAATCCTTGAGAATTTTTTCTCGTTTAGATGAATCAGAACTGAAAAATATTGATTTACATGAAAATTTAGATAGTACCTTAATGTTATTGGAAAGTCGCCTCAAAGAACAACCCCATCATCTAGCTATTCAAGTGATTAAACAATATGGAAACTTACCCCCTGTTGAATGCTATGCAGGGGAACTAAATCAAGTTTTTATGAATTTATTGGCGAATGCTATTGACGCCGTGGAACAACGCAATAAACAACGATCATTAAAGGAAATTATTGCCGATCCGGGGATGATTTGGATCACGACCTCATTAACAGATTCCCAGCGCGTACAAATTAGAATTGCTGATAATGGAATTGGGATGTCCGCCGAGATTTTAGCGAAAATTTTTGATCCGTTTTTTACAACTAAAGATGTCGGGTTAGGAACAGGTTTAGGAATGTCTACCAGTTATAAAATTATCGTTGAAACCCATAAAGGTCAATTATCCTGCGTTTCAGAAACTGGGTTGGGGACAGAATGTGTGATTGAAATTCCCAAGTTACAAGCGGGTAATGGGTAATTGGTAAAAGTAGGAATTTTAGGTTAAAAAGATAGTAAAATTTGAGTTATTGTTGTTTGTATTTATAGCAATAAATCCCTAATTAAATTAACTAAATTTTCATCTATTTCTAAAGGTGAAATTAAATCAAATTTAACTGTGGGGAATTGTTCAGAAAACTGTTTAATTGATTGGGCGATCGCATCGCTTATTCCACCGGAAAACATAAAATAAGGAATAATTCCAATTCGGTTAACTCCCGATGCAATCAATACTTGAATTTGAGTTTCTAAATTCGGAGTAACCGACCAATAGGCAGGAATTGCCCCGATTTGAGCCGCTAATTGTTCAATGGGTTGATTTCCCTCCAGATGGCGACTTCCGTGGGCAATTAAAATCCAATTATCTATTTCAACCGTTGCCATTTTTGTGGAGATCAAAGGGGCTAAACGGTTGACTTTAGAACCAAAATAAGGTAATAAATTGAGTTGAATTTCCGAGCCAATTTGTGCTTGAGCGATCGAAATTTCTTCGGGTAAATCCGTGTTAACATGAACACCCGACGAGAGAAATAACGGTAAAATTTGTACTTGAGAATATCCCCAATATTGACTTAACTTGGCAAAATTTTGAATCTGTTGATGTAGAGGAAGGGGAGCTAATTCTAAAGTTGCAGTTCCAACTAAAGAACAGCCTGGAAGTTCCCCTAAATGTTTAGCCAATTGATTTAAGGCTTGTTGGGGACGAGGATCGCGGCTACCATGGGCAACCAGTAGAGATGGGGATAACAAGGGTTAGGATCAATCCTGAATATGCGGTTAACGATTGATATTGTATCGAAAATTGATCAACTTCAACAAATTTGGGAATAGAAAGCACAAACCAAAATAATTTTTTTAAAAAAAGTTGCTGATCATGTTTTAATTCTAAAACCATCAACTACATATCTACCAACTTCACCCAACCTCTGCGAACATTGTAAAGTAATCGGTTAATAATTGCCTTTTCGTCTTCAGTCAAACTATCTCCTAAAATGGCGGATCTCAGGTTTTGGCGATCGCTACGAGTCACCACACTAGAAAACATAATTTGACCAAAAAGCTCCTCCAGGGGGATCGGGCAGTATGTCATCATAAATCACCTCTACTTAGAATGGCTTGCTCAAAGATAAAAGTCTGTGAGCTTGTATATATTCATTGTGAACTTTTTGTACAGAATATTCAGTGATTCAAAGCTATGTAAATTTGTGATTGATCTGGATAACCGTTGTGATTTGAGTCAATGGGCCGATGAAGTTTGACAGTCCAACCTAGAGGGGGAAAGATTTCCCCCCATTCCCCGTCCTACAAACATTTTTCTAAGGTAGCCACAACTGATTGAGATAAACTGGGCAAATCATAACCACCTTCGAGTCCAAAGACAATTTTAGACGTCAGTTGTAGACAGTATTCGGTAAAAAGTCCGTAATCTTCTGGTTGTAGGGCAATACTGGCTAAGGGATCATCCGCGTTGGCATCATACCCGGCACTCACAATCAGTAAATCCGGCTGAAATTGACGTAAAAAGGGCATAATATAATCTTCAAAGGCAGGTTTGTATAACCCAATGGTGCTACCCGGAGACATAGGAATATTCAGAACATTTTTATGAGATCCCTGCTCATCCGCATATCCCGTCCCCGGATAACAGGGAGATTGATGTAAAGAACAGTAAGCAATCCGAGGATTATCTTCCACTAACCCTTGAGTTCCGTTCCCATGATGGACGTCCCAATCTAAAATAGCTACCTTATTAATTCCCGGTTTTTTCAGGGCGTAATAGGCTGCGATCCCCGCATTAGAAAACAAACAAAATCCCATCCCTCGATCTTTTTCCGCATGATGTCCAGGGGGACGAGCTAAAACAAAAGCCGGACGTCCGTTATCCAAGACCCGATCCACCCCATCCAACCAAGCACTCACCGCCAAAAGTGCCACATCATAACTTTCCGCCGACATCGGGGTATCCCCATCTAAATAACCACCCCCCCGATCCGAGATCGCTTTCACCTGCTGAATATAGGTCGGAGTATGTACTTTTTCCAAGAGCTTAATTAAAGAGTCCAGGCGATCGGCCACCGGAGTCGGCTTTTGCCATCGTAACTGTTCTCTCCAAGACAAGGATTTTAGAGCATTAACAATCGCCGTTAACCTTTCTGGTCGTTCGGGATGGAATAATCCCGTCTTATGATTGAGGAATTCATCAGAATAAATAACTGTTAGCATTTGTCAAGAGTTTTTTGCAATTTTAAATCCCAGATTTTACCCCCAAAAAGAAGGCAAATTATGGTAGAATTTTAAGCATTAGTCACTAATTTTATAACCCCTACCGAAAGTAATTTTTTTTCTATTAATATTTTCGGTTAAATGTGACTAATTTTAAATTGTAATGGAGTTTTTGAAGGTATGAGTACCTCTGAGTCGAGAATTGTCCCGACGGATCTCAGAAATGAAATGCAGCAGTCCTACCTAGAATACGCCATGAGCGTAATCGTAGGCCGAGCGCTGCCAGATGCACGGGATGGTTTGAAACCCGTTCACCGTAGGATCTTGTACGCGATGAACGAACTGGGCTTAACACCCGATCGGCCCTTCCGTAAATGCGCCCGTGTGGTGGGGGAGGTACTCGGTAAATATCACCCCCATGGAGATGTGGCCGTTTATGACGCCTTGGTGCGGATGGCACAGGATTTTTCCATGCGATCGCCTTTAATTAACGGTCATGGCAACTTTGGATCGGTGGATAATGATCCTCCGGCGGCTATGCGGTATACGGAATGTCGTCTACAGGCCTTAACCAGTGATTCTCTCCTGCGAGATATTGATTCAGAAACCGTGGCCTTTGGCGATAACTTCGATGGATCTCAACAGGAACCCTTAGTTTTACCCGCACGAATTCCCCAATTACTATTAAATGGATCTTCGGGAATTGCTGTGGGGATGGCGACTAATATTCCCCCCCACAATTTAGGAGAATTAATTGATGGTTTACTGGCATTAATTCATAATCCTGAGATTACTATTGCCGAATTAATGCGCCATATTCCCGGCCCAGATTTTCCTACTGGAGCGCAAATTTTAGGCACATCGGGCATTAAAGAAGCCTATAATGATGGTCGGGGTTCGATTACCATGCGCGGGATTGCTACCATTGAAACCATCGAACATAAAGGTAGACCCGATCGAGAAGCAATTATTGTCACCCAACTACCTTATCAAACCAATAAAGCCGCGATGATTGAACGCATTGCTGAAATGGTTAATGATAAGAAATTAGAGGGAATTTCCGATATTCGTGATGAAAGCGATCGGGATGGGATGCGGATCGTAATTGAACTCAAACGGGATGCTTACCCCAGAGTTATCCTCAATAACCTCTACAAACAAACGCCCCTACAAACCAATTTTGGGGCGAATATGTTAGCCCTAGTTAATGGTCGTCCTGAGATTCTCACCCTCAAACGCTTCTTAGAAGTATTCCTGCATTTTCGGGAACAAACTATCCGCAAACGCACGGAATATGAACTCAGAAAAGCTCAAGAACGGGATCATCTTTTACTGGGATTATTAATTGCCTTAGACAATTTAGATGCAATTATTGCCTTAATTCGTCATGCGGCAGATATTCCCATAGCTAAACAAGAATTAATTACTAACTATGGGTTATCTGAACAACAAGCCGATGCCATCTTACAAATGCAATTGCGACGGCTAACAGCTTTAGAATCCCAAAAAATTGACCAAGAACACCAAGAATTACAAATAAAAATTGCTGATTTAGAGGATATTTTAGCTAGACGAGAACGAATTTTAGTAATCGTTGAAGATGAAGCCCTAGAAATCAAACAAAAGTTTAATACCCCTCGTCGTACTGTGATTGAACATACAGAAGGCGAGTTAGAAGATACCGATTTAATTGCCAATGAAAAAGCCTTAATTCTGTTAACAGAACAGGGCTACATGAAACGAATGCCTGTTAATACTTTTGCTGCCCAAAGTCGAGCCACAAAAGGTAAACAAGGCACAAAAATGAAAGAGGATGATGGAGTTGAACACTTTATCACCTGTTGCGACCATGACACGATTTTATTCTTTAGTAATCGTGGTGTAGTTTACAGTATTAGAGCCTATCAAATCCCGGCTTCATCCCGCACAGCCAGGGGGGTTCCGATCATCCAAATGTTACCCATTCCCAAGGAAGAACGGATCACTTCTATTGTTCATGTTAGCGAATTTAGCGATGATGAATACTTAGTAATGTTAACCAAAGGTGGATTTATTAAGAAAACTCAATTATCCGCCTTTAGTAATATTAGAACTAATGGTTTAATTGCTATTTCCTTAGAAGATGGAGACGAATTACGCTGGGTGAGACGGGCAAAAGTTGACGATGGTATTATCATTGGTTCCCGTCACGGTATGGCAATTCATTTTAAAGCCAATAATAAACAATTGCGACCGTTAGGAAGGGCAACCCGCGGCGTTAAATCCATGAAATTGAAAGGGGATGATACCTTAATCAGTATGGATATTTTGCCCAGTGCAATTATTTCTAATTTCGCTGAAGCGGAGGGAGAAGAAATTGAAACCGATGACGAATTGATGCTCACAACGGTAGCAATTACCGAGGAAGAAAACGAAACAGAAACCGAAGTAGTAGCGGAGGTTAACTCCCTAGGACTATCGGTTTTAGTCATAACCGCTAGTGGTTATGGAAAAAGGGTTCCAGTGTCTCAATTCCGCTTACAAAATCGGGCTGGAAAAGGGATTATTGCCACCAAGTTTAAACCCCATGCTAAGAAAGATGAAGTAGTGGCTTTAAAAGTCGTGGATGAAACCCATGAATTAATGTTAATTAGCAGTCGAGGGATTATTATTCGTCAAGTCGTGAATGCCATTCCCCTACAATCTCGAAGTGCTACTGGGGTTCGTGTTCAGCGATTATACGAGGAAGATTCCATTGCCGCGGTGGCCATTGTTCCCGCTTCCGGGGAAGA
This sequence comes from Planktothrix agardhii, assembly GCF_904830935.1. NCBI lineage: Bacteria > Bacillati > Cyanobacteriota > Cyanophyceae > Oscillatoriales > Microcoleaceae > Planktothrix > Planktothrix agardhii. Next base: position 104,708 of record NZ_LR882952.1, read on the forward strand.
AGACGTGGAAAGCCTATCCAATTCTGAAGAATCTGGAGAATCTGGGGAGTCTGGGGAAGAAGAATAAAAAATAACCCACTAAAAAAAGGGGTTGGGGGGATAATAGTCCCCCTTTCCCTCCGAAACCTCCCGTCCAGGGGGCAGGGGGGTCAGATCCCTGCTAAAATCAAAGTTTTTCAGGGTAAAGTTAGCGTCAAAAACCCTAACTCACCCTGAAACCAGATAAATAATCTAACGGGCTAGGAGGGATTCGAACCCCCGACACCGTGGTCCGTAGCCACGTGCTCTAGTCCACTGAGCTACAAGCCCCCGTCAGTTCAGCACAACAGTCTCAAAAATTAGCTTTTTTTGACTGCTTTATTAGCATAACACATTTTTCCCAAATGGCAAACATTTTTTCAGATTCCTCCGATCGCCTCTCCCACCTGGATGAAACCGGGGAAGCGAGGATGGTGGATGTGTCGGGGAAGGTAGCAACTCGTCGCCAGGCGATCGCCGGGGGACAAGTCCGAATGTTAAAGGCCACCTTTGCCGCTATCGAAGCCGGAAACGCACCGAAAGGGGATGTTTTAGGGACGGCGAAACTGGCCGGAATCATGGCTGCCAAACAAACAGCCCAGTTAATTCCCCTATGTCATCCCTTGCCCTTAAGCAAAATTGATGTCCAAATTCTGCCCGATCCCAAATTACCCGGGTATCAGATTCGGGCGGAAGTTATTACCAAAGCGGAAACCGGGGTGGAAATGGAGGCATTAACGGCCGTTTCCGTGGCGGCTTTGACCCTCTATGACATGGCTAAAGCCCTAGAAAAATCCATTGTGATTGAGGCAATTCGCCTGTTGAGTAAAACCGGGGGAAAATCAGGGGACTACCAACAACAGATAGAAGTCAATCCCAGTTAGGCCTAAAATGGAATAGAAAATCTTGGGAACTTATTGTCTATGCCTCCTCGTTGGCCCCGTCAACCTGACCGGAAAGATCCAGATTATCGTCGTTTGGATGATCGGATGAATTTTGCCACCCATGTTGCTATTTTTGCCACGATTAATTCGGGTTTATGGTTTTTCCATAATCTGCAATCCACGGACTGGTCTTGGTTAACCCCATTTACCCTGGTTTGGTTATCTGCGATCGCCATTCATGGCCTTTATATTTTTGCGATCGCCGACTATTCTCCAGTCACACCCAATCGATAAAATTTAGGTTAACGATTCATCGTTAACCCCCAATAATTTAGGAGTTTAATTATGTCTGTTTTAGATACAAGAAACCTGGAAAAATTAGCCTCTGAAATTGGAGAAAATATCTATATTGATATTGCTAAATGGCGTCTCTATTTAGCTGAAGCTCATTTGCATACACAATTAGCCGAACAACTTTATCCGCTTTTAGATCAAGGAGATTTTAGTGAAAGTGAAGTTCAACAGGTTTTACAAAAAATTCATGTAAATTTAGGGGGAGGAAAACAGACGACCTCCTTAGTGAATTTAATTCCCAATACAGGGATTCAAGACCTGATCAAAATTTTAAAAGACTTCCAAGAAGACCTGTAAACTTCGTAGTGAGCCCTTCAGGGCTCCATCAAATTCTAACTATAGCAATAAGATTTCAATTAAATTTAGCTCAGGTGAGTAGGTATAGCAATCCTAAATAGTTGTAACATTTCAATACTGATATGAAACCGTCAGAAGTATTACCCCTGTTCCCTGTTCCCTTTTGATCAGGAATTTTGAACACAACTCAAATAGGATTGCTATAGATTGAAATTTCATTCGGAGCAACCCAGTTAACTTTTCGTTACATACTTGTCGATTTTCTCGCCCACTTACACTTACTTAATGTAAAGTTTTATAATAATTTTCAACACGTCTAAGAAAAAGGCATCGGTCAGTTATACTAGAGTAAGTAATATTGATTAGGATATTCTCTAATAATCTCCAGGGTGTGCATAAAACCCTAGAGATTGTCCTTCCCAAGCATCACCGAAACTGGGTGCAATCTCCTGGCAATCACCTATAATCTTTTGACTCCTCCAGCCGAGAGGTAGGTTTTGCAATTGATAAACTCCCCTAACTTTCCAACCCATTCAGACTAACCTAAAACTATTTCAGGTAATAGAAAATAAAGGATTGCTCATGAACACCGTTAATTTTGGCCTAAGTTCAGCCTCCACAGACAATATATTACTGATCATTGATTCATCCGTTCCGAATATCCCCCAATTATTAGACGCAATGGGTGAAGATGTTGATTTTATTATCCTCTCAAAAAATGAAGATGGAATTCAACAAATTACCAATATTTTATCAAGCTACAAAAATTTAAAAGCTGTTCATCTGTTCACCCATGGAAGTTCAGGAATACTACATTTAGGGAATACCACCCTAAACATCAATAATATTGAAAAATATGCACCCCAACTGAAAACTTGGCGACAAACTTTTACAGAAAATACCGATTTTTTAATCTATAGTTGTGAACTCGCATCGGATAACGGTGGGTTTCTGTCTCGTCTTCATAAGTATCTAGGAGTTAACCTAGCGGCTTCGCGTCAAAAAGTGGGTTATACTCCCTTGGGAGGAAGTTGGAACCTAGATGTTATCTTAGGAAAAATTACCACGCCATTTCCGTTTGATCAAGAAAAAATTACTGCTTACCCAGCAATATTAGGGACTTATAATGTCAGTACCGTTGATGAGCTAAAAACAGCTATTAACACGGCTAACACCACAGCAGAAGACGATGTTATTAATTTAACAAAAGGAGTCTACAGCTTAACAACTGTTGATAACAACACCTCCGATGGTTGGGCTAGTGATGCTAACGGTTTACCCACTCCTACAGATATAACCGTTGGTGGAAAACTGACCCTTAACGGGAATGGGGCTATTATTGAACGAAGTACCGCAGCACCTGCTTTCCGTTTCTTTTATGTTCCCTCCAATAGTAACCTCACCCTCAATAACCTCAGCTTTAGGAATGGGGAAGCAGACAAACGGGGGGGAGCAATTTATGTCAGTAGTAGCCTAGGCAACCTTACCGTTAATAATAGTACCTTTGCCAATAACAAAGTCACAGGCGACGGAGGAGAGGGCGGCGGGGCAATTTTTATTTACTACAATAGTACCGCTACTATTAATAATAGTACCTTTTCCGGTAACAGTGTAGAAGATAGTGGCGGTGCTATTTATAATATTGGCGAGTTATTTGTTACCAATAGTACCTTTACGAACAACAAAGCCGATACTAATACGAGTAATAATAGCTCTTATGATAGTGGTGGAGCCATTTTTCAAGATAGTGGAACAGCCACCCTTAAAAACACATTAATTGCCGGAAATCAAGACCTGTCAACAGATATTAAAAACCCCGATATAGCGGGAGGAACTTGGACAGATGGGGGTGGAAATTTAATCGGAGATAATAGCAGTGTTGAAACAACATTTCCAACCAGTAGCTTAGTGGGAACAGCCACCAATCCTTTAGATGCTAAATTAGGCCCTTTACAAGATAATGGCGGATTAAGTTTTACCCATGCTTTGTTAGCAGGAAGCCCAGCGATTGATACAGGAAATACGACTAATGCGACAGGATTAACAACCGACCAACGAGGCATTGGATTTGCTCGAATTGTTAATAGTATTGTTGATATTGGTGCGTTTGAATATGCTCCCCCAGAAATAGAAGTCTTAGACGGAATCACCAATATTATTGATGGAACCCCAACAGCCATTAATTTTGGTCAGATATCCCTAGGAGGAAGTCTCACTAAAACCTTCACGATTAAAAATACAGGATTAGGGGATTTACTGTTAACTAATCCGATAACTTTTAGCGGAACAGGTGTTACCGGATTAGGAAATTTTACCACCACTACACTTGCTCCTAATGGGAGTACAACTGTTGATGTTACCCTCACACCGAATCAAATCGGAACACTACAAGGGGAATTATCTTTTATTAATAACGATGGAGATGAAAACCCGTTTAACTTTCCTTTTGAACTGCTTGCTTCTGCGGTAGAAATTAGTAAAGTTCAAGCTCCTCCTGCGATTACCTTAAAAGCTGGAGATAACCTCGATTTTGTGGTGACATTTACTCAGCCTGTCACGATTAATAAAGGCACAGGAAATGTTAATATTCCCGTTACTTTAGATACAGGCGGAATTGTTAATGCGACGTTATTGGGCACAGGAGCAGCAAATACTCAGCATATTTTCCGTTACAATATTGGTTTAGGAAAAGAGGATAATAATGGCCTCGTTACAGGAACAGCGTTAACCTTAACGGGGGATGCAACTGTTAAAGATAGTGGGGGAAATAACGTTAATTTAACCCTGAAAAATGTGACTGATACGACAGCCATTAAGATAGATGCAGTCACACCAACAGTGAGTAGCATTATTCGTCAAACTCCGACAACAGAAATCACCAATGAGAATACTGTTGTTTATCAAGTTAATTTTAGTGAAGGGGTTAAAGACTTAGATATTAGTGATTTTATTATCACCCCAACAGGAACAGTAAACGGTACAATTGCTAGTGTTTCTACGGTAACGGGAAATAGTGTTAATGTCACCGTGAATAATATTAGCGGAAACGGAACATTACGACTGGATACCGCAGCAACTCCAACAATTAAAGACCTGGCTGGAAATGCCTTAACAACAGCCTTTAATACAGGTGAAACTTATACGTTTGACAGAATTCAACCAACAGTTAGTAGCATTATTCGTCAAACTCCAATCACAGAAATCACCAATGGAAATACCGTTGTTTATCAAGTTAATTTTAGTGAGGGGGTTAAAGATTTAGATATTAGTGATTTTATCATCACCCCAACAGGAACAGTAAACGGTACAATTGCTAGTGTTTCTACGGTAACGGGAAATAGTGTTAATGTCACCGTGAATAATATTAGCGGAAACGGAACATTACGACTGGATACCGCAGGGACTCCGACGATTAAAGATCTTGCTGGAAACGCCTTAACAACAGCCTTTAATACAGGTGAAACTTATACAGTTGAGGTTATAACGCCCACGCCCACGCCCACGCCCACGCCCACGCCCACGCCAGCACCCACACCCACACCAACGCCAACTCCAGCACCCACACCAGAGCCAACTCCAGCGCCGACAATAGCGCCAACTCCAGCGCCGACAATAGCGCCAACTCCAGCGCCGACAATAGCGCCAACTCCAGCGCCGACAATAGCTCCCACACCAGAGCCAACTCCAGCGCTGACAATAACTCCCACACCAGAGCCAACTCCAGCGCCGACAATAGCTCCCACACCAGAGCCAACTCCAGCGCTGACAATAACTCCCACACCAACGCCTACACCAGCGCTGACAATAGCTCCCACACCAGAGCCAACTCCAGCGCTGACAATAACTCCCACCCCAACACCATCACCAACGTTAGCCCCAACCCCAACGCCCTCACCGACGTTAGAACCGACCCCAACGCCCTCACCAACCTTAGCCCCGACCCCAACCCCATTACCTCCTGGTGATACCACTCCCCCGACAGTTACCATTACGCAAAATCGTCCCTTCTCTAACAATACTGTTTACTTAAAGGTTGAATTTAATGAACCTGTGAACGGGTTTGAAGGTAATGATCTCCTCTTAGGGGGAACTGCGAACCCCAAAACCGCAACCATTACAGGTAGTGGTAGCAGCTATGAAGTAGCGATCGGAGGAATGACAGCATTTGGGAATATTTCGGTTACACTTCCAGCCAATACTGTTACCGATGAAGCGGGCAATTTTAACCAACAGAATACCGTCATTGATCAACTGACTAACTTTAGCCCACCAGACAAGCCAGAAACTCTAAATTTCCTTCAAGGTCTTGCTGTGGATCTGAAGATTTCTCTAGAACAACTAAACAAAACACCACTGGTTTTAGCAGCAAATACCACTAACGATCCCGTCAAGACACTTGAAGCATTTGCATCTAAATTGAAGGATACTCGTCTATTTAGTATTGACGCATTTAATAATTCTGCCTTTGTAAACCAAATAGCAGGAGCAGCAAGTTCATCTGATATTGTAACAGCATTGAGCGGACTAAGTGCTGAACGATTTGCTTTGCTATATCGGTTAGGTTTTACGCAGTTTGCCAGTTCACCCATACGTCGAGCTGAGGTATTTAGCAGAATAAGATACTTCAACATCTCGTTAAGTCAGGTGATGACTGATAAATTTACCAGCGTCCGTTTCTTAGGCCCAGGCGGGAGTATTGTGCCTGGCCTCTTTAATAAGGTTAATCAGGAGGACAGAGAAGCTCGCGAAAACTTAATCGCACCTCAATATGATGTGATATCCTTGGTTGATGACCTGGCACCAGAGAATTTTAATTCTATCCCCCTGTTAGATCCAGGAGACGATACATTTTCTCAGCATTATTATGTATTGAATTCCAATGGGGGTATGGTATTCCCTCTGGAAGTTACCCAGAAATTGAGTATTTCTGAACAACCGATTAACGCCAACGCGACGAATCAGGAAATCTTTGAACATTTCAATCGAGAAAGCTTTGAAGTTTCTGTCCCTGAAAAGATTGGCGGTGCAATGTTAACGGAAAATAATCGCACCTTGCAAAATTTACAAACAGATCTTCAAGAAACTCTAGGAACTGAATCTCCTGAACTAAATCAATTTGCTCAACAAATTTCAACTCGGTTTGATGCCAATACCCCATGGGATTTCTCTATGCTTGCTCCTTTCTCTGAATCTCCGGGGGATTTGCCGAGTAGTTCCCCAATTCTTCTGCAAGCAAATGTGGCTTTATCCGAACAAACCGGACGCGGAAATCAACAAATTAGCTTGATTGATAGTACGGATTTACCCAATTCTATTATTCAACTCAAAAATATTAATGTTGCTTTATTAAGGGGGCCAATGCAACTGGTGGGGGATACCGGAAAAAACATTGTTGTTGGAGATAAACTAGCCCAAACCATTAGACATCTCCGAAAATTCCCAAATGCTCTCTATCGCTACTTTTTGAACCTCTAGCACTCCTGTGCCTGGTTCTCCCAAAGTAACGGATTCATAGGCTTTTTCAGTTACATTAATAATAATTAATGAATTTTATCTCTGATATTCAATCATTTTTTAAAAGCATTCTGGGCAATTCTTAGATAATAATACAATCGCTCCTATTCGCCATCTTATTAGTCCACATACTGTCAAGATTACTGCTTCATAATTTTGGCTCTTTAACCGAAATCTTTCTGAAGCAACTCGATAAATTTTTATCAGTCTTATTAAATGTTCGACTACAATCCTTTGTTTGGCTTTTAACCGATTTTCTTCTCGATGTTCAAGCGATATTTCTTGATTCCTCGGTTTCTTATATGGTGTATTAATTGCTGTTTCCCCTACATAAGCTTTATCCCCTCTGTATTTTTGATTATTCCCCAATTCCTCCCTTCTTTCTCTCCACAATTTTAGATCGCTTGTTGCTCCGGTATAACCCACAGCTATATCCACTATTTCTTTCCCGTTTGGCATGACAATGACTTGATTTTTAAAGGTATGTGTTTTTTTCTTTCCTGAGTAATATTTTTTTTGCTCTTCATTGTCTGTTGGTCTTTGCATGGGCTGTTCATAGCTATCTACTACTAACTCAAATTCCAGCAGAATTTTTTCTACCCACTCCCAATCACTCTCGTTTTTTTTTATTTGCTCAACTAAACTGGCTGGCAGTAATTCTCTCAAGATTTTTATCTTGTTATGGAAAATATCATTCGCTGTTGATTCACTCACTTCAAACTGTAACCCTAACATTTGAAATGTCGGCATCTGATGCAGATAAATTAGAGTTAGTAAGATTTGTTCCTCCACAGACAATTTCTGGTGACGACCCCCGCCTGCTTTAATCAACCTGATCTTAGCTTTTTCCTGTTCCTGCCGTCTTTCTTGCTCTAATAACTCCGCGGCTTGAATAAGTTTTATTAGCTGTTCGTATTCCATCCCTAATAGCCTTTTTGCTTGCTGGGGATTCTTGTCCAGATAGTCTCTTAATTTACTCATCTCTCATTGGGGTAAAATCCAATTTTACCATCTTGCTATCCCTCCCCGTTTCTATTTTGGAGATGTCTATTGCGTTAGGTCAAGGAGAAGATGAAGGTCATGGCGGTGCCGCCGGAGATCTTCTCTATGGTGGAAAAGACAATGATTTGCTATTTGGAAATCAAGACAATGATAACTTGTTTGGAGATTTAGGAAATGATAGCCTTTATGGTGGACAAGGGGATGATTTATTAGATGGAGGAGAAGGGGATGATCACCTATTTGGAGATTTAGGAAATGATATTTTAATCGGTGGGAAAGGACGCGATCGCTTTTATATTGCAGCCAATACAGGAGTAGATATCATTAATGATTTTACTCTAGGTGAAGATCAAATTCAGTTAACAGATGGATTAATCTTTAACCAGTTGCAAATCACAACAGTTGATGGCAATACAATCATTAAACTTGCCAATACGGGAGAGGAACTTGTTAAACTGTTAGGTTTTGATAGTACCGTGAATTACTCTGACCTGCTACGCTGAGGTCGGAGTTTCCTGCCCAACAGAAAGCACAACAGTAGATTTCTTGCGTCCTCCACTGTTGTGTCTGACATCTGGACAACAGGCTGACTCGCGCTTTTCCTAACGACAAAACTCACAGTCCTTTAATCGACTAACCTAATAAGGTTTTAAACAGTTTAATTCCATCGGTATTTCCTAACATGGGATCGGAGGCTCTTTCGGGATGCGGCATCATGCCTAAAACGTTGCCTTGAGGGTTACAAATTCCCGCAATATTATTCAAAGATCCGTTAGGATTTTCTTCGGGTTTCGGGGTTTTATCAGTTCCATAACGGAATAAAACTTGATGATTTGTTTCTAATTCTTCTAGGGTTTTTTCATCAGCATAATAACAGCCTTCCCCGTGGGCAATGGGTAAATTAATTACTTCCCCAACTTGATATTCAGAAGTCCAGGGAATATTACTATTAATTACCGTCAAAGGAGCAGACTCACAAATAAAGTGTAAATCCCGATTTCTAACTAATGCCCCGGGTAATAATCCGGCTTCGGTTAATACCTGAAATCCGTTACAAATTCCTAGAACAAATTTACCTTGGTTGGCGTGTTCAATTGTGGAGCGCATGATCGGAGAAAAACGGGCGATCGCACCACAACGCAAATAATCCCCGTAACTAAAACCCCCCGGAATTACCACCACATCAATATCCGATAAATCCGTATCTTCATGCCAAATCATCCGGGTCGGTTGTCCCAATAATCCTTGAGTGACCCAAGCCACATCTCGATCGCAATTAGAACCCGGAAAAACAATAACCCCAAATTTCATAATGTATTAATCTAGTAAATTATCAATAGAAACAAGTTGATCAAAAAAGATTTTTAGTTCATTTTTGATCAACCAAAATGTTCATCAAATTAATGAGTAACGGCCGCAACTTCCGTTAGATCAAATCTATAGGTTTCAATCACCGGATTTGCTAACACTTGATCGCAAATTCGGTCAAGTTGAGTTTTTGCTTCCGTTTCATCCGTTGCTGAAAGCGTCATTTCAATATATTTACCAATCCGCACCTGTTCAACATTGTCATATCCCAGATGTTGAATACCAGATTTCACCGCCACGCCTTGAGGATCAAGAACAGAAGGACGGAGAGTAATATAAATTCTAGCTTGGTAGTGATGGGTCACAACAATCCCTACTTTAATGGCACAGTATTGATTATCCCTCAAAGATTGAAAAAACGAACCTGTAAGTCTAATTTTCCGTCTGTATGGTTTAAATGGAGTGCATTAACTGTAGGAGAAACTTAAAATGAAATTACGCCATTTAACCCTGATGGGATGGGTTTTTAGCCTGGTTTTAGCCCTTGCTCCCAATGCCTGGGCTAATCTGCAACAAATCAGTCCAGGGGCCTCCGTCTCCCTCTCAGGAACCTCTGGGGGGCCTGTGAATAGTCAGGATTGTGGGTTTATTGCCCAAACCCCAAACCACGTTATTCAAGTTACTGATGATTTACCCTATTGGCGAATTATGGTGACTACATCGGGTTCACCGACCCTATTAATTGATGGCCCCACCGGACGTTATTGTATGTTACCCGAAGGTTCTGCAAATAGCGGTGTTTTACAATATTCGGGTTACGGAACACCCGGTAATTACAACATCTATATTGGCGATCGTCAACAGGGTCAAAACCCTTATCGGATATCAATTTCCGATCAAAAATAAGAGTTTAGTTCCGAAAAAATTGCTCTGATTTAGATTAACAAAGCTGTTAAATATCCCCTGCGAAGTCACCAAACTCATACTGTACAGCGCTTGTCTGTCTGAATAGTTTACTGATAAATATTAAACACCAAAAAACGCCCCCCTTTCGGAGAGCGTCTTTTGTATTATTTAGGTTAAAAATTAACCATTGATTTGAGGAGCAATCAAAGCCACAGGAGCAGATTCACCAGAAGCTAAGTCTAAGGGGAAGTTGTGAGCGTTGCGCTCGTGCATTACTTCCATACCCAGGTTAGCGCGGTTTAACACATCAGCCCAGGTATTGATCACGCGACCGGTAGAGTCGATGATTGACTGGTTGAAGTTGAAACCGTTCAGGTTGAATGCCATGGTGGATACACCCAAAGCGGTGAACCAAATTCCGATTACAGGCCATGCGCCTAACAGGAAGTGTAAGCTACGGCTGTTGTTGAAGCTGGCATATTGGAAGATTAAACGACCAAAGTAACCGTGGGCTGCAACGATGTTGTAGGTTTCTTCTTCTTGACCGAATTTGTAACCGTAGTTTTGAGATTCGGTTTCGGTGGTTTCACGAACTAAGGAAGAGGTAACTAAAGAACCGTGCATGGCGGAGAATAAACTACCACCAAAAACTCCAGCAACTCCTAACATGTGGAAGGGGTGCATTAAGATGTTGTGTTCGGCTTGGAACACTAACATGAAGTTGAAGGTTCCAGAGATACCTAAAGGCATACCATCAGAGAATGAACCTTGACCGATGGGGTAGATCAGGAACACGGCGGCTGCTGCTGCAACTGGTGCAGAGTAGGCGACGCAGATCCAAGGACGCATCCCTAAACGGTAGGAGAGTTCCCATTCCCGTCCCATGTAGCACAGAATCCCAATCAGGAAGTGGAAAATCACTAACTGGTAAGGGCCTCCGTTGTACAGCCACTCATCTAAGCTGGCTGCTTCCCAAATGGGGTAGAAGTGTAAACCGATAGCGTTAGAGGAAGGAACAACTGCACCGGAGATGATGTTGTTTCCGTATAACAGCGAACCAGCTACGGGTTCACGGATACCATCGATGTCTACGGGGGGAGCCGCGACGAAGGCGACGATGTAGCAGATGGTGGCGGTTAATAAGGTGGGTATCATCAGGACTCCGAACCAACCGATATAAATGCGGTTGTTGGTGGATGTCACCCAGTTACAGAACCGTTCCCAGATGGAGGCGCTTTCGCGCTGCTGAATCGTGGTTGTCATGTTGGTTATGATTGCTATGTATTTGTCGAGGTACGTTTGGTATCTATGTCTACTACATTAACGGCTTTGTTACGGTTTGTAAAGTATTTTAACATCAGAGTTTTGCATATAAGCTATAAGTTTTATTAATGTTATCGCTTTTCTGTCACTCTCCAAAAATTTTTGCCGTTTCTGGATTATGGAGCTTTTGCATAGAAAGCGATTTTCAAATGAAGGAGAGTTATCTATATAAATGGGGACGTAAACTTAAAAACAAAGGTAATGCTATAATCACAGTCTAAATAAACAAGAGCTTATCAGAGTTTTCATTTAATTTTCCTTGAACTTCTGTTCTGGCTTGTTCTGTTCTAATTTGATCTTCTAACTTTTGCTGTTTTATCCAGTAGTCTAAATGTTTCATAACTGGATTTATTTTTTATTTTGCTGTTTTAATTGAGTTAATGAATTTTGATAATCCTGCCGATCAGGATATAATTTCACCAACTTTTCTAAGGGTTCAATTGCTCCTTGAATATTATTTTGTTGTAGGCGAACATTCACTAATCCTTCCAATGCTGTGGGGTTATTGGGTTCCCGTTTTAATACAATTTCGTAGCCTTTTTCTTGCTTTTGTAATAAAGCACTTGCAGATTGTTGTTCTGTGGTTTGAGTCGCTTCAGGTTTTTTTTCAAATCCACTTTTAAACACTTTTCCTAATCCAAATATACTCGTTCCAAAAAAAGACAGTATTGATAGGATCATAATCACTCTTTGTACCTGTTTAAAGCGTTCCATTTTACGGATACGCTCTGATCCATATTGTTTTTCTAATGATTGTTTCTCGGCGGGATTCATTGCTTATACCTTCCTCTTATTTTCAATTAGTTGGCTTTTTAATCGTACCTATTTTGAGAATACCCAATGTGATCTCAAAACTAATCAGAACTGAGTTCGGGTAATTCGCCAAACTGTTGACGGTAGCGGTTGAGTAAGGTTTCTAACTCCTGGGAACGTTCTTGGGCTTGTTCGGCTTGAAGTTGGGCTTGTTCGGCCTGAAGTTGAGCTTGTTCGGCCTGAAGTTGAGCTTGTTCGGCCTGAAGTTGGGCTTGTTCGGCTTGAAGTTGGGCTTGTTCGGCTTGAAGTTGGGCTTGTTCGGCTTTTTGTGCGGATAATTCATCGGGTGTCGGCAGAATTTCACCTTCTGAAGTTGCCCATCTTAACCATACCGTTTCAACGGTTTTATAAACCCCTGACCATCGGACTAATGATAAGCCTAATTGTTGACTGAATAACCGATTAAATTGATCGGGAAAAATTGGTTCATAACTACCATTAATTAGGATAAATCCTGCCAAATCATCAGGCTTAAAGGGGTCAAACCAGAAATATTCAGGAACCCGAACTTGATTTTGATAGATAATTTTTTTGTTGGTTTTATCTTCTTGGGCGGTACTGGGTGATAATAGTTCAATGATCACATCGGGGGCTTTTCCTTCTTCCCAAACTACCCAACTTTTTCGCTCTTTTTTGGGAACTCCTAATACGGCAAAAAAATCGGGGCCTTTGAAGTCTTGATTCCGCACTTGGGCTAAACTAAAATAGAGGAACATATTGCCCCCAACATAACCATCTTCTCGGGTTTCTAACCAAGGAATTAATGGATCAATTAGTAAATCCATTTGCATTTTATGGCGTTGGGTTTCCATGGGGACTCCATCGTCAAAGGGTAGTTCGTCTTGGGTAGGAGGTAATATTAACCCAAAGGGGATTGTTTCTTGTGATGGTGACATGGCTCTCAATTAATCAATAGATTAATGATTTTTAGGATATTATATCACAGTCAAATACCGATAGTGTGGGTAGTAACTATTAAATTTACAATCAAACAGTTTGTTGTTGGGCTTCAGCGCTCTTTTTAGGAGTGCTAAAGCCCAACAACTAGGTTGGGTTAGATTGTTTTTGACTTTTAATTAATACATTCGCAAACCAAGGACTAATTAATAATATCAATAACATTCGAGTCATTTGCATAGCTAATACAATTCCGGCATCTCCTCCGAGTTGAATTACCGTTGCGATCATTGCTGTAATTCCTCCGGGTGTGGAACCTAATATCGCCGTCATGGTATCAACTTGGGTAATTTGATGGAAAATATAACCTGCACCTAAACAGAATAAAATTAATATCAGAACTAAAACAATTTCAATTAAAACAGCCTTCCAGAGTTTTTTAGCATTCTGCCAGTCAAACTTTAAACCAACAGAAAACCCGACAAATAATAGCCCAATAGTAAATAGCAAAGGAGGCATTTTAATTGAATATGGAACTGTCCAAAAAACAATTAAACTAACTAGAAACGGCCCCAGAAACAACGATGAAGGTAAACTAAACTTTTCCCCTAAAACGATTCCTAACGCCGCACAACCCCCCATAATTCCGAGGTTGTAAAGCATTGGCAAAGCAGGTGAAGTATTAAGGGGAATAGATACCACAGACCCAATAGCCACATCCCCCGCAAACCAGAACCCGACGAGGGCAGGAACAATTAATGCTACTAATAGAATCCGCAGATATTGTAACAGAGCAACGGCGATCGCATCGGCTCCCATTTCCTCACTCATGGCAATTAAACTGTAACTCGCCCCAGGGACACAACTGAGAAACCCTGTCGCCCGGTCAATTCCGCCCCAGCGCCCTAAAAAATAACCATTCAAAATACTCATCCCCCCGGTCACCAAAATACAGAGCATCAGGGGAAAGGCGTAAGTTCCCATTAAACCGATAGTATTAAGCGAAAAGCCCGTAGCTGTAGAAATCGCCACAATAGCTTGACCGAAAATAAAAAAGATCGGGGGTAGGGGCTGAGGTTTCCCCTGAAACACCGCATAAATAATCCCCGCCACCATTGGGCCAATCAGCCAAGCAACGGGAACCTGCAACCAATTGAATAGATAACCAACGCCCACAGCTAACATAAATAGAGGTAGAAGATGGGCAAGTTGGGGCAAAGTTTGAGATAACTCTTGCCTCCAGTGGGTGAGGGTATTTTGATAGTTTATATTCATTGAATAGAGGCGATTTTTGATTAAAATTCTATGGCTTTGGAATCGATTTAAGAGTCGTTAAAGCCTCATCAACGTGACGCCCAAAATCTAGCATAGAATCAAACAGATGTCGCACCACACCCTCCCTATCAATTACATAGGTAACGCGACCCGGTAGCACCCACATCGTTGCTGGAACACCATAGAGTTGACGAACATTATTCCCGGTATCGCTTAACAAAATAAACGGAAGATTGTATTTTGTGGCAAACTGTTGATGAGATTGGGCCGTGTCTGAACTAATCCCAATTACTTCGGCCCCCGCATCTGTAAAGACTTGATAAGCATCTCGAAAAGCGCAGGCCTCTGCGGTACAGCCAGGAGTATCATCCTTGGGATAGAAGTAGAGGACAACGGATTTTTTTCCCTGAAAGTCTTCGATACTAACTAATTCGCCCGTTTGCGAAGTTAAGGTGAAATCAGGAGCCATATCTCCTACTTTAACAGCCATATTGGTAATAACCCTGTATGATTTGGTGAAATGTTAACATTTGTATCATAGCGCCAACAATGAGATCCAGAGATCCAGCGATTGAAATCGTGGCTACACAACCCAAACCCGCCTGCGCGGATTGAAGATAAAATCAGAGAACATTATGTTAATCTGTTAATTAGTCTGCGTAGGCGGACTTCGTTTGTGTAGCCGCGATTTCAATCGCTGGGTGAAAAATTCTTCGTTTGTGTAGCGACGATTTCAATCGCTGGGTGAAAAATTATGGGTGAAAAATTCATTTGTACTATTTAACTAATTCTCTAAAATAATATTAACCTCAAATTACCATTTTTCCCATGAAAACATTATTAATTTATCCCCAATTCCCGTCTACATTTTGGTCGTATGAAAAAATCCTAGAATTAGTTGATCGCAAAGTATTGTTACCGCCCCTGGGATTAATTACGGTAGCGGCAATTTTGCCTCAAACTTGGCAATTCAAACTGGTTGATCGTAATATTACTGCTGTAACTGAAGCCGAATGGGAATGGGCAGAATTAGTCATTCTTTCGGGAATGATTGTGCAGAAATCCGATTTTATTGCTCAAATTCAAGAAGCCAAAAAACGCGGAAAATTAGTCGCTGTTGGTGGCCCCTATCCCACTTCTGTCCCCCATGAAATTGAAAATTCTGGGGCAGATTTTCTGATTTTAGATGAAGGGGAAATTACCCTACCCATGTTTATAGAAGCTCTGGAAAAAGGTGAAACTTCCGGGGTATTTCGCACAGAAGAAAAACCCAGTGTCACCTCAACTCCTATTCCCCGTTACGATTTATTAGAATTAGATGCCTATGATTCTATGTCGGTACAATTCTCCCGTGGATGTCCGTTTCAATGTGAATTTTGTGACATTATTGTGCTTTATGGTCGCAAACCCCGCACTAAAACTCCAGAACAATTATTAAAGGAATTAGATTATCTTTATGAACTGGGATGGCGACGATCAATATTCATGGTGGATGATAATTTTATCGGCAATAAACGGAATGTGAAATTACTGTTAAAAGCTCTAAAAATCTGGCAAGCGGAACATCAATATCCTTTCCGATTTAATACAGAAGCCTCCATAGATTTAGCCGATGATGGTGAATTAATGGAATCGATGGTGGAATGTAACTTTGATGCGGTTTTTTTGGGAATTGAAACCCCAGATACCAGTAGTTTAGAAATGACCAAAAAATATCAAAATAACCGCAGTCCGTTATTAGAAGCCGTTGATAAAATTATCCGCACTGGCTTACGTCCAATGGCGGGATTTATTCTAGGATTTGATGGGGAAAAACCCGGGGCGGGATATCGAATTATTGAATTTGTCGAAAAATCTGCGATTCCCACGGCTTTATTTAGTATGTTACAAGCCTTACCCAATACGGCGTTATGGCATCGTTTAGAGAAGGAAGGACGGTTAATTAATCCTAAAAAGTTTGATATTAACCAAACCACATTAATTAACTTTGTTCCTACCCGTCCCGTTGAAGAAATTGCCCAAGAATATATTGAAACCTTCTGGCAATTATATGATCCCGAACGTTATTTAGAACGCACCTATCGCTGTTTCTTGAAGTTGGGTGCTCCCAAATGTAATCCCCCAGGTAAATTCCCCAGTTGGATTGATTTAAAAGCCTTAACAACTGTAATTTGGCGACAGGGAATTAAACGCCAAACTCGCTGGAAATTCTGGGGATATTTGTTTAGTATTATCAAACATAATCCCGCCGTCTGCGGGCAGTATTTAACCCTATGCGCCCATAACGAACATTTTTTAGAATATCGCCAAATTGTTAAAACTGAAATTGAACAACAGTTGGCAGAATATCAAGCCCAAAAAGCCCAACTTCCCACCAAAATTCCCGCATAATTCAATCATTAACCCGTAGGGTGCGGCTATTAACGCCCTGTAGAGACGTTCCATGCAACATCTCTACAGGGGAGATTTCAGCTTAATTTCACACTAATGCTTACCCATCCCCTGGTTATTGATAAATTTATTTTAAAGACATAGAATAATAAATGATATTTATACAAAAATATTATTTTTTATAATTTCTTAATAATTCATTTAAGATTTTATTAATTTTTCTGAATTTGCTAGATATGACACCAAAATTGATCAATTTTATGGTAAGTTTCAACTGAAACTCATCAGGATTAAAACTGATAGTTAAATTCAAGTGCATTCTCAAGAGGTTTAATGATGCCACTGACTAAGAAATGTCTTGCCGAGTTCATGGGAACATTTTGGCTAGTTTTTGGAGGGTGTGGATCTGCTGTTTTTGCCGCCGCATTTCCCGATGGAACTACTAACCCCCTTGGGATTGGATTTGCCGGGGTTGCATTAGCTTTTGGTTTAACCGTTTTAACCATGGCCTATGCCATTGGTCATGTTTCCGGTTGCCATCTCAATCCGGCGGTTTCCTTTGGATTATGGGCGGGTAAACGCTTCTCTGGAGGCAAAGATTTAGCCCTTTATATTGGATCTCAAGTTGCCGGGGCAATTGTAGCATCCTTAGTGCTTTATTTAATTGTCAGTGGGAAAGCCGGATTTGATGCAGTGGCTTTTAAAGGTGGTTCTAACCCCTTTGCCACCAATGGATATGGCGAACATTCTCCCGGCGGTTACAATCTCGTTTCCGCTCTGCTGGGTGAATTTGTGTTGACATTTATGTTCTTGATGGTGATTATGGGATCAACCGATAGTCGCGCACCTCAAGGATTTGCCCCGATTGCTATTGGTTTGGGATTAACCTTAATTCACCTAATCGGAATTCCAGTCACCAATGTATCTGTAAATCCAGCCCGTAGCACTGGCCCAGCATTATTTGTTGGCGGTTGGGCAATTCAGCAATTATGGTTGTTTTGGTTCGCCCCTATTTTGGGAGGAATTGCCGCCGGGTTCACCTATAATTCCTTATTTGGTGAATCCCCATCTGATCCGAATTCTTAATCAATCAAAACTCTAAATTAGTCCTCGTTTTGTGTTTAATACTTTCTTCTGTAAGTAGGTGGTCAAAAAGCCCGTTGTTGCGCTTGCTGCGCACCGCTTAATTGCGCAGCAAGCGCAACAACAAGTTTAATTGTATATGCGTTTATTTTTGACCACCTACTGACTCGAAACAGAGGGAGAAAATTAATCAAGGATCAATATTTAGCCCTTATTCTTCCTCTCCAGATTCAGAGGGTTGAATTGAAACTACCGGAGCAATAGAAGTCAGTTTTAACTCAGGATGATCGGCTTCAGCTTGACGACAATTCCATTCATTTTTAAATAGTAAAACCGGACGATCCCAACTATCTTTAACCACCGCAGCGTTAAAAATTCGTCCAACTTTATTTAAAACTTCCCAACCTCCTGTTACCCAACGAGCCACACTATAGGGTAGAGGTTCTAATAGAGTTTCGGCCCCATATTCATTTTGTAATCTAAACTGAACTACCTCAAATTGAAGTTGACCGACCGCCGCCAAAATCGGATCACGTTTAGCTTCATCAATGGAAAACATAATTTGTACCGCTCCTTCTTCTCGCAATTCCAAAACTCCTTTATGGAACTGTTTAAACTTAGAAGGATTAGGATTTTTTAAATAGGCAAATAACTCCGGGGTAAAACAGGGAATCCCTTCATATTCTAATTTTTTGCCCATATAAATTGTATCCCCAATGGCAAAAACCCCAGGATTATTTAATCCAATTACATCCCCAGGATAGGCAGTTTCAATTGATTGTCTTTCCTGAGCAAATAATTTTTGAGGACGGGAAAGACGGACAACTTTTCCCGTGCGGGCATGATTTACCGTCATATCTTTTTCAAATTTTCCTGTACAAACTCGCACAAAAGCCACCCGATCTCGGTGTTTGGCATCCATATTAGCTTGTAGTTTAAATACAAAGCCCGTAAACTCAGGATATTCGGGTTCCATATCCCCCAAGGTACTCAGATGGGAACCGGGTTTTAAAGCATAATCTAAGAAGGAATCTAAGAATAATTGAACCCCAAAATTAGTCATGGCACTGCCGAAGAAAACCGGGGTCATTTTTCCAGCATGAACTAAATCCAGATCAAATTCTGAACCCGCGTGTTCAAGTAGTTCTAATTCTTCTTTTAATTGATGATAAAGATCCGGATCTAATAATTCATTAATTCTAGGATCATCTAAATCAAAAACCCGATCTAAAGCTTCTCGACTGCCGTGGGCGGTACGTTCAAATAAATGAATTTTTTGTTTGCGACGATCAAATACTCCTTGAAAGCGATCACCCGTACCAATTGGCCAATTTATGGGATAGGTTTTTAACCCTAATTCTTTTTCAATTTCATCAAGTAATTCTAAGGGTTCTTGACCCGGACGATCCATTTTATTAATAAAAGTAAAAATAGGCAGACCTCGCAGTTTGCAGACTTCAAAAAGTTTGCGAGTTTGCGGCTCTAAACCCTTGGCGGCATCTTCTAACATCACCGCGTTATCGGCTGCGGCTAAAGTGCGGTAGGTATCTTCACTAAAATCTTGGTGCCCGGGTGTATCTAGCAGATTAATTTGACAGTTGTTATACTCGAACTGCAAAACCGTTGAGGTAATCGAAATTCCCCGTTGTTGTTCCATTGCCATCCAGTCTGAGGTAGCATGACGTTGAGCCTTCCGTACTTTAACAGCACCTGCTTCGTGAATGGCACCTCCGTAGAGGAGTAATTTTTCTGTCAGGGTGGTTTTTCCAGCATCAGGGTGAGAAATAATTGCAAAATTGCGACGTCGCTCAACCTCCGCTTGAATTTCGGTTTGAATTTCGGTTTGAATTTCTGTAGTCATGAGAGCCTAAATCTGGAATTTGTGATCAAACTTATAATCATAGAGGCTAAAGTAGATTTTTGCTCAATATTAACATTAATTAGCTAAATTGTCATCTATCTTTAGCCATAATATTATACTCGATTTCTTTTTCTTCAGTCCATTGCCTATATTTAAACTGATAATTTATTCCCTTAATAGCTAAGGTTGCTAGATAGTTTTCTGCGGTTTCAATAGTTTGCATTGTCCAATTTTTAGCTAATTCCAAATCCTGGGAAATTTTCAAAATTCTGGGGTAGGAATCCAGAGGAGTGAAAATTTCAATATCCTGTAAACCAACTAAACCTTCTCCCGTGGCTTTTAAGTAGGCTTCTTTGCACGTCCAGAGTCGAAAAAATGCAGCATATTGTGCTTCTGAATTAAGGGAATTTAACCACTGATATTCAGAGTCACAAAAAAACCGTTTTGCTAAAGATATAACTTCAATTTCCCGAATATATTCTATATCTATGCCGATATTTTCTTCAAGGGCGATCGCATAAATTGCTTTTCCATGGGCATGAGATAGATTAAAATTTAGGGGTAAGGGAGCTTGATCTAAACTCGGTTTTCCATTAGAACTATACTTAAATTGAATCTGTTTTGCAGACAGGTTTAAATAGTGGCTGAGAATCATTCTTAATGTTCCCCTAGCAATCATAAATGCCTGTTGATCCCGTTCAAACTTAAACCGTCTCGCCCGTTTTAGTTCATCATCAGCCAGAATTTTTTGATAGAATTCTAGGTATTGGGGCGATCGTGTTAGACTGGTTTGCCAAATATGAACCATCTGGGAATATAACTGAAAATCCGATAAAACCATTGTCCTGATTGATCTTATTAATGAAGTCAGCAATTTCACTTGTTTTGTTTAATTCTAGTGCGGATCACCTCAAAAATAAATAGTATGAGACTATTAAGGGTGAATAGATCAGATAATATTAGATAATCAAGGTAAACCGTCCAATCTAACCTGAGATGATCACTATGGAATCCTCAAAAAATCAGCGAAAAAAGCAAGTAAAGCGAAAACTTGAAAAAACACCCACTCCGCAATACGTTGATCACTATATTACCTTAGCTAACCTCAGCTATTACCTGCAATTCCAGCAACAGTATTAAGGAAATTTGATAGATGTCATGCTTCAACTACAGACCGATGTTGATCTCCGGTGATATCATACCGAATGGACAAATAAATTAATACTGAACATGGTTAGCTTAACACCGAATCCTAGTTATAGCGTTACAATTCGTCTGGAACTGCCTAACCGCGCCGGAATGTTGGCTAGTGTTTTTCAAGCGATCGCCACCGTCGGAGGAAATTTAGGTCAAATTGACTTAATGGAACAAACTCTGCACAAAACAATTCGAGAAATTAGTGTAGATGCCTCTAGTGAAGAACACGCAGAACAAATTGTCCAAGCGGTAAAAGGTTTAACTGAGTTAAAAGTATTAGCGGTTTATGACCGAACATTTAATCTCCATCGCGCCGGAAAAATCAGTATTCAAAGTAAAATTCCCCTGAAATCTCAATCGGATTTAGCCATGGCTTATACTCCGGGTGTGGGTCGAATTTGTCAAGCGATCGCTGAAGATCCAGAGCAAATTTATAAGCTGACAATCAAACAAAATACCGTCGCTATTATTACTGATGGTAGTGCGGTTTTAGGCTTAGGAAATTTGGGGCCAGGTGCAGCTTTACCCGTGATGGAAGGGAAAGCCATGCTCTTTAAAGAATTTGGAGATATTGATGCGTTTCCGATTTGTTTGGATACCCAAGATACAGATAAAATCATCGAAACGGTTAAATATCTTGCCCCAGTTTTCGGAGGAATAAATTTAGAAGATATTGCCGCCCCTCGCTGTTTTGAAATTGAAGCTAAACTGCGGGAATGTTTAGATATTCCGATCTTCCATGATGATCAACATGGCACGGCAATTGTGAGTTTAGCCGCCTTAATTAATTCCTTAAAATTAGTTAAAAAATCACGGGAGGATATTCACCTGGTTTTAAACGGGGCGGGTGCTGCGGGGGTAGCAATGGCGCGTTTATTCAAAAAAGCCGGAGTGCGTAATATTACCCTCTGTGATTCTAAGGGAATTATTAGCCATAATCGCACCGATATTAACGAACAAAAACGGGAATTTGCCGTTAACTTATCGGGAACTTTAGCGGATGCGATGAAAGATGCTGATGTGTTTATGGGAGTTAGTGCCCCTGGTGTGGTGACACCGGAAATGGTAAGATCTATGGCAAAAGATCCTATTGTTTTTGCCATGGCTAATCCGATTCCTGAAATTCAACCGGAATTAATTCTTAATGATGTCGCAGTCGTGGCAACAGGACGGAGTGATTATCCCAATCAAATTAATAATGTTTTAGCCTTCCCTGGTCTATTCCGAGGAGCCTTAGATTGTGGGGCTAAAAGTTTAACTATTTCGATGTATTTAGAAGCGGCAAATGCGATCGCTTCTTTAGTCTCTCCCACGGATTTAGATCGGGAATATGTTGTGCCTTCAGTGTTTGATAAACGGGTGGCTACGGCGGTTGCTAGTGCCGTTACCCATACCGCCCGTCAAGAAGGTTTAGCCCGCACTTAATCCATCCTTAATAATCGTAGTGAGTCCTTCAGGACTTTCTTAGAGGCGTTCACGCCTCACTACGATTATTTCTATAAAAAATTTATTTTAGAGAAACAACCATGGCTAAAATTCTTGTGATTGAGGATGAAGAATTAATTCGAGATAACATTGTAGAACTACTAGAAACAGAAAACTTTGAAGTTTTTACTGCTGAAAATGGCAAAATCGGTTTACAATTGGCAATTCAGCATCAACCAGATTTAATTTTGTGTGATGTGAGGATGCCGGAAATAGATGGTTATGGGGTGATCACTGCTTTACAAAACAATCCCATCACGGCAACTATTCCCTTCATCTTCTTAACAGCAAACGCCGATGTAGGTGACCTACGAAAAGGAATGCAGCTTGGGGCTGATGATTATTTAACCAAACCTTGCACCCCCACAGAATTACTCAAAGCTATTGTAATTCGTTTGGAAAAACACGCCATTTTAAAAGCCAATTATAATCATAAATTAACATTAGCTGAATCTAAACTTAATCAACTAATTTATCAAGATAGCACCACTAACTTACCCAACCGTTTATCCCTGTTGGAATATTTTCAACAAATGCTAGATAAGTTGTCATTGCTATCTATTGCCGATCAAAATTGGCAACAAAATGGGATGATACCAATTATCTATTTAGGGATAGATCGGTTTGGCAGAATTAACGATATTTTAGGATATGAAGGGGGAGATTCCCTTTTAAAAGCGGTAGCAGAGCGGTTAAGAAAAAATTTACCTTCCGAGTATATTATTACCCATATTAATGGCAATCAATTTGCAATTTTATTCCCACCAATTCTGGATCAACAACAGATTAAGACCGTAATTAAAAAGTTACAACAGCAGATATCTGACCCCTTTATCTTAACAAATCGGGAAGTTTTGATTACCTTTAGTGCTGGAATTTCCCTTTATCCCCAAGATGGTCGGGATATTATTCAACACCTGCTGCGGGAAGCCAAACAAGCCATGAATCAAGTCAAACAACAAGGAGGAAATGATTATAGTTTTTATATTCCCGCCTCAGAACATCAACTTTCGGAAAGGATTGATTTAGAAGTTGCCTTGCGGTATGCTTTAGAAAGAGAAGAATTTGAACTTTACTATCAACCGCAAGTCAGTTTGAAAACGGGAAATATTATTGGTGCGGAAGCCTTACTTCGCTGGAAACACCCCCAAAAGGGCATGATTTCCCCAATAAAATTTATTCCTATTGCGGAAGAAATAGGTTTAATTGAACCCATTGGCGAATGGGTTTTATCTCAAGCCTGTCAACACAGTAAAGCCTGGCGATCTCAAGGTTTAGGAAATTTGCGCGTGGCGGTAAATTTATCCGGTCGGCAATTCCAAACATCTAATTTGTGCCAAAAGTTAATGGAGATTTTACTCAGTACAGACTGTGAACCGGATTATTTAGAATTAGAATTAACCGAAAGTTCATTAATTCGAGATCCTGAATTATCCATCCAACAGTTACAGGCCTTAAAAGCCCTGGGAGTAACCATAGCCATTGATGATTTTGGGACGGGATATTCTTCTCTCAACTATCTGCAAAAATTCCCCTTTGATGTGCTAAAAATAGATCAATCTTTTGTTCGCAATCTCCATACTAATAAAATCAATGTAGCCATTACAGAATCTTTAATTTACATGGCTCATCTTTTAAATTTAAAGGTGATTGCTGAAGGGATAGAAACTCAAGAAGAATTAAATATCTTGCAGGGCTTTCAATGTGATGAAATTCAGGGGTATCTATTTAGTCGTCCGCTCAATTTAGAGGATTTTCAAACCTTAGTTAGAAGTGGAAGTCAATTAAAAATTTCTCAACCTGAGCCATAAGAATCCTGAATTAACATTATTGAGGAAATTGAAATGACCAAAATTTTAGTAATTGAAAATGAAGAATTCATTCGAGAGAGCATTTTAGAACTGTTAGAAATTGAAGAATTTGAAACCCAGTCCGCCGAGAATGGCAAAATCGGTTTACAAGTTGCTCAAAAATTTAATCCCGATTTAATTTTATGTGATGTGGTCATGCCCGAAATGGACGGTCATGGGGTATTGGAGGCCCTAAGAAAAGCACCAGAAACTAAGATGATTCCGTTTATTTTCCTAACTTCTCAAGGCGATAAATTAGACTTAAGAAAGGGAATGGAACTGGGGGCGGATGATTATTTAATTAAACCATTTACCCCCAAGGAATTGCTGAAAGCGATCGCCACTCAACTAGAAAAAAAAGCATCAGTTGAAAAATTTTCCCAGGAAAAATTAGATGAACTTCGCAACAATATTACCCATTCCCTGCCCCATGAATTAATAACGCCTTTGAATGGAATTTTGGCATCAACGGAAATTTTACTCGATGAATTAGATTCTATGGAAACTAATGAAATTCGTGAAATTGTCGAACAAATTTCCCTATCTGGGAAACGTTTATATCGGTTGATAATGAATTTTCTGCTCTATGCTGAATTAGAACTAATTGCCACCGATCCCAAAAAGATTGCCAGCTTACGTCAGGATAAAACCCTATCCTCGCAAACAGTAATTACGAAAAAAGTAATGGCTCAAGTTCAAGAAGAAAAACGGGAGGCAGATTTATTTCTCAATCTACAAGATGTGGCGATCGCCATGGCAGAAATGAGACTAGAAAAACTGGTTGAAGAATTAGTTAATAATGCCATGAAATTTTCCGCCATCGGACAACCAATTGAAATTAACGGATTTGTTAAAAATTATCAATTTGTTTTATCAGTTAAAAACTTTGGACGAGGAATGACCCCTCAACAAATAGCTCAAATTGGTGCCCATGTTCAGTTTGAACGCAAATTGTATGAACAACAGGGTTCGGGGTTAGGATTAGCCATTGTCCAAAAAATGATCGAACTTTATCAAGGTCAACTGATCATAGAAAGTCCCGACGATCAGCAAACTATTGTAACCGTTTATTTACCTTTGTTTGCTTGACGGTTAACTATGGCTTTTTTATTGGAATAATAACTATAATATTGGGTGATTTATGACAAAAAATAATTGGAAAAAAGAGAAACAATACCTGCTTGACCAACAGGAACAAATAATTGAACAACGGGTACAACAACGCCTGCGGGAACTCCAAACTCCCCCCGCCTCTAACCCGCAACCAAGCATAGAAGCCGAATTAGCACAGGCCCATCAACAGTTAACATTTCACGTCGAAAATTCGCCTTTAGCTGTGATTGAGTGGGATCAGCAGTTTCGGGTCAAACGGTGGTCGCCCCAAGCCGAAAAAATCTTTGGCTGGAAGGCAGAAGAACTGATGGCTCGCCATTGGAATCAGTGGGAATTTGTACATCCAGAGGATTTAGAACAGGTAAATACGATCTCGTCGCGGTTGCTCAATGGTGAGGACAACCGGAATATCTGTTGCAATCGGAACTACACGAAACTTGGCAACTTAGTATATTGTGAGTGGTATAATTCTGTTTTAAAAAATGCAAACGGACAAGTCATTTCTCTTTTATCCTTGATTCAGGATGTTACTATCCGTGAAACAGCCCAACAGGAACTCAAGCGTCGCGCCCGACAACAACAGGTGATTGCCGAATTAGGTCAATATGCCCTCTCACAAACCAACTTAGAGCACCTGGCAAAAAAGGTTGTAACCTTGGTGGGACAAACATTAGGGATCAAATATGTTCAAATTTGGGAATTACTCCCCAACCAAGGCACATTTTTGTTAACGACGGGATTAGGTTTGCGTCCTCGTTCGGTGGGGCGAGTGACCCTGAGCAATACCCCCCAGTCCCAACCGGGCTATACATTATTAGTGAAACAACCCGTTATCGTTGAGAATTTGCAGGTCGAAACCCGCTTTAGCGGTTCGGAATTTTTTTCTAATCATCATATTGTTAGTGGGGTAACAGTTTTAATTTCTGGAAAAGAAAAGCCCGTTGGGGTGTTAGGAATTCATTCTCAGGAGCAACGAACCTTTAGCCCCGATGAAATTAATTTTTTACAAGCGGTTGCTAATATTATTGCCTCTGGTGTAGAGCGCCAACAAGCCGAAGTGGAGTTAAAAATCGTAAACCAAGATTTAGAAGTTCGAGTGGCTGACCGGACAACAGAACTAATTTTCATGAATGAAAAACTCCAGCGCCAAGTTGTCGAGTTAAAGAAAATAGAGTCTCAATTAGAAAATAAAGCTAATCAACAAGCGATTATCGCCGAATTAGGTCAAAAAGCCCTATCAGAAACCAATTTAGTTTCCCTCATTAATGAAGTTGTGATTCAGATTGCTAACAATTTAAACGTTGAATATTGCAAAGTTTTAGAATATAGTTTAGAGGACTGTTTTCTAACCTTAGCAATTTGGGATGAACCCCTTAATAATTATATTCTTCTGAGTCATGAACCCCTATTTTCACTATCCTTAAGCATAAATCAACTCCCCGGTAATCAAGAGGATTTAAGATCTAACTTATTCTCTTGTAGCTGCAAATATAGCCAGGATTTAGAGCCAAAAGAGCTTAATTATGGCAAGTTTAATTTTGTTAATCAAGGAATTTGTATTCCGATTCGGGGACAAAATTACCAGCAGTTAGGACAGATAGAAATTTATGGTAAAAAAAATCAACTGTTTCGCGAAGACGAGGTAAATTATTTGCAAAGTGTGGCAAATATTTTAGCAACGGCAATTGAAAGAAAACAAACGGAAGTAACCCTACGGTTTAGTGAAGAACGATTTAAAATTACGCTAAAAAATTCGCCTATTGTTGTGTTTAATCAAGATTTAGAGTTACGCTACACCTGGATTTATAATCCGACGGGAGCATATGAATCAGAAGCCGTTATTGGTCAATTGGATTTTGATATTTTTCCCCGGGAAAATGCGATTCAACTCACCGAACTGAAACAACAGGTTTTGAACACAAAAGCGGGTTTACGAAAAGAGGTGACTACTAATATAGGGGCGGATATTCAATGCTATGATTTAACCATTGATCCTTTGTGGGATTTAGAAGGAAATATTATCGGAATTACGGGCGCGGCATTAGATATTACCGATCGCAAAAAAGCGGAATTAGAGTTACAAGAAAGTCAACGGTTTATTCAACGAATTACTGACGCTATTCCTAATATTTTATATATTTATGATTTAATTGAAAGTCGCAATATTTATGTGAATCAAGAAATTATTAACATTTTAGGATACACGCCAGAACAAACTTTAGAAAAAGGTTCAAATTTTCTCTCTGAATTGATTCATCCAGACGATTATATCAGTTTAGGAAAACATTATCAGAAAATTACCAAAGCCAAGGACGATGAAATTTTAGAGTTTGAATACCGCATCAAAGATACTCAGGGAAATTGGCATTGGTTGGTCAGTCGAGATACAATTTTTGCTCGGAATTCTGAGGGTAAACCTAAACAAATTTTAGGAGCCGCAACGGATATTACAGAACGGAAAAAGGTAGAAGAACAATTGCGGCTGAGTGAACGAGCGATCGCCTATAGTAGTAATGGTATTGTGATTGCTGATGCTCGAAAACCGGATAACCCCATTGTTTTTGTCAACCCGGCTTTTGAAAAAGTCACTGGATATTCTGCCGCAGAAGCCCTGGGGAAAAATAGCCGTTTTCTTCAAGGTAAGGATCGTAATCAGCCCGAGTTAAAACAAATTAGAACAAGATTAAAACAGAAACAAAATTGCAATGTTGTATTAAGAAATTACCGGAAAGATGGATCTTTATTTTGGAATGAACTAAATATTTCTCCCATTTATGATCAGGAGGGAAATCTCACCCATTATGTAGGAATTCAGAATGATATTACTGAAAATAAATTAGCCCAGGAACGTTTAGGTCAACAAGTGATTCGAGAACGATTAATTGCCACCATTACCCAACGAATTCGAGAATCCTTGGATCTAAAATCTATTTTATCAACAATGGTAACGGAAGTTAAACAATTTTTGAAAGCCGATCGGGTATTAGTGTATCGGATTTACAATGATTATACAGGTTGTGTTATTTCTGAGGCCGTTAGTCCTCAGTGGTCTTCCCTTTTAGAAAAAACTTTTTCTGAAGAAATTTTTCCCTCCCAATGTCATAGCCATTATATTCAAGGCAAAATTGCCTCAATTGCTAATATTAACAAGGGTAATATTTTACCCTGTTTAGTTGAATTTTTAACTCAATTTAAAGTCCAAGCTAAACTAGCGGTTCCTATTATTGAAAATGAGACCTTATGGGGTTTATTAGTTGTCCATCAATGCAGTCAAACTCGACAATGGGAAGCCTGGGAAATTTCCCTACTAGAACAAATTACCAGTCAACTCGCCATTGCGATTCAACAATCTGAACTTTATGAACAATTACAAACAGAATTAAAAGAAAGATCTCTAGCTCAACAATCTTTATTAGTCAGTCAAGAACGATTAAAATATTTGCTATTTTCTAGCCCCGGAATTATTTATAGTGCGAAACCATGGGAAGACTATCAAACCACATTTATTAGTGATAATATCAAGACTCTTTTGGGATATGAGGTTTCCGACTTTACTCAACCTGGATTTTGGTTGAGTCATATTCATCCACAGGATATCGGGAAAATTACAAATCAATTATCTCCATTATCTCCGTTGTTTGAGCAAGGCTATTCTAGTTATGAATATCGTTTTCAACACCAGGATGGTAGCTATCGTTGGATGTATGATCAAGCCAAATTAATCCTCGATGCCCAAGGAAATCCTTTAGAAATAGTTGGATATAGGATTGATATTAGCGAGCGCAAAAGAATTGAAGAACAATTATGGGCCACTACATCTCGATTAAGCACATTGATTGAGAATTTACAGTTAGGGGTTTTAGTTAAGGATGAATTTCAGAAAATTGTATTAATTAATCAAACTTTTTGCGATTTATTTAAGATCAAAGAATCCTCCGATAAACTGATCGGTATGGATGGCAAAACATTTTCCTTTGAATATCAAAATCTATTTAGCGATCCCGCACAATTTATTATTAGAAATAAAGAAGTCATGGGCAGAAAGCGAGTGATCACGAATGAAGAAATCTCTTTAGTTGATGGACGGACTTTTGAACGAGATTATGTTCCGATTATGATTCAAGGAGTCTCTCAAGGTCATTTATGGATGTATCGAGATATTACTGAACGCAAAAAAGCAGAAGATACCCTGGTGACATCCTTACGAGAAAAAGAAGTTTTACTCAAAGAAATTCACCACCGGGTCAAAAACAACTTGCTGGTGGTTTCTAATCTTTTAGAATTTCAATCGGATATGTTCACCGAACCTGAATTAATTAAGGTTTTGGACGATAGCCGAAATCGGATCTATTCCATGGCTTTAATCCATGAAAAACTCTATCGTTCAACTAATTTAGAAAAAATTAATTTTGCAGATTATTTAGAAGATTTAATTGATAATTTATTTGACTCTTATAATATCCAAGCTGGTCAAATTGAGTTTAAACTCGATATTGAACCCGTTGGTTTGAATATTGAAACCGCTCAACCCTGCGGTTTAATTGTGAATGAATTAGTATCTAATACCTTAAAACACGCCTTTCCCAATGGTCGCTCAGGAATTGTTTATCTGGGACTACACCAAAACCAGGAAGATAAAATTATTCTAACTGTTCGAGATAATGGCATCGGTTTTCCCGCCGGAGTAGACTTTAGAAATGTTGAATCCTTGGGAATGGAATTAGTTTGCACTCTCACCGAGCAAATTGAAGGAACTATTACCCTAAACCAAGAAAACGGAACTTTATTTACCCTTAGTTTTTCCGAACTTCAATATCGACATCGGCTTTAATCGGAAGTAATTTTCGGTAGCCTGTATAGCTTCTCCCACGCACTAACAGATTATCCGTATACAGCCAAACTGGATCAAATAAAAAAATGTTAATATAGTTAATAGGGAAAGGAGGGAAAAAAATGGCAGCCATTAAAATTTTAATCGTCGAAGATGAATTGATCATTGCCAAAGGATTGGCGAGGAAATTAGAAAAACTAGAATATGTGGTGGTGGGGATTGCGTCCTCTAGTGTATCGGCATTAGAAAAAGTGACAGAAACCCAACCGGATTTAATTTTGATGGATATTGTAATTAAGGGGGATTTAGATGGAATTGAAACGGCAAAAATTATTCAAGAAAAGTTTAATATTCCGGTTATTTATGTAACAGCTTATGCTGATGATGAAACCTTAGAACGGGCTGAAAAAACGCAATCCTATGGATATATTCTCAAACCGTTTAAGGAGCGAGAAGTTCATGCAGCGATTAAAATTGCCTTAAACAAGCATCAAGCCTCCTTACAAATGCAGCATTCTTTGCAAGAAGCCCAATCGGTTAACGATGATAAATCGCGGTTTTTCTCCATTGCTTCCCATGATTTAAAAACCCCATTAACAGCGATTCAAATGTCCGCCGGAATGTTGAAAGATTATAGTGAAAAATGGCCAGAAGATAAAAAGCAAAAACATTTAGATAGAATTCAAAACTCAGTGCAGAATATGAACAATCTTTTAGAAGATTTGTTAATATTAAGTCAGGCTGAATCTGGGAAACTAATCTTTAGTCCTGAACCCCTAGAAATTGTTGAATTTTGTCAAGCCATTATCGAAGAAATTAAACCCATTGCTAATAATAAAAATCCCCTGGTATTAATCACTTTTCCAGACGTTATTTTGGGAAACTTAGATAAACATTTATTGCGTCATATTTTATTAAATTTGTTATCTAATGCGATCAAATATTCTCCTGATGGGGGTAAAGTAAGCCTGACAATTCACCAAGAGGGTCAATTTGTCCGGTGTGAAGTGGCCGATCAAGGAATTGGTTTACCGAAAGATTATCAAAATAAACTATTTCAACAATTTGAACGCGCTAGTAACGTAGGAAATATTAAAGGGACAGGGTTAGGATTATCAATTGTTAAACAAGCTGTTGATTTACACCAAGGTAAAATTACAGTTAAAAGTGAACCGGGAGAGGGAACAATATTTACGGTAATTTTGCCTTTGTAGACCCTAATTTTTTTATCGTAGTGAGTCCTTTAGGACTCTCTGAGAGCCTTGAAAGGCTCACTACGGTTAACGGCGGCGTAGGACTTCTAAAAGCGTTTTTAGAGTATCTGGAATTGGAGCGATCGCTTCAATTATTTCTCCTGAAATTGGATGATTTAAGGTTAATTTCCAAGCATGAAGCGCCTGTCCGGGTAAATTCACACCAATCGCTTTTCCTCGACTATATTCAGGATCACCCACAATCGGATTTCCCATAGAAGCAGTATGCACCCGAATTTGATGGGTACGTCCGGTTTCTAAGGTAAATAACATTAACGTATAGTTCCCGATTCGTTCTTGCATTTGCCAATGGGTAATGGCTTCCCGTCCCCCGTTTTCTATGGGAACAATTGCCATTCTTTTGCGATCAATCGGATGACGACCAATAGGTTGATTAATCGTTCCTGAATTGGTTTTAGGAACCCCATAAACCACTCCCAAATATTGACGACGGGCAGTTTTAGACTTAATTTGAGCTTGTAAACTTTGCAGGGCAAAATCCGTTTTAGCCACCACTATTGCCCCGGTGGTATCCTTATCTAAACGATGCACAATTCCTGGTCTTTGTACCCCACCAATTCCTGATAATTGATCACAATGGGCTAATAAACGATTAACCAGGGTATCATTCTGATGTCCTGGCGAGGGATGAACTACTAACCCAGCAGGTTTATTTAGAATTAAAAGACAATCATCTTCATATAAAATATCCAGGGGAATATCTACTGCTTCTAAGTCTAAAGGTTCGGGGGGTGGAAGAATAATTTCTAAGCGATCGCCACCTTGCACAGACACTTTTTTAGTCGTACAAACCTGTTGATTAATTTTTACCCATCCCTGGGTAATTAAAGTTTGAATCCGCGATCGAGACAGATCAGGAACCTGTTGAGATAACCACACATCTAACCGTCGATGCTGTTTATCCTGGGGTAAATTTTCCGTATCTACGGTTAACTCAATCAGAGCGGAATCATTCATTATTTTGTTCAGGTTGTTGTTCTAGGGTGATCCCCAAGGTATCTAAGGTGATTCCCAAGTTTTTTTCTAAATTAGTTAAGGCATTCAGATAATCTATTTTAGCATTTAATTCATTATTTTGGGCTTCATTTAATTTAGATTGAAAATCTACTAGATCTAGTAGTCTACGCCCTTGGAACCCCAACTTTATTTTCTCCACTTCATTGCTAAGTTGCAGTTCAGCTAACTTCGTCGCCTGTCGAGATAATTCAACTTTTTTAAAGTTTAATTCAATATCTTGTAAATTTTTAGTCACCTCAGTATTAACTTTTTGTATCGTCTCTTTTAAATCGTTTTCTAATTTTAAAACATTAACTCGACTCCGTTGAAAATCACGCTCTATGCTGCGATCACCCAGGGCTTTACTAAAAGTTAATCCAGCACTTAATTCCGTTCTATTTTCAATAATATTGGGTGCTGGATCATGTCTAACTACGGTTGCTAAATCAATATTCCAACGGCGCTTATTTTCATCAATAACTAATTGTGTTTTTGCGTTTTCTAAATTTAATTTTGCTTTTAAATAACTGGGTTGATGCTCAAGAATAGATTGTCTGATCCGATCAATATCTAAGGTTGGGGGCTGAATTTCTAAGTTTTGAGATGCTATGATATTAACATCTTCATCAATATCTAATAATTCCAATAAATCCAGTCGTCGTTGCCTCAAATTATTTCGAGAACTTAATAAAGCTATTTCTTGATCAGCAACTTGCGATTGTACTGTAATTAGCTCGGCTTTAGCTATGCGTCCAGCATCAATTAAAAACTGGGTGTTTTCTACTGTTTTTTTAGCATTTTCTAAAGCTTGTAAATCAATTTTAACTTCTTCTTGAGCTTGTAATACACGGCGATAGGATATAATAATTTCGGTGGTTTTATCAATTAAAGTAGATTTTAAATCTAGTAAATTAATAGTTTCTTTAATTCGTGCAATTTCAATATCAGCACGATTAACCCTTTGACCTGCTCCCCTTAATAAAGGTTGTTTAAAAACTAATTCTAAATTTTGTCTTAAAACATCTCGATCCGAACCTCCTGAACCTTGATAATTTTGTTGTTGTCGCTGTCCAACCCAACTCATATTCAACTCTCCCCCCGTGGGAATTTTAATCACTAATCCTGCTGATAACCTTAAACCATTGCTCATCACGGTTGAATTTCCTTGAGTAATATCACTCCAGTTAATTGATAAATTCGGGGTAAAATTAGGATTAAATTTATCTTCAGCAACGATTAAATCCTGACGTTGGACAATGCGATCTAAATATTGATTTTTAATCGTCCGGTTATTTTCTAAACCCAAAATAATTACATCATTTAAGGTCAATTCAACGCCATCGATTTCAGTAACAACCGGAACCGGGGGAGACGGTTGAACCTCTGGAGGTTGTTGAGTAATTCTCTGATATTGGGGACGATTAGCGGTTAAATTGAGAGGGGTCATACTATTTTCAATCATTTCCCTAGGATTTGGTTCCTCTGACTCAATTTTAAACGAATAATTACCTATATTAAAAGGTTCAGGATCGGGAGTTAAATATATATTTTTCTCCAAATTATTCAATTCAATAACAGAATTATTGTTGGGGTTGGTATTTTCTAAAATCCCAAAAATATCGTTAGATTTGATAGGATTTGGAGCGATTAAATTTCCCGTGATAAAATCAATCGGAGCCGGGGGAGGAACTGGATTAAAATTAGCTGGAGGTGGAACCGTAGGAATTAGAGGAGAGAATAATTCTAACTTTGTAGAGGATGGATTATTAATCGGTTGAGAAGGAAGGGCTATAAAAATTATCCCGCTTATACCGGAGATTAAAGTTATAATAATTCCTAAAGGTAAAAAATTGAAAGATTCAGATTCAGTTGAATTTTCCGAATTAACTGATGATTCCAACTCTAAATTATGCTGTTCTTCCATAACCATTAATCCTTGATTTTGTGTTCAATTCTTTATTTTTCCCTATTCTCCTTTTAAGGCTTTTACTGGGTCAAGTTGACTGGCGCGTAAAGCCGGGAAAAATCCGGCTCCTACTCCTACTAATATAGCTGAACTTAGAGCTAATGCAGCCGTTTTCTGTTCAAATTTATAGGGTAACTTAAATTGTTTAGCTACAACAACCGTCGCAGCATGAACGGTGATAATCGCAATAGTTCCCCCAATTAAACTTAAAATAGCTGCTTCTAAAATAAATTGCAACATGATATCTAATTGGGTCGCACCTACCGCCCGCCTCAGCCCAATTTCTGGGGTACGTTCGATTACCGAGGCGATGGTAATATTAGCAATCCCAACTCCGCCAACAATTAAAGCGATCACACCTACAACTAATAATGCTTTAGAAACAGAATCCAGGGTTTTTTGCTGTTCTAAAATTTCCTCAATGGTATTCGCCACATAAAATTCATCCCCAGGAAATCGTTGTTCTAATATTTTTTTAGCTTGCTTACTTAAAGGCTCTAAATCTTCAATTTTATCGGGACGTAATTGTAAAAATCTAATGTTTTGGTCTCCTGTGATTGCACTATAAATCGCCATTGGAATATAAACATAACCTGTAGGTTTCTCTTCCTCACTATAATATCTACTAGCAACAATCCCAATCACAGTATAAGGTC
Source organism: Planktothrix agardhii (assembly GCF_904830935.1). Lineage (NCBI taxonomy): Bacteria > Bacillati > Cyanobacteriota > Cyanophyceae > Oscillatoriales > Microcoleaceae > Planktothrix > Planktothrix agardhii. The sequence goes on from NZ_LR882952.1 coordinate 140,002, forward strand.
TAAAGTTTACATAAATATTTTTTCCTAAAGGATTTATTTTTTCAAAGAGTTTATCAGCTAAAAATTGATCAATAATAATCACAGGTTTATAGTTTTTAAAATCATTGGCATCAAAAGGTCGTCCAGCAACTAATCTCTGTCCTGATGTGTTGAAAAAATTGATTGTTATCGCTCTTGCATAGGGATTAGCTGGCTGATCTTGAAAAATAACCTCTGGGCTTCCTATCCCATTCGTGCCACTAATTGATCGTAACCCTTTTAACTGTTTTTTTAAGATTTTTATATCTTCTAAACTCAGTTGTGGTGGAGTTTTTGTTATGGGGTTTCCCCATGACAAAATGCGGATTTGTGGTGCATCTCGTTCAGCTAATTGTTGCTCAATGATCGCCGTGCTAATATTACCAACTTCCAAGGTTGCACTCACCGCAGCCACCCCCATAAATACCCCAATTCCTGATAAAAAAGAACGGACGGGATTACCTAATAACGAACTACAACTTAATTTAATTAAACTCAAACTGGAAAGACTCATAATGCAGTGTTTTTAATGGTTTTCTAATCTCCTCTTAACGCTTTTACCGGGTCAAGTTGACTGGCGCGTAAAGCTGGGAAAAATCCGGCTCCTACTCCGACTAATATCGCTGAACTCAGAGCTAATGCAGCCGTTTTATTGTTAAATTGATAGGGTAAACTAAATTGTTTAGCTACAACAACCGTCGCACCATGAACGGTAATAATCGCAATAGTTCCCCCAATTAAACTTAAAATAGCGGCTTCTAAAATAAACTGTAACATAATATCTAATTGGGTCGCACCCACCGCCCTCCTCAGTCCGATTTCTGGGGTACGTTCTATGACTGAGGCGATGGTAATATTGGCAATCCCAACTCCGCCTACAATTAAAGAAATTGCACCGACTACTAATAAAGCTTTAGAAACAGAATCTAGGGTTTTTTGCCGTTCTAAAATGTCCTCAGATGTCTTCCAAGGCTCAATTTCATACCCAGGAAACCGTTTTTCTAATATTTTTTTAGCCTGTTCACTCATAGAATCTAAATTTTCAATTTTAGAGGGACGCAAGAGCAAACTGTTGATTTCTTTTTGTCCTGTAACTGCACTATGAATAGCCATCGGAACATAAACAAACCCTTTTGGTTCTTGCCCGCTCCATAGAGGTTTAGTTACAACAATCCCAACCACCACATAAGGTCTAAAATCAATATAAATAGTTTTTCCTAAAGGATTTAAACTTTTAAAGAGTTTATCCGCTAAAAATTGATCAATAATAACTACGGGTTGATAGTTTTCAAAATCACTGGAATTAAAAGGTCGCCCAGCAATTAATTTACGTCCTGATGTGTTTAAAAAATCGACGGTCATAGCCTGTAAATAGGGATGGGCTTTCTGATTCTGAAAAACAGCCTGTGCCGACCAGTTTATCCAACTGCTGCCACTAATAGATTTTAAGCCTTTTAACTGTTTTTTCAGGATTATGATATCTTCTAAACTAAGTTCTGCCCACTGTTCTGTAATCGGGTTCCGGGGTGAATCTATACCAATTTGTGGCGCATCTCGTTCATCCAATTGTTGCTTAATCACCGCCGTGCTAATATTTTTAACTTGCAAGGTCGCACTCACCGCCGCGACTCCCATAAATACCCCAATTCCTGATAGAAAAGAACGAACGGGATTAGCTAATAACGAACTGCAACTTAATCTAATTAAACTTAGAATAGAAAGACCCATAATCTTGTTTACTAAACCTCATAATTGATTATTATAAAATGATGTAAAATAACCCGGTCGGGCTCACTACGATTGAGGTGGTTAATAGTAAGAGAGCCCTGAAGGGCTCACTACGATTGCAAGATTATTCATTCAATTTATTGTAAACTTCTTGAATATCTTGCCACATTAACCATTTCGGTGATCCCTGTTCCTTAGAGGGATTTCTTAATAAATAAGCTGGGTGAAAAATTGGCATACATAATCGCCCTTCCCACTCCATCCATTGCCCTCTAATTTTACTAATTCCCCGTTTATCTCCTAATAAAGATTTAACCGCCGTTGCTCCGGTTAATAAAATAATTTTTGGATTAACTAAACGAATTTGTTCTAATAAATAGGGTTTACAGGCTTCGATTTCTTGCGGGGTAGGAGTGCGATTATTCGGCGGACGACAGCGAATGGCATTAGAAATATAAACCTCTTTATCCGTAGTTAAACCCACGGATTCTAAAATTTTTTCTAACAGTTGTCCCGACCTGCCAACAAAGGGTAAACCCTGTTCATCTTCATTTTGCCCCGGTGCTTCTCCGATAATCATAATTGGCGCTTGAATATTACCTCTACCAATGACCGCATGGGTACGATTTTGCCCTAATTCACAACGATAACAATGATTACAATGGTTAGCAATTTCTTCTAAGGTTTGATAAGTTCCTAAAGGAATCGCAATTTTAGCATCAGTCGGAATTAAATCCCGATTCAAATTTATTAACGGAGCAGCAGGTTCAGTATTTTTAAAATCAAATAAACTCAATTGTTCGTGATCAGACATAATCAAATAGAGTAGGGTATGGGGTATTAATGATTAACCGATACCCAATTTACAACTATTTTCCATCCAGTGGGAATTTATCAAGTTGCAACTCTCAACAGCAACAGTCATCATAGAGTTGATGGGATGGCAGGGGGCAAGCAGATCATGTTATTCACACCAATATTTAAAGATCGGACTCAAGCGGGTGAGCAACTGGCAAAAGAAATTTTGTTACAGATAAGTTTAGAACACCCAAATCGGGATACAAAAATAGTGGTTTATGCCTTACCCCGTGGAGGTGTACCCGTGGCTGTGCCCATTGCTCAAGGGTTGCAGGCTCCTTTGAGTGTAATTGTGGCCAAAAAAATCACCTTCCCCGATAACCCAGAATTGGCCTTGGGTGCAGTCACCTCCGATGGTCATGTATTATGGTCGAAACGCAAACCCCTCGATCTGGAGCTTCAACAAAGGATATTAGAACAGGCTCAGACCAAAGCCCAGCAGGGTTGGGAACAGCTTTCTCCGGCTTGTCCAGATGTTAACCCCCATGGAGCTTTAGCCCTGATTGTTGATGATGGTATTGCCACTGGAATGACGATGGCTGTGGCGGCAAAGGCATTGAAAGCTCATCACCCCATGGCAATTTGGATTTGTGTTCCCGTGGCCCCGCTAGAATTAATTCCCTCTATGCAGCAATGGGGCGATCGGGTTATTGTCTTAGAAACCCCCGATCCCTTTTTTAATGTTGGTCGGTTTTATCAACAATTTGAACAGGTAGAGACGGAAACAGCTTTATCCGATTTACAACAACAAACCTGGCTACAATAAATCTACAATAAATAGTGATTCACAGTTGATAATTAATCATGATTAGACGTTGGAATTTTTGGTGGCAAACTTTAGTATTATCAACCCAATATAACCCCCCTCAATTTATTGAGTTACTGATGTTAATGTTAGGATTTTTTTTACTTTTAATTTGGATGGGGAATCAACAATGGCCCTATTTGGTACTGTCGATGAGTTATGTTGCGGGATCATCCACTTCGATTCTAGTTAGGGAAGCTATGATTCCTTCCCCCAGTTTACAACTCACCCAAAAACTGGCAATATTATTGTTAATAATGAGCCTTTACACCCTCTTAGATTTAATGCGGTGAATAATTCCCCTAAATTTGATATAAAATTAAACGGTTTCCCATCGGATCATAAGCATAAATTTCTCGACCGTGGGCAGCCGTAATGATTTCTCCAGGGGGAGGATATCCTAATGCTTCTAAATGGGCGATCGCTTGTTCTAAATTTGGGACTTCTAAACACAAACTCATGCCCGTTTTACCCGTCGGAGAAAATTCAGAAATATCAGTAGTTTGGGGTTTAAAAATTCCTAATTTCAAACTCGGTAACTGAAATTCTGCATAACGATGGGGAATATAATTTAACGGTTGTATTCCCAATAGTTGAGAATAAAACTCAACCAAAATTTCCATTTTCGGATCGGCGAGGGTGACAAATGCCTGATTACAGTGTAAAACCATAAAGGGAATCAAAATATTTAACCTTAATATTAAACTTAAAATTGAGAGCATAAACTAATGACAAGAATTTTTTTATCCGCAGGTCATGGAGGATTTGAAAATGGTGCAAGAGACCCAGGTACGGTTGCTGGAGGGACAACCGAAGCCCAAGAAATAATTCGGATTCGGGATTTAGTCGTTGGTGAATTGCGCTCTAGGGGTTTACAAGTGATTTCGGTTCCTGATGATTTGAGTCAAACTCAAACTATTGATTGGATTAATGCCCATTCTCGCTCAGGAGATATTGCTTTAGAATTGCAAATGGGAGGCTCATCAAACCCTCTAATTCGAGGGGCTACAGCCTTTTATATTGCGGGTAATCAATCCCGAAAACAAGACGCGGAATCCCTATTATTATCCCTGCTTCAACAAGTCCCTCAACTTCCCAATCGCGGGACAAAACCGGACACCGAAACTGGCTTAGGAAGTTTAATTTTTTGCCGTTGGATTAGTATTCCTTCTCTCTATCTGGAATTGGGATTTCTAACTAATCCCACTGATCGGGCTTTAATTCAAAACCGACGTCAAGATATAGCGATTGGAATTGCTAATGGACTCACTAATTGGTTAGGAAATGGTTCAACAAATCCTATTCCAAATGTTCCCCCAGGTACACCCGTTTATGGTTCGATTGGAATTAATATTAATGGCCGTCGCTATGGGGAAAATGGAATTTTAGTCAATGGAAATGCTTATATTCCCATTGATTTAGTCGATAAATTTGGCTTGAATTTATCAGAAATTTCTGATCGAATAAGAAGAATTAGATATAATAATATTGTTTATATTCGAGCCGTTGATTTCAAAAATTTTGGAATTTCTGTGGGCTGGGATAATCCCAATCGAAGTGTGGTTTTTCGTTCTAATATTCGTCCCTATAATAGTCAAATGGATCAGATTATGGGCAATGGCTTAACCACAGAAGTTCAACTAATTATGTTTATCAAAACTCAAGATTCTAATATGATTAATACTGTTCCTGAAATTGCTAAATTTTATCGAGAAGAATCGGCTACAGAAGGAGTGAATCACGATATTGCGTTCTCTCAAATGTGTTTGGAAACCAACTTTCTACAATTTGGCGGAACTCTCAAACCCGAACAAAACAATTTTGGAGGTTTAGGAAGTTTGGGAGGTGCTTCCGAAAGTGCTTCTTTCCCGACAATTCAAATCGGAGTTAGAGCCCATATTCAACATCTAAAAGCCTACGCGAGTTATGAACCTTTAGTCCAAGATATTGTTGATCCTCGCTTTGAATTTGTCACACGAGGAATTGCTCCTTTTGTCCAACAATTAAGCGGGAGATGGTCAGATGATTCCACCTACGGCGATCAAATTTTAGCTTTATTAAGAAGACTTTATGAAATTTAAGCAAACACAAAGACACAAAGACACAAAAAAAGGGAGAGAAATAATTATTTTTCCTTCTCCCCTCAATTTTTATGCTTCTTTTACAAATCTAATAATTTCTCTAACATGATTGAGGAATTTTCCATCGGTGGTTAATTGAGCGATCGCATTTTTTGCCTCTTTTTCTAAACGCTCATGTTCGGATAAATTAGTGGCTTTTAATGTTTCTAAATCCGCCGTTAATCGGGTGAAATCTTGACGGGTTGCTTGCCATCTTTGTTCCTGTTGAGAAGCCCAAGAATCGGCATATTTAAGGTTTAATTGGCTTTGTAATTCTTTTAAGGTTAATTCTACCGTTTCAAAACGATTTCGCAATTCTACCACGTCCTCACGGGGGTAAGAAATCTGACGTCTAACCATTGATAATCGTGCCGATAAATATTGGTAAGCCCGCACCGATGGCCGTAAAATTGTTAATAATAAAGCCGCCCCCGCACCCAAATAACCGACTAAACTAATTCCCGACCAAGCTAACCCATAAAGTCCTAAAGTAGATATTAAGTGTAAACCCAAAGCTACCCCCAGGGAACGTCGGGCTAATTTGGTTACATATTCCACTTGTTTCGGTTCAACGGGAATCCCTTTTTTTTTCGATTCTTCGGCTTCGGCTAAAACTTCTTTAGCTTCAAAATGAATATTCCAAGGAACAGTTACAATTAATAATAACCACCAAAAAATTGCACAGGCAATTACCCAATCTAAAAAGGTTCCTGCCGAAATTTGTAACCATTGTAACACACTAAACAGAATTAACAAAATGATAGTTAATCCTAAACCAAAAAAACCATAATTAAACTGAACTCTCATGGTTATTAATCCTAATTAATGATAGATGAAATTTAGTAAGTGCTTTCTATTTAAAAGCCGGATTTCCCTGTTTCCTTTCAACCCCGATTATGGATAAAAATATTCAGATTGCGATCGCCCCTGTGACACTTCTTAAAGTTTCACACCCTGAAATTAGGATAAAATCAGATTTGAACCTTGATTTTTATGAAATTTATCAATGATCAACCCAACTGGAAAAGTTTATTTAATGGGGGCTGGGCTAGGGGAAATTGCCTATCTTACCCTACAAGCCCAACAGTTACTTTCCCAAGCAGAAGTAATTATTTATGATGCCTTAGTAGATAATTCTATTTTAACCTTAGTTCCGGCAAATTGTTTAAAATTAGAAGTCGGAAAACGAGGTGGAAAACCCAGCACTCTCCAGACGGAAATCAATCAATTATTGGTTAAATATTGTCAAGAAGGAAAACAAGTTATCCGTTTAAAAGGAGGCGATCCTTTTATTTTTGGACGGACAACATCGGAAATTCAAGATTTAATTGAATCGGAATGCAAATTTGAAGTAATCCCCGGACTTTCTTCGGCTTTGGCGGCTCCAACCCTCGCCCATATTCCCCTAACAGACCCGGTAATGAGTCGTTGTTTTGCCGTCCTAACTGCCCATGATTTAGAAGCCCTAGATTGGCAAATTGTTTCCCAAATAGAAACCCTAGTTATTTTAATGGGAGGACGGAATTTAGCCGAAATTGTCCATCAACTTTTACGCCATGAACGACTTCCTCAAACCTCAATTGCTATTATTCAATCGGGCGGTTGTCCCCAACAAAAAGTTTGGGTTGGCAGATTAAATGATATTGTAGAAATAACAGCCAATCAATCCCTATCTCCCTGTGTGATTGTGGTGGGTGAAGTTGTTCGTTTACGCGATTTTATCAACCCTGATCAATACCCTTGGCAACAGAATCAACTACCAAAAAATACTATTTTAAATCAACATATTATGAACCAACTACTATTAGGTAAAACTATATTAGTTACTCGCTCCGTAGAACAATCAAGCATCCAAAGTGACTTATTAAAAGCTCAAGGAGCAATTGTTATTGAAATGCCCGCTTTAGTGATTACACCTCCATCTAGTTGGGAAAGTTTAGATCAGGCTATTGTACAATTAGGAAGTTCATCAGAAAATCCCTTTGATTGGTTAATTTTAACTTCTTCTAACGCAGTTGAATACTTTTTTAATCGCTTAATTACCCTAGGAAAAGATACCCGCAGTTTAGGTCAAACTAAAATCGCCGTAGTCGGTAAAAAAACTGCCGCTAGTTTGCAAGAACGTTATTTAAAACCTGATTTTATTCCGCCGGATTTTATTGCGGATTCCCTGGTCGAACATTTTCCAGAATCCTTAGCAGGAAAAAGAATTTTATTTCCCAGAGTTGAAACCGGAGGACGGGAAATTTTAGTGCAGGAATTGACAGCAAAAGGAGCAATTCTTGTGGAAGTTGCCGCTTATGAATCCGGTTGTCCTGATAGTATTTCTACTGAAGTTTTAGACGCTTTACAGACCCAAAAAATTGATATAATTACTTTTGCTAGTTCTAAAACCGTCAAAAATTTCTGTCAACTGATTCAAACCCTACCGGAACAATCTTTACCCCCCAATTATTTAGACACAATTTGGATTGCTTCGATTGGCCCCCAAACTTCTAAAAGCTGTCAAAGTTTATTAGGAAGGGTAGACATCGAAGCCCAAGAATATACCCTAGAAGGATTAACCCAAGCGATTATAGAAATATCCGGTAAGCGTAAAACTCAGTGTCTTTAGACCTGAGATATCAGCGAATCGTGCGGTTTTAACCGCATAAAGTTTCTTTATTTAAGAAATGACTCAACCTTTGGCTTTTTTGTACGTAATTTTTAGCGAATGAAACAGCCCTAATCTTAGTAAAAAAAGAGGGCTTATATGGATCTAAAGTAACCAAGTGCTACTCGAAAAATCCTCATTAGAAGCGGGTTGAGAGGTGGAAGAATAGGGACGACGGGATAATGGATAGCCCTTGGGTTTTTCGAGTGCTTTCGGGGGTAAAGGTTGAAGTTTGGGTTCCAAGGCTGTTTTCAAGGATTCATTTTCTTGTTTTAGGGTTTTCAATTCTGCAATTAATTTAGAATTTACCTCAGATAATTGTAAGGCTGTATCTTGAGCTTTTTGTAATTTCCCTTTTAAATCGGCTTCTTGAATTTCAGTTTTCATTCGATCAATAAATAGATTTTTGTCGTTTAATTCCGCTTGTAATTGTAAGACTTTTTCTTGAAGTGATCGCTCCTGATTTTCAGATGTTGTGGGTAAGGCGGTTGATTCAGTCATAACCACACCTTCATCAGGTACAATTTCCACTTCAGCCATTGAACTTTTTTCTGTTTCTTGGCGTACCATATCGGAAAGACGTTTCCTCACCATCATTCTTCCCCTTGAATGAGTATTGATTTCCCAATCATAACCCTAATCTGCCCTTGAGAGACAATAAAAAAAAGGAATCAGGAGAGACTTTAACTTTCCTCGATTCCCCAAAATCTCAATAATATCTAAACTAGATTAAGGCTCAACAATCACCGGAGTTCCGACATCAACCTGTTCAAATAGGGCGACAACATCTTCATTTCGCATCCTTACACAGCCATGGGAAGCAGCCTGTCCGATGGAGTTTACCGTGGGGGTGCCATGGAATCCAATCGAATCTTTTCCATCTGTCCAGAAGCCAATCCAACGCAATCCCAAGGCTGTATTTGGCCCCGGAGAACGGACTTCTCCCGTCCAGGGATCTTGCCAAACCGGGTTTTCAATTTTTTGCATGACTTTAAAACTCCCGGTTGGGGTTTCCCATCCCGCTTTCCCCACCGCCACTGGATAACTGGCAATTACCTGTTCTCCCTGATACAAATAAACCCGGCGTTGACCTAACCGTAAAATCACACGCTTAGGCTGTTCTAAAGAGGGCAAAAACAAGCCCGGATTATCCAAGGGTGGAACTATGGGGTTGAGGGACTGACTGGGAATAGTCGGGATAGGGGTAGAGGAAGCCGCACTGAGGTTTTCCGGGCCGGGGGCGGTTTCGGCGTTACCGGGTTGCTGTCCCCCTAAAAATAACGCGGCTGTTGCGATACCAGCGCCGATTAAATATTGAGATAAACCTTGAGCGCTGACTTTGATGGTCATATTTGACTCCTCACTTAGAAATAATATTTAGTATTTACAAAATACGACTGGGCAAAAATCAAACTGTTCCTTAATTGCAAAGTATCATAGCAGGGCAGCAGCGATTTACTGCCCCGGTTTTCTATTTACTTTTTCTTTTGCAATTCCTTTAAGGCAGCTTGGGATTTTTGCACTCCTTCAGTATTTCCTTGTTGTTGATAAAGTTCCAGAGCTTTTTGGAAAAACGTGATCGCCTGTGTCTCCCGACTCCCCCGACCTTTAAGGGCCATTCCCATACCAAAATGGGCGGAAGCATCATCGGGATTATTTTCAATCACCCGACGATAACTAATAATCGCCCCGACATAATCTTCTTTTGCTAGTTGAATTTCACCGAGGGCTGCATTGGCCGCCATCAAGGTCGGTTTTAAGGCTAAAGCCCGTTTATAGGCTTGACTGGCGGCTTCAAAGTTCTGTTCTACCTTGAAAATTTCACCGATTTGGAATTGCACATCGCCATCCCGGGGGGCGAGTTGGGCGGCTTTTTCAAAGGCGGCAATTCCGCCATTGCGATCGCCATATTTTAATAAAGCGGCCCCCAATTTAATCTGGACACTGGCTTCATTCGGGGCTAACATCTCCGCCTGTTGCAGCACTTCTAAGGCTTTGCTGACGTTCTCTTGCTTCAGAAAAGCCATTCCCATAGCAGAATAGGCTTGCCAATTGCGCGGATCAACGGTCAGGAGGGTTTGATAGGCTCGGATTGCCCCCGCATAGTCCCCTTTACGGAATAGGGTAGCCGCTAATCCCTGGTGAGCCGGGATGTTGTCTCGTTTGAGCATGGTGGCTCGACGATAGGCGTCCGCGGCCGCATCATATTGTTTTAAATTGGCGAGGGTAAACCCTAAACCGTACTGAAAATCAGCATTATTCGGTTCTAGGATTAAGGCGTTTTGATAATATTGGGCGGCCACTTGGAAGTTACCGCGTAATGCTTCTAGGTAGGCAATCCCAGAATAAATTTTAGGGTTTCTAGGATCTAAACTAACGGCCTGGGTATAGATGCTAATGGCATTTTCTACATCTCCAGCATCCACCAACTTCCGACCCTGTTCTAACAAATCATTAAGCTGTTTGTTAGCTTGGGGGTTGGCTTGAGCTACAATTTCCGTAGCTTGAGTAATTTGGGGTGTACTTATAGCAATCACAGCCATAAATACACTACTGATTAATAATTGAGTTCGATTTAACACGGCCTATTTTGTGTGAGAAGTTGAGCGAGTTGTCACTGGAGTTCCTAACCGATGGTTAGGGGTGAAATTGATACTGACATACTTCGGGCCATTTGTGAAGCTATCCGGTTGATCGGATTTCCCTGATTTTAAGGGGTTGTATCTCCCCTGATAGGGGTCAATAAAATTGAACCTCGGATCTGATCCCCCTAAATCCCCCTTAAAAAGGGGGACTTTGACTGTCCGCTCCCCCCATTAGTAAGGGGGGTTAGGGGGGTCTTCCCAGGGTGCAAGTCAAATTATTGTTAGTTTCCCAGTCTATTTTTAACCTTTTATTTAATTATTTATATGCGATCGCCCCAACCCCGCAAACAATTCGCTCAACATTGGTTACGCAGTGAAAAAGCCCTGAGTAAAATTGTTAAATCTGCCTTATTATCCCCATCAGATTGTCTATTGGAAATTGGCCCAGGAACAGGCATTCTCACGACTCAATTATTATCGGTAGCTCGGTCGGTTGTGGCAGTGGAAATTGATCGGGATTTATCTCAAAATCTAGTTAAAAGATTCGGTAATCGGGATAATTTTTTATTACTAGAAGGAGATATTCTTACTTTAGATATCGAAGGTCAACTCCAAGGTTTTCCTAATTTCCAAAATCCGAATAAAGTTGTTGCCAATATTCCCTATAATATTACCGGGCCGATTGTTGAACAATTGTTAGGAACCATTTCTGAGCCTAATCCTCACCCATACCAATTAATTGTACTATTAGTTCAAAAAGAAGTCGCCCAACGCATCACCGCCAATGCTGGATCTAAAACCTTCGGGGCGTTGTCGGTGCGAGTCCAATATCTGGCTAACTGTGAATATATCTGTGATGTCCCCGCCAAAGCCTTTTATCCAGCCCCGAAAGTCGATTCTGCGGTACTGCGTTTAAGTCCCCGTCCCATTACCCATCCCGCCAATAACCCGCAATATTTGGAAACCTTACTCAAATTAGGATTTTCCAGTAAACGAAAAATGTTAAGAAATAATTTACAAAGTGTGATCAGTCGAGATCAATTAACCCAATTACTGGAACAATTAGAGATTAACCCCCAAGTTCGCGCCGAAGACCTCAGCGTTGAACAATGGGTTAATTTAACTAACTTGATGGAAATAACTGATCTAGTCACTGATTAAAATACGCTGTATCCTATCTCTAATTACAAATAAAAATGCGTTCCTATTCTTTAATTGCTCCGGCAAAAATTAACCTTTACTTAGAAATTATTGGCGATCGCCCTGACGGATATCACGAACTGGCGATGGTACTCCAAAGCATCAGTTTAGCCGATCAAATTGATATTCGATCAATTGGAATTGATGCCATTAGTGTCCGTTGTAATCATGCAGAAGTTCCCAATGATCATACTAATTTAGCCTATCGGGCGGCGGCCTTATTAACCCAAGAATACCCCGAGGCTATGGCACAATTTGGGGGCGTAGAAATTAACATCAAAAAAAATATTCCCATTGCTGCCGGGTTAGCCGGAGGTTCCACCGATGCGGCGGCGGTTTTGGTCGGTTTAGATCTAATGTGGCAATTAGGCTTAACTCAAAGCGAATTAGAAGTATTAGGGGCTCAAATTGGTTCCGATGTTCCCTTTTGTATTCAAGGAGGAACGGCTTTGGCTACGGGACGGGGGGAAGAACTTTCTCCTTTGAAAAATTTAGATAATTTATATGTGGTTTTAGCCAAACATCGTCACCTAGGAATTTCTACGATTTGGGCTTATCAAACCTATCGTCAACAGTTTAGCCAAACCTATATTTCCCAAGCTCAAGATTTAGAAACCCGTCAACGCCGAGTCCATTCTGGGCCGATGGTTTCTGCTATTATGCACGCAGACGGCGCGGCCATTGGTCAATTACTGCACAATGACTTAGAAAAAGTCGCCTTACCCGAACATCCTCAAGTCTTGGAACTGCGAGAGGCTTTTGAGTCCCAGGGGGTTCTGGGAACGATGATGTCCGGTTCGGGGCCAACGGTTTTCGCCTTAACCGCATCTGAAGCCGAAGCCCTACGGGTTTTAGAAGCAGTTAAAACCCAAATTGACAACCCAGAATTAGAGTTTTGGACAGCCAAATTTGTCTCCACTGGTATTCGTTTAGCCCAATCATAAACCATGACTAAAACTACTCCTCAAACCTCGGAAATTTCCTCAAAAACGGATTCAGTTAATTTATTCCGTTGTATTAGTAATGCGGGAATTTATGCCGCCGTTGCCTTCGGTTTGTATAATGTAACCCATGCTATTTCTGGAAAGTTTGCAGCCAAACCTATCCATTCTGAGAATTTTACCGTGATCCAAATGTCAGCAGCCGTTCGGACTCTTGTGGTTGGTGTATTGACGATGGGAACGGTTTTATTTGCTTTCCTGGCTGTAGGATTAATTGGATTAGCTTTTTACGTTAGTATTCAAAGGTTAATTAAACCTAAAATTCCTTCCTCTAATGGTTAAAAACCGTAGTGAGCCTTTCAAGGCTCTAAGCCCTAAAAGCGTTTCGTAGTGAGCCTTTCAATGCTCTAAGCCCTGAAGGGCTTACTACCGTAGTATATTTTAGGGAGCGAGGACGCTCCCACTACAGATCGGTTGAAATTAATTTGGGAAAGAAAATAGAGCCTATTGACAAACTTTCAAACGTTCTCGTCCATCTGGACGATTAGCAAAGTAACTTGATAACCAATTACAACCTCTTTCAAGTAGTTCATCTAAGTTTTGAGGAACAGACCAAACTACAACTTTATTATCTTCTCCAACAATAGCTAGATACTGCCCGTCAGGGCTAAACTTTACAGTTATTCCATTCCTAGGATCAAAGTTAACTTTCCATAGTGCTAGTAATTGACCTGATAAATTCCAAATCCTAACTTTTCCATTTCGAGTTGTGATGGCAATATACTGGGAATCTGGACTAAGAGTTGATTCCACAATTTCTCCATCATAATCCTGAAGTGTAATTTTCTTTTCACCGAATTGATCTCTAATAATGACTGTACCCTCTTCTTGATTTTCTAATTCGACTTGAACAGAAGAATTTGATTTATAATCCCATTTTTTGATATCATTTTTATTAATGTTTTTTAAATAATTACCTGATAAATTCCATAGACGAGCGGTATCATCATTTCCATAGGAAAGAAGATTTTTATTGTCGTGACTAAAGAATAAATCTGTGACATCTTCCTGATGTCCTTTAAGTTCTACTAACTCTTGACCTGATAAATCCCAAACATGAATTGTTAAATCTGAACCCCCAGTTGCAATGTATTTCCCATCCGGGCTAAAACTTACTCCGGTCACAGTTCCTTGATGTCCTCTAAGTTCAACTAACTTTTTCCCAGACAAAGACCAGACATTAGTAATACCATCTTTTCCACCTGTAGCTAGAAGTTTTCCATCCGGGCTAAAACTCAAGCCCCAAACTCCAAATTTATGCCCTTTAAATTCTCTTAATTGTTTACCTGATAAATCCCATAAATAGGCTTTATCATCATCAGCCGTTGCAATGTATTTCCCATCAGGACTAAAGCTAATATGATAGCCTTTAAGTTTTGCTATTTGCTGACCTGACCAATCCCAAATCAAAACACCTGAGCCTGCTCCAGATCTATACAAATACTGATGATTAGGAGTAATATTCAAGCCTGTAGATTCAATCTCACTATCACTAGGAATCCAAGCGACTTTAGTTAATATTTTACCGGATACATCTATAATATATCCTTTATTTTCCATTGATAAATCTAAAACAAGACGTTTACTATCATAACTAAAGTTTAAATTTCCGACTTGATCCTTATCTCCCTTGAACTCTCCTAACTTTTGACCTGACAAATCCCACCAGCGAACTATGCTATCTTGGCTATCTTCTCCAAGGGCTGCTAAATATTTACCATTAGGACTGAAAATAATACGGTTAGTAGCACCTTGATAAGCTTTAAAAGAAGTTAACTGTTGGCCGGATAAGCTCCAAAGGCGAATTACACCATCATTTCCTGCTGTTGCTAAAGATTTACCATCGGGACTAAAGGTAACATCATTGATAACACCTGGATCGGCTTGAAACTTTGTTAACTTTTGATTTGACCAGTTCCAAAAATTAAGTTTTCCATCTTTATTTACTGTTAAAAAATTATTCTTTGTAGGACTAAACTCAAGACTTTTTAGAGATCTAAATTGATTCATTTCATGAATATTGTCTAAAATTTGCTGTAATCTAAATAAATGAGCTACACTTAAATATTGTTGATCGAAAGGATTATCTTTTGATAGTTCTTTCAAACCTTTGCTAGATTCCATTGCTGACAGTAAAGATTCAATTTCTCCTCTATCCGACTTAAACTGTTGTAATGCACCAACCCCATTTTGTTCCAATTCTATAACTTTCAATGAATATTTTAGTTTTTGTGTTGCATCTCTCAAACTCAAGCTAATCCACATCATTGATATTCCCATTAGAAATGAAATTACAGAAGCGATATCAAAAATATTTTTTTTAGTCTCTTTTTTTTGACTTTTATAAATAAAATCTATATGTTCACTGGGTAAATTCTTATCCTGTTGCCATACTTCTGCTTCTCTTAATCTTTTGCCTTTTAGAAGATATTTAGGATCTTTACCATGCTCTAACCAAATTAATAGATCTTGTGCATAAGGGCATAATTTATATAGCTGATCTTGTACCCAATTTTTATTAAAAACTAATTCATATATTTTATTATATATTTCTAATCTACCTTGGTTCTTAGAAACTAAACCTGATAATCTTAATTGCAGTTGTGTTGAACTACCATCTACCTCAATTTTCCCATCTTGTAGAATTTGCTGATAAAGCCCTAATAAATCAATGAAATATTTTTCATTATCAAGAATGCGATCGCGGATTGTTTTTAAATGTTCAGGCTCATCCTGAGATTCCCAATTATTGATAATATAGGCTTGCACAATCTGTTCAATATTAGGGGTTCTATTTTCTGCTTTTTCAACAACTAGCTTACATAACTTTTGAGTCAGAAAGGGTTGTCCGCCTGTCCAGTGTAAAATTTCTTCTAATATTTCTTCAGGATTATCAACAACTTCCCTCAACCCTTGAGTTAAAGATGACTGCGCTTCTTCAAATTCAAAACCTTTTAACTCAATAGCTTGACCAATATTAAAAGGAGTACGAGTTTTGTCTTGAATCAAATCAGAAGGCGTTGCGACTCCTAATAAACAAAACGTTAAACGTTTATATTCTTGATTCTCTGAACGCTGATTGTAAAATGAACGAATTACGGCGAAGAATTCATCTTTAAACTTTATTTTTATAATACTGTCGATTTCATCTAAAAAAATAATTATTTTTTCTTGTAACTGAGATAAAATAATAGTTTCAATAAACTGGTTAAATTTTTGCAACGGTGATAAATAACTACATTCTTGCAACCATAATTCAAAGTTGACTTTTTGATCTAAGATTAACCCTTGAAGCAGCATAAACATTAGATCTCCATACCATTCTTCCGCACTGCCATAACTACTAATTTTTGTCATATCAACAGATACACATTTGAATCCTTCTTGCTTTAATTTCTTTGCCATTTTAACTCGTAAACTAGATTTACCCATTTGTCGAGAGTTCAAAACATAGCAAAACTCACCATTTTTTAAAGCATTATAAAGTTCATCATCTGCTTTGCGCTTTACATAGGTAGGGTTTTGATAGTCTAAACTTCCCCCAATACTGTATCGATATCTAGCCATATAATTAACTCCTTGATATGACCATTAATTAAAGATATTGTTGAAAATATTTATAGTATAAATCGCAACGAGATTGAGCTAAATAACCTTGTTTTTTAATTAATCCCATACTGTGTAGTTTATAAGCTTGCATAGGTTCAATTTGTATAGGTTGATCTGCATTAATAACTTGCTTAAAAGCTTCAACCAGTTCTGGTTTTTGCTGCAAAGCCTCTAAATGACGTCGCAGGTGATCATCATAAATTCCTGCTGGAGTTGCTGCATCTTCTAACAACTGATCGAATGATAAACTGTGACGAGCAAGATGATAAAATGCTAATCGTGCTAAATAAGGATGCCCACCTATCATGTCGTATAATAAACTAATCTCCGGTGAATCTACCTTAATATGTAATTGATGAAGTTTTGCTAAATCTATCATTTGTTCTAAGGTAAATTCGCTTAAATTAACTGGAAATCCTACATTAAACGGTGACTGATTAATGTCTAAACGTCCATAGTCTTCTGTAGAATGGACAACTAATAATCTTAGATTTTCAAAAATTTCTAAATCTCTAGCATCTTCATACCAACTTCGTAATAATGAAAAGAAATCTTGATAGATTTCAGGATAATCAAAAATTCGATCAATTTCATCAAATCCTAAAACTAATGGTATCTCAATTTCTTCTAATAAAAACTTTAAATAATTACTGCAACTAACTTTACTACCTCGATTCCAATATTGATCAAGCTGTTCAGGAATTTGTAAGCGCTCGCTCATATCAATACACAGAAAACGTAGAAAATGATCTGAACTTTTAAAGGCATCGCCATCTATCTTCTGCAAATTAAAACGTACTGTTCGATAACCCTGCTGTTCTGCATGGTGAAGAATTCGGTTTAATAAAGATGTTTTACCCATTTGTTTTGGTGCTTTGATCCGAATTAATGCTCCTGGTTGTTCAATTTCTTCATAACAGTCGGATTCAATGGGTAAACGCTCAATATAAAAAGGACAGTCTAACGGAACAACCCCTTCTGGATTGTCTAGTTTCATCTTTGGTAAAGTTCCGCCAAGATACTTAGCAATGATTTCAGGACTTACATATTCAGGCTTATACTTAGCAAATAATTCAACCAAATCATTCCGAAGACGTTCATGTTCATTCTTTTCGTTTTTAATCCCAAATATATTGCAGGCTTTTGCAATGTGCTTTCGGATGGTAGATAAATCAGTGACATTTAGTCTTTCCGCAATCAGGATATCTGGCTTTCCTGCCAAAAAAGCCTCTACTACCTGTTGTTGCTTAGGAGTCAATAGTTTGTATGCCGCATCGAATTCTTCTTTATTCATATTCTAAGTTTAGCAAAAATCCTATAAGTCTTAGTTTTGGGAATTTTTTTTCACAAAACCATTATATACAGATTTGCTTGTGAAAGTATGAGAATTTTTAGACTCATTTGCAAGTTTGAAAAAAATATATTTTATGCTGAAAACGTAATCAGCAATTTCTTATTAGGAGAAATTAACTATGTCGGCTTATAACTCCCTCAATAATCAAAATTTTATTCAACGCCAAGCCCATTCTCTTGATTTGCGTAGCTTGTCACAACTTGACACCCGTTTAGCTCACTGTCAAAACTGCTATGCAATTCACCCCAGCTTACAACGAAACCAACATAAACAAATTTTCTGCCCAACTTGTGGAATTCAATATATTGTCAATATTCCTGAACCTGCAAAAGTAATTCAAGCTTATTTCCGAGATAAAAATCTCTACTTTAATGATAATGACCTTGATATTGAGCAATATAAAAAATTAGGAGCGATCGCACAACGCCTTAATACTGACCCCAATTATCCCCTCATTGCAGCTTTATTCAAAGCAATGAATCTGGCTAAAAAGTTTATCCATTTTACCAGCCTTGGGATTAGTCATCAATTTCTAGGCGCATTAAAAACAGTATCTCAAGGGATTCCAGTTAAAGGTATTGTTTCGCTAACCTCTCATCAAACCTATCAATTAGACGAATTATCTGAATACACCCATGAAAGCCCAAATTTAGATATTAAACCGATGTGTGAAACTATTTTTAATTGGGATAGAATTCCCCATCAAAAACTAATTGTTGTCGATGGATTAATTGCCTTTAAAGGCAGTGCAAATCTGACCCTGACAGCTTGGCGAAAAGCCGAAAAAAATTTAGAAGAAATTGAAGTGATCACCAATATGGATGAAGTGATTTATCTCCATAATCGCTATTTTTCACCCGTTTGGGCTGATTTTAGTTCCGATGAAAAAGCCATTATTATTGATCACGATAACCTTGAGGATATGGCAGCTTAAAAAACATCAATTCCTGTAGGGGTAACGCGCACATAGATGGAA
Source organism: Planktothrix agardhii (assembly GCF_904830935.1). Classification (NCBI taxonomy): domain Bacteria; kingdom Bacillati; phylum Cyanobacteriota; class Cyanophyceae; order Oscillatoriales; family Microcoleaceae; genus Planktothrix; species Planktothrix agardhii. The sequence goes on from NZ_LR882952.1 coordinate 158,909, forward strand.
TCCCCGCCCGTTTTACGGCGGGGCGGATGTCAACGACAACCTAGCACCGCTTTTGGATAAGCAATTCGTTTGTGATTAACTTGTTCCCAAACTCGCACAAATATTTCGGCGATTTTTGCCATTTCTGCCCGGGTTAAACCCGAATCAATTAATTGATTATCTTGCCATCGAGCCTTTAATATTTTATTAACCATATTTAATGCTTCTTCGTGGGTGGCATCCTTAAGCGATCGCAATGCCGCCTCACAGGAATCTGCTAACATCACAATTCCCGTTTCTTTAGATTGGGGAATCGGCCCATCATAGCGAAAATCATCTTCTCGGACTTCCAATTCAGGATTTTCTTGAGCCAGTTGTTGGGCTTGATAATAGAAATAGGCAATCTGCATATTTCCTTGATGTTCAGGAATAAACGCTTGAATTGCTTTGGGTAAACGGTATTTTTTCGCCATTACTAACCCCTCACCAACGTGCTTTTTAATAATTTTGGCACTTTTCCAAGGGTCATCAATCGTATCATGTTTATTCGTTCCCCCCATTTGATTTTCAATAAATCCTAAAGGGTCGTGCATTTTTCCAATATCATGATATAAAGTTCCCGTTCTGACTAATTCCACATTACAGCCCAATTCTTGAGCGGCGGCTTCGGCTAAAGTTGCCACAAACATCGTATGTTGAAAAGTTCCGGGTGCGACGGTCGCCAATTTTTTTAATAACGGTCGATTGGGATTTGCTAACTCAGCTAATCGAATCGGAGTAATTAAATCAAATAGATGTTCTAAATAGGGACTTAACCCCAGGGCGACAATACTCCAAGCCACTCCTTCTAATACTTGTAATCCTACAACCTTGAGCAGAACATACCAAATTGATCCGGCCGTTGCACTCGCCATTAAATTAAAAATTAAGTAAACAGCACCTTGAGCAATTCCCACCTCTAATCCTAGTAATGCTAATTCTTCTCGACTCCGAGATTGTCCTGCCAAAAGACTCCCAACTAATCCCCCCACGGCACTAGCCAGTAAATGAAAACTATCAATTTCCATTCCAATTGGTAATAAAATTGAAAGTAGACCCACAACCGTTACTCCCACGGCCGAGCCGTAAAAACTGCCCACCAATAATCCCACCGCAGGTAAATTAATCAGAGGTAATTTCAACAAAATAATAATCGGCGTACTCAGGGTTAGCAATAATAATAAAAGCCGATCTCGACGACGTAAACCTCGATGAAATTTCCATTCAACCAATAAAACAATTCCAACTCCGGCACTAACTAACCCCACTAACTTGATTAATCCTTTTGAATTAATTCCCCGTTCACTCAAACCAAAATAATCCAGTAAGACAAAATCCCGTTGAGTAATTTTTTGTCCTCTATTAACAATAACTTCTCCCTTATTAATATTGACTAAAACTGGTTCAATTTTTTGTGCAACTAACTCTGCTCGACGACGGGTGGCCTCGGGATCTTTAACTAAATTTGCTTTTAAAACTTGATTTAACAAATCCGTAGCAAATAATTGAGTTTCTAAAGGAATCGTATATTTAACATGGACTTCAATGGCTTTTTTCAGGATTTCATCGGGTACACCAGGAGCAATCCCCTGGGCTAACATCTCTTGAGTAATTTGAGTAATTCCTGTTTGGGTTTGCAACCAAATTTGATCAGACCAGCCAAAGATAGACTCACTATAAAAGACTGTTTGATCAACAGGGGATTCCTGAGAAAAGGCATTCAACGACGCGACATATCGCCAACGGGCTTGGGTCACATCGGATAATAATTGTGAAAATTCAACCTCAGTGGTTCGCTGACGGTAAGCCTGTAATTGTCTGAGGGTATGTTGGCGAATTTCGACTAAGTTGGCTTCTTGCCAATCGGTAAATTTGGTCGGGTTTTTTTTATTAGGGGTTTTTGATGGGGTAGTTGAGGGAATTTGGACAATCACCTGTTCAACTTGGGCGATTAAATCTTGCCATTCTCGTTCTGGAACCCCGCGCAGGTAACTCTGAACTTCCGTCGATAAAATTCCCGTATTCACAAAAGGAAAAGGTTCGGCGATATTGCGGATAGATGCCCCCTGGGCTAATACCTTTTGAATGGTTTGCTCGATATCTTGATTGACGGCATTGTCAATCACTAAAACCGGAATCGCACCAATTTCAGCCGCTTTGCGCTTTTCATCGGTGGTTTTCAGGTCAGGAACATTGGCATCCGAGGGGGCGTTAATGGTTTCCTGGGCAATACGACCGACATCTAATTTGGGTTGGTTGTAAAATCGAACCCCGATAACGCTAGTTAAGGAAACTACACTTACCAAGAAAAAGATTGGACTCGTTAGAGAACTCAATTTTTTTTTGACTTTTCGGGGTTTAGGATTGGATAACAATGAAGGGTTGGAACCGGATAGTTTTGTGGGTGAAGGCTGTATAGGAGGCGAGGCGGAATGGGCGCGGCTACAAAGCCGTTCAATCTGTTGCGTCAGAGTAGGTCGCGTATTCATCTGCTTGGAAACTAGATCAAGGGGTTGAGCAGCCGTTTGAATTTAATTGTATAGTATTGTTTTGAGTTTTTAAGAAAAGCCAATGACCATTGGTTGTAAAGGGCGATATACCCCTGACCAAAGGGCAAACAGACCCTGAGATAACTGTAGCAGTTCTCCCTGAGTGGGGTTGGGTTTTACAGGATTATTTTCGATTTCTGGATGAGTTAAGGGCCAAATAGAGGGGTATTGAAACTCCAAACGCCATTTTACCGGAATTGCGATGTAGCCTTGATAGGCACCGGATAAAGCCCCACTAATGGCTGCTGTGATTTCAGGGTGATATCGGGTTTGTAGCGATCGCAAAACCGTTAAGGAATAGTCTTCTGGGGTGCTGAGAAAACAATAGAAGCCCAGGGCCAAGGCCGTCCAATTTTCAGGATCGAAATGATTTGGAACAGTCGCTTGAGGAGAATAACTGAGTTTTGAGGTTTGGGTCAGTTGATGAACGGCCGTTTCTAAACTGGCTTTTTGCTGTAATAGGGTTTGAACTTGTTCTAATTTAGCCGTTAAAGCGGATTCGGTCGGTAACAGCTTTAATAAATTGGGAATTAGTTGATCGAGTTCTGGATTTTGAGTTAGGATCTCGGCGATCGCGGTCGCCATGACCAAAACCCCATCCCAAATACTAGCCACCTGTTCCGGGCTATTTGATCTTAACTGTTTTAAGTAGATCAAATTATCGTGAAAAAATAGGGCCAGTGGGAAGCCAACAATAGCCACCTCACTCCCTGAATTTAACCCCTGTGGGCATGGTATCGAGGGTTTTTGAGAAATTTCCAATTTTCGAGGTTCTTCCCTCTGGTTCGCCACTAATGCCCAGTAATCAATCGGATTAAATCCTTGATATTTGATTAAGCTTTGAGCGAGTTGGGGAATCAGTTCCCCCCAATTTAGGGAACAACCAGGAGATAGGTTTTCAGACCTGGGTTTAATTTGGCCTAACCGATAACCGAGGACTGTGCCTAGAAAGGCCCCTTGAAATTGGCTAGATAGTGAATATTGGTTCATGGAGAGGATTCTAACGGTTTTTGCCCCTGCAAATGATGAACCAAAGCCTGTAGTCCCAAGCGGTAACTTTCTGCTCCAAATCCACTAATTTGTCCAATCGCCACTGCTGCAATAAAAGAATGATGCCGGAATGGTTCTCGACGGTAAATATTGCTTAGATGTACCTCAACGGTAGGAATCCCAACTCCTGAGATCGCATCTCGCAGGGCAATACTGGTGTGAGTATAGGCTCCGGCATTAATTAGCAAGCCTTGGTGTTGCCCGAATGCGGAGTGTATTGCATCCACCAAAACCCCTTCGTGGTTAGACTGGATGATTGAGAGTTTAACAGAGAGTAACTGAGCCTCCTGTTCCAACAGTCGATTGATTCCTTCTAACGTTGTTTTCCCGTAAATTTCAGGTTCTCGCTGACCCAAGAGATTCAAATTGGGGCCATGCAATACTAAAAGACTTAGCAAAGGATTAACCTTAATCAAATGTTAAATTAACTACCTCCGACGGCGGGGCTCATCCACAGGTACAGGAATTGGCTCTGCTTCGGGTTGAGCCGCCGGGCCCAATAGGGCATCAATAAGCTCCCGCGCCCATTCTTTTAACTTTTCCAGTATTCTATCAATGTATTCCATTGAACAAAAAGCTCCTCGCTGTAAACTAGCTACGCAACTGGACTGGGGGTTAAGGTTAACCGAATGGTTAGCCCAATCACCGTATAACGCTCAAAACCAATGCTTGCTATGGGTTAGCAAGTTTTATCCTTAACGGATATCTGCTCTATATTTCCTATTCTATTATATTACTCCAATTCTGGCTTAAAATTTTATAAAAGTTTCTAAAATTTTAAGCACTTGGTAATAGGACATCCTAGAATAATCTCTTTAATTTAGGGGATTTTTACACCCCCAACCATCTCCTAGATCCATGGCATTTAGGATTAGTTGAAAATTGGTTTGATCGGGGTCGCTAATTCACAACTGCCTAACTCAAATAAACCTAGAGAGACACTGTACTAGCTCCATCTTACCAAATTTTTCAGTTATGGTTAGGTATTGAATTGAACAACACCACCCTCAGCATAACGAATCTTTACAAGTTTAGGCAATAGCTTGACAATTTCTTGTTTTCCCCAACCATTAACCTTTACCGAGAAGATGACGACGCAGAAGGTCAAGGGCCGTACTGCTGCTTACCCGCCGTATCCAGTCCCGACTCCGTTTTTCCCCAAAACGACATTCCAGACTCTCTACTGACCCCTGGGGCGTCGCTAAACCAATGTAAACCAGTCCGACGGGTTTGGTCGTAGTACCGCCTCCTGGCCCAGCAATTCCGGTAATACTTAAGCCCCAATTGGTTTGCAAGAGATTTTTGACACCGATGGCTATTTGTTCAGCGACGACCGCACTAACAGCCCCGTATTCCTCTAAATCATCGAGGTTGACATTGAGCAGAGAAGCCTTCACCCGATTATTATAGGCAATTACACCGCCGAGAAAATATTCAGAACTGCCGGGAATTTGGGTCAAGATGTGTCCTAAACCTCCTCCAGTGCAGGATTCAGCCACACTCAAGGTAGCTTGATGTTGTTGCAATAATTCCCCCACCACTGAAGCCAAAGTTTGATCATTGGCCCCATAACAATCGAGTCCAGCAATTTCTCGCAGTTGGGTTTCAATGGGGGTAATTAATTGTTGGGCAATTTCTGGAGAGTCGGCCCGGGCAGAAATTCTTAATTTCACTTCTCCATGATTAGCATAGGGAGCAACGGTGGGATTTTTTAGATATAGGAAATCAGCAACTTTTTCGGCTAAAGTGGATTCGGCTATGCCCCAAAATTTTAGGGTACAACTTTGAATAATTCCTTGACACCAATTGTTATTTTTTAGATAGGGAATTGCCACATCTGACCACATTTGATAAAGTTCTGCGGGAACCCCTGGAAAGGTTAAAATTGTTAATCCATCTCCCCTGGGTTTCCAGATAATTCCCGGTGCAGTTCCGGTTAAGTTTGCAAGGATTTCTGCCCCTTGAGGAATTAAGGCTTGTTTACGATTACTCGCCGACATCACCCGTCCCCGTTGATTAAATTTTTGAGTGATATCTTCAATAATTTCCGGTCTTTCTATCAGGGGAAATCCAAAAAAATCAGCGATGGTTTCAACGGTTAAATCATCGGGAGTCGGCCCCAAACCCCCGGTAAAAATCAATAATTGAGAGCGTTCAGATGCGATCGCAATTACTTTTTTTAGGCGTTCTCGATTATCTCCAACTACACTTTGATAATAATGGGGAATGCCTAATTGAGCTAATTGTTGTCCCAAAAACTGAGCATTGCTATTGAGAATATCACCCAAAAGCAGTTCCGTACCGACACAAATAATTTCAGCAACCATAAGCTCAAGATAAGATAGATTTTGACATCCGCCCCGCAGTAAACGGGCAGGGATTCCATCTATTTTAGCAGGTTAACCCTTCGACCGTTCGACTGGCTCACGGCTCAGGAGATAGCTGCTGAAATTCTGGTGGGATAATATAATTTTTGAAGAAAAATTACCTCCAGAATGAATAGTTAACGTAATAATTTTATGCTCAATTAAATGGGTTTGATTCAGAGGTTTTTCGGTTCCTGAGTTCACGGGATAAGCTGGAAAACAAGCCCCACTGATACTTAAACGTAAACAATGGTTTTGAGGAATTTTAATACAAGTAGGCTGCAATTTAATTTGATAAGAATTTATATTTTTATCTTGACTAAAATCATTATTTGTGTTAAGATTAATGGTAGTAATTCGTTGATAACCTTGACTAAAATTATAAACACTGCCATCGGGTTTAACTTCTGATAAAACCGCAGATAAATCAAACGTTGGCTGGTCTGCTGTACAATAAATTTCTACCGCTAAATCCCCGGCTAAATGTAAATCTTGACTCAAGGGTTCCGAGGTATAAGTAACAATATCACTGCGACAATCTAAGCTAGAACGGTCAAAAGAACCCGTGGGATACATGGCATGACCTCCCAGGGCGGGAACCGGACGCCAAGGGTCATGAACAAAGATATCTTCTTGAGAATTTTCAGGACAATTTGGCGTTAAAATTCCGGCATCTTCTCGTAAATTTGCTAGTCCATTTGTGGATAAATAATAAATCTGGGAAGGTGATGACGGCCATTGTTGAAATTGTCGCCATTCTTGACTTCCCATCTCAAATAAACAAACCTGATTTTGATTAAAAATTGGGTTTTCTTTTGCTTTTAAAAAAGTATCAAACCATTGAATTTGCAGGTTATCAATAAAGCTGGATGCGGTTAACCCATAATTCACAGACCCGACCTTTCTCCCCCAGGGAAGATGCGCCCAGGGGCCAACAATTAAATATTGGGGGGAGGAGCTACGCTTGACCATTTCTTGATAAAAATTAATTGTTCCTCTTAAATAGGTATCAAACCATCCCCCAATATGCAGCATCGGTAAGTCTAAATTATCTAATTTTGGCGATAGATTTTGCCAATATTCATCGGGTTGATTATGGGCTAACCATTGGTGATAAAATGAATTTGAATCATGGATTTTTAACGCTTCTGGACTAGCAGGAATGGGATCAAAAAAGGGTAAATTTCGAGAGGCTTGATACAGAGAATTATAGGCGGTTTTATCCCCTTTTAATCGGGCTGTTTCGGCGGCAATTTGAATCGCCCATCCTAAGTTAGCATATAAACAAAAAGCCCCTCCTTCATAGGCCCAATCTCTATATAAATCATAACTCATCATCGCCGGACAGATAGTTTTTAATGCTTTCGGGCGGCTAGAAGCGGCATAAACTTGAGTTAATCCTTGATAGGAAAATCCATACATTCCCACCTGACCGTTACTATGGGGAAGATTTGCGACCCAATTAATAGTATCTAAGCCGTCCTCTATTTCATTAGTAAAAAGTTGGAATTTACCTTCCGAGGTTCCCCGTCCTCTCACATCTTGAATTACTACAATATAGCCCTGTTGAGCATACCATTTTGGATGGGCATAAACAACGGTAGATGCGATCGCTCTCCCATAGGGTTGCCGCATTAATAAAACGGGTAATTTTTCCTCTATATCAGGTCGATAAATGTCCGCATCCAGTCTAATTCCATCCCTGGTAATTAGAGAAGTTGTTTCTTTAATAATCATTTTTTTAAGTTATAGTAGGGAACAGGGAGGAGGATGTGTAATTAATTTTGTTTAGGTACTTAGCAATATTTTTAACTCCTAATCTCTACTTAGAGTCCAAAATTGGGGTTTATGGTTCACAAAAATAGAGGGTATTTAGGTGCTAATTAATTCTGAAGGTAAGACTTGATTGAGTTTTCCGCTTCGATATCCCTCCAGGTCTAAAGTAACATAAATAAACCCAAATTCTTGGAAGGTTTTCACTAATTTAGGCAGTTCAATAATTAATACAAAGTCTTTAATTTCTTCTGGAGATAATTCGATGCGGGCCGTATCTCCTTCTGAACGAACTCGTAGATTTTTCCAGCCTAATTTTTTTAAATACACTTCGGCTCTACCAACCCGTTGTAATTTAGAAATTGTGATTTCTTCTCCATAGGGAAATCTGGAACTTAAACAGGGTTGAGCGGGTTTATCCCAAGCTTTTAAACCGAGATATTTAGAAATTTCTCGGACTTCAGTTTTGCTAATCCCTAATTCCGCTAAAGGTGAACGGACTCCCCGTTCTTTTGCTGCTTTAATTCCTGGGCGATAGTCGCGTAAATCATCGCTATTCACTCCATCAATAATATAGGGATAACCCCAGGTTTGAGCCAGGGGTTTTAGAGTATCATGGAGTTCACTTTTGCAAAAATAGCAACGATTAACTGGGTTTGATGTATAATTAGAATTAGCCATTTCTTGGGTTTGAATTTCTTGGTGTTGAATCCCAATTTCGGCGGCTTGAATTCGAGCATCTTCTAAGTCTTCGGGTAATAGGGAGGGAGAAACGGCGGTTACGGCTAAAGATTGATCTCCTAATACATCATAGGCAATTTTAGCGACTAGGGTACTATCTATTCCTCCAGAATAAGCGATTAATGCCCGTTCCATTTCTTGAAATAGGGCTTGGAGTTGTTGTAATTTTTCTGTGATGATCATAGTGTAGATGAAACCTATTTTTATAATTTAACTAAAATTCTCTCTGCCAAAAAACTGCAATGGACAGGGATAATATAAGAACCATATAAATGATAGCATAAATCCCATTAGTTATTAACACTGAAGATGGGGGTAAGTAACCATAAACAGCCTCATTTTTCAAATCCAATCTTGCTAAATCGGGTAAGATCATATAGGTGACTTTCATCATTTGTTCTAAGGTGGGGTTTTCGCTAATTTTTCCTAATGCGAGTAAGTCACGACTGAGACTTCCCATTGCATAAACACCTAGGGTTAATAAACTCGCGAGGAGGGAACTGGTAAATACTCCTAATAAAATACCGACCGCCGCCACTAAAGATAATTGTAGCCACATAAATATAAAAGCAATACTTAGGGAGGTGAAGGGGTAGGGAATTTTATTGAAACTGAGAATGCCAAAAAATAGCAGGGTCATCACCAAGATTAAAACTGCAATAAAAGCCGAGATACCAAAATGTTTTCCGATAATTAATTCCGCCGGACTGACGGGTTTAGAAACCAGGAGATAAACGGTTTTTTTGTCAATTTCTTTGTTAATCAGATTAGCACTCACAAAAACTGTAATCAGTAAGCCCAATAAGCTAATCATGGCGATGCCAAAATCTAGGGTTATTTTGTTTTCTAACCCGGCGGAAACTTCAGGAAGTAAACGAATAGAACCCATCAAAAACACAGCAAAAATGCCAATAATATAGAGAATGCGGTCACGAACGACTTCTAAGAAAACGTTACTGGCAATAGTAAAAATTCGGCTGAAATTCATCTTGATTTCCAGATTATTATTGTGATCAGGTTTGACATAAAATAAGCAATATCCTTATTCCTGTTTCATTCCCAGAAATAAATAGGATTGAAACTCTGGGTTGATTTTAGCAGAATCCGGCTGCAAAGTCTCTGGTGTAGGAAGAATATCTGGAACTTTTCTTACCCAATTTTCCACGCGCAAAGAAAATTCTATCCAACAGTAAATATTAATGTGAATTAGGAAAACAATAATAAACCCCATACGAACTAAAGGCGGGGGAGAATGAATTTTAAATTTATCTTTAATAAATTCCAGAATAAAGATTAAACAAGCTGCGATGATTGGCCAAGATTTTAAGGCAAAATTAGGTTGATTTATTTCTGTATTTTGATATATAATTAGACATAGTAAGAATGAAGTAATCCAAGGACTTAAAGAAATATTTCCCATTATAAATGGAGGTTCATTCGTTCGGATACTAATAGCAACAGTTAGCATTAATAAACTTAGAAATACCAAACCATTTCTAGTATCTTCATTGTTAATTACAAAAAAAGATGCCATCCAAATAGCAATACCAATCAATATAAACGTTCTCCAGTCTAAGGGATGAGAGGGTTTAATTATATTTAAAAAATTAATTAGTTTTTTCATTTTATTTTAAAATTAATAATGTAAATGCTAACCCTAAAAACAGAGAATAACTGAAAGTATGTGCTAGTAATATTACTCTAAAATCCTTATATTTTTCTGACATTTGAATCTGGTCTTCTGAATTTCCTGAAAATACTTTACTAATTTTAGTAAAGTCTGTACTTGATAAAAACCGGAGGGTTTCAAAGCCTATCCATTTAATTAATAGTAAGAAAGTAAAATTAAAAACCGTTAATAAAAAAATAACGAAGGAGGTTGTATCAAGCTGTTCTACCAATAAATAATTAATTAATTGTGTTCGAGCTTTCAATGGTAATATTGCTTCTGCATTTACAACAATCATCCATTCACAGGCACTTGCTAATAAATTGAGAGCCATGGTATATTGTACACTCAATTTTGGGGAGATATTGAAACTTTTTTTGAAAATCCAGGCTTCAATAGTAATAGACATTAAAAGCCGAATAATTCTTAATAAAATAACTCTTAATATAGTCCTGACTGGCATATATAGTAGGGAGATTAGGTAAGAGGCAAGAGACAAAAAGCAATAGGGATGAAAACCAGATTATATTTTTAAGCATACTCTGATTTTAACGGATTAGAAACCATTTGAGGATCACCAAGCCCCTAAGCTAATTTTAATCACGGGGGATTTCCCTGTTCCGTTCCCTGTGCTATCTGAATATCCATTTGAGTTTCAATTTTTTGTGCTACAATTCACCCTAAAATCAACAGTTAACTGATAACTGATATATGAATCATCCCATTCCCACAAGCCCCCAAGAAATGATGGCTCTGCGACAACAACCTGTTACTGATGATTTAGTCGTAACGGCGTTGGCAGGAGTCGTAAAAATTGCGCGTTCTCGTCAACAATCTTTAGAAGATCTTAAGGCTGAGGTTTTAGCCGATGATAGTCTACTCAATCGAGAACAGCGAGTCTGGTTAAGTGAATTAGTCACCCATGCTTGGCAATCTTTACCCTAGGAAAAAATTTAGGATTTTTAGAAAAATAGAGCATAGCAAATGATTATTACCATTGAGGATGGGAGAAAAGCAGAGTTTCTGCGGCTTCTGCATCCAAAGGTTGAGCGAATAGATAACCCTGAGCTAATTCGCAACCTAAAAACCTCAGAAGGGATAATTGTTCTGGTGTCTCAATGCCCTCAGCTACAACACTCATTCCTAAATGATGGGCGAGATTGAGAATGGCTTGAACCACTTCTAAATTTTTTCCAATCAAATCTAAGTTACTAATAAAAGAGCGGTCAATTTTAATAATATCTAAAGGAAATCGGTGTAAATAACTTAAGGAAGAATATCCCGTCCCAAAGTCATCTAAACTTAACTGAATGTTGCGCTTTTTGAGTTGTTCAAATAGCTGTGATGCTAATTCAGAATTATCCATAATGGCACTTTCTGTAATTTCTAATTTTAGATTTTTGCTATCTAATTTTAAATGTTCAAGAACTTGATCAATTTGTTCAATTAAATTGGGTTGAGAGAACTGTTTAACAGATAAATTAACACTCATCGTAACATCAAAAACTTCCCCTCGTTGGGCTGATTTTTCTTGCCATTGTTTCAGTTGACGACAGGAGTTTTCTAACACCCAAAATCCCAAGGGAACAATTAAACCGGTGGCTTCAGCAATAGGAATAAAATGATCTGGTGGAACTAAGCCCCGTTGGGGATGTCTCCAACGAACTAAGGCTTCAAAACTACTAATTATTCCCGTTGATAAACAAACAATTGGTTGATAGTAAACAATAAATTCTTGACGTTCAATCGCACGTCGGAGGTCATTTTCTAACTGTAAACGAGTTAAAGCGCGGGTGTGCATCTCTCGATTGAACACCTGATAACGGGCTTTTCCTAGAGTTTTAGCCTGATACATTGCCGTATCTGCATCCCTGAGCAAATATTCTGGCTGTTCGTAATCAGAATTTCCTAAAACAATCCCAATACTGGTATTAATAAAAACTTCATGTTCATGGAGTAAAAAAGGTTTAGTTAAAGCCTGTTGAATTGTTTCCGCTAATTGGGTAGCTTCATCAACGGATTCAATCTTTTCTAACAGGACAGTGAATTCATCCCCTTCAAATCGAGCCAAGGTATAATTAGGATTAATACAATTGCTTAATCTTCTCGCCACCGCCTTTAAAAGTTGATCTCCAGCTAAATGTCCCAAAGAATCATTAACAACTTTAAAATCATCACAATCGAGAAATAATACCGCAAATTGAGAGCTAGAACAGGTGTGGGTATAAGCCAAAACTGTCATCAATTGTTCCATAAAAAACACTCGATTCGGTAAACCCGTAAGTGCGTCATGGGATGCCATGTATAATAATCGTAAATTAGCTAGTTCTAGTTCCTCAGTGCGTTCTTTAACCCGTTGTTCCAGTTCGGTATTGAATTTTTTAATTTGTAATTTTGCCTCTTGTAAATTTAATTGATTTTTGATTCTAACTAAAACTTCTCGAATTTCAAAAGGTTTAGTAATATAGTCTAAACCTCCCACTTCAAAGGCTTGAATTTTATCAAAAACTTCATTTGATGCACTTAAAAAAATTACAGGAATATCTCGGGTGCGTTCGGAAGATTTTAACTTTTTGCAAACATCATATCCACTCATTTGAGGCATCCGAATATCTAATAAAATTAAATCCGGTGGGTCAGAAATCGCCACCATAATCGCAGATGAACCATTAATAACACAGCGAACATTATACCCCTGTTCTGTTAACATCGCTGACAAAAGATATAAATTATCGGGTGTATCATCAACAATCAAAATACTGTTGAGTGAGTGATTTGGTTGAGCGTCATTCATCAGAAAAGACTATAAATACAAGAAAAGATAGGTGGTAAGTGCTGGTTGAGTTAAGGTTTAGCGCAAAATTTCTTCAATCATCTGATTAGCTTGTCTACCATAGCTCCCTCCAAATAAGTTAAAATGATTTAGGATATGGTAAAGATTATAAATCATTTTACGACGCGCATAACCAGAATTTATCGGAAAAATCGTCTGATAACCTTGATAAAAACGGGGAGGAAACCCGCCAAATAATTCCGTCATAGCTAAATCAACTTCTCGATCTCCAAAATAAATAGCCGGATCAAAAATTACTGGTTCTCCTGCTGAAGAAATCGCCGCATTTCCTCCCCATAAATCTCCATGAACTAAGGAAGGTTTAGGAGTATAATTAGCTAATAACTCTGGGATTTTTTTTAGTAATTTTTCTTCCTGTTCAAAATAGCCTCCTCGCCGTTTAGCTAGTTTCAATTGATAGCCAATTCTATGTTCTTGCCAAAATTCTACCCAATTATTTGTCCAGGTATTGATTTGAGGTGTAGAACCAATTGTATTATTAATTTCCCAGCCAAAGTTTTCAAACCCAGGATAATTTTGTTCTGGTGTCCAGTCATGGAGTAAAGCTAAGTTTTTTCCCATTTCTTCCCAGGCTGAAGGATCATTTTTTCCATCTAAATTCAGCCATTCTAAGACTAAATAAGCGGAATTTCCCAACCCTCCCCAACAAATGACTTGAGGAACTCGAATAGTCTGGGTTTTCCCAATTTGTTGAACCCCTAAAGCCTCAGCTTCAAACATTCCCACTTGACTAATTTTATTCAGTTTAATAAAATAGTGACGGGAACCTTGGCTAATTTGATATCCTTGATTGATACATCCTCCACCGACGCCATGGCGATCGCAAATTTGAAACGGTTCTCCCGTAGCCTGTGTAATTTCTTGAGCAATTTCATCCCACATCATATCTGAGTTTTTTATTCTTCTAACTGATTATATCAAATTTTAAAAACTCAACTATAATTATTATATTTCAGCAAAAATCCCGATAAAAACGCTAAAATTAAGATATAGCAATCCTAAATAATTCAATTATGCACATTTTTGGACTGGGTAAAAAACTCAAAATGCCTTCAGCCTCCGACGCCCTACCCGGACGGAAACAAGCCATGTCCGTACCCGACAAACATTATGTCAATGGTAATCCCCTCAAACCTCCCTTTCCCCCAGGATTAGAAATGGCGGTATTTGGGATGGGTTGTTTTTGGGGTGCAGAACGCCGATTTTGGCAGCAGGAAGGGGTGTTTAGCACCTCCGTGGGCTACAGCGCCGGATTTACCCCTAACCCCACCTATGAAGAAGTTTGTAGCGGGCAAACGGGACATAATGAAGTCGTGTTAGTGGTTTATGATCCGAAAATTATTAGTTATGAACAATTGCTAAAAGTCTTTTGGGAAAGCCATAACCCGACCCAGGGAATGCGCCAGGGTAACGATGCTGGGACACAATACCGTTCAGGAATTTATGTTTATTCCGAGCAGCAACGGGAATTAGCAGAAGCCTCCCGGGACATATATCAAATCGCCCTGAAAAAAGGAGGTTATGAAACCATAACCACGGAAATTCTGCCAGCGCCGGAATTTTATTATGCCGAAAGTTATCATCAACAATACTTAGCTAAAAACCCCAATGGCTACTGCGGTTTAGGGGGAACAAAAATCAGTTATCAGTAATCAGTAATCAGTTATCAGTTATCATCAAGATATCCAGAAATCTAAAATAAAAGTGTTGTAAGATCATGCCCACTGTCAAAATTGAAGCCCAAATATCAGCATTAGATTTACTCCAAGCTGTTCAGCAATTAAATCAAGCTGAATTAGAGCAATTTATTGAGCAAATTCTACAAGTTAAAGCTCAAAGAATTGCTCCTAGTCTATCAATAAATGAGTCTGAATTATTGATCAAAATTAATCAAGATTTACCTCAAGAATTACGACATATATATCAAACTTTGATGGAGAAACGCAATCAAGAAATTTTAACAGAATCAGAGTATCAGCAACTTTTAGAATTAACTGAGCAAGTAGAAAGATATCAAGCTCAACGCGATGACTGATAACTGATGACTGATTACTTATTCGTTTTCCAATCGGCGATCGCTTTCTTAGCCGCGTCATAGGCCGATGTATTTTCGGGAACTAACTTAGCCGCTTCAATAGCATTATCATATTGCTTTTTCTTCGCACGGGATTGAGCAATTTCCCAGATTTGATTTCCCCATTGATCGATTAATTTTTCCGCCTCCAAATATCCCGGCTGATCCGCCGGAATTTTTTGGACAAGACCGATGGCATCACTATAGGATGAGGCTTGACCGGGCTTAATTAAAGCCTTAGCCTGACTCAAAATTCCTTGATTATTGTTCAGGACTTTTAACTGAGCCTCCCACTCCTCAAGTTGTTTTTGTCCCTGTTGATAAATCTCAGGATTAGCGTCAGGGAGCAACTTAATTGCATCCACTGCTCCCGGCAAATTTTGACTCAGGGCGCGTCCTTGGGCAATCACCAAGATCGTTTTACTCCAATGTTCAATATCCCCTTGGGCTTCCTTGTACTGGGGATCGCTCGCCGGAATTTGTCGAATGATGGCGATCGCTTTACTAAAATCAGAAGCGGAAACATCTTTTAATAGGAGTTTCGATTCATCTAACAATTGAACCGGACTTGCAGGAGTTGGAGTCGGGGGTGTACTTTCCGGTTTTGTGGTCGCGGGCAGTGGTTTGGGAGTTTTAACCACCGTTGAAGTCTCAACAGAAGACTTAGCGGTTTTTTGACCTAAAAATATTGGTTTATTGGTCAGAAACACACCCAGTAACAGTACCAGCGCCGTTGCGCCACTCCAAAGAATTAACCGTTGTAAAAATGAACTTTCTGTCATAGTGTCCTCTGTTGAACTTGCAGGCGGTTGGGAGTTCATCTGAATTACAGAAGCTGGAGAATTTGGGGGTAAATTCCCGGGTTCGACGGGTTCACCTGTCGCAGAACCCCGATCTCCATTTCCTTGATCAGAGGATAGGGATAATTTCAGGGGATCTTCCGATACAGGAGCAGTCCCATTTTGATGAGATTCTACAGTTGCCATATTTATTTCTCTAATACCGTTGGAAAGATTAATAGCCACCTGACGAATTTCAGGTAAAAGTACCTGCTGGAGTTTAGAGGCTGGATAAACTGCAAATACGGGGTTTTGTCGGGGTCTTAAATGTTGTTCCGTCACTTCCGGTAAACGTTTCTCCAGTCCATGAATTAATCGGTCTAAGGTTGAAAACTGTCCGGCTTTCAACCCTTCCAATAATACCGAAGTAAAGAATCCTTGGCGCAAAGCCGAAGTTTCCCGGGACAACTGTTCGGGCTGACAGGATAAAATCGTCGGAATTTTTAATTTTCGGGCGATTTCAGCCGTTTGAGTTCCCACACTTTCCCCCGCGTGTGCCCCCTGAGCGCGGTTAATATCCAGCAACACCAAAATTTTATCGGTTGCCGCGGCTTTAAAATAGTCAAATAACTCTTGAATCGGAATTCCCGTTGTTTCTAACTGAGTCGGGTTCCCATCAATCGGCAATAGATAATCCCGCCCATCCTTGGCAAACCCATGACCACTAAAGAAAAACCAGAGGACATCCTCCGGGCCGAGTTGCTCTTTACAGAAAGACTCCACCCAATCTACAATATTTTCCCTGTTGGGATAGGTGGACATCTTCGACATTTGGGGGGACTTATCGGTGATCAATAAACTCTGATCGCGAGGAAACCCGGCAACATCAACCAAATATTCATAAATAGCCTCTGCATCCTTTTGGGCATAATTCAAGGGTTGCAGATATTGATATTGATTAATGCCAATGGCAATACAAATATAGCGTTTCATCGCTTATGCCCCATAAATTTCTATTTTAGTCATACTCAACTTAAAACCCCATCATACATCATTACAGCAATATCTATCGCAGTGTGCAAAGAAATTAGGACATCAACAAGATCGTTAAATTCGCTCCTGAAAAATGACTTTCCATGAAGCTACCTATTTCCCGTTATTTTGCCAAACACTGGATGGGACTCAAATTCAATTTCAGTTAATAAATTAAAGGGGACAAAATCAGAAAAAATATCGGGTTTTATTTTGGCAATATGCTGATCTAAATAGCCATTCAAATCAGTAGAAATATCATTTGCTATACTATGTCTTCCTTCTTCTATACACACTCTGGTTGTCACTCCTGAACCCGCAAAAAAATCAAGCACAACGGAACCAGGGTAAGACATCGCCCGGACAATTCTTCTAATTACTTCCGTTGGTTTTTGGGTGGGATGTCCTACTCTTTGCAGGGAATTACCATTCAATCTTCCAATCTCCCAAACATTCGTCGGATTTTTTCCTTTCTCAACACTCTCAGGCTTTAATCTTTTATCTTTCAAGTAAAGGGTTTTAGTCTCTTGATCAAAAGGTATACGAACTGCATCTAAGTCAAAAACATATTTTTTTGTCTTCGCAAACCAAGCTATTTCCTCATGGCGATTGGCAAAGAATCTATGGGCACTCATTCCATTTTTATAATACCAAATAATCACGTTGACTAATCGCATTTTGCTATGACGGCGCATATACATCATAATTTCCAGTAAATCACCACTTCCGGCTTCAGTTTGATATTGAAACCCACCAAATATAACAATATTTCCTGTCTCAGATAGGACTCTCTCGCTCTCTATCAACCATTCAGATGCCCACTTAATATAATTATCAAAATTATCCCATTCAGCAAGATTTATATTATAAGGAGGATCACAAACAATCAGTTGAACCGAGTTTGAGGGAATCTTTTTAAGCAGTTTAAGACAATCAAGATTCATAACAGCATGAACGGTTTCTTGATATTTTTTAATTTCAATTTCAAGTTCAGAAGTGTGAACCCCGTTACGTTTTCGCAGGGCATTCATTCCAATAAGTCGTGTATTTCTGTGAGATCGGTTAGCCATGTTTTTTCTATAGTTGAATGTACTCTGTTTCTGTTAAGTGGTAGTTATTTGTTAGGAAATCTGCTCCAAATAATTCTCGTAAAATACTAACATCATCACTATAGCAAGTCTAAATCATTTGTACAAAAGCATCATATTTTTCTAAGTTGGGAGGATTGAACAAATTAAACTTAAAGAAAAGCTGGAATAACTTTTTAGCTATTGAGAAGTTTCGACACCGATAATAAAACCGTCTAATAAAATTTTTCACTTGTAACCAGATCGCTTCTACTGGATTTTCTTTCGGGCCATAAGGTGCAAATAAACAACAAGTTATCAACCAATCTTTCTCTTCGATTAGATGCCTTTCTAACTCGGAGATGTTTCGTCTTTCTAAGGGAATTAGCCACTGTTCAATTTCTTCAAGTTGTGAGGGTGTTAAATAGCTTTTTGAACTTCGATCTGGTGTAGCAGTCATTCCAAGCATAAATCTTGGTTTGAAATAGGAAAAAATTTCTCTGTAAGAAGGTGTTTGACCATGATAAACTTCATCAATAACAATATAGTCAAACTCATCATGTCTATACTTGGTTAACTCGGTAGTTTGACGAAGAGTATCTTTAGATGCAAATAAAATATCACAATTTAACTCGTTCTCTCTTGACTCTCCAGTGAGTATCCCAATTGTTGCCTGATTCCAGACCTTTTTATATGCAGAGATACTCTGTTTTAGGATATCTAATCTATGAACAATAAAAAGCACTTTTCCTCGAAATATTCTAGCATCTAAAGCCGATAATATAGTTTTACCTGTACCTGTAGGTAAGATCACAACGCCTTTCTTCCAACCTTTTGATCTGTAGAATTCTAATGCTTTGAGTGCATTTATTTGAAGAGGGTTAGGCTCAACTAACTCTTCTCCAAGAAGATTAGGAGCATAATTAGAAAAGAAGTTTCTTAAAGACTGCATTACTACTGGTCGCCACTGAAGAGACTGGAGCATACTATAAGAAAATCGAATTAACTTCTAACCATCTTGTAATATTTCATTTTGGCGAAATAAGTTGTCGTCAAACACCTCGTTAGGGACAATACCTTCTGCATGGTAAGTCTCGCCGTTGACTTCAATTGCCAGCTTGCTACTACCCTCAACATAAGAAAAATCAATCCGCCTGTTTTTGCCCGTGCTGTCAATGAAAGTGCGTTGAGGGATGATGTAGCCTATTTTTGTGCCAAGCAGAGTCCACAGGAATTCATCAACGAAGAGGCGTTCGCTCTCTTGAGTAATGCGAGATCCGAACTCAGCATAATAACCATCTTTTGTTAACTCAGGCATGGACGGTAGTTTCAAATCTTGACCTTTTAGAGCATACCACTTTTCATTGTCTGATTCTTAAGAGTTTAAATATTATCAGGAGAACATTTTTAACCGCTTAAAGTATGATTTGGTCTTGTCTTCTCATGATATTTTAGCACCATATACATCATAAAAGTATTCATTCAATTTTTGCAAATCTTGATCATTAATAATATTAGACTTAGATAATATAACCAGCCGCCCCACTTCTTTTAATATAGTTTCTAATAACTGTTTTTGTGGTATAATCAAGGGTATTTTCTTGATATAATTAGCGGAATTATTGGTGCTTATATTGATAGTTCTAATCAGATCATTACAAGCTTTACTATTAAAAAAACCCAGTAAATAGTAAATTAAATCCTGGTAATCTTGGCGGGGAAATATTCCCACAATAGACTGATCAAATAATCTACCATCAAGCAATGATCCCGTAATTGAGGAGGAGGATATCATCGGTACAGCAATTCCTTGACGGAAATAAAATTGAGAATTCTGAAATCTAGCTTTTTGCTTATTAGTAACTTTATAATCATGAACTGCTTTTTCTCCCCAGTCCATAAACCATTCTGATTGTTTGTAGAATCTTTGATTACCACCCTTGACAATAGGAACCCAATAACAATCATTTTTGATGCCATTCAGGGGCGGATTAATAGAAAGATTATCCCTACATATCTTATTATTCTCTACAATAGCATACTTTTTAGTCCCCCTAGTAACAGAGGGCGATCGCCTTAAATACTTACCATCATTACCCGAATAAAAACCCGTTACCACAAAACAAATATCACCTATTGTTAGATTATCGGAACTCAGAATTTGAGAAATCCAGTCTTTTGAAGACAGAAAAAAAGCCTGGGATGGATTGTTAATAAGCTGATGGTAGGAAAGTCTACAAACTTCATAATTTTTCTTGGTTTTGGTTAATAATTCTGTCAACTCTGACGGTGAATGCAGACCTTTATAAACAGGAAAATTATAGTCAATATTTGGTTTTTCCTTAACAATAGATATTATACTTAAACCCGCATAGCCAAAGTTGACACCCGGGAAAAAATCAGAAGGAAAAAGCGTGATTGATTCTATTTTATAATTACTAATAATTTCTTTTCGCAAACCTTGATGATGATGGAGTGATAAATAGGTATCGGGAATAATAAAAACCAGGCGTCCGTCCTGTTTCAATAATTCCAGCGTTTGAATTAAAAATAAACCGTAGGTTTCCTTAGCATATATATGGGGATATGCTTTTTTTAATTGTTTTCTTTTTTCCGGTGATTGATATGCTCCATAAGGGGGATTGGCAATCACTCTATCGAATTTTTTATTAGTGTTTGCCAGGATAAAATCTTGATGTATAATCTCAATATTTTTTAAATTATTATATTTACTATTTAACTGATTTACGGCATCAATATTTAACTCATAGGCGGTAATTTCTGGAGTTAATTTCTGTTTCAATAACTCGTCAATAAACACACCCTCACCCGCACAAGGTTCAAGCACAGACATATTAGAATCACATTCGAGAAGTCCTACCATATAGGAAGTAATATGATCACAATTCGTGTAATAAGATTGGAACTTATCTTGCTTTCTGTTTGTGGGAGCTACCATGATTAAAAACTGCTATATTGATATTTTATAATAAATTCAGGACTTACGCAGGCACACTATATATAGTGTGCAGTAAGCCAGCGAACGCTGCCAATTGTTCAAGTATCTGCGCCAGCAATATAAAATTTACAGGACTTACGCAAGTACGCTATATATAGCGTGCTTGCGTAAGTCCCGTGTTACTAATGTTAATGACTTACCGACAGGAATAGTTAATATTACGGGTACAGCGACACAAAATCAAACCTTAACTGCAACCAATACCTTAGCCGATATTGATGGTTTAGGAACATTAAATTATCAATGGCAAGAGTCATCCGATAATGGAGTCACCTGGACTGATATTAGTGGAGAAACTAATGATACTTTCACCTTATCTCAAGCACAAGTGGGGAAAAAGTGCAGGTAAAAGTTAGTTATACCGATGGACTAGGAACACAAGAAATCGTTAATAGTAGTCCAACTTCTGTTGTTACTAATGTTAATGATGCTCCTACAGGAACAGTTAATATTACAGGAACACCCGAACAAAACCAAACCTTAACTGCCACAAATACCTTATTTGGGTATAGTCTTACCTTGAGAGAATCCAACATTGCCGCTGTACTTTTAAAAAAATCTTGTTTTAAGATAAGATTTATTTGGTTTTTGTGCAACCTCTATCTACATCAATAAGCAATAACCTATGAGCGCTCCCAAAACCCTAACTGTTCCTTACTCACGACACTTTCTGGAATGGCTGCACCAACACCAAGTCAGCGTCGCCCTGACTACCTACCAAACAAACCGCCTTTGTTTGATTGGAGTCCAACCGAACGGCCAAATTTCCACCCCCGTTTGGGAATTTGAGCGACCGATGGGACTTTATGTGACATCAGAACGCTTTTACCTCGCTACCCGCTATCAAATTTGGCGGTTTGAAAATGTTCTGGAAAATGGGGAGATTTTAAAAGAGAAATATGATCGTCTTTATGTTCCTCGTGTTGCCTACACCACCGGAGATTTAGACGTACATGATCTGATAGCTGACCCCCAGGGAAATATTATTTTTGCCAACACCGAATATAGCTGTTTAGCAACGCTCCATCCTCAACACAGCTTTACCCCCATCTGGAAACCGAATTTTATCAGCAAACTCGCCCCGGAAGATCGCTGTCACCTTAACGGGTTAGCCGCCCTTAACGGTATTCCCCGCTATGTAACGGCGGTTAGTCATTCGGATGTAGCATCCGGTTGGCGACATCGACGCAGTGATGGGGGAGTGGTGATTGATATTCAAACCCACGATATCATCGCTAGGGGTTTATCCATGCCCCACTCTCCCCGATGGTATCAAGGGAAATTGTGGTTACTCAACTCAGGAACAGGAGATTTTGGATACATCGAAAACGGGGAATTTGTCCCCGTTACATTTTGTCCGGGGTATGGACGGGGGTTAGCCTTTGTCGGAGATTTTGCCGTTGTGGGTTTATCTAAACCCAGAGATTATCATTTTTCCGGTTTATTACTGGGAGAAAAGCTGCAACAAAAACAAGCCGAAGCCCGTTGTGGCATCTTAATTATTGACTTAAAAACCGGAGATATTGTCGAGTGGCTAGATATGGATACTGAAGCCACAGAACTTTATGATGTCGCTATTTTTCCCCAAGTTCAATGTCCGATGGCTTTAGGGTTTAAAAGTGGAAATATTGCTAAATTAGTAACTATTGGTAGCCCCACAAAAACCCAGAAAAAAGTCATCTCTTTTAGTCTTTGGGGCCATGATCCTATCTACAATATTGGTGCGATTAAAAATGCGGAATTAGCACTTAAAATTTATCCGGGTTGGATTTGTCGGTTTTATGTGGATGAAACCGTTCCCAAAGAAACGTTAGAACGTTTATCAGCTTGGAATCATGTAGAAATCATCCCGATGCAAACCCCCTCTCAAAATTGTACCGGATCATTTTGGCGGTTTCTAGCCCTGAATGATCCTGATGTCGAAATTACGATTATTCGGGATACGGACTCGCGGCTTAATCAACGGGAAAAAGCCGCCGTTGATGAATGGTTAGCCAGTCCTTTTCCGTTTCATATTATGCGAGATCATCCTTTGCATCGAAGCAAAATTATGGGAGGGATGTGGGGATTTAAAGGGAATTTAGAGATCAAAACTGCTATCAATAATTATGTTAAAACTCATTCTAAATCTTTAATGAAAGGCATTGATCAACGGTTTTTGAACGATGTCATTTATCCTTTAGCTCAATATCAAAGTTTAGTTCATGATGAATTTTCCGAAGGAAAACCCTTTCCAATTTCTCGTCAAAAGACTGAATATGTCGGGCAGATTTTTCGAGAAGATGAGACAACAATTTCAGAATTAGATGACATCTTAGAACAACACTTAAGGACGTTAGAAAACCCACGATTAAAAGCAGCAAAAGCTGAATTTGAACGAGGGCAAGATTTTAAAAAACAAGGAAAAATTCAAGAAGCGATCGCTTGCTTTCAAAATGCTATAGCAGCCGACCCAAATTATATTCCACCTCACAATAATTTAGGAACCTTACTGCAACAGCAAAATCGCTTATCTGAAGCCATAACTTGTTATCAAAATGCTCTAAAAATTAACCCAAATTCTGCGTTAACCTTAACAAACTTGGGGTCAATCTACCTAATTGAAGGTCAATTAAATCAAGCTGAGGAGTTATTAAAACGCGCCTTGGAATTAAACCCTGAACTTGTCCCAGCGTTGTATAATTTAGGTTTATTGTATAAACAACAAGCCAAATTAGACGAAGCCATTCAGCTATTCCAAACCGCAGCCAAACATCAACGGGATTATGCTGATGCCTATTTTGAATTAGGGCAAATTTGGGAATTTCAGAGTCAATTTATCCTAGCGAAACTCGCCTATGAACGAGTGCAAAAACTCAACCCCAATGCTCAATATTTATTATCCCATATTGGTTTTGTGAAACTCAATCTCTGCGACTGGGAAAACTATGATAGTTTCATAGAACAATTAATTGATTCTACGACCCAATATATTCAGGAAGAAAACGGCGGTGTCACCCTCGCACCCTTTCAGTTAAACGCCCTTCCTATTCCCCCAGAATTATCCCTAGCATTTGCCCAAAAACACGCCGCAGGAATTGAGAAATCAATAGCTGAGAAAAAACCTAAATTCATCTATTCTCAAAAAACCGATAAACTGCGGGTGGGTTATGTTTCCCCAGATTTCTACAGTCACGCCGTCGGACGCTTAATTTATCAAATTTTTGAAAACCATAACCGAGACGAGTTTGAAATCTTTGGCTATAACCTATTAAATGTCAACGATGAAGTCACAGAAATGATTAAAAATGGCTGTGATCAATTTCGAGATATTTCCCAACTTCCTGCCGTCGATGCTGCTGTGCAAATTAACGCTGATGGCATTGATATTTTAATCGATTTAGCCGGGTATACCGGTTACGGTAAACCGCAAATCTTTGCCTATCAACCGGCTCCTATTCAAGCCAGTTTTCTGGGATATCCGAACACAATGGGAGCCAATTTTATTCAATATTTACTTACCGACCAATGGATTGTTCCTCCAGAATTAGCTCAATATTATAGTGAAGAAATTCTCTATTTACCTGATCAGTTTATCGCTTCTGAAATGGAGATTTCTTCCCAACCCTTAACTCGCGCAGAATTCGGGTTGCCAGAAGATAGTTTTGTCTTCTGTTGCTTCAACCGACATTTTAAAATTACCCCCGATTTATTTGCCGTTTGGATGGGAATTTTGCAGCAAGTTGAAGGCAGTGTCTTGTGGTTATCTGAACCGACAACAGAGGAAGTTATCAATAATTTACACAAAAAAGCTGCTGCTTCTGGAATTGCACCCGAAAGACTAATTTTTGTCCCCAAAATTCCCCACCCCGAATATCTCGCCCGCTTACAACTGGCAGATTTAGCCTTAGATACGTGGATATATAGCGGGGGTTCTACCACTGTAGCAGCGTTGTGGGCGGGTGTACCTGTACTGACAAAACCCGGTTTGACCAACGCTTCCCGCATGGGGGCGAGTATTTGTGCCAGTGGCGGACTCCCAGAAATGATTGCTAACAGTGTGGAGGAGTACGAACAAAAGGCCGTTGACTGGGCCACCCATCCCCAGGAGTTGCAACAGTTGCGTCAACGGTTAAAGGCACGAGATGCCCCGTTATTTAACATATCAGGGTTTGTCAGCCACTTAGAAGAGGCATTTCGACAAATGGGAAACCGTTAACCCCCAACCATCAGAAACATCTTGATACCCATTAGGGATAAACCGACTACCCAATTAAAGGAAATTAAGAAAATGACTTCCAGTTTTAACTTTACCGAAAACACCAACGTCTCCCTCACGGGTGTTAACTATAGTTCCGTCACCACCGCCGACTTCGACAAAGATGGGGACACCGACATCCTGCTCACGGGCTTAGATAGTTCTAATAAACGCATCAGCAAAATCTATAGCAACAACGGCAGTGGCGGTTTTAGCGAAAACACTAACGTCTCCCTCACTGGTGTTGACAGTAGTTCCGTCACCACCGCCGACTTCGACAATGATGGGGACACCGATATCCTGCTCACGGGCCGGGATAGTTCTAATAAACGCATCAGCAAAATCTATAGCAACAACGGCAGTGGCGGTTTTAGCGAAAACACCAACATCTCCCTCACCGGTGTTAGCTATAGTTCCGTCACCACCGCCGACTTCGACAAAGATGGCAACACCGATATCCTGCTCACGGGCCGGGATAGTTCAGGGAACCCCATCAGCAAAATCTATAGCAACAACGGCAGTGGCGGTTTTAGCGAAAACACCAACATCTCCCTCACCGGTGTTAACTATAGTTCCGTCACCACCGCCGACTTCGACAAAGATGGCTACACCGATATCCTGCTCACGGGCCGGGATAGTTCAGGGAACCCCATCAGCAAAATCTATAGCAACAACGGCAGTGGCGGTTTTAGCGAAAACACCAACGTCTCCCTCACTGGTGTTTATACAAGTTCCGTCACCACCGCCGACTTTGACAAGGATGGCTACACCGATATCCTGCTCACGGGTAAGGATAGTTCTAATAACCGCATCAGCAAAATCTATAGCAACAACGGCAGTGGCGGTTTTAGCGAAAACACCAACGTCTCCCTCACTGGTGTTTATACAAGTTCCGTCACCACCGCCGACTTTGACAAAGATGGGGACACCGATATCCTGCTCACGGGCTACGGTAGTTCTGGCCGCATCAGCAAAATCTATAGCAACAACGGCAGTGGTGGTTTTAGCGAAAACACTAACGTCTCCCTCTCTGGTGTTAGCTATAGTTCCGTCACCACCGCCGACTTCGACAAAGATGGCAACACCGATATCCTGCTCACGGGCTTAGATAGTTCTAATAAACCCATCAGCAAAATCTATAGCAACACCCTCAACCCCCCCACCCTCAGCAGTTTTACTAACCCCGTTGACACTACCAACGAAGACACGGAAGTCGAACTCACCTTTGCCGAATTCGCTGCCCAAGGAAATGAAGCGGACAATGGAGGGACGGTGGATGCCTTTGTGGTTAAAGCCGTTAGTAGTGGTACGTTAAGAATTGGGAGCGATGCCACCAGCGCCACAGCTTGGGTTGCCGGGAGTAATGATACGATAGATGCCACGAAAAAAGCTTATTGGACACCGGATGCCAACGTTAACGGCACGGTCAATGCGGTTCAAGTGGTGGCTAAAGATAACGATGGTTTGGAGTCAGCTACCCCAGTCACTGCCCAAGTTACGGTAACGGCCGTTAACGATGCGCCCCTATTAGATAATACCAACTTCACCTATAGCCTCACCACTATTAATGAAGATGACAACAACTACAGTGGGGATGTTATCGGGGATATCATTCCGGCTCCGAGTATTCAAGAAAACACCAACGTCTCCCTCACCGGTGTTCGCTATAGTTCCGTCACCACCGCCGACTTCGACAATGATGGGGACACCGATATCCTGCTCACGGGCCGGGATAGTTCAGGGAACCCCATCAGCAAAATCTATAGCAACAACGGCAGTGGCGGTTTTAGCGAAAACACCAACGTCTCCCTCACCGGTGTTTCCAGTAGTTCCGTCACCACAGCCGACTTTGACAATGATGGGGACACCGATATCCTGCTCACGGGCTTCGATAGTTCTAATAAACCCATCAGCAAAATCTATAGCAACAACGGCAGTGGCGGTTTTAGCGAAAACACCAACGTCTCCCTCTCTGGTGTTCGCTATAGTTCCGTCACCACCGCCGACTTCGACAAAGATGGCTACACCGACATCCTGCTCACGGGCTGGGATAGTTCTAATAAACCCATCAGCAAAATCTATAGCAACAACGGCAGTGGCGGTTTTAGCGAAAACACCAACGTCTCCCTCACTGGTGTTTATACAAGTTCCGTGACCACCGCCGACTTCGACAAAGATGGCTACACCGATATCCTGCTCACGGGCTACGGTAGTTCTGGCCGCATCAGCAAAATCTATAGCAACAACGGCAGTGGCGGTTTTAGCGAAAACACCAACATCTCCCTCACCGGTGTTAGCTATAGTTCCGTCACCACCGCCGACTTCGACAAGGATGGCTACACCGATATCCTGCTCACGGGTAATGATAGTTCTAATAACCCCATCAGCAAAATCTATAGCAACAACGGCAGTGGCGGTTTTAGCGAAAACACCAACGTCTCCCTCACTGGTGTTTACTTGAGTTCCGTCACCACCGCCGACTTCGACAAAGATGGGGACACCGATATCCTGCTCACGGGCTTAGATAGTTCTAATAAACGCATCAGCAAAATCTATAGCAACAACGGCAGTGGCGGTTTTAGCGAAAACACTAACGTCTCCCTCACTGGTGTTGACAGTAGTTCCGTCACCACCGCCGACTTCGACAAGGATGGCAACACCGATATCCTGCTCACGGGCTACGGTAGTTCTGGCCCCATCAGCAAAATCTATAACAATCTTTTCCCCATATCCGATGTAGACACCACCACCATCACCGAAGCTATCGCTATCACTGCCGCCGACAATAACGGCACTTGGCAATATTCCACCGACAACGGCACAACCTGGACAAACTTCCCGGCTGTTAGCAACAGTAACGCCCTATTATTAGATGCGGGTAACAAAGTTCGCCTCCAACCCAATGCCAACTATAACGGCACTATTACCAACGCCCTCAGCTTCCGCGCTTGGGATAAGTCCACAGGTACAGTCGGAGGTACAGCCGACACCAGTATTAACGGTGGGACAACGGCGTTTAGCGTCAACACTGCCACCGCCTCCATCACGGTCACGCCCGTTAACGATGCTCCAACTGCGACTGACAAAACCGTAACCTTTAATGAAGAGAGTAGCTACACCTTTGTGGCTGCGGACTTCGGTTTTAGTGATGTAGACACCGGAAACACCCTAGCTTCGATAAAAATCACCCAACTGCCCACAGCCGGGACATTACAACTCAGCAATAGTAATGTTAGTCTCAACCAAGTTATCAATACTGTTGATATTCCCAACCTAAAATTTACCTCGGTTGCTAATGCCAATGGTAGCGGTTATGCCAACTTCAAGTTCACCGTTAATGACGGCACTATTGACAGTGTGGCAGCTAATACTATTACTATTGATGTTACTGCCGTTAACGACGCTCCAACTGCGACTCCTATTACGGCTCAAACCGTTAACGAAGATAGCAGTTTTAATCTCAATATTGTTAATAACTTCAGCGATATTGATGCAGGGGATACCTTAACCTATACCGCCACCTTAGCAGATGGTACAGTATTACCCAGTTGGTTAACTTTCAACACCACAACCGGAGCATTTACCGGAACACCGACTAACGCTGATGTGGGAACTCTTGATATCAAAGTTATTGCTAAAGATAGCAGTAATGCGACCGTTGAAAATAGTTTCCAACTAACCGTTAATAACGTTAACGACGCTCCAACTGCGACTCCTATTACGGCTCAAACCGTTAACGAAGATAGCAGTTTTAATCTCAATATTGTTAATAACTTCAGCGATATTGATGCAGGAGATAGTTTAACCTATACCGCCACCTTAGCCGATGGTACAACCTTACCCAGTTGGTTAACATTTAATAGCACAACGGGAATATTTACCGGAACACCGACTAACAGTGATGTCGGAAATCTTGACATTAAAGTTATCGCAACCGATAGTAATAATGCCACAGTTGACAATAGTTTCCAACTCACGGTTAATAACATTAATGATGCACCAACTGCGACTGCTATTGGCAACCAAACCGTTAACGAAGATAGCAATTTCAGTCTCAATATTACTAATAATTTCAGTGATATTGATGCAGGAGATAGTTTAACCTATACCGCCACCTTAGCCGATGGTACAACCTTACCCAGTTGGTTAACATTTAATAGCACAACGGGAATATTTACCGGAACACCGACTAACAGTGATGTCGGAAATCTTGACATTAAAGTTATCGCAACCGATAGTAATAATGCCACAGTTGACAATAGTTTCCAACTCACGGTTAATAACATTAATGATGCACCAACTGCGACTGCTATTGGCAACCAAACCGTTAACGAAGATAGCAGTTTCAGTCTCAATATTACTAATAATTTCAGTGATATTGATGCAGGAGATAGTTTAACCTATACCGCCACCTTAGCCGATGGTACAACCTTACCCAGTTGGTTAACATTTAATAGCACAACGGGAATATTTACCGGAACACCGACTAACAGTGATGTCGGAAATCTTGACATTAAAGTTATCGCAACCGATAGTAATAATGCCACAGTTGACAATAGTTTCCAACTCACGGTTAATAACATTAATGATGCACCAACTGCGACTGCTATTGGCAACCAAACCGCAACAGAAGATAGCAGTTTCAGTCTCAATATTGCTAATAATTTCAGTGATATTGATGCAGGAGATAGTTTAACCTATACCGCCACCTTAGCCGATGGTACAACCTTACCCAGTTGGTTAACATTTAATAGCACAACGGGAATATTTACCGGAACACCGACTAACAGTGATGTCGGAAATCTTGACATTAAAGTTATCGCAACCGATAGTAATAATGCCACAGTTGACAATAGTTTCCAACTCACGGTTAATAACATTAATGATGCACCAACTGCGACTGCTATTGGCAACCAAACCGCAACAGAAGATAGCAATTTCAGTCTCAATATTACTAATAATTTCAGTGATATTGATGCAGGAGATAGTTTAACCTATACCGCCACCTTAGCCGATGGTACAACCTTACCCAGTTGGTTAACATTTAATAGCACAACCCAAACATTCACCGGAACACCGACTAACAGTGATGTCGGAAATCTTGACATTAAAGTTATCGCAACCGATAGTAATAATGCCACAGTTGACAATAGTTTCCAACTCACGGTTAATAACATTAATGATGCACCAACTGCGACTGCTATTGGCAACCAAACCGCAACAGAAGATAGCAATTTCAGTCTCAATATTACTAATAATTTCAGTGATATTGATGCAGGAGATAGTTTAACCTATACCGCCACCTTAGCCGATGGTACAACCTTACCCAGTTGGTTAACATTTAATAGCACAACCCAAACATTCACCGGAACACCGACTAACAGTGATGTCGGAAATCTTGACATTAAAGTTATCGCAACCGATAGTAATAATGCCACAGTTGACAATAGTTTCCAACTCACGGTTAATAACATTAATGATGCACCAACTGCGACTGCTATTGGCAACCAAACCGTTAACGAAGATAGCAGTTTCAGTCTCAATATTACTAATAATTTCAGTGATATTGATGCAGGAGATAGTTTAACCTATACCGCCACCTTAGCCGATGGTACAACCTTACCCAGTTGGTTAACATTTAATAGCACAACGGGAATATTTACCGGAACACCGACTAACAGTGATGTTGATGCGTTGACTATTAATGTTACTGCTACCGATAAAAGTGGGGCAAGTATTAGTGATAGTTTCCTGTTGAGCATTATACCCACGCCAACACCGGAACCGACACCAACACCGACACCAACACCGACACCAACACCGACACCAACACCGACACCAACACCGACACCAACACCGACACCAACACCGACACCAACACCGACACCGGAGCCAACACCGGAGCCAACACCGGAGCCAACACCGGAGCCAACACCGGAACCAACACCGGAACCCACACCGGAGCCAACACCGGAACCCACACCGGAGCCAACACCGGAGCCAACACCGGAACCCACACCGGAGCCAACACCGGAGCCAACACCAACACCGGAACCAACACCGGAACCGACACCGACACCAACACCAACACCGACACCAACACCGGAGCCAACACCGGAGCCAACACCGGAACCCACACCGGAGCCAACACCGGAACCCACACCCACGTCAACACCGGAACCAACACCCAACTCCACTCGTGATTTTTATGAGCCTAGCAATTTCATTAAAACCCTTGATTTTCCTGCTTTAAAAACTAACACAAACTCCCCATCCCAGGTTTCCAGCAATGGCAATGAGGAGATCTCAGGTACAGCCGAATCTGATCAAATCTTTGGTAAAGACGGTGACAATAACATTGAAACCGGAGATGGCAACGACGAAATTAACGGCAATCAAGGGAACGACTATATCAATGCGGGCAAAGGCAAAGATCTAGTTTTCGGTGGCAAAGGCAACGACCAAATCGACGGTGGCGATGATGATGATGACTTGTTTGGCAACCTTGGTAACGATACCATTGCTGGAAATACTGGCAATGACTCGATTAATGGTAATCAAGGAGATGACCTGATTGATGGTGGTGATGGCAAAGATGAACTGTTCGGAGGTCAGAATAATGACTTTGTTAAAGGTGGTAATCAAGATGATATCATCTTCGGCAACCAAGGAACAGACCGACTCGAAGGAAACGACGGTGACGATACCCTCTTTGGGAACCAAGATAGTGATACAATCTCTGGTAACTCCGGGGATGACCTGATTTACGGAGGCGAGGACAACGACCTCCTAGACGGGAACGAGGGCAATGATGCACTCTGGGGCGATGACGGTGATGATACCCTTGATGGTGGCCAAGACAACGATATTCTCACCGGAGGCAAAGGTAACGATATCCTGGTGGGGGCGGAAGGTGTTGATACCCTCACCGGCGGCGAAGGCAGTGACCGCTTTGTTCTGGTTTCAGGATTGGGCCCTGATACCATTACTGACTTTACTTCTGGGGTGGATATTATCGTCCTTGATGGCGGTCTCACCTTTGAACAACTGACTTTAACCCTTGTCAATGGTTCGACTCAAATTCAGGTGAATAATCAAATTCTGGCAACTCTGAATAACGTTAATCCTAACTTGTTGACCTCTGATAACTTTACAACTTCTATCTTCTAAAAAAGCTTTAAGTTGTTTTCAATATTATTAGGCCATTAATTAATCAACTCAAGAGAAAACCATGAAAAAGCAACCCCCGATGAATCAAAAATCCCTTCTCTGGGTACTATTTCGTCGGTTGAAAATCAACCTTATTTTGCCAAATCAGGGATACTCAAATGGGGGAATTGATGAACATAATTCGGTTCAAAGCCATAAACTTCGATATTTACCCTTCTGCCTAACTGAAGAATATAGTCATCTATTTTATCTGTAATGTCAATATTCTCCCACCGTCCAACCTGCTCCTAAGTCAGAGGAATCACCTTCGGTGGGTGCCAACACCCTCGAAACCAAATACAATAATTGATCAGAAAGTGATTCTAGGATGGAAAATTAATGAAAACTGCGTTAATTACAGGAGCGTCTGTTGGGATTGGGGCGGCGTTTGCAAAGGAATTAGCCTCTCGGAAAATAGATGTGGTTTTGGTGGCTCGTTCTCAAGATAAATTGGAACAACTGGCGGAAAAATTGCGATCGCAATATAATATTAAAGCCCATGTGATTCCCAAAGATTTAACCCAACCCGATGCTACACAATTGGTTTTTGATGCTATTTCTCAACAGGGTTTAACGATTGATTTACTGATTAATAATGCTGGATTTGGAGATTATGGAGCTTTTGCAGATCGTCCCTTAAATAAACAAGTGCAAATGATTCAGTTAAATATTACAGCCTTAGTTGAACTGACTCATTTATTCTTAACAGATATGAAAAAACGGGGTTCAGGTGCGATCGTTAATGTCGCTTCTATTGCGGGTTATCAACCCTTACCTTATTGTTCGGTTTATGCGGGAACAAAAGCCTTTGTTTTGAATTTTACCGAGGCTTTATGGGCGGAAAATAAAGACTCTGGGGTGAGGCTTTTAGTGGTCTGTCCTGGCCCTACCGAATCTAACTTTTTTGTCGCAGCAGAATTTCCTCAAACCCTTTCCGGCGTTGGACAAAATTATGCCACGGCGGAGGAAGTTGTTCAAGACACATTAACAGCCTTAGAAAAAGACTTTTCAACTTTAGTAACGGGAGGATTTAGTAATCAATTTATTGTGAATTTACCTCGATTTTTCCCTAGGGATACGATTGTTAGTTTAGTGGAAAAACAGTTTAAACCTAAAAAATAAATTGTTGTTGGGCTTTAGCACAAAAATTAGGAGGGCTAAAGCCCAACAACATAAAACTTAAGGATAGAAACACAATTGGGGTAAACCCAAGGTTTCTTCCCAACCCATCATAATATTCATGCACTGCACTCCTTGTCCGGCTTGACCTTTAATTAAGTTATCAATAGCCGACATAACGATCACTCGTCCGGTGCGTTGATCAACTTCAATTCCTAAGTAACAAAGGTTAGTTCCACAGGCCCATTTTGTTTGAGGATAGGTACCACCAGGTAATATTTTAACCAGGGGAGAATTGCGATAAAAGGCTTTATAAATAGTAATTAAATCCTCTCTAACTAACCCTGGATCTCGTAAAGTTGCATAAACCGTGGCTAAAATTCCCCGTACCATTGGCATTAAATGGGGAGTGAATTGAACTAAAATATCATGTCCGGCTAAGTCACTACAAACCTGTTCAATTTCTGGGGTATGGCGATGATGACCTCCGACACTATAGGCCCCGATTGAACTATCAGCTTCGGCTAATAACATATTAACTTTAGCCTGTCTTCCTCCTCCAGAAGTGCCGGATTTGGCGTCAATAATTGTGGTATGGGGATCAACTAATCCCTGTTTTAATAGGGGAGAAATTGCTAATAAACTTGCTGTTACATAACACCCGGCACAACCAACTAATTGAGCCGTAGCTAGGCGATCGCGATACAATTCAGGTAAGCCATAAACTGCCGTTGCTGCGATGGCTTGATCCGTGCGTTCTCCCCCATACCATTTTTTATAAATGTCTAAATTAGAAAACCGATAATCGGCCGATAAATCTAATACTTTACATCCTTTTTCTATTAATTGTGGCGCCATTGTATAGGCTAAATTATTAGGTAGGGATAGAAAAACAATTTGACATTTAGAGGCTATTTTATCAATATCAATAGGTTCGATCACTAAATCCACACATTCATTCAAATGGGGATAAAGACTACAAAAGGGTTTTCCGGCGCTACTATCCCCGCCCAAATAAGCAATTCTGACCAGGGGATGATCCTGTAACAAACGCACCAACTGCACACCACCATAGCCCGAGGCTCCAACAATACCGACGGGAATCCGTTCTGCATTAACCATATTACCTAACTCCTAGAAAAATGACCTAACTTTTGCTGCATGATAGCTGATTATGGAAAAGTTTGGCAAAATGTTTTAAAATTTATCTGGGCTCTCTCAAACTCGAAAACCCATTTCCCCAAGTTCCTGACGCAAGCGTTGGGCTTCTGGGGAGTTATTTTGTTCGTGTAATTCTATGGCGGCTTTAAACATCATTGAGCTATCGTTGAGTTGACCAATTTGTAGTAAGAGAACTCCTAAATTTTGGAAGGTTTCGGCTGAGTTGGGATTGAGTTCTAGGGCTTTTTGATAGGCGGCGATCGCTTCTCGATAGGCTCCCATTTCTCTCAAGGTCATGCCTAAATTATAATAGGTGATCGCTAAACTAGGATCAATTTTTATGGCGGTTTGATAAGCTATTTTTGCCGATTCTAGTTCTCCTTTCTGTTTGAAAATATTGCCTAAATTATTATATGCTCCTAGCTTTAATTGTGGTATAATATTAACATTAACTGCTGTTTGATAATGATATTTTGCCAGGATAAATTGTCCTTTTTTACTATAGGCTATGCCCAAATGATAATGGAGTTCATATAAAACCCCATCTTCTCCATTACTCTCTTGAGATAATCCTAATTTCAACAGTTCAATTCCGCGCTCTAAGTCGCCAATTTCGACGTATAAAGCCCCCAATTTACTAGCAGCATATCCATCCGTTGGATGTTCTACTAAGTAACTCTCCATGGCTGTTTTTGCCAGTTGCCATTTATTCCGTTTCGCGATCGTTTCGGCTTGGTATCCATAATGTAAAATAGAAACTTGGGGTAATGTTACAATTTGCCATTGCGGTTTTTGGCGGATTAATTCGGTGACGCTATCATCTACCATGGCATGATAGGGACGGGAAAAACAGATTTGGGGATGATTTCTAAATAGTCGAGAAACTAAGGAATAAGGAGACTGAGTGGCGCCGATTTCCTGTCTAATTAAGTTAACTACAATTAAATTACGATTTTCCATAATTTGATGCAGTTGTGGCCCAATTTCAGGGTCTAAAATTTCATCTGCATCTAATACTAAAATCCACTGTCCGGTTGCATAACTTAAAGAGGCATTTCTGGCTTTGGCAAAGTCATCACACCAATTAAAGGAATGAACTTTCGCTCCAAATTGTTGAGCAATTTTCGGGGTTTTATCCGTTGACCCCGTATCAACAATAATCATTTCATCAACAATTCCTTTAACACTATTTAAACATTTTGTTAAAGTTTCTTGTTCATTCTTAACAATCATGCAAAGGCTTAATTTCATAAATAGGAAATTGAAAATGGGATATGTTGACAATGATAAAGCCTAATTTAACCACAAAGACACAAAAAAGTTGTAAATACTAACCTGTTCATTTCTATATTTTAGACATGAGATGCACCTATTTTTTTTCTATTGCCTATTCCCTATTTTAGCTTATTTAGGTAGAATTAAAATTTGATCAATAACATGAATTACTCCATTACTCGCCGGAATATCAGAATCAATTATCGTGGCATTTCCGACTTTAATTTGATTTTTCTTTGTCTTAATAGTAACAGAATCTCCTTCTAAAGTTTTGAGTTTTCCTGATTTTAAATCTGTTGTTGTGACTTTACCTGGGATTACATGATATTCTAATAATTCGGTAAATCGGTTGAGGTTTTGGGATTTTAGAATAGCATCTAAAATTTGTTGCGGTAATTTAGCTAGAGCTTCATCTGTTGGCGCAAAAATAGTAAAATCTCCCTGTTTTAAGGCATCTAATAATCCAATAGATTTTAAAATCATCCCTAGAATTTTAAAGCGTTCATCGGCTAAAATCACCGTGGCTAAATCTCCGACCACACCTTGAATCACTTTTGGAGAAATAGGCATTTGAGCCAAATCTTGGCTAGGTTGGCGACAAATCAGTTCGGAATTGGCAGACATTTGAACTTCGGCGGCGACTACGGGGGAAATAGTTCCTAATGTTAATAAACCTAAAAGACTGACAATTCCTAAATTTTTGCCTTTGTTTTGATTTTCTATGAAATTGTTCATGGTTTTATCCTCTTGAAATAATTAAAATTATTCAGGTAAAATCACCGCATCAATTACATGAATTACACCATTTCTAGCAGGAACATCGGCTTTAATTACCGTTGCTTTATCAACTTTTACCGATGAACCTACTTGAATATTAATCGTATCTCCTTCTAAGGTTTTGACTTCTCCAGATTTTAGGTCAGTTGATAATACATTTCCAGGCACAATATGATAGGTTAGAATTTTAACTAATTGGGCTTTATTTTCCGGTTTCAGTAAGTTTTCTAAAACTCCTGGGGGAAGTTCGGAAAAGGCTTTATCTGTTGGTGCAAATAGGGTAAATGGCCCTTCTGCTTTAATCGCATCAACTAAGTCCGCCGCTTGTAAAGCTTGGGTTAGAATTCTAAATTCACCCGCGCTAACAATAGTATCAATAATATCCAGGGAAGTTGTAGCCGGAATTTGAGTAATTTGGGTTGAGTTTATTAAGGTGTAATTATGCAGTTGAGCTTGAACGGGTAAAATCCCGAATAGCGTCAACCCAACAATACCTACAAACCCAGCGATTAATTTTTGCGAGTGATTTTGAATGGTCATAATAGTTATAAAACATCAATAGGGATACTAACCTTAACTGTCTATTTTGCCCTATATCAAAAGGAATAAGAATCTATTTTTTTAAAAGGGGATAGACAGTCAAAATTATTAAG
This sequence comes from Planktothrix agardhii, assembly GCF_904830935.1. Classification (NCBI taxonomy): domain Bacteria; kingdom Bacillati; phylum Cyanobacteriota; class Cyanophyceae; order Oscillatoriales; family Microcoleaceae; genus Planktothrix; species Planktothrix agardhii. The sequence goes on from NZ_LR882952.1 coordinate 196,331, forward strand.
GGAACTTTCAGTTAACTTTTAGGAGTTACATCAAAGTTATAACTTAAGACGTTAATTATCGGCCCTTGTTTCGGTAAATCATCTGCGGTTAATCTCAGTGTATCGGTTTGTTTAATTTGTATTGATGTTCCCGCCATTACGGATAAAAAATTATCCACAGGTTCGATATCACAGGCCGTTACATCCGCCGCCAAGGTGCGATAATGGGTGGGGATAACAATTTTAGGGTTGAGAAATTCAATCGTCTTTCTGGCTTCTTCTGGAGTATAGGATTTCGCCCCACCTCCCACCGGAATCAACATTAAATCTGGACGACCAATTAAAATCCGTTCTTCCATTCCCAATGGCCCAGCTAATCCACCTAAATGTAAAATTTTAATTCCCGCTTGTTTCCACAACCAAGCTACATTTACCCCAAATTGTCGGCCATTCAATCTATCTTTAATGGTACGAATTCCTTGAATTTGATTACCATTAAATTGATAAACCCCGGGTTCATATAATAAGGATGGATTTCCTGTAAATCCTTCGGTCACACCCTCATCTAAAAGACGGCTACTAATTAAGATTAAATCGGTTTGAACTTGTTGGGGATTTCGATAACCTGCGGTACATCCAATTGGGCGAAAAGGATTAACTAAAATTCTTAATCCTCCTCCGGTAAATAAAAAAGAAGTATGTCCTAACGATTTTACAGTTAAGGTATTTTCAGAAGTAGATTGTGCCCAAGAATTTTGCCATTGAGACGTTAACCCAGTCGCTAAGGTGGTTAATAGTGTTGTAGTTGTTAATTGAATTAATTTTCGCCGTTTCATATTATTTAGGTTGACGTATCAATAGATTAAATGACAATTATATTCGTTCTAGGAAGTTTCTTAGAAGTTGTTTACCATTCTGGGTCAAAACGCTTTCTGGGTGAAATTGTACCCCTTGAATGTGGGGATAGTCCCGATGACGAACCCCCATAATTGTCCCATCTTCTACCCATCCGGTAATCTCTAAAATATCGGGACAGGTTTCTCGTCCAATCACTAAACTATGATAGCGAGTTGCTGTTAATGGATTCTCTAAATTTTTAAACACACCAACGCCTGTATGATGGATAGGAGATGTTTTTCCGTGCATTAATTCCGGTGCCGAAATAATATTTCCCCCAAACACCTGGCCAATACTTTGATGACCTAAACATACTCCTAAAATGGGTAAAGTCGGCCCCAATTCTCTAATTAATTCTAGGGAAATTCCAGCATCTTCGGGACGACCTGGCCCTGGAGAAATTACCACGGCGTCGGGTTTCATTTGACGAATTTCTTCTAGGGAAATCCGATCATTTCTAAATACCTGAACTTCAGCAGCAATGGGTAATTCTTGCCCTAGTTCTCCTAAATATTGAACAATATTGTATGTGAAACTATCGTAATTATCAATAACAATAATCAAGGGTTAAACTCCTGAAACTATAACTTGAATCCAGGTGAACAGAGGAGGTAAAAGCAAGATTCCCGCTACCAATAATGCCACGAAAGCGGAAATTAAAACCGCCGCCGCCGCACAATCCTTCGCAATTCTGGCTAAATCATGGTAAGACTGACCAACGCTTAAGTCAACCACCGATTCTATGGCTGTGTTCAATAATTCCATGGTCATCACCGCACCGATAGTCAGGCCAATAATTGCGATTTCCACCCGGGTTAACTGCAAAAAAAGACCCAAGCCAATTGCTAGGGTTCCTATGATAGTATGAATCCGAAAGTTTCGTTGGGTTATAAAGGTATAACTAATTCCTGTCCAAGCATATTTAAAGCTAACTAATAAATTAGAAGCGATTTTCCACGATAATTCTCGGTCATATTTTTTACCCATAGTCCCGGAAAGATTAGACTTAGATAAAGTTGTTGTTTGAGGAATAGGAATTGACGGTGTAGGAAATGTTGAAAGAGAGGGTTTTTCTACATTCATTTCTAAGTCCTTCGCTGAATACGTTTTCACTACCAGCAGTTTTAGGTCTGTTATAGGAAGCAATTTATCACAGTTTTCTTGATAATTTGTTTATTGAGTTACTAGAATTTATGGCTATTTTGGATTAATCTAACTCACCTGTTAAACTCCTAAATTAACTATTTCTAGTAGTACCCGTTGTTGCTCCAACATTTCGGTTAAACTTTGATCATCGGGATGATCCCAACCTAAAAGATGTAGTAAACCGTGAGTTGCTAACCATCCTAGCTCGATTTTTAGGGAATGCCCTTGTTGTTGAGCTTGAAAGTTAGCAGTTTCCACCGAAATTACAATATCACCAAGATACAGCGATTCAGCAGAAAATTCTTCTGGAGGTTGGGGACAATCGACCTCTAATGTAGCAAAGGCTAACACATCGGTTGGTTTATCTTGAGAACGATACTGAGTATTTAAGAGTTTAATTTCATGATCATCAGTTAGACGTAAACTTAACTCGTAACTGGATGCCAATGGTAGATAGGACTCTAAATAATTTAACCAACTTTGGAACCAATATTCCCATTCTGTGATAGTCAAGGGACAGTCAATTTCCCGGGGAGAAGACTCTAGCGCATCATTGGGAATGGTGTTATTTTCCGAGTTTTCTAACTGCTCCCAAAAACAGTCTTGTATACTAACTTCAACCTGTACAGTCATTAATAAAAAATCTAATCAGAATTTAAAGGATTTAGCGGGTTAGATAAGCCATTCCAACTAGAAATCCGACTAAACCCACTGTGGTTAAGGCAAAGTGAAATAGGGATTTTCCGCCCTTGCGAACCATATTCCGCATCGCTAATTTAACATAGCTGGGTTTGGGTTCGTTGGGTTTAACTTGGGGTTCTAGTTCTGGGGTAGAGGGGGAAGATGGGGTATTCATTTAGGCGATGAGGATGGGAAAGTAGGCCGACTGAATCGATCATAACAAAAATGTTACATTTTATGAAGCGATCGCCCGGTCGAATCTATATTCGGTCATCTCCCGCAGATATTTACTTCTGGGTTGGAACTAACTCCGTGTTAAATTCATTGAAGGAACGACGCCGTAATTCCACGGATTCATTACGAGGCAATAAATCAAAGACTTGGCGAAACCCATCATCAACGGTTTCAAAGGAAACCTGTCCCGGTTTATCTAAAACGATTTTCCCCGACTGGTTAATTAATACGGTTTGGGGAACATAGCCTTTGTAATAATAACCCGGTTCCTGGGGGGAATTTTTGGCATCGGGTAATAGGGTATCAACATTTACCGGAATAAAGTCTGCCTCTCTTCCGTAAAAACGCTGAAGTTCTGATACTGTGGTGACAAATTTTTTACAATCTTTACTATCATCCAAAAAGAATACTAATAATGAGGGTCTACCTTGGTTCATGGATTCTGTTAAGGTGACTCTAGGGGGAACCAAGGAACCATTCCCAGCATACAGCGCAAAAATATTACCATCAAAGCGATCATCATCCAAACCCGCTAATGCCGAAGGAGTAATGGTCAAAAAGAATACACAAATGATCACCAAGGTAGTCAGCAGGGTTTTGAAACCCCTAAAACCCTGAAAGCAAGGTTGCCGGACATTGAACTGGGGAGAATGCCATCGAGTTAAACGCATATTATGGGGAAAGCCATTGAGATTCTAAACAGAATCTATTGTTACATTTTTGGGTTTACTTTACCCCAGTGAAGGCAGGGGAAAACGAGCTTGATATCGGTTCTAAAACATTAATATTTCAACTGTCAACACCTCAACGGTCAACCCGCGATTTCGGTGGTAATGTTAAAAACTATTACAATATCGCTCAGAATGTGTACTCCATGCCTGAAAATACAAGCGATAGGTAGTGACGGTGTTGGGCAAATTAATGTCCAAAGCTAGTTACCCCATCGACTGTAGCCCCAAGGGGAGCAGTTTGGGAATCCATTGCCTAAAAGCCAGTGGAGGATGTCGAACTTGTGGATTGTCCCCTAAAAATCTCAAAAATTTTTGAGGGTACAAAGCAGCAAGAAGTGAAGCAGTAGAAATCTCAAACCGATAGATTTGATTGCGGATCAAAAACACAGATGCACTCTATGTCATCACCTGACCCAGACTGTATCTGAACCAGCACCGAACGCTCATCGGTAACGATGAGGCTCTCCGACTCAGTTAATGGGTTTCGGGAGAGCGTCAATCAGGAAAACGTTAGCTAAACGCTTTTGTAGAAAATGAGTATCGTCACAAAATCCATTGTTAATGCCGACGCCGAAGCGCGTTACCTCAGCCCTGGTGAGTTAGACCGGATCAAAGCCTTTGTTATCTCTGGTGCAACTCGCATTCGTATCGCCGAAACAGTCAGCGGTGCCCGTGAGCGGATCATCAAAGAAGCTGGAAACCAATTGTTTCAGAAACGCCCTGACGTGGTCTCCCCTGCTGGTAACGCCTATGGCCCGGAAATGACCGCTACCTGCTTACGCGACCTTGACTACTACCTGCGTCTGGTCACCTATGGAGTCGTTGCGGGTGATATTACCCCCATCGAAGAAATTGGGATTGTTGGCGCTCGGGAAATGTACAAATCTCTGGGTACTCCCGTTGAAGCCGTTGCCGAAGGAATTCGTGCGCTGAAGAGTGTTGCTACAGGTCTGTTATCTGGTGAAGATGCAGCCGAAGCCGCAGCTTACTTCGACTATGTGATCGGTGCGCTCTCATAAGTCCGATCGCCTTATCACATTTTTTAAACGATTCCTAGATTCAGCGACTACAAGGAAATAGAACAATCATGCAAGACGCCATTACTTCCGTAATTAATTCTGCTGACGTTCAGGGTAAGTACCTGGATGCCAACTCCCTGCAAAAGTTAAAAGCTTACTTCGCCACCGGCGAACTGCGGGTTCGTGCTGCTTCAACCATTAGTGCTAATGCAGCCAGCATCGTCAAAGAAGCAGTAGCCAAATCCCTGCTGTATTCTGACGTGACTCGTCCCGGTGGCAATATGTACACCACCCGTCGCTATGCTGCTTGCATCCGCGACTTAGACTACTACCTGCGTTATGCCACCTATGCTATGTTAGCTGGCGATCCTTCCATTCTCGATGAGCGTGTTCTCAACGGTTTGAAAGAAACCTATAACTCCCTGGGTGTTCCCATCGGTTCTACCGTGCAAGCCATCCAAGCCATCAAAGAAGTTACCGCTAGTTTAGTGGGTGCTGATGCTGGCAAAGAAATGGGTATTTACTTAGACTATATCTCCTCTGGCTTAAGCTAAAACCAAGGTTAGGTTTGTGAGGGTAGTCACTCAGTTTGATTCCCCATCCCCAATCTAAACGACCTTCAAGGCCAGGGAAGTCTGGAGTGAATGCTAGACCGCCAAAGGCTTGTCTGTTTTCGGTGATAAGCTTTAGCGAGCTAGGATTGACTCCCGACTCCCGGCCTTTGATCATTTTAAAATTGATGTAAAACTTGTTAAATTTGCCTAGGAGAGACGAACCTCATGCGGATGTTTAAAGTAACAGCTTGTGTTCCAAGCCAAAGCCGGATTCGTACCCAACGGGAATTACAAAATACCTACTTTACTAAGTTAGTTCCCTATGACAGTTGGTTTAAAGAACAACAACGGATCATGAAAATGGGCGGTAAAATTGTCAAAGTGGAACTGGCAACGGGCAAGCCCGGAACTAACGCCGGATTGCTGTAGAAGACAGGAGGCTGGGGACAGAAGGTAGAAAGAACACCGAAAAAAAGAAAAAAGATTAATTCTTAATTCTTGATTCTTGATTCTTAATTCTTCCTGCCTCCTGCCTCCTGCCTCCTGCTGTTTTGCTGCCATCCAATTCCGCTATCATATTGGAGAAACGAAAAACCACCTAATATAGAGGCGGGAAATGGCAAGTTGGGAATTTTTACTGCAAAAAGAAGGGGACAATAGTTGGTTGACCTTAGAATCCCCGGATGTTGAGATTTTAGAAGGACGCTACCGGATGGTAGCCCGGTCTGGATATAAAAACACTTCAATTGATGTTCGGATTATTTATCAAGATTTTGATGCGGTTCCACCTGTCCAACAGGTTCAAACTCGGACACTAACCACAAATGCCGAGGGTTTGATGGTGGTTATGCCTTATACTTCCCTGAAACCTGGGAATTGGCAATTTTCTTGTGCGCCTCAACTGACGTCTGGGTTATTAGCAACCGTGGGTAAAAAAACCATACAATTAAGGGTTCTCCACTCGGAAGCAGAAGAATTTGATCAATTTTTTGGGGATACGGAACCACCGACGGCTGATATTACCTCCCCAGAGCCCCCGACTGTTGAACCGCAAACGGATCAGTCTTCTAAGGTTGTACAGTTCCCAACCGATCGCCTCTATGTTGTGCCTGAACCGACTCGGCCACCACTTTCGGTTCTGGAGACTCCCGAAGCATCCCCACAACCCCTTGATCCGCTAGAAACGTTACTCAATTCTCTGCATATCTTCCTAGAACAAGATACCTTTGTTGGCCGTTTAGGAGAAGCCTTAGTTGTTTCGGGACGGGTGGAATTGCCAACCCCTAACCCATCTTCTACTTACCCAATTCTGACTGACGGACAATTGCAATTTCGCTTACGCGACCCCCAAAGCTCAGAACCCTTATTTGAGGTTAACCAAACCCTTTCTTCCTGCGACTTCCCGCTATTTTTTTCCGGTGTGGTTTATATTCCCTTTGAATGTAAAACCCGTTTAATTTTAGGGGAAGTGATTTTTTCTCATGATGGGGCTTTGGTGACGACTCAATCCTTTAATGTTGTTACCCAGGTTGAACATCTTTTAGAAGCTATAGATCAGGGTTTTAGTCCAGAATTGGATCAAGATGACTTCCCCGACCTTGCTAATTTGGATATGGGAGTTCTGGAATTACCTGACCTGACCGATACCACTAACAGGGCTGAAGTTTTAACCACGGAAACGACTACGGTGCTTCCTCCCAAACTGAATAATTCTAGCTGGGAATCTCGATCTCCTACATCCCTAGATTTGCCAATATTCGGCTCTAGTTCCACAACTGGGGAAGTTAAACCTGCACCAAAACCGGATCAAAGTGTTGTATCGTCTGAGGATCAGGATTCATCGACGGTTGTTAACTCTTGGGAATCGAATTATACAGATATATCAACTTCAATTTCACCGCTATTAGTAGGAGAATCATCGGAATTAATCCCGGCGACAGATGGGATTGAAAAAATTGAACCAATAGCTAAACCGAAATCCGATCCAGAAGTTCAAGAAGCCTTTCAAGCGTTAGATTTGAATAATCGGTTTTGGTCACGGTTGAATGCTTTAGCGGGTGATCAAGAATGGTCGCAATGGGTGAAGCGGGCGAATGTTAATCCCCTACCTGAGATTCCTTTTAATGCTGCTAGTAATATTGTTAAACGTTCTGAACCAACATCATCGGATACAGCACCTTTGCCACACCCAGAAGTAATCAATGCCCAGGAAGAATTAGAGGAAATTGTAGTGGATGATGAACCTTTAGAATCCCCTGGAGCATTTTTTCCTCGGCGTAAACAGATCAAGGGAAGTAAACCTGAAGCCCCGGCGACAAATCAACCAATTTCTTATGTTTTACCTGAAGATCAACTGGTTCCTGATCCCCAAATTGAAGTCTTATCAACGGAAATTATTGCTGGAAGGTTAGTTAAACTGAGGGTAAGACTTCCCGATGGTTTACCCCGAATTTATGTCAAGGTTTGGCTGTTTGATCGGCAAACTCGCACTGTTGTTGATGGCCCTCGTTGGTTAACGGAATTTTCACCGAATGGATTTGATCAAATTGAAACAACCCTTGATTTAGAGATTCCTTACAGTAGTTTGGAAGTTTTATTTGAAGCGATCGCAGTGGAAATGCAAACCCAACGAGAAAGCAATAAAATCACGATTGAAGGTTCCGTTAATCCCCCTCCAGGGCCTTCTTTACCCATTCATTAATCAGTGTAGTGGAGACGCGCCAATAGCCTACGGCATCGCTGCGCTAGGGTACGTCTCTACAAGGGATGAGAACTTTTCCTAAATAACTCCCGCGTTACCCAGGGCTAAAATTACCCCAGCCCCTAAAATATGTCCAAAACTAGCAGTCGCTAATAATTCAGGAAATCCAAACCCGGTAAACATCCGGGGTAAACCGGGTAAACTCGGCCCTTTGCCACGATTTTCTTTAGAAATGGCATAGAAACCGATGAAAATTGCCAATAGGTTTGAGATAATCATCACAATGGCTACACTCGGAGACCAACTCACGGTGGTGGGAACATTGTTTTGTATTGACATCAGTAGGGAAGTGTAAATCAAGTTTCTATTCTCCTGAGCAATTTACGATTTTTTTAATTTCAACGGTTGATTATAGAAACCCAACGCTAAAAATTACCAATTTGTTGAAAAAGTTAATATATAGCAAGCGCCAAGGCAGTTAGGACACCAGACGGATCTTAGAACCCAGACGGTGAAGTAATGACAGAAAATCAATACAAAAGAAAAAACACATCAGTATTTGCTTAAACTACCTTCTTTGTGGAGTCGGAGCTATTATTGTGGGACGGCTGGCTCTGTATAAGAGTGAAACTATCAAGAAATATATTGCTAACCAAAACTCTCATTAACCTTCACTCCGCCTTTAGGCGGGTATTCTACATCCCACGCTTGAAAGACGTGGGCTTTGAATACGGTTATTGTAAAATTTTGATCAGAATTGTCTGCTGTGAATCAGACTTTAAACTCAACTTCAAGACCATCAATGCGAATTAAAATTTGTGGAATTACTCGACCGGATCAGGGTTGTGCGATCGCCCAAATGGGGGCGACAATGTTAGGATTTATTTGTGTTCGGTGCTCCCCTCGTTATGCCACGTCGGAGCAAATTCGCAGGATTTTAGAGAATTTACCCAACTCGATTCAAACTATTGGTGTATTTGCTAATGTGAGTGTGGAGGAAATTTATCAAACGGTCAGGGAAACGGGATTAACTGGTGTACAACTTCATGGGGATGAATCTCCTGATTTTTGCGATCGCCTGCGTCAAATCCTTCCTGATACAGAACTGATTAAAGCCCTACGGGTTAAATCCCCAGCGACTTTAATTCAAGCTCAAGACTATTTTAATTATATTGATTCGCTATTATTAGATGCTTATCATCCGCAACAGTTGGGAGGGACAGGTCAAAGGTTAGACTGGCAAATTTTGAAACCATTTTCCCCCCCCTGTTCCTGGTTTTTAGCCGGAGGATTAACCCCGGATAATATTGGGGAAGCATTGCAACAGTTACAGCCCGATGGTATTGATCTCTCTAGTGGGGTTGAACGTTCTGCTGGTGATAAAGATTTAGCAAAAGTGAGTCAATTATTTCAAGTTCTCACGGATTTTTATTCTTAAATAATCATTGAATTGATGGTAGTTTTAACCCTGGCTTAAAACTTTGATGAGTGATTCATCGCCGCCAACTCCTTAAATTTATTCTGAACTTAATCCTGATTTTTGTTACCCTCCCCATCTGGATCAACTTCCTCCTCTAATGTAACTTCTGGAAATTCCCGATGTAAATTTTCCATCATAGATTTGAGAGAACTCCGAGGAATATAAGGCCAACCCCCTTTAGATTCAATTTCTCGTAATAAATGATAGAGTTTTTGACGACTATCGGGTAAAGATTGCTGAAATAAACTTTCTCGGATGTTCTGGTGTAACTGTTCTAAAATTCTCAGTACCGCTAAAATTTCCAGAGGGTTTCCTTCGGCGGTTGTGGCTAAGGTTAAAACCTTTTCTGCCAGAAATTCAAGCTGAGTTGACCGAGCTTGTGAATCAAATTCAGTGGAATTGTCCATAATTGAAATCTATCATTGCCAAAAACCTAATGAGAGAGGGCGCTCAATAAATTAACTTAATTAGTTTAACTTATCGTTGAAAAATTTGTACTTCGTCAGAAAAACAGTCACGAGCCTTGTACGGGTATGGTGTAGAATCACTATTGGGTTAAGATTCAGCTACCAAATAGCTCCGGTGATTCAACGTGAACAACTCCGTTGAAACAAAATTCCTCCCGTCTTTGTACCGAGGAGTTCGAGAACGCAACCCTAGAAGTGTTAAGACTTGTGGCTAGGTCGCCAACAACGATTTTCTTCGCCACAAACCTAATTTCACCAAAAAACGAGCGAGAAGCCCCTGGCTTTAGACATGGGGAGGAAAGTGGCTGCGGTTTCAACCGCCTTCAATATTTCCTGATCTAAAAGTAAGCGCAATTGCAATATCTTTTATAAGGGTAGTTGTTTTGAGCGTGTAGAGGTGATTTGATAGCGCCTTTGAGAGTTTTCGGATTCATTCAAGAATCCCCGTGGCTTCAGCCCTGGGGAGTATCAAATATCAATTTTGCATATTTGAGGTTGACAATGAGATATCGCGCTTTGGTTGCTGCACTATTAGCAATCTGTTTAACTGTACTTACAGCTTGTTCTGATGGCCCAGAGGCTAAAGATCCGAAGCTACTGACCTATGATGACATTAGAAATACAGGATTAGCTGTGAACTGTCCGACTTTACCCGAAACAGCCCGGGGTTCTATTGCGATTGATGGTGGTAAGTCCTACAGTATCAGTGGTTTGTGTCTGCAACCCACCAGCTATTTTGTCAAGCAAGAATCTACCAACAAACGCAAAGAAGCTGAATTTGTTCCGGGTCGTTTATTAACCCGATTCACCTATAGCTTAGATCAAATTGGGGGTAACCTGCTGGTGGGTTCCGATGGTAAACTCACCTTTGAAGAAAAAGATGGGATAGATTTCCAACCGATTACGGTTTTATTACCCGGTGGTGAAGAAGTTCCTTTCTTGTTCACGGTTAAAGGGTTAGTGGCGAGTTCCCAACCGGGATTATCCAGTATCAACACTTCTACCGATTTACGCGGGGATTTTAACGTTCCTTCCTATCGAGGTGCTAATTTCTTAGATCCTAAAGCCCGTGGGGTGAATGCTGGCTATGACAACGCCGTTGCTTTACCTGCAACCGCCGATGGAGCCGATTTAAGCACTGCTAATGTCAAGTTAGCAGATACCAAAGTTAAAGCGGGTCAGATTTCTTTACAAGTTTCTAAAATTGACGGCGAAACCGGAGAGGTGGCTGGAATTTTTGAAAGTGAACAGCCTTCTGATGATGATTTGGGTGCGAAGGAATCCTTGGCTGTGAAAGTTCGGGGTGTTTTCTATGGTCGGATTGAAACTGCTTCCTAAGCTGATCTATCCTTGAATTAAGTCCTGATTTGATCCAGGAAGAATGGGGGATCAACAGTTGCCTGTCTCCGGTTTGTGGACTTAATCACTGATTGGTGGTAGGTAAGGGTTCAGCCCTCAGCCTTCCTGAATTAACACAAAAGTTTTTCGCCAAGTGAGTATTTATAATTCCCAATTTCAGGAAATATTAATCAAATTTTTCTAAATATCTTGCGTTAACCCGGCAAGTTGGGCTACAATAATATGTTATTAGCCATAATAGTGTATATAAATTTGCTAAAGCTAGGCTTCTAGCCGATGGCTTAAAAGTCCTCGTTTAGTGCTTCAGCGACCTCACATTGACTATTAAATATAGGTTCAGAGTCCCCCCTGTGTTGGGGCTAACCCTCTAACCTCCCATGCCATTAAAGCCTAGTGTGGTCAAGATTGATACGGAACTTATTAGCCAGCCCTACCAACGCAGGATATTGTCATGCCTACTCAAGTTGTCAATTACCCTAGGGGAGAAAGTTTAGAACTGTTACACCAATATCAACAGTCTGCTTCCAAGGATATCCGTAACCGGATTGTTCAGTTAAATATTGGATTGGTGCGTAAGGAGGTACACCATTGGGTGAACCAATGTACGGAAAGTTATGAAGATTTACTTCAAGTCGGTTGTATTGGCTTAATTCGTGCAATTGAGCGATTTGACCTGTCGAAAGGTCATGCCTTTAGTTCTTTTGCGATTCCCTATATTCGGGGGGAAATTCAACACTATTTAAGGGATAAAAGCCCGTCGTTGCGGGTTCCCCGTCAATGGTTGACCTTACAACGGCAATCTGTGAAGGTAATTCAACAACTTCAGTTAGAACTCAAGCGCCCGCCCACGGATGGGGAAGTGGCGGAGGTTTTGGGAATTTCTGTGAATGAGTGGAATGAGGTTAGGTTAGCTAATAGCAACCGTTCTATGCTGAGTTTGGATGCTCCGATTATGGATGGGGAAGATGGAGCGACCTGTTTGGGGGAATTAGTTCCCGATGGTCGTTATCGGAGTTTTCAGTTGGCGCAGGAGGATCAAATTCGTGTCCAGCAGGCTTTGGCTAAATTAGAGGACGGAACCCGTAAGGTTTTGGAGTTTGTGTTTCTGTATGATTTAACCCAGAAGGAAACGGCCGAACGTTTGGGTATTAGTTCGGTGACGGTTTCCCGTCGGGTGAAAAAAGGGTTAAGTTCTTTGCAGAAAATGATGTCTGGTGGTGAGTAGTTGAGTTTTTGGGAATTGACACTCTCACCGTATAAAGGTGAGAGTGTCAACTGAATGTACCTGAAATTTATGGGCAAATTGGTTACTGTAGTTACGGGGTTTGCGGATCATGACGATGTGTGACCTTCTGGAATTCCTGGCAAAGAGTGAAATTCAACACTTCCTTGATTTGGAGTTAGAGTTTGATAGAGAAGTTCTTGACAATGATTATTTTCATCAGCCACGATTATTTTCGCTTCGTGTCCATTTTTTAAGATTTCGGAGCGATCGCATTGTTCATTTGCCCAAATAATTAGTAGATCATCTTTCTGACATAGCAGTGCTGCCCCACCATTTGGACAAACTATGCCAGAACCTGCTTCACCTGGTAAAACATAGGTTGACCAACGGTTGCCATTATTGATATTGACGATTTGTACTTCTTCTAAAGGTAACATTCCTACCTTTTCTAACAAGTCTGAGTCTATGGTTAAACTACCAACATAGTCACGCTTTGCCTCTGTAACCCTGACCCGATGAAGTTTTGCGTGCATTAGTTTGATTATACCCATTATTTTCCTTTTTGATTTATTTGTACAATTAGAGTTTTTAGAAAATCAGAATACCTGTACCCGCCCCGATATCTAGGATAGTGACATCAAAAAGCCTAAGTAGAACTTAGGGGTTTTAACCCATTTTTCTGATAAGTCCCCCTTAAAAAGGGGGATTTAGGGGGATCTGGTCTGGGATGAAAGCAATGAGATTATTGCTTAATTTGATTACACAGGTACTATAGCAGGGAACAGCCCCCCCAAACCTCCCGTGCACGGGGGGCTAGGGGCAGGGATGTTTAGTTAATAACAATAGCGATCATTAGTATTGGGTTTGGTGTTTTCCTTTCCAATGCGGGTCACACCGAGAACGGTGGAAATAATCACGCAGCGTTTGGTGTTGCCGAGGTCGGGATGGTTCAGGGTGATGGTTCCGAGCGCTTGTAAACTGGTTTGGGTGCATTCGTCGTTGGGGAAGTAGACGGGACAGCCTTTGTAGTTGAACAGGGTGCGGTACATTGTGCCTGATGTGGTGACTTTGTTGGTGGTTGGGTTAATTTTACGCAGGCTGGTTTCGAGTTTGCCCTTGGGGTTGGGTTGTTTATCATCAATGATAATACCGGGTTCTAGGGTTTGCCAACTGCCAGCCGGGAGTTGAACTGGGGGGATACTAGCGGGATGGAGGGCAAATTTAATCGTTTTGGGGGTTTGTTGGGTTTCTTGGGTTTCTTGGATGCTGACTTGCCATGCGGTTTTTTCCCGTTTGGCGTCGCTTTGAGCCATTTTGAATGCCCATTGCAGTTGTCCTGTGGAGGTGGCGAGACGATGGCGGTAAATGAAACCTAACCAACTGGGGATAGCAATGGCACCCAGAACACCAATTATAAATATAATAATTAGTTGTTCAGTTAGGGTAAATCCGCTATTAGAGGAGGTTAAGGAGCGATCGCTGGTCTTTTTTTGATTGATCATTTTAGCACACCTGATTTTAACTAAAGTAGTTATGTTTTCTGAGCGAACCTAACTACCAGTCTGCAAAAAATCAGGGGCTTTGACCACGGGAGAATTACGGATCTTTTAAAATTATTTTGAACATTGAAATTTTAATCAATCTGTGGATATTACGGAGTTATAGTAGCTCTTGTGGCTATCCTGAAAGGGATTGGGCCTAATTTAACCACAAAGACAAAAGTAAGTTTTTGCCCATTACTATAATTGCAATGCCGCAAGATGGCGGCTACGCGATCGCATTCTTTCAACTATTTGGGCTCTGGACAACCTTTCACATCATCAGTACCTTCTGCTGTTCTTGTTGCTCCTAAAATCGTTTGTACAATTATGCAGTTTCGGGAATTTGGACTACCTTTAGGATAAACAACAACGCTAAAACCATCTGTATTCACAGGGGGTGTACTTTGCTTCAAAGCTGGATCTTTAACGGTTCCTCGATAATCGAAAGTAATTGTATTTTTGACTGTTCCATTCGCTTGAGAATAAATTTTGAGCATATTCTCTTTAATTGCACCATCAAGACTCAAAGATTGCCATTGTTTACCAGCATCTGGTGTATCTTTTTTGTAAATACTATACTTTGGTGGATCTTTAGCGGGATCGAATTGTAGTATATAGTCGTCTTTACTTCTCTTGGCTTCTGCTTGAGCAGTTTTAATAGCTTGAGATACCTGATTATTAACACTTTTAATTCGTTGTCCGGTTGTAAATGCTTGCCAACTAGGGGCGGCGATCGCACTTAGAATACCAATCATTAAAATCACAACTAATAATTCAATCAGACTAAATCCCTGATCAGATTGAACGGGATTTTTTTTTAACCGATTTATTAACAGCCTATTTAATATTTGTTGATTTTTCATAATTAATCCTTTTTGATTATTTAATAATTTTTGAGTTAATTCTAATTTCCCAGACCACTTAATCCTCGCAATTGAACTGATGATTTTGGACAATAGGGTGAATTACTATTAACACCAATATTAGCATTAGCCGTCGGACAATCGGCTCCAGCATCATTACGTCTTAGTGCATTTCCCTGAATTGTTAATTTAGCTAAGTTATTTGTTGAACTAGGATCTAGTTCCAATTCTTCAATGTAGTTAACTAAAACTTGTGAGTTAGGAAAATCGGTTTTGCTTGTAACATTTTCTAAGGGTTTAGATAGACTAAAATTAGAATTATAGGCTTTATTATTTTCCTGAGCATAGCTCTCAAGGTTTGTTCCAAGTTCTGCTTTTGTATAGTAGGTTCCATCATCAGGTTTTTTTAACCCCTCAGAAATTTCATATCGAACTATTCGACTAGGACAAGGTTTTTTTGGATCTGAAGGTTGACACCAAATTGATGTTTTATCTGTTTCTGGAAGTAAGTGATAACTGACTAATGATAAAACGTAGGTGTCATTACATTTCTCCGGTGTTGTACATTCGTCTTTAGGTAGTTTAGTATAATCTACAGGAACAGCATCTTCTACTAATTTTCGTTTCCAAAACACCAGAATAGGGGTTCCCGTAGTCGGTAAAAAGTTGTTACTTTCAAGGTTATCAATCTGCTTATTTAATTTTGTATCAGTTGATGTTGTGTTCGTGTAAATATAGAGAGCTTGACTAACATCCTCTGCAATATAATCTAATGCAGATTGGATTTCTTCTTCGGTGTTTGCCTTAGCACTTTCTCGTTGATCATCGTTTAATAGACCAATGACCATTCCCATCAAAGGAGTGATCACAATAAAAGCAATAATTGTACCGACTAATAGTTCTATCATTGTCATGCCTTTGACTTGATAGTTTCGATCAAATTTTGCCGGACTTGACCTAACTTGATGTTTAAGTAATAATTTTAGAAAGATACTCATTTTTATTGCTCCATTAACTTAAGAAAAGTATGTGAATTAAGTTAGACTTAAAATATTACGGTCAAGGTGTACCCTGTAGTCGGTCTCTAAGATTTTCAAAGGTTGCATCTGACGGTAAAACTTCAGTTTTCATCATAACTAAAGGTAAACCGCGATTACCTAACGCATTCGTTGTTAAGCTGTCCGACTTAGTAGGTGACTGAAGCGTTACACCAGGGGCAAAAGAGTTAGCGCGGTAAACTCTCACTGTCATTTGATAACCTTTTTGTGGATTCGTAGCATCACCATTTGTTATCAGAGGTTGAACCACCATATCAACAGGGCTATTTGTTTGACACCCTGCTGTTTCATCAAGATTTACACAGTACAATTTTTTATCGGTTGTTGTACAATAACCATCTTTTGATGTGCAATCACTTGTTAAATCACCTGTTGCTGGAGCGGTAATTGCAGTTTGTTTGGGTGCTCTTCCCTGTATTGCATTGGCATCAGGAGCAGCTTTCACCCAATCAATATAACTTTTTCCCGCTTGAGTTGCCAGTTCAACTCGTTTGGCTTGCACGCGAGTCCCCACAGAGAAGGCAATAACGGGGCCAATTGCTAACAACATGACTGATACAACAATTACCGCCATTAGTCCCTCAAGGATGGTATAGCCTTCTTGAGAAGGTGAGCGTTGATTGAGTGGGCGTTGCTTTAAAAACATGACTTTTTCCTCCTATAAAACTTAGCTACCATATTTAGCAGAGCAAGTTTGACCGGGTATTGCTCTGGTTGTGGAGATCGTTCCGGGGGTAGCGGTTGGTAACGGTGCGACCTTAGAACACAACAACCCTTTAACCCAATCATCATCTCGACTAACTTCGCGGAAATATTCATCGGGGTCAATACTTTCATCCGCTAGAGAGAATTTCTGGGCAAATAAATCCGGGGGTTGAGATAACAGACCGACATCAAAACCCCACTTCCGAGTCGGTGGTAAGAAGTAGCCAATCTTACCAGTCCCTGGATTACTTTTGTATTTGCTGGCATCGTTACCTGTATTCCCAAACATTCCGGGTGGACGTTTAGCGTAGGGATATGTTGCATCATCCATGACGCTGAAGTAAGGAGCGGAAGCGTAGGAACTGCGATTGGTTTGAATAAAAGCACCAGCGATACTAGCAGTTTGGGCTGGAGTTTGCCAGTTTTCTAAGAAGCGGGGTAAGTTTTGTAAACCGCCATTGTTGTCTCCAGGACGGGCTGGGATATCTCCAGTTGCCATGACTAAGTTAAACTCGTTCAAGTTAGTCGCCGTCTTAGGTGCAGCCCGAACCACCCACCGACTACCTACTTGAACCTCAGCGCCTACAGGGAAGGCAGTTGTTGTAGCAGTGGAGTCAGTGGCATGGATTTGCAGGATGGGAACTAACAGGGGTTGTCTATCTGTCTCCACGAAAGTATCAGGAGTGGCAGGTGCTTCTGGATTATAATACCAAAGGGGGTTAGTACCAGTGCTGCTACGAGCATTGGTAGTGGTACGAGTTTGGAACCAAAGAGCGTTAGGTTTAGTATCTGGAGTTGTATTCGTATCAGCAAAGGTAGCTTCAATTATTTGTGTGCCCCCCTTAACTCCTAATGGTATTGGTAAAGTCCCGTTCAACATGAGTGGATTTGTTGCTGTTGCAGTATCTCGCTTAAAAGCAACACGACGGGGGAAACGCTGATACTGGGAAGCAGGCGGAGTAGCAGTTGTGCCTGATAATAAGTTATTAACATTGGTGGTAGGAAGTAGATCCGTTGCTTTGCCTGGGCTTCCCGTATTTGGAACTATCACCCAATCTCCGGCATCACAAGCAGAAACAGGAAGTTTCAAACAAATTTCAGTTAGAAACTCCTTGGGATCATTATCAAGTCGTCGCTGAACCGGAGTCACAAAGTTATTGAAGTAGGAACTATTCAGAATTGTTCCTGTAGTTGAACGGTAATTCAAATCAACAGGGGTAGCATCCGCTCCATTGATATCTCCATTGTCGTCGATATCAAAGCGACCTGTTGTTAGCCCCCCACTACTCAAGCCATTAATGGCATAGTCATTATTCAAGAAACCGTTTTCCAGACGAGCCGTTTTTGCTGAAACCCAAATACCACCTCTTAGAATCAGTGCGCTACCCGCATTATTTCTGAGATCAAAATCCCCTTCATCTCGATAACCAAACCGGAAGTTATCAGACAGCAGGGTAATTGCATCCGCTAAGACGTTAGCAGGACGCCAATCGTCTCCGGTATCACATTTGAACCCCGCAGCTTGAATTCTAGGATCTCCTGCACGACAAGCAAAGTTAGGATTGAGGGCACTCGCTGCACGGCCATAGAAATCGGCAAAAGTCCAACTAAAAGTACCTGTAAATTCCTGTTGGGTATGTTTATTAAAATCCCCTTTAATATAAACAGGCAAGTTGGAGACTAAAGTTAGTCCTTTGTCTTGAACAACATCTTGTACTGTGGGAGATGCAGGTAATGGACGCTTTAAACTACCATTGGCGAGAAGAATCCCATTTGGGCGCCGGGTAGGATCTAATTTTAAGTCCGCCGCACTTTCTTCGAGATCAGCCGGGGTGTCAAGGGTGTCGGGTTGGGCGCTTAAATCGGGAAGTGCATCATCCCGACTAGCGTAGATAATTCCACTGAAGGGTAATAGATATTCTTCCCCGGCTTTATTTCGGGGTGCTTCTTTTACAGGCAGACTTTGGGCAATAGGTTGGTTTGCCAATAATTCTAAATCAATCCGAGTCACGCGAACTTCCTGCGGCATCCGTTCTTCTAGGGGGAGAGTGGCGCGGGCATTTAACTGCGCTTTCTGGGCAGTATTAGGAGGACTGCTGAGGGTGAAGGTTTCATCAACGGTTGTTGTTGGCTCATCCGGTTCATTGGCTTTGACTTCTCTGGCATTTAAAAAGGTGACTTCCCGAATCGCTCCATGAGGAATTACCGCGTCAGATGGGGTAATGCTGCCACTGATGATATCTAAAGAACAGAGGGCGCTATCAATGGCCGCTTGATTTGCTAAGGTCAGATCATCTCCGTCGAATAGGGTTTTTAAGGCATCTCTCAGGGCGGAATTAGCAAATCGACCATCGGGGAAAACATAGTTAGCTTGGTTTCCCAGTTCCGCAGCCGCACCAGAGACCGTATAGAGTCCTGTCGTAGAACTGTAAGAGGCGGCCGTCGGTCGGGCTGTTGTGGGTTTGGGGTAGGCTACACCATTATTGGATTTGCCATTGGCGGTATCTATTAACAGTCCCCCGTCAAAGTTAATGCTATTTTTGGCTGTAATTCGATTGGTTGGATCATAGTAACTACTAACGCAAGCAATCGGTTGTTGATCGGTGTCGCTATTGGCAGGATCATAGGGATCGGAGGCATAGTGATAAACCACTGATGCCCGCATCTTCAAATCTCCCTTCTTAGCTCCATTAACCTCAGACATGGGCATGGTATCGGGCCAGACAATCGGAAAAGTTTCTGTTGCTGATGTGGCAGGATCATTATAGGTGTCACTATTAGCAACCCATCGGGGGGTCGGTAAAAATGAGTTTGTCCGATCATAAATTCCTGCACCTGTAATCACCCGTAACCCGCCAATGGCATCTAATGGAGCTTTGGGTTTTTGGGCTGCGGCTTTTTCCCAATAGCCATCTCGTTTGGTATCGCCTAAGTTCGGTAAGGGTTTAACTTGGGTGCTGCGAGTTCGATCCACCGTATTCGGAGCAGTCCATTTCTGGCCCGTAATGAGTAAATTTGCTGCGGCTTTCCAACGGGTATTTATGGTTGAATCATAGTCTAGGGCGGGTAAGTTATTTCCGGCTATGACGCGATCGCCTAAATAGTTTTCTTTTTCATTTTTCTTCTGAGTCTCCGGTTCGGTTTGCTGAAGTTGACCAGAAACAAAGGTTACACCAGAGGTACTGGTTGTTCCTGCTGCGTTAGTTGGCAATCTCCAAGCATCTGTGGCGGGTCTTAAATCTTCTGTTCCTAATCCTGTTGCCACTGAACCTGCACCTGGAATCGTTTTACCCTCTACTTGTGTAACTTTCCGAATACGAGCTTTGAAATAAGCCCTCAGTTCTTCTTCACGGACTGTATCAGGTTTTAGTGTTGTATCTTGTGTTAGACGCTTTTGAACAACCCTTTCAATTGAAGGTGGCATATTACTTGCCACGATGTCTGTTCCTTTATCTCCTGGAGTTGCCCTCAAATCATCAATCAAAGCACTGAGACGCTCTTTATAAGCAGCATCATCATACATTGCACTGTTGACAGCAGTGCTGACCGATTGATTAGTCGTTGTAATTTTTTGAGTGGCGGTTGGGTTAGTTCCGGCTCCTTGGTACAAATGCACCTGTACAGATTTTGAATTAACTTGATCCGTCATGCCATTTATAACGTTACCTGCCACAACAACTTTACTGTTTTCTTCTCTATAAAAACAAGAGTTAATTCCACTAACTTGATATAATTTCAAGTCGTCGTTAGCAAAAGGAGAAGCGATTAAATTACTGTTGGTAAAAATCCGTCCGTTTAAGTTAAGTCCAAACCCAGGAGTAATAATTAAATCATCTTCATAAACAACTGCATTATTTGTTAGGGGAACCCGTGTGAAATCAAGTTGATATTCTAAAGCTGAAAAGCTAGGTGTTCCTTGAAATTGACTATATTTATCTGAGGTAAAGACTAATTGATTTTGACTATTTTTAATCAGGTTTGAACTGCTAATATCTGCTAGAGTAATCGGTACAGTTGTTGTATAAACAAAAAAAGCTTTTTTCAGGTTGCCATCTAACCTTGACCAACCGGAATCATCGACTAGACCGCTCGTTCCCCCGGAGGCAATAACCGCTTGACATTGCTTGCTGATCCCAGAACTTGGGGGCATGGGAAGGGTTCTGGCATCTAAAGGGTTTCTAGTTCTATCCGTTCCAGGTTTGCGGAAGAAAATCCCGTAGTAGGTAAAACTATCAAATTTCCCATCATTATTAGTATCTACTGGAAATCGCCAAGCAGTTTGAATAGCGTCTTGATCTTCTAGTGGTTTGAAATTCGTGCCATCCTTGATGACTGTTATTCCAGCGATGTCATCAATTTCATACTGAATTTGTAAGCGTTGCTCATCACCTAAATTATAAGAAGGATCATTTAAAGCTCTACTCAACACATCATCAGATGGTGTTTCTGTTGTTTCCTTTCTTGATAACAAATATTCAATTTTTGCTTTTGCCCGATCTAATGCCGGGGTTGCAGCTTGTAAAACTTGTTCATCTACCCGTCGATATTGAGCCATTTTAGCCCGATCCATCGATCGCAACATAATAGTTATGGTCAATAGCACCACCACTAATAGCACCATTGTCACCGTAGGCAACACAAAACCCGCCCGACCATAACGATCTTGACGGTTTATCCTCATCCAGACCCTAAAAAGCGATCGCATTGTCCGCCGTGTCATCCGTTGAAAAGCAATCCGGATCGAACGAAACAAAGACAGAATAGGATTAGAGAACTTGTTGTTGTGATGTTGTGACATAATATATGCCTACCTAACCTGTGATTGGAATGGTTGTGATGGCGAATAACGGGAAAAACTCCCTACCTTTAGTTTTAGCATTTCTGCCCCAGAATCGCCTCGGTAAAAATACCGATATTTCCGAGTTTAGTCGCGCTTGCTATTAATGTAAGAAATACAGTTTAGGGATTCTCCTCTATTATTTATAATGCCCAATTTTTTTTGAAAAGCGATCGGGATCTGGATATATTAAGTTTTTCCTTTTTGAATCCTAAGACCTAACCCCCCAGCCCCCTTCCCTGCGAGGGAATGGGGTGTAATCGATCCTAAATCTCTTTGAGATTTAATATTAGAAATTCTTCCCCCTCTCCTTGTAGGAAAAGGGCTGGGGGAGAGGTTACACAATTTTTTAATCTCAAAATAAATATCCCCCCTGTTGTCTAGGGGGGGTTAGGGAAGTTCTGGCTATTGTTCGGCCCCATTTAAAATTTGTTCAGATCAAGTCCTGCTTTTTTTGCCATGGCTTGTAACCCTTTCAGTTCAATAGTTTTAATCGCTTTTGTAGAAAGTTTTAATCTCACAAAACGATTCCCCTGGGGCCACCAAATCCGTTTCCACTGTAAATTCGCTTCCTGCAATTTGTGGGTGCGACGGTGGGAGTGGGACACGGCCATACCGTTATTGGCTCTCTTTCCCGTTAACTGACAAATCCGAGACATGGTTAACTCCAGCTTACTCTTGTTTTAAAAGTCCAAACCCCCATTATACAGAATTTTGGTTCTAACAATCCCGTGGCTTTGAAAGTCCTTTGATTTTATAGCAGGGAACAGCCCCCCAAACCCCCCGTGCACGCCGGGGATAGGAGGAAGGGAACAACAGCCCCCCAAACCCCCCGTGCACGCTGGGGATAGGAGGGAGGGAACAACAGCCCCCCCAAACCCCCCGTGCACGAGGGGCTGTTTCATTCTCTCCCAAAAATTGTGTGACCTCTCCCCCAGCCCCTCTCCTACAAGGAGAGGGGGGAAGGATTCCTAATATTAAATCTCTTTGAGATTTAAACAGATTAATTACTCCCCCTTCCCTCGTAGGTAAGGGGGTTGGGGGGTTAGGTCTTAGGGTTGACGATAGAAAATGAAACAGCCCTGCCGTGCACGGGGGGCTAGGGAGGGAGGGAACAGGAGGTTTGGGTTAAAAAGTTCGCATGGTCGGGAACATAATCACATCTCGAATGCTGGCGGTATTCGTAAATAACATTACTAACCGATCAATTCCAATCCCCATTCCACCACAATTTGGCATCCCTAAAGATAGGGCTTGAATGAAGTCTTCATCCATCGGATGAGCTTCTTCATCCCCGGCATTTTTCTGGGTTAATTGTGCTTCAAATCGTTGGCGTTGGTCTTTGGGATCATTCAATTCAGAAAAGCCATTAGAATATTCTGTCCCATGAATAAATAACTCAAAACGTTCTACAAATCCCGATTTAGAACGGTGACGTTTAGCTAATGGACTGACTTCCACAGGAAATTCCGTAATAAAAGTGGGTTGAATTAATTTAGGTGAAACTAACTTATCAAAAACCGTATAAAGGACATATCCTAAACTTTGGATTTCTAATTTTGATAAATGTAACCCTAAACTTTCTACGGCTTTCAGGGCTTCATCTAACTCTAAGGTATCAAAATCTAACCCAGTTGTTTCTCGCACCGCTTCCACCATTGTTTGTACTTTCCAATGGCTTCCGGTAAAAGTCGGATATTGTTCAGAATAGTTATATTTTCGTTCTAAACTTATCACATCTCCCTGATATTCTAGTGAAGTTTGTTCTCCTAAAACATCCTTAGCGATCGCACAAATCACATCTTCTACTAAAGTGATCACATCAAAATAATCAGCGTAGGCTTGATATACTTCAATCGAGGTAAATTCGGGGTTATGGGTACTATCAATACCTTCATTTCTAAACACCCGCCCAATTTCAAATACCCGTTCAAAACCGCCACAAATTGCCCGTTTTAAATGCAATTCCGTAGCAATTCGCAGATATAAATTAATATCCAAACTGTTATGATGGGTAACAAAAGGACGAGCCGCCGCCCCGCCATAAATTGCTTGTAATACAGGAGTTTCTAATTCCTCAAAACAATTATCCCATAAATAAGTCCGCATCCTTTTCAGGATTCGATTTCTAACCTTAAAGGTTTCTAAGGATTTAGAGTTACTAACTAAATCAATTTCTCGATGACGACGACACAGTTCCGGGTCATTAACTCCATAATAGGAATCAGGAAAAGGCATGGTAGCTTTAGAAACAATAAAAATCCGTTCCACCTGTACGGATAATTCCCCTCGGTTAGTCCGACAACCAATCCCTTCGGCGGCAATAAAATCCCCCAAATCGAGATATTTTTTAACCTGATTAAAGGATAATCCTGTTTCGCCCGTAACTATTTTTTTCTCTAATTTGAGTTGAATTATTCCCGCAATATCGGTTAAACCGATAAATCCAATACTTCCACTATCGCGTTTAAAAGTAATCCGTCCACAAACCTTTAAAGGAATAGCATCGGCGTCGCTTTCCCCATCATTTAATTCTTTACCTGGTTGGGCGAATAAGTCTTTAATGTCCTGGGTTGTATGTGACCTTTGAACTGAATGACTGGGATAGGGTTCTATTCCCAATTCTCTCAACTCATCGACTTTTTGAGAACGAACTTCTACTTCATTGCGGGTTTCATTTTTAGCCATGTTGATGATTTCCTATATCAATTTATCCTCAATCTTTTATAATAACAGTGATTTGCTATTATTTGGAAGATAAATTTCTAGGTTCTTGCTCATCGGGTCGTTTTTGGGTTTTTCCTAGAAAATATAGTCGTTAGGGTCATATTCATCTAGGCAAAATCTGAAAATGAGGTAAAATAGACATAGAGCAAAACTATCCTCAGACAATTTATGCCAGCTTACAATGAAGTTTTAACTCAGGTCAAAAGTTTAACTATTACCGAGCAACTTCGCCTTTTAAATGATCTAAAAGGCATGGTTGAACAAGGGATTAAAGTTGATGATGATGAGATTATTTCTATTGAAGATATTAATGAAAGTGAAGTTGCATTACAAGACTATTTAGCAGGACGTGATTCTGGTAAATCCCTAGAAGACATCGAAATTGAATTATTTGGAGGACAACTTGACTAAATGGCATTTAATCATTTTGAAACCCGCAGAACGTTACTTAAAACGGCTGTCATCAGAGCATCAAGCCCGAATAATTCGGGCTTTAAAACTTCTGCAACAAGATCGAAACTTGGTTGATATTAAGTCTTTGCAAGGTCGTCCAGAATGGCGTTTAAGAGTGGGAAATTATCGAATTTTGTTTGTTATTGATCCTGAGAATACAATTTATACTGTGACTCTAATTAAGCCTCGTGGAGATGTTTATAAATAAATGGATCATTATTTTACTCGTTTCTAGGTTCTACCTAGAAACGCAATTAAGGTGGCTCTGCCACCAGAACACTATCATAATATTATAATAGAGGCAGAGCCTCTATTTAGCATTCCAAGGCAGAGCCTTGGAACGAGGATATTTAGGAGTTGATATTAATGATAAACTAATACAAGGATAATTAAGAGGTGAATTATGGACATCAAAGAATTTTTAGAGAAACGTTCTAAAGGTGAATCTAACTTTCAGAACGTACAATTATATAATGTAAACCTTGAAGGAACAGATTTAGGTGGTATTAATTTCTCTGGTGCTAATTTAGGAGGTGATAAATTAAGCCGTGCTAGATTATATGGGGCTAATCTCAGTTATACCAGATTAACATCAGTTTATCTTGAGCAAGCGTATATCTCTAATGCGAATTTGACAGCAGCTGATTTAACAGGTTCTATTCTGAATAGAGCAGATTTTACAAGCGCAAATTTGACGGGAGCTAATTTAACAAATTGTAGTCTGAATAGAGCAGATTTCACTAGGGCAAATTTAAGTCGAACTGATTTAAGAGGAGGAAAATTTGAAGGCAGTAATTTTATATCATCTAACTTAAATTTTGCCAACTTAAGTGATGTAAATTTATCGTCAGTAAACTTTATAAATGCCAATTTGGAATGTGCTAATCTGGAAAATGCTAATTTAAACAAAGCTATACTTAAAAATGCTAATTTAAAAAAAGCTGATTTGCGAGGAGCTAATCTAATTAATGCAAATTTAGAGGGTGCAAACTTAACTCAAGCTGATTTAACAGATGCTAATATTTATGGAGTCAATCTTGAAAATGTTAACTTAACAGATACAATTATGCCTAATGGAGAATGCTATAAACCTGAAGATAGCACTCCTGATTTACCAGACCCAATAGAAACATTATCAGACACAGAAAAAACCATGACTCGTAAAATCATTAAAACCGAAAACGCTCCCAAACCCGTTGGCCCTTATAATCAAGCGGTAATGGTCAATAACATGATCTTTTTATCGGGACAAATTGCCATTGACCCCCGCGTTAACGACATTCTTTATCCCGATGACGTCATCAAACAAACCGAAAGAGTCATGTCAAATTTAGAAGCCGTATTAACAGAAGCCGGCGCCACCTGGGAAAACGTAGTTAAAACCACAATATTCTTAAAAGATATGAACGATTTTACCCAAGTTAATGAAGTCTATTCCAAATATTTTAAACCCGAAACCGCACCCGCTAGGGCGACCGTTGAAGTGTCCCGTCTTCCCAAGGATGTATTAGTAGAAATTGAGTGTATCGCCGTCCTCTAAAAAAATTCGTTGTTGGGCTTTAGCCCTCCAAATATTCAGGGCTAAAGCCCAACAACGGTTTTTAATTTGTTTTATTTGATGTCTTCATCATCGAGTCCAGGTCTGGTAACATAACTAATATGATTTTGATCTTTAATCGGAATAAAGAAAATAGTTAATAACCCTGGAATTACCGCCATTGCACTCAATAAAAAGTAGTTTTGATAGCCTAAATCTGCTTGAATATATCCACTAAATACCCCCGGAATTAATACTCCAGCCGCCATAAATGCCGTTGTAATTGCATAATGGGAGGCTTTATATTCAGGACGGACTGTTTGCATTAAAAATACAGTATAGGCGGCTACTCCTAAACCATAGGTAAATTGTTCCAGGGAATTAACCACATAGGCCCAAATAATTTCCGGTTGAGTTTTAGCTAATAGCCAATAAAATATATTAGTAAAATTTTGGAGAATTGCCATCGGCCATATCCAGGTTTTTAACCCTTGTTTAGCGATTAAAAATCCTCCTAATAACCCACCAAATAATAGGAAAATTACCCCAACCGTCCCCGATAAAATCCCAATTTCCGCCGTCGAAATGCCTAACCCGCCTTTTGCAGCCGTATCCATTAAAAACGGAGTTGCCATTTTGAAAGTTAAAGCATCTCCTAAACGGAATAATAAGATAAAAGCCAGAGTCCAACCAATTTTATATTGAGTAAAATAGGTTTTAAAGGAGTTCAGGAAATTAGCGGAATTTGATAGATTTTCCGTTTCTGAAAATGTAACTTTTTGAGGTCTGGGTAAATATATTTTCTGAAATCCGTAGATGAATAAAAAGATTAAACTAGCGATAGAAAAAGCAATTGACCATCCCCATTGTAATGCAGGAATTGAAAAATTAGACCCCAATAAATTAAACTGAACTGGGTTATATAAAATTTCTCCCGTCGGACTTTTACCATTACTATATTTTTCAGCAATATTTCCCGCTAAAAATACTAAACCCCCACCTCCAGCTAATACCGCCATCCGATAAGCGGTATTTCTAACCCCGACATAAAACGCCTGTTGGTCTAAATTTAAAACCGTTAAATAAAACCCATCAATTGCTATATCATGGGTAGCACTAATAAAAGCAATTGTGGCAAAGATTACAATAGAAATCGGAATAGCTTGCGGAAATAGTGCCCCCAATGCTAAAATTAAGAATAGGATTGTACATAGAATTTCCATTCTTAAAATCCATCGCCGTTTGGTTGAATAAATATCAACAATTGGCCCCCATAATCCTTTCATTACCCAAGGCAGGGATAAGAAACTGGTTAACCCAATTAATTCGTTACTCGTCCCTAAACCCTTTAAAAAAACCACCGACATAATATTAACGACAGTATAGGGAAATCCTTGGGCAAAATATAAAATTGAAATCCACCAACCGGGATGCAGTTTTTGTTCTTGATTTTTCATGTTTAATGCTTAGTTTCAAGTTAAGATAATCAATGATCGTGAGAATTGTTTTATCCTACAACAATAGTGAATCTCTGCCAATGGTTAAAATTACCCAGAATCTCAAAAGTTTAGTCAGCAACGGATTATGCTCAAGTATCTTATTGATGAAAATATGGATTCCTAAAATGTAAAATTTTGGTCACACAATCGGCTATTATTATAATAATGTATGTGAGGTCGCCAAAATTTATTTATGAGTCCAACTATTTTGCCTTATGATTCTGCTCTTAACGGTTTTCCGGTGTTGGGTTTACCTGTACATTTAACTAATAATTATACTAATTGGTTATTACAACGTTGCCAACAAGAGTTAGGAACTCACGTTATTACTTTGAATGCAGAAATGGCAATTCAAGCAGAAAAAGATCCTAAATTAGCAGAAATTATTCATTCAGCAGAGTTAGTAATTCCCGATGGTGCGGGGGTGGTGCTTTATTTACAATATAAAGGTAAAAAAATTCAACGTTGTCCGGGTATTGAATTAGCAGAAACCTTGATAGAAAATATTGGTAAATTAGATAATTCTGAATTAGTCTTTTTCTATGGGGGAAAACAGGGAATTGCTGAACAGGCGGCGGATAATATTCAACAAAAACTCCCAGGTCTGGGAATTTCTAGTTATCATGGTTATCTGTCTGCTTCTGAAGAAGAAGATTTAAAAATTACTTTAAAAGACCTACAACCCAAATTAATATTAGTCGGTTTGGGTGTTCCCCGTCAGGAATTTTGGATTAGTCAAAATCGTCATCTTTGCCCGAATTCTATTTGGATAGGTGTGGGAGGAAGTTTTGATATTTGGTCAGGAATTAAACAACGGGCACCGGAATTTTTCTGTAAATATCATTTAGAATGGTTATATAGATTATATCAAGAACCCTGGCGTTGGCGTCGGATGTTGGCGTTACCAGAGTTTGCGATTAAAGTGTTATTAAAGGGAACAGGGGTCACGGATTTAAGATGATTACCCAGATTAACACAGATTAAAATCCGTGAAATCCGTGAAATCCTCTTAAATCCGTGATATGCAATTGGAAAAAAGAGGGTTTGGAAACCAAACTCCTACGATAGAATAATATATAGCAATCCTAAATCAGTTGTAATATTTCCATCTATCTCGACCCCTCCCAACCCTCCCCTTAGTAAGGGGAGGGCTAGGGTGGGGTTCTATATTCTGATCGCAAATCATTTAAGATTGCTATATCTATATTAGGAAAAAATAGCCCCGTTTAAGTTAGCAAATTTTAGGTCAACTCCGGTTAAATTTGCTCCGGTTAAATTGGCTTTACTTAGGTTTGTCCCTCTCAAATTTGCGTAGGATAAATTGGCATTTTGTAAATTAGCTTTAATTAAGGTTGTCCCTCTTAGATTAGCTTTGGTTAAATTTGCTTGATAAAGATTAGCTTTGTTTAAATTAGCAAATCTCAAATCAGCTTCGCTCAAATCAGTTTCACTCAAATTAGCCTGATATAAATAAGCTCCATTTAGATGTACTTTAATTAGTTTAGCATTATTTAATTCCGTGCGATATAGATAAGTTTCAATCAATTCTGCTCTATTTAATATGGCTGTGCTAAGATTAGCTTGACTTAAATTAGCTTGAAATAATACAGCTTTACTGAGGTTTGCTCGGTGCAATTGAGCCAAACTTAAATCCGCTTGTTTTAGATTTGCCGAGCTTAAATCCGTGGCAATTAAATTGGCTTTACTTAAATCAGTATTTTGTAAATTAATTCCGTTTAAATCAGCGCCCATTAAGTTGGCTTCGCACAAGTCCGGCTGAATATTAGGATTATTTGAACGCCAAATTTGCCAACGTTGAGATCCCCATTTTAATAAATCTAAATGTTCTGAATTTGCCATATTTTTTTACTAATTTATTCGGGATTAAAACTACCTAGTGATTATGTCATTATAAGCTTTAGACAGTACATATTCTTTTTTTTTGTCTGTCAAATATTGGTACAGACGGACGATACGAATTGCAAAGGCATAACTCTTTTCTTGCACTAAATTATCAGGTTTCATCATTATACCACACCTCATTAATAGCTTTAGAAATTTTTCCCCGACATTCCTTAATTCGTAATTCGTAATTCGAAATTCCCAATTATTCCTCTCCCCAAATACGATTAAGAGTATTTTGAATCTTTTTCTCAAAGCGGGTAATTAATTCGCGGTTAGCATTAACTAAGGTTTGCTCGGCTTCGATTTCTGCTACTATTGCTTTTTGTGTTTCGAGAGGTGGAAGACTAACCTTAACAGGACTTACGCAGGCACACTATATATAGTGTGCAGTAAGCCAGCGAACGCTGCCAATTGTTCAAGTATTTGCGCCAGCAATATAAAATTTAGACACAAAAATTATGCTGATTGACAGATATTTAACAGTCAATATTTATGCTAAACTGATTAAGTTAATTTGGGGTGAAAAATATGTCGTTTAGCCAACTAGATTACTGCCAATATCTATTGAGCAGCCCAAACAATTATACCTTAAATAACTTAGCCAAACACTTAGAAAATGTTAGCCATGATACCATAAATCGTTACTTAACCAAAGAAAATTTCACCTCGGAATCTTTGTGGCAAAATGTCAAAAAAGATATCCAAATCAGTGAAAATAGTGCGATCATTTTTGATGATACAGTATTGGATAAAAGGTTCGGGGAAGAAATTGAATTAGTCCGTCGTCAATATAGCGGAACAGAACATCGTGTACTGTCAGGTATTGGGCTGGTTAACTGTGTTTATGTTAATCCAGAACTGGGTTTATTTTGGGTAATTGATTATCGCATATATGATCCAGAATATGATAATAAAACCAAACTAGATCATGTAGCTGATATGTTGAATAATCTGGTGACAGAAAAACAACTACCCTTCGCAAAAGTCCTTATGGATAGCTGGTATGGGTCACAAAAACTAATGGCAATGATTGAAGAATTAGGAAAAATTTATTATTGCCCATTGAAAAAGAATCGTTTAGTAGATGACACAGGAGGAAAAGAAAAATACCAATCAATTGAAAAGTTAAACTGGTCTAATACTGAAGAAAAATCAGGGAAGTTAATCAAAATCAAAAATTTCCCTAAATCTCATAAAGTCAAGCTATTTCGGGTTATTGTTTCTACCAACAGAACGGAATATGTAGCAACTAATGACTTAACTCAAGCATCCACATTGGATACGAAAAAAACCTGTGCTATTCGCTGGAAAATAGAGGAGTTTCACCGAGAAATTAAGCAGTTAACTGGGATTGAATCTTGCCAGTGTCGTAAAGCTAGTATTCAAAGAAATCATATTGCTTGTGCCCTTTTAGTTTGGAATCAATTGAAAAGATTAGCTCATCTGACAAAGAAAACAGTCTATTAGTTAAAAGCTGAATCTTTGTCCAGTTATTTAATCAAAGAACTGAATTGTCCTTCGATAAAAATGGAACTTGTTTGATTCTTTTGGGTTTATTTTTAAATGAATAATCAGGACTTTTTAGGGTGATTGCTATTATCATTGGTATGCGATCGCCTACTTTTAGTACGCTATATATAGCGTGCTTGCGTAAGTCCTGAGTATGTACAAACAGTGCGGGGCTAGTTTTTGTTTTTAGAGGAATGGCTTAATTTCGGGAAATCAAGACTTAAAAGTTTCAAAATTAAGATCCCCTCAGTTTTCAATAATCCCAAACATAAGTTGTTGCCATTCAGGTAAATCCGTCAAAAAACAAATATCCAAATTCAAGTGATTTTGAACTGAAAACTTTTTGAACTGCTCTACCCAGTCTGAAATAGTTTCTACCCTGTAGTAGGGAGTATATTCCAAAGACCCATCCAGAAATCGAGCCATTTCCCCATATAAACCCCTATCATAGTGATACCAAGCCAACCATACCAACGTATGATAACGCACCCGATGCTCCATACCTCGAATCTGCTCCGGTAAATCCCGATGAGCAAAAAACTTGTCCAGCACCTTCACCACACATTCAGCTTGAGTTTTGGTGTTTCTAGTCGTGTTCCCCCCATACCTGCGATAACCCACCGCCACCCGTCGCCACCAAGCCGCTTCAAACCCCATCAACGCTAAACGCAACACCAAATCAACATCATGGGATTGGCGCAACTCCCCATCAAACCCCGCCACCTGTTCTAACCAGTGTTGACGAATCATCATGCCACTGGTTTTAATAGGTTTATACATTAACCAACTTTCCAAATCCAAATCAGGAACATCACGCCAAGGTTCCACATCAATAATTTTCTTACCCCCTCCATCCACAATTCGCCAACCTGTATGTACACTTCCCAAACTAGGCTGTTGCTCAAAACAATTAACTTGTTCTGCTAACTTTTCTGGTAAAAGCCAAAAATCATCCGCATCTAAAAAAGCAATAAATTCACCCTTAGCCTGTTTAATCCCTAAATTACGAGCGACAGCCGAACCTTGATTCTGTTGATAAAAATATCTAATTTTATGTTTGTAAGCTTCTAAAACTTGACAAGTTTGATCCGTTGAACCATCATCAATAACAATAATTTCATAATCTTGATAAGTCTGCATTAAAACACTATCAATCGCTTCGGGAAGAAAGCGATCGCAATTATAAGTCGGAATAATTACACTAACTCTAGGCATTAAAATTGCTGTTAATTAATCCGGTTTAAATTATTTTTGGGATACCAATTATCCTCTAATAATTGTTCAAAATTTTCTGATAAATGCGATCGCCCCAAAAGATAACCCCCCCCTGACCAAAGTTGAATTGAACTCAGTTAATAAATATTAACAAATTTCTCACCAAAAAACGAGCGGAAGCCCCTAGCTTTAGCTATGGGGAGGTAAGCGGTGGTGGCTTTAGCCACCGTCAAGATTAAATTCTCTAATAAGTCTTTTGAGTGCAGCAGACATACTGCACCCCCACAAACTAGCAATCTTGGTTAACTTTTCAGACTCTAGCTCATCTAGGTACGCGGGGACAGGATGTTTTTTTGTTGCCATGACATTATGCACATAGTATTAATACTATGTTATTTTAGTGTCAGGAGGTAACAAAATGTTTGGATGTCAGCAAAATCTCATTAGTCCCGACACAGAACTCAAAGCAATCCTAGAGTTTTTGTGTGGAGAGTCTTCAAAATTAACTAATTGTGGGATCTATTATTCTCGTCAAATATATTTCAAAGAGGGGAGAATACCCAATAGGGCAGAATTGCATAAAGTGTTAGGGACAGAAAATCAGAACCTACACTACCAAGCTTTCTATTCAGATACCGCACAACAAATTCTAACTAGCGTGTCCGAATCCTTTAAATCCTATATCGGTTTACTAAAAGGAGTCGCAAAGGGTACTGTAACCCAAAAACCTAGACTACCTGGCTACAGAAAAGGAGGACTATCTTTGGTGACTTTTACGGGTCGCTCTGTCAAACTTAAAGACAATCAACTAAGATTCCCTTTGGGTGGCAAGGTAAAAGCATGGTTTGGGATAGATTCTTTTTACTTGCCAATGCCCTCGAATTTAGATTTTAAGGACATTCGAGAATATCGAATCTTGCCTAGAAACGGATGCTTTTATTTAGAGCTTGTCTATAAGTCTCAAAATATCCAATCTAATGTCAATCCATTAAATGCTTTGATGATAGATCATGGCATGGATAATTGGTTAACCTGCGTTTCTAATGTGAGGACAAGCTTTATCGTTGATGGAAGACACTTAAAATCTATTAATCAATGGTATAACAAGCAAGTTGCATTATTGACAAAGGATACGCCCAATGGTTATTGGACTAAAAGGCTTCAGTCTCTAACAGAGAATCGTAATCGCACAATGCGAGACGCTATAAATAAAGCCGCCAGAAAAGTAATCAATCATTGCCTTGACAACCAAATTGGGACTATCGTATTTGGGTGGAACAAGGGCATGAAGGATGGCGCAAATATGGGAGCTAAAACCAATCAAAAGTTTGTTCAAATCCCAACCTCAAGGTTAAAGGATAGAATTGCTCAACTGTGTGAACAGCATGGAATTAGATTCGTCGAAACCGAAGAATCTTATACCTCCAAGGCAAGTTTTTTAGACTTGGATCTACTACCTAAATTCGGCGAAAAACCTGAAGGGTGGCAACCAAGTGGAAAACGAGTCAAGAGAGGCTTATATCGAACTGCTGATAATTGGTTGATCAACGCAGATTGCAATGGTGCGGCCAATATTGGGCGAAAAGTAGCGACAATACTAGGACTTGATCTTAGTGGAGTCAGTAGAGGGGAATTGACAGCCCCTTTGAGAGTCCCTTTGTGGGCTTAGTCAAGAATCCCCCGCATTTATGCGTGGGGAGTGTCAAGGATCTCGGTTGACCGGGACTGACCCCTTCCTAGAGACAGATAATTAAGGGTTGAAGGGCCAAAATCGCCAACTTTTGTAATTTTTGATATAAAATCAAATTTATGTGAAGATTTGTTTAGAATAACCGACATCCATTTAGAGAGGAGAAAATACAGTGGCTTTTGAACTTCCCGCCCTACCCTTTGCCGACGATGCTTTAGAATCTAGCAAAATGTCGGCCAAGACCTTTTCCTTCCATCATGGTAAGCACCACGCGGCTTATGTTACGAACCTGAATAAACTGATTGATGGGACAGGACTAGCGGATAAATCCCTAGAGGAAATTATCAAGGCAACCGCCAATGACCCGAATAAAGCTGGAATTTTCAACAATGCGGCTCAAGTCTGGAATCATACTTTCTTCTGGAATAGTCTGAAAGCTGGTGGCGGTGGCCAACCCACAGGCGCTTTAGCCGAAAAAATTAATGCCGACTTTGGTAGCTTTGACAAATTTATCGAAGAATTCAAAGCCGCCGCGACTACTCAATTTGGTAGTGGTTGGGCTTGGTTAGTATTAAATAATGGCACTCTGAAAGTTACCAAAACCGCTAATGCAGGAACTCCTATTGTGGATGGATTAACTCCTTTATTAACTTTAGATGTTTGGGAACACGCCTATTATTTAGACTTCCAAAATGCCAGACCTGCTTACATTGAAAACTTCCTAAATCAATTAGTGAACTGGGATTTTGTGGCTGAAAACTTCGCTGCTGCATAATTGAGCATTCTTTCTGAAATAGATTGAACCACAAGCAAGACAGTCATTCTATTTTTAGAACTGTCTTGCTTTTTTTATCATCCCAATTAATTCAATATATTCAAGAGTTAGCCCAACTGCATCAAGAATTAATGAATTTGGGGGAGTGGTGGTTGGGAATAGAAAATGAGGTTTTTGGTTAAAATTGATTCCTCATCATTTTTTAGGGTCTAATGCTTCCAGTTCACCCCCAAACGTTTGAGATAATCCCAACCCCTTTGGGGCCAAACATGAGGACGTCCCGTTTTTTCAGCAATCCATTCCGCCACCTTCGGGCCAGACCAAGATCCACCATCCGGTGCTGGCCCCTTTAACGCCTGCATCAGTTCATGTTGTTGACCTAAAGTGAGTAAAGATTTCGCTATCGGGGGTTGGCGCTCCCGGCTACGATTCTTAATAGAACTGGGCCCCTCGCGGTTATAGCGCCGGATAATTTCCTTGGCATAGTCGTAATTTAACCCCACCACTTCAGCCGATTGTTTAATTGTCCAATCCCCTGCCACAAGGCAAAGCAAATGCCATCGACGAGCCTCTGTCGTGTCTCGTGCTTGACGATAGCGAGCTTTCAGGTCATCGGGCGTTAGATACGGTTCAATGTGTGCTTTAGGTGGCATTCCTCCGATTCAGCATCAGGAAATTTGGTTAGTCTATCTGATCGTTTTAAGGGTTTTCCGGATCAATGCCAGAATTTCTAAGAATTACGAATTACGAATTACGAATAGGTAATGGGTAATGGGTGATACTCAACGAGCGAGGACGCTCCCCCTACCTCCCCTGCCTCCCCTGCCCCCCCTGCTCCCCCTGCTCCCTCCCCTACCTCCCCTGCCTCCCCCTACCTCCCCTGCCTCCCCCTACCTCCCCTACCTCCCCTGCCTCCCCTGCCTCCCCTGCTCCCCCTGCTCCCCCCGCTCCCCCTGCTCCCCTACTCCCCCTACTCCCCCTCCTGGTGTTAAACTCTGATATGGGTATTTTAAGAATATGAGGAATAACAGAGTATGGCATCCATCCGTAAGTTGCACCGACAACTGATCAAAAAAGAACGCTCCGCCGTTGAGATCACCCAGGAAGCGCTGGATCGGATTGCACAACTTGAACCCCAACTAAAGAGTTTCCTCTATGTGACGGCGGATAGAGCCTTAGAACAGGCCCGTCAAGTAGATGCCAAAATTTCCAGAGGAGAAGAAATAGGTCTGTTAGCAGGAATTCCCATCGCCATTAAGGACAATATGTGTACCGAGGGAATTCGGACTACCTGCGGTTCCAAAATTTTAGAGAATTTTATCCCGCCCTACGAATCTACCGTCACCCAGAAACTCGCTGCGGCTGGCGCGGTGATGGTCGGAAAAACCAACATGGATGAATTTGCCATGGGGAGTTCCACGGAAAACTCTGCCTATCAGGTGACAGCCAATCCCTGGGATTTACAACGGGTTCCGGGGGGTTCATCGGGGGGGTCTGCTGCGGCCGTAGCAGCCGGAGAAGCGGTGGTTTCCCTGGGTTCAGATACGGGGGGTTCGATTCGTCAGCCCGCGTCATTCTGTGGGGTGGTGGGATTTAAACCCACCTATGGTTTAGTTTCTCGTTACGGCTTAGTCGCCTATGCCTCTTCTTTAGATCAAATTGGGCCCTTTGGACGCTCTGTAGAAGATGTCGCTATTTTATTACAAGCGATCGCCGGACACGACCCTAAAGATGCCACCAGTTTAAACCTACCTATTCCCGATTATGTTTCCGGGCTATTACCTTCATTGAGAGCCAGAAGTGGGATTAAAATTGGAGTAATTAAAGAAACCTTTGGGGAAGGATTAGATCCCATTGTAGAAAAAACTGTCACCAAAGCTATTAGTGTTTTACAGGAATCCGGTGCAGAAATTCAAGTGGTTTCTTGTCCTCGATTTCGCTATGGTTTACCGACTTATTATGTAATTGCCCCTTCGGAGGCTTCGGCTAATTTAGCCCGTTATGATGGGGTGAAATATGGTTTCCGTTATCCCGATGCCGATAATTTAATTGAAATGTATCAGAAAACCCGGGCGCAAGGGTTTGGGGCGGAAGTCAAACGCCGGATTATGATGGGAACCTATGTATTATCGGCGGGATATTATGACGCCTATTATTTGAAAGCCCAAAAGGTGAGAACTTTAATTAAGGAAGATTTTGATCGGGCGTTTAGTCAAGTGGAAATTTTAGTTTGTCCGACCGCACCTTCAACGGCTTTTAAAGCGGGTGAAAAAACGGCTGACCCATTAAGTATGTATTTATCGGATTTAATGACAATTCCTGTGAATTTAGCGGGTTTACCAGGTATTAGTGTTCCCTGTGGTTTTGATGATCAAGGCTTACCCATTGGGATGCAATTAATTGGGAAACCGTTAGGGGAATCTCGGTTATTAGAAGTTGCTAATACCTATGAAAAAGCGACGGATTGGCATAATTATAAACCTCAAGGAATCTAATCTGTAAATATTAGGGTGGGCTTTGCTCACCTCTTTAATCCTTCTGTAATTTTTCTAACCATTATGTCCTATAAAGTTAATGTTTCCATAGAAAAAACGGATTCAGGATATTTAGCCTATTGTCCAGAACTCTCTGAACAAACCTTTCAAGGAGATTCACTGGATTTAATTTTTTCTGAATTAAAAACTGTTATTCAAGCCGATTATCAACATCTAGTTGCTTCTGAAACTAAAAGAAAACCGATTTGGGAAATTGCTCAGGATTTAACTCAAGATATAACTGAGGATGAACTTAAACTTTTTCCTGTTGATGGTGCAGAACAGCATAATCATTATATTTATGGAACTCCCAAAGAAAATCTATGAGGGTAATATTTGCAGATACCTTTTACTGGATTGCTTTAATTAATCCTCAAGATCAGTGGTATCCCAAAGTGATAAAAGTTAGTCAGTTTCTGGGAACGATGAAACTGGTAACAACGGATGAAGTTTTAACTGAACTCCTAACTTTTTATGCTAACTCAGGAATTCAGCAACGACAACGAACAGTTAATTTTGTCAAAAATATTATAAACGATCCAGATATTCAAGTGATAGAGCAAACCCATCAATTTTTTTTATCAGGTTTTTCTTTGTATGAACAACGTATGGATAAAGGCTATAGTTTAACGGACTGTATTTCAATGCAAACGATGTGTAACTTAGAAATTCAGGAAGTATTAACCCATGACAAACATTTTACTCAAGAAGGTTTTACAATCTTATTACAATAATTCTTAATTATTAATTTCCAAACTGTAGGGTTGGCTTTGCTCACCTTATTTTTAATCCCATTTAGAATGGTATTGCGGTTATTGCGATCGCTTAGAAAAAGAACAGAACGCGAGGACGGTTTCTTGAGTTATCTACAATGTTTCCTTATAACTAATTTCAGTTAACCAATTTTGCAGAATATTAACTAAATTATTTTGCATCGGAAACCCTCTTAAATCAGGTTCAATCTGCTGATCGGTAATAAAAGCAATATGAAACTTACCCAACAGTTGACGGCAAACATTAATTAATTCTGGATAGGGTTCGATATTATAGATAATAAAGACTAAAGTTAATATGTTGAGTTGTCTTTTAAACTTGGGGAATAAGCGTTTTAATTCCGGTGCATTTTTAACAGGTGGAATATCATCATCGGGAAAAATAGCTTCATAAATTTTGTTACAGAGTTCCTGCGCGATCGCACTTTCATCGGTTAAATTTTCTAAACTATATTTACCATCAATTAGAATCGGATAAACTTGATCAGTCGGTTGCAGTTGTTTGAGGATTTCAGTTAGATCATTATAGGAGGTTTCTAGTTGTTCTTTTGTTGTATCTGATTCATGCCATGCTTGATAAAATTCGGGGTAACTCATGTGTTGAGCGCAATGCCATAAGAGGTTATCAATTTCATGAGAGTTCTTATAATCCTTGATCATGACTTGATTTGAAAGGTAGTTTCTATAACTATGAATAATTTTTTTTGCATTCTCACGGGTTATCATTCTCTGCAAATACAAACAAATAATTGTTAATTTTTTTGAACTGTCTTTTGCAAAAGTCAATTCTAATAATTTATTAAACAGTATGTTTTTCGCTTCTTTTATTTTAGATAAGTGATAAGCCAAGGTTAATATTTCTTCTTCAGTTAAATCATTAAAATGTATATTTCCAATTGTTGAATTTACTAAATCATGATTAGGAATAAGAAGCGATAAATTATAAATTAATTTAACTTTAACTTGAATATTAGAATTATCGGTTGATTCTATCTTATTTTCCAACGCTCTAATTGCATCATCTTCTTTTATTTCTAATTTACCTAAAATGTTACTAGCTAAAATACACAGGGTCTTATCTTTACTATCTAACATTTCTACTAATGTCTGAGAAGCTTTCTGATTCTCTCGATCAATCTGTTTTAATCCCTCGGCTACTGTAAGAAGAGTATAATCATTAAATTTAGATTTACTCTCCAGCATTTTCTCAAAACGAGCTATAATGATAGGATGATTACCCATTCTCGCTAAACTTTTAATAATTTCTTGAATAACTGTTCGATCAGAACATTGATAAATTAATTCAAACAATTCATAAATAATATTTGTTTGCTGATGAGGATTGTTTTTACAAATTTCTTCTAAAGCATCTAATGCTATTTTCCTGTTTTTTTCAAAGCCTTGCATTATAGGTAATTCTAAATACACAAATTCTAATTCTAAATACTCGTTCTCTTCAAAATTATATTCTGATTGTTGTAGAATTTTTGCTGACCTATCCCTTAAAGCAATTTCCTCTAAAGTTGGTGTAATGATATTAAGAAGCTCAGGAACTAAAATAGAATGATTAGGCTGAAGCTTTGCTAAAGCCTGAAGAGAATTAATTTTAGAATTACAATCATCATTTTGATTAATAATATCAATTAATACATTTACAATATTATCGTCCGATTCACAATGGATCTCACTGATAGCTTTTAAGGCTTCATTGTTGCAACGTTTGGATAATTCTATTAAAATTCTAATTGCCTTGAAATTATTGAAATCAATTATCCCTAAAGTTCTTGCCGCTTCAATTAGAGTATTTTGGTACTTACAATATTGAACTCCATCTTCTTCTATTAGATGATTTTTTTCATCCTCAATTAATTTTTTTAACTCATCTATAAAGTTACTAATTTCTTTAATAGCTGCATTATTGCCATTTCCCATTAAAGCAATTAGTTTTAATAATTCACAACATTTATATTTATATTGTTTATTCTTTCTAAGTAACTTAGTTAATTTATCAATGATATAAGGTTGATTACCAAAGCAAATTTTTTGGAAAGTAGAAAAAAATCTTCTACTTAAGAGATAGGATGAAGTCTGTTCGCTAATTTCCAATAGCCTAAAAATAGCTAGGTTATTGTTTGTTTCTAATAAAATTTTTCTGGATTCTCCTTTGATAGACTCTAGTATCTGTGTGTTATTATTCATGAATGCCCAGTTTACAACTTGAGTAACAATTTCCTTCCCTTTAGAAAAGTTATGAAATTCAGCCATCCCATTAGCAGCTAAAAAATATGTTTTATACCAATAAAATCCATTACACCCATCCTCAAAATAAACTAACGATTCAATAAACTTTTCCTTTTCATTATCATCAACATTCTTACGTCCTAACCAAAATAATATAACTTGTTTCCATTGAGGTTGAAAAATACGGTATATTCCCAATTTAGGATTATGAGGGACATGATTCAAAAACTCTTTACGCCAATCATCAATAACTAATGCTGCAAAATATTCTTGAAAGGTAGGATGATAGAAAGCATAAACCTCTTCATCTGTTTTTTCTTCTCGCTCAACTAAAGTTAACCAACCCAGATCCCAAGCTAGTTTAAATAGCTTATCGTCCATTTCAGTTTTAATTAAACTTAATGGTAAACGATATCTATAATTACTATCTAATCCGG
This sequence comes from Planktothrix agardhii, assembly GCF_904830935.1. NCBI lineage: Bacteria > Bacillati > Cyanobacteriota > Cyanophyceae > Oscillatoriales > Microcoleaceae > Planktothrix > Planktothrix agardhii. The sequence continues at coordinate 237,103 of NZ_LR882952.1, forward strand.
CGATCGCTAATTTTCCTAATCCTTGATGCAGTTCATCTTGTAACTGAGATTGAGTTCCCCAATCTATTCCCGTTATAGCAGGTTTCCATTCATAAAAATAACGAACAAACTGCTCATAGAGTCCTGCTTTCGTTTCCGGTAACTCAGCATTTTTATCTTTATAAAAGATTTGGCACAATAACGCTAAACGTAGCGGGTTAGTGACTAACTGACGAATGCGATCACGTTGGGGTTCTTTGAGTTTTGCTTGTAACTCTTTTCCTCTAATTTCATCCTTTGCTTGTTCAAACCAACCTTGAATAAACTGATCAATTTGTTCGGGTTTAAACTCCTGGGTTTTATAGGTTTTAAACCTCGTTAAAGGATTATTAACGTAAGTATCCCAAACATTAGTTCTACAAGTTAATACAACCCTAATTTTTACGAAATTACTAAGCTCCGTTTGAATTTCTGGTAAAGAAAGTTTTCCTTCATCTGCACCATCTAATAATAACCAAACTCCGCCTTGATTTAATCGGTTTTGAAAGGTTTTTTCTAATGATTCTGGATCAAATTCAGGATAAGAAAGAGCGATCGCTTTGGGTAGCCATTCTTTCAATATATAAGTTTTCAGGGGTCTACCTTGTAAATTCGCTAAGGGAATACAAATTAATAAATTCTGGGTATTATCTTTAATATAAGTCGCAATTCGATCTAATAACGTTGTTTTTCCGGCTCCAGGTTCTCCAATAATGGCAATATGTTGATCCTGATCTTTCGGTTTTTGCCCAATAATATCGTCTAAAAACTCCTGATGTTTATAAATTTGAGTAATGGCTTCTTGCTCTAATTGATGGATCTGTTCTGTCTCTATAATTCCACTTTGAGTAATGGCTTCTTGCTCTAATTGATGGATCTGTTCTGTCTCTATAATTCCACTCCGACGCTGTTGTTGTTTACGTTCTACCAGTCCCAAAGGTACATAAACTTTAACCTCAAAACCCATTTCTGTTGCTTTGCGTCTGATTTGTTGTTGCTTCTGTTGGTATTGCCACATAGATGAGCAAATTTCCCACCAATTAAGCGAATGAAGATCAATCTTGCTTTGTGGCTGTCTTAAGTTTTTAGTTGGCAACCAATCATCAATAAAATCTTTAGGGTTTAGATCAAGAACCTTAGCTATTTTTTCAATAGGATTTTTTCCAATTCCTACACCCCAGTGCGGATTAAATAATCTTTTTACTTGATCATCTGCGTTTAATCCTGCTGCTTCTGCCAGCAACTCATAGGTTTCAGCGATGGTTTCACCGATATAACCTTTTTCTCGTCGTTTTACTTCTAACAGTGCTAACCCTTCTCGACTAGCCAGAAACCCCCTGCGTCTTGTGCGTTTTTCTGCCATTACTTAGATCCTGCTGCATTAGTCCTTTTTAATACTATAGCTAACTTAACCCAGAATGAGGAGTGCGGATAAGTGCTGTTAAGAATCGTTTAACAGCATGGCTTAACTGCATTTATTATCCCTGGTTAACAGCATTTGAAGTTGATACTCTCAAATTATCGAGTTCAAACAGTATCAACACGGAGTACAAACTTATGACCGCTTATTACCAACTCAGCCTTTTTCCCAACGAACCCCCAACACCTGTTGAACTTTTCAATAAAAAACGACAACCCAAACCCCAGACAATGATTATCGAAAATTGCTGTACGACTCAACGCGCAACAGAACTTTTAGACGTTTCCCCAACAACCCTTTATCGAGCAAGAAAAGCAGGTCAACCTTATCAAAAAGGCGGTTGGGTTGCAGAATCTATTGGTGATAATGCTTGGAAAGTTGTGTTTAATGCGGATTAAGTTTTGATGGTGGGTGCGCTGCGCTTACCAACCCTACAAATAGGAATTTTTGGAGGAAATAACGAATGAGTTACGCTTACAATTCAGAAGAATTTGATTTTAATTTAGAGGGTGATTTTATCCATGATTTTGAAAATGGAGAGATTATTAATGAATTAGAAATGATCGTGATGGAAATTGTAGAAATGATTTTAGGCGATTGCTTTCGCTATTGTCCACAGGTTCCATTAAGGGTAATTTGTTCCCATTCTGTGGGATGGCTAATGATTTTAGGCGATTGCTTTCGCTATTGTCCACAGGTTCCATTAGGGGTAATTTGTTCCCATTCTGTGGGATGGCTACCGAATGAGATTTGGAAATTTTGGGTGAATTCCAGAGTCGATATTGCCTTAATGGAACGGGGATTTAAAGCCAGTCGTAAAGCAAAATTAGCCATTGAGTGTCAATCTTATTATCATGATAGTTTAGAAGCCCAGGTGCGCGATCGCAAAAAAGCAAAACTCTTAGAAAAGGTGGGAGTTCCCTTAATTTATGTGCGTTCGGTTGAAACTGATAGAAGGTTTTATCGGTTTTATACCCCAGATGAAAATACAGAAGTTTTTTATAATATTATTAATCAGGAGGGACGAACGGAATTAGAAACCTTTTTAACTGCCATTGTTACCCTTTAATATTACCATCGGGATTAAAAGCATAAATTAACCCCCTTTCTATTATATAGAAGGAGGGTTAAGGATTTGAGCGCGAATTGACGATCCTATTTAATCCAACCTGCACTTAAAATAACAGTAATTCCCATAAAAATAATTGCCAACATCCAAGTAATCCGATTTAAGGTAGTTTCGGCACTTTTGGCGCTAGTAAATAATTGAGCTTGTCCACCAATACCCCCAATTCCGTCTCCTTTAGGACTATGGAGTAAGACCAGAATAATAATCCCTACAGCCGATAAAGACCAAACCGCTTGTAATACTTGAGTAACCATGTTAAGAAGTTGATAATTTGAACAGAAAAATTAAACCTTCAAACCTTTGATTATAACCTATTTTTCAAGGAATTAATTTAAAGTTTTACCCGCATCGGAGTCCGATTTTCCCGAACTTCATAGGCGGCGGATTCAATCATAGAAACACCCGTCATTTCCGGGGGTTGAGGAATACCCAAAATCTGCAAAATCGTAGGCGCGATATCCGCTAAACAGCCATCTGTCCGTAAAGGAATATCGGTTCCGTGACCTGGGATTTTGCGTTTTTCCCCTTCTACTAGAATAAAGGGAACGGGGTTAGTTGTGTGGGCTGTCCAGGGATTTCCTTCCGCGTCGCACATATATTCGGCGTTACCATGATCGGCAATAATAATCGCCGTCCCCCCAGCTTGACTAATACCTTGTAACAATATCCCTAAACAGTGATCAACGGTTTCAACGGCTTTTACTGCCGCACCCATCATCCCCGTATGTCCGACCATATCAGGATTAGCGTAATTAATTACAATTAGGGAGTAAATGCCCTTTTCAATACCTTCAATTGCCACATCTGTTACAGCTTCGGCCGACATTTCCGGTTGTAAATTGTATGTAGCAACGGAGGGACTGGGAATTAATTCTCGGTCTTCCCCCGGATAGGGTTGTTCCAAACCGCCATTAAAAAAATAGGTGACATGGGCATATTTTTCGGTTTCCGCCGTGCGTAATTGTTTTAACCCGTGTTCGGCGATAACTTGTCCGAGAATATTATTTAGATTTTGGGGTTCAAAAGCTACTAATACGGGAAAATGAGAGTCATATTGAGTTAAAGTTACAAAGCTCAGGGGCTGAATATAGGAACGTTCAAAATCCTTAAAATTAGCATCAATAAACACCTGAGTTAACTCCCTTGCCCGGTCAGGACGGAAGTTAAAGAAAATCACCCCATCCCCGGCTTCCACCGACCCAGGCGCGATTCTACAGGGCACCACAAACTCATCGTTTATGCCTTCAGAATAGGAAGATAACATCACATCGGCGGCGGATAATCCATTACCTTCGCCATCGGTAATTATGACATCATAAGCTTGTTTAACTCGATCCCATCGTTTGTCTCGATCCATGGCATAATAACGGCCACTAATTGTTACAATTCGACCGATACCAATAGCATCAATTTGTTCTTGAAGTTGCTTAATATATTTAATTCCATCTTTAGGATTAGTGTCTCGACCATCCATAATGGCATGAACACAAACATCTCTAATATTTTTAGCTTTTGCTAAGTTTAAAAGTCCGTATAAATGATCTAAATGGGAGTGAACACCACCATCAGAACATAAACCCATCAAGTGTAACTTGCCGTTTTTATCTAAAACATCTTGACAGACTTTTAACAATGCCGGGTTATTTTGAATTGTGCCATCTTCAACCGCATCGGAAATTCTAACTAATTCTTGGGGAACAACGCGCCCCGCACCAATATTCAAATGACCCACTTCTGAATTTCCCATTTGCCCCACGGGTAAGCCCACGGCTTTCCCAGAGGTGCGAATTAAAGTTCGGGGGTAAGCCATCCATAGACTATCCATCACCGGGGTATTGGCAACGGCTATGGCATTTCCGTCGGCTTGTTCACGATAACCCCATCCGTCCAAGATAATCAGTACAACCGGAGATACAGATTTTGGTGCCATACTTAAGTTACCTTTTCCTGCTTGTGGTGATTTCTGGCTAGATTATACCTTATGGGGGAAGTCTATTAATCACCAGAACTTGACAATGCCACCTATAAAACTTAAAATTCAGCCTTTAAAAGCTGATACAAAATCTAAATTTTTAGGGCGTTTAATGAAATTTGCGATCGGTCTCCTCCGCTTCCTTAAACCTTATTTACGATGGATAGTCCTAGGAGGAACATTATTTTTCTTGGCGGCAAATTTTAGAAAGCATTGGCAAGAAATTTCAGAAATTGATATTAGTTCAACGGGATGGCTCTATCTCGGATTAGCTCTGATTATTACCCTTTGCGCCCATATTTGGTCAGCCTTTGTCTGGTTAATTATTGTTAAAGAGTTTAAGCAAATAATTAGACCCCGTTGGGGATTACAGCTTTATTTAATTACTAATCTTGCGAAATATTTACCGGGGAATATTTGGCACTTTTATGGGCGAATTATGGCGATGAAAGACTATGGTATTGCCCTAGAAGCGGCAGCATTAAGTGTATTACTCGAACCCTTAATCATGGCATTCGCAGCATTAGGACTGGCATTAATCAGCTATCATAGTTCCTATTTGGTCATACAAATTCTAGGTTTAATTGCTTTAGGAATTGGGATCCATCCTCGGATTTTAAACCCAATTCTGAAATATTTAGAAACCTCAAAATTTAAAAAACAACTGTCTGATTTTCCCCAGGAAGCCTCCTGTCAATTAGATCATTATCCCCTCAAACCCCTATTCGGAGGAGCAAGTTTCGTTTTATTAAGATGGTCGGGTTTTATGTTGACTTTACTCGCCCTAACTCCCCTAACTTTTGAGCAAATTCCGATATTATTAGGAGCCTATAGTTTTGCTTGGTTATTGGGGTTATTAATTCCGGGCGCACCCGGAGGGTTAGGGGTGTTTGAAGCCACTATTTTAGCTCTATTGAGTCAACAATTTTCCCCTGCTATTTTATTGGGTGCGATCGCATTTTACCGTTTAGTCAGTATTCTCGCTGAAACCCTGGGTGCATTATTAGCCAAATTAGATCAAAGATTTTTAGATAATTCTAATTGATAAGATTTAACTAATAAGTCAATTCCCGTAATCGCTGTACCAACAACTACAGCATGGGCTCCTAAATCTAAGGCTTTTCTAGCCATTTCCGGTGAAGAAATTCCCCCTTCACAAATTACAGGAACTTGCAATTGTTTAACCATTTGGGATAATAAATCAAAACCCGGAGGAGATTGATTTTGGGTGGCTTTTGTATAACCATATAAGGTTGTTCCTACACAGTCTGCACCCGCTTCTACGGCTTCTATAGCTGCTTCTAAACTATCCACATCCGCCATCACCAATTTGCCTAATTCTTGATGGATTTTAGCAATTAAATTCTTAACGGTTTCTCCTTGGGGACGTTCTCGCAAAGTCGCATCAATCGCAATTATATCAGCCCCGGAGTTAGCGATCGCAATGGCATCTTCAAATCGTGGCGTAATATACACATCAAACCCTGGAATTTGTTGTTTCCATAACCCAATAATAGGCTGAGAAACCCATTTACGCACGGCTTCAACATGGGCTGGGGTATCTATTCTCACCCCTAATGCTCCTTGGTTAACGGCGGCTTTAGCCATGGCTGCAATGACAATGGGATCATGTAGGGGAGAATCAATTGGCGCTTGACAGGAGACAATTAATCCGTGAGTTAAGAGGGAAAAAAGATTAGATTTCATGAAGGATTTTTGAGGTAAACACAAAGGCACTAAGGCACAAAGAATATTAAACTTTGAGCCATCAAAAATTAATTATTTTGAATTAAAACGGTCTATTTCTTGTTGAAATATTTCTTTAAAAATTTGGGTAGCTTGAGGTTGAATAATTTGGGAGAATAGTTGGATTGATTCTTGGAGTAATTGAGGCATAACAGTAATGGTTTTTTTGCCTGTGGGTGTTTGATAAAAGTCAATCATAGTTTGTAAATCTTTTTCTGTAAAGAATTTATCATACAGGGGATAATAAACTTTTTCCAGAATTTGGTTAAAATCAAGTTTTTCCATTAATCTTTGATTATATTGGGTGAGAATGCGACTCATATCTTGGTTAATTTGATTAATCATTTGTTGCTTTTTTTCTGAGGAAATTCCCGAATTTTCTGGGACAATAGATTCTAAAATCCCAGTAAATTCTTGTTGAAGTTGGGCGGTCGTAATTTGGCTAACCTGTCTAAATAGTTTTTCTCCTCCGGTGAGTTCTATTAATTCTCTGATCAGTTGACGTTTACTTTCAGAAACAGATGGTTGAGATAATTCTAATTCAGGTTTGGGAGTAGATTCTGCTTTGACAGGTGTGGGGAAAATTACCCCTAAAGATAAAATAGTTCCCAGTAATAAAATTCGCTTTAAGAACATAAAAAACTCTCCTGATTTTTGAGATTATATTACCAAAAATGCGATAGTGTTGGTGCCTGCGCGGGAATAGCCACATCCTACGGATTTTAACCAAAGATTGAAATATATGATATAATCCAAGATTCGTTGTGTAATCTTTATACAGAATTTGATTAGAATGGCAACACAGCCAACTATTGCGATCTCTCATCTCGGTTGCGAAAAAAATCGCATTGATGCCGAACACATCTTGGGCTTATTGGTAGAGGCAGGTTATCAGGTTGATTCTAACGAAGAATTAGCGGATTACGTTATTGTCAATACCTGTAGTTTTATTGAAGCCGCCAGGGAAGAATCGGTTCGCACCCTGGTAGAATTAGCCGATGCCAAAAAAAAAATTGTGATTACCGGGTGCATGGCCCAGCACTTCCAAGAACAACTGTTAGACGAACTCCCCGAAGCCGTTGCCGTTGTGGGAACCGGAGATTATCATAAAATTGTCGATGTGATCAGACGGGTGGAACAGGGAGAACGAGTTAAAGAAGTTTCCGCCGAACCCACCTATATCGCCGATGAAACCGTCCCCCGTTATCGTACCACTAGCGAGGGAGTTGCCTATCTGCGGGTAGCAGAGGGTTGTGACTATCGTTGCGCTTTTTGTATCATTCCCCACTTGCGCGGAAACCAACGATCACGTACTATAGAATCAATTGTTACTGAAGCCCAGCAATTAGCCGAGCAAGGGGTTCAGGAAATAATTCTCATTTCTCAGATTACGACCAACTACGGACTGGATCTCTACGGTGAACCCAAACTGGCAGAATTATTAAGGGCATTAGGAAAAGTTGATATTCCCTGGATACGGATGCACTATGCGTATCCAACGGGGTTAACCCCAAAAGTAATTGCAGCAATGCAAGACACCCCCAACGTTTTACCCTATTTAGATTTACCGCTACAACATTCACACCCCGATGTGTTACGGGCAATGAACCGTCCTTGGCAGGGACGAGTCAACGATCAGATTATCGAAACGCTGAAAACCGCTATACCAGATGCGGTGCTTCGTACCACATTTATTGTTGGTTTCCCAGGAGAAACTGAGGAACATTTTGAACACCTGCGGGAATTTGTGCAACGCCACGAGTTTGATCACGTTGGCGTGTTTACCTTTTCTCCCGAAGAAGGAACCCCTGCTTATAAATTGCCGAATCAACTGCCTCAAGGGATAATGGATGCCCGTCGGGATGCCTTAATGGAGATACAGCAACCCATTTCCTTGAAGCAAAATCAAAAATCCATCGCCCAGGCGGTGGATGTTCTGATTGAACAACAAAATCCCCAAACCGGAGAATTGATCGGTCGTTCTTCCCGTTTCGCCCCAGAAGTAGATGGCTTAATCTATATTGAAGGCGATGCTCGTTTGGGTTCAATGGTGAAAGTCCAAATCACCGATGCTGATGTTTATGATCTCTATGGTTACGTCTTAGAATAAAACGTTAGCCCTTAAAAGCTTACAGGTAAGCCATTTCACCGAAATCGCCGCAAATTTTAAGAAATTTGTTGTTATATTTCTGAATGTTAAGCGTTATCCTAGAGAGAGATGGTCTATAAAGAGTCTGATTGACTAAACAACCTCAATGGTTGTGACAAAAAGTGAGTTCAGGAACTTTGAAGACCTTGGAATGTAAATAAGGTTCCAAGATGCCCAAGAGACAGCGTAACTCAACGTTTGTAGAGAGCTGCGTCAAGCGTTATAGCAAAACTAATAAACCTCTGCATTGTAGTAAAAGTGTCTCAAATGAATAGGGCAAGGTCAGGAACCGGGCAAAAAAACATAGATAGGAGAATGAATGAGTCCATCTTTTGCAAGCTTAGGAATTTCCGAAGAACGTGCTAGTTATCTGGAAACAATAGGCTTTAGCGAGCCAACCACCATTCAAGTCGAAGCAATTCCCCATATTTTGTCTGGACGGGACGTGGTGGGACTGGCTCAAACCGGGACGGGCAAAACAGCCGCCTTTTCATTGCCCATTCTGGAGCAACTGGATACAAGTGCAAAGGGCGTACAAGCGTTAATCCTGACCCCAACTCGGGAGTTAGCCATGCAGGTTAAAGAAGCGATTCGGAAAATGACCGATGATCGCAGCTTGTATATTTTAACCGTTTATGGCGGTCAGTCGATTGAACGACAAATCCAACGGTTACAACAGGGCGTGCAGATTGTTGTTGGCACACCTGGACGGATTTTAGATTTACTCAACCGGGGGAATCTGAAATTTGACCGGATTAAGTGGTTAGTGTTGGATGAAGCCGATGAAATGTTAAGCATGGGCTTTATTCAGGATGTAGAAAAAATTCTGGAATCCGTTGCTGAAGATCGGCAAACGGCGTTTTTCTCGGCTACGATGGAGCCTTCGATTTGGAAACTGGTGAAGAAATTCCTCAAAAATCCAGTCACCATTAAAGCTGAAAACCCCAAAGCTACCCCCAAACGCATTGAACAGCGTGCTTATATGGCTCCCCGTGGGTGGTCAAAAGCCCGGGCGTTGCAACCGATTTTAGAATTAGAAGATCCAGAATCAGCGATTATTTTTGTCCGCACCAAACAAGCTGCTGCGGAGTTAACCACTTTCCTGCAAGCCGCAGGTCACAGTGTTGACGAATATCATGGAAATTTGAACCAAACCCAACGAGAACGGCTGTTGCAACGATTCCGTCGCCGTCAGGTGCGTTGGATCGTGGCCACGGATATCGCTGCCCGGGGCTTAGATGTGGATCATCTCAGTCACGTGATTAACTACGATTTACCAGATAACGCGGAGAGTTATGTTCACCGGATTGGTCGTACAGGTCGCGCCGGACGCGAAGGAATTGCGATTACCCTGATTCAACCGATTGATCGCCGGAAACTGCGGTTAATTGAGCGCCATTTGAATCATAACTTTACGGTGTTGTCAGTTCCTAAGCGATCGCAAATTGAAGGCCGTTATATTGAACGACTTCAAGGACGAGTGCAGGAAGCCTTAACGGGTGAACGAGTTGCCTCTTTCTTACCGATTGTGGCCCAATTGAGTGAGGAATACGATCCCCAGGCGATCGCCGCGGCGGCTTTACAACTGGCCTACGATCAAACTCGCCCCAGTTGGTTAGATTCCGAATTCCCGGCTGAGGAAGAAGAAATGCCACTCCCGTCTTCTAAACCGAAATTAAATCGTCGGGTGGTTCCTCGTCCTTCGGTGTCCCAGGGCGTTGAATAGGATTCAACGAATGACGGTTTCTACCGATTAAAATAGATACACCAGATGCAATTGATCGTGTCTGGTGGATTTTTTTTTAGTAGGGAACAGGGAACACCGGAACAGCCCCCCAAACCCCCCGTGCACGGGGGCTAGGGGGGAGGGAACACCAGAACACGGAAGGCAAACTCTTTCTATTACCAATTACCAATTACCAATTACCAATTACCAATTACCAATTACCAATTACCAATTACCAATTACCAATTACCAATTACCTAATTAGTAGACCCATGCAGACTAATTCTCAGGACTCTCATCTTAACTCCCTCAGACAATGGGCAAATTTAATGGCGATTATCGCCGCATTTGGAATTAATGTATTAGCGAACTTAGCTCCCTTTAATGGTTTAACTATTGGAGAAATTTCTAATACAGTTTTTAGAGATGTTAAAATTATTCCGGCTAATTATGCCTTTGCTATCTGGGGCTTAATTTATCTAGGATTATTCGGTTTTGCCCTATATCAATTTTTACCTCAAAACCAGGAAAATCCGCGATTAGAGAAGTTAGGTTTTGCCTTGGTTTTAGCCAGTATTGCCCAAATAATTTGGGTATTTTTATTTCAATATCAGATGTTTTTTTTGTCCCTGGGGGCAATGATAGCCATTTTAAATTCTTTAATTGTGGCTTATTTAAGATTAAATATTGGTAGGGTTAAAGTCTCTAAACAAGAACGCTGGTATGTTGATCTTCCGATTAGTATTTATTTAGGTTGGATTAGTGTCGCAACCATTGTGAATGTCGCTTTAGTCTTGGAAAATTGGCAATGGAAAGGCGGGGGAATTTCACCGGAATTATGGACAGCAATTTTATTAGTAATTGCTGGAACTGTAGCGTCTATTTTAATTATTGAACGGAATGAAATTGCCTATCCTTTTGTGATTATGTGGGCACTTTGTGCGATCGCAGTTCGCCAAACTACCCAACCTTTAATTTTAGTCACAGCGATCGCCGTATCTCTATCTTTAGGATTATTTGGATTAAGTTTAACTATTTTACGACGAAGGATTTAAGCAGATTAACACAGATTAAAATCCGTGAAATTCTCTTAAATCCGCGATCCCCATTACCCATTCGTAATTCGTAATTACCCAATTCAATCTTTTCGGGCGATGAGGAAATAGGTGAACATTTCGCCTTTGCCTTTAATTTCAATGATGCCGCGCTCCTCAAAAATGTATTTATCTTTTAAACGTTGGTAGGTAGTTTCTGTTACTTGAATTTTGCCTGCGACGCCATGGGACTCCATGCGGTTAGCGGTATTTACCGTATCTCCCCAAAGGTCATAGGTAAACTTCTTGGTACCAATAACTCCCGCTTCTACCGCCCCGATATTAATTCCGGTTCGCATTTGTACAGGTTCATTGCCTTCGAGACGAAATTGACCGATAATGCTTTGCATATCTAAGGCCATATTAGCGATCGCTTCTGCATGGTCAGGACGGGGAGTAGGGAGTCCCCCAACTACCATATAAGCATCTCCGATAGTTTTAATTTTTTCTAAGCCATATTTTTCCGCTAATTCGTCAAAAGCCGAAAAAATTTCGTTGAGAACTTCCACTAATTGAGCCGGGGATAAATTAGCGGATAATTTAGTAAAATTAACAATATCTGAAAATAAAACCGTGACATCGGCGAAACTATCGGCAATGGTGCTTTCTCCCTGTTTTAGGCGTTGGGCGATCGCTTCGGGTAAAATATTTAATAATAATCGTTCCGATTTTTCCTGTTCTTCAGCTAACTTTTTTAAATAGGCTTGTTCTTGATCCCGTAAGCGTTTTTTTTCTAAACAGGCATTAATTCTAGCTTTTAATAAAACCGGATTAAAGGGTTTAGATAAATAATCTTCGGCCCCTAATTCAATACAACGAACAATACTATCAATATCATTAACCGCCGAAATCATCACCACGGGAATATGACGCAGGGCGGGATCAGCTTTCAAAGTTTCCAAGACTTGATAGCCATTCATTTGAGGCATCATAATATCCAGTAACACCAAGTCCAGGGACATTGATGCCATCATTTCCAGGGCTTCAAAGCCATTAGAAACCACAGTCACGCCGTAACCTTGGCGCTGGAGTCTTTTAGCCAGGAGGTCACGGTTAACCTCATTATCATCAACAATTAGTACGCGATCGGGTTGAGCTTCCATCTCTTATTCGTGGCTCCTACTGTCGTTTTGGGATAGTAACAACAAGTACCAGGCCCCCAGCTAAGGTTTTCATTAAATCAGTTGCTCAGATAAAAATTGAGATCGCTTTCAGCAGATTCTACAATATTTCCGTAAGAGTTAAGAGTAGAGATTTATAGTTTCTCTTGGCTGATAACTGTTGACTGTTGACTGTTTACTGATAACTGATTAGGGTGCGGTGGCTTTCTTTAAACAGACTTCTATTTTGTCCAATAGACGGGAAAATTCTACGGGTTTTGTATCGTAATCATTGCACCCGGCGGCCAAACATTTTTCCCGATCGCCCGCCATAGCATGGGCCGTTAACGCAATTACGGGAATGGCTTTGGTTTTTGGATCGGCTTTAATTTGTCGGGTAGCTTCCCATCCATCCATCACGGGTAAACTCATATCCATCAGGATCAGATCGGGCATTTTTGAATGGGCCAGTTCCACACCCTCAGCCCCATCCACGGCAATAAATACCTCATATCCCTTGCGGAATAGGCGTCGTTTGAGCATATCCCGATTCATTTCATTATCTTCAACTAATAAAATCTTTACCATGATCTGATCTCAACATTAATAGTTTAGGCTTAGAATTTTCACGATTTAGAATTTAATGGAAACTGTTTCAAGCTGGCATTCAACAACGTATGAATTTCTTTCAAAAGATCTTCACCGCTATAACTGCCTTTCTGAAGAATTTGCTCCACATATCCCCGCAATTGCATCCATTCTGTGGGGGTTAATTCCGCAGCCGTAATTACGATAACTGGGATATGCGCCCACTGTTCAGCTTTTTGAAGGTCGTGGATCAACTCAAAACCACTTTTTCGGGGAAGAACTAAGTCCAGCAGAATTAGTCTGGGAGCGGACTGTTGGATCAATTGCAAAGCGACTTCACCATCGGCCGCCTCTTGAACTATCCAACCCTGTCGCTGTAATAATCCGCGTAACATTTGTCGGATTATAGGATCATCTTCAACAACTAAAATGTGATTAGCTAGGGGCAGAATATCCGGTTTCCGATCAGGTTGATACTTACTTAGTAAAGTAGCCAGACGCTTCCCATCAAAAGGTTTTGTTAGATAGTCCGATGCACCTAAGGCAAACCCTCGGTTTTTATTGCTGATGAACGATAACACGATCACTGGAATCTCAGCTAGATTAGGATCGGCTTTTAATGTTGATAATACCGCCCAACCGCTCATTTTTGGCAGGATTATATCTAAAATCACGGCATCGGGACGCAATTCTTGGACACGCTGAAGTCCTTCTTCTCCTGTAGCTGCGGTTTCTACCCGCATTCGGTGCTCGATTAGCGATCGCTCGATTAAATTCCGGGTATCGGGATCATCATCAATGACTAAGATCGTTGCCGATGAACTATTAACTGTCAAGGTAGGTTCAACCCAGATTAAATCCGGTTCTGCCAAAGGTTCCTCGGGTTCGGATTCCAATTCCGCTTCTGGGAATAGGGATTGAACCCAGAGGGGCAAATAGACGGTAAAGGTGGAACCCTTGGATAGTTCACTATTAACGCTAATCGAACCCTGCATCATTTGACAAAAGCGTTGACTGATCGTTAGTCCTAATCCCGTTCCCCCATAACGGCGAGTGGTTGAGGCGTCTCCTTGGGTGAAGGGTTCAAATAGTTGTTTTTGTTGTTCGGGAGTAATGCCAATTCCGGTATCTTGAACTTGGAAAGCAATATAGCCTGATTTGGGATCGACGGTCAGATTTTGCGGGTGAACGTCTTCCCAGGGTAGGGTTTGGGCTAGACAAATATCGAGGGTAATTTGGCCTGCTGAGGTGAATTTAGCCGCATTACTAATCAGGTTCAATAAGACCTGTCGAACTTTAGTTAAATCGGCGAGCATGGTGCTGGGGGTATTGGGGGCATAGTGAATGTCCAATGTGTTTCTATTTTGATCTACAAGCGGTTGAGCCGTGGCGACGACACTTTCAATTAACATGGGAATCTCAAAGGTTTCCAAATACAAATCCATCCGCCCCGCTTCTATTTTAGAAATATCCAAAATATCATTAATCAAAGATAGTAAGTTACGTCCAGCCGTGCGAATTCGTTCTAAATCAGGAACAATATCTTCATATCCTGAGTCTCCGGCTTCTTCTGCCAAAATCTCACTATAGCCAATAATCGCATTTAAAGGAGTGCGGAGTTCGTGACTCATATTGGCTAAAAAGCTACTTTTAGCTCGGTTGGCGGCAACGGCGGCTTCCTTGGCTTGTTTCAGGGCTTCTGCGGCTTGTTTACTTTCGGTAATATCTTCGATTGTGCCTTCAAAACAGAGTAGTTGTCCGGTTTGATCTCGAACAGCCCTGGCATTTTCTGAGATCCAAATAATACTTCCATCTCGGCGATAAACCTGGGATTCAAACCTGGATACGGAATTATTGTTTTGAATTGCTGTGATAAATTCGGTTCGACGGTGAGGATTAATATATAATTGACGATCAATATCTGTGATGGTTTGTAATAAATCCTCTGGGGAATTGTAGCCTAAAATTCTTGCCAATGCCGGGTTAGCACTCAGGTATTTCCCTTCTGGAGTGGTTTGACAAATTCCCTCGGCGGCATTTTCAAAAATACTGCGATATTTGGCTTCAGTTTGTCGTAAAAATTCTTCGGTTTGTTTGCGTTCAATGGCATTAGAAAACATTTCTCCTACCATTTTTAATAGGGCAATATTATCCGATGACCAGGTATAACTAGAATAGATAGAATCAAATCGCAGAAAACCTACCAGGGCGCGACGACAGACTAACGGAACTAGAATAATGGATGCAATTGCAGGTAAAGTATCGGTTTCGCAATAAGATGATAATTCTAAACTTTGATGAAATTGTCGTAAATATTCTAAATCCTTTAGTGCTTCTGGGGGTAAATCTTGAATCGCTAGATAAATATTTTCATAGCGGTTGAGTTGTTTTTCTAACCAAGGAATATCAAAAAGGTAGAGTTTTGAGGGTAATATTTTCTTTAATAAATCGGTTAATCTTGCGTTTTCTTGTAGGCCAAGATTTGGACTTTTACTCGCTAACCACTGATAAACCGAATTCATCTGGATTTCCTGATCGGCGAATAAATATAAATAGCTTTGTTCTACCTCAATAAAGATACTAATTCGTTCTAAAGCCTGTTGAATACCATTTTCAATCCCATCGGTGGTTAAACTAATAAAGTGAGTCGATAAATTAGTAATTAATTGTTCAAATTCTACCCGATATTGTAGGGCTTTTTCGACTCGTTTTCTTTGGGTAATATCTCGAAAACTCCAGACTCGCCCAACTAATTTTTCTCCCATTTGGGAAGGATGGGAATATAGCTCAAAAACTCTGCCGTCTTTGAATTCTACCACATCATAAGTTGGTGTTTGCGGTTCAGAAGAAAGCTGCATGACCGTTTTTAGAAATCGAGGCGGATCTTTTAATTGTCTTAACACAAAGGCTAGGGCGGATTGATCGTGGGGAGGCTTGAATAGGGTGGTGGGAACTTGCCACATTTCCACAAATTTCTGATTAAAATTTAAGATTTTTCCCGTGCGATCAACGGCTAAAATTCCGGCATCGGTGGAATCAAAAGTGGCGCGTAGGAGAGAGATCGAACGTTCGGCTTCTAACTGAGCTTGTTTGCGTTCGGTAATGTCTAAAAACACTAAGACGGCTGCTACAAAGGTGTTTTTCTCTAAAATCGGAGTTAATACATAGGAAACGGGTAAAATACTGCCATCGGCGCAGAGAAACTGATCGTCACTGGATTTGATCGGTTCTAGGAAAGAGGTTAACTCTGCGGGGGTGGAGGCGGATTCGGTAAGCTGTTGAAACCCATCTAAGGATAATTGCGATCGCCCTCCAATCCACTCTAAAATCGGGTTCCCGACTAATTCAACTTCCGACCATCCTAGTAGCCTTTCCGCTTCAGGATTCATTGATAACAAACCGCCCTGGGGATTTAAAATACATAACCCCGCGCCGAGGGAACTAATTACGGATTTAGCTCGATCCCTTTCTGCTTGTAAACGAGCTTCTGATTCTTGAGTTTGTTGGTTATATAACTCCAACATTTCCCGGGAAGACATGGTAAGGGAGCGGTCGATTAAATTTCGTTCTCGATCCGCTTTATTGTAGCTGTGGTTAACGACTTCCAGAAATTCTTGCCATGTAGCGAGATCAACCGGAGGAGTTTGTTGATCAAGGCTCAGACGTTTGAGTTGGCGTTGGAGCGCGTAGTGCATAGAATTTCGGGGTTGAAGAAATCGGGATGCAGTCAGGGGAAACAGAGCTAGGGGGGCTAGTTTTCCCAATGTTTTTTGGGGCAACGGATCTAGTTTAGCCTCTGGAATTGGTAAGTCATCAAAATTGAAAAATTAGTTTCTGGAGGATACCTCATCACCCGGGGCAGAACTTTCCTCTTGTTGTTCGGCGATTAGTTTGGGTTGTAGATACAGATTTTCAACTAATATCGAGGAACCTGTTTTGTTTCTGCCAAATTAACAATAGGAACAATAGAAGCGGCTAAAACCACAGAAATCATTAATAGAACGATTAAACCTCGAATTTGCCAGAGCAGAATCAGTAGAAATACAGATGCTAAAATCAGCAGCAGACTAGAGAGGGAAAATGAAATACGTCGTTCAGATTTCATAGATTTTCAGTAAGTTAGTCTCAGGGGTTGATCATGATCGAAAACTATGTTTTAATTCTATTTGCTGCCTTGATTTATTTTAATCATTAAGGGAACATTCGTCAAGAGAAATTATTCATTAATTTATATTTAAGGAAAAAAATATCTATGAAAATTCATGTTGAAGGTTGGCGTTTTATCCCCCATGCTTATAGTATCACCAATCAATTCCAACTTTTGGAACTGTTAAAGCGATCGCAATTAGAAATAACCCATCAAGATATTCCCGGTTTAAAACCCCAGTGGAAACATTTAAACGGATTATTCCCACCTCCATTAGAAACCCAGTTACAACAAATTACTCAAGCAATTAATCCCCCTGCTGATGTTACTATCCGTCTCTATCAACCCTTTAATTTTAACTCATCTCAAAGTCAAAAAACCCTGATCTATACCACTGCTCCTTGGGGAATTTTAATTGATTCTTCGCCACAACTTAAACCCCTATTTCACTTAAAAAATCAAATAATTAATCCCGATGTTACTATGATTACGCCCTCCCAATGGTCACGGGAAGGACTGATCCGCAGTGGTCTAAATCCTGAACAAATAAAGGTTATTCCTTGGGGTGTTGATCCTAAAATTTATTATCCCTTAGATGAAACCGAAAGAAATAGACTTAGAAAACAATGGGGATGGGAAGATTATTTTATATTTTTCCATGTTGGAAGTTTACAGGATCAAGATGGAATTAAACCCATTTTAAAAGCTTTTTCTCGTATTATAGAACGATATCCCCAGGCGCGATTAGTCTTAAAAGGATCGGATTTTTTTCATGACTCTAACCAGTGGTTAACCAGTGCTAGTCAACAAGTATTAACCGAGGAAGAAGTTACTAAAGTTAAACAGCGAGTTGCCTATTTTAATCAAACCCTATCCTGTGCATCCCTAGCCCAATTATACCAAATTTCCGATGCTTATTTAGCGGTGGATATTGCCACTGCTTTTAATTTATCAGTATTAGAAGCAGCAGCATCGGGACTACCGATTATTTATGCTTCTGGAGGAGCCACAGAAGAAATTATTAATCCAGAGTTTAACTTAAAAATAGATACTCGATTTAAAACTCGAATTATTCAAAATCAAAGTCAATTCTTTCTGCATCCAAATTGGAAACATCTGGCAGAATTAATGCAAGAGGTAATAGATAATTCTACCTGGCGAGAACAGGCTAGAAAAACTGCGCCCGAATGGATTAATCAACATTATACCTGGAAACATACCGTTGATCAACTCTTAGAAGTTTGCCAAGATCAAACAGCAATATCCTGGGCAAATCCCATAATTAAAGATTCTGTTTGTTTATCTGATTCCCATAGTATTATTGTCGAAGGATGGCGAGATATTCCCCATTCCTATTCCTTTATTAACAGTTATCAACTGTTAGAAATGGTTAAATATCCAGCTTTAAAAGTTTTTCATAAAGATATTAAATATGTTACCTCAGACTGGAAACCTAGCAAACATTTATTAAGTATCGAAGCTGAAAATATATTAGACCAAATTACTGTTCCTAAAACCGAGGAACAAGTGGATGTTACCCTGCGGGTTTATTGTCCGTTTAATTTAACAGCTTCATCTAGTAAAAAAACCGCTATTTTTGGCTGTACAGAATGGGGAATTGTGCCACGTTCTATTTTAAATGGTATGAAAATTGAATGTTTTAGAGAAGCTCATCGGAATTCTGATACCTTAATTATTACCTCCTCCCATTGGTCGAGGGAAGGATTTATTCGCAGTGGCGCTGTTCCTGAACGAGTAGTGGTAATTCCTTTAGGAATTGACCCTAATATTTATCATCCTTTACCCGAAGAAAAACGACAGGAATTAAGAAAAAAATTTGGCTGGAATGATGGTTTTATCTTCCTGAATATTGGGGTAATGTGGAATGAACGTCAGGGAATTGATCGGATTTTAAAAGCCTTTGCTCAAATTACAGAAAAATATCCCCAAGCCCGATTAGTTTTAAAAGGGAGAGATGCAATTTTTCCTTCTAAAGACTATCTCAAACAAGCTACAAAAGACACATTAAACGAGACAGAAATACAACGGATTTCCTCTCGAATGGTTTATATTGGTAATAACTTATCATCCTTAGAAATGGCACAATTGTATCAAGCCGCCGATGCTTATGTGTCTCCTTATGCCGCCGAAGGGTTTAATCTTCCGGTGTTAGAAGCGATGGCTTCTGGTATTCCCGTTATCTGTACCGACGGGGGGCCAACGGATGATTTTACCGATGAAAAATTAGTCTATAAAATCAGAAGTAAATTTGAGAAAATGACTTTAAAAACAGGAGAAACTCGATTCTTTTTAGAACCGGATCAGGAACATTTATTACAGTTAATGGAAATGGTAATTCAAAAAGAAACCCTTTATCAATTCCTCCAAAAAATCGGGCCTGATTTTGTCTCAAAAAGATTTACCTGGAAAATTGTTGTTGAGCAATTATTAAAGGTTTTATTCCACAATCTTTAATTCTAAAATTGTCATCTGGGAAAGAATAGGATACACTGAAAATTACCAGTTAAATTTTTGACGTTTTTGGTAGTACCCCTATGCAGTCCACCGTCACACCTAAGACAGAATTAACCATGGATGACCCCAAGCGGGGAATGCCTGTCACCATTATTACAGGATTCCTAGGAAGTGGGAAAACCACCCTGCTGAATCATATTTTATCCAATCAGCAGGGAATCAAAACCGCCGTCCTGGTGAATGAATTTGGTGAAATTGGAATTGATAATGAATTGATTATCAATACCGATGAAGATAATACAATGGTTGAGTTAAGTAATGGCTGCGTTTGTTGCACCATTAATGAAGATTTAGTTAATGCGGTTTATAAGGTTTTAGAACGTCCTGAAAAAGTGGATTATATGGTGGTAGAAACCACCGGACTCGCCGATCCGCTTCCGGTCGCTCTGACTTTTTTAAGTACAGAATTAAGGGATATGACTCGTTTAGATTCCATTGTAACATTAGTAGATTGTGCTAATTTTAGTTTGGATTTATTCAATAGTCAAGCCGCCAATAGTCAGATTGTCTATGGGGATATTATTGTTTTAAATAAAACCGATTTAGTCGATGAAGCCGAGGTAGATTTATTGGAAGTCAGAATTCGGGATATGAAAAAAGATGCCCGAATTTTACGCACCACTAACTCTCAAGTTTCCTTACCTTTAATTCTGAGTGTTGGATTATTCCAATCCGATCAATATTTTGATGATCAATCCCATGAACATGACCATCATGAGCACAAACATGATCACGACCATGACCATGATGATCATGTCTGTGATCCAGATTGTGAGCACGATCATGATCATGATCATCACCACCATTCTAATCACTTAGAAAATGATGGTTTTACCTCCCTTTCTTTCCAAAGTGATCAACCCCTTTCTTTAAGAAAATTTCAATACTTTTTGGATAACCAACTTCCCGCAAGTGTGTTTCGAGCCAAAGGAATTTTATGGTTTGATGAAAGTCCCAAACGTCATATTTTTCATCTGAGTGGAAAACGGTTTTCAATTGATGATGATGAGTGGAAAACCGAACCCAAAACCCAGTTAGTTTTAATTGGTCAGGAATTAGATCATGAAATTCTACGATCTCAACTCAATCATTGTTTATGTCTTCCCTCTACCAGTCGTGGAAAAGGATTTGGGAAATAAAATATTAGTTAATAGGTGAACAATAGTAATGGTGCGTGTACTGATAATACGCACCCTACTATTAACTGATGACTAATAACTGATTACTGATTACTGATATGCGGGTAATTGTTCAACGAGTTAATGCGTCTCAAGTTACTGTCGGAGGTGAAATCATCGGTCAAATTGGGAGAGGACTCAACCTATTAGTAGGAATTGCTCAAACAGATACCGAAATAGAAATTAATTGGATGGTGCGAAAATGCTTAGAATTAAGATTATTTTCCGATCCCCAAACCAACACTGGAAAATGGGAAAAATCCATTCAAGAAATTCAAGGTGAATTATTAGTGGTAAGTCAATTTACTCTCTATGGGGACTGTCGCAAGGGTCGGCGTCCGTCCTTTGATCGTTCAGCACCTCCAGCAACGGCTGAAAAGCTTTATCAACAGTTTGTTGAACAATTGCGTTTGAGTGGTTTAAAAGTAGAAACAGGGAAATTTGGCGCCATGATGCAAGTTTCAATCGAAAATGATGGCCCGGTTACGTTAATCTTAGAAAAAGAAGCAAACTCTTAATTATTTCTATTATAAAATATTTAGAAAAATGACTATTTCGATTGATTTTGGAACCAGTAATACAGTGATTTCCCGTTGGAATTCGGCGACACAAAAACCCGAAACCTTAAAACTGCCTAATTTATCTCAAATTTCCAGCCAAAATCCTCCCCTAATTCCGAGTTTAGTTTATTTAAAAGATGCGAGTCAACCGGATATTTTATTGGGTCAACAAGTACGAGATGGAGGATATGATATTAGTAATAATCCTCGTTTTTTCAAGAATTTTAAACGGGGAATTGGGAGTAATATTCAGGGATTTTTACCCGAAATTGATGGTCAAATTATTAGCTTTGAACGAGTGGGAGAATTGTTTTTAAGAGGAATTGTGAATGCTATTCGTCAAATACCTATGGAGGTTGATTCTTTGGTATTTACCGTTCCAGTTGACAGCTTTGAATCCTATCGTTATTGGCTTGGAAAAGTATCTGAATCTCTTGATGTAGAACAGGTAAAACTGTTAGATGAACCCACGGCGGCTGCTTTAGGTTATGGATTAGCAGATCAAGAGCTTTTGCTGGTAATTGATTTAGGTGGAGGAACGTTAGATCTCTCCCTAGTTCGTTTAGAAGCAAATAACAATAAAAAACCGTTAGGTTTTATTTTAAAATGGGGGCAAAAATCCTTTACAGAATCATCAGGACAACGGGTACAAACTGCTAGAGTTTTAGCGAAAGCGGGGCAAAATTTAGGGGGTTCTGATATTGATAATTGGTTATTAGATTACTTTACTAAAACCCAAGGTTTACCCAAAAATAGCCTAACTAATCGTTTAGCTGAACGTTTAAAAATTCAATTATCTTTACAAACTCAAGCGACAGAAGTTTATTTTGATGACCAAACCTTAGATAGTTATGAATTAACCTTAACGCGGAACCAGTTTGAAACTATTCTTACTAATGCTAGTTTTTTTGAAACCTTAGATGATTCTATTGGTAAAGTTTTCCAACAAGCTCGCCGTCAAGGAATTGAAGTTTCTGATATCAATGCTGTTTTATTAGTGGGAGGAAGTGCTCAAATTCCATCGGTACAAACTTGGATTCAGCAATATTTTGAGAATGATAAAATTCGCCGTAAAAAACCTTTTGAGGCGATTTCCCATGGTGCTTTACAACTAAATCAAGGGACAAAAATAGAAGATTTTTTATATCATAGTTATGGGGTTCGCTATTGGAATCGTCGGGATAATTGCCATAGTTGGCATTCAATTATAAGATCAGGTCAACCCTATCCGATGACGACACCCATAGAATTAATGTTGGGTGCATCTTTGGAAAATCAACCCAGTATTGAATTGATTTTAGGAGAATTGGGGGATAAAACCGGAGGAACAGAGGTTTATTTTGATGGCGATCGTTTGGTCACTCGTCGTTTAGATCAAAGCCAAATTGTTCAATCTTTAAATGATACCCCAGGCGGTCGCACCATTGCTCAATTAGCCCCTCTAGGAAACCCAGGAAGTGATCGGATTAAAGTCTTATTTCAAGTAGATGAAAAACGATTTTTAAGAATTACGGTTGAAGACTTATTAACCGATAAACTGCTTTTAGAAAATCAAATTGTTGTCCAGTTAAGTTAGAGGGAAATACCAGATTTATGATGTTAAAAGTTTACCCTAATTGTGAGAGAGAAAACTATGCGATCGCGAGCTATTCGGGAAGGTTCTGTGGGTTTATTAATTTTGTTGGGATTGGGTTTACTCGGAGCCGTAGTTTTATGGCTGAAAAATATTAGTTTAGGAAGTCGTAGTTACACAATTATTGCAGAATTTTCTGATGCGTCTGCATTACAAATCGGAACAGTTGTCAGATATCGAGGGGTTAAAGTGGGTCGATTGGTTCAACTTAAAGCATCCTTAAATGCTGTTGATGCCATTTTAGAAATTACACCGAGTAGTTTTATTATTCCTCGCAATGTGATCATTCAATCTAACCAAATTGGTTTATTAAATGAAGGATATATTGATATTATTCCCAAGGAAAAATTTTCTCAAAACTTCGCAGATGCAGATCCGCTTAGTCCCGATTGTCCTGAAACTATTCTTTGTAATAATACTCGCATTCCTGGAGAGCTAGGAATTGATATTATGAAACTAATTGGCAGTTTATATCAATTTGCAGAAATCTATGGAAATCCAGAGTTATTTGCTAACCTAAATGCCGCCGCCAAAACCAGTTCTAGTGCCGCACAAGAAGCCATCAATTTAAGTGGGAAAATATCGGATTTTTTAGCCACTACTGAGTCAGAAATTAGGCAATTAAATGGGTCTGTAGATACTGGAATCATTGGTTTAAATCAATCAGTTAGTCAAGGAGTTAATGCTTTGACTTCAGAAATAACCAATCTTTCAACTGGTGTTCAAAGAGATACAGAAGAAGTCACTAAAGCTACTGTTAATTCTGCCAATTCTATCAGTCAGGCGGCGAATCAAGTTAGCGCTCTTAGTAATCAATTTAGTGGATTATTAGCGAATAATCGATCTAGTTTAATTTCTACTTTAGAAAATATTAATCAAACCACCAAGGAACTCAGTGTTTTAGTCGGAAGTCTAACCCCGATCATGACTCAATTAGAACAGGCTAATATTATTAAAAATTTGGAAGCCGCCTCAGCTAATGCAGAAGCCACATCAGCTAACCTCAGAGATTTATCAAAGGGAGTCAGTGACCCTGAAAATTTAATCCTCATTCAACAAACTTTAAATTCAACCAGAAATACACTACAAACTATTCAAAAAATTAGTGAAGATGTTAACCAAGTAACCGGGGATGAACAATTACAAAATAACCTGAAAAACTTAATTAATGGTTTGGGGAGATTATTTAACTCAACTCAAAGTTTAGAAAGACAAAAATCAATGTCGGAAAAATTAGAACCTCTCGCAGAAGCCGTTAAAAAAACTCAGGTTACACTCTCAACTATTAATCAATCTTCAACCCTAAAACAGCCTGGTTTTGAAGCGAATGAAAGGGTAAATCAACTGATGAATTCTGCTACAGATTATTCTATTGATCAAAATCAAAAATTTGTTTTTCCACCCCAATTTAATCAAGAATAGGAAATAGCTTAACTTAAGGAAAACATTTTATTATCTAGTGTTTTAAGCGGTTCAACTTTTATATCTTCGATTTGTGGAAAAACATCAATAAATCTTTCTCTAATTTGATCAAAAATATCTAGCTGATTTTCATAAGTCAGATATAGTTTAGTTCTAATATCTTCCTCACTATTGACTATACTCTCTAAAGTTTTGTATTTACCTTTCAGAGAGTATAAAGGTTTTTCATGTATTCTAAGGCGAAGACCAGGGTTCCTTTTACAGTAGAAAATATGATTTTCCATTCCAACCCATTTATAGCTTGTCCATTTGCAATACGTCTTAAATCAATAATTGCACGCAAGATTTGGGTTTTTCCTGCACCTGATACGCCTACAAAAAGGGTTAAATTTGAGGAAAATTTGATTTCATCAAAATCCCAACCCAAAAAATTATTTTTTAGTCGAAGTGAAATAATCTTCATAACTTAAAAGTTTGTTATTTTTCAAAGTACCCAACCTATGTGCATTGTTGCAAGTAATATTGGCGATCATCTATGCAGAAACTATTATACAAACAAAAACACCCTTCCGATTTATCACTGGAAGGGGGTTTTTGATTATTAACCTGGCACCGAGCTATTTTCCCAGGAGGCTACCCTCCAAGTATCTTCGCCGTATCAGCGTTTCACTTCCGAGTTCGAGATGGATCGGAGTGGTTCCACTGAGCCATAGGCACCAGGAAAGCTCTACAAACTTTTACCTGGGTTTGAGGTTTGCAGCCGTTTGTGTTTTGCTTGCCTCTCACAACTTACTAATCTACTCGCTTTTTCTGGGAATGTCAACCCCTTTTTAAAACTTTTTTTTGATATCGCTAAAACCTATACTGTTCAGCGTTTCTAGGATTAGGGGGCAGCCCTCAACCCCAAATATGGCAGAATAGAAAAGATTGTCTAAAATTGCCCAACTTGTCGAAACATGACTGCAACGACCCCAACCCAAGCCACGAAATACGAACCCTTTAGTACCGAGGCCAAATGGCAACAGTATTGGGAAGCTCATCAGGTGTTTAAAGCTGACCCCAACCAACCCGGAGAACCCTATTGTATTATGATTCCCCCCCCCAACGTGACGGGAAATCTCCATATCGGTCATGCTGTTAATAATTCCCTAATTGATGCTCTGATTCGGTATCATCGGATGAAGGGTTATAACGCGCTGTATTTGCCGGGGATGGATCACGCCAGTATTGCAGTCCAAACGATTTTAGAACGACAACTGAAAGCAGAAGGGAAAACTCGCGACGATTTAGGGCGAGAAAAATTTTTACAACGAGCTTGGGAATGGAAACAAGAATCTGGCGGAACAATTGTTAATCAGTTGCGACGTTTGGGGGTTTCTTGTGACTGGACACGGGAACGATTTACCCTAGATGAAGGGTTATCAAAAGCGGTATTAGAAGCCTTTATTAGATTATATGAAGATGGGTTAATTTATCGGGGAAAATATTTAGTTAATTGGTGTCCGGCTAGTCAATCGGCGGTATCGGATTTAGAAGTAGAAAATAAAGAAGTTGATGGGAATTTGTGGCATTTTCGCTATCCTTTAACCGATGGTAGTGGTTATGTAGAAGTAGCAACCACCCGACCGGAAACGATGTTGGGGGATACGGCGGTAGCGGTGAATCCTAATGATATTCGCTATAAAGATTTAATTGGGAAAACAGTAATTTTACCGATTATTAAACGGGAAATTCCGATTATTGGGGATGATTTTGTTGACCCGAATTTTGGTACGGGTTGTGTTAAGGTAACTCCGGCCCATGATCCGAATGATTTTCAAATGGGTCAACGGCATCAACTGCCGATGATTAATATTATGAATCAGGATGGTTCGTTAAATGAAAACGCGGGGCCATTTGCCGGACAGGATAGATTTGTCGCCCGAAAAAATCTGATTCAATTCCTGAAAGATAAGGGATTTTTAGTTAAAATTGAGGACTATAAACATACGGTTCCCTATAGCGATCGCGGTAAAGTTCCGGTAGAACCGCTATTATCAACTCAATGGTTTGTTAAAATTCGTCCCCTGGCAGATAAGGCGTTAAATTGTTTAGATCAACAGGATTCTCCTGTCTTTGTTCCTGACCGTTGGACTAAGGTTTATCGAGATTGGCTAGTTAAATTAGATGATTGGTGTATTTCTCGACAATTGTGGTGGGGGCATCAAATTCCGGCTTGGTATGCGGTTAGTGAAACGGGCGGTAAAATTAGCGATAATACGCCGTTTGTAGTAGCTAGAACGGAAACAGAAGCCCAGGAAAAAGCGATCGCCAAATTCGGAGAAACTGTTATTTTAGAACAAGATCCTGATGTTTTAGATACTTGGTTTTCCTCCGGTTTATGGCCGTTTTCTACCTTGGGATGGCCGGAAGAAACTTTAGATTTAAGCAAATATTATCCTACCAGTACCCTATCAACAGGTTTTGATATTATCTTTTTCTGGGTTGCCCGGATGACGATGATGGGAGCATATTTTACCGATAAAATGCCCTTCAAAACCGTATATATTCACGGGTTAATTCGGGATGAAAATGGCAAGAAAATGTCAAAATCCGCCGGAAACGGTATTGATCCGTTATTACTGATCGATAAATACGGAACCGATGCGGTGCGGTTTACCTTAATGAAAGAAGTCATCGGAGCAGGGCAGGATATTCGTTTAGAATATAACCGAGAAACCGACGAATCTGCATCTGTTGAAGCCTCTCGAAATTTTGCCAATAAACTCTGGAATGCGTCTCGGTTTGTGATGATGAATTTAGACGGAAAATCTCCCAAACAGTTAGGAGAACCAAATATTAATCAGTTAGAACTGAGTGATAAATGGATTCTATCTCGCTTTAACCAAACCGTAAAACAAACCCATGAGGATATGGATAATTACGGTATTGGTGAAGCGGCTAAAGGCATTTATGAGTTTATTTGGGGAGATTTTTGTGATTGGTATATTGAATTAGCTAAACCCCGTTTACAAGGAGAAAATAACGCCTCTCGTCAGGTTTCCCAACAAACTTTAGCTTATGTTTTAGAAGGGATTTTAAAACTTCTCCACCCGTTTATGCCCCATATTACCGAAGAAATTTGGCATAGTTTAACGCAAACGGGAGAAGAATCTTGTTTAGCGTTGCAACCCTATCCGGTGGTGGTAGAAGATAATGTATTAGACCTGGAAGTGCAACGGTTAGGAAAGTTTGTTAATGATCCTGATTCAATTTTAGGTCAATCCATCACAATTTTGTTTGAATTACCGGAGGTTTTAGGAGGTTTCTTTAAACAATATCAAAAACCTCTAATTCTGACGGGTCTATTTTTCGTTGCTTTTTTAACGGTTAAATGTTTTGTGGCGGCGTTAAATGCCCTTAACGAGTTACCCTTAGTCTCTACCATTTTTGAACTAATTGGGATGGGATATTCGGGTTGGTTTGTGTATCGATATTTGCTAAAAGCGTCCCAACGGGAGGAACTTGGGAAGATTTTAGAGGAGTTGAAAACGGAATTTATCGGGAGTGCAAAAGCCGATAATAACCTTGAAATTCCTAACATTTATTCCGAAATTTATCAAGAGCAATCTAGTGAAATTATCAGCATTATTGATCCGAAACTAGAGGTGGATTTTGAGTTAATTATTGGGGCAATTCGTACCGTCCGAAATTTACGCGCGGAGGCGGATATTAAACCCAAGGTTAAGGTTAACGCTATTCTGCAAAGCGAAAGCACCAAGGAACAAAAAATTTTGAAACAAGGACAAACCTATATTCAAGAGTTAGGAAAAGTTGAAGCGTTAACTATTACAGAAAAGTTAACTGGAAATGAAGGACAAAGTATTGCGGGAGTCGTGGGAACTGTACAGGTATTAATGCCTTTAGCCGGGGTGGTTGATTTAGCTGCATTTCAAACGAAATTACAGAAAAAATTAGCAAAAGTTGAAAAAGAAATTCAAGGGTTACAACGTAATTTGAATAACTCTAATTTTGTTAACCGTGCCGAACCGGAAGTTGTAGAAAATACCCGCAATAGTTTAGCTGAAGCGCAAAAACAAGCGGAAATTCTCCAACAACGGTTAAGTCAATTTAACTAACTTTTTAACCCCCCTAACCCCCCTTAGAAAAGGGGGAATCGAGGGCTGTTTCCTCCCCCCCTAGCTCCCCATGCACGAGGGGTTTGGGGGTCTGTTCCCTGTTCTAAGAGTGCGTAGAGCTATAGACTGAATGAATCAAGATTTAGGTTTATTTTTGTTGGGAATTGCTGTTTTAACTCTGTATTTAATCCTATCTGCATTAACAGAAATGGGAACAAAACTTCCCTGGAAAAAGTAGAGCTATTTTCCTAGTTTATGGGATTATAGCAACGGCCAAGGCAGTTAGGACACCAGACCGATATTGGAACTCAGACAGTGAAGTATTTCCCTCCTGTTCCCTCCCCCCCAATCCCCCCGTGCACGGGCGGGGGCTGTTCCGGTGTTCCCTGCTATAACAAGGCTTTTTGAACAGCTTTAATCACCTCTTGAGCTTTAAATGGTTTAATTAAATATCCAGAAGGATTAGTTTCTTGGCTGCGTTCAATCATTGAATTATCAGAATAAGCCGTAATATAAATAATCGGAATTTGATGATGTTCTCGAATGCGTTTAGCTGTTTCAATACCATCTAATTCCCCGCGTAAATGAATATCCATTAAAATTAAATCCGGGGGATTTTTCGCAACCTGTTCTAAGGCTTTTTCTCCAGAATTAATCCGAGAAATAACTGTATACCCTTGTTTTTTCAAACTTCTGGCGATACTTTCAGCGGCAATTAACTCATCTTCTACAATTAAAATAGTAGCTGTCATTTGGTTAAAACCCTCTGATTGTTAAAATTATGGCTGGGAACACCGGAACAGGAAAAACAAGATTTCACCATCTAGGTTTCAGAATCTGTTTATGTCCTAACTGTTTTGAAGACTGCCATATATTCATAAATTAATTATAGCTTTGTTCTTGAAAAGTGAGGGTAAAACTTGTACCATTGCTACAATCAACTTCAAGGGATGCCTCTAATTGATCTGCTAAAATACTAACTAATCTTAATCCCAAGGATGGAGTATCTTCCCAATCAAAGTCATTGGGAATCCCTATACCATTATCACTGATTTTCAGAAAAATCTGTTCTTTTTGCTCAAGTTTTAACTCGATTTTAATGGCTCCATATTGAGAATTTGGAAAAGCATATTTAAAAGAATTTGTGACTAACTCATTAATTAAAAGTCCACAGGGAATCGCACTTTCTAAACTTAATGTGACGGGTTGAACATCGAGAATGATTTCAACCTGACAGTGTTTTGTTTGATAGGATAACGATAATTTTTCCACAAGATTTTGAATATAATTGGCAAAATTCACCTGTGATAAATCATTTGATTGATAAAGCTGTTCGTGAATTAGTGCCATTGTTTGAATTCGATTTTGACTTTCGGCAAATAAATTGCGTTGTTCCTCCTGTTCCAAGGTATCTGCTTGTAAATCTAATAAATTAGAAATTACATAGAGATTATTTTTAACTCGATGGTGAATTTCTCGCAATAAAACTTCTTTTTCTAGGAGTGAGGCTTTAATTTTTTCTTCCGCTTTTAAGCGCTCCGTAACATCTCGACAGACACAAATTAATAAATCATCATCGGTTAAAGTTAGTGAGACTTCTTCTGTAAAAATACTGCCATCTTTGCGTTGAGCAGTGGCTTTTCCTTGCCAATGACGTTGTTCGGATAAAATCGGAAAAGTATGCTGTTGAAAATAGTCTAGTTGTTCGGGTTTATACAGTGCCGTCCAACTTTTTCCTAATAATTCTTCAGGATAAGTATAACCAAAGAGTTCAAGATGAGCTTGATTCAAATAAATGTATTGTCCATCTTTTAAAATAGCAATGCCATCAATGGCGGCTTCAATGGCGGCTAACTGTTGTTTTAAGACTTCTTGAGCTTTTTGAAGTTCTGTAATATCCGTATGGGCTCCCACCATGCGGATGACATTTCCCTGGTCATCTTTAAGATGAATTGCTCTGGATAAAATATAGACGGTGGAGCCATTTTTATGATGAAAACGTTGAACCGCTTGAAACCGATCAATTCGACCTTGGTTATAGTTTTCAATTAATTTTATCGCCTCAATTTTATCCTCGGCAAAAATGACTTGCTCCCAGGAGGATAATTGATTCGGTAATTCGTCATTATTATAGCCTATCATCTCTTTCCAACGGGGCGATAAATAAAAATTACCTGTGACAAAATCCCAATCCCAAAATCCATCTTGGGCGGCTTGAATGGCTAAATGAAACCGTTCTTGAGCGACTTTTATTTCGGCTTCTGTGCGTTTGTGTTCTCTTAAATCTTGAGCAATACCTAAAAATCCGCTAATATTTCCCATTTGATCTCGTAAGCTAGAAATAGACAGTAAGACTGGAAAATGTGTGCCGTCTTTATGAACATAAATCCATTCTCGTTCTTCTTTTTGTCCGAGACGAGATTTAGCAACAAATACTTCAAATCCGGGTTCAATTTCTGTTCCTAGTTCTAAGGATAAACTATAGGAACGTTCTATAATTTCTTGAGAATTGTGAATGATAGCTGGAGTTTTTTTACCGATAACTTCTTCAGCTTGATAACCGAGTAAATTTTCTGCCTCCCGGTTCCAAACTTGAATAATGCCATTCATATCTGTAGAAATAATCGCGTAATTTGCCCCATCTAAAATCGCTTGTTGAAACTGATTTAATTCTAAAAGTTTAGCTTCTGCTAATTTGCGCTCTGTAATATCTAACATAATTGATAAATATTGGAACGGTTTATCCTCCTGATTGACAAAGGGAACAATCGTACTATCTACCCAATAATAGTCTCCATTTTTAGCTTGATTTCTGATTTCTCCCTGCCAAACTTTGCCTTGAGAAATGGTTAACCAAAGTTGTTGAAATAAACTCGAAGGATGATAGCCAGAATTAATTAAATTATGGGTTTTGCCTAAAGATTCTTCAGGAGAATATTGAAAGAGTTGACAGAATTTATCATTAACATAAGTGATCAACCCGTTAGCATCTGTAATTACGACGATTGCCATTTCATCGAGGGCTAATTTATGATAAGTTAATTCTTTGAGAGCTTTTTGTAGCTGTTCTTCTGCCTGTTTTTTAGCGGTGACATCGTGGAAAAATGATTGAATAACCGTTGGTTTACCATCCTTAATTTGACAGTTAGCACTGCCTTCTAAAATCACAATTTCTCCGGTTTTTGTTAAAAATCTTGTTTCAATTAAATTCTGTTTGGTAATAGTTCCATTTTTTAACTGTTCAAAAATTTGACGCCATTTAGGAGTCTGGTTAAAATCAATTATATCAAAAACTGATAAATTTTTAATATCTTCATCGCTATATTTTAAGGTTTCTTTCCAAGCTCGATTTACATAAATAAAATGTCCATCTTCAGAGGAAATTAGTTGAATTAAATCACTGGCATTTTCAAATAAATCCTGCAACTGTTCTTGACTTGCTTGTAAATCTATTAATAATTGAGCTTGAGCAAGCGCAATTCCCACTTGATCGGAAATTTGCTGCATGATCTCAATTTCAAACTCTGTCCATTTATGGGGTGCAAAGCATTGATGCGCTAACATTAATCCCCAGAGTTGCTGATTTTGAAAAATCGGAATAATTAATTTTGATTTCACCTGTAACTGCTGCATTAATGCTCTCATACACAAACTTTCAGGTCTGTCCGATGGATAAGCTGCTTCGATATTATCAATCACTTTCACTTTTCTTTGTTCATAAAAGCGTTCACACTCACTTGAAAAAGTTTCGTCGGTAAAATATTGATCAAGTATTGATAAGTCAGGAAAAATAACTGATTCTGTAATTGTTTTTCCCGATCCGTTGGGGAAAATTCGATAGATTAATACGCGATCGCAATCTAAAATCTGGCGAATTTCTGTCACGGCGGCTTGCAAAATATCTCCTAGTTGCAAAGATTGACGAATATTGAGGGTAATATCAGCCAATAACTCTAATTTCTGATTTTGATCATGTAATTTTTTTTCTGTTCGTCTATATAATATTTTTTCTAATTTGACTTGCTGATGCAGTTTTTCTTCTAACTGTTTTTGGGGAGTAATATCCCTAGAAATTCCCAAAAAAGATATTAAAATGCCATCGGGTGTATATTCAGGAACCAGTCGAGTTTCATACCAGTTTGAACTTGACATTGTGGGAAAGGGATATTCAATCAGTTGCTCTTTCTCTGTTTCTATTCCCTTTTGAAACACGGTTTTCCAAAGATTGACTAGCTCTTGATCATATCCTACATCCTCTAAAGATTTACCGATTAAATCTTGAGGGGGAACTTGGATAAATTTTTGAATTGCAGTATTAACATAGAGATACCGATAATCTAAATCAATTCTAAATATAATATCAGGATTGGTTTCAACAATAACTTGAAACTCTTTTTCTCGATAATACAATTTTTCATTGCTTTCTTGGACTTGTTTTTCCAAGTTAAGGTTACGGTCTTCTAGCAGTTCAATTATTTCATCTTGTAAGTATTTAACTTGTTTATGTAAGACTTCAATAACATTATAAACTTCTAAGGGCTGTAACACTTGTAAAATATTAGTTCGGGTCACCAGTCCCACTAATTCCCCCTGATTTCCAGTCACAATTAAGCGACCAATGTGATGGGATTCTATTGTTTCATAGGCAATATTCAAAGTATCTTCACCACGCAATGTTAACAGGGGTGAACTCATAACCTTTGCCGATGGAGTATAATTAAAATCGAGTTTTAACGTTTTAAACTGGACTAAATCTCGTTCTGTGATGATTCCAAGCGGAATGGGTTGTGGGGTTTCCTCAACAATCACTACACAACTAATATGATGCTTTGACATCAGTTGTGCTATATTTAATAAAGGAGTTTGAGGAGTCGCACAAATCACCTGGAGATTCATCACTTCAAAAACTTTTCTGAACCGCAACAAATTTGCTGGTTCTATAGAACTTATAATCGTATCATAGGTGATTAATCCCACCAGTTTATCTTGATTAACTACCGGGATATGACGAATGGAATTCCGGTGAAACTGCTCGATGACAGAGAAAATATCCTGCGGTTCTAAATATTGAAGCGTCACAACAGGTTGACTCATTACCTCTGCGACCTTAACCCCGGTTGTGTTTTTTCCTGTGGCGATCCAGTGAATTATATTTCGTTCTGTAACAATACCAATGGGTCTATTATTACTATTATTATCCACAATAATTACACAACTTCCCCGTCCTTCTGTTTTGGCATTTTCTAGGAGGTTAAATTCCGGTGAGGTAGGATAACAAATGCTTCTGGTGTGAGTAATTAATTCGATCACCTGATCTAACGGGGTATCGGGTGTTACTGTTATCGGATCGGGGATCACCGCAGTTTCTAAGTTTTCTGACCAAATCATAAATTCACCGCTATAAGTACCTAAACAAAATTAATTACACATCCTCCACCCTGTTCCTTCCCCTCCTATCCCCCCACGGGGGGTTTGGGGGGCTGTTCCCTCTCTCAACTAGGTAATTTATTTTGTGTAACTACTTAATTGTGTACAAGACTTTAAAAAACGGGTAGGAATATCAATTCTATTTCCCCAATGGAGATGTAAATAAGACCCATGAACATTAGAACAATTTCCCCAACCTTCTAATACGGGGGCAGTGGTTTGCGAGGACATAAAACGCTGCATTTCATATAAAGGATCAGACGGATTTTCTATCAGTTCAGACCGATGAAACTCATGTCCGGTGATGATTTCTCCCTCTAATAATAAAGGAGTATTTTTTAAAACCTTTGCTTGATAATACCCTAATTTTAAGCGTTTTCCCATAACCGCAGTGGTCGGTAAGATTCCCACCATTGACCAAGCATTATTTTCAAAGTCAATAATCTTTTCACACAAATACATTAACCCCCCACATTCTGCATAAGTCGGTATCCCTGATAAAATAGCCGTTTTAACTGCGTTTAAAATTAACTGATTTTGACTTAATTCTTGAGCAAATACTTCGGGAAAACCTCCGCCAAAATATAATCCTTTAATATCGGTCGGAAGTTGCTCATCCTTTAAAGGACTCCATTCGATTAATTCTGCACCCAACTGTTGTAAAATCTCTAAATTATCGGCATAATAAAAATTAAATGCCGCATCTTTGGCGATCGCAATTCTAATCGGTTGATAGTTATGTTCAAACCGTAAGGTAGGGATAGAATTTTCCCGCTTAACTGAATTACTCAGATCAGAAATTAGAGTATTTTTTAATAAGGGTAATAATTTTTCCCAATCAAACCAAGTTTGGGCTAATTCAGCTAACTCTTGAATGAATAAATCCATCTGCGGCAGTTCATTCGTGGGAATTAACCCCAAATGGCGATCGGGAATCACAATATTTTCCTGTCTTTTAATTATTCCAATAATCGGAATATTCACAGGTTCTAAGAAGGCTTTTAATAGTTCTAAATGGCGATCACTTCCCACTTTATTTAAAACTAAACCCTCCAATTTTATATCAGGATTAAAGTTTTTAAACCCTAGGGCGATCGCAGCAATAGAACCCGATAATCGACTACAATCTAAGACTAAAATTACAGGTAAATCAAGAATCAAAGCAATTTGAGCCGTGGAAGCAATCGGAACTTTTTCCCCATTAGGAATCCCATCAAACAGACCCATAACTCCTTCAATTAAACCATAATCACAGGTCTGAATATGTTGATTATAACAGGCTTTAATATAGGATTCTGAAGTTAAAATCGAATCTAAATTATAACAAGGTTTACCCGTAACATAGTGATGAAACATGGGATCAATATAATCGGGGCCAACCTTAAAAGATTGGATATTAGAATTGTGTTTTTTTAAATAGGATAAAATAGCTAGTGTAATAGTTGTTTTACCAACTCCACTCCTTTCTCCAGCAACAATCAGCGTCATAATCTAACAATTTGAGTTAATAAGGTCATAGAAACAGGGTTTTGGGGCGAGTCTGATTTTTACCCCTAAAGCTGATTATAAAAATCGCCAAAGATAAGCGAAAAAGATCGCCGTAATTGCCCCAATTAATGTATTAATAAAATTCACAATTTCATTAGTTAACCATGTCCATTTTGTCTGTAAGGTTGCCCCAATCACACTTTCCAAATTAGTAGCAATAAACGCCGCTATCACACTCCAAATAATCCCCCAACTATCAATTAAACCCGCACTCCAAGCTAACACAGAAACCACAATAGAAGCCACCACCCCGGCTAAAGTCCCCTCCAAACTCACAGCCCCTTCCGTACCTTTAGGCACAGGTTTTAATGTAGTAATTAAAAAAGTCTGTTTCCCGTAGGCTTTGCCAATTTCACTACCACAGGTGTCGGATAATTTTGTACTAAAACTGGCAACATATCCTAATAATAATAACGGAATCCAAGATTGTATTCCAACTGTATCAGGAAAAAATAATTGTAGGGAAAATACCCCTAACCCACATAACATTCCCGTTAACGCCGAACCCCAGACATTTTCGGGCCCCCGGGCTCCCCCGCGTTTTTCCGCAATTCCAGAGGCTTCCTTTTCGGCTTTACCAATTCTGGTAACACCCGAACCCACCAAAAAATAGAATACCACAATCAGATAACCTCGCCAACCCAAACATCCCCAAATCAGCACTCCCAATATCCAAGCATGAATCCATCCGGCGGGGGTTAATAACTTTTTGGCGGCAATCACCCCTAAACTAATTAAAACTGTATTTAAAGCGATCGCAAATAACCAAGGATTAAGCGACACTAATTCATAAATCATAAATTTGATCTCAAAACCATGAATAAAACATTATTCCATCTTGCCTTTCCCGTGAACAATATCGAACAAACTAAAGCCTTTTATGGGGAGGGTTTAGGGTGCGAAATCGGTCGAGAAACCCGCAATTCCATCATTATGAACCTCTACGGCCATCAAATTGTCGCCCATGTCGGTCAAGAACCCCTAACACCCCAAAATGGGATTTATCCCCGACACTTTGGGTTAATCTTTACTTCCGAGACAGACTGGGAAACTCTCTTAGACCGTGCCCAAAAAAAACACCTGAAATTTTACCAAGAGCCCAAACGCCGTTTTCCGAGTTTACCTACAGAACACCGCACTTTTTTCCTAGAAGATCCTTTTTATAATCTCTTGGAATTCAAATATTACTGTCATCCCGAAGCCGTATTTGGCTGTAACGAATACGCCCAGGTTGGCGACATTTAAAGGGTAGCGGGTGACACCGAACGGGTCAAGGTTTTTAGAGGTGAATTTAAGGCTTTCTCTACCATAGCTAAACTTTTGGGATCGTTTACCATCCAAGCATGGAGAAAAACATTAACCGTGAATTCTTCACCAATAGAGATATGAGAACTTTCAGCCGGGACAATCATCCCATCCAAAGGTGTCCAAATGGAGGTAAAATTGATCGAGTCTAGGACTTCTAAATCCCGATTTAAGTCTTCTAAAAACGGACTATGGGAACGCATTTGGGATGCAGCCAAGGTGGGGTAAAGATATCCCGTTAAGGTTCCGTTGTGGGGGGAGGAAATCGTGATCAGACGTTGAACTCGTTCAATTCCTCCCAAGCGTTGGACATAATAACGACTAACAATTCCTCCCATACTAAACCCGATTAAATCAATCGGTTGTTCCGGGGGGAAGGTTTGATTCACATAAGCTGTAATTTGTTGGGCTAAGGCTTCTAAGCCAAATCGACCATCATTAGGAATCAGATTCAGACTGTGAATATCCCATCCCCGTTTAGTTAGATGGGCTGTCATGGTTTTAAAAATTGCTTTGGTATCAAATATACCGTGAATCAATAAAACCGGATGGCGAGGGCTGCTGTTATCCATGGGATTTTAAATTGGATTAATATTGGTTCCAACTTAGACTATCACGGGAGATTCTGGATGCAACTAGGGGCCATTCCTGCAACTGGTCATTGATTAACTGCTCACTCCTATTCTGAGAAATTTGTAAATAAATGCAAACAGATGAGAGATTTTTTACCGAAACCTAGGAAAATCGGGAGTTTTGTTTAAACAAAATGTAACAATATGTAAATTTTTGTAGACAAATCTTTCATTTTTCCCTAGTCTGAATTCAGGGCTCAGGCTTGAAACTTCCTAAAAATACCCACGGAGTAAGTATAATGTTAAATAAATTTTTTGGTTCTAAGAAAAAAGATGGATATTATTTAGAGTTTGGCGATGCTCAAGATAAACAAGCATCTCCAGCCGAGTCTAAACCCGCACCTAAAGCAAAAGCAGCATCAGCAAAAGCAGCAAAAGATCAACCCGAAACTGTGGCTGTGGCTAAACCCCAAACCACAACCGTTGCTCCTCCTGCCCCTCACCCCCCCCCAGTTGAGGAACCCGCCCCCCTTAACCCCCAGGTAAAAACCCCTGCTGGTATGAACTTTTCTACGGAATATTTAACCTCCTCATCCCCTACCCCCCGTCGTCGGCCCGGGCCGAGTCTGGCGATGTTCACAGATATGGCAAATCAGATGAATCGCTCCTAATCTGCTGAAGTGTCAAAACCATCAACCTCTCTAGCTATCTGCATCAGGCTGGGGAGGTTAATAGTTTTTTGGGCTTTTGGTTTTTTTTTGATTGTTGATGGGTTGACCCCAAAAGTTGGCTTAGAAGGGCAAGGCTTTAAACCCAAATCTCTGGTAATATTTAAGATAGAATAGAATTGTGTGATCGATCAATTAATATGGGAACCCTGAGTGCCAAGGGTGCTAAATAATCTACTTAATTTTGATAGGCTAATCAACAATGCACCAAGTGCCTGCCGACTCATGACGGTGCTATCGTTGGTTGGTTGCTGTCATCAACTTGAGAATTTTCTAGGTGACTGAGATCCCTTCAGTCTCTTTTCTGCTCATGGCTAAAGCCATGCTCGTTTCTAAATTTCTATGAGGTTTCTATGACAAAAGACACCGATCTGATCAAAAGTCTTAGCCCCAGTGCCATGGATCAGATTCTGTTATATCTGGCTTTTAGCGCCATGCGAACCAGTGGACATCGACATGGGGCGTTCCTCGATGCGGCTGCCACGGCGGCGAAATGTGCCATTTACATGACCTATATGGAACAGGGAAAAAACCTGAGAATGACAGGACACCTGCACCATATTGAACCCAAGCGAGTCAAGGTGATTGTTGAAGAAGTTCAACAAGCATTAACCGAAGGCAAACTATTAAAAATGTTGGGGTCTCAAGAACCTCGATATTTGATTCAGTTTCCCTATGTTTGGTTAGAAAATTATCCTTGGCAACCGGGACGATCTCGGATTTCAGGTAGTAGTTTAACTCAAGAAGAAAAGCGGGTGATTGAAACTAAACTCCCTAAATATTTACCCGATGCTCAATTAATTAATTCTTTTCAATTTATGGAATTAATTGATTTTTTACATACCCGTTCTCAGGAAGATTTAGAACCGAATCGGAGAATGCCTTTGAGTAAAGCCTTAGCCGAACATATTAAGCGCCGTTTAACCTATTCTGAAACCGTAATCAAAATCGAATCCCCTTGGGGAATGCCGTTTTATGCCCTAAATCGAGCCACCTATTCCCCTGAAGATCAGGAGGAAAGAACTTTTATTATGGTGGAAGATACAGCCAGATATTTTAGATTAATGAAGGACTGGGCTGAACGTCAACCTAGGGTAATAAGGGTTTTAGAAGAATTAGATATACCCCCGGAACGAATTGATCGAGCCATTGAAGAATTAGATGAAATTATTCGGCAATGGGCGGATCGATATCATCAACAGGGAGGAGAAACCATGGTGGTACAAATGGTATTCGGGCCAAAGGAAGAAGAAGACTAATCCAAAAGGTTTAAGGTTGAAAGTGGTGGGGGAACTCCGTCACTCAAAAAAGCCTTTGGAAAAAAAGAAAAAGAAGCCTACGGTCTAACGTTACTCCGTTGACCGTCAGGTTCGTTCACTCTTGAATATTCAGGGTGATTTTAGCGGATTGTAGTTGTTGATTCAACCACTGATCAAATAATTCGTTTTGCAGCCGTTGTTTAACTTGAGGGTTGTCTAAGGAGGCTTCTAAAAACTCGTCTACTCGGAAAATACACCAACCGCCCTCGACTTCCATCGGGCCAACAATTTGTCCGGGTGGGGTTTGCTGTAAAATCACCTTGAGATTATCGGGAATGGTTGACCAACCCACAGCCCCCATCATGCCGCCAAAAGAGCGTTCATTGGTAATGGAATACTCTCGGGCTAATTCTTCAAATCGGCTTTCCTGTTCTTTTAAACGGGATACTAATGTTTCTGCAAGTTCATAGTCATTTAAGGAAATTCGTGATAAGACCACTGCATCTAAGGCGGGTTTTCGTTGCTGAAAATACTCCTCAAGTTGAGGTTGTACGATTGAAAGTTTGAGTTTTTCCCGTTTGAACCCAGAAACAATTTGTTCGTGAAAGGCTTCGTAGGTCATGCGGTTACTTTCCAACCACTGTTGAAAGGCTTGGGGGTCGCTGAGATTACGTTCTAATCTAAAATTCACTACGGATTGTTCAATACTAGCAGCAGGGATATCCAAATCCGTTCGAGATTGCAATTCCCGATCCAGAATATATTCTCGCAAAATATCAGTTACCATGGGCTGTAGTTTTCCAGCCGCTTGCAAGTATTTTAGGGCTTGACCTAAGATAATGGGTTCGTCGTTAACGGTTAAAAATGGATTAGCCACTGAAATTCACATCCTAAACGCGATTCTACTCACAAATATTGTACGGGTTTAGGCTCTCGGTGCTATCAGATTTACCGACAGTCCCCACTACTCCCCGTCTCAATATTCAGCCACGGCTTAGTCAATATGGCAATCCGTGTAGGATTTTTGATCAGATCCTACGATAAAATCTTACAATCTCCGTCTCGAAGGCAGCGATTGCTATAGTTGTTACGCAGATAGGCTATGTTAAGTACAATGAGGATTAAACCCAATAGAATGTCAATTAAGCCCTTAACTGCTTTTGATGAATCTCGGTAGTGGCTAATTGTCCATTTTCCGTCCTATTTGGAACCCCACAGTCCTAATTGTTTGGGAGATAGCTATGTCAGAACGCGATGATTTTCTTTACCCCCGTAGTCGTTACCAGGGAGAGTTTACGCCAGAAAAACTGATTTTCAATTCCAACTTGCAGGAATTTGCCCAGCGAGTTAACTATATTTGTGGATTGGAAACGAATGGGAAAGTAAGTTCAGAGGAAGCCTAT
Source organism: Planktothrix agardhii (assembly GCF_904830935.1). Classification (NCBI taxonomy): domain Bacteria; kingdom Bacillati; phylum Cyanobacteriota; class Cyanophyceae; order Oscillatoriales; family Microcoleaceae; genus Planktothrix; species Planktothrix agardhii. The sequence continues at coordinate 277,880 of NZ_LR882952.1, forward strand.
CAACAAATCAAACAACTTTGGAAAAAATTACGTTCATCGAAAAAAAGTCTAGGAATTAGTAAACCTCCTGATGAGACTCCAGAAAATAGTTAATTAGCAACGCCATCAGAGAGTCTTGCAAGGAAGGTTAATTCTTTCAATAAAAATTTAATTTCAGGCAAACTTTACCAAATAGTTTATAGCAGGGAACACCGCAATGGGCTGCATCGTGAGCCCTTCGACTTCGCTTAAGCATCAACTTCAATCCATATAAGAAATCGGGTTTCTGCGACAATTTTTGCGGCTTACCCAAGATTAAATTAAGAAACCCGGTTTCTGTTCAGGGGAAAAACAAGATCCGCACCTGATTCAAACTATTATTACTTGGCTACAAAAGACTATTTTAGAAGATTAATAATCTCAACTATCCCTAAATTTAGGACATACTTCAAACGCTAATTGTGACCCAAAAAAACAAACATCAAACTCAGTAAAAAATTAGTCCGTCCTAAAATAATTGGAATATTATTTACCCTAGTCCAAGCAAAAGCCAACTGAACTGGCTCAAACTCCCCTACTGTTGCCAAAACTAATAACGCTTTTGCTTGAACACTTGCTAAATTACCCGCTAAAGCAATAGAAAATCTTTGTTCTTCCCAAATTGCTCCTAATTGTATTCCAATATTATAAGGCAACACATTAACACTAGCTCCTGTATCGAGCAAACCCATAACCTCAACCGAACGATTTTGATAAGTTAGTGTTAAAGGCAGATAGGGAACATCAGCTAAAACGCCAAACTCATCCCGTTTAGGTTGAAAAGGATATCGCCTAATATTAAACATTTTGAGTTTGCTTTTTTTCTGTTTCTAGTAACTGCATCAATTGTTCTGCTGCACCATTAGATGTATGCACTGCACCAATAATTTCTGCTGCTTCATTCCCTAATATAATTCCTTCTTCTTTTGCCAATTCAGCCGTTAAAAACTGCATCATTTGAAACTTATCCGCACGGGATAATTGCCGCAGTTGAGCTAATAATTCAGGATTTGACATAAAACAACCTTGAATTTACTTTTCCATCTTACCACTACTCCAAAGATTTTACCCAACCCTCGCGGAGCTGTTAGTCTAGGAAAATCAGTACGTCGCGCGGCAAACAGCAGACAAGCCCCTACATAAATGCAATCGGGGTTAAGGCATTGACTTATGGTTAAATCTAGGGGTATTATATTTTTAAATTCATTGACAACTTATTCCTTATTACTTAAATACTCCTGAGAATAAACCTCTGCCATTAACTTCGGCCAGATTAATACAAAAAATCCCATCCAGGCCAACAAAGGAATAGCGACTAAAATTGTAATCCACAGGGTTTTAAATAGAAACCAACTCCCTGAAATTAGGGTAATTCCAGTTAATAGAATTGACCAAGGTTGACACCACCAGGGTTTATAATTCCAGGGGTTAAAGGTTGGGGTTTCAATCGGTGTTTGATCGGTCATTGTATTTATTAACTCTATGATTAAGAAAATGATTACTGAATAATTTTAACTATTGTAGCAATAACTTCTACTAACTTTTGGGGTTTAATTTGACCCGCTTTATACAGTATAATTCCTTTATCAGCAGTAAACAAACGATTAGGTCTAATATTGCTATTTTGGTTGAGTCCTCCCTCACTAAAATCGCTATTTTCAAGGGTAATACCATAGCAATCACCGATAGTTTGGCTAGTAATCTGGCAAAGAATTAGATCATCTCCTGTTAAGGTTGCTATTACTAATGCAGGCCGTCGCTTGGCTTGTGTTAAATCAGAAAAGGGGAAAGGGACAATAACTACATCACCTTTTACAAATTTTTCCATGCTTCCTCCTCCGCCGGCTGTAACCAATCTTTTTGTAGGGAAGATTCACTCAGTATACTAATTTCTAACTGTTCTTGCTGATATTTGGTTTTAAGAAATTGCAGAAAATCCCAAACCTCTTGTAAGATGAAATCAGGACTATTTTCTACTTCTTTAATTAATAATTCTTTAGTGTTCATGTTTTTGACCTTGATTTTTTGGGTTTGAAAATTCAGAAAAACGGGATTATCTAAACAACAGAATTTTCCGGTAAAGCGGTTTGCATTTGGGCTAACCAACCTATTAAAGATTCTAACTGTTTATCCGCACTTAATACCGCTAATCCCCTCACCGTAACTTTACCTTTACTATACACAAACCGAGTATGTAAACTTTCTGATAAATTGGCTTTTAATAAATTCCATGCGGGTTCTTCCATGGGGGTTTCTAATAAAATATGTTGTTTTCCGTCGGGTTTAATCCGAGAAAAGCCTAATTTCTTAGCAATTTGTTTGAGTTCCATAATTCTAATTAATTGACGCGCCGGGGTAGGAACTGGGCCATAGCGATCGCACCAATCTTCTTCAATTCGAGATAATTCATCCCGACTTTTACAAGCAGCAACTGACCGATAAGCACTCATTTTTTGATCTAAATCCGGTATATAATCGGAAGGAATAAAAGCTGTTAAACTCAAGTCAATTTGAGTATCATCAACCTGGGGAATTTCTTGACCCCGGACTTCTTGAATTGCTTCTTGTAACATTTCACTATAAAGATCGAACCCTACCACATCCATTTGACCCGATTGTTCGGCCCCTAAAATGTCTCCCGCGCCCCGAATTTCTAAGTCTCGCATAGCTAATTGATAGCCCGATCCTAACTGGGCAAATTCTTGAATTGCTCTCAATCTTTTGCGAGCATCATCGGTTAAATTAACCCGTCCGTCGGCCGTTGTCGGATAGAATAACCAGGCGTGAGCTTGCACCCCAGAACGTCCAACCCGACCGCGTAATTGATATAATTGACCTAGGCCGAAACGGTGGGAATCTTCAACTAAAATCGTGTTAACTCTGGGAATATCTAACCCCGATTCAATAATGGTTGTACAGACTAAAACATCCGCATCCCCGGAACTAAATGTTAACATAATTGATTCTAATTCGGAGGCATCTATTTGTCCGTGGGCGATCGCTAATCTCACCCCAGGAATCATCTCTCGAATTTGGGCAGATTTTTCTTCAATTCCTTCAATTCTAGGCACAACATAAAACACCTGTCCCCCCCGATCTATTTCTTGACGAATTGCTGTTCTAACTATTTCTAAATTCAAAGGAGATAAATGGGTTTGAATTGGGCGACGGGAGGGAGGAGGAGTAGTAATTAAACTCATTTCTCGAATTCCAGATAATGCCATATATAAGGTACGAGGAATGGGAGTAGCGGTTAAAGTTAAGACATCAACATGGGTTTTTAATGTCTTAATTTTTTCCTTTTGATTCACTCCAAAACGTTGTTCTTCATCAACGACTAATAACCCTAAATCCTTAAAATGTACCCCTTTTCCCAGTAAGGATTGAGTGCCAACAATTATATCAATTTCTCCCGTTGCCAACCGTTTTAATATCTCTTGTTTTTCGGAATTGGTGCGAAAACGATTAATTAAAGCAACTTCTATGGGATAGGGAGAAAATCGTTCTTTTATGGTATGATAATGTTGTTGGGTTAAAATTGTAGTGGGGGCTAATAATGCCACCTGTTTTCCAGCAGTAACGGCTTTAAAAATAGCCCGAATTGCGACTTCTGTTTTGCCAAATCCTACATCTCCACAAACTAACCTATCCATGGGGCGATCGCTTTCCATATCCCGTTTCACGTCTTGGGTTGATTTAATTTGATCGGGGGTTGGTTGATAGGAAAAGGAGTCTTCTAGTTCCTGTTGCCAAGGCATATCAGGGGGGAACGCATAGCCAGTTTGTTGGGCGCGTTGGGCATATAATTTTAATAGATCTACGGCTAATTTCTTTAAGGTTTTTTTGACTTTTTCCTTGGTTTTTTCCCAAGCTTGTCCGCTAAGTTTATTCAGTTGGGGAACTTTGCCCCCGGTACTTCTAAATCTCGATAAACTGCCAACTTGATCGGCGGCAACTCTTAACGTACCATCGTCATATTGTAAGACCAAATATTCCCTAGTTTCGTTATTAATCACTAGACTTTCTAATTTAGTAAATCTCCCTACCCCATGTTGACGATGAACCACAAAATCTCCTGGTCGGAGTTTATTCAGTTCAACCTGTTTTGATGCCGCCCGTCGTCGTTTTCTAATATAACCATGGGTGGCTAGGGAATGCTGACCATAAAATTCTCGGTCAGTAATTAAAACTAACCGAAAAGTGGGTAAAATAAACCCTTCTAATTCGGCAAGTCCGGTATATTTTAAGGCGACGGGGGTATTTTTAATTAAGCTATCAATGGCGGGATAATCACGGGGGTTAGGAATGAATTTTGAGGGGCAATCATGTTCTGATAATAGGGCAACCGATCGACTAGGTTGGGCGGAAACAATAAATATAGAAAAATATCGTTGTCGCTCATAACGAATTAATTCCGCCAGTTTAGCAAATTGATGGGGAGTTGCCGGAACTGGACGAGAAGATAGGTTTAAACTGGGAACATTGGTAATATTAACTAGGCTGGGTTGATAATCCCCTATTTCAGATAAATAGAGTTTATCAAAGGATTCAATTTGTTGCAAAGATTCGGTAAATAAACGATGAATTTTAGGCGGTTTTTCGGGTAAGGCTTGCCATTGTTCTTCAATATGTTCTAACCAGCGATCGCTATGGGCACAACATTGATCAATTTCATCAATCACAATTAAAGTTGTATCGGTTAAATAGTCTAATAAACAAGCGGGTTGTTCAAAAGCTAAACCTAATAATGGATGATAGGATTTAGGGGATTTATAGTTATTATTATCGAGTTGAAATTCTGGTTTAGGGATGGGGGGAATAATTTGGGAAATTAAGGTTTCAGCCGAGGCTAAATTACCTTGAATAATTACATCAAAATTGGTCGGGGTGAGAATTAGATTTTCAATTTTATCTAAGGATCTTTGGGTGATGGGATCTAGTTCTCGAATTTGTTCTAACTCATCCCCAAACCATTCTAAACGCACAGGCCATTCCGAGGCCACCGGGAAAATATCCACAATATCCCCCCGCCGACTCCATTGGCCCTCGGTTTCCACCAAGGATACGCGCTCATAGCCTAACTTGGCGAATTGTTCATCAAGGGTTTTTCCGGCCGAGGTCATCCCCCGATACAGTTTTAAACAATAGGGTTGAAACGCCGAAACCGGGGGTAAATGGGGCTGTAAACTCCGTTCTGTGGCCACAATTGCCATCGGTACGGCCGAAGGTGTCTGCAACCGTCCCGCCAACTCCGCTAACACCTGCATTTGTCCCCAGGTCATCTCCTCGGAAGTCACCGACTCGTAGGGCGACGCTTCAGAAGTGGGGTAAAACTGAACTGTGGCCCATCCCATCGCCTCCAGTTGAGTCGCCCACCGTCCCGCTTCCTCTAGGGTCGCCGTCACCACAAATAAATTTAATCCCGACTCCTGAGCTAAAGTTGAAGCGACTAACCCCTTGGGAATGCGAGACAGACCATTGAGGTAGAGGGACTGGGATTTATTCAGTTTGGTCAGGAGTTCAGCCGTTAAGGGCGATCGCCCCAATGCACGCACGATGGAGGAAAATGTCATATTGGCAGGGAACGGGGAACAGGGAATGCAGTCGTTTTAATATTTTAAGCAATTCTTTGAAAATCCGATAGGATAATTAGATCTTGATAAGATCAGTTATTCTAATCTTTTATCTTCCTATTCTGACCTCAAAATGTCATCTGTATTCCAAGAAATTCTAATCGTTTTCCTTCTGATTGTCGCCAATGGCGTATTTGCGATGTCAGAAATTGCGATTCTTTCGGCGCGGAAAGTTCGTTTACAACAGTCAGCCAATCGAGGCAATAAAAAGGCAAAATTTGCTTTGGAATTAGCCAACTCTCCCAATAGTTTACTCTCAACGGTGCAAATTGGAATTACCCTGATTGGCATTTTAGCCGGGGCTTTTGGAGGATCGGCAATTTCAGCCCGATTAGCCATCCAACTAAACAAAATTCCGATTTTAGTTCCCCACAGCAATGCAATTAGTTTTACAATTGTTGTGATCATTATTACCTATTTATCATTAATAATCGGGGAATTAGTTCCTAAACGGTTAGCTCTGAATGCTCCTGAATCCATCGCAACTAGCGTTTCAATTCCCATGCGTTGGTTATCTAATTTTAGTTCCCCGATTGTACATTTATTGGGTATGTCTACGGAATTAATTTTAAAGCTTTTGGGTAGTAACACCTCGACGGAACCGGAAGTTACCGAGGAGGAAATTAAGATTATGATTGAGCAGGGAACCCGATCAGGAATTGTGGAGGAAGCGGAACAAAGTATTGTCGGACGAGTGTTTGAATTAGGCGATCGCCAAGTCAGAAGTTTAATGACGCCTCGCCCTGAGATTTTTTGGCTTGATATTGATGATTCTGCCGAAGAAAATCGTCAGAGTATTGCCCAAAATAGTTACACTCGCATTCTAGTTTGTCAGGAAGATTTAGATCATGTTTTAGGGTTTATTAAAGTCGCGGATTTATTAACTCAATCCCTATCCGGTCATCCCTTAGATTTAACTGCAAATTTACGCCGTCCCTTATTTGTTCCTGAAACCACTTCTGTTTTAAAAATTTTAGAATTATTTAAACAGGGAGAAACCCATTTTGCTGTAGTTGTTGATGAATATGGCGTAATTCAAGGATTAGTAACTTTAAATGATATTCTAATGGAATTAGTCGGCGATATGCCCTCCTGGGATAATCCCGAAGAACCCCAGAAAGTGCAACGGGAAGACGGATCTTGGTTATTAGATGGAATGTTGCCCGTTGAGGAATTTTTTGAGTTATTTGATTTAGAAGATTTATTAGAACAATCAGAAGGAAATTATCATACAGTTGGAGGATTTGTGATTACTCAGTTAGGGCGGATTCCGGCTGCTGCTGATTATTTTGAATGGCAAAATTTACGCATTGAAGTGATGGATATGGATGGCAACCGCGTTGATAAAGTATTAATTGTTCCTCCTTCTTTGAATAAAAATAATCAGCTTATTGAACCTTGAAAAAAATAAATTATTCTCTTAATTAAGCTAGAATTTAGTAAGTTTGCGATCGCTATAACCAGAAACAGGTTAGTGTTTAAAACTTCTTTGTGTCTTTGTGGTTAAATTAATCTTTTATGCTGTAGTTTTAGATTATTTATGATTAAAAAATCTCTATCCAAAATCTTGCTATTATTATTCTGTTGGACAATTGTACCATTATTCTTAGTAGAAATATTAATGATTGTCCTCGAACCCCAGTTATCCCAAGGACTCTATCAATATGATCCCGATTTAGGATTTAAAATTCGTCCCTACGCCAATGGAAATAATCAATTTGGGTTTAATGATCGAGATTATCCCCTACAAAAAGAACCGGGAAAATATCGAATTTTAATTCTGAGTGATTCCTTTAATTGGGCGGGGGGAAAAGAAGGAAACTATACCGCTTTATTAGAACAGAAATTTGCCCAATATTATCAAAATTCTCAAGTTGAAGTTATTAATGCTGGATACCCCGGAACTCACACCGGAGAACAATTAGCCCTGTTAAAAAAATATGCCCTAGAATATCATCCTGATTTGGTTATATTAGGTTTTTTTGTTGGCAATGATTTTATTGATGCTAAACCCAACCGAAAACGGATTATTGTGAATGATATTTATATTGATATTGATAAACGCAAGGAGTTAAAATTATTCGGCTATCCGATTATTAATCAATCTCGTTTGTTACTCTTTATCCAGCAAAAATACAAAGTATTTCAGGAAGCTGCAAAGGCAAAAAAACAATCGGTTTTACCGTCTTCTTCCCCTTATTCGTTACAACTCGTTGCTAATAATTCTCAAGCAGACAAATCCCCTGGTATTTTATCCCCAGAAACCTTTCTGGAGATAGAAAAAAGCCGCTTAGAATTTTGTAAACGTCAAGATTTGCAAAAAGGAGTTTGGAATGGTAATATTAATTATATTCTCCAAAGCATTGACGAAATGAATCGGCTGTTAAAACAACAAAATACCCAGTTTATTGTTGCGATATATCCCGATGAATTTCAAGTTAATCCTAACTTACTAAACCAAATCACCCAAAAATATGAACTTAATTTATCCAAATATGACCCAAACTGTATGCAAAATATTTTAATTCCCCATCTGCAATCACAAAAAATTACCTATATAGATTTCCGCCCTCGGTTTCAAGCTGAACAAAAACAACGTCCCTTATACTTGTTACAAGAACCTCACTGGAATTCAGCCGGAAATCAACTGGCTGCGGAAATATTATTTGAGAATTTAATTCCCAAAACCAATCAATTTTTTAAACTTTTTCCCCCTTCTTCCAATAAAATTTAAAATGCAAAAAACCCAACTAAAAGCTTTTACTCAAATTCTCGGACAAACTGCATTAATCGCTTTAATTACGTTTGTGATGTCCGAAATTACTCTAAGAATTTATAATAAAATTAATCCTAGTTTTGTTTTTTATGATTCTTCCTATAACCGTTTTCGGGGAAAAGCCAACGCCCCCGACTATGATTTTAAGTTAAATTCCCAAGGTTTTAAAGATTTAGAATTTACCGTAGAAAAACCTGCCCAAACCCACCGAATTTTAGGGATAGGAGATTCCTTTGCTTATGGTATTGTTCCCTATCAATATAATTATTTGACGCTTTTAGAAAAAAAATTAAATCAATCCGGTAAAAAAACTGAAGTGATTAATATGGGCATTCCCGGTATGGGGCCAAAGGATTATTTATATCTTTTAGTGAATGAAGGATTAAAATTAAATCCAGACCGAATTGTTTTATCCTTCTATATGGGCAATGATTTTTTAGATAATTCTATGACCGCCCACCTGAGAAAACAGGAAAATTCCTATGTTATTGCTCTAATTAAATCTTTAATTAAACTTCAAAGCCATTATCAAGGTACATTCATCAACCCGGTGCTTAAATATGACGATAACCAACCGAGTATTGATAGTGCTAAATATCTGCAAGATACGGTTAGCAAAAGTAATATGTTTGTGCGAAATCCCCCGGATGATATCTTTAAAGGTTTTTTAGAAGATGCGATGCAGGATTTAATTAAAATTAAACAAATTGCCGATTCTCAAAATATCCCCTTAACTATTGTAATTATCCCTGATGAAGTTCAAGTTAATTCACAACTTCAACAGCAAGTAAAAACAGCTTTTGATCCAAATGATCCGAATTTATTAGATTTTGAACTTCCTAACCGAATGTTAACAGAGCGCTTACGACAGGCCAATATTGACTATTTGGATTTATTACCGAGTTTTGTCGCCGCTTCTAAAACAACTCGCCTCTATAAACCCAATGATACCCACTGGAATATCGCCGGAAATAGTTTCGCTGCGGAATTAATTAGTAGACATTTAAAAGCTCTTGCTGATTAAATAGATTTCGCGGATAATGTAGTAGGCTCTTTAGGGCCTCCGTATTTTATTGTTTCAGTCCCCTTGTCTCCATGCACAAGTAAACGTTTCAATTCTTTACAAGAATCCTCCGTTATCCGGTTGTTAGACTGGTGAGGACTCGGATTAGGAAGTGCTAAAGCACAACAACGATGACTGAGTTTTAAAAAACGATACTTCTAATTTTTTCAGCTAAATTATCCGCCCGTTGAGGAATATAAAAATCATGATTTCGGAGAATTTCCCCGACACGGTTAAATGTCTCAATACATAAATTCAACCGTTGTTTATATTCTAAAAAGGTCATATTTTCGATATATTGAAACAACTCCCTAGGATGCTCAAAATCAGAATAGTCTAAAAAACTATTCCGGGGGAAATCCTGATAAATAGTTGCATCTTTTCCCCCATAATAAATCGGTAAACATCCGCCAATAATGGCATCCCAAATTTTTTCTGTACAATAATAGGGGGCAATAGTGTTCTCAAAACACAGATTAAAATGATAATCTTGGAGAATTTCAAACTTGCGAGTTGTCCAGTCTCCATCCCTAGAATTTTCTATAGTAATTCCGATTTCCCAACCATTTCCATAAATATCAACTTTCCCTAATTGATGACCTTCTAAAGCAATTTGATTCCGTAAATTATATAAATCAATACTTTTTCCCTCCCTGACTAAAGTTGTAAATCCAGCCACCGGATTTTTTGACATTAAAGCTGCAATTTTCCGATGTTTAGGTCGTCCAAAATCATCATCGGTGAAGAATTGTAAGGGTTGACTAAACACATTACCCCGCCAAATACAAAGATGATAATTATTAACAAAAACATCTCCGGTATAAATATTCATAATATTAATTTCGACTCCATCAATATTAACTTTAGACTCAAAATTAAGATCAAACCGGGGTTCTTCTGTATATAAAAGGTATTTTTTTTGCTGCTTATATTGACGAGCAAAACTTTCTAAAAGAACAATATATTGAGAAATAATGATATCCGCTTCCGTTTGATCTTCCGTCACCTCAATTCCTTGTTCTTGAAGTCGAGAAAAAACCTGTTTTTGATATCCAGAAGATAAACGATTAAGCATACTATATAACCCGGGGTCAGCTTGAAAAATCTTGATAATTTTCCGATCTGAATTATGACTGATCTCCGAGAAATTAATACTTTGCCATTGAATTAACATTTCTCGCAAATAGTTATGGGGAGGATAGAGAATAGCTCCTTCAAAAGTTAATAATTGATTATAATATTCTAAGGCTTGATAACCTTGACCTAATTTAATATAAGCATAGCCTAAATTTTGGTAACAATCAATTAAATCCGGTTTTAATTCCGTTGCTTTAAGGTAATTTGCGATCGCCTTTTCCCATTGACCATCTTGAAAATAACTATACCCTAAAGCATAGTAAGTCCCGAAATAGTCCGGCTGTAACTCTAAAGCCCTTAAATAATTATTAATCGCCGCTTCCCAGTTTTGCCCTTGATAATATTGCCGACCTAAATTAATATAATATTCAAGGGTAAGTTCCGATACCGATTCATGATTACTATTCATTAAATCAAACTAAAAATAAATAACTAAAAATTCTCTGATCCCGTTGTTGTGCTTTAGCACTTCCGAATCAGAGTGCTAAAGCACAACAACAAACCGTACACCTGAAATCAACAAAAAACAACCCCATATAGGGGTTGCTGATCACCTGAAATCTGGTTAATTTACAATTTAGTGCCACATTCAGGACAGAAATTATTACTGCCCACATTTTTCGCGCCACAATTGCTACAATAAACTAACTCAATGGTTTCTAAATTTGTCCGTTCGGGTAAACCAATCATTTGAGCATTGCTCTTACCTGGGGCGACCATGGGATAACAGTTTTCATCCCGTTTCACCTGCACATCCATTAATACCGGGCCCTCAAATGCCAACATTTCTGCGATCGCATCCTTTAAGTCCTCCCGGCGGGTGACTTGCATCCCCTTAACCCCGTAGGCTTGGGCTAACATCACAAAATCAGGCATTCCCGCCTGCATATTAGAAGAAGAATAGCGCTCGCCATAGAAGGTTTCTTGCCACTGACGCACCATACCTTGCCAACCATTATTGACAATCACGGTTTTAACATTAATTCCATATTCAGCCAGAGTCCCCAACTCCTGAATATTCATCTGAATACTAGCATCGCCAGCCACACAGATCACCTGTTCATTCGGGAGAGCCATTTTTGCCCCCATCGCTGCGGGCATTCCATAGCCCATTGTCCCTAACCCGGCGCTGGAAATCCATCGTCGCGGGCCATTTTTCAGGAATTGAGCCGCCCACATTTGGTGCTGTCCCACATCGGTTGTGAAATAAGCATCAGGAGCCATTTTCCCCAAAGTATCGATCACCTCTTGGGGAGAAAGAGAATCTTGATAAATCGGCACAACCAGGGGATAATCTTCCCGCCAGCGTTGAATGCGTTGTAACCATTCGGCCGTTAGACTGGTTTCCGCTCCCCCCGTGCACGGGGGATTGGGGGGGGGTTCGACCGTTTCCTGACATCGGCGCAATAAATCCACTAACACCTGTCTAACATCCCCAACAATGGGAACTTCCGGAGCGCGATTTTTCCCAACTTCGGCCGGATCAATATCAATATGGATCACCTTGGCACGGGAGGCAAATTCATCTAATTTCCCCGTCACCCGGTCATCAAAACGGGCGCCCACGGCAATTAATAAATCGCATTCCGTCACCGCAAAATTAGCATAAGCAGTGCCGTGCATTCCCAACATTCCCACCGATAGGGGATGGGTTTCACTAAACACTCCCTTACCCATCAGGGTTGTGGTCACGGGGAGATTAAATAGTTCGGCTAATTCTTGGATTTCTCGATGGGCGCCAGCAGCAATCGCCCCGCCTCCAACATAGAGCAACGGTTTTTCAGCTTGCCGAATTAATTTAATGGCTTGATTAATTTGGCGACTATTTCCCTTGACCGTTGGCCGATATCCGGGTAGGGTGACTTCCCCAGGATTAACGGGAACATAATCAAATTCTTCTAAACCTACATCTTTAGGAATATCAACTAATACCGGGCCAGGACGTCCACTACTGGCAATATGGAAAGCCTCGGCGATAATTCGAGCCATCTCCTTCGGGTCACGCACCACATAGGAGTGTTTGACAATTGGCAGGGTGATCCCATAAATATCCGTTTCTTGGAAGGCATCCGTCCCAATGGACGATCGGGGAACCTGTCCGGTAATCACCACCATCGGAATCGAGTCCATTTGGGCTGTGGCAATCCCCGTAACTAAGTTAGTGGCTCCGGGGCCAGAAGTCCCAAAACAGACCCCTACATGGCCCGTTGCCCGGGCATAACCATCGGCGGCATGGGCGGCTCCTTGTTCATGACGCACCAGGATATGTTTTAAATCCCCCGCGGCTTCAAAGCGGTAGAGTTCATCATAAATGGGCAAAATCGCTCCACCGGGATAACCGAAAATGTGTTTGACGCCATGGCGCTTCAAACTATCCATCAGTGCGTAAGCACCCGTTGCTCGTTTTGCAGCTATTTTAGTTTTTAGTTGCACAGTAATTCCTCGAACTGTGTTTAAGTTGACTGGGGTGGGTTTTTTAATTAGTGTATTGACACTAAAATTTGATTTTGATTAACCCGCCCGTAGATAGTTTTTTTATTTTAAAAGTTACCAAGCTCTCAGGCCTGAGAGACTGCCACTTTTAACAAGACTTTACAATATCAGTGAAGTTGTTAAGGATGTTGGGATTTTTCAGGGAGATCAGATAGATTTTCGATGAAGTCTGTCTATCGATTCTTAAACCATTATCCTAACTTTCCAAAGTATGGTAAAATCTCTGATGGATTTGGGGCTGGTTCGGTGGCTTTTGTCTTGTTCTCTAGTCTGATTAGATCACATTGAGATCAAGATGTTAGGCTAAGTCAACCCTAATTCCATTTAGGTGATAAATTGTAGCATATTTTACAAATAATTGTCTCTTAGCGGTGATATCAACAGATAGAATGCTAAGTGACGACTACAAGAAATATTTAACTTGAGGAGTGAGGATTTTGAAGAAGATAGAAGCAATTATTCGGCCTTTTAAGCTTGATGAGGTTAAAATCGCCCTGGTCAATGCGGGTATTGTGGGGATGACGGTTTCTGAAGTTAGAGGGTTCGGACGTCAGAAGGGTCAAACAGAACGTTACCGGGGTTCTGAGTACACCGTGGAATTCCTGCAAAAACTTAAAGTCGAAATTGTTGTCGAAGATAGTCAGGTTGATATGGTCTTGGATAAAGTTATTACTGCTGCCCGTACAGGGGAAATCGGTGACGGTAAGATCTTTATCTCGGCTGTGGAACAAATTATCCGAATTCGGACTGGAGAGAAAAATTTAGAGGCAATTTAAGTTTTCTTGCCATCAGGGATACGGCATTGTCGTATCCCACTTTTATTTTATTCAAAATCTTTCTTTTTTCAGCAGAAAACAAGCCACAATAATGCCAATCATCGCCAAAAATGCCATTGGGTAAAACACATAGGTGTATGTGCCAAATAAATCTCGAATACGACCCGTCGCCAAGGTTCCAATCAAAGCACCAACACCATAAGCTGTAAAGACAATGCCATAGTTTTGAGCATATTGTTCTGGATTAAAAAAGCCCAGGGTGATAGTGGGAGCCATTGCCAACCAACCGCCCAGACAAAACCAAAATAGACAGAAGGCAATCAGGTAGTTACCAACTTGTCCTGTCTGGGCGTTGACCATTAATATACAGGCGATTAAAATTAACACATAGGACAAAATAGCAATATAGTGAGGCTTAAACCGATCAACTAACCAACCGAACAAGGGACGACTTACCCCATTAAATAGGGCAAATAAGGAAACACTACTAGCCGCCACGGTCGGGTCAATATTAATAATTTCCTCTCCTACTGTACTAGAAATACCGATCGCACTCAAACCAACTAAAGTGCCGATCACATAGCAAATCCACAGTCCATAAAATGAGCGACTCCGCAACAAATTCTTAGGGTAAGATGAGGCTAGTATCGATGTGGAATTTGCCATATTTTGTCGAGGATGCCAGCCCTGGGGTGGCAACTTCATAGTCAGGGAAATGGCTAAAATGATCAATATAAAGGCAATACCGAGAATCCGTAAGGTGGGTCGAACAGTATAGATATCGATTAGTTGGTTGGCGAGGGGAGCGGTGATCAAGGGGGAAAGTCCAAAGCCAATAATCGTCAACCCTACAGCCAATCCTTTTTTATCAGGGAACCATCGGGATACTACCACCATCGGCACACCATAGGCAATACCAACCCCAATGCCAGCAATCACTCCATAGGTCAAGACTAGCGTTGTCACATTGGTAGCAAAGCTGGAAAGAATATAACCTAAACCGACGATCATCCCGCCAACTGCGGTCATGAGACGAGTACCAATCCGAGGAATATAAAAACCGGCTATCGGCATGACAGCCGCATAAAAAACTAAAATAAATGTGAATGGCAATAGGCTGGCACTGGCACTAATTCCCAGTTCTTTTTCCAAGGGAGTTCTAAAAATACTCCAGGAATAGACACTACCTAAGCACAGTAGAATAGTCATCCCCAAAGGTATTAAAAGCCATCTACCTCGATCTGCCGGTATTCCCAGGATGTTTATCTTTGTTCCATGATTATTAATTATGTTCATATCTGAAAAGATGAAAATTTCATCAAGTCTACAAGGTAATAGGGAACACCGGATAATACTTCTGGCTGTTTGATGTCAGTATGGAAATGTTACAACCTATTTACGATTTCTATAGCAATCCTCTTTGAGTTGTGTTCAAAATTGTTGACCAAAAGGGAACACCGGAACAGGGAACAGGGGTAAGACTTTTGACTGTTTCATGTCAGTATTGAAATATTACAGCCTTTTACGATTGCTATATAGTCCTATTCAAAGTTTTTATTGTCTATATTTGCGCTCTCAAATAATGTTTGCAGTTGGGGTAGAATCCCTTGGAAGGCTTGACCCCGGTGGGAGATTTTATGTTTTAATTCCGCAGACATTTGGGCAAAGGTCATGTTAACCTGGGGAACGTAAAAAATCGGATCGTAACCAAAACCTCCGATTCCAGTTGGTTCATTTGTGATTGTTCCTTGACAAATTCCCTGATATTCTACAGCAATGGAACCATCGGGACGGGCGATCGCTACTGCACAAATAAATTCAGCATTCCGGTTAGGGTGATCTCCGAGTTCCTTGAGCAGTCGCACAATACATTCGGCTTCCGTAGGAGCATAACGGGCTGAATAGAGTCCTGGCGCTCCATTTAAGGCTTCTACAGCCAATCCTGAATCATCGGCGATCGCCCATTCTCCCGTCGCTAAGGCAACTTGGGACGCTTTTAAGGCCGCATTTTCAACAAAAGTTTTTCCGGTTTCTTCTATTTCTAAATCTTTGGGCTTAATCTGCAATTCAATCTCTAAATCCTCCAAATAAGCCTGCATTTCCTTTAGTTTACCTGGATTTCCGGTTGCAACAATTAATATTTTTTCGGTCATATTCAAGTGATAATAATTAACGAGGAAGGGCAAGGACACCTCGCCCTGATCCATACTAAAACTGATTTGCCCAATCCTTTGCCCAGGCTAGGGTTTCTTGAACCCTATCCATGTCGGGAGCTTCGCAATAAAGACGGAGAAAGGGTTCTGTCCCACTAAAGCGAATTAATAACCAGCGACTATCTGCGAGGCGGTATTTGTAGCCATCAACGGTCAAACAATCAACCACAGCCTGTCCCGCAATTTCCTGTAGGGGGTGAGTTTTAAGTTGTTCAACTAGACGCGATCGCACATCCATACTAACTAAGGGTAAATCAATCCGATCATAGGCTGAATCAAAGCCCGTTTGCGCCTGTAACCGTTGATAGGTTTGGGTCGGATCTTCCCCAGACTGTACCATCGCTTCTAAGACATACAGCGCCGATAACAGCGCATCCCGTTCGGGAATATGGGTTCCATAACCCACCCCTCCCGATTCTTCGCCCCCGACTAAAACTTCAGTAGCCAACATTCGATCAGCAATATATTTATAACCGATCGCCGTTTCATACAGCGATAAATTAAATAATTTAGCAATTCGAGGAATTAAATCAGAACCACTGACGGTTTTAACAATTTCTCCAGTAAATCCGCGACGAGTAGATAAATGTTCAATTAATACTGGAATCAAAATTTGAGAACTGAGAAAATTACCATTTTGATCCACTGCGGCAATGCGATCGCTATCCCCATCAAACACAAATCCAATGGCTAAACCCCCGTTAGTAGAGCGATGGGATTCTAATTGTTCAAACAATTTAGGAATATAACGAGGTAGAGGTTCCGGCGCCGTCCCGCCAAAATAAGGATCACGATCGGGATTAATTTCGTGAATATTATCTCCCAATAATTGGGTTAATCCTCCGGTCGCCGCCCCGTGCATCACATCAGCAAAAACCGTTAATTTTCCTTGATTTATTGCCTCTTGAATTGCCCCAATATCCACCTTAGAACGTAAAGTTTCACAATAAGTTGGCCAAGGATTAAAGCGTTCTAAGATTCCGCGCGGGGTTTCAAAGGTTGGGGGTTGCTCTAATAACGCCTCAATTTGTTGGGTAATTTCTGGCCCCACTGACCCCCCAAAAGCCCCTTTGACTTTTAAACCCAAATATTTACCGGGGTTATGACTGGCGGTTAACACAATCGCCCCTAAAGCCTTTTGTTGATAGGCGATTAAGGAGAAAGCCGGAGTGGGGGCATAAGTTTCACTCAGTTTCACATCAAAGCCCGCCACTTGGATGGCTTCGGCCGCACATTGGGCAAATTCCTCAGCTAAAAAACGTCGATCATAGCCAACAATAATCGTCCGGCTTCCGGTTGTTTCTCCATAGGTTTGATAGAGAATCTGAGCTGCAATGGGGGCGACTAAAGCCACTTGTTCAAAGGTAAAGTCCGCAGCAATCACACCGCGCCAGCCATCGGTTCCAAACTTAATCGGTTGAGTCATAATCAATTTTTTAGTTAGTGAACTAAGAACCAAGAATCCCGGCAAATACTTGTTGATCAACAGAAAACAGTAATCTGTGAAATCCTCTTAATCCGTATAATCCGTGTTAAAAAAACGAAGGTTGGTGGCGAATCAAATTTAGGAATTCTTCACGGGTTTTCTGTTCATCTTGGAATACACCGACCATGGCGCTAGTTACTGTCCAAGACCCGGGTTTTTGTACCCCTCGCATTGCCATACACATATGGGTGGCTTCCATGACAATGGCGACTCCTTGAGGTTCCAAGACGCTTTGAACTGCTTCAGCAATTTGGCGAGTTAGACGTTCTTGAACTTGTAAACGACGGCTGTACATTTCCACAATTCGAGCCAGTTTGCTTAAACCAATTACTTTTTGATTGGGAATATAGGCAACGTGCGCCCGACCCATGAAAGGTAACATATGGTGTTCGCACATACTGAAAAAAGTGATATCGCGTACCAGCACCATTTCTTCATGGCCTTCATCAAAAATAGCCCCATTCACCAAATCTTCCAGGGATTGACTGTAACCACTGGTGAGAAAGCGCATGGCTTCAGCTACCCGTTTTGGTGTTTTGAGCAATCCTTCCCGTTCGGGGTCTTCACCGACACCTAAAAGCATGGTGCGAACCGCCCCCATCATTTCCTCATCACTCACCTCTGTGCAGAGTTGGGAGGGAGTGCTTTGACTATAGGATAAAGTCCGATCCGGTCTAATCGAAAATCCAGTAGTGTCCTCATTTTTGACGCCATTGGTGTTTGTGGAGATAGTCATGGTGTATCTTGAATCAAGGTTTAAAAACAACAAAGTTAAACTGTTTTAAAATCGATATTGAACACGATTTAAAACTTACCAACGCTTGGCATCAGGGTTAATTCTTCAATAACCGCAGAGGTGGGTAATAATGCCACATAGAGAATTGACTCAGCCACAATCTCCGGTGTCAGCATTGCGGAGCGATCAAAGTCAGCTTTAACGGTTTCGCTATCCCAGATGGGAGTATTCACAGAACCCGGACAGAGGGCCGTTACCCGAATTCCATTGGCCCGTTCCTCTATGTTCAGGGTTTTGGAGAGAGCCATCAAACCAAATTTACTGACGCAGTAAGCCCCCCAGTTGGGAAAAACCTGTAGACCAGCAATGGAAACAACATTAATAATGGTTCCACTTCCTTGATCCCGCATCCCTGGCAGAACACCTTTTATACACTGGAATACGCTAGTTAAGTTTAAGTCGATTACCTTTTGCCAATCGGCCAGGGATGTTTCGATTAAGTCTCCGGTATATCCCATCCCGGCATTATTGACGAGGATATTAACGGAGCCAAAAGCAGCCACGATACTATCGATTTGGGTATGAACTTGTTCGACTTTTGCTAAGTCTAGGGGGAAGGCTTTCGCCTCCACACCCAGATTGCGGGCTTCTTTGGCTACAGACTCTAAGCGATCCTTTTGGCGACTGACCAATGCAATATCAATCCCGGCTTTGGCAAAGGCTATGGCTGTTGCCCGACCGATGCCACTACTGGCTCCTGTGATCAAGGCTCTTTTTTGCACGAGGCTCATTCATGTACCTGTTAAGTTTTCGACCATGCCAGCGAGCGAGGACGCCCGCAATACAAACTAATGTTACAAATCTATAAACTGCTGAATCTGAGAAATATGTAAAGATTTGTTACTGCCATCAGTATATCATCAAAAGCATTAAGGATTTAGGATTCTCGGTGAATCCTTCTCAACTTCAAGGAACTCAACAAAGAACTCAACTTTTTTTCCCGCCAGGTTTTGAAGATTAACGGCAACTTGGTTGATTTGTTGAACGCTACCACGGGTTTCCCTAATTCCTAAGACGCTTTGTTGAGTCCCCTGGTTGATCTGGTTCATGGCGGTGACGAGTTGTTCCACTGCTGTTGCTTGTTGTTGAGAAGTTAAAGCAATTTCTTGATTAATCATCATTACATGATTAATTCCATTAAACAACCTTTCCAGAGCCATAGCAGTTTGTTGGGATAATTCAATCCCATCTATGGCATTTTGTTTGCCCGATGCGGTTACAGAAACAGTTGTTTGCAGGGATTTTTGAGTTTCGGTAATTAAATGATTAATTTGAGTCGCAGAATTTTTACTTTGGTCAGCTAATTTACGAATTTCTCCCGCGACGACGGCAAATCCTTTCCCATATTCTCCGGCTCTCACCGCTTCAATAGAAGCATTCAACGCTAACATATTAGTTTGATTAGCTAAATCGGTAACTAAGTTAGTAACTATACTAATTTGATTTATTTGCTCATCTAAACCCGTCATCTTATTAGAAATTTGTTCTACTGTAGATTGCGAAGTTGGGTTTGTCCTTCATTAATTTTATTTAAACCCCGAATACTGGTAATTACAGTATAACCCAAGGTTTCAATCTGCCTATTCAGACGGGACACTCCATAGAAACCCAGAAGAACAATACCAAATACCAGGGCAAAAAATGAACCACTAATTTTAACTTCTAAAGGGATTTTATTAGCCATATTTTCAAATGTTTGGGTTCTCTGCTTATTCTTCCCTGGTATTATCCATCCTTTAAACCTTAGCTTCTGCAAAAACTCCAATATTTCTAAATTTCTGATAGCGCATTTCTTGACGCTGCTGGGATGTTAAAGCCAGAAGTTCCCCTAAAGATTGAATTAAAGCCTTTTTCAGTAGTTCTGCTGCCTTTAAAGGGTTGCTATGGGCGCCTCCATCGGGTTCGGGTACAACTTGATCAATAATGCCTAATTGTTTGAGGTCTTTGGAGGTGATTTTCAATGCTTGGGCCGCTTGGGGAGCTTGACCCGCATCTTTCCACAAAATCGCGGCGCAGGCTTCGGGGGTAGCTACAGTATAAACCGAATATTCTAACATCAGCAGTTTTTCACCCACACCAATACCTAACGCCCCACCGGAACCACCCTCACCAATAACAGTACAGATAATTGGAACCTCTAAATCAAACATTTCTCGTAGGTTATAGGCGATCGCTTCTCCTTGGCCTAATTTTTCGGCGTCCACTCCCGCCCAAGCCCCAGGAGTATCAATAAAGGTCAGAATTGGCATCCCAAAGCGGTTAGCGTGTTCCATCAGGCGCATCGCTTTCCGATAACCACCGGGGGCGGCCATCCCAAAATTACGGGCGACGTTATCTTTGGTATCCCGTCCTTTCTGATGACCGAGGATAACCACAGGTTGTCCCCCTAAACGAGCTACACCTCCCACCAACGCGGGATCGTCATAACCCCGGCGATCGCCATGGAGTTCCATCCATTCATCGGTCATGGCTTGAATATAATCTAGGGTACTGGGGCGACGGGGATGGCGAGCCAGTTGTAGCCGTTGTAAGGGAGATAAACCACTGAAAATTTCTTGTCGCAATTGGCTGGCGCGGGCTTCGAGTTGTAGGATTTCATCGGACACATCCACACCATTTTCATTCGCTAACTGACGAATTTGATCAATTCGGCTTTCTAGCTCAACTAGAGGCTTTTCAAAGTCAAGGAGAATCGGTTTTCGATTAGAATTAGCCACACTCAAAATTACTGTTACACAGGGTAAATATTATTTCTAGTATTTTATCGGAAAATGATAGCTGTTTCACCCCAGAGACTCAAAAACACCTAGATCGGTCAGTCGATAGCCAAAGAAGCAGTTGATAAATTCGATAGAAACATTGATCTGATAATCCTCAAAGGAATAGATTAAAGTGGCTGATAATGATGGTTTTTTGTTTAAATTGATTGTTTAAAAGATATTTGATTTAGTAAACTAGGATTATGATTCTTAGCCCTAATAACTATGGACTGCCACAAATGTTCCAACCAATGTTCTAGTCATTTATTATTAAAATCGGTAGGACTCGTGCCACCCTAGATCAAGAAACAGCAGGACAGATTTATATTGAGTAGAGATATTCTGCTTAATCCCAATTCCCCCTGTTCCGGTGTTCCGGTGTTCCGGTGTTCCGGTGTTCCCTTCTAGGCTTGAGTTTATAATTTTTGGTCTTGAATAATAAACTCTAACAAACCCTCACAGGAATCTAATAATAAATCAATCACCTGATTAAATCCTTCCGTCCCTCCATAATAGGGATCAGGAACTTCTTTGAGGGTATGATGGCGACAAAACTCACACATCAACTTAACTTTATGGCGATATTTTCCCAAGGGATCAAGATGGAGAATATTTTCATAATTTTCTTGATCCATTGCTAAAATTAAATCAAATTTTTCAAAATCATCTCGCTGAAATTGACGACCTTTTCCCGTCATTTTAATTCCCCTTTGGTTAGCACTTTGAGTCATGCGTCGGTCGGGGGAACTGCCAATATGATAACTCGATGTTCCCGCAGAATCACAAACAATCTGAGTATTCAAATTTGCCTGATCAATTAAATGATTCATAATATTTTCCGCGGCCGGAGAACGGCAAATATTACCGAGACACACAAATAATAATTTATAAGGCATAAGTGAAGAATTAAGCTAAAAACTCAAGACCCCAAATTAGGGATCTGACCAATAATTTGTTCTATGTTTAACCAAAAAAACACAGCCAGCGAGGACGCTGGCAGTGCCTTGTTTGAGGTTTATGGGTTATCTAACCTAACCCGGGTAAATTCAAACCCCCGGTCAGTTCTTCCATCCGTTCGCGCATGGTTGCAGTGGAGTTACCATAAGCTTCCCGCATGGCAACCAAAACCAGATCAGAGATCACCTCAGCGCCCTCGCCTAAAACATCCGGTGAAATCTCCACCCGACGGGGTTCTTGGTTTCCACTCAGGTATACCTTAACTAAGCCGCCCCCAGCTTCCCCTAGAATTTCTAACTGATCTAGGTCTTCTTGGAGCTTTTTCGCTCCTTCTTGAACTTGCTGCGCCTTTTTAAAAGCCTCAGCCAGTTCCTTCATTTTGCCCAGACCAAAACCAAATCCTGGTTTTTCTTTTTCTTGTGTCATAGTTTGTTTATCGAGCGCTGAAAACGCTTTGTATAGTCAAGTTGACGCCATATAAGTAAGCTATAGTAGCATTTTTTGGCGGATTAACTGCGTTTTGGGGTAAGAGATTGTCCCTACCCCGATCCCCGTGGGGAATCAAAACCCCGGGAAATCACCCATAATTTTAACTTCGGGTTCCAATAAAAACGACCAGCGCCGTTCAACCTGTTCTTGAACATGACGAATTAACGAAAAAATATCACCGGCCGTTGCACCGCCACAATTAAGAATAAAATTAGCATGGCGTTCAGCTACCTGAGCTTGACCGATGCTGTAACCTTTTAAACCCGCCTGTTCAATCAGCCACCCCGCCGTTTTCAGACCCGGGTTACGGAATACACTGCCACAACTGGGTAGATGATAGGGTTGGCTATTGCGACGTTGATTAAAATGGGCAGTTGTATCCGCAAGAACCTGTTGGGGATCATGACCTGGTTCTAACTGGAAAGTCGCCTGAGTCACAAAGCGATCGCCCCCTTGCAAAATTGAGGTGCGATAGCGATAGGCTAAATCTTCCGGGGTTAAAATCTGTAATTCCCCGGACTTGGATAGAACATGGGTATGGACTAAAATTTCTGCGGTGCAGGATCGGTGAGCGCCAGCATTCATGACCACTGCCCCCCCCATGGTTCCGGGGATGCCTACGGCCCATTCCAGTCCCCGCCATCCCAGGCGAGCGGCTTTCCAGGCTAAACGGGGAAGGGAAGTTCCCGCCCCGGCGGTCAGTAACCCTGTTTCTGAATCAAAGTCAACATAACGTAGATGACGAGTTGCAATCACTAATCCTGATAACCCTTGGTCACTAATTAATAAATTTGATCCCGCCCCCAAGAGGGTGATCGGTAATCCTTGAGTATCGGCCCATAAGAGGGCTTCTTGAAGTTGTTCTACTCCTTTAGGTGCGACATACCACTCGGCTGGCCCTCCGACCCGAAAGGAGGTGAAGGTGGTTAAAGGAACTAAAGATTGAATCAAACAGTCCGTTTCAGGTAGGGCTATGGAGCGTGGCTGAGAGTAGTTGGTTTGACTGGGGGAGTCATAAGAGAGTGTCATGACCATATCAAAATGAATACCTTAGAACTTGGATATAAATCACCGATTGCATATAGATCAGTCTGTCAATCGGGAGAAGCACCCTGCCTCAGTCCCCTTAGTATCAGGGAGAGGTTTGATAAAATGCCATCACCTCGGGAATAATTTTATTGAGGTTACCGGCACCGAGAAATATAGCTAAATCTCCGGGCTGTAGGAGTTGAGGCAAACAGCCCTTAACGTCATTCATAGAGGGCTGATACAATATTTGAGGGTGGTAATGACCAATCAAGTCTGCAACTTTCTGGCCATCAATGTCCCAGCTATTCGGTTCTCCGGCACTATAAATTTCGGTCAGAATTACCACATCGGCATCGGTAAAACACTGAGCGAAGTCTTGAAGAAAGGCATGAGTTCGACTATACCGATGGGGTTGAAAAATAGCAACAATACGTTGAAGGTGGGGTTGGGTATTTAAGATACTATCTTGCATCCGCAGGCGAGCAGCGGCGAGGGTGGCGCGGATTTCACTGGGATGATGGGCATAGTCATCTACAAACAGGATGTCATTAAAACACCCTCTATGCTCAAAACGACGTTTTGCCCCTGCAAAATCTGCTAATGCCTTGGCTATGATGGAAAACTCTAGGCCTAACTGCCGTCCTACGGCGATCGCAGCTAAGGCATTACTGAGATTATGTTGCCCGAGCAACTTTAACTCTAACTTACCAAGGAAATTGCCTCGCTCCCATACTGGGGCTAAGATCCCATTGGCACGATATTCAACATCCTTAACGATATAATCGGCACCGGAGTCAGGATTTAAACTGTAGGTAATACTGGGTTGGATTTGCTCCCGTACAGTTTCGCAATCAATACAGCCTACTAAGGTTTGACAGTTGTTCTCAAAGACTTTGAAGGTGTTGATCACCTGTTCTAAGCTTTCATAGTGATCGGGGTGATCTAACTCAATATTGGTGATTACACCAATTTGGGCTTTAATTTTGACCAGGGAACCATCGGATTCGTCGGCTTCCGCCACCATGTAGGGCCCCTGACCCATGCGGGCATTCCCCTCCCAGGCATTCACTTCTCCCCCAATTAAAATGGTGGGATCAAGACCCGCCACCAGCAAGATCATGGCAATCATGCTACTGGTAGTGGTTTTGCCATGGGTTCCAGCCACAGCAATACTTTGATACTCTTGAATTAAGGCCGCTAGTAAATCGGAACGATGAAAAATCGGACAACCTAACTCCTGGGCGGCTTGATATTCCAAATTTCCAGAACTAATGGCGGTCGAACAAATGACTTGAGGTAATTTTGGGGAGTTTTGTCCTTTCCCCTTCAAACTTTCGACTTTTACCCCAGCTAGGGCAGTTTTTACGCCGTTTTGAGCGACGGATAATTCCAGTTCCACCCCAATCGGTTGTTTATTCCCCCGCTCCTGGGGTTGTTTAACATACTCAAAATTGCTTGCCTGTTGATGGCAAAAAATTTCGGCGCCTAAATCTTGTAGGCGTTGAGTAATATGGCTACGTTGAATATCCGAGCCATAAATAGGTAGCTTTCGCTTCGCTAGGATATAGGCTAGGGCTGACATTCCAATCCCGCCGATCCCGATAAAGTGAAAAGGCCTGCCACTGAAATCTACAGAAATTGGCATCAATTACTCCTCATCACACCACACCACACCACACCAATAACACGCGATATCATATCAAGAATTGTTTTTTACCGATACTCCCTAGCAAACATTTTTCAGATGGCATTTTGCACTAATATTTTTAGATTTTAGGCAAATTGAGTCTGATCGGTAGTTGTATAGTTCTGAAAACCCTAGACAAATATCTCAGGTCTTACTTAGCCACTAACCGCACTGGATGAACTACAACACCCTCTATCCCGTTACTAAAAGTGTTCAGGACTGCTTTTCTAATACCATATACCCCTAAGTTTGTAAATCACCGGATTTTCTCTGAATCGATCAAGGGATTCAGGAGACGGAGCGGTGAACCCTAAACCTAGCACTGTTGAATCTAGTTTTAATCCCGACAAAAAAGGTCGGGTATTGTTGACGACATTTTTGAGGTTGTGATACCTTAATTTCAACATCGCAGTATCAGATTCACAGTGGAGGACAGGTCATGACTCAGGCAACAACCAACAACTTAGCACTCACAGGCGCTACCTTTGACAAATTAAAATGTAAAGAGTGTGGGGAAGAATACGCCCCCGAAGCCAAGCACGTTTGTGAAGTCTGTTTTGGCCCATTAGAAGTCCAGTACAACTATGACCTGCTCCGCCAAACCGTAACTCGCGCTACGATTGAAGCTGGCCCTAACTCGATTTGGCGTTATCGGAAGTTCCTGCCTGTCGCTACTGAGAATGTGATTGATGTGGGTACGGGAATGACTCCCCTGATTAAGTCGGAACGGTTGGCCCGTCGCCTGGGTTTAAAAAATCTGTATATTAAAAACGATGCTGTGAATATGCCCACTCTGAGCTTCAAAGATCGGGTGGTGTCCGTTGCCTTGAGTCGCGCTAGAGAATTAGGATTTTCGACGGTTTCCTGTGCTAGTACCGGAAATTTGGCCAACTCCACGGCCGCCATTGCTGCCAGAGCAGGTCTGGACTGCTGCGTGTTCATCCCGGCAGATTTAGAAGCGGGTAAAATCCTGGGGACTTTAATCTACAACCCGATTTTAATGGCCGTTAAAGGTAATTACGATCAAGTCAACCGCCTCTGTTCAGAAGTGGCTAATACCCACGGCTGGGGATTTGTGAATATTAACCTACGTCCCTACTATTCCGAAGGTTCAAAAACCTTGGGCTATGAAGTCATCGAACAACTGGGCTGGAAATTACCCGACCATATTGTTGCTCCCATTGCCTCCGGTTCCCTATTCACTAAAATTCATAAAGGTTTCCGAGAATTTGTTGAAGTCGGTTTAGTTGATGACAAACCCGTGCGTTTCAGTGGAGCCCAGGCGGAAGGTTGTTCTCCCGTTGCTACGGCGTTTAAAGAAGGACGGGATTTTATTACTCCAGTTAAACCTAATACTATTGCTAAATCCATTGCTATTGGCAACCCCGCCGATGGAATTTATGCTGTTGAATTAGCGAACAAAACTAACGGAAATATTGAATCTGTCAATGATGACGAAGTGATTCAAGGAATGAAATTATTAGCTGAAACCGAAGGTATTTTTACAGAAACTGCCGGAGGAACAACTATTGCCGTCTTGAAAAAATTGGTAGAAGCGGGTAAAATTGATCCTGAAGAAACTACCGTTGTTTATATTACTGGAAATGGCTTAAAAACTCAAGAAGCCATCCAAGGTTATGTCGGTGAACCCTTAACTATTGAACCGAAATTAGAAAGTTTTGAACGGGCAATTGAACGCGCTCGTACTTTAGATCGTTTGGAATGGCAACAAGTGTTAGTTTAGGTTTAAAATAGTCTAAAACGTTTCTGCTCAACCCCAACTGTTAATTTATTGTCCTGTTGAACCTATGACCGTTAAAGTTTTAATTCCCACACCCCTGCAAAAATTTACGAAAAATCAAGCAAAGGTTGAGTGTGCAGGTTCTAGCATTTCTGAATTGATTGAAGATTTAGAAGCAAGTTTTCCCGGTATTAAAAAAAGTCTCTGTGATGAGAAAGGAAAACCACGGAAATTCTTGAATTTCTATGTGAATAGCGAAGATATTCGTTTCTTAGAAGGAACTGAAACCAAACTAGAATCTGGGGATGAGGTGAGTATTGTTCCGGCGGTTGCTGGTGGTTGATTCAGTAATTGGATTTGATTATATTTACCGAAAAACCCCTATTTTCAGCCCTGAAGGGCTTACTACAGGGGTTTTTGACCAGGAATTCCAATAGCGCGGGGATATTGTTTAGCCGTGGGTCTGACTTTTTTTAAATATAAACAATGGCGAATACTTTGGGTTAAAGGAGTGGTAAACCCATCCACAGATTCTAGCACTCCTCCTAATTGTTTAACCGCCGAGATTAACTGTTGTTCTTCTTCCGGTGTCCAATGACCGCGATAGAGAATTGCCGTCCCTCCCACCTTTAATAAGGGTAGTGCATATTCAGCACTCACCGAGGGCGGTGCAACGGCCCTTAATAGCGCAAAATCGTAGGATTCTCGATGTTTTGGATGTTGACCAAGAGCTTCCGCCCGACCCACCCAAGGAATAGTATTATTGATCTTTAATTCTTCTAAAATAGTAGTTAATGCCGTAATTTTTTTACGAGTTGAGTCTAAAAGGGTGACAGAAGATTCAGGAAAAATTACTGCCAACGGGATGCCAGGAAAACCTCCACCTGTCCCAATATCAATAAATTTTGTTCCTGGGGATAGGGGATTTTTTTCTGATAATAAAAAGGAAATTCCTCGCAGGGAATCCCATAAATGTTTTTCCCAAAATTCTTCGGGTTCAGTGAGGCGAGTTAAGTTAAGCTGTTGATTAAATTGAATAATTAACTCAAATAATTGTTGAAATAAAACCTGTTGTTCGGGAGTGGGTTGCCAATTTAAGGTTTCTTGCCAAACGGCGGTCATATCAGGTAATTGGGGAGCGGAAATTTGATTCATAATTCAATTCACTAAAAATTAAACGGGAGGAAAAGTGGCAATTTTTTGTTTTTCTTCGATTGCCATGGCATTAATATCTAGGGCGGTTAAATGACCCTGTTTTAATGACCAACAACGGTCAGCCAAACTAAATAATTCTCTGGCATCATGGGTAACAACTAATAACGTCCAATGTTTTTTTAATTTACCTAATAAATTAATTAATTGTTGTCGCATTGACCAGTCTAACCCGGCGGTGGGTTCATCTAGCATTAAAATATGGGGTTGACGAATTAATTGTACCGCTAAGGCCAGACGTCTTTGCTGTCCGCCACTGAGGGAATGGGGCGCGACCTGTAAAGATAAATGGCCCAATCCCACTTCCTCTAAGGCTTTATCAACCTGTTCTGCGTCGATTTCGGGATGACCCAGGCGCAATTCCTCTAAAATTGTACCCCCGCAAAAATGTCGTTCTGGAAATTGAAACACTAAACCCACCAGTTGTTGTAGGTGTTCTGGGGTCAATTCTTGCTCCCGCCAGCGAATATTTCCCTGGGTTTTTGTGGCCAAACCAGATAAAATCTCTAGTAGTGTGCTTTTCCCCGATCCACTAGGCCCAATAATCAGTCCCATTTGCTGTGGCGCCAATTCTAAGTTAACTTGGGTTAAAATCGAGTGGTCACTAGCGGCGGGATGATAAACTAAGTTTTTGATATAAAGCATCAGAAAAATATAGCAGGGAAAGGGGAACAGCCCCCCCAAACCCCCCGTGCACGGGGGGCTAGGGGGGGGAGGGAACAGGGGTAAAGACTTCAATCATTGATAGTCCAACCCAAAAACGAGGCAAAAGCAATGGTCAAATCACTAATTGCTTTGGATTATAACATATTTATCAGTAATCAGTTGATTAATTAACAGTTAACTTTTTGTTCCTTTCCAATTTAATCACTCTTTAGTTGTTTACTCATTGATTAAAAATAATGATTTATTCTTATTTTAAAAATCCCAAACTATTTTCAATTTTGAAAAAATTTGTCCTGGGCATTAATACAGGTTTAATTGTATTTAGTTTGGGGGTAAATCTTGTTTTTGCTGCTGATCCCTTTCGTAAAAATGAGCCTCGTCCGATTGGAAATCAAACGGAATCTGCTTTTAAATCCATGTTTGCCCAGGGGAATTATAAACAAGCCAAGGAATATTTAGAAAAAGCGCAATCTCAAGAAACCAATGAACCTTTAGTTTATGCTCTTTTAGCTTCTTTAGCTTATCAGGATCAGGATTTTACAGCCTTAAAAACCTATAGTGATAAAACCCTAGAAACCGCCAAGTTATTAAGTACAAAAGATCCTTTACGCGGTAATCTCTATGTGGCGGTTGGTTTATTTTTACAGGGAGGTCATACTTTAGTCACAGAAGGTACACTCAAAGGCGCACCTAAAGCACTCAATAAATTACAAGAGGTGTTAAAGTTTTTAGATGTCGCTCAAAAAATCGATCCTCAAGATCCCGAACTCAATTTAATTCAAGGTTATATGGATTTATTATTATCCTTAAATCTTCCCTTTTCTGACTCAAAAAAAGCAATTAATCAATTAGAAAAACAAGCGGAACCTCGTTATTTAGTCTATCGAGGAATTGCTGTGGGCTATAAAAATTTAGGTCAGCCGGATCAAGCTTTAACTTATACTGATAAAGCTTTATTAGAAGCTCCCAACCATCCAGAAGTATTATATTTAAAGGCGCAAATCTTAGCCGACCAGGGGAAAAAATTGAAAACAGAAAATCAAACCACAACCCCGACCCAATTAAAAGAAGCCCAAAAATATTTTACTCAATCTTTGGGTCAATCTGATCGACTTCCTAAACGATTAGTGGCTCAAATTTTTTATGAACAATGCAAAAATTTGAACCGCATTGATAATCAAAGCCGTCCCTGTGATCCATTGCGAGATACAATTAAAAATGCTAATGGTCTTTGGGGGCCAACTGCGAATCAATTACCACCCTTATAGCTTTTAATTATGGAAGTTTTGTTTAGAGAATGTAATCCTTTTGATATTTGGATTTGGCTACAATTTCAAACCGTCCCCTCCCGCAGTGAACGGGATTATATTGAGGAAGTTTTTGATTCTTGGTTTTTATTAGGAAAAATGGGCGGATTTAATGCTGAAAATCTCCAGGTTCAGGACACGGGAATTGACCTAAATTATATGACCTATGATGATGCCATCGTGGATAATAGTATGATGGCATTGATGCACAATATGGGGGAAATAGAATATCAAGGCGTCTGGGCGCGGTGTTGGTTTGATTTGGGAACCAGTGATGCTTTTGCTCTTGATGTTTTAATTAATACTTTTCGTCAACTCAGCCAAGAATATGTGACTATTGAAAAAATTATTATTGGTGGTGAAAATGAAGATTGGCCGATTGAAAAAGACATTTATCAATCCAGTGTAGGCGATTATAATTAATCCTACTAGGTTTAAGGAAGGTAAGTCTAAACAGTCGGCTAAGTTCACTGATGAATAAAACTATTGATTTTAATTTAACTTCCGGCTTGACAAACATAGCCTAACAGATCTTGAGTTGCCTGACTTTGGGGAGAATAAGTAGTATCATATTGCAGGACATACCAAGTATTATTATTGCAGTTAGCTGCCGCCTGAAGGGTTTCATTACCGATGCTGTAAGTAAATCTGATTCCTTCTCGGGCTGACGAAATACTATCCGCATCAACAGAAATTTCTTCTCCAGTCGATGCTTTTCCAATATATACCCACTTCTCAGCCATTGCTGGATAAACAGCAGCAATCAGGCTGACCATTCCACCCATTAGAACACCGACCATGGATTTCTTCACGGTTCTTCCTCTATAGATGAGTTTCATTCCAGATTAGCCGAGAATTAGAGATTTTGGGATAAAACTTTACATAAAGTTAATCTTTTTATTATCAACTTGATAGGGGGTTAGACATCAATGTTTCGAGTTCTAACTTCTGTTTATCAATTAAATACAGTTGATCTAATTGTTTCCAAACCTCTTGTAATAAAGCATCTAAACCCATTCCAACCACCGCAGAAATCATAAAAATAGGGCTTTGATTCAATTCTTGCAATTGAGCAGCAAGGGCTTGAATTTCTGGGCTTTCCGTATCGACTGCATCGACTTTATTAAAAGCTACAATTTGAGGGCGTTCTCCTAATCCTCTCCCATAAGCTTTTAATTCCTCTTGAATGGTATGATAATTGGCAATGGGGTCACTATCGGTAATATCAATTAAGTGTAATAAAACCCGAGTTCGTTCAATATGTCGCAGAAATTCATGACCTAACCCCGCCCCTAAATGGGCACCTTCAATTAACCCAGGAATATCGGCAAAAACCGTACCGTCTCCCGTGGGTTTTCTGACGACTCCCAAGTTAGGAATTAAGGTGGTAAACGGATAATCAGCAATTTTAGGACGGGCGGCGGATAATGCGGAAATTAAGGTGGATTTTCCGGCATTAGGTAAACCAATAATTCCGACTTCTGCTAATAATTTTAATTCTAATCTTAACCGTCGATTTTCTCCTTCTAATCCGGGTAAAGCATATTCAGGAGCGCGATTACGGTTACTTAAAAAAAACTTATTTCCTAAACCTCCTTTACCTCCGGCTGCGACACAAAATTGTTGATTTTTTTCGATTAAATCTCCTAATATTTCATCGGTATTAGCGTCATAAACCACTGTTCCCAAGGGCACTTCAATTATACAATCTTCTCCCTGTGCCCCCGTCATATTTTTCGGGCCGCCTCGTTTACCATCATCGGCCTTAAATTTATGGTTATATCGAAAATCTAAGAGGGTTTGTAGGTTGTCAACCGCAATTAATATAACTGAACCTCCTTTCCCGCCATTCCCTCCGGCTGGGCCCCCAGCAGGAACATATTTTTCTCGTCGAAAAGCAACGACTCCATCGCCTCCTTTTCCGGCTTCGACTTCAACTTCAACCTGATCAATAAATTGCATTTTATTTAATTTGAAATGAGTAGGATATTGGAACCTCCTAAACCCCTTTTTTTCAAGGGGTTATAGGGGTCTGAACGATTGCTAAAAATCAATATTTTTAGCTACGATTTGCCTGGAAATAATAATAAGTTGCCATCGGAACCACCGTCGCCACGATTAACAAGACCACTACTATAATTGTAGCACTCATATCGTCAGTTTCTTCAGCTGATTTAAAGGTGCTTTCAACACTAATATTATCTTGTTCTAGGGGCGGGCCAGGATCGGGTTCTCCCGATAAAACAGCAGAGATGCGATCGCTGGCTGCAATAAACGCCTCATTATATTTATCTCCTTTACGAAGGGGATATTTTAGGGTTTTTTCCACCACACTTTCAGCTATTTCATCGGTTAATAAAGATTTGGTTTTTTCTCCTGTTTGGATCGCCGCATTATTCGTTAGTAAATCTAAAACCAATAAAGTTTGATTCGTCGCAACTTCAGGAGTCGGAAACCATTTTTGAAAGACTTTTTCGGTAAAAGTTTCAATGGTTTCTCCATAATCTAAACGGCGAATAGTTAAAAATCTAACTTCATATCCGGTTGTTTTTGCTAACTCAGATAAGCTATTATTTAAACGTCCTTCTGTACTACGGCTGAGAACACCATCGAGTTCCACAACCCAAGTTTGCTCACCGGAAGATACAGTTGGAACTTGATAAACTCCCGTGGCTAAAGCCGGAGTTGCTGAAAATCCAAGAATCACCGTTAACAGGAGGGAAATTATGAATCCTGTTAATAAGTTCCCTCGATTTAATATTGTTTTAAGTTGTTGTATCATTGTCAGAATTGATCTTATGAGTGCAGGGTTTCCCTATACTAACTATACAAGACAATGGTTTTCCTTTGTCTGCTAACAATCAACAGTGAACTTTATCCCCTGTTATTATGCCAAGTTTGTTTGATGTTGAACATCTGAGGGTCGCCTATCCCCACTCCCGCAAGGCTCAAATTTGGGCCGTTGATGATGTCTGCTTTTCCCTACAACCCGGAGAACGTCTGGGACTTGTAGGGGAGTCCGGTTGCGGAAAATCCACCATTGGGCGGGCGGTGATGCGGTTGTTACCCACAACCAGCCAAATTGAAGGACAGGTGCGGTTTGAAGGACAACCCGTGTTTGGGATGGATGAAAAACGGTTGCAAAAGTTTCGGGGGGAGGCGGTGGCTTTGGTTTTTCAAGACCCCATGACTCGCCTTGACCCGTTGATGACCATTGGCGATCATTGTTTAGAAACCCTCAAAGCTCATCGTCCTCAATTATCTAATTCCCAAGCTAAAAATAAAGCATTAGAAGTATTAGAATCGGTAAAAATTCCCGCCAATCGGTGGTCACAATATCCCCATGAATTTAGTGGGGGAATGCGTCAAAGAGTTGCGATCGCTTTAGCTTTATTACTTGACCCTAAATTAATTGTAGCCGATGAACCTACTACCAGTTTAGATGTCACAGTTTCCGCTCAAATTTTACAGGAATTAACCCGACTTTGTGAACAACGGGGAACAGCTATTTTATTGATTTCCCATGATTTAGCTATGGTGGGGGAATATTGCGATCGAATTGCGGTAATGTATCAGGGAAAAATGGTGGAAATGGGAGCATCGGAAACGGTGTTTCAAAATCCCCAACATCCCTATACTCAATCTTTATTAAAGTCAGCTTTACATTTACAGGATATTGAAAATAAAGCAGTTAATTCTGGCTTAGAAACGAGTACATCTGCTACTAAACCCCTATTATCAATTAAAAATTTACAAAAATATTATACCCTAGAAGCTGGATTTATTCAACAACTTTTTTCCAAATTATCAATTAAAAATTTACAAAAATATTATACCCTAGAAGCTGGATTTATTCAACAACTTTTTTCCAAACAAAAAAAATCCGTGATCAAGGCTGTTGATGGGATTAATTTAGAATTATATCCTGGGGAAATATTGGGTTTAGTGGGAGAATCGGGTTGTGGAAAAAGTACCCTCTCTCGGACTATTTTACAACTAATTCGGGCAACAAATGGTAGTGTAGAATTTTTAGGAACAGATTTAACTAAATTATCCTCTGAACAGGTGCGAAAATATCGCCGTCAAATGCAAATGGTATTTCAAGATCCTAATGCTTGCTTAAATCCAATGATGACGGTGGGAGAAAGTATTGCTGATCCGCTTTTTATTCATAAATTAGCAACTCCAGAGGAGGCAAAAAACCAAGTTTTAGCGATGTTAGAAAGGGTGGGATTAACACCAGCAATTGAATATTATCAACGATATGGGGGGGAATTATCGGGGGGACAACAACAACGAGTAGCGATCGCTAGAGCTTTAATGACCCGTCCCCAATTATTAATTTGTGATGAACCCGTAAGTATGTTAGATGCGAGTATTCAAGCCCAAGTTTTAGATTTAATGTTAGAATTAAAACAAGAGTTTAATTTAACCTATTTGTTTATTACCCATGATTTATGGGTGGCTCGGTTTTTATCCGATCGGATTGCGGTTATGAACGGCGGTAAAATTGTTGAATTAGGAGAAACAGAATCAATATTTACTAATCCCCAACATCCCTATACCCAAACCCTATTATCCGCTATTCCTTCCCTCGCAAAAACAATATAATCATCATTCGTAGTGAACCCTTGAGGGTTCTATTATCTCTGTATTAATCACCTCGTAGTGAACCCTTCAGGGTTCTATTATATCTTTCTTAATCACCTAAATTGTCATGAAAAAACTGGTTTTAATTGGTGGAGGACATAGCCATGCGATCGCCTTAAAACAATTGGGAATTAATCCCTTATCAAATGTTGAATTAACATTAATTACGGATGTAATTCAAACCCCATATTCAGGAATGTTACCCGGTTATATTGCGGGGTTTTATAGTTTTAATCAATGCCATATTAATTTACAGTCCTTAGCTCAATTTGCTCAAGCTAAACTTTATATTGATTCAGCAATAGGTTTAGATTTAGAAAAAAATCTAGTAATTTGTAAAAATAATTCTACTATTCCCTTTGATATTTTATCAATTGATATTGGTAGTATTCCGACAACCTTAACTATTCCTGGGGCGATAAAATATACTATTCCTGTTAAACCTATTTCTCAATTTTTGCAATATTGGGATCAATTAATTGAGAAAATCAAGCAAAATCCGCAAGAAAAAATTAGATTAGCTATTGTGGGTGGTGGTGCGGGAGGAGTTGAATTAGCTTTCAATATTCATAGCCATCTAACCCAAATTTATCAACAATTTAATCAACCTTTAAA
This sequence comes from Planktothrix agardhii, assembly GCF_904830935.1. NCBI lineage: Bacteria > Bacillati > Cyanobacteriota > Cyanophyceae > Oscillatoriales > Microcoleaceae > Planktothrix > Planktothrix agardhii. The sequence continues at coordinate 313,383 of NZ_LR882952.1, forward strand.
TCAGTTGGAATTACATCTGATTCATAGCGGTAATCGGCTATTATCTGAACGTAATTCCGATTTAAGTCGGAAAGTAAAAACTATTCTCGCAAATCGTAATATTAATGTACACTTAAATCAAACAGTAAGTAATATTGATCAGAATCAGGTTAAAATTATTCGTTGTACATCAGGACTAACCCTAGAATGCGATCGCATTTTTTTGGTAACACAAGCATCAGCATCTCCTTGGGTTCAAAAAACAGGAATTTCAACGGATGAAAGGGGATTTATTCTAGTCAATAATTACTTACAATCTATTTCCCATCCCCAAGTTTTTGCCGCTGGAGATATCGCTACAATGGTTAATTATCCTCGACCCAAAGCGGGAGTTTTTGCTGTGCGTCAAGGTCAACCACTATTTGAAAATTTAAAAAGAAGTTCGCAAGAAAAACCTCTGAAATCTTTTATTCCTCAAAAGGAGTTTTTAACTTTAATTGGGACAGGAGATCAAAAAGCGATCGCATCAAAAGGATGGTTTAATATTGGGCCTAATTCTTTATTTTGGCGATGGAAAGATTATATTGATCAAAAATTCATAAAACAATTTAAGGGGATAATCTCCAGTCTTTTAAAAATATAGCATATAGCAGTTGCCGCATCTATTAGGACATTCTTGAAAGCTAAAAGCTGCTCACAGTAAGTATTTACAAGAGTGCCTATTGCCTATTCCCTATTGCCTCTTGCTATACCAGATACTAAAGAACTTTTTGATTGAAACAAGCTAATGTAAATCGGCTTCCCAAATTCCGATATAAATGCGATCAGATTGTTGTCGCTCAACAACACCTTTGAGTGAATCAATTGCAAAAGAATAATCGTTATCTTTGCGGTTATAAACCATTTTTAAGCCAGCTTCTAGGGTGGAATTTAAGCGACAACCTGACATACTATTAAAAGTAATTAAAATAGTTTTTAATTCAACTTCTTGGGAAAATGCAGCTTCCGTTTGTCGCAATTTACCCGATTTTTTATCAAACAAAAAACCTAGACTAACGCGGTTAGGAATTAAATGATAAAAAACAGCTTGGGTATTCGGCCAATACCCAGTTTCTATTTTTGCGGGAGTCCCAAACATCTGAAAGACTTGATTTTTATCAATACCTGGCTTAAACCCAGGAATTCCGTAGCCTGATGGAATTTCATCGCATTGGTCAAGGTCTATTTTCTCAGGTTGTATAGGAGTAATTTTAGGGATAGAAAAATCGGGAATAATCGTAGCTATAATCTGTTTAATTTCTCTCGAAGAAAAACCGATTATGGATGGATAAAAACTTTTAGAAGTGAAAACAATAGGTAATAAACCTATTAAAAACAATTTAATAATAATAGTTTACCTCCGACTCGATAATTTGTTAATTTAAAACACTGATTTGATTGGAGTCAGTAATCACAATTTTATCAATTTTATTAGATTGTTGTTCGGGAATAACTCCTTTAATTACAATAGTTTTATTTTGTAGATTTAACCCACTTCCAGCATTAGGAATCTGATTCAAAATTTTTGGATTCAGGAAAACATAATAAATCTTTTTATCTTTTGATTGTAATGTTAACCGAGTTATTTGATTTTCTACCATGGTTAAACCATTAACAATTCCTATAATTTGATTAGATTTTGTTGTCAAAGATGATGAAATAGTAGAAGTTACTGGAGAACAGAAAAAGTTAACCGGATTTCGAGTGAAATCCGCACATTTTAATACTTCTTCTGCTCTCTGACTAATTTGAATAAAGGAGGAAAAATCCGGTTCTCTATCAACACCATAATTTGCTTTTTTCTGGATATTTACAGGAGCATTAACTAACGCTTGGGTAATCGCTTTTTGATCATTATTTGACAAATTAGGAGAAAGATATACCCCTGACCCTGGAATATTTCTACTCCTCTGAATCACCCTAAAATTAGGATCATTTTTAACCGCTTCATAGGATGCTGCACCGACATCGGCTTTCCCAGTTCTAACTAACTCTTGAATGACTTCCCCCCTATGTCCCATCGTTACCCGTAGAGATTTGCCAAATAAATCATAACTAGGCATATAAAAACTAGAAGCAGAGTTAAAATCTCCTAAAGCAATAACGGTGGTATTTTTGAAATCAGAAATAGACTGAATTGAACTATTTTTTTCAACAAATAATGCCGATTGATAATAGGGAGGAGACTGGGGAAACATTCGCGCTACCCAAATATATCCGTTATCTTTAGCGGCTACGGAAATCATCGGGGAAAGGGTAAAAGCTATATCCCATTTTTTAGTGGCCAGTTTGTTTTTTACCTCTTGATAAGATTCCCTAAGTTTGCTATCAATAGTAATGGTAATTTGATCACCAAACTGTTGTTTTAAATATTCAACTAATGGGGTATAATCATCTGACTTCACTAAAATTCCAATAGTTAGGGAATTTGTCTCTAAACGGTTTATTGGTTGTTGTTTTTCTGAAAATACTAATGGAATTAAACCCGTTTTAGGATTGACAAAAAGATAAACCATAATCCCAAATAAAGATAAACTTAAGATGGCACTTATGGTTAAAATAAAAGCCTGGTTAGTTTTAGAAGAACTCATTTTTTTATTCTGGCGAGGATTGTTTTTCAATGATCGCTTGGCGAAATCCTAAAACCAGTAAAATATTAGCCAAGGTTAAAAAGACTTCCGCCCCGCCATGTAACCAATCAATATTAGCTAAAGATTCCTGATAAACTACTTTGGCATAAATTCCCGCCGGAATTGTTACCGCGACAAATACTAATGTTCCATAGAACCCAATTAAAGCTAAACGGGGCATTTGTCCAGAACGAGTTAAAAACCACAAAAACCCTAAATAGGGAAATAGAGAAATCGCAAATAAAGTATCTTTTGAAAACATTGTTTTTTAAAGGTTAGACGGAATCAAATGTTGTGTATAATCAAGCTAAATACCTTAATTTTTAACGGAATTTGCATTACGCCAAATCCACCAAGCCGCCACACAAAGGGTCGTATTTCCCACAACTGTCATCGTTGCTTGTAAGGTAACTAACCATTCTAAGGAGGCAGGATTATCAAAATAATGCCAGGTACAGGCACACATGGCGCTGACTAAAGATGGTAACATGGCGAAGGAAAGACCCCACCAAGCTCGATTTTGAGTCACTTCTCCATAAATCCAGATGAACCAAATCGCGACAATCCACTCAATCACACTCGAAATATGAATTACCCAGGTCGGAATAGATAAAGCGTGCATAATTTGACAATTGATAACAGAAAGTTAGTTAATATTTGAGTCTGATATTTATGTTAATTTAATTAGCGTACAATCTGATATTAATATTGGGAACTGGAGAAAGGGGAGGCCATGCAACGGGTAATTTGTAGTGGATATTATGGAAAGGGCAATGGCGGGGATGAGGCTTTGTTAGCATCGCTGTTACAAATGCTACCGCCTACGGTTGAACCAATTATCTTGTCGGGAAACCCCAGCCAAACCCAAAACCATTATCAGGTGGAAGCCTGCGACCGGATGAATGGGATGGAAGTTTTCAACGCCCTCTGTCGCGCCGATGCTTTAATTTGGGGCGGGGGGAGTCTGATCCAAGATGTGACCAGTGCCATCAGTCCTTTTTATTATGGCGCTTTGATGGGATTAGCGCAACGGATGGGACTCACAACTATTGCCTGGGCCCAGGGTATTGGCCCCTTGAACCGTTCTATTTCTCGATGGCTGGCAAAAAAAACCTTTTCGGGCTGTAGTGCCGTCAGCGTGCGTGATGTGGGTTCTGCAAGGTTATTATCTAAGTGGAATATTCCCTTTACCCTGGCCCCTGATCCGGTTTGGGCCTTGGAATCTCGACCCGTGGCCGGGTTGTGGGATTTACCCGCGCCACGAGTTGCCCTGACTTTGCGACCTCACCCCCAATTGACGCCGGAACGGTTATTATTAATTACTCAGGCATTAATATCTTTTCAAAAAGCTACCCAAACGTTTATTTTATTAATTCCGTTTCAGCCTATTCAGGATTTAGCGATCGCCCAAATTATACATCAAGCCCTACCCGAAAATAGTCAGATTCTAATATTAGATGATCCTCGACAATTAAAAGGAGTATTTCGAGGAGTTGAATTTTTGATTGGAATGCGATTTCATAGTTTAATTATGGCAGCAACAGAACAATGTCGCTGTTTTGCCTTGAGTTATGATCCTAAAGTTAGCCGTTTAATAGAAGAATTAGAATTACCCGGATGGGAAATTGATCAACTCCCAGAAGATCCTAACTTAATTAGTAAAATCTGGATTGATTGTTATGCTAATAATCAACCCTTTTCCCAGGGAAAAATCGAGTTTTTTGTGGATCGGGCAAAAGTTCATAAAGAACTATTATACTCCCAATTTCATTAAATCCTATTGTTCATTTTACAATCATTATTTATGGCCCGCGTCCGAGTTCGTCAGCACGTTAATCCCCTCAGTCAAAAATATCTAATTCCGGTAATTCCGCCTGACTGGTCAAAGATTTATACCAATTCTAACCAACCCATTCATTTAGATATTGGCTGCGCTAGAGGTCAATTTTTATGCGAATTTGCCCAATTAGAAACCCAATGGAATTATTTAGGATTAGAAATTCGAGAATCCTTAGTTGAGGAAGCTAATATGATCCGAGATCAACTGGAATTAACGAATTTATATTATCTATTTTGTAATGCTAATACTTCAATTCAACCGATTTTAGACTCCTTACCAACAGGATTATTAAAACGAGTTAGTATTCAATTTCCCGACCCTTGGTTTAAAAAACGTCATCAAAAACGCCGAGTTGTTCAACCGGAATTAGTAAATAATTTAGCCGATTATTTAGCAGCAGGAACAGAGGTTTTTGTCCAGTCTGATATACAAGAAGTTGCATTAGAAATGTGCGATCGCTTTTCTGAACATCCCGCTTTTCATCGTACCCAAAATGACTGGTTAACGGAAAATCCCCTTCCCCTTTCGACAGAACGAGAACAATCAACTTTAGAACGAAATGAACCCGTTTATCGGGCTTTATTTATCAAGACATCTGATTAAAACAACAGAGGAGAAACATTCAGACTTGTAATTTTTGCCTGAATATTTATCCTCCAATTCTCGATTTTAGACCCTAAACCCTATTAATCTATAAGTGATGATAACTATTTTTCAGGGGGGAAATCGAGATTTAAAATTCACAAAAAACAGAAAAAAGAAAGTTGTCTTTAAATTTTGAAAAGTTTTTATTTGAAAACAATTAAGCACCAATAGCTTCTTCCACACCGGGTAAACGTTGAGCAGAATAACCGACACCTCGCACCGTTAAAATATATTCAGGATTGCGTTGATCTTCTTCAATTTTTGCTCGTAACCGCGCAACATGAACATCCACAACCCGCATATCCGCAATCCGTCGAGGTGTATATCCCCATAATTCCTTGAGAATTTCTGAACGAGAAACCGCACTCCCAGAACGTTTAACTAATAACTCCAAAAGATTGAATTCAATATAGGTTAAGGCAACCACTTTATCACCCTTATAAACCCGTCGTTTAACCGTATCAATCCGCACGGCTTCGAGTTGAATCATCTCTGGACTCAAACTATGGGATGGAGTCGTATCTTTAAACCGTCTTAAAATCGCATGAATTCGAGCTTCTAATTCTTTAGGAGAAAACGGTTTAGTTAAATAATCGTCTGCTCCTAATTCTAAACCCGTAATTCGATCCGCCACATCCCCTAAAGCGGTTAACATAATAATCGGAATATCTGATTTTGTGCGAAGTTCTTGACACACGCCATAACCATTTAATTTCGGCATCATTACATCCAAAACCAAAAGATCAGGACTTTCTTTTTCAAACATTTCTAGCGCTTCTAAACCATCGGCGGCGACTACAACATTATAACCTGCCATGGAAAGACGAGTCTTCAAGATCCGCCGAATCGCGGATTCATCATCAGCAACTAGAATTTTTTCTCCGTTGCGTTTTTCGTCAAATTGTGCTTGTACGCTCATATCTGGTTTTATAATAGATGGATCAGCCGTTAATCGAGCAAGGCAAAAGCAAATCACATCAATGCCCACAGGTTCTCAGGACTGCTTCAACCCACAAATTCTGATAAACTGCATAGTGATATGACGGGACAGAAATTCACTTGTTCTTGGGGTGGGTGATTCAGTCTGATGCTTAGATTGCTGCCTATTATGATAACATAAGTTTTCAATTTGTTATCAAACTTAACAAACCTACCATTTGTCGTAATATTCAGTTACGGGGGTTAATATTTTTAAACAAAACATCAATAGTGCTATAGCAATCCTAAATAGGTTGTAACATTTCAATACTGATATGAAACGGCCAGAAGTATTACCCCAGATCCCTTCCCCCCCCTAGCCCCCCAGGGCTGTTCCGGTGTTCCCTTTTGATCAGGGATTTTAAACACAACTCAAATAGGATTGCTATATTATACCTAATTAGTAACAACGATTTTGGGATTTGGTAAACGTTCTTGGCGTTATTCCATGTTAGTCAAAGATGGGATCATCGAAAAAATGTTTATTGAGCTGGAAGTTGCTGGCGATCCATTTGAAGTTTCCGATGCAGAAACTATACTCAAATATATTAATCCTAATGCGGTCAAACTCCCTTTAGTTTCGCTGTTTACAAAAGTAGGTTGTCCCTACTGCGCCCGTGCTAAAGCCCTATTAAAAGAGCGAGAAATTGCTTTTGAAGAAATTGTTTTAGGGAAAGAAATTACAACCAAAAGTTTGCAAGCAGTCACCGGAAGTACCACAGTTCCTCAACTTTTTATTGATGGAAAACTAATTGGTGGTTCTGAGGATTTAGCCAAGCATTTTGGAGTCTAATAATTCCTTTTTAATAGTTCAGGGAATTAACCACCACTAACCGGAGGAATTAAAACAATTTCATCTTTATCCTGTATTTCAGTATCAGGATTAACGAATTCTAGGTTAATTCCAAACCTGGTGACATTTCGCCATTTTTCTAGTTCTGGGTGTTCTTGAATTAACCGATCTAAAATTGCAGAAATGGGAGTTTTTGGTGGAAAATTCAATACTAATTCTGGAACTTTGTAGGCTTCTTGAAAGACTGCAAATAGTTTCACCGTAACTGTGATTGACATAATTCGTAATTACCCATTACCCATTACCCATTACCCATTAGCCATTACCCATTTTAGAAAAAAACCTACCCCGTATCATAACAGGATAGGAAGAAATATCGCTGAGAAGTTACGTTTAACTTTTATTTAAAAAGCGTTGAACTTGTCCAATGGCGATCGCACCAATATTAAAAAAAACCCAACCCAATGCTGCAATTAGGGGTAATAGAACAATCAAAATGCGAAAATCGAAATCCATAGATTCTCCTTCTAAAGTTTTTTAAACATCTTTCATCTTTTTGTTTTGATTCCAACTATTCTGGTAATCAAGAGAGGACTGAGGCTGTTTTGCCAGTTCTGTTAACCCCATTTTATCAGATTACGAGGATCAGTAGAATGAGAACCCGATCCCAGAATATAAAGTTTTGTTACAATCCTTGAGTTAAAATACTTATAAGTAGTTGCACAAAATAAATTACCTAGTTGAGAGAGGGAACATCCCCCCAAACCCCCCGTGCACAGGGGGCTAGGGGGGGAGGGAACAGGGTAGCTGAAGGAGTTCTATATGTGGTGGATGAAGTCCGGGAGTCTGCCGACGGCAAATCCTACGCCGTATACGGCAAAATTCGGCGTCTGATTCAATAGCATGGGCAGTTTGTATTTCACCCCTAACCTCATCCTTACACCCATTACCCATTACCCATTACCCATTAAATGGTCTAAGCTCTAATCTGTTAGGTCATCTGGCAAGAATTAGGGTAGAATAGGGATTTCCAACAGATCAGCATAACCTGGTTAAATCAGATTCAGTCTGATAGAATCTGAAAAATTCAAGAACCACAGACAACCTCACAACAATCAAGTGAGTGAATAATATTCGGCGGATAACTTGTCCGTGGGAGCCTGTGGACTGGATTGTGCCAACACTTCCACCCCTGAAGTCGGAACAAAACCAACATCAAAAAAATCCCAGATTTTAATTGATGGTTGTAGGTTTGGTGAAAGTGCTTGCTAGAATATCAAAATTAGACCCGTGTGAGGAGCAAATAGAGTGTCGAAAATACTACTGAAAGCATGGCTACTCAGTCCTGCCGTCTTAGGAGCTAGTTTATTAGCCCCGATGACAGCATTAGCAGAGTTACCCGTGACTAAGGCCGGGCCCACTGCGATTGCAGCGGCAACCGAAGTATCTGCCCCGGCAGAAACCCCTTTGGAACCCATCCAAACTGAGTTAAAAATCAGTGAGCAAGTCTCTGTGAATCCTTTGGACATTTTGACCCTCACCCCACCGCAACAGTTAGCTCAGGTTCCCGTGAATCCCCATGCTGGAGCAGGGAACAGTAGAGGCATCGAAACTCCCGCTAACAGCGAGATTCCCCTAGCTGATCTCGATGCTGCACCTCAAGGCGATGCGGCCAATAACGCCGAGGTGATGCAACAGCTTAATGAATATGGCCGTGAAGGTCGGGGCAACAAGCGTCAAGCTCAAGTTACCTCCGTCTCCCAACTGTCCGACGTTCAACCGACGGACTGGGCGTTCCAAGCTCTACAATCCTTAGTAGAACGCTATGGGTGTATTGCAGGATATCCCGATGGAACTTTCAAAGGGAATCGTGCTTTAACCCGTTTTGAATTCGCTGCTGGGGTGAATGCCTGTTTAGAGCGGATTAATGAACTGATTGCTGCCTCAACCAAAGATTTAGTCACCCGTGAGGATTTGGCGCAACTGCAACGCCTCATGGAAGAATTTGCAGCCGAATTAGCCAGTCTGCGCGGAAGAATTACGGTATTAGAAGCCCGCGCCGGAGAACTGGAAGCCAATCAATTCTCTACCACTACTAAACTACGGGGAGAAGTGGTGTTCTGGCCAGGAGATGCCCTTGGAGATCGGGCGTCTTATAATGTGGTCGGTCAGTTTGCCGATACGAGCGATGACCCCGCCGAAGCCTATTTTGGCTACCGCGCTCGTTTAAACTTTGATACCAGTTTCACGGGCCAAGATTTACTCAGAACCCGTTTACAAGCCCAATCCATACCGGATTTGAGTGCTTTTGATGTCACCAATACCCTAATGTCTCGGACGGGCATTGATGGTCAACCTGGCAACGTGACTCTGGATAACCTCACCTACCGTTACCCCTTCTCCCAAGGAAAAGGTTTAGTCTGGGTCGGTGCAAAAGGGTTAGCCTTGGATGATATTCAAGATGTTCTGACTCCCTTTGGTGATGATGCCGGTGGTTCAATTTCCCGCTTTGGACGCTTCAACCCGACGACATTCCAGGGCCCTTCTGGTACGGGCTTAGGTGTGGAATATGCCTTTAGTCACGCTTTTAAAGCTAACCTGGGTTATATGGCCGATGATGGTTTTGCTTCTCAAGCCAGCCAGGGTACAGGTATGTTCAATGGTACCTATGGTGCCATGGCTCAATTAGTCTTTGCGCCAACTGATAACCTGGCTTTTTCCTTGGATTATAACCACCGTTACTTCAGTAACGATAACGTATACGTTTCCGGTGGTACGGGGAGTTGGGGTGCTAATAGACCTTTCGGTAATAATGCCACAACCACAGATAACCTGGGCGTACAAATGAACTGGAGAGTCGCCAGCCATTTCTCCATCGGCGGTTGGTTTGGAAGTACCTGGGCTGACCAGAAGAATGGTGGTAACAGTAATGCAACCATTATCAACTGGGCTGCGGTGTTAGGATTTCCCGATATCCTCCGAGAAGGAGATGCTGGGGGTTTAATTGTGGGGATGCCTCCGAAAGTCGTCAGTCATGATATTAATGGCTTAGAAGACAGAGACACCTCCATTCATATTGAAGGCTTCTATCGCTTACCCCTCAGCGAGTACATTGCTGTGACACCTGGTTTCTACGTCGTCACCAATCCTGATCATAATAGCAACAACAACACGATTGTTGTGGGAACATTGCGGACAACTTTCCGCTTCTAATTCCCTTTTAATATTTATTGAATCAACCAGTTTCTTTAAGAGGCTGGTTTTTTTATGACTTCAAGATTGGGGTTTTGATCCGGTATTCCGAACGTTAATTAATTTGTTGAGAATATCAAACCAAAAGGAAGAACCCATGGAAATTGCGATCGCAGTTAATCCCCAGCCCATGATAACTTTAAATAGTTGAATAACAATATTTTCCCCTGAATTAAACTGTTGATTTAAGTTAGATTGATCCCATCCTAAAGGCAAGGAAGAAAAGTCAAATAAATAAGAATAGAGAAAATTTTCGGTTAAATCTTGACAATTTTTTGTAAATTCAGCATCTGAATTTAAACAGTTATTCAAGGGAGAATTAGGATTGTTAGTTAAAACAATATCAATACTTTGACTGAGATTTTCCTGTAAAATAGGTTCTTGAAAAAGACGGTTAGTAATATTTAATGTATCTGCATTTAATCCCATAGCTACTAGGAATCCAATGGTAAGTGTAATCAGTTTGACTTGCCGTTTATAGACTCCCGATGCTCTGGTCATAGACTGTTGAAACCAATCGCTGATCGCTGTTTCTAAGGATTCAAAATTAGCAGTATCTCCGGCTTGATTTTTGGTTTTTATGGCTAAAATTTTGAATAGTTTAATTTGATCTGGATCAAAAAACTGTTTAATCTCCTCTGAGTCAATAGCTAGAATAAAATCATCAATGGTTAAACTATTGATTTCGGGTTGAACTCCAGACTTTTCTATAATTACACTAATTAATGCTAAAGCAAAGGTGGAATTAGGAATATAAGACGGCCCAACAGAATTTTTATTCACCCGTTGTTTATAATCTTTCCAAGATTTAATTAAAGGGTATTGGTACAGAAGTTCTGTTGCTGAATCTCCTAAAATAAATTGAATAGAACGATATAAATTTTTGGCTCTCCAATCAAATATAGAACTGGCTAAAAATTCTTGTATTTCTGATATTAATAAGCTCAGAAGCAAATAAATAAAAAATAAACCGATGGCGACATTAATGGTTGAGGGAATATTCATATTTAGCTAAAAGTGGGAAGAAATAAGGGAAAGAAAGCCCTGAAGGGCTTACTACAATTTTAGGATTACTGTATGATATCAATTAAAATTAACATAGTTTTAAGGATTTTGAATTATGCTTCAATCTAAAAAATTACCTCGTTTAGCGATAACATTAGGCGATCCATCAGGAATAGGGCCAGAAGTAATATTAAAAGTTTTAGCTGATCCAGCACTGCATCAACAGTGTAATCTAACTATAGTGGGAAGCGATCGCATTTTACAAGCAACCTATCAGCAATTACAAAATCAGGGATTTCAGGCGGCAAAACCTAATCAGTTACGGGTGATTAGTTTAGATCCTGATCCGAGTTTACCCCCATTAGAAATCGGGGTCGGAAATCAAACCAGTGGGGCGGTCAGTTTTCAATATTTGGATACAGCTATTACCCGAACTTTACAAGGAGAATTTGATGGAATTATCACCGGGCCAATCGCTAAAAATCTCTGGAATTTAGCGGGTTATAATTATCCCGGACAAACGGAATTTTTAGCAGAAAAAGCCAAGGTTAAACGCTTTGGAATGCTATTTGTTGCCCGCTCTCCCTATACAGGCTGGACATTAAGAACTCTATTAGCTACGACCCATATTCCCCTAACGCAAATTTCCCAAACCTTAAACCCGGAATTAATGAGTTTAAAATTAGAGTTATTGGTCGATTGTTTACGCCATGAATTTGGATTAGAAAATCCTAGAATTGCCGTAGCCGGATTAAATCCCCATAGCGGAGAAAATGGGCAGTTAGGAACAGAAGAAAAAGACTGGTTAATTCCTTGGTTAAATCAACAACGCGATCGCTATCCCTATATTCAATTAGACGGCCCCATTCCCCCTGATACAATGTGGGTTAAGCCCGGTCAAGCCTGGTTTAATTTAGGAAAAAATGCCCATGATGCCTACATCGCATTGTATCATGATCAAGGGTTAATTCCGGTTAAATTAATGGCATTTGATCGGGCAGTCAATACTACAATTGGTTTACCCTTTATTAGAACTTCTCCCGATCATGGCACAGCCTTTGATATTGCGGGAAAAGGAATAGCTGATGGGTCAAGTATGAAAGCAGCCATAGAATTAGGTATAGAATTAGTCAATAATCGTATTAACCCTTAATTCCGATGTCAACCTCAAATTCTAAACCGTCTATTCTCTGGTTTCAGTTAATCGGATTATCCTTAGTTCAAGGAGCAATTAGCTTAACTTGGTTACTGTATAGATTATATGTTCCTCAACTTTTAGCTTCCTTGGGATTTCCGGGTTTATTCCCAACTATTTTAGTAATTGAAAATGCGTTAGGAGTAATTATTGAACCCATAGCAGGAAATTTTTCTGACCGTCAACGAAAATGGCTAGGAACTCGTTTTCCTTTAATTAGTTTAGGGGTAATTTTATCTTCCGGTTTATTTATAGCAATTCCCGCCTTTTATATTTTTGGTCAATCTCTTAATTCCCTACATTGGATATTCCCAATTCTATTAATTTTATGGGGCGTTGCTATGGCGGTTTTTAGAAGTCCAGTTACGGCTTTATTAGGTCAATATGCTGTACAAACAAAACTCCCCCAAGCCATGAGTATTTTAGTTGTTACGGGGGGTATTATCGGTGCAATTCGTCCTATTTCTAGTCAGTTTATTCTCAGTTTAGGATCGGGAATTACCTTTAGTATTGGGTCTTTAGTTTTATTGGGTTCTGTGGGTATTTTAAGATATTTTAATCCTGATTTGAGCGTTATTCCTCAGTCAGAAGAACCGACTCAAAAATTATATTTCAGAAACTTAGTTTTTGTGGCATTATTAGGGTTATTTGTAGCATTAGGATCTCGATTAATCTTAGGGGAAGTTTTTCCTCAAATCATCAAAAATTATGGTGGCAATACCCAATTAATTATGTTTTCTGGGTTAATTTTATTAGCATTTACTTCCATTCCTGCGGGATTGTTTGCTGTTAAAATTGGCAATAATAAAGCAACATTAATCGGATTAATAACAACAGCTATTTTATTATTATTCTCGTCTTTTGTTGTGAATAAAATTATAATTATTCTGGTTAGTTTATTAATGATTGCCAGCTATAGTTTAGTCGCCAATGGAATTGTCCCCATTGCCTTTTCTTTATTTCCATCCCAGAAGAGCGGTTTAGGAATAGGAGTATATTTTGGGGCGTTTTCTTTGGCGATGAGTGGATATGATTTCATCATCAAAAAATTGGGAACTGTTGACCTTATAATCAATTATCGCTTGGGGATGATGGCATTTTTAATTACAACTTTTTTGGTATTATTTTTGCCGAAATTAACAATTCCTAAAATAACTGAATAAAGACAATTCTGATCTATTCTAAAATAAACCTTAACCGATGTCTAAATTAACAATATCCTCAGAACAGATTAAAGCTATTTCTACCCACGCCGAACAAACCTATCCCCAGGAATGTTGCGGTTTATTAATGGGCGAAATTAACGAAAATTATGATAAAATAATTGTAGATATTATTCCTACAGAAAACGCTTGGAATTCTGAAACAGCCAAAACCTTTGAGGAAGTAGAAACTACTAATAAACCCGTTACCTCAGAACGTAGGTTTACCATTTCTCCTCAACAAATGATTCAAGCTCAAAAACAAGGACGAGATCGCAATTTAATCATAATAGGTATTTATCATTCCCATCCCGATTATCCCGCCATTCCCTCCGAATTTGATCGAGTTTGTGCTTGGTCAGACTATTCTTATATTATTATTTCCGTCGAAAAAGGAAAAACCACCGACCTACAAAACTGGATTTTAGATCAACATCATCAATTTCAGTCCGAACCCTTAATCACACATTAACCGATCTTCCCCATCCTCAGCTATAATATATAGTTTTGATGACCCAAATCCCTAACTGGGACGGTTATATTTTTTGTCAAAATTGCTATGCTAAATCCGAATCTGGATGAAATCCAGTTAACGAAAGACGACTACGAACGGTACTCCCGCCACTTGATTTTACCAGAAGTCGGTCTGGAAGGTCAGAAACGCTTAAAAGCGGCGAGTGTGCTTTGCATCGGAACCGGGGGACTAGGTTCGCCCTTGCTGCTATATTTGGCGGCGGCGGGTATTGGACGCATCGGAATTGTTGATTTTGATGTGGTGGATACCTCCAACCTGCAACGCCAAATTATTCACGGGACTGCTTGGGTGGGGAAACCCAAAATTGAATCGGCGAAAAACCGGATTTTGGAGATTAACCCCGCTTGTCAAGTTGACCTCTACAATACCCGCATCAGTTCAGAAAATGCCCTCGACCTGCTGCGACCCTATGATGTGATTGTAGATGGAACCGACAATTTCCCGACCCGATATTTGGTGAATGACGCCTGTGTGTTACTGAACAAACCTAACGTCTACGGGTCAATTTTTCGGTTTGAGGGTCAAGCAACGGTTTTTAATTACCAAGATGGGCCCAACTACCGGGATTTATACCCCGAACCTCCTCCCCCCGGAATGGTTCCCTCCTGTGCAGAAGGCGGGGTTTTAGGGATTTTACCAGGAATGATTGGCGTGATTCAAGCCACAGAAACCGTTAAAATTATTCTGGAAAAAGGACAAACTTTAAGCGGACGTTTGTTATTATATAACGCTTTAGAAATGACGTTTCGTGAGTTAAAATTACGTCCAAATCCTGTTCGTCCAGTGATTGAAAAGTTAATTGATTATGAGCAGTTCTGCGGTATTCCGCAAGCACAAGAACAGGAGGCTAAACAGAAAATGAATATTCCTGAAATCACCGTTGAGGAACTTAAACAATTACTTGATAGTGGGGCGGATGATTTCCTATTAATTGATGTTCGTAATCCCCATGAATATGAAATCGCTAAAATTCCGGGTTCGGTGTTAATTCCTTTACCCGATATTGAGCAGGGAAAAGGCATTGAACAAGTCAAAGAACTGTTAAATGGTCATCGTTTAATTGCCCATTGTAAATCGGGAATGCGTTCGGGAAAAGCTTTAGGGATTCTCAAGGAAGCAGGAATTTCAGGAACTAACGTTAAAGGTGGAATTCTGGCTTGGAGTCGAGAAATTGATGCTTCAGTTCCCGAATATTAGGTTGAGATTGCATTGATTTGTGCTCAAAACCTGTAGGGGTTGGGTCTCCCAACCCTCTTTGCTTAAACACCAGATATTAAAGTTAGTAATTCTGCTTCTGATAATAGGGTAATTCCTAAATCTTGGGCTTTTTTAAGTTTAGATCCTGCTTCTTCTCCTACTACTACATAATCTGTTTTTTTACTAACTGAATCCGTGACTTTTCCTCCGGCATTTTGAATTAATTTTTTTGTGTCTTCCCGTTTTAATGTTGGTAATGTTCCTGTAATTACAAAAGTTTTGCCTGCCAAGGTTTGAGGTTCATTACTTTGATTATAGTCTATTTTTTCTGAATTTGCAAGCTCTAATCCTGCGGTTTTTAATCTTTCTATTAATAGTTGATTGGCAGGAAGATTAAACCATTCATAGACAGAATAGGCAATTTCTGGCCCGATGCCATAAACACCTTCAATTTCGGCGGCGGATGCTGGGGTTAATTGTTCAACACTCTTGAATTTTTGGGTAATTAATTCGGCATTCACACTGCCAACATGACGAATTCCTAAACCATATAATACCCGCGCCCAAGGTTGGTTTTTAGAAGTTGCGATCGCCTGAATAATTTTAGTCGCTGACTTTTCCCCCATCCGGTCTAAAGTCATTAATTGTTCAACGGTTAAATCATATAAATCTGCTACGGAATTAACTAATTTTTTATTAACAAACTGTTGAACTAATTTATCCCCAATACCATTAATATCTAAGGCATCTCTGGAACACCAATGAATCAAAGATCCTTGTAAAATTGCCGGACAAGAATCATTAATACATCTCGTTACCGCCTCTCCTAATGACTGTACAACCGCCTGACCGCATTCAGGGCAATGGGTTGGCATTTCAAACTTTTTAGCGTCCTGGGGGCGCAATTCTAATAATACTTTTACGACTTCGGGAATAATTTCCCCAGCTTTGCGGACAATTACCGTATCACCGATATGCAGATCTAATTCAGCTAGGCGATCGCGGTTATGTAATGTCGCTCTTTGCACCGTTGTACCTGCCAGTAAAATCGGGTTAAGTTCCGCAACGGGGGTTAAAGCTCCAGTTCTCCCCACTTGTACAGTAACAGATTTAATTTGAGTTGGCATTTCTTCCGCCGGATATTTATAAGCGATCGCCCATCGCGGAAATTTCTGGGTAAATCCTAATTTTTCCTGTAGAGATAAGGGATTAATTTTAATTACCACTCCATCGGTCATATAGGGTAAATTTTGCCGTTTTTGATCCCAATATTCACAATATTTGATCACTTCGTCTAAACTGGAACAAAGTTGACGATTAGGATTAACTTTAAACCCCATTTTTTGCAATAATTCTAAATTATCCCATTGGGTTTGAGCAGAAACTATTTCTAAATTATTCTGTTCGTGAATATGTAAAGTATAGGCAAAAAAATCTAGTTTCCGTTGGGCGACAATTTTAGAGTCTAATTGTCTTAAAGTTCCAGCCGCAGCATTTCTAGGATTAGCAAATAATGATCCCCTTTCTTTTTGTCTTTCTTGATTAATTATTTCAAATACTTTTAATGATAAAAATGCTTCCCCTCGAACTTCAACTAAATTAGGTGGATTTTCTAATTCTAATTTCAAGGGAATTGAACGAATTGTTTTTACATTTTGAGTAATTTCTTCCCCGGTTATCCCATCTCCTCGGGTTGCACATCTAACTAATATTCCGTTTTCATAAGTTAATGCTAAGGCAGATCCATCTATTTTTAATTCACAAATATAAGTCGGAAATTCTGATGTATTTGTAGCTGTTTTTAGACCTCGCTCTTGCCAAGTTTTTAAATCATTAAAATTAAAAGCATTATCTAAACTGTACAAAGGAATATTATGTTTAACGGATTGAAATTGAGTTGCGGGTTTTTCTCCTACTCGTTGAGTTGGACTATCGGTCGTAATTAATTCAGGATATTGTTGTTCTAAATCTTGCAATTCTCGATATAATTGATCATAAACAGAATCCGCCATTGTGGGCGCATCTAGGACATAATATTCATAACTAGCTTTCTGCAATAACCGTCTTAATTCTTCAATTCGTTGCTGAATTTCTGGGGTAATTTCTATCATTGTTAATACCTCAAACCTGTGAATGTATAGCAGTCGAGCTTGGTAGTTAGGACAAAGAAAGCTTACGGTTAAGTCTTTTACCCTCTGTTCCCTCCCCCCCCAAACCCCCCGTACACGGGAGGTTTGGGGGGTCTGTTCCCTACTATCAAAGATAGTAAAAGGAAGATTAATAAATTAACCTCCCTTTCTCAATTAGGAATTACCGTTTTTCCGATCAATTTTGAGTTTCTATAAATTTAAACCCGTCAACTCAAAGGATTTTTGATCATTTAAGTCGTTCTCTTTGTTCTTATCATTTTGACTTCCACCATTGACATCAGCCGGAAATTGATTAATTCCTTGCAAAATTCGAGATTCATTTTCCACTTGAAATACATTGGCGTAAAGGTTAGCCACAATCTGTTTTCCCTCTTGGGTTAATTCCAAATATTTTAATGCCGCCGGAATATAAGGAAACACTCCATTCCAGTAAAATTTAGCATAATTTCGGCGTAAATCCCCTGGAGTTTTATAACCTAAAACTTTGTTAGTTCCCACTTCTTCAAATTCATAAAATAGGGAACTAATCTTTTTCAGATACCGGGGATCACTGAGTTGACCTATCAAATCAGCAGCCCGGGCTAGTCCCGAATAATTATGTCGATCTTGATGGGTTTCATCAGCAGGAACAGGAAAACGAGTTAACTCAATATTGCGTTTAATTTGTTCCGCATCAATTAAATTATGTCCCCCAAATCTTTCATCAATTACTAACTTTCCCCGATCAACATGATAAGCAGTTAAACTAGCTGATGTGGCTCCCACCGAAATAGGCACAATTCCATCCCCAATTCCCGTTGCAAATAAACCCAAAGATTCTTGATCTTGACGACAAACACCCTTCACATAGCCAATATCATGACACAGTAAAGAAATGATAAAATGTAACCAGTCTTCGGTCGTAACTCCACCTTCCCGAATATGTTTTCCGCGTAAAATTTCCTGTCCCACTAACGTCACTAACATGGTATGCTCAACGTTGTGGTAAAGAGCGTCACAATTGGCAATATTTTCCAGTGCCATTGTTCCAGCCCAGGCAATAATTTCGGGGTAGTTGGGTTTAAACCCACCGTAAGTTCGACGGTATCCAGCTTGTAATTGCTGAACAAAGACATCAATTAGAATCGCTGTGGCATTAAGCATAACTTATTAGTTAAATAAAGTGCTACAGACCAGATAATTAGCTATCTAGTCATGGGTTTTAAGGCTTAAGCTAATTATATTCTATTAATCCGTTGTCCCGGTGTGGGCAAAATTTCAGATCAACCTAATTTTGAACTGATTATGACATCCGCATTTGATCCCGATTTAGTTTTTCTGTTATACGACAACACCCTACCCGGGGACACCTTGACTAATGGTAGCACAACGGTTCCCGGAGGTGATAGTACCGTTTCTGGCAATAGCAGCTTGAGTGGAAATGGAAACCAAATTCCTCAAGTCACAGATACCCTGGGTGTTAGTCTAGCTGGGACTGCGGCGGCAGATATTATCCGAGGAAATATAGGGCGAGATAGTTTGTATGGTCGCGGAGGAGGAGACACAATTTTTGGTGATGACGGTGAAGATTTGATCGATGGGGAAACTGAAAATGATTATATTAATGGTAATCAAGGTCGGGATTCTATTCTCGGTAGTGATGGAGATGATACCCTATTTGGAGGCAAAGGTGCAGATACTTTAGAAGGTGGAAATGGTAAAGATTTTTTATTCGGAAATAACGATAACGATCTGTTGATCGGAGGGGACGATAATAATAATACCCTGTATGGTGGAGCCGGAGATGATTGTCTGGTTGGAGGAAATAAAGATGATTTTTTATCCGGTGATCGAGGTCAAGATATTTTAGTTGGGGGTGACGGAAAAGATACTTTCTTTATTTCGGTTAATTCTGGTAGTGGAAATGCTGCTTTAACAGATATTATTGTAGACTATAATCAAAATGATGATGTTATTTTGCTACCCAACGATTTAGCTTTTAGTAAACTAAAATTTGAAACAGACCGTGTGAATGGAGTTAACGGTTTATTGATTCGGACAGATGATCGAGATAACCCCACTTATCTAGCATTTATTCCTGGTTTTACAGGCAATTTAACATCGGTTAATTTTAAATCTCTACCTTAATAAATAATAGCAGAAAACAACCATTTAATAAAGGAAATTTAATACTAATGTACGGGTTTATCAACCTTAATAAATCTGCCGGATTCACCTCCCATGACTGTGTGACGCGAGTTCGCCGAATATTACGATTAAAACGGGTCGGACACGCCGGAACCCTCGATCCCGCCGCAACGGGAGTATTACCAATGGCGCTGGGAAAAGCCACTCGTTTATTGCAATTTCTCCCTTCTCATAAAGCTTATCATGCTAGAATTAAATTCGGTGTCACCACCACCACCGATGACTTAGAAGGAGAAACCTTAACTGTTCAATCTGTACCGCATTTACAACTTGAACAAATTCAAGAAATTCTCCCTCAATTTATCGGTAAAATCGAACAAGTTCCTCCTATTTATAGTGCGATTCATGTTCAAGGAAAACGCTTATATCATTTAGCCAGAAAAGGAGAAGTTATTCAGGTTCCCAGTCGGACAGTCGAAGTTTTTGATCTGAAAATTCTTAATTGGTATCCTGGGGAATTTCCCGAATTAGAAATTGCGATCGCCTGTGGTTCAGGAACCTATATTCGCTCTATTGCTAGGGATTTAGGAGCTATACTTAATACTGGAGCTACTTTAGCTAATTTAATTAGAACCGAAAGTAGTGGTTTTGATTTAGAAAATAGTCTAACCTTGGAAACCTTAGAAACCCAAGTTCAACAGCAAACCTTTTCGCCCCTATCTCCAAATATTCCTTTAAATCATTTAACAAAAATTATCCTAAATTATGAATCAATAAAACGTTGGTTTCAAGGACAATCTATTGTTGTAGAAAATCAAATAATAGAAGATCGTCCCGTGAGTGTCTACGATCAAAATCAACAACTATTAGGAATAGGAAAATTAATCGAAACTCCCGATCAAATTCTCCTCGCTCCTCAAATTGTTCTCACCGAAAATTAACCGATTTTTTAATATGATCAAAACCCTATTAATTACCCTAATTAAAGGCTACAGATTGTTGATTTCTCCCCTATTTCCCCCCGCTTGTCGCTTCCATCCCACCTGTTCCCAATATGCCATTGAAGCCCTAGAAACCTTTGGAATCATTCAAGGAAGTTGGTTAGCACTCAAGCGAATTTTACGCTGTCATCCCTATCATCCAGGGGGTTATGATCCTATTCCTCCCAAACCCGAAGATTAGACTGATAAATAAAAAAGGGGTAGACTAAGCTACCCCTAGTTCTGAATTACTACAAATTAAGACTTAGAATAGTTCAAAGTCAGTAGCTTTCAGAGCAGGATTATTCACAAAGGTAGCTACTTCTTGTGCAGCACCACCAGTGACGAAGTATAACTTACCATTGTTAGAGTCATAAACCAATCCAGCAGTAGCAGCAGGAGTTGCAGGGTTGAAGTTAGCAACCACTGTGAATTCACTGGTTTCTACACTGACACCCAGAGATGTGAACGTACTAGAAGCCAAAGCAATCTTGTCAGTTCCCGATACGAAATCAACCACTACATCGGCATTAGCAGTGCCAACTTGACTAAAGGCAAATGTGTCACTTCCGGCATTACCAGATAAGTTATCATTGCCTTTGTCTCCATTAATGAAGTCATTTCCGTCTCCACCAGCAATCACATCGTCGCCGGCACCACCATAGATGGTATCGTTTCCGGCCCCACCATAGAGGTTGTCATTACCCTTTTCACCCCAGATAATGTCATTGCCGTCATCACCATAAATTAAGTCATTTCCTTCACCGCCACCAAGGATGTCATTGCCAGCGCCACCGGAAATCGTATCGTTTCCTAGGTCACCAAAGACGGTATCATCTCCATCACCACCATAGAGCAGGTCATTTCCTTCACCACCAGCAATGAAGTCTTTGCCACCTAGACCATAGATGGTGTCATTTCCTATGTTCCCGTAAAGCTCATCGGTATCGACGTTACTACCATAGATCAGATCATCGCCACTGAAACCATAAATGACAACAGGGGCTGCGAGTCCAGCCGAGAGAGTATCATTAAGACCAGCACCTTGAATTAAATTGGTATCAGCCGTACCTGAAATGCTATTAGCCTTACCTGGGACAGCATTTAGGGCAACTCCGCCCCCTGCTAGTGTTACTGATGCTACGCCTTCGGATGTTACTATCTGAGACATTTAAGTGCTCCTCACTTGAGTTAAATAATGTTAGCGTTTCGATTCTTTGGGGATTCTACAATAGGAACTTAGTTACTGGTAGCTTTAGAGATGATTAAACTTCAACTTACCAGAGATTCCAGTCGGTCAATGAACACCACGCTTAGTTTATCCTAAAGAGAACAAACAATCCAGTGCATTTTAACAGAAAAAGGGACGATGTTGAAAATTGAGCAAAGTCCATCTCTTGTAGGTGCAAACAATGGTTTGACACCACCGACTAGAACCCATTGGAGTGAAGCCAAGCACCCGTCAGTAATGAGTAAAAAAATATCGTATCAGCTTAACAGAAGTGTCAATAAAATAGCAAGAGATTGAGAAATTTATATCTTGGTCTTCAATGGACACAACAGGAATACGCCCTGATCTCACATCCGTTCTTGGGTTCGGCAAAACTGGCGATCGCTTGATGTGAAATGATTGACCGCCCGACGGGAGCAAAGGAGTCCTAGATACAAGGATTTCTTGACACCCCCGCTTAGAACTGTCCTCGTGACACCGACCTGGAACCGGACGTAAAAACAATCTGGCTTCTCTGACTGACCTTGTTACTGGGAAGTTCCCAACAGAATCACCGTTTTATTCAAGAAAACTGAATTGATTGATCTGAATCGGCTAAAATGCTTGAAGTTAAACGAATCCCAGCGATATCTATGTCACATCAACAGGAGCCGATGCCACGATTGACTTTACTCTACCAATGGCATCGACACCCCAGCCCCAGTGGGTTAAGAGGATGGCTAACAATCATTTTAGGATTAGGGCTGATATCAGGAATGGGAAGTCCAGTTTTGGCTGGTATCCCAGGGATTGGGCCCAATCCCCCATTGATGTCCCAAAATTTGGCTCAAAATTCAATCATCCATATCGATCCCAACACTGGACGTGATAGCGAAACTTCCACAGGAAGTCAAACTGGCCCCTATCGTTCGATTACTTATGCGCTGCAAAGGGTTCAATCGGTTACAGTGATTCAACTTAACCCAGGTACCTACAGTCAGGAAACCGGAGAAGTGTTTCCGATATCCCTAAAGGATGGGGTGACATTACAAGGAGATGAAGCCAGCAATGGACAAAATACGGTGATTATGGGGGGGGGAAATTTCGTGAGTCCCACCTTTGCTCGACAAAATGCCACAATTAAAACCCAAGGAAATAGTCAAATTATCGGGGTTACAGTTACCAATCCCAATACTAGAGGAACGGGTTTATGGATAGAATCTTCTAGTCCTGTAGTTAGTGGCTGTACGTTTATTGAAAGTAAGCGGGATGGAATTTTTATTACTTCTGAAAGTAATCCAAAAATCCAGAGTAATATATTTACTCAAAATGCTGGAAATGGGATTTCAATTGCCCGTTCAGGAGCCGGAGAAATTCGGAATAATGTTTTCCAAAATACCGGATTTGGGATCTCGATTAATGATGAAGCGTCTCCTACAATTATGGAAAATAAAATTATCGAAAATCGAGATGGAATTGTGATTTCTCACCAAGCCAAACCTATTTTACGAAATAATTTAATTGAAAATAATGAACGAGATGGAGTGGTGGCAATCTCCCAATCTCAACCGGATTTAGGCACAACCGCCAGTCCTGGTCAAAATATTATTCGGAGTAATGGTCGCTATGATGTGTATAATGCCACACGCGGTTATACCCTGACAGTTGTTGGAAATGAAATCGATCAAACCCGCATCTCCGGTGCAGTAGAGTTCTGAAAATAAAAAGCCAGCTTCCAACTGAGGGAAGCTGGCCTTCACGTTTTTATATGTAGGTTTATTATGTTTAGGGTCTTTATATAAGCTGACCCCATTTGAGCGATTAAATCGGATTTATGGTTAAGGTCTTATAAAAGCTGACCTCAATTGATTAACTATATATAATCATGCCAGGGATCAAGGCAAAACCTTAATTTCGTAATATTTTCTTTATTTTCTTTTGTTTGCGTCTTGTATTGTTAGATTGAGAAATATGTAGTTATGTTACTTTCTGTCTGATGGACGGCGACTGGCCCGTTGTTCCCAACGGAATAAACCCACCATTAGGGCTACCACTCCCACCTGTAGAGCTAAGTTTGGTAACGCGGAGGTGATATTCCGTCCGGCTAACAGTTGGGCCAAAAACACCACCGCCCCAATAAAACCTGAAGCCCCAAAACCAATATAAATAAACTGTCGTAAACCCCGATAAGGAGCCATCGCTTCCGCCCTCAGACGGGTATATTGTTCGGGACTCAGTTGGGAGTTTTGTTGAGAAGGATTAGATTTAGGAGTTGTCATATTAGTTATAGTGCTAGGGAATAGGGAACAGGGAACAGGGGAAGCAGAGGAGCACCAAGCAGTTCGAGCGTCCTCGCTCGCTTAGTATCACCCAAAACCCATTCGTAATTCGTAAAATTCGTAATTCGTAATTCGTAATTCGTAATTCGTAATTCGTAATTCGTAATTCGTAATTCGTAATTCGTAATTCGTAATTCGTAATTCGTAATTCGTAATTCGTAATTCGTAATTACCTTAATACTAACAAAATTGTCTGAAATAACCCAATCACAACCCCTAAAATTCCCCCTAAATTAACAATGGCTTGTAATTCACTTTTAACGATACCATTAATGGCAGCTTCCATATTTTCAGGAGAAGTTTCCTTGACTCGATTAATAATCACCTGTTCAATATTCAAAATCGGAATCACTTGAGCCATAATTTTCTCTATATCCCGTTCTAAATACCGTTCTAAAATTAAAGCTAATTCCTGACTGACTAATTCTAAAGATGTATTCATCACCGGAGAAATTTGTAAACGTTTTAAAATCCAATTTGAAACATTATCCCAATCAATGGATTGACTTAACTCTTGAAGCACATCAATACCTTGTTCTTGAATATAGGTTTTCACAGCATCTCCCATCGTTTTTCTTAACTGTTTGACGGTAGAAACAGGTAAATTTTGTAAAGAGATATTTTGCAACCACTCTTGTAGTCTTTCTCGTAATCCTAAAGATTTAATTAATGCGGTTAATCGTCGATTAGTTTCTTCTTTTTCGTCTAAACAAAAGGTTCGTAAACGGGTTAAACTATTGCGTAATCCCAACAAATTTGCTACCACCCAATAGGTTCCAGTGCTTTGTTCACGGAATCCTTCATCAATAATTGAAATATTTTTATCCGTGAGAAAATCAATTAAAGCCTGTCGCAATATTTCCGGGGTTAATACAACCTCTAACAGCCATTTAGATAGGTGTTGCGATTGTTGATCATTTAATTGAAATTCTAATAAAATTCGATCAAAAATTTGGTTGATTTGAGGAGCCAGAAAGTCATCTTTTTTGGCTAAAACCCTTAAAATTTTAGGTAAAGACTCTCCAATAAAATCCCGTAAAATTCCCGCTAAAATTTTAGCTGTTTTTGGTTCTGTATCGGCTTTAATTTGATCTAAAGCTAGTCTTAAAAACCAACTAATAGCGGCTTGCATTCGTTCTGTTTCGAGCAAACGACGCGCTAATTTTTGTAATTCTTCGGGAGTCAATAAAGACCCCATAATGGTATCGGAAATTCGTTTAGCTAAACGCTCTTGATTTCTGGGAATCAAACCGGGAGTAAACGGAATCCTTCGGCCATAAATCTGTAGCGGTCGATACGGACGAAATAACATTTTAATGGCTAAATCATTGGTAAAATAGCCAATAATTCCACCCACCATCGGAGGTGTAATTAAAACCAACTGTTCAGAAAAATTGACCATTCTTATCGTAGCAGTCCACTAGGAAACCATCTGATGTATTAGCAATTGTCACTGAACACACCGAATACCTAAAACTTAATTGGCTTTAGTGATTACTAATACTCCCATCATACCGCTTGCAATTGGGTAATGTGTGGCGGTTGAAAATCCTGCTTGCTGGGCTAACTGAACTTGTTCTGTACCGATAGGGAATTGATCTAAACTGGGGTTAATATAAGCGTATTCTTCTCGAAACCCAAATCGTTCCGCCGTGCGAACCACAAACTGCTGTAAATACCACTGTTGAAAAGTACGCAATAGGGAACCCGGAGGACGGTGAAAATCCAAAATCGCAGCTTTTGTCCCAGGTTTGAGTACCCGATGAAGTTCCTCAAGACTGCGGGGAATATCTACAACATTCCGTAAACCATAGCCCATAGTGGCACAGTCAAAGGTGTTGTCTGAAAACGGCAATCTTAATACATCCGCTTCTATCCAAGAGATCTTAGCCCTTGGAATAGTAAAGGGTCGGGGTCGGTGCTGGGCAATTTCCAATTGACAACTGGAAAAATCTACCCCAAACACCTGTCCCGGTTCTCCAACCTGTTGTGCTAATAATAGGGCTAAATCTCCACTTCCACAACATAAATCTAAAGCGGTGTCTCCAGGTTTAGCCCCACTCCAGGCTACGGCCATTTTTTTCCAAATCCGATGTTGGCCTAAACTTAACCCGTCATTTAACTGATCATAGACCGGGGCGATGCGATTAAAAATCTCTTGAATCGGGTTATTTTCCTGAACCATTCCTCTAATTAGCTGTTAGCTGTTGCCTGTTGCCTGTTGCCTATTGCCTGTTGCCTGTTGCCTGTTGCCTGTTGCCTGTTGCCTGTTGCCTGTTGCCTATTGCCTGTTGCCTGTTGCCTATTGCCTGTTAGCTGTTGCCTGTTGCCTATTGCCTATTGCCTGTTGCCTATTGCCTGTTCCCTGTTCCCTTCTTCAAATTGATTAATGCCCCAGACTAATTAAAGCCAAAGCGATTTGTTGAGCCACTAAATGAACCGTGATCAGATCGTCAGGACTCATCTGACAAGGCTGTTTCCATTGTACTGATAATAGACCGATTAGTTGTTCCCGATAGGTAATCGGAATATTGATATGGGCTTGAATTCCCGAACTTTGATAGTGAGCCAGAGTAGCTAAGGCGGGATCAGTTGTAATATTAGTCGATGCTTGTACAGTTCTGGTAGTTATGGTTTCCTGAACTAAAGGATCAATCTCTAACCAGTTTTCCACAACACCAGTGGAACTATAATGACCTTCTATAGAATTTAAGCGATTGTCTTTAATTTGTTGCAAAATACAAACATCGGCTCGGAACCCCGATGCGACGGCTGTGCACAATGCAGTGAGTAAACTTTCTAGGGTCGTCGCTGCTTGGGCCGCTTCCATAATCGTCGCTAACAGTTGGGTTTGAGCCTGAGCGCGATTGAGTTCTGCGGTGCGTTGGTTCAGCAATTGATATGTTTGGGCGGCTCTTTCTACTACGGCTTTGAGTTCATTGGGATCCCAGGGCTTTGTAATATATTTGTACACCTGTCCTGAATTAATCGCATCTACCAAGTCCTCAATATCTGTAAATCCGGTCAAAATAATTCGCACGGTATTGGGGAACTCCGGCACAGTTTTGCTGAGAAACTCTGTACCCTTCATCTCTGGCATTCGTTGGTCGGAAATAATGACCGCCACTTCTCCTTCGTTGGCCAAAATTTCTAAAGCTTGACCCCCGCTTTCCGCCTTAAATACATCAAAGTTACGTCGAAATGTCCGATAGAGCAGATCCAAATTATCCGGCTCATCGTCAACGACCAACATCTTAGGCTTTTTGGGTCTCTGATGGTTCATGAGTTAGCGCTTAACACTTTCTAGTTGGGGAATTTCAACTTCCATCTATACCGATTCTTTTTGAAGAACGTTTATTGATACCAGTTATCAGTTATCGGTGATTAGTGGTTAGATCTGCGATGGCGTCTCTAACCACTGATTTTGTGATTATAGCTGATTACTGATTACTGATTACTGATTAAAGAACTGACCCAGATTAATCCGCCACTCACCAAAAGCACGATGATTAAAGCGATCCCCAAAAATTGATTGTCTTGAGTCTTCACCGCATCCCCAGAGTTCACCTTATGTGAAACCGGGGGTTTGGGAATAGACCGAACGGTCGCCACCGAATTGTTTTGAGATCGGGAATTTCCTTGGACATCCAGATGATCCAAATCAGGAATTTTTACAAATCCCTCTGGGTCAATATAGAGTTTAGGAGCTTCCAGGACTTCGAGTAAACGACGAGCCTGTTGACGAGTGCCAATATTCGGATGACGAGTCAACTGTTTACATAAAGCGATCGCTTCTTGCCTTTTGCCAGAGGCTTCAAATGCTGTGACTAACCACATTTGGATCTCTCCACCCAGAGGAGAATTGAGTTCCACAGCTTGACGAGCCTGTTCTAAATATTGAACCGACTCTCGATAACGCCCCTGTTCAAAGGCAAACTGACCCGCTTGATATGCAATTTGAACGGCTTCTAAGGGTTCTTGAGTCACGGTTTTCCCTATTTAAAACTCATCATAGTTGTTCCGAGGCGCACCTTCATCCGAATCGCGCTTAGAACCCAATAGGTCTAATTCATACACTCGAATTACAGGTTTTGAACGTTGAGTGCCTGTATTCCGATCTTGCCAATAGTCAAACTTTAACACTCCTTTAATCCCAATTAAACCGCCTTTACGGACATAGTTAGCCGCAACTTCTGCTGTTTTGTCCCAAATTTCTAAGTTAAACCAATCGGGTTGATCCGTTTTTTTAGTCCGACGGTTAACCGCTAAGGTTAAATTACAGACGACGCTACCGGACTCAAAGTATTTGACTTCTGGATCGCCACCAGCGCGACCAATCAACGTCACAATATTTAGGTTCATAAGAAAATAATGATCGAATAGTGCATATCGAGGTTCTTCAGACCTTGGGTAAAACACAAGGATCACCGAAACTAAATCCTTGGTATTTTTAACTTACACCGCCGGGAAGTCCCCCGCTCTAACTGTACCCAGGTAAGCGGTAGGATGAAAGGCGGGTCAACTCCGTACCTACATTGACCGAATCTTTTTTCAGTATTATGTAGTAAGATATTCAGACCAGGAGGTACAAATCGAGTGTTACATCAAGCTGTACAAGTCCGTCTGTATCCAACTGCATTGCAAAAAGCACTACTAGCCCAAACATTAATCACGGATTTCTCACGGATTAAGAGGATTTCACCGATTACATCTTTAACTTCGTATTAGATAAATAATTTAGTGCGAAGCAAGGAATATAATCCGCGTTAATCCTCTTAATCAGTATAATCGGTGTCAAAGAAATTAGCGCGTAAACAAAAAGCCTGTACTTGAGCCCTTAGGCTACGCTCAGGAGAGCCCCAGTCGAAGTGGGAGTCAGTCAAGACAAAAGTATAGAAAAATTGTGGCCGCATTATACGAACGAGTTAGTAATTCCCGGCAAGATTTTCTACATAAACTTAGTCATAAGTTGGTCAGCGATAGCCAAGCTGTCATAGTGGAGAATCTTAATGTCAAATTTGCGTCTGGAGTGCTATTATTGTCACAGGTTTTTAAATTGAGCATAATTAAACAACCTAAAAACTTAACTAAATTGGTTAAGTGCGGAGTCACACCTAACCGTGTTGCTGTTTAATAAAGCTAAATTTGAACAAAAACCTAGATATAAATTAACAACAACTCTTCAACCTAGATCTGGGTTCTCGATCAATGTGAGTTATTGCCTTAATCCTAAGTGTCCAAATCCAACTGATCCAGCAAACGAGAATCGGCGCACTTGCTGTCAATGTGGCTCGGATCTTTTGCTGGAAGGACGGTATCGTGTGATCAAACAACTTGGAGGAGGAGGTTTTGGCAAAACATTTGAAATTGATGATCAAGGCAAATGTAAGGTTGTAAAAGTTTTATTAAAAAATCATCCTAAAGCCGTCGCTTTGTTCAAACAAGAAGCGAAAGTTTTGAGTCAGCTTAATCATCCTGGAATTCCTAAAGTTGATCCCGATGGCTATTTTACCTATCTTCCCAAAGGGAGTAACGAAGCCCTTCACTGTTTGGTGATGGAGAAAATTGAAGGGCTAAATTTACAAGACTGGATGAAAGAACGAAAAAAAGAACCCATCAGTCAAGAACACGCTTTGGAATGGTTAAGAGAACTGACTGAGATCCTAGAGCAAGTTCATAATTTGCAATACTTCCATCGGGATATTAAGCCTCAAAATATTATGAGGAAACCCAATGGA
The DNA here is from genome assembly GCF_904830935.1 of Planktothrix agardhii. Lineage (NCBI taxonomy): Bacteria > Bacillati > Cyanobacteriota > Cyanophyceae > Oscillatoriales > Microcoleaceae > Planktothrix > Planktothrix agardhii. Next base: position 343,217 of record NZ_LR882952.1, read on the forward strand.
CAGTTAGTATTAATTGATTTTGGAACTGCAAGGGAAGTTTCAGGAACCTATATTGCTAAGGTAGAACAGGGGCAAAATGTAACCGGGATTGTTTCCCCTGGATATACACCCCCAGAACAAACGAATGGCAAAGCTGTTCCGCAATCCGATTTTTTTGCCCTGGGACGAACTTTTATTTATTTATTAACCGGAAAACCTCCCACTGCTTATCCAGAAAATCCTCGAACTGGAAAGTTATTGTGGCGAAAGGGCGCACCCAATCTTTCTGATCAATTTGCGGGAACTATTGATTTTTTGATGGCCCCTTTTCCGGGTAATCGCCCTCAAACGCCACAAGCAATCTTGCAGTGTTTAAAAGATATTAAACCTCTAGGCGAAGAAAAAGAAGTTCCCCCGCCTTCCCCTACGGACAAAAAGCAAGTCAAGCAAAATTGGAATAGTGGGTTTAATTTTTCTATTCCTAAAATTAAATTTCCTAAAATTCAGCTTAAATACTTCTGGGTTTTAGGAACATCCTTAATGGTATTGGGCGGAGTTTATACACAAATTGATGGCTATATCCGTTATGGATTTATCCCGGCTAATCCAATTTTAATTTTAAAAGGATTGCCAGGCAGTATTTTTTTAGAGAGGTACGAACGAGCCGTTGGTGAAATTTATGCTATTGTCATTAGCCCCGATAATAAAACCCTGGCTGTGGGGAGTTTTGGGGCAATTAAAATTTGGAATTTAACAACAGATGTCAAACCACGAACGATTGCAGCCCATTCTAGTTGGGTCAAGGCTCTGGCTATTAGTCCCAATAATGCAACCATAGCCAGTGGTAGCAATGATAAAACGATTCGTCTGTGGGATTTAAAGAATGGAAAGAAAACACGAACAATTGAAGAACATACTGAAGGTGTAAATATTGTTGTTTTCAGTCCTGACGGTCAGACCTTAGCCAGTGGGAGTGATGATAAAACTATTCTGATTACGCCTTTAAATAAGGGATCTCGACAACTCATGTTTACGGGTCATGAAGGCGCAATTCATGCCCTTTCATTTAGTCCTGATGGTCAAACTCTAGCCAGTGGAAGCTCAGACCAAACAATTCGGTTATGGAATTTGGAGACGGGCACTCGTAAACGAAGTATCTCAGGTCATGACGGTAGCATTAATGCTCTGATTTATCATCCAGATGGCAAAACCCTAATTAGTGCCAGCGATGATGGTACGATTCGGCTATGGAACCCAGATACGGGAGAACAAAAAGAAGTCTGGAAAGCTAATAATAGTCCTGTGAAATCATTGGCAATCACAAAAGATGGTAAGACTCTTGTGAGTGGGGGTGATAGTGTAATTATTTGGGATCTAAAAACGGGCAGAAAACGGGTGGTTTTGTGGGGTCATGATAAACCTATTAATGCTTTAGATGTAAGTTCAAATGGTCAAATTGTAGTTAGTGGTAGTGAGGATAAAACCATTAAAATTTGGCGAATGCCTTAATGAGTTATAGCAGTCGCCAGACCTATTTAGATCATATGCCCAATAGTCGTCTGTTTTGTCGCGATCGCCTGCCCAGTAGTCGTCTGTTTTATCCCACATTCCGCAGATATTTAAGTCAATTTAATTTTCAACTAAATTGTTCTAAATAAAAGCCCAAATAATTGCCATGTAATAATTTGGACTATTTTTAATGTAGAATAATAATTGCAGTAACTGAACCAATAAAAAGATGAAAAACCCCCTAGAAGCGATAGAAATCGTAAATTTAGACCATTTAGGAATAGTAGCAGGGATAATAGATGAGATGGAATTAGTAGAAGAAGTGAATAAAAAAGTGGGATTAAGAGCAAAAGAAGCAGTAAGCCCAGGACAGGTAATGAAAGCAATGATTTTGAATGGATTAGGGTTTTTGAGCGCGCCGCTGTACCTATTCGAGAACTTTTTCGTAGGGAAAGCAACAGAACATTTAATAGGAGAAGGAGTAATAGCAGAGCAACTAAATGATGACAGAATCGGGAGAGCATTAGATAAATATTATGAAGTAGGAACAACAAATCTATTCACAGCAATAGCCCTAAAAGCCGCCCAAAAATTCCAAGTAGAAAAGGAAAGCGTACACCTAGATAGCAGTTCGATATCAGTAGAGGGAGAATACAAAAGTAAAGAAGAAGAAAATCAGGAAATAGAAGAAGAAATGAAAGCCATAAAAATAGTGCATGGATACTCAAGAGATAAAAGACCAGATCTGAAACAATTTATAATAGATATGGTAGTAAGCGGAGACGGAGATGTGCCATTATATCTAAAAATAGATGACGGAAACGCCGATGATAAAAGCGTATTTGTAGAAAGACTAAAAGAATTTAAAAAGCAATGGACATTTGAAGGAATATGTGTAGCAGACAGTGCATTATACACAGCAGAGAATATAGGAGCAATGGCAGGAATGAAATGGATAACAAGAGTACCATTAAGTATAAAAGAAGCGCAAAATAAGATTGTAGAGATAGAAGAGGAAGAATGGGAGCAGAGTCAAATAAAAGGATATAGAATAGCAACGAAATCAAGTGAGTACGCAAACATAAAACAAAGATGGTTAGTAGTAGAAAGTGAAGCCAGGAAAAAAGCAGCCCTAAAAAAAATATCAGAGCAAGTAGAAAAACAGTTAGAGAACGCCAAAGCATCACTGCGGAAGCTATTGAAACAAGAGTATGCTTGCATAGCGGATGCAGAGATTGGGATAAAAATGTTATCAGATTCGTGGAAATATCACGAAATAAAAGAAATAAAATGCACAGAAAAAGCCAGTAAAAAAAGCCAAAGTAAAACAGAAAAAGGGAATCAAGAAAAGACAATAGTTTATCAAGTAACAGGAGAGATAGAACCTAGAGAATCAGTGATAGAAGCGGAAAAAATCAAAGCCGGAAGATTTATATTAGCGACAAATATATTAGACAAGAAAGAGGTGAGTAATGAAAAGCTATTAGCCGAATATAAAGCGCAGCAAAGTAACGAGAGAGGATTTAGATTTTTAAAAGATCCGTTATTTTTCACAGCAAGTGTATTCGTGAAAAAACCAGAGAGAGTGGAAGCAATAGCGATGATAATGGGATTGTGCTTGTTAGTGTATAACCTAGCTCAAAGAAAATTGAGAAAACAATTAGAAACAGCCCAAGAAGGGGTGAGGAATCAGGTCAAGAAAATCACGAATAAACCGACAATGCGGTGGATATTTCAAATGTTTCAAGCGGTACATTTAGTCAGGATAAATGGGGAGAAACAAGTGAGTAACTTAACCCAAGAACGTCAAGAAATATTGCAGCATTTAGGGAAAGATTGCTGTCAATACTATTTAATGATTTCTGGAGGATAAAGATTAAGAGAAAGGGTGAAATAGTTGTAAAAAATCTAAGTTATGAGTCAAGATGAGAACTCTTGGCTGAAACGAATTTGGTGATAAAATACAAATATATTTAAAAAATGGGATTCTATTTCTATTAAAAAACAGCAATTATTTATGTTTAGTTAAATAGCGGTAAACTAGCTATATAATTTGATAGTAAAGCCTCGGAAGTTCACCGAAAAATTGGAATAGGTTTCTATTTTTTAGAATTAGTGGAAAATTTGACCCCTATCTGCGGAATGTGGGTTTTATCGCGATCGCACTCCATCGAACTCACGTTTAATAGTAATAATTAGTCCCCCCTCTCTTCGCAGGAGAGGGGTTGGGGGAGAGGTCACACAGTTTTTCCTAGAGAATGAAACAGCCCTGGGGTTTGGGGGGGCTGTTCCCAGATCCGGCGTTCCCTGTTCCCTGCTATATCAGTAAAAAAAAGAAGTTAAGAGTTAACTCTTAACTCTTAACTCTTAATTGTTAATTCTTACACTGATAACTGTTTACTGATTTAGAAGCGGAATTGAGTCCGCAGAGTTCCGACCACGATTGTATTGTTATTGCTATTTTGGTCGGGGTTAGTAACTACATAGAAACCAGGAGTAATGGCGATGTAGTCGTTGAGAGGATAGCGGTAGAAACCTTCAATGTGAATGGAGGTATCTTTATCTTCTAAAGCACTGATATCATGGCTGGTTACTTTAGGAGGCATACCGACAATTAAACCACCTAAGCCGCCTTCTTTCAGGACATCGGGGAACGCCAAAGAAACAGCCCAGTTAATAATGGTCGCACTGTCATTACCGCCATTCTTTTGGTTAGCCCAGGTGGAACCAAACCAGCCACCCAACTCAAAGTTTTTGGAAATCCGCCAGTTGGCTTGGAAACCCAGGTTTTCGGTGGTGGTTGCATTTTGACCAAAGGGTCTATTGGCAATCCAACTTCCTGTTCCCCCAGAGACAAACACACTGTCATTGGTGAAGTAGCGGTGGTTATACTCTAAACCCACACCAATCTTAGGACTGGGTTTAAACACCAATTGCAGACCCGCACTGTAGCCACCATTGAATACACCCTGACCTGAGTTGGCTAAAGATGAACTGGCTTGGTCAGCCAAGTAGCCTAAATTGACTTTAAACTGATCACTGAAGGCATATTTCAGACCCACACCTGTGCCTTGCGGCCCTCGGAAGGTAGTCGGGTTATACCGACCAAAGCGGGAAAGTGCTCCATCTCCAGAACCACCAAAGGGGGTTACTGTATCATAGATATCATCATTGTCAAGACCCTTAGCTCCAACGAAGACATTGCCTTTACCATTGGCGATCGGGAAGCGGTAGTACAACTCATCTAATATGACACCATTATCCACACCATCGATGCTAGTACGACTCATCAAGGTATTGGTGATGTTGAAAGCAGACAGGTTAGGAATAGATTGAGCTTGTAAACGAGTTCTCAACAAATCCTGACCCGTGAAGCTCGTATCAAAGTTTAAACGGGCGCGGTAGCCAAAATAGGCTTCCGTTGGATCACTATCCTGGTGAGCGAACTGACCCACTACGTTATAAGTAGCCCGATCTCCGGCGGCGTCTCCACCCCAGAAGATGACTTCTCCACGGAGTTTGGTGGTGGTAGAGAACTGATTGGCTTCTAATTCGGCAGTTCTAGCTTCTAAGGCATAGACACGACCGCGTAGAGTGGCTAATTCCGCCGCAAATTCTTCTTGTAACCGTTGCAGAACGGCTAAATCTTCACGGGTGACCAAATTGGCTACAGACGCCGCAATTAGTTCGTTAACCCGTTCTAAACAGGCATTTAAACCCGCGGCAAACTCAAAACGAGTCATGGCCCGGTTGCCTTTAAAGGTTCCATCGGGATAACCCGCGATACAACCATAGCGTTCAACCAAGGATTGCAAAGCCTGGAATGCCCAGTCAGTGGGTTGAACGTCAGATAATTGAGAAACTGAAGTGACTTGCTCTAGGGCATCGGCAGCTTCAGCATATTCATTAATTTGTTCTAAGCCTGAGACGCTGGTTTCGCTCGGCTCAGTTGATGACATCTGAGCCACTTGGAACTCAGAAGCTTGAGCAGTTTGTAGTGGGGCCGAAGCCTCTGAAGTTAGGATGTTTAACTTTTGAGCCGTGGCAAAAGTCTGCGGTTCGTTCTCGTTTGTAGCCTCACCATTGACTAAATTGGTGGGTTCAACCGCAACATCAGGGGTCAAAGACAGGGCTAGTTGCTCTGCGGATGACTCGGAATTGGCTTGAGGTTGCAACTCATTATTCTGTCCAGTGGTCGGAACTGCACGGGCAGCTTCGAGGGTGATGGTCGCTGTATCTGTCGCATTTGCCAATTTCTCCGATGGAGCCTCGGTTGCGAAGGCTGCATTCGTTAAGAGAATAGCTGCTCCCAGAACGCCTGGACTATGCTTTAGAGTGTTCAATAAAACTTTGTTCATCATCTCAATTCTCACACCGACACTTAAAATACCACAAAGCAAGGGAGTCCCTAGCTCGACTGAACCAATAGTATCATATCTTAACTATAGTTTTTCCACAGTCAAGTGGGGGAACAAAAGTTAAGACTTGTTTTCAACCGGATTCAATCGGTATAACCTTTACTTAGAGAGGGTTTGGCTTCTCTACAATTTGTTCAGAATTTATCCGTCGAATTGCCACTAATGATGGTTTGGGTGGATGATTGGGTTGTTTACTGGGCCAATTTGATCCCCAAGGAACTTGACGAGTTTGGATAAATTCTTCTCCTTGGGTGGTTTGTAAAGCAAATTCGAGGGTTTTTGTTGCCATATCCCGGCGAGTTTGGTTCTTTTCCCCCGGATGTTGGACAGCAATAAATAGGGTTTTTTGATCAGGAGTAAAAAATGGCCCAGTTAGTTCGCAGTCCATTGGCCCGATAGCAAATAAAAAGGCTTGACCCCCATATTCCCCTGATGTTGGTAAAAACCAAAACGAATTATTACCATATAGTCCCAATAACTCCGCGCCCTCTAAGGGTTGTTGATTCTTGTCAAGACGACCCTGGGCAACGGGTTGATTATGTTTGCTGGTGGAAATATCCGTAACCATCCATAAATTCCCGATCGCATCAATGGCTAAATTATCAGGGTTGGCAAATCCTAACCCTCCTTGGGCCACTTCTCCTCCGGTGGCGACCATTTCCCATCGAAAGGTCATCGCCTGGGGAACATTCCCATCTTCTACTAAACGCATCACCCATCCGTATTCATATTGTTTTTCCTCCGAAGGAGATTTAAAAATCTGGAGGTTGGGGCCCCCGGTTTCAGTATCGGCCGTACCTGATGTGAAGGCAATAACTAAAGATCCATCAGGCGCGATTTCCGTATCTTCAGGACGGGCGGCACAGGTCGCGCCCACAGCACTCGCAGCTAAATGGGCATCAATCAAAATTGACCCTTGTTGTTCTTCTGGAATTCCGGTATACAAATCTCCTAGGGTTTTAAACTGTTGTTTGAAGTTTTGGATATCTTTATCGGTTTTGGCAATAAAACTCCCACCTTTTGGCCGTTGGGGTAAGGTAATAATTCCCCCAGCATGAATATTAGGCTGATCAGGATTTATAGTTGTATCTGCTGTTAACGGAATCCATTGCCCTGTACCATCAGGATTAAATTTGGCCGCATATAACATCCCATCAGTTAATAATTGGGAATTTTTTTTGTCTTGGGGGTCTTTAACTGTCCCTTTGCTGACAAATTTATATAGGTGTCCACTGCGGCGATCGCATCCTGAATAAAATGCTAAGGGTTGACCGACTTCGACCCGAATTCCCACCGCTTCATGGCGATAACGTCCTAACCAGGTGTGTTTTGTGCCATAGTCCTTGGGATTTGTCGGATCAACTTCTACGATCCAACCATACTTATTTCCCGCTAGTCCAAATACATTACCCAAACCCTCCATTTCTTCTAATAAAAAAGGAGTTTCACTAGGAGGATAGGTTGTTCCATCGGGATAAACGGCTTCAGTTACCTGACTTTGGAAATTTTCTTCCGCACTCAAGACCGTCCCCCAGGGAGTTGTTCCCCCGGCACAATTAGCGAAAGTTCCAATAATTTTTTCCCCTAATTGATCATTGTACCCCTGACCTTTTTTTATAAATACGGCAACGGCCGGCCCGGTCGCTTTTAAATATTGGTTATTTTCCCAACCCGATAGTCCGCTAATAACTCGATCAGCAGCAGAATTGGTTCTCACCCAACGACCATCAGCTTGACGCTGAACAGAAATCACCGCTATACCTAAATCGGTTAAGCCTTCTTGAGACAGTTTTAAAATATCCTGGCGTAAGGGGTCTTTTTCTGGTAATTCAAAAGCGTTTATTGTTGGCTTTGGATCGGAGGATTGAAGATTTTTTAGAGGTAAGGGTTCACCGATAATCTGTTGATAGGTTTCTAACCAAACAGCAGAACTAATGTACTCAAAGTTAACGGTTAAAAAACCTTGATCTTCTCCCGTAGAAATAAAGGAAACATAATCATTGTTATAGCCAAATCGAGAATTTCCTACTTTGTCTCCCCAAGTGGCAATAACATCATAAGTAAATCCTTCAGGTAGAACTAAATCATCAACGACTTCGTAGGTACTATAGGCTTGAATTTGTTGTGCAGAAAGGGAATTATCACTAACTGGAATTACGGATTTAGAAGTTTGGGCTTGAATCAAATCTAAGCTATTAGGTAGTGGCCCTTTGATGGGTTTAAACGGTAAAGATTGAGGAAATTTAGGTTCCGGGGATGAGAAGATATTAGGTGATTTTGAGGAATTTTGACAGGAACCGACGGCTAATGTCGTAAATCCTGCACTCAAAAACAATAGAAAATCACGACGATTCACAGACATAAATTTGTGTTAAATTCTGAAAAGGGAATTACAAATTACGAATTACGAATTACAAATGGGGAATGGGGATGTTGCTTGTTTCCTTAATAAGTTTTTTCTGTTGCCTGTTTCCTGCCCCCTTAATTTTAATACAAATAAATTTAAACTCTATAGTAATTACTGCTACGCTTTTTAATCTGTTAAAGCTATTATTTATTGCTATTAAATATTTTCAATACCAACAAATATTCACTCTATTTAATAACCAATAATTACGAATTACGAATCAATAATTACGAATTGAGAATTAAAGATTAATAATTCTTAACTCGTAACTCGTAACTCGTAACTCGTAATTCTTAATTGCTAATTCGTAATTCATCTAACTTCAACCAAATCGATAGCCAAAACCCCGAACTGTAATCACATATTCTGGTTTGCTCGGATCTAATTCTAGGTTTTCGCGTAACCAGCGAATATGAACATCAACGGTTTTGCTATCCCCAATAAAATCTTGTCCCCAAATAATATCTAATAATTGTTCCCGTGACCAAACTCGCCGAGGATAACTTAGAAATAGCTCTAGTAAACGAAACTGTTTAGGAGATAGTTTCACCTCTTGGCCACGAACCAGAACCCGACATTCTTCTTGATACAAAATCACTTCTTTATATTGCAGCATGACTGGCTCTGGCAGTTGAGAATAGCGTCTTCGTCGCATTAAGGCCCGACAACGCGCCATAAACTCCCGCATTCCAAAGGGTTTAGTTAAATAGTCATCGGCTCCTGCTTCTAAATAAAAAGCCGAGTTATTCGCGCTCTCCCGCAACCCAATAATTAAAATGGCCACAGAATTTCCCTGATGTCGTAACATACGACACAGATCCAAACCATTAATCGAGTCCATAATTAAAAGGTTGAATGGAAAATCCCCGACGGGATAATTAGGGTTCTGAATTGAAGGGAGAGCATCTCGTCCATCGGAAGTCACCATCACCCGATGACCCTGTTCTTCCAAAGCTAGGGAAAGCATTTCTCGCCAAGGCTGTTCGTTTTCCAAAAGTAAAATATGGCCATCTTGTCTTACATCAGAACGGTAAGGAATCTTGCTCAATTCAGGAGAAAACATAAAAAAAATTTTGCGGGTTGGATAAGTAGAAGTTGTTGAAACTGGCTATTGTCGCCACAAGTAACTCGACATTCTGAGGAGTTAGTCCAGTGTCAACCATCCAACGTAATTATGTTCTCCGTTACGAATTCCTTCACATAGAGACGACCGATATTGGACTGCTAAGGCAAATCCAACCCCCGATTTTGTTGGGAGGTCGCCAGACTCATCCTGATTTAGCCTCGGTTCTAGGTTTTTAAGCATTGTTAACGCTCAATTTGCCTGGTTGTTGGAAATCTGAATATGGTCGATAGCCTCATGATAATAGGGAAAGGTTAACAAAAGGTAAAGGCTTAGTAATCTTATGGTTAAATTATTCTAATCAAATTAAAATTCTGAACGGGTCGTATTTTGGGTTGGTAGGGTGTCAATTCCTAGAGTCTGTTTGACTTTTGTTTTTATTAGGTGAACAGATAACTCAGGTACAATATTGAGTAAATCTGAAATTTTAAAATTGCTTAACTTAACTTAACTTAACATAATGTTACTACATCTGAGTACCTGGCAAGAAGTAGAAGTTTATCTAACCCACTCTGGCGGTATCATCATTCCTATTGGTTCCACAGAACAACATGGGCCAACAGGATTAATCGGCACTGATGCAATTTGCGCTGAAGCGATCGCCAAAGGAGTAGGAGAAGCAACCAAGGCCTTAGTTAGCCCGACTATCAATGTTGGTATGGCACTACACCACACAGCTTTTCCAGGTACTATAAGTCTGCGACCGACAACTTTAATTCAGGTAATCAATGATTATATCACAAGTTTAGCCAAAGTTGGATTTACTCACTACTTTTTTATTAACGGACATGGGGGAAATATTGCTACGCTTAAAGCGGCTTTTTCTGAAACCTACAGCCATTTATCCGATATCAATATACCCAAAGCCCATCAAGTCAAATGTCAAATCGGCAATTGGTTTATGTGTGGCTCAGTTTATAAGTTAGCAAAAGAACTCTATGGCGATCAAGAAGGTTCCCATGCCACACCCAGCGAAGTCGCTTTAACACAATATGTTTATCCTGATTCGATTAAACAAGGTTTCCTGACACCAGAAGTGGCTAAAGGACATCCTATATATGGCTCGGAGGATTTTCGCCAACACTATCCCGATGGTCGGATGGGCTCTAATCCTGCCTTGGCAACCCCTGAACATGGCCAACAATTTTATGAATTAGCCGTTAAGGAATTAAGTCAAACCTATTTAGATTTCCTCAATAATCAGTAATCAGTTAACAGTAATCATTGATTAGTCCAAGAGTTCACAGTAATCAGTCCAAAAGTTTACAGTTTATAAATGAATAGCCAATAAATTAAAGGCTATTTCTTCTACTGATAACTGTTAACTAATAAGTGATTAAGTTCTAGCTCGAAATTCAACAACATCTTCCTTAATAGTAACATCATATCCACTTAAGAAATTTTGACCCAGTAAACCCACATCCAGGGCTGGAGCGATCGCCACAGTCAGATTATTTTTTATAGCTCCAGCAACATTAAGAGTCTGAATTAAACCTATTTCAAATTCAACTCCCTTTTGACTAGGTGTATCCGCTTTACCTCTTCCGGTTGGAGTCACCCCCAGCTGTTCCGCCATCATAGAAGTAATAACTGTGCCACTGGCTCCAGTATCTACCAACATTTCAAAAGGAGTTTGGTCATTAAAAATTACTAGAATAACCGGGATTCCACCTTGTTTTCTAACAATTTTAGCCTGATAAACTCCCGGTGTTTTTAGGGGAGCAACAGCAGTTTTTGGGTCGGCTTGTGGAAAAACACAAACTTCATTTAGAGATATAACTCGTCCTGATTTTGTTTTCAGAAAACAGCCAGGATGTTCTTGAGATAAGGCTCCAATATCATCAGTTAATATCAATCCTGTGGTCAATAATAAAATTGAAACCAGGGATATTAATGGAGATAAGCCTTGATTTTGGACTCGATGACCAGGTTTCAAAAAATTGGGCATCACCGCCATAGAAGGAGATAATTGGTATAACCGAACTAAATAAGGGGAATTGTTCATGATTGTAATAGTGTGAATAGTTAATTTAATCTTTACAGATAGATTTTAAGCGGTCAATTTCCTAATTTCCGATCCAAGGAGGTCTTGACCTAGAAAAATTTTACCTCTCAATTGAGAACGATAGATCTTTTCGCGGTATCCTAAACAATCGGAGCCAAAGTCAGTTCGTTTAAGGAAGTCTGTGAAATACTTTTTTTTAACCGATGGATGGACAATTGGACGGGTCTGGGGAGTAGGGGGTTTGTGGGATCAATCTCTGCGGCGACGTCCACCAGAAATTCAAAGAATGGATTTGTGTCTTTGGGATCGGAATCAACAAGAAAAGATGTGGCTGTATAGGGTGGAAGATTCTGTCCTGATGTTAGAAGTTAGACCAGACATTGCCACAATGACCGACTCCTCTAACACCATTGGTCAAGTGGTTCTCACCCGATTAATTACAGCGGAACAAGTCCTAGAACGTTTAGCCAGTGCTGCAACTGAATGTCAAATCAACCAAAGCCTATAATCCGTGTAGGATTAATTGTAGTCAGCGTTCGTGATATTATATTACTGCTCTCTTGAGAATCTCAGTGCCTTTATATCTGAGAACGTCAAAGCAAAGTGATCAAGACATTGGGTTTTAAACCCCTAATCCCTTGTTCAGCTTGTTGCTAGAATGTCAATGTCAAGGTTAAACTCCTTCGCCATCGTGAAACGGTTAAGACACACTTTTAGGCGTAAAGCATTGGGCCAAGAGCGGCGAAAACTCTTAAAACAGCAAGAGAATCAACTTAATTCTCTCTACCAGAAAATAAATAATTAGGTTTACTTAATTCAGTAGGGCGGGACACGCCCGAACTCTAGGCTTGTAGTATCCTAGTAAGCTTTTGGGGATAGACCCTCTGGGATAGCTATGACTTAGACTTTGTAATTGGTACAGTAGTACGGTTAAGAAGTTTAAGAATTGCCGCAAGGACATGGTTCTTAAAGGTCAGTCGCTGAATTAAGAATTCTCGTCTCTTTAGAGCGGGGAGTGTCAAAAAAAAGTAACCATTATCAATTAGAAGGAGCGTAGTCAATGGGACTACCCTGGTATCGTGTACACACAGTTGTCCTGAATGATCCGGGACGGTTAATCTCTGTGCACCTGATGCACACCGCTTTGGTGGCAGGTTGGGCTGGATCTATGGCCCTGTATGAACTCGCAATTTATGATCCTTCTGATCCCGTCCTCAACCCGATGTGGCGTCAAGGGATGTTCGTCATGCCCTTTATGGCCCGCTTGGGAGTAACCCAATCCTGGGGTGGCTGGAGTCTCACCGGAGAAGCAGTAACTAACCCTGGAATTTGGTCTTTTGAAGGGGTAGCGGCTACTCATATCATTCTGTCTGGTTTACTGTTCCTCGCTGCCGTTTGGCATTGGGTCTTTTGGGATCTGGAACTGTTTACCGACCCCCGTACAGGCGAACCCGCTTTGGATTTGCCCAAAATGTTTGGGATTCACCTGTTTTTATCCGGTCTGCTTTGCTTTGGTTTTGGAGCCTTCCACTTAACCGGCTTATTTGGCCCGGGGATGTGGGTATCCGATCCCTACGGCATTACAGGCAGTATTCAACCCGTTGCACCCGCTTGGGGGCCAGAGGGATTTAACCCGTTCAATGCGGGGGGAATCGTGGCTCACCATATTGCGGCTGGGGTTGTGGGGATTATTGCGGGTCTGTTCCATCTATCCGTTCGTCCACCCCAAAGGTTATACAAAGCCCTGCGGATGGGGAACATTGAAACAGTCTTATCCAGTAGTATTGCCGCCGTGTTCTTCTCGGCTTTTGTCGTAGCGGGAACTATGTGGTACGGTTCTGCTGCTACCCCCATCGAACTGTTTGGCCCTACCCGATATCAATGGGATAGCGGTTATTTCCAACAGGAAATTCAACGCCGGGTACAATCTAGCGTTGCCCGTGGGGATAGCTATTCTGAAGCTTGGGAAAAAATTCCTGAAAAACTTGCCTTTTATGACTATGTGGGCAATAGCCCCGCGAAAGGCGGTCTGTTCCGGGTCGGCCCCATGAATAACGGCGATGGCATTGCCAAAAATTGGTTAGGCCATCCTGTATTCAAAGATTCTGAAGGACGGGAATTATCGGTTCGTCGTCTTCCTAACTTCTTTGAAACCTTCCCGGTTATCCTAACGGATAAAGAGGGTGTGATTCGGGCGGATATTCCCTTCCGTCGGGCTGAGTCTCGCTACAGCTTTGAACAAGCTGGGGTGACGGTCAGTTTCTATGGTGGTGACTTAGATGGCAAAACCTTTAAGGATGCTCCTACCGTCAAGAAATATGCCCGTTTAGCTCAACAAGGGGAACCCTTCGAGTTTGATCGGGAAACCTTGGGATCGGACGGTGTGTTTCGGACGAGTACCCGGGGTTGGTTCACCTACGCTCACGCTTGCTTTGCGTTATTGTTCTTCTTTGGCCATATTTGGCACGGTTCTCGGACGATCTTCCGCGATGTGTTCGCTGGGGTGGAAGCCGATCTGGAAGAACAAGTGGAGTGGGGTCTGTTCCAAAAACTGGGTGACAAAACCACTCGTGTTAAAAAGACCGTCTAGGATATCTCTAGTTCAGGCTTGTGGGGTATTTTTGTAAACCCTAATTTTCAAAAGAGTTGGAACTTTATTCATAAAGTCTCCAACTCTTTCTTTATGGGGAATTGGTGGGTCAAAGTTAATCGGTTTTTTCTTTCTTCTAAAACTGGTAATGTGGGTTTAAATGCAGTGGGTAGTTCACTCGCTCAATGGTAGACTATTAGAAAATAATAGGTTTAGGAAAAATTGACATGGAAAGTGTTGCTTACATCTTAGTTTTGACATTGGCTTTGGGAGTTATCTTTTTTGCAATTGCGTTCCGGGAACCGCCTCGGATTGGTAAGTAAGTGACAATCAGAGCATCTTCGTCCACTCCAATACTGAGTCATGGGTTTTAAGGTTGATTGAACGCTTTTTGCACTGAGCGAACCCAGACGCGCCTAAATTTTAACAAGGGATTGGGGTGTTCACTGGTTTAAATAAAACCCTGAGTTCTCATAACTCAGTATTGGACTGTTAAAGAGTTAAAGGCTGTGCTTGTAATCGCTGATCAAAAAACTCCTATTCAGTGAAACAACCGCTCAAAGGACGTTAATCATGCAGTGTCCAGTTTGTCAATATACGAATAGTCGAGTTCTTGAGTCCCGTGCTGCTGAATCGGGTAAAAGCATTCGACGACGCAGGGAATGTCTTCAGTGTCAGCATCGCTTCACCACCTATGAACGGATTGAATTTGTCCCGATTACGGTGATCAAGCGGGATAAAAAACGGGAATCGTTTGACCGTTCCAAGTTACTGCGCGGAATGGTTCGAGCTTGTGAAAAAACAGGACTTTCTGCTCCCGATTTAGAATCAATTATTGATGAAATCGAAGCAGAATTGCAACAACGTTCCCAACGGGAAATTCCGACTCAGGAAATCGGAGAATTGGTTTTACACCGACTCAAATCCTTGAGTGAAGTGGCTTATGTCCGATTTGCTTCGGTTTATCGACAATTTCAAGGGATTCGAGACTTTGCAGAAGCACTGAATCACTTTGAAACGGCTAATGATCATGCTCAAGAGTTAGAAATCGTTTCAGAAGAAAATTCTGTCTGTAACTGTGAGGATTCATCAATGGATGCCTCTGCTTCTCTGTGTTCTGCATCCCTACTCGGATCTCAACATTAATAAGATTAATCACCCGTTGTTAGTTTGCTAACAGTCTCTAGTTTATGCTAGGATTCAGGCAAGATATATATTGCCTCAATATCAAAACAAAAGTCAGCGAAAAAGTATCGGCATTCGTCCAATATCCAGTTAATGACCTAGAGATCAGCACTAATTTTGTTTCGGCCGGAGCCTTCGGTGACTCCCGTTACAGTTGATCAACTTAACGGCAGGTCGGTTGCGACCAAAAAAATGATCCAAAGTAAAAAAAAAATGATAAGATAGAAAAGCTAATCTACCAAACTGTGCCAAGATCAGCAAGATTAGTGATTCTCGCTCTTAACAAAATGTCCAGCCGAAATATAAATACCTGATCACAGGGGCGACATTGTTGATGAACGGGAATTCAGATTATAGTTAAGGTTTTTTGGTCTGCTGTCGGACAGTCAGTGGAGTCTAAATAAGTGCTTGTGTAAAAGAATCTGAACGTGGTTTTTAGGACAGAGATGATCTAAAACTAAACAGACCCCTTGCAACAAGACTCTCTTATTGCATCGATTATGGTGTGATGGTGAGAATGTAAAATCGACTGGACGTGGTAATGCTCGCTTTTTCTGTCTTGGACAGGTATGCCCGGCACGAACGATGTCAAGTCAGCAGTTTTGATCTAAGCTCAAAAATTGACCCTATCGGTCATGATCAAAAACAAGAGCACTTACTGCAAAACAACCATTTAATAGGAGCAACTTTAGGATAAAACTCGCATGATCAATCAGAAAACAAAACCAAAAGATGTGGGCTTCACCCACGAAGATTTTGCCGCCTTACTCGATAAATACGACTATCACTTTAGTCCCGGTGATGTAGTGGCGGGGACAGTTTTTAGTCTGGAGCCAAGGGGCGCTCTGATTGACATTGGCGCTAAGACCGCAGCATACATTCCACTACAAGAAATGTCAATTAATCGGGTGGAAAGTCCTGATGAAGTATTACAGTCTAATGAGACCCGTGAGTTTTTTATCCTGACCGATGAAAACGAAGACGGTCAGTTGACTCTTTCCATTCGTCGCATTGAGTATATGCGGGCCTGGGAGCGCGTTCGCCAACTGCAAGCGGAAGATGCTACCGTCCGTTCTCAAGTCTTTGCCACAAATCGAGGCGGCGCTTTGGTTCGGATTGAAGGATTGCGGGGCTTTATTCCTGGCTCCCATATTAGCACGCGCAAACCTAAAGAAGAACTCGTTGCTGAAGAATTACCCTTAAAATTCCTAGAGGTTGATGAGGATCGCAATCGTCTTGTCTTAAGCCATCGTCGGGCTTTAGTTGAGCGGAAGATGAACCGCTTAGAAGTGGGTGAAGTGGTAACAGGAACCGTTAGAGGCATTAAACCTTACGGGGCGTTTATTGACATTGGTGGCGTGAGTGGTCTGCTCCACATCTCAGAGATTTCTCACGATCACATTGACACACCTCATAGTGTTTTCAATGTCAACGATGAGGTCAAAGTCATGATTATTGATCTCGATGCAGATCGAGGCCGAATTTCCCTTTCTACAAAACAACTGGAACCCGAACCAGGATCTATGGTTAAAAATCCTCAGCTTGTTTATGAGAAGGCTGAGGAAATGGCTGCCAAATTCAGGGAGAAACTCTTGGCTGCGGGGCAGGGAGTCGCGACGGAAGAAGTTCCGACGGAACTGGACGAAGCGGATATTCCATCGGCTATTGAGGAAGATATCCCATCGGCTGTTGAGGAAGATATCCCCTCTGCGGTCGAAGAAGATATTGAACCTGTGGCCGGAGATGTCTAGGGTTTAACTCATAAAGACAAAAAGGGGGATTGTCCCTCTTTTTTTTATCGAAAATAAGGCATCTGGATATTATGCTCACGGTCATGATTCAGGTTAAATGGCTGGTCTGAAACCGATGAGAAACCTATAAAAATTGAATTGGGAGTTTTTGAGATTGGTTACCCTGCAAGTTCAAAATATTACCTTTAAGAATATCGAAGCCGTTATTTTTGACAAGGATGGAACCCTAGAGGATTCTGGAGATTTCTTGAGAAATTTGGCTCAAAAGCGATCGCGTTTAATTGATGCCCAAATTCCAGGAGTTGGGGAACCCTTATTAATGGCGTTTGGCGTTCAAGGAGATACCCTTGATCCTACAGGATTAATGGCCGTGGGTAGCCGACGGGAAAATGAAATTGCGGCGGCGGCTTATATTGCGGAAACTGGACGAGGATGGTTAGAGTCTGTCAATATTGCCCATCATGCTTTTGCCGATGCGGATCAATATTTGAAATCTAGCCCCCCTTCGACCTTATTTGTCGGGGGTTTAGAAACCCTCAAATCCCTATCCGATGCGGGGTTAAAACTAGGAATTGTGTCGGCGGCTCCAACGGCTGAAGTCCAAAATTTTGTCACCCACCATCAGTTAGAACCCTATATTAAATTTCATCAGGGAGTAGATGGCGGCCCAACTAAACCCGATCCGATTTTATTCCTGAATGCTTGTCAAGCCCTGGGAGTGCATCCTTCTGTGACTTTAATGGTAGGGGATGCTCAAGGAGATATTGATATGGCGATCGGGGCTGGGGCTGCGGGTTGTGTGGGGGTTTGTTGGAACCAATCCAACCCTAAATACCTAAATCGGGCGACGGTGGTGATCTCCCATTGGGATCAATTGAAAATTAAGAGCTTGACACTCCCAAGAGTATCTTTCGGGGATTCTTAAAACAATTTGACAACGCCTCTACGAACTGGACTAGGATCTAACCCTAGTTTTGCTACTACTTTTCGCCAAGATCGTAATGTTTTCTGAAAATTTATGTAAAGATTTTTGTACTTTCTTTAAGATTTGTGTGCTATAGTCAAAACATGAGCAATTTTTAAGATCATGTTCTGTTAAAGTTGATCCCCTGTTTTGAAACTCAGGATTGGTTTTTGTCCAAATTTTAGTCTGGAATTTACTTTATGTCATTTACAGTCGATTCAGCCCGTGGGATTTTTCCAAATACTTTAACTGCTGACGTAGTACCAGCTACAATCGCCCGCTTCAATCAACTTAATGCTGAAGATCAACTGGCATTAATCTGGTTTGCTTACCTTGAAATGGGTAAAACGATTACAGTTGCCGCTTTAGGCGCGGCTAATATGCAGTTTGCTGAAATAACGATGAATCAAATTCGGCAAATGTCTTTCCAAGAACAAACACAGGTCATGTGTGATTTGGCAAACCGAACCGATACACCAATTTCACGGGCTTACGGTAGTTGGACTGCCAACATTAAGCTAGGTTTTTGGTATCAGCTTGGAGAATGGATGGCTCAAGGAATTGTCGCTCCAATTCCATCAGGATATAAGCTATCAGCTAATGCAGCTTCTGTACTGCAAGCAATTCAAGCACTAGAATCAGGTCAACAAATCACTGTTTTACGCAATTGCGTTGTTGATATGGGATTTGATACAAGTAAGCTTGATAGTTCTCAGAGAGTTTCTGAACCTGTGGTTGTTCCTAGAGATATGGCACAACGGACTCAAGTTACTATCGAAGGCATTGATAATCCCACGGTTCTCAACTACATGAATAACATGAACGCCAATGACTTTGAGGTGCTGATTGAGTTATTCACTCCCGATGGCGCGCTTCAACCTCCTTTTCAGAAACCAATTGTGGGGAAAGATGCTGTTCTTCGATTTTTCCGAGAAGAGTGTCAGAATCTCAAGTTGATTCCAGAGCGAGGCGTAACAGAACCCGCAGATGGTGGTTATACCCAAATCAAAGTAACTGGTAAAGTGCAAACTCCTTGGTTTGGTGCTGGTGTGGGCATGAATATGGCTTGGAGATTTTTGCTAAGTCCTGAAAATAAAATTTTCTTTGTGGCAATTGACTTGTTAGCATCACCTAAAGAGTTGTTAAATTTAGTTCGTTAATTAATAAACGAATCTAATTTAATATAGCAACGGGTTTAAACCCGTTGCCACCCAGATAAAACCCTGATTGTGTGGGTTTTTTAGAGTCTATTTTTTAATAAATAGTGTATTTTAACTTGTGATTTAAGGGGGAAGATAATAAATAGTTTTTATTTTCCCTGTTGGTGCGATTTAACAAACATAAGCCTAATTATGGTTGTGTAAGTTCTGATTAATAAACCTTTTAACTTTAGTGATGATGCAAGTAAATGAGATTGAATGGTCTGAGGCGGAAAAAGAAGTAGCTAAAGCTGCCTTTGATATAGCTTATAAACGAGAAATAAATGCTTTGATAGACGAAGTTCGTAAACAATCAAGTGAGATTGTAGAAATTGATGATATCTGGCGTTTGCACGACTTTTTAAGTGCTAGAAGACACAATATAGATGGCAAATATGATTATGAATATTCAGGACTAATTTTTGTTTTTGCCAGTTTGGTTAAAGATGGTTGGCTACATCTTAATGAACTAGATGGACTCAACACAAATAAGCTGACTAAGATAGCCGCTATTGCTCGTATTTGATACTCTGGGCGAATATGGCGACGGGGATTCTTAAAACAATTTGAGTTTTAAACCCATGATTTTCGGTAAATTGGGAATAACCCCTGTATAATTGCTGATCGTCGCAACTTTCTATAATAGAATCCGTCCCATCCTAAAAGTAAACTTGCGAATTTGATGGGGATTAAGAGATGATGCTGTAGTGGTGTAATTTCAATCCGGTTCTACTGAATCAATCTCACTCGCATACAAGGAGGAATGATTATTGTCTCGCCGTTACCTGTTTACGTCTGAATCCGTGACCGAAGGCCATCCCGATAAAATCTGCGATCAAATTTCCGATACGATTTTAGATGCCTTATTAACTCAAGATCCTAAAAGCCGTGTGGCCGCAGAAGTAGTTGTCAATACGGGTTTAGTATTGATCACGGGTGAAATTACCACCAACGCGCAAATTAACTATATTGATTTAGCTCGGAAAAAAATTGCGGAAATTGGTTATGTTGATGCAGATAATGGCTTTTCTGCGAGTAGCTGCTCCGTTCTGATTGCCCTAGATAAACAGTCTCCTGATATTGCTCAAGGGGTGAACCAAGCCCACGAAGCCAGAGAACTGTTAAGCGACCAAGAACTTGATGCCATTGGTGCTGGGGATCAGGGGATTATGTTCGGTTTTGCCTGCAATGAAACCCCGGAACTGATGCCTATGCCGATCAGTTTAGCCCATCGGATTTCTCGGCAATTAGCAATGGTGCGGAAAAACGGCCAACTCCCCTATTTACGTCCCGATGGTAAAACCCAAGTGACCGTGATCTATGAAGATGATCGTCCCGTGGGAATTGATACTATTTTAGTCTCGACTCAACATACTGAGACGATTGGGGACATTACCGATACTGCGGCGGTACAAGAAAAAATCAAAGCCGATCTCTGGTCTGCTGTTGTTCAACCCGTATTCGAGGATATTGCGGTTAAACCCGATGACCAAACTCGCTTTTTAGTGAATCCAACGGGCAAATTTGTGATTGGTGGCCCTCAAGGGGATTCTGGGTTAACGGGTCGTAAAATTATTGTCGATACCTATGGCGGCTATTCCCGTCATGGTGGCGGTGCGTTTTCAGGAAAAGATCCCACAAAAGTAGACCGCAGCGCGGCTTATGCTTGCCGTTATGTAGCGAAAAATATTGTTGCTGCGGGGTTAGCGGATAAGTGTGAAGTTCAGTTGAGCTATGCAATTGGGGTGGCTCGACCCGTGAGCATTTTGATTGAAACCTTTGGAACTTCTAAGGTGGATGAAGATAAACTGCTCGAAGCTGTACAAGCCAACTTTGAACTGCGTCCGGGGGGAATGATTCAATCGTTTAATTTACAAAAATTACCGGGTATGCGGGGAGGTCGTTTCTTTCAAGATTTGGCTGCTTATGGTCATTTAGGTCGGATAGATTTAGATTTACCTTGGGAGAAAACCGATAAAGCAGAATTACTCAAAGCTGCTTTACTGCAACCTGCTACAGTTGGAAAGTAGTACAGTAACCGTGATCACGGTTAGGACATGGATTCATTGCCGGAGTTTACCTTGAAGAAAGTATGCCCTTGCGAAAGCGGGAGTAAATCCAGAAATAAATATCGTCAAGTTGTTGCGGTATTGTACGAACGGGGATGTCAGACTCCATCTTGGGCGAAAGTCTAAGTTGCGGCATTCCCCCGTGATTACAAAAGCAGACACTGTACTTGGTACTCCAAGTTAGTGGGGGCATTCCACTCTTGTTGTCTTTCAAGCCTTCAGTTTCACCTGGGGGTTTTTTCGTGTTTTTATCTGAGGTCGATAGTAATACTAAGGAATCAAAAACAGCGATACCTTCGGTCAGCTTTGCTAACGCATTCTCCAAACTCCCACAATGTCATAATTTTAAACTTCTTTCAAACTATATTTTTCATTAATGAAGAACTAATAAAACTTTTAATCTCAATAATAATTTTACGTTGTTTTTGTTCTTCTGAAATGAACTTTTCTACTGCTAAATCAGGATAAAGTTCAACATCCTCATATTCCAGACGATAGGGATCAAGGGTTGTTTTATGCAATTTTTTTTCATTCGGTTTCCGAGGTATTTTGTAATGGTAAATAAATCGTCATTATGTTCCTTTGTTGTGGGCGCTGTTTAATTACCAGTTTCCCACCTAACGCATGAAATAGATTTTTTGTCACCGCCATATTTAGGCTTAAACTTCCGGTTTCCGGTTGGAACATTAATAACGGCCCTATTGATTTTAATGGAGATTGAGGAGATACCGCAAAGGGGGAATTACCTTCTTTTTCGGGTTGGGGTTCTAATTGTAATTTTAACTGATGTCCTGCTAATCTTACCCCGACTTTAATATGGCTACCACAGGGAAGACTGCGGGTAAAATTATCAATGACGACCGTTAATACTTGATCAAGCATAGTCGGATCACTGATTACCGTCGGTAGTTTATGCGGCAAAATTACCTCTAAGGTTTGGTTACGCTGACTTGCTTGTTTTTGCCATTGAGATAGACTACTTTGAAATACATCTCCTAATGACATTGCTGTTAATGGTAGGAGTTGATCATTACTATTTCCTCGACTATTTTGTCGCCCTTGTTCTATTTCTAATTCAACAGCACGGAAAATTAAGTTAAACCGATCAATTTGGGTTGTACATTCTTGATCGATCATTTCTAAACGTTTATGAATTACTTCGGCTGGTAAATTTGGCCGTTTTAATAGTAACCTTGTTAATGTGCGAATTGTCGCTAATGGTGTCCGAACTTCATGGGCGATCGCTTGTAATAATTCGACTTCTGCTGTTGGGATTGGATTTTCCAGAATAGTTGTTTCTGGCCCTGAATGATAGGATTTTTGGCTTTTATTTTTATCTGAATTAGCTGCTTTTTTAACCGCAATTCCAACGGTTTTTAACTTATTTTTTAAAGGTTCGATTTCTGATTTTTTTTCTATTTCTAAGGATAGATTATTT
The DNA here is from genome assembly GCF_904830935.1 of Planktothrix agardhii. Lineage (NCBI taxonomy): Bacteria > Bacillati > Cyanobacteriota > Cyanophyceae > Oscillatoriales > Microcoleaceae > Planktothrix > Planktothrix agardhii. The sequence continues at coordinate 365,854 of NZ_LR882952.1, forward strand.
AATAATAAACGACTAAATTGCATCACCGTTTTATAATTGGGTTCAATCGGGATAAACTGGGCAATGCTTTCTTCTAATTTGGCTTTTTGTCTAGCTACTTCCATCCCTAAATCACGGTTTGCTGTAGCTTTAATTAATTCCATGCGATCGCACAAAATTAATAATGCTTTTTCCACAATATCAGGATCAAAGGAAAATAGAAAAGCCGGACTTCCGGTTAAATCCTGACCCAATACCATAACCAAACTAAACTGACTGGTTAAAACTAAACAAAACTGTTCTTTAACTAGAGGATCTTTCCCATGTAAAGGACAGGCTTCTGTTTCAGGCATAGAGTTATAAAATTCATCCGATGCCGGAAGTAAGGCTTTAGGATGATGTAATTTTAAAACTAATTCATCCCCTAATTTTGATAGGTCATGGGTAAAAATTTGAGTCGCAAAATGAATCGCTAAATCAGGATGAATTAAAACCGGAACTGGCCCGGAAATAATTAATCCTAAATGGAATAAGGGATCGGAACTTGAAATCGAATTTTCTGCTAATATATTAATATTAGATTGGAGTTCTTCTAATAAAAAATTCATAGATTTAACTCCACTATACCATTCTTTCTCAGCCTTTAAATATCGTTTCACCTCAGAAGCAATATTAGGATGATTTTCTGAATGGCACAGAAATTGAGACGAATAGGAATAACCTAATTTATGGGTTTCATCTTCTGTTAAAATCTGACTGAGCGTTGGTAATAATATTTGGTTCATCATCATCCCCTTGAGAATTAAGAATTACGAATTGAGAATTACAAATTACGAGTTAAGTAGTTAAAGATTTATAATTCGTAATTCGTAATTTATAATTCGTAATTTATAAACGGTTTGTTATGCTTTCACCATAGCGACATTTGGCTGATTCGTACATTCGTAGAACCGAACTTCCTAGGGGTGAGTTTACCACTTAGAGCGGTGGGGGAGGGGAGACATCCTTGCTGGGGTGAATAACTAAGCCTCAACTATTAACCAGATCTGCTATCCTAGACTTTGGCTTGTTAGTCCCTAGTGCGCTAAATAGCCCTATGGTAAATTTCATCCCCTCTAAACCTATGAATTGGCAGCAAATGCTCCCTGGAAAACTAAAGACCCAACTCAAGCCCCAGGTGATCGCCGGAATGGTGTTATTAACCCTAGCATTTTCGGTTGTGATTGGTAGCCAAAGTTGGGCAAGAAATAAAATTAGAAGTGATTATGAAACCAAATTATTTAATGCGGCTTTAGGATTTACCCTGTATTTTGAAGGAGGATTCAGTGATCACCCCTCCGATGTTGGGGGAAGAACCTATCGAGGAATTACCCAAGCGGAATATAATGTCTATCGTTCTAATCGAGGATTACCTGGCCTAGATGTGAGTCAAATGTCTGAGACAGAATTAATTGAAATTTATAATAGCTATTGGCAAGGAAGTGAGGCTGCAAAAATGCACCCGTCCCTGGCTATTGTGATGTTTGATACTTCTGTTAACTTTGGAATTAATAACTCAATTACGTTTTTACAACAAGCATTAGGATTACCTCAAACTGGAGTATTTGATTCAGAAACCCAGGAAGCCTTAGAACGCGGAAATAACCAATACACAGCCCTACAAATTATTAATGAACGAATTTTATATCGTTATAAACGGGTTCAAGAAAATCCCAGCCAAATGGCATTTTTTCACGGTTGGTTAAGTCGAGATTATAGTTTATGGGGTTATGTAGAAAAGATTAAAAATTAAGTCTTAAAAGTCTGCAAACCTAAGCGAAAAGAGGGTTGGAAGATCCAACCCTACGATAATATGATTTGATTTTCTGGTTTAGTCCAATTTTTGTTTCACGCTACAGAAAATTGTTCAGAATGATAGGTGAATCCTTTGTCAATTTAACGCCAAAAGCCCGAAATTTATTTTCGGGCTTTAGAGACGTGCCATGGCGCGTCTCTTGACAACAAAATTGCCCCTACATTCAATTCAATTCGTAGGGGAGGAAAAAATTACAAACTAGACATAACTTCTCTAGCCGCCGCTAAGGTTTTATCAATGTCTTCGTCCGTATGGGCTAAAGAGGTAAACCCGGCTTCAAATTGAGAGGGGGCTAAATAAATTCCTCGCTCTAACATTCCCCGATGAAAACGACTAAATTTGGCTAAATCGGATTTTTTAGCATCTTCATAATTGTGGACTGGCCCAGGAGTAAAGAATAAACCAAACATTCCACTAATTTGACCACCACAGGCTGCATGACCTGTTTCTTTAGCTATTTGTAACAAACCATTACTTAATTTTTTGGTGATTTTATCCAAATATTCATAAGTTCCTGGTTTTTGTAATAACTCTAGGGTTTTGATTCCTGCGGTCATCGCTAGGGGATTTCCCGATAACGTTCCGGCTTGATACATCGGGCCAGCAGGAGCCACCATCGACATAATATCCCGGCGTCCGCCATAGGCCCCTACGGGTAAACCGCCACCAATGACTTTTCCTAAAGTCGTTAAGTCTGGTATCACCCCGAATTTCTCCTGAACTCCGCCATAGGCAATGCGAAACCCGGTCATTACCTCGTCAAACACCAATAAAGCCCCATTTTCACGAGTTAACACCCGTAAACCTTCTAAGAAACCGCCATCGGGAGGAATAAAACCAGCATTGCCTACAATCGGTTCTAGGATGACTCCGGCAATTTCACCCGGATTTTCATTAAATAGCTGTTTGACGGCTTCTAGGTCATTGTAGGGGGCCGTGAGGGTACTAATAGTAACGGATTTAGGAACCCCAGGAGAATCCGGTAAACCTAATGTGGCGACCCCGGAACCAGCTTTTACCAGGAACATATCCCCGTGTCCGTGATAGCAGCCTTCAAATTTAATCAGTTTCTCCCGTCCGGTGAAGGCTCGCATTAAGCGCAAGACTGACAAACAGGCTTCGGTTCCTGAATTGACAAATCGTACCATTTCCACGCTGGGAACGGCATCAATCACCATTTCTGCCAAAATATTCTCTAATAGGCAGGGAGCCCCGAAACTGGTACCTTTTTCTAGGGCTGCTTTCAGGGCGTTAATGACGTCGGGATGGGCATGACCGCAAATAGCCGGCCCCCAAGAGCCAACATAATCAATATATTGATTCCCGTCTACATCCCAAGCATAGGCACCTTTGACGCGATCAAAAACAATGGGCTGTCCCCCGACGGACTTAAACGCCCGCACGGGAGAATTCACGCCACCGGGCATGATTTTTTGGGCAGAGGCAAAGATTTCTTCTGATTTTGTAGTTGTTAAGGGTAGGGTCACTCTGAAATAATCTCCTTGAACTATATATAGTTTGGGTTAATGGGCAAAAAGCAATATTCCGATTACTTTTACTGGGTATCGCCTAACCAACCAGATGATATTGTAATCAAGTTAGGGATCTCGTTGTATTCGGTAAATTTATGTCAACCTTAAAACCCTTAGAGTTAAGCCTGTTGAGTGAAATTGATACAATTCGTTACAACAAAAACGGATTAATTTTGGCGATCATCCAAGATTGTTTAGAAGGAACGGTGTTAAATTGGGTTTGGATGAATGCAGAAGCCCTAGAAAAAACGATTACATCAAAACAGGTTTGGTCTTGTCAAGAAACAGCGATTGTGTTATGGAATTCGGAAATAACGGTAAAGGAAATTCGTTACAATGATGATAGTCCGATGGTGATTATCGGGGTGGAAGAACAGCATCAAGAGTTATCAGGAAATACGTTATCGGGGTTATTTGATGTAATTTGCGATCGCCGGGATTATCCACAATTAGAGTCCTATACCTGTAAATTATTGGCGGGGGGAGATAATAAAATTCTCAAAAAAATTGGAGAAGAATCGGCTGAAGTAGTTATGGCTTGTAAGGATAATGAAAAAGATGCGATCGCCGGGGAAGTTGCGGATTTATTCTATCATACCTTAGTTGCCTTAGCTTATCACGATGTTGAGTTAAGAAATGTTTATCAAAAATTAGAGTCAAGACGAAAATAGCATAGTGCTGGGGAATAGGGAACAGGGAACAGGTAATAGGTAATAGGTAATAGGTAATAGGTAATAGGTAATAGGTAATAGGTAATAGTAGACTATGGGAGGTTTACTATTGTCAAATACCTTAATTGGTAGCGCTATATAAGACCAATTTGGGGGATAAAACTTTAACTCCTAACCTTGAGGCGGTTGAGGACAGGTTTTCTGATTCCAGTCACATTGATAGAGATGTTGTTGTTGCCAACTGAGGGGAATTTCTAGTAAATCTCTAGTTCCCGTCATCCCTTGACCTAGAAACAATAATAAAGCCATACAATTTAAAACCGTATGGGTAATTCTCCAGCGATTTGATTGATAAATATCAGGGACAATTGCCAAAGCAAAAACCATTAATAACGCCGATGCTACCCCGTAATAGTAATGGGAGAATTGCCACTCATAACCCCGTCTAAACACTCCCTCCTGACATCCGATAACAACAATTCCCATTCCGGTTAAAGTGGCAAAAACTCCTCGCCAAATCCGTTGATTTGGTTTAGCTTTATAGAGTAAAATCAGTGAAGCAATAGTGAATATAAACATAAAAACAATAAAAATTGCTTGAGGCATTTTCTCAGGAGATAAATCTTTAAAAACCCCCTTAAAATAAATCGAATACCCTAAAGCAATTAACGTAATTCCCACCACTGAACCCGTTAACCACCGACCTATTTTTAAATGTTCTTGTCCAACATTCGGCGGGATTTTACTCTTATTTTCTTGATTAGAATGATGTAGACGGCGTTGACGGGTTTGCCATGCCATATATACAGAAATCCCGATTAAGGGAAACACAAAAACCACCGCCAACACAGGATGGATTAATCCAATAATATCCTTAAATTCCATAACGGTCTCCTAGAAAAAATTACTACCCATTGCTTGAATATCCTTTTCCCTATTCCCTATTCCGGTGTTTTTTGCTATAGAATAGTTATAACTTAATTTTGCCTCAATCAATCTCTGAATTTTTTAAATGAACGCCATTTCTAGCACTCACCCTAAAAACCAACAGGAATTAGAAAAAATTGTCGGGGTAGGGAATGTCCAACTCTGGGACGAAATTGAATCCGTGCGACAACAACAAATCATTCAAAGTTTGGCATCAGGAACCCCAATTCAAGGGTTAATTTATCCTCAAACTCAACAACAATTAGCGGAGGTTATTGCCTATACTAACCAACAGCAATTAAAGGTTTTACCCTGTGGTTTTTGTAGTAAAATTGATTGGGGAGGACTGGTCAAAAATATTGATTTTGCCGTTAGTACCCAGGGCATGAATCAACTAATTGAACACGCCGTTGGAGATTTAACTGTTACCGTAGAAGCGGGGATGAAATTCTCCCAATTACAAGCAATTTTAGCCCAGGAAAATCAAGTATTAGGATTTGATCCGAGTTATCCTGAAACCGCAACAATTGGCGGAATTATTGCCACTGGAGATACAGGTTCTCTCCGACAACGTTATCGGAGTATTCGTGATTTGATCCTGGGAATTTCCATTGTTCGTTATGATGGAAAAATCGCTAAAGCTGGGGGACGAGTTGTTAAAAATGTGGCGGGTTATGACTTAATGAAACTATTCACAGGTTCCTATGGAACTTTAGGAATTATTAGTCAAATTACCCTACGAGTTTATCCCCAAGCTGAAGCTTCCGGGACGGTAATATTAACAGGAGAAGCTGAAGCAATTTCTCAAGTAAATCAAATTTTATTAGCTTCTGCCTTAACTCCTGTTGCTGTGGATTTAATCTCATCCGACCTATCAAAAATATTGGGATTTGGAGATAATATTGGTTTGATGGTGAGGTTCCAAAGTATTGCAGAAGGTGTTAAACAACAATCTCAACGCTTAATAGAATTAGGAGAAAAAATAGGATTAAAAGCAATTTATATTGACTCCGATGAGGAGAATTTATGGCAACAATTAAAACAGCAAATCTGGCAATCTGAATCTAATACTGATATTGTTTGTAAAATCGGAATTGCCCCCACCTCTGCTGTCAAAACCTTAACCCAATGTCAAACCCTGGGAATAATTCATGCTGGAGTTGGTTTAGGGGTATTAAGGTTTGAAAGCGTTTCTCCAGAAACTCTGTTAAACTTAAGAAATTGGTGTGAATCTCAAGGAGGGTTTTTATCAATATTAAAAGCACCTGTAGACCTAAAACAACAGTTAGAGGTTTGGGGATATGCTGGAAATGCTTTAAATTTGATGCGTCAAATTAAACAACAATTTGATCCTCAAAATCAGTTTAGTCCTAACCGTTTTGTCGGTGGAATTTAATTAATAAATTATTTTAGGAGAATTTAGTTAAAATGCAAACATCTGATCAAATTATTGACCCGAAATCAATTCCCGCTAAACAAAGTAACTTTTTAGGGCAAAATCCCCATTTAAACCCGACTGAAATTCCAGGTTTTGACTCCACAAATCCACCAAATCCTAATTTAATTAGTACCTGTGTGCACTGCGGATTTTGTTTATCAACTTGTCCCAGTTATCGAGTTTTAGGAACAGAAATGGACTCCCCAAGAGGGCGGATTTATTTAATGGATGCGATTTCTAAAAATGACGCCGCTTTAGGGGAAACCAGCGCCCAACATTTTGATACCTGTTTAGGATGTTTAGCTTGTGTTACCACTTGTCCTTCAGGTGTTAAATATGATCAATTAATTGCCGCTACTCGTCCTCAAATTGAAAGAAATGTTCCCAGAAGTTTATCCGACCGTTTAATTCGAGGATTAATTTTTAATTTATTCCCGTATCCTAAACGTTTACAAGCATTTTTAATACCGCTTTTCATCTATCAAAAATTAGGGTTACAAAAAATAGTCAGACAAACGGGTTTATTACCTAAAATTTCTCCCCGTTTAGCCGCAATGGAATCAATTTTACCTGCTATTCCTAAAGACGCTTTTCGAGAAGATTTCCCGGTAATTATTCCCACCCAAGGCGAAAAACGCTATCGAGTTGGAGTAATTTTAGGCTGTGTACAAAGGTTATTATTTAACCCGGTTAATGAAGCCACGGTGAGGGTTTTAACCGCCAATGGGTGTGAAGTTGTGATTCCGAGAAATCAAGGCTGTTGTGGAGCTTTACCCGAACATCAAGGACAAACGGAACAGTCCCATACCTTAATTAAACAAATGATTGATCGATTTTCTGGGACTCGTTTAGATGGTATTATTATTAATGCGGCGGGCTGTGGTCATACCTTAAAAGAATATGGACATATCTTAAAAGATGATCCCCAATATCGAGAAGCAGCGCAAGAATTTTCAGCAAAAGTTAAAGATATTCAGGAGTTTTTAGTCGAAATTGGGTTAACAACACCCCTATCTCCCTTAACAGAAACCGGAGAATTGACTATTGTTTATCAAGATGCTTGTCATTTATTACATGGACAAAAAATTAGTTCCCAACCCCGTCAACTGCTGCAACAAATTCCGGGGGTAAAATTACGCGAACCGATAGATGCTTCCTTATGTTGTGGAAGTGCGGGAATTTATAATTTATTGCAACCGGAAATTGCCGAAGAATTAGGACAGCAAAAAGTAGACAATTTAACAAATACGGGAGCAGAATTAATTGCTTCTTCTAATCCTGGTTGTTCTTTGCAAATTAAAAAACACTTACAATTGCAAGGAAAAGATATTAATTTAATGCACCCAATGGAATTACTAGATTATTCAATTCGAGGTGTTAAAATTAATATTTTATAAGTTTACTGACGATTAATGTCATAATCAAACAAAATAGGGTCAATGTTTTTGCTATGGTTGGTCAGCTTTTAGACGGACGCTATCAAGTCATAGACGTGATTGAGTCAACGGATTTCGGGAAAACCTATCTCGCTAGGGATACTCGCCGACCCGGTGAGTCCTTATGTTTTGTTAAACATTTGCATCTGACTCCAGCAGATGCCAAACTCGTTAATGTAGCCCGTCAGCGCTTTCAACAGGAAGCCAAGGTTTTAGAAAAACTCTCCCAACATGATCAAATTCCCCAACTGTTAGCTTATTTTGAAGAAAATCGAGAATTTTATTTAGTTGAATCTTATGTTGCGGGTCACTCATTAATGGATGAGATCTTACCCGGTAAGCCCTTGACCGAAAATCAAGTCATTAATTTACTCACCGATGTATTAGGCATACTCCGATTTGTGCATCAACAGGGAGTGATTCATCGGGATATTAAACCGAGTAATTTAATCCGTCGTCAAACCGATGGAAAAATTATTTTACTGGATTTTGGGGCGGTTCAAGAAATTAATTTGAATTCTGATCAAGATTCCCCCAGTAGTCGGGTTGGAACCCTTGAATATATGCCCATTGAACAGTTTCAATGTCATCCCCATTTTAATAGCGATATTTATGCTTTGGGGATGGTTGCCATTCAATCTTTAACGGGTTTGCCTGCATCGGAATTGTCAAAATTGCGAAGAAATAATGGTTCAGATACAGGAGAAATATTTTGGCGACATTTAGCAATTGTTAGTGTTGAATTGGGTGATATTGTTGACAAGATGGTGCGGTCTGATTATCACCAACGTTATCAATCTGTCGATGACGTTTTATCTGTTCTGAAAACTCTGCGTTCCTCCTCAGCACCTAATCTTTCTAAACTAGAAATCTATCGGGAAGAAGTTCAACGGTGTGCCAACCATCATCGGGGTGAAATTTCTATTATTGGTCGGCAAATTTTAGAGGAATTACGCTTAAGTTTAGACCTGTTGCCTGAAGATGCAGAAGCGGTTGAAGATGAAATTTTAAACCCCTATCGTAAATATCATGAAAAGGGAGAACGTTATGAACAAGCCTTAATTGCCACAATCAAGCAGGAATATCCTTTTAGCCCCGAAACCAGAGAAGAACTCAAACGATTTCAACAACTTTTAGGGTTAAATGATCAAGATATTGCCGTTATTGAAAAACAGGTTTTACCCCAATCTATTTTAACTCAATTTGCTCAATTTATCCAGAATTTTCGCCCAATTCCTAGCCTAGCTAAATCTCAAAATATAGAGTCTAAATTCTTAAAAAAAACTCGTCTTTCTCAACTGCTTTGGTTAGGTTTAGGACTGGTAAGTTTATTGGGAATAATTCTGGCAATATCTGAATATCAAAAATGGAGAAATCTACAACAATTTCAAACCCAGAAAATTAATGCTATCCAGGGATTATTAGTCGCAGGGAAATATGAGCAATGTTTAAATGAAGCGGACAATATTCCTGAAACCGCCTTGAAAAATCAAGCTATTGAAAATCTAATTCAACAATGTCGAGATAAAGTGTTTTGGAAAACCGTAACGCCTAAAGAATTTGCTCAAAATGCTGATGCGATTTGGGCAGTTACCTTCAGTCCTGATGGTCAAACTATTGCCAGTGGGAGTCAAGATACAACTTTGAAATTGTGGGATATTAAAAGTAGAAATGAAACTAAAAGTTTAGTTGGAGATTTCTCCCCAATTTATGCTGTAGATTTTAACTCCGATGGTACAGAAATATCCTCTGGAAGTGGGTTATGGCGGATTTTAGAATGGAATCTGACTACTGGAAAAGTCTATCCCCCCCTAGAACATTTAGCAACTATTTGGTCAGTTGATGTTAGTCCTGATAATCAAGCAATTGCTAGTGCAAGTGCGGATAAAACCGTCAAAATTTGGGATCGACAAACGGGTGCTATTTTACAGAATTTAACCGATCATCAAGATCAGGTTTATGCGGTTGTTTTTAGTCCCGATGGTCAACTATTAGTTACAGCTTCTCTGGATAAAACCATTAAAATTTGGAAGGTAGAAACAGGAGAATTATTAAACACGCTTACCGGACATTTAGATGGGGTGCGATCGCTGGCAATTAGTTCTGATGGTAAAATTATTGTTAGTGGTAGCTTGGATGATACCGTTAAAGTTTGGAACCTAGAAACTGGTGCGTTAATTCAGACTTTAACCGGACATTCTAACGATGTCTTATCCGTTGCTATTAGTCCCGATAGCCATATTATTGCTAGTAGCAGCCGAGATAAAACCATTAAACTATGGAATTTAAAAACGGGAGAATTATTAAATACCTTAACCGGACATCAAGATGAGATTTATTCGATTAAATTTAGTCCCGATGGGAATAGTTTAGTCAGTGGAAGTAAAGACAAAACCATTAAATTGTGGTTACGTTAATATAGCAAGAGGCAATAGGGAATAGGCAATGGGCACTCTTGTAAATACTTACTGTGAGCATCTTTTAGCTTTCAAGAATGTCCTAACAGATGCTGCAACTGCTATACCAACCGCGTAGAGACGTTGTATAGCAGGGGACAGGGAACAGCCCCCCCAAACCCTCCGTGCACGGGGGGCTAGGGGGGGAGGGAACAGGGGGAAATCACTTCACCGTATGGGTTCCAAGATACGTCTGGTGTCCTAACTGCCTTGGCGGTTGCTATATACAACGTCTCTACAGAAGCAGCTAAATTCCTAATGCTGCCATGGTTGCCGGGCCAGCAATACCATCAGCCGAGAGTCCACAATTTGCTTGGAAGGATTTAACAGCCTGGGCCGTTAATTTGCCATAGTAACCTGTGGAGTTAGCATTAAAATAACCCAGGTTGGCTAAACGATTTTGTAAGCGTTTGACCTGACGGCTACTATCGCCCCGGGACAGATATCCACCGCCACCACAGCTATGACTACAACCATAACTAGCATTGCTATAGTGATGTTTATTGGGTTTGTGATAGCCTACTCCCAATGCCCGTGCCGTCGAACGGCCAACAATTCCATCGGGATTTAAGCCATAATCCTTTTGAAAGGCGATGACGGCGTGTTTTGTCACCGACCCAAAGTAACCCGTTGCTCTTCCGTTAAAATAGCCGTAATTCTGCAAGGCATATTGAACACTTTTCACACCCTGACCGCTATCGCCACGGGAGATGGCAGCACTGGCAGGTTGGCTTACACTCATCACAGACAAGCCAATAGCCGTTGCTACAATGGGCAACCAGCAAGCGGTTGATATTTTACTCCAATTCACAGATCGCAGTAGTACCAAATCCCCTGTGAAATGGGTTTGGCGAGGGGACTCATAAGCAGAAACTAGATGATTGTAAGCAAGAGTATCCATAAAATCCTTGATTAACGCATTAACAGTACGATAGCCAGCAGTTGATCCGATTAAAGTTCAACTACCGACTCTTAATTTATAACTTTGTGAGCCATTAACGTCCAGAGTAATTTTACTTTTTCCGTACATTTTATTAAAACTTAACAAAATAACTGACAATCTTATAATTCGCAAACCTACTATCATACTATAAATAAAAAAATACGAATTGAACTTAGATAGAAATAATGGTTAATTTTTATATCGGGATTGATTTTGGCACATCCGGCACTCGTTCAATTACAATTAATTCTCAAGGAACAGTGGTGGCCCAAACTCAATTTCCTTTCCCCCCATTTACGGATACCTGGGAATTGGTTAGCCTTTGGAAAACGGCTCTGTTTGACGTGATTCAACAAATTCCGTTACATTTTCGCCGTCAAATAGATGCGATCGCTATCAATGGAACCTCAGCCACCGTGCTACTTTGTGATCCTAATGGCATTCCACTACAATCCCCAATTCTATATAATGATAGTCGGGCTGTTACCGTCTTAGAACTGTTAAAAAAAATTGCTCCTCCCGATCATATCGTCAACAGTGCCACTTCTAGTTTAGCTAAACTTATTTGGTGGTTAACTGCTGAAACTACCAACACTAAACCACAAAAATCCTCGGTCTGTTATTTTCTGCATCAAGCCGATTGGTTAGCATTTTTATTACATGGAAAATTAGGGATTAGTGATTATCATAATAGCTTAAAATTAGGCTACGATGTCAAAAATTTGACCTATCCCAATTGGTTAGTTAACGGTTTACAATCCCTGACCAATTTAGAATTATTGAAACTACCCGATGTGGTTGCTCCTGGGACTTCGATTGCTTCCATTACCTCCGAAATATCAGAACAGTTACAATTACCTAAAACCTGTGTTATCTGTGCGGGAACTACCGATAGTATAGCAGCATTTTTAGCTAGTGGCGCAAAAATTCCAGGGGAAGCCGTAACATCTTTAGGTTCAACTTTAGTCTTAAAACTCCTCAGTAATATTCCTGTAAATAATACTAAATATGGCATTTATAGCCATCGTTTAGGAGATTTGTGGTTAACTGGAGGCGCTTCTAATACCGGGGGTGCGGTCTTACGTCAATTTTTTAGTGATCTTGAACTGGAAAATTTCAGCCGTCAAATTAACCCCAATTATAATAGTAACTTAAATTATTATCCCTTAATTAAAAAAGGCGATCGCTTCCCTATTAACGACCCCGAATTACTTCCCCGTTTGCAACCTCGTCCCGATAATCCTGTTGAATTTCTACAGGGTTTATTAGAAGGAATTGCCCAAATTGAAGCACAAGGTTATCAACTTTTACAACAACTTGGAGCAACTCCCCTAACTCAAGTTTATACCGCCGGAGGAGGGGCAAAAAATCCCGTTTGGACAGCCATTCGTCAGCGCTATTTAAACGTTAATATGGTTAATTCTATTCATACAGAAGCGGCTTATGGAAGTGCGTTACTTGCTATTAATAGAGGAATAGGGGTGTAGAGTTGGGGTATTAAGCTGTTACGCATTTAAACTTTATCAGGACTTACGCAAGCAGGCTATATATAGCGTGTCAAAAGTAGGCGATCGCATACCAATAATAATAGCAATCGCCCTCAAAAGTCCTAATTATTTATTTTCCCCCCAAAATTGGGGTCTAGGGGGCTAGATGGCTTGAAATGTATAGTGTATTTGCCCCCTAAATCCCCCAATTTTGGGGGACTTTAAGAGGTTGTCCTGTTAAAGTGATCGCGCTCGTAACTCAAACGAGATCGCTACATATAGCGTAATTGCGTAAGTCCTGCATACTCCTATCTAACTCTAAAACCTGGAACAGATAACGATTATGGTTAAATGCTCTCTTGTAATCCGATGTTATAACGAAGAAAAGCATATAGGAAGGTTGCTCAGTGGTATCATCGAAAAAACTGTACATCCGATAGTTAAGGTGATGGCCGTCAATGTCCGCTCGGTTTATTTGGGTGTCCGTCAGCTTTATCCTTTGATGAAATCTCAAGGCGGGGTAATTGTGAATGTGAGTTCGGTTCATGAGATCGCCACCTGTCGGTTAAGTACAGAGTAAAAAATAAAGCACTATACTAACCAAATGTTGTTAGGAGGTAAAAAATGGTTGCGGTTAATCAAATTCAAACAAAAATCACCTTAGAGGATTTTTTAGGATTTCCTGAAACAAAACCTTCTAGTGAATATATTAATGGACAAATAGAACAAAAACCCATGCCCCAGGGAGAACATAGTCTGATTCAAACTTATTTATCTGCAAAGATTAATGAAGTCGGAAAAGCAAATAAAGCAGCTTTAGCTTTTACAGAATTAAGATGTACTTTTGGTGGACGTTCTCTAGTACCTGATCTTGCCGTTTTTACTTGGAAGCGCATCCCAAAAACAGAACAAGGGAGAATTGAAAATCGCTTTGAAATTTACCCTGATTGGGTCATTGAAATTCTATCTCCCGAACAATCTCCTAACAAAGTTATTAAAAAGATTATTTTTTGTCTGAAGCATGGAACAGAATTGGGATGGTTAATTGATCCTAAAGATGAATCAGTCATGATATTTCAGCCTAATCAATTTCCTGACATCAAATCAGAGTTAGAAATTTTACCGGTTTTAGAAAGTGTTAAAGATATGAAATTGTCGGTGACAGAAATGTTCACTTGGCTGAACATTGAATGAGCATTAAATTAAGATTAATATTTAATCAACTTGTTTAACCTGTACCCTTTGATGGTATAGTAAGGATGGGTGAATGTGAGTTCGGTGGAATATACTCCTTACTACAGGGCGGAAACTATTTCAGATTGGGTAGAGCAGTTTAAAAAGTTTTCAGTTCAAAATCACTTGAATTTCGATATTTGTTTTTTGACTGTTTCTTTCCGCAGTATTTAATTTTGGTAGTCCTAGATTCGTTAGAATTCTATCTGCTACTTCCAGCAACACTAAGTTAGTAGGATGATTCATAGAATGAAATAATTTAATTTTCGTCCAATTTTCTTCTATAAAATCTGAAATAATTATATCTGTTATCATTTCTCTTTTTCTCAATTCACTTAAACTATTCTTAGCATTTTCCCAGATAAAATCATTACTATAATATTCAATATCTAATATGCTTGATACTACGTCAGACTCACTTTTTCCCAGAAGGTAGTCTTTGATAACATTTGAATCATGATAATCACAAAAACGTTTAACTATAATACCATTATGTTTTAAGTAAGTGGTTTCTGGATTGTATCCTTTATAATGACTATTGGGAAAAGATATTTTTAGACAATTAGGTTTTAGCATTTTCAACAAAAAATCTGTCGATGATTTTTCTCCGTAAGATGCTCCATTATTTTGATATATAAACAAATCTATATTTTCAATAATTTGACAAAAGGAAAAGTAGCTCGAAGCTCGGTGTTGTAGCGATACAACTCGGCACGACTAACTTTTTCATTGTCTATCCAATACCGTAAACATTAGCAATTTTAATGCCTAGAGTTAGTGTAATTATTCCGACTTATAATTGCGATCGCTTTCTTCGGTGAAGCGTTTGTATGTTAACATCATAGATAGGATTCTCTGTCTAAGTCTGGGCGGGGATTGTTTCTCGGTCTAACTCGAATGGGAGAGGGGGCTTTATGCAGTCAATTAGGGGTATTTTTAAAGATGGGGTAGTTCATCCCAGTGAACAAGTTTCTTATGGCGAATTTCACCCAGTTATTATTATATTCTTGGATACACCGACAACTGCTACAACAGTAGGTGTATCATCGGATCAATCTGAATCTGGGTGGGACAGGTTGTTATCGGTTATAGAAGAGTGTCAAATGGAAACGGGAATACCTGATTTAGCAGATCAACACGATCATTATTTGTTTTAGATTAATATAAAGAAATCAGGGAGTGCGATCGCAAATAATTAGTGACAATTTATAGGAATAATAAAAAATATGACAATTTCAACTAAAAACAAACTTCAAGAATTGTATCAAAGCGACGATTACTTATGGTTGCAACAAACCATTGAATTATTAAGGATAAAAGACTTTGAAAATTTTTATGTAATTTAGACTCAAAACTTTAAATTTGTTATGAATGAAAAAGATTTAAGCGAATTTTTTCAAAGAAATTTCAAAGAAATTTACCCAATTAGTTCTGAACAGTTTACTTTAGTTTCAAATCTCAATCCAATGGATGTGAGTGATCAAGATTTTTTACGAATTACGGAGAAATTTAACAATGAAGAGTTTGTCCGTGCAGCTTATAAAGCTTATCTTAAGCAAGAGGTGAGTGAACAATCTCTTAAATTTTGGACAACAGATATTGAATTAAAAAGAAAGCGGATTATTGTTCTAATTGCTTTAAAAAAAACAGATAGATTTCAAGATATCTACTCTATAAAAAACATTTTCTTCTCAAAACTATTTCAATTTGAAAATAGCTGGATACTTTATTTTTGTTTTTCATTAATTCGGTTAATACAAAAAATATTTTTTGGTCTTAACGATATTAAAATTTTATCTATTATTAATCTAATTCCAGAATCGACTGATGAAATTTTAGGAACTTATATTGACCGCCCAAAAAAAGGAGATAAAATTAAACAGTCAAAATTGTGGATTGCGGGTTGGTTCGTTCCCAAAAAAAGTCAGTCAGTGACGATCAGATTAATTGATAAAAAAGTTTTAAGTGAAGTTCCCTTAATAGTACCTCGTCCCGATGTAACTAGCTTTCATTGTCTTCAGTCAACCACTCATCTTTGGGGATTCAGTATTTACTTAGATATAAAAGATTTACCTGATCAGGGTGAACTACAATTACAAGCTATTTTTAAAGATAGTCAAAAAATAGTACCCATTAGCCGAATTAAGTATCTTAAAGTTTAATTTTTTTGACTTTTTTAATTAAAAATAGAACCCAATTTTTCTGAAAATATTTGAGGAGAACATTCAGTTTTTACTCGCTTCAGGGCATTTTTTCTGAGTTGATTCCACCGGGTTGAATCTTGATAAAGTTTGACGCATTGTTGAGCAAAATTTACAGGATTATCCGCAACTAATAATTCTATTTCCGGGTTCCATCCTAACTGTTGAGCAATTAAGGATGTGGTAACAATGGGTAAACCATAAGCTGCGGCTTCATGAACTTTATGGGGAATTCCGGCTGCGTATCGGGTTGGGGCTAGAAATAATCGAGCTTGATTATAGAAAGGTGTTAAATCATCAACTTTTCCTAATAATTTGATTGATGAATTGTTTAAATTATTAATTTTTTGTTTAATTTCTTCGACGGTATTATTACCAATAATTATAAGTTCAATTGTCTGATCAAGTTGATTTTGAATCAAGGGAAAGATTTCATGGGTTAGCCACAACAATGAATCAGCATTAGGAGATTCTAGTTCATAAATTGAACCCACAAATATTAAATTTTGCCGTTCCGCAAAGGGTTTAGGTGTGGGATAAAGCGAAAGAGTATGACCTAAAATGCTAACGTTTGTGTAGCCATGTTGAATAAATTGTTGTTTTTCTTGGGGAGAAACAGTAATAATATGATGGCTATTTTTAGCTAGTTTAATTTCCTCTGTAATAGCTTTTTGACGTTCTTCTTCAGTAAAATCAATTTTATTTAAACGTTTATATTCATAATCTCGGATGCTAAAAATTGCTTCTGCGTCATAAATAATTTTTGCTGAATTTAGGAAATTTTCTTTAACTAAAATGGAGTTTAAATGTTTAATATTATGGGGACGACTAACAAAAACTAGATCATAATATCCTTGGCGTTCTCTGAGAAAATCTTCTAACATTACCAACCCATATCCTCGCATAACTTCGACAGTTTGGGGAATATCAGCATAAATCATTGACCAATCTTCGAGATAATACAAATCCCCAGGATAAAGGGTAATAGCATAGTCTAATTTAACAAGATGAGACAGAATAGAATGACTGCGAGTATAGCCTGAACCGACCCAAGGATGAGGGATTCTATCATCAATATATAATAGGCGTTTTTGTTTTTCTCTAGCTTGAGTTCGAGCAAATATTAGGTTTTTGAGATCGGAGGGATATTGAGATTTAAACCAGTCTTTGTGTTTTTCTTTTAAAAGTTGCTGATTTTTTTCCATGAGGGCGATCGCATGATCACTTGAACCCGTATTACTAGAACTAGCAAACTCATAATGGAGAATATTAACATTAGGATCATAAATAATTTTTTTGCCTATTTTTTGTAGTCGAATACAATAGTCGGTTTCTTCATAATAAGCAGGTTGATAATCTTGATCAAACCCACCCAACTGTAAAAATAAATCCCGTCGGGTTAATAGAAAAGCCGCAGAACAATAATCAACAGCACGTTTAAATAGATATTGAGGTGCATTAGGTGAATCTCCCCGTCCATATCCTAAACAAGTTCCATCTTGCCAGATAATACTACCTGCTTCTTGCAAAGTTCCATCGGGGAGAATTAATTTTCCACCCACTGCGCCAATATCCTTTGAGGATTTAATTGTATTAAAAGCCGAAGAAATACTATCTCCTAAAATTTGAGCATCATTATTTAAAAATAAGAGATAATTTCCTTGAGCAATTTTGCTGGCTTGATTACAGGCAAAAAGATAATGAATATTTTGCTCATTAAGGATAATTTTTGCACCATTAATCTGTTTTAAAAGTTGGCGAGTTGCATCAGTAGAATTATTATCGACTAATATTAACTCAAAAGATTTAAAAGGATTTATGAGAATAGAAGATAAACAGCTTAAAGTCAGTTCCGCTCGATTATAGAGAATAATAATAATACTAATTTCTGGATGTTCAATAGTTGGGAAATGCAGTTGAGAGCCAGTATTGAGAAAGCTATCAAGGGTAATTTGGTTGAGGGTATCAACTGCTTGTTTTGCTTGGTCAAGTTGGAGGGAGGATTTTGTGAGTGATATTAAGTTGGGTTTAATATCCTTATTTTGAATAGAGTGAAAACCCTGTAATTCTGGATGATCTGGTTGTAGTTGCAGAACTTTTTGATAGGCAAGTTGAGCTTGATCAAAGTGTCCTTTTTTAGTCAGAGCTTTGGCTAATTCAAGGTAAAGATCGGCATCATTAGGAGAGATATCTAAAGATTGATAGTAGGTTTGTAAATCATCAGGATTTTGCTGGATTTTCTGTTGATAAAGGTTAAGAAGGTGGGAGCGTTCTGTTTTGGCTTGCTTTTGGAAAAGGTTCCCTATTTTTTGATGAATTCCTGGGATATTAGGGTTGAGTTCCAGGGCTTTTTGGTAAAGGCTGATCGCTTTTTCCCAATGTTGATCTTTGTAGAAAGATTTGGCTTGTTCTAAATAGTATTCCCAAGTTTCCATATTGTAAAATTTTTAAAACTAACATAAATTCTCACTGATAAAATTTTTGAATTACTAACTAACTTGTTTTTAAAATCATGTACTTTATCTATTTAGTTTAAATTATAGCTATCTATTAATTCTTTAGTTAGTTAAGTAGATTAGTGTAATATTTAAATATCACAATATAGTTAGGGCTTGCTGAAAAAAGTCTTATGATGGCAATAGTGACCGGAAACAACCCTTAAATAATAAATTAGGATATATGCCATGGCAAAATTTTGGGACATTTAGACGAAAAATACAAGTATTTGAGTGACTGATTCACCATAACCTTGCACTTTTTTCAAGAAAAAATGAGTATAATTCTTATCCCATAAGACTTCTGGATTTATTTAGCAACCCCTAGTTAGTTTTAATTACGCCTAGATATGTTATATATAAGTAGGCGGGCATAAATAACGTCAACAAACCGAAAGCTAAAACCCTTATCCTGAAGGACTTACAACATTTAGTATTTTAACTTTAATTATGACCACCTACTTAGCGGTTTTCTAGCTAATAAGGTACAAGTTTAATATTAAGCATTAAATGGCAAAGACCAAAGGAATTATAGTGTATTCCGATAGAGTGAAAAGCGCTATACATGATTTATGTCCCTACTAAGGTTATGCAATCCAAATCTTTTTCGTCTCCCCAGTTAATTACAATTTGCTCTTTTATTATTAATCCCGACCCAGTAGCGTATTCTGCAAATAATTCTTTAGTCATATAATTTCTGGCATGAGGGTTCTGTCCATAATGCTTAAAATTATTATTTGGATAATTAGAATGATGGTAGAGAGCTAATCCGCCGGGAACAAGTATTCTTTTGGTGTCCTGCAAATATGATAAAACACACCTGTGATCAAAGTGAACCATAGCGTCATAGCAAAAAATTGACCTGACCGAGTTATCGGGAATCGGCTGAAAATTAATTCCATTGTTTTTTATAACCTCAAAGTTTTTTTCATTCTTGAATCTTTCGGTGCAAAATTCAATATTGGATGTATTTATATCCATCATGGTTAATTTTTGGGCTTTACCTCTCAGCTTTTCACCATGACGACCATGACCACAAGCTAACTCTAAAACATGAGTTAAGTCTAATTGGTTAAAAAGTTTTTTAAAACAGGTACTCTCATCCCAAAAACCCTGTAAACTCTTTTCAGCTTTTTCGTAGTAAGGACTTTCTATCCAATTATTTCCTATATTATTAGCTATTGATAGTAAACTACCTTTAGATAAATATTTCTCATATTTGATAGTGGCAATCTTAACTATTGTTCCATCGTCGAAAATTGCTTCTAAAATAATTTCCCCATTATTAGATAGTTCATCCATTTTAAGAGACTCTAAAAAACCAGACATTTCCGTATTAGGGAAATCAGGATAATTTAGGGTAACATCAGGCCTTGAGCGCTCAACTTTAGTTTCTTCTATGATTTTTTCTGAAGTACAAAATCTAATAAATTTTACCGATTGCTTTTTGCCTATTATCCAACCAGTAAAAAAAATTTTCTCATCAAATTCAGTAATTTGATTATGAATATTTGGGCTTTCCAGGTGAAAAATGTGGTCGATAGCCGTTTTATCTCCAGAAAATGTTATTTCTTTGACACAAGTTTTCTTGGATAATAAAAGATCATTAAAGCCTTGCATAAAATATTACTCCCCAAAATTTATAAATTAAAGTTTTTTTTCAATTCTGCTGTATTTTCTAAATAATAGCATGAGGATTCGCTATATCCAAATTTTTCACTCACTTCCCCACAATGCTTTCTAAAAATTTCAATTTGTTCATCTGTCCAACCTACTTCTTTTATATCTTGGGCCTTTGATTCTTCTACTCCTCCGGTACTTTGGGGTCTTTCATGGGTAAATATATGTTCTATTTTGGCAATTTTTTCTGGCTCTAGTCCTAAAAAATTACCGATCTTTTCAGCCATAACTTGAGGATGAAGAGCGATCTCTCTCTGCTCGACTTCTATGTACAAAGTTGGACTCAATATTTTCCTAACATTTAACCAAGATGCCATACAGTCTGCCCAAAAAATACAGTGATCTTCAAAAGAGACATGGGGAAATTTTTTTAAGCGAGATTGGATATTTTCTATTCCTCTCCTCTTGGCAAAGATAAAGCGGGACTCCGGCCATATTCTGAGCAAATAAGGTAAAGCTTTAATCATGGCGGAGTCGGGAGACTTATCTAACCAGATTTCATAAGGACATAAAGTTTCACAGCGTTGGCGGAACATCTCTAATATCTCATTTTCAATATCATTTTGATTTATATGAGTTATCATATGCTCCTCATAGATGAGCAATTCTTGTTTAGAAAAATAATACATTTCTATATTTTCCATCAAAAACAAAACTAGAGGGAGAAAATGTCCTTCAAAGTATCCATAGATCCCCCCCCCTTCTATTAAAGCACCTGTAATTATACTTGTTCCTGAACGACCTGACCCAATAACAAAAATCGGCTTTACCACTTTTAATTTTCTCCTATAGTTAATTTTTATTTTTAGGAAACTTAAAAAAGGAAGTTTATTGATTTAAGTTGTTACATCACGAAAGGTGATCATACAACCTAGTATGGTACCTTAAACAATCTTCAATTGATAAACGAGGTTTAATATGATTGACTAGCTGTTGCCATAACTCCGCATCAGAACTAGCTTTTTGCATAGTTTTCGCCAAGCTGACAGCGTTGCCCACTCGAAAATGTAATCCAGTCACTTGATCTTCCACCTTTTCAGCCATTCCTCCTATATTACTACAAATGATCGGTCTTTTGTGCATGAAAACTTCTTGAATAACAAGGGGAGAGTTTTCCCACCAAGTTGAAGGGACAATAACCCAATCAACGGGTTGAATCAGTTCTTTCAGTTCTTCTAATTTATACTGACCATTATAATTGACATAATCTTTAAATTCATGCAAAAATCCCAAAAACTGATCTGCAAAATCTGGAAAACCTAGAGCTACATTACCAAAAATTTCTACCCGAAAGTCTTGATAATTGTTTTTAACCAAAAATCTTACAGCTTCTAAAATAACCAGTATCCCTTTATAGGGATTGATTTGGCCAAAATATCCAAATACATTCCGTTTTTCCCCTTCAACTAATACTCGATGGGGTGCAGATTCTGTAATTGGACGACCGTTTTCTATGACTCTCATTTTATCAGA
This sequence comes from Planktothrix agardhii, assembly GCF_904830935.1. Taxonomy (NCBI): domain Bacteria; kingdom Bacillati; phylum Cyanobacteriota; class Cyanophyceae; order Oscillatoriales; family Microcoleaceae; genus Planktothrix; species Planktothrix agardhii. The sequence continues at coordinate 387,660 of NZ_LR882952.1, forward strand.
GGGAATACCCCACTGGATAAAGCGGTTTGCCAAAAAGTGACTCGGAGAGATAAACATATCTACCAACTCTAAATGAGCTTTAATAAAAGCCTCCCGCATTTTAAACTGCTGAGGAGAAAACTCAGGAAAACATTGGTGACAGCGATCTGGAGAAGCATACTCACACAATTCATTATTCTGTGTGCGTACCATCTGACCATCACGGTAACACATCAAGAGATACTCATGAATAGTATATACAATTTTTACATTTGGCAAAACTTGACGAGCAATTTGCAGAACTTCTAAACCGATTCTAACAATATGATGAAAATGGATAATATCAGGTTGAAGTTGTTGGAGAAAACTTTTAAAATCACTATAAATAAATTTCAAAACCTTTTGAGAATGATAAAAGTAGTCATAACTATCACCCGAAAATAAAACTTCATTAGGGCTATCAACCAGCATTTGAAAGGGTGTACCTTCACGACTTGTTCGGCTCACTCCAGCAGTCGCAGCTAGAAAAAACGGTTGGTATTCATTTTCCTCCTTACCAATAGCTTTAAATAAGTCATAAGCTACAATCTCAGCACCTCCTGGGAAAAATAGAGGATGATTATGAGCAACAATTAAAATTTTCTTTTTTCGCGCTTCCGAAAGAGTTTCAGAACCAAATTGCACTTTTTCTATTGATAATTTTACCATGATTTAATGAAAATAGTGAAGTTTTTAATCGAAATTGGTATGCTAGTTATTGGAGATATTTTTCATAATAATTTCAATATGACTCTGCCATTTACGATGATGGAGCCAAGCATTATAACGCCAAGAAAGTGTCCCAGAAAAATCATTATTTAGTACCATCGACTGCCTCTCTAAATGATAAAGCTCTACTTCAGCAAAATACCAGCTTTCATAACCCAATTCAGAACATTTAAAACACAAATCTGAATCTTCAAAATCCCCAATAATATACTCTGTAGTATAGCCTCCAATTTGTTGATAAAGATCTTTTTTGATCATTAAGCAAGCCCCGGTTACAGCCGGAACACGGCGACTCCTTTGTGCTGGTTGATAACGGTCAGGAAAACCTTTATAGTAGTGAGCAGTAACCCAAAAAGGAAAAGTTGTTTTTTCAAAGAACATTCCTGCGTGTTGCAAAGATTGATCCTCATAAATCAATTTAGGAGCCAATGCTCCAATTTGAGGATAAGCTGAATAGAATTTAAGCATTTTTGATAACCAACCTTTGCTTTTGGGAAATACATCGGAATTCATTAAAACTAAATATTCGCTTTCGGCATATATAGCACCGATATTATTTGCTGATGCGTAACCACTATTATAATCCATAACAACTAATTTAATGGGTAAATCATAAATTAGGTTGTAATTTTGTAATAAGTTTTTAACCTCTTGTTCTTGCTCAGGAGAATCTAAGACATAAATAATTTCAGCTTGCTGAATATCCTGATCATTTGCCATTGTCGCTAACTGAACTTTAACAAAATCTAATTGTTTATAGAGAGGAATAATAAGAGATGCTAAAGGTTTTTCAAGGGATGGCTTGATTTGTGAAAACTCTTTTGCTTCCACTTTTTGCATACAGATTCTCTGTAACTTAGAGGCTATTACACCCAGACATTTTTCTAAAGTTTCATCAGTAATTTTATCGGGCGGAGCGATTTGCAAAATCATATTTCGAGATGTAAAAACATCGTAATATTTAGCATCAGGAATAATAGTGATTTCAATATTACCTTTAAATTTAAACTTGAACCGAAAGCTATGCAATTCAGCTAAACCGTCAAGTTTATGATGTATTTCATCAGGAATTTTAATATATGCACAGAATCCTAATGGATGATTAGAGGATTGATAGCGCGTTTTAGCAATATACTCATTCACATCAGTTCGATTAAAATTGTATATATCTTTCCGATTAATTTCAATAGAAAACCCTAAATCTGAAAACACTTCAATACTTTCCAAATGATGATGAGAATCATGAAACCAACCCCACAAAGCTACACCTTCACATCCAATAGGAATAAAATGATCAATAAAAATATTAACAGGTAAGTTAGAATCCATTAAAGAAGTGGGCTTAAATTTTATAAAATATTGCAATTTATCAATAATTTTTCTCACTTTTTTCTGAATAAATTTAGGAGTAACTTCGATCAAACTCCAATTTATTGTATCTCTAATTAAAATTCTTTGGTGTTCAGAAAGACTGTTTAAATAATCTATAAATTCAAGACCGTAAGCTTTTTGGCTAATTGTACCATCAATTAAGATAGGATGATGATCAAAAATTACTATAAGCTCATATGATTGGTAATTTTGATTATAAATTTCTTGGTTAAAAATGGCTATAGCAGCTATCTTATCAGGAGATATTTGAAAAAAGTGAGCTGGAGTGACTTGGCATATATCATTAGCTAATAGTAAGATTTTAGTCGTTTCTAAAATCCAGCATCCTTCAACTATAGTTTCAAAATAAACAACATTAGGTGATAACCAACATCCGTAATCTATTGTAAGTTTTGGGTATTGAGGAAGATGTTGTCGTAATTTGGCTATTATTTGATAATATTCATGATTAGATGATAGTTTCAAATTGTCTAGGGTATTTATAAAAAACAATAAGATTTTTTTAAGTTCAATTTTTAAAACTAATGAATCTAAAAAAGCTATTAACTGTTCATTTGGGAGAGGGGATATTTCCTCTGATAAAATTTCAAAATCAGATAAATCTTGAATATTAATTAAAAATGGTTCATTGCTTATTTGAAATGCCTTTACATCAGAAAGAATAAAAGTATAGTAAATTTGGTCTTGATCTTGTAAAATTTTTTCAAAATTAATCTGTTGAATTTGTCGGTCATTAACCCATATCTTTAAATCTTCTTTAAAATTGATGCACCCTGAAATGATCAGCAGTAATGTATCATTTCCTAAATAAATTGATTGAACAGAATTTAAGTTATTGTGAGAAGTATTATTGATAGGAATAGGACTCACTTTTTGGGAAGAATCCAAGTCAGATATAGTTTCTGATACTGAGTTTTCGATTGTGATCAGTATTTGAGCTAAGTTTTTATGCGCTTCTTCTAAGTCAGGTTGAATTAGAAGTAACCTTTGATAAGTATCCCTTGCTTTCTGGTACTCCATCTTCTGATGCCAAGCATTCCCTAATCCCAAATATAAATCAACATCATCCGGCTTAATTTCTAAGGCCTTTTGATAACTTTCAACATCCGTTGGATCGTTTTCGATCGCCTTCCGATAATAACTTAATGCTGTTTCTAATCTGGTTTTAACTTGCTGATGCAATGCCTGATTTAATTTTTCTTCTACTTCTGTTAAATCAGGTTTAATATTTAAGACCTGCCGATATTCTTCAACTGCTTCATCCCATTGATCTAATTTTACAGAAACCTCAGCTAAATTATAATATGACCAAACAAAATTCGGATCTAAATCAACCGCTTTTTGATAAGCTGCGATCGCCCCTTTCCAATCTTCTTTTTTAACTAAAATATCCCCTAAATTATGATGAGATAAAGCAAAATCTGGTTTCAATTCAATCGCTTTCTGATAAGATTGCGCCGCCTGATCCCAGCGTTGCAACTCCCGCAACCCATCCCCCAAATTATTATAAGACCAAGAAAACTCAGGATTCAATTCAATCGCTTTTTGATAGGCTGCGATCGCATCTTCCCAGCGCTGCAACTTCAGCAAGGCATCCCCTAAATTATGATAGACCTCAGCCCCCTCCGACCGCAGGCCGATCGCCGTTTCATAAACCTGAACAGCCTCATCCCAGCGTTCCAACTTCAGAAACAAATCCCCTAACTCCCGTTGCACCTCAACCCAATTCGGTGTTATTCTTAATGCTTGCTGATAGGCTGCGATCGCTTCTTGCCATTTTTCCTGCTTAACTAAAGCCTGGGCTAACCGATAGGAAGGTTCGGCCGGAGAAACGGAGCGACGACGACTTTTAACCATAGAAGACACCTGGGGACGATCAGAAAGACTTGAGGGTTGTTGCTGAATAACCATAATGATTACTTTACCCAAAACGAAGGATTAAATTAAGGCACTTTCGATAACTCCGCAGCCTGTTGATAGGCTTCAACGGCCGCTTCTAGTTCCCCCTGTTGCCAGAGGACATCACCTAATTTATGATGCACTTCCCATAACTCCGGCGACCTCTCCAGCACTTGCTGATAACAAGTGATCGCCTTTTGACACTGTCCTTGATGTGACCAGATATCCCCCAATGCTTCTTGAACAGAAGTCAATTTCGGGTTTAACTGAACTGCCGTTTGGTAATATTCGGTGGCAGCGTCCCATTGCTTCTGTTCTGCATAGATATCCCCTAACATCCCGTAGACATCTGGATCTTCTGGCCGAAGTTGTCGCAGTTGTTCGTAAACAGCCAAGGCGGGGGCAATTTCTCCTTGATTGTATAAAGCCTGGGCCATCAACCTATAGGCTTCTGGCTGTTCTGGCTCCTGCTGAATCAGTTGACGACAAATCTGAATACAAGTTTCCCACTGACTTAACTCCAAATTCCGAGCAGCTTGTGAGCATAATTCCGTTTGATCCTGTTGAGTTAAGCCAGGTTTACCCCTAGGATAAACATCAATAGCCGGATTTGTCAAAGACGGTTCTAACTCTTGATATTCCTGGGACTGGGGTTCGCGTAACCTTTGCCCTAACTGGGGATGGCGAACCGCTAGATGGGGATCTCTGACTAGGGCCTGACCATAACAAATGATCGCCTGGGTTCTTTGTCCCCGTTCCCACTGGGCATCCCCCAGTTGCAAACAGTCCTGTACTGAAACCCTATCTGGTTCTAAACGGAGAGCCTCATACATACAATCCTCGGCATTTTCCCGATTTCCTAGGGCTTGCCACCCTTGGCTTAATCTTCGATAAACCAGAGCAGAAGGCCGGAATTGAATCACTTTTTGATAACAAGCAATGGCTAGTTTCCAGTTTTTCTCCCGGGCGTAAAGTTCTCCTATGCCCAGATATCCTTCTGGGCGCTGGGGTTGTAGCTTAATTCCCTGTTGATAGGACTGTTTGGCCTTTTCCCCATTCCCCAAGGCAGCCCAGGATTTCCCCAATAGCCAATAAACCGCAACCTCTCGGGGGTAGGAAACTAATAGTTGCTCACAGTCAGTGATACAGTTTTCATAGTTCCCTTGCCTAAACTTAGTCCGAGCTTGTTGATACTGACTCGACTCCTCTAGGGATGGGGAAATGGATACGGCGGTTGTTGTCCAGGTTTCCCCAACTTTACCGTTTTGTAACTCCCGTCTGGGTAGGGATGTGCCGAACTGAGTTTGTCCGGGCAGAAAATTCTTTGTTAACAGGTGCAATATCTGGTCAGATTTCTCACTATGAGGTAAAGAATGACTGCTTTGAATCAGGGCTTGGGTGAGATTCTGCACCGCCATTAATAATCGAGGATTCAATTCCAAAGCCCGATGATAACAGGTTAAAACCTCTGGCCATCGACCTTGGACAACTAAAGCCTTGCCTAAACTATTGTAGGTTTCAAAGGCCTGGGGATTAATTTCTAAAGCTCTTTGATAGTGGGCAATTGCCTGATCCCACTGCCCTTGAGTGGCTAACACTTCCCCTAAGTTATGGTAGGCTTCGGTACAGTCTGGATCTAGCTGAATCGCCCGTTGGTAACAGGTGGCGGCTTCTAGGAGTTTGCCCTGACGGAGTAACAAACGGCCCAAGGCTAAATGCTGGCTGGGTTTCGCCGCTTCGGGTTTCAGACTAAATCCTTGATACCAATATTCGACGGCGATATCCTGTTTTCCCACCCGATCTAATACTTGGGCCAAATTACGATAGGCTACGGCTAGGTTAGGATTGATGGCGATCGCTCTTTGATAAGCGAGAACTGCCGATGGCCATTGCCGTTGTTTAGCGTATAAATTCCCTAAATTTGTATGGGCGATCGCATCTTCAGGGCTGAGTTTGACCAATTTTCGATAGGCTCTGACGGCCATATCTAAGCGGCCCAGTTGATTTAAGGCTTTCCCTAAAATCTCGTAGGCTTTAGTTTGGTTGGGAGATTGGGCAATTACCTGCTGGCATTGGCTGATCGCCTCTTTTAACAAATTGTTTTTAAGATCTAGTTCTGCCTGTTGTAAGATTTTTTGATCATCTAAAAGAGTTATTTTTGGATCTGAAATAAATGAATTGATTTTTTTATGGTTGGAAACAGAAACTTGATCGGATTTGATCTTCGCCTGTTCAGCTTTCTCTAATTCTATTTGAGCCTGTTTCCAACTCGGATTTGATTTTAAAATATCGTTAAAACAAGCGATCGCCAACTCAATTTTTCCCTGTTCTAATAAGGTTTTTCCTAACTGTAAATGTTCCTGGGCTGTTACCTGTTCCGGCTGTAACCGATAACTATGATACCAGCACTCCGTCGCTTCATCCGGGCGATTTAATTTTGTTAAAACCTTAGCTAAATTGCGATAAAGTTTATCACAATTAGGTTTATATTTTAACGCTAATTGATAATATTTAACCGCTAAATCCCATTGTTGTTTTCTAGCATACAAACTCCCTAAATTTCCTAAAGGTTCCGGGGATTCGGGTTGTAACTGAATTGCGGTTTTATAGGAGTTGTGAGCTTGTTCAAACTTCCCTTGAAGTTGTAGCACGTTGCCTAAAATCGTGTAGGCTTCCCCACAATTAACATCAGTTTCCAATACCTTTTGACAGGCTAAAATCGCGGACTCAAAGTGGTTTTGAGCTAAATGATTTTTAGCCTCTTGCAACCTATTGGCTAAGGTTGTGACCTGATCAACAGAAGATGGCATAATTATTCTGGGTTTACCAGAGGAATTATAAGATTTACCCTTATCTTTAAGGATATCACAAACTTGCAGCAATCTTTGTAAAGATTTCAGATTAATTTGGATATCTTCAAACAGTGGCGTGGGATACATCAGTTGTTGCAAAAAAGCACATTCCAAAGTTTCCCCCTGGATAGAATAGTGTTGGAGTCCTAACTGCCGACTAATTTGCCAATAATAAGGGCGCAGATAATGGGGAGAAACTAACTCAATGACAACGGTATGGGGTTGACAAAAAACTAAATTAGTTAGTCCGGCTCCATGAGGTGCTATAATAACTTCAGCCTGGGAAAATAAATTAGCCTGTGCTTGAACAGTTAGGGTTTCTAACTCTACAGAAACAAATCCCCATTGACTCAAATAGTCTAAAATTTCTGGTTCGTTCAAAAGTCGCCGATATCTGGCTTTATTACGACTAATATAAATTCGGGGGGGATAGGTTTTTATTGGTGGAGAAATATCGGTTAAAAACAGACTTCGCAGAAAGTTGATTGTATGGGGGACAACCCACCCGACAGCAGCAGGATAGGAAGGAACAATTAAGCTGGATGCTTGGAGATAAGAAACTTGATCGGTTTCTATAATTTTATGGCGAGGAATTCCAATTTTTTCTAAGGTTTCCCGTTGAAAAGGTTGTTGGGTAGAATTAATTAAAAACCAATCTATGGAATCTAAATCAATCCCATTTTCTGGTAATATTTTAATTCTTGGTAAAATATCAACTAGCCAATGAAAATAGACATTTCCCGACAGTCCTGATAAAACAGCAACTCGTCTTTCAATGATTTTTAAGGGGGGAATTTCTGCTAGGGAAAAAATCTGATGTTGACTCCAATCATAATTTTTACAGTTGGGTAACGGTGTGGGATAAAATCGAGATAATTCGGGAATTAATTCCCTGTCTTTATTGAAAATAGCGATCGCATTACACACATTCCACCAACTGGTTTTAGGGGCGACCCAAACCCGTCCTTGAGGAATAATTGTGACGGTAGTTTCGGTTAATTTATCTGGTAAATCATCTAAGGGAAAATACTGTTCTATTCCTAATCCTAAATGCTGAGGTCGAAAGTATTGGCGGAGTTTTTTTAAACAGGATTGACAATCTAATCCTTGACATTTAGGCTGTGATAAATCTGGATTTTGCAGAGAAATCGGAAGTGTCAGATGTTCCCTATCTTTGACTAAAACAACTTTTAATTTACCCTGTTCGACTTGTTGCTGTTTTTCTAAAACTTGACTAACTTTTTGGTAAAAATCAGGATTCTGCGGGTGTTGTCCTAAAGCTTGATGATATTGTAAAGCTGCATCATTAAAACGCCATTGTTTGGCTAAACAATCTCCCCAATGAATATAAGTTTCAGCTAATTTAGGATCAATATCAACTGCTAGTTGATAATAACGTTCTGCACTTTGATAGTTGCGATATTCAACAAAAGCATTCCCCAAATATAAATAGGTTTGAGCTAAATATTTTTTAACTTGAGTAATATCAGGGTTTTGCTGTTGTAATGTTCGCAAAAATTGACCACAAGCCACCGTAGCTTGATCGATAATATCTTCAGTCTTAAACTGTTCTGTCCATGCACAATAGGCGGTGATCCAGGGTTGTTCTAATCCTACAATTTTTTGCAGATAAATAGTAGCTTCGGGATAGTTTTTCTGGGCGAGAAAGGCGATCGCGCATTGACTATAAAGTGAAACAGAGTCTGGTTGGATTTTTAAGCCTTGCTGAAAGTATTGTAGGGCGACAGCAAATAAGTTTTGTTGATAAAATACTTGCCCTAAATTTTGATAGGCTTTAACTAAATTTGGTTCTAATTTAATGGCTTTTAAATAATGGGCGATAGCCTCATCTAAACTACCATTTTTTAAACAAGCCTGACCTAAATTATTATAAAGTTCTGCCTGATCTGGATTGAGATTAATCCCCTGTTTAAAAACTTCAATCGCTTGGGAATATTCTCCTATTTCTAACCACAAACATCCTAAATTATTATAAGCGCGAATAAGTTCAGGCGCAAGAATAACTGTTTTTTGATAAGTCTTGATAGCTGTTTCAATTAAACCCTGTTTTTGATAAATAACTCCTAAATTATAATAGGCTTCGGCATAATTATCGGCTTGTAAAATAGCTTTTTTGTAGCAGCTAACTGCCCCCGATAAGTTCTGTTGTTGTTCAAAAATAATCCCTAAATTATAATAAACTTCCGGCCAGTTAGGACGAATTTTAAGTGCCTGCTGATAAGATAAAACAGCCTGATCTAGTTGTCCTTTACTTTGGTAAAATAAGGCCTTATCAGCTAATTTTCTTGCTTCAGAATCTGACATTTGCATGAAGTTACCAAGACTGTAAAAATCCGAGAAAAGCACATTTATTTTTAGATTTTGAGGGTACTATAGCAATCCTATTTGAGTTGTGTTTAAAATCCCTGATCAAAAGGGAACACCGGAACAGCCCCCCCCTAGCCCCCCGTGCACGGGGGGGGGAGGGATCTGGGGTAATACTTCTGGCCGTTTCATATCAGTATTGAAATGTTACAACCTATTTAGGATTGCTATAACTATTAGGGTTCTAAATTAAATCAAAATTATCATTATTCAGGGTTAAATTTTTACCCATATCTAACATAGGAGTTGTAATCCCTTGTTTGTCAATATAGTAGAGTAAACCACTTTCTGGGTCGTAGATTAAATTAGCATCTCCCGCATCCGCAGCATTTCCAGAGAAGTTAGCAATAGTTTGGAATTCTCCATTGGCTAAAGCACCTGGTACACCCGGAGCTAATGCTGAGAAATCCGTGGAATTTAGGGCAATTGCATCTTCTGAAACATTAAAATCAGTTAATGTATCTTGGCCTAACTGATCGATAGCTCCTTCGTAAACAAAGGTATCATTTCCCTTACCACCCGTTAGGAGATCATCCCCCGCACCGCCAATCAGGGTATCCTTACCTTGACCACCAAACAGAAGATCATCATCCAGTCCTCCGGTCATGGAGTCGTCCCCTTCTCCAGCAGAAAGAATATCTTTCCCTAGTCCACCGTCAAGAATATCATTGCCTTGATCGCCAAAGAGCAGGTCATCTCCTTCTCCGCCAACCATGGTATCGTCACCACTTCCACCATAAAGGGTATCCTTACCTTTGCCACCAAACAGAAGATCATCATCCAATCCTCCGGTTAGGGAGTCGTCCCCTTCTCCACCATAGAGAGTATCCTTCCCTGGCCCACCGTCAAGAGTATCATTGCCTTGATCACCAAAGAGCAGGTCATCTCCTTCTCCGCCAACAATGGTATCGTCACCACTTCCACCAGAAAGGTTATCATTTCCAGCCCCTCCATCCAGGGCATCCTTTCCTTTGCCGCCATAGATAATATCGTTACCCTCTTCCCCGAAGAGCGTATCATCTCCTTCGTCGCCGGAGATCAGGTCACCGCCTTTTCCACCACCAACTAGGTCATTTCCTTTGCCAGCAGAAATGTTATCGCTCCCCTTACCACCGAGGAGAATGTCATCTCCCTTTAAACCCAGGATGATGTCATTGCCATCACCCCCATCAACAGCATCAGCTTGATTGCCCCCCGTGGCAAAATCATTGGCGGTACTGCCTGCAAATACATTGCCCTGGTTTAGTGAACCGATAATCTCTAACCCCCCATCATCCCTCTGAAACTGGCTGACTGGAGGAGTTTGGTTTTCTTGAATTTTTTGTGACAAATCAGCCAAGATTGACTGATTGGTGGCTACCACTGGAAATATAAAATTTGACATAAATTTGTTTGAGATGCAAAGCCCTATTTTGTAGTTATAACCATTTTTTTTTGCTTTGTCTTCAGTAAAAATACTGAATTTTTAATGGAAATTTATGTATTGTTTTATACTTACAGGACTTACGCAGAATACCCAATTATACACCATCTGTAGGGGCTAACGGCCGTTCGCCCCTACTAGATATGGTTGTTTTGCGTAAGTCCTGACTTAAATGAAACGCGACGCAGGCACTTTTAAGTGGGGTTCTTTTAAGTTGATTAAACACAGAAATAAGTGGTATGCCTATCTGTCGATAACAGAGGATGTTCCAGAAGTTGAGACAGAGAAAAGATTGGGATGTGACCGAGGGCAGAATAATTTATGTAATGGATTCATCCGGTTTAAATTATGGGGTGTTTGGCGCACCCCCGAACTCGGTGAAAAACAATAAAAAAGAGTATATTCAACTGTCTTTATTTGATTGGGCTAGATACGAGAATCCCACCCCTACGCTACGCTAAAGGGGTGGGAGTGTCAAAAAACAATGATCAAGATTATTAATCTTAAAAAATACCGAGATTGCTGTGTAGGGGCGAGGTGCGTCTCACCCCTAGGATGAATTTGATTTCTAATCAGATTATTAGTCTCTTATTTTCTCAGACCAAACACGAGTCGGTAAACCCCAGACATAAATGAAACCTTCCGCCGCTTTATGATCAAAAACGTCTTCGGAGCCGTAGGTTGCTAAGTCCAAACTATAGAGGGAATTGGCAGATTTCCGGCCGACAATTGTGGCATTTCCCTTAAATAATTTGACTCGGACAACACCCGAAACCCGTTCCTGAGTTTGTTGAATAAAGGCATCCAAAGCCGCTTTTAACGGACTATACCAGAGGCCATTATAAACCAACTGGCTATAGGTTTCTTCAATGCCCCGTTTATAACGAGTCACATCGGCGGTTAAGGTTAAACTTTCTAAATCTCGGTGAGCATTAATTAACACAATCATCGCCGGAGATTCATAAATTTCCCTTGATTTAATCCCGACTAAACGGTTTTCAATCATGTCCAGGCGTCCAACCCCATGATTTCCGGCAATTTCATTTAATTTTCCAATTAATTGAACACCGTCCATTGCCTTACCATTTAAACTCACCGGAACTCCAGTTTCAAACCCAATTTCAATATATTCAGGTTCGTTAGGAGTCTCAGAAATCGGTTTGGTGATCGCATAGACTTCTTCCAGGGGCTCCGTCCAAGGATCTTCTAAGGGCCCAGCTTCAATCGCAATTCCTAACAAATTTCTATCTAAACTGTAGGGAGAGGATTTTTTCACCGGGGAAGCAATGCCGAATTTTTCCCCGTAGGCAATGGTTTCTTCCCGACTCATGCCCCATTCCCGGGCGGGGGCCAGAATTTTTATTTTCGGGTTGAGCGCACCAATGGAGACGTCAAACCGCACTTGGTCGTTACCTTTTCCGGTACAACCGTGAGCAATAGCATCGGCTCCGTATTTTTCGGCCACTTCCACTAAGGTTTTAGCAATTAACGGACGGGCTAAGGCCGTGGCCAGGGGATAACGGTTTTCGTACAAAGCATTGGCTTGAATGGCCGGAAACGCATAGTCTTTGACAAATCTATCTTGGACATTAATTACCAGGGACTCGACGGCGCCAGAGTCCAAGGCTTTTTGTTGAACAGGCCCTAATTCATCCCCTTGTCCCAAGTCTACGGCCAGGGTAATTACTTCTTTGACGCCAAACTCATTTTTCAAGTAGGGGATACAAACGGAGGTATCCACCCCACCTGAATAAGCAAGCACAACTTTTTCAGCGCGACCCATGATTAATATTTCTCCTCAAGTAACCAAATGTTACATTATCTCGCCTTTCATGCCCTTTTGATGTCAGGAATTCTATATATTTGAGTTGGGGCCACTTTCAGGGGGAGGGGACTGGATTTTTTTCGGGTAAGTAGTTAATAATAATAGTGATTTAAGTTTCAGGTTAGAAAAACTGTGTTTTTAAGTATTGTCATTCCTACCTATAATCGTTTACCGATTTTACAAAAGTGTTTAAAAGCCTTAGAACAGCAACAATATGATCATACTATTACTAACTATGAGGTAGTTTTAGTTGATGATGGTTCAACCGATGGAACCTTAAATTGGTTAGAGGAAAATAAGTTAGATTTTCCCCATGTTCAGCTATTTTGTCAATCCCATCAAGGGCCAGCCGCGGCGAGAAATTTAGGGATAGAAAAGGCTTTGGGAGAAACTATTATTTTTATTGATAGTGATTTAATAGTAACCAAAACGTTTTTACAATCCCATGCTAATAGTTTAGTTGAGGGATATCAAACTTCAGATCAAGTTTTTACCTATGGTCGGGTAATTAATACTTGTAATTTTGAAGATCCAACTTCTGAACCTTATAAAATTACTGATTTTTCGGCGGCTTATTTTGCTACTGGAAATGTGGCGATCGCTCGTCATTGGTTAATTGAAGCCGGGTTATTTGATCCTCAATTTCAACAATATGGTTGGGAAGATTTAGAATTAGGGGTAAGGTTAAAAAAATTAGGTTTAAAGTTAATTAAATGTCCCGATGCTGTGGGTTATCATTGGCATCCGGCGTTTGATTTGGAACAATTACCGAAATTAATAGATCGAGAAATTCAACGGGGGAGAATGGGAGTTTTATTTTATCAAAAACATCCCTCTTTTGAAGTTAAAATGATGATTCAAATGACAATATTACATAAAATATTATGGGGTTTATTATCTTTGGGAGGGCGTTTAAATGAACGGACAATGGCGGGGTTTTTACAATATTTAATTAATCAAGGAAAATCACAATTAGCTTTAGAAATTGCTAGAATATTTCTGAATTGGTATAATGTTAAAGCGGTTTATTCGGCTTCTAATAAATTAGAATAGTTATCGTAGGGGTTTGGTCTCCAAACCCTCTTTGCTAGGCATAAACTAGCGAGCGAGGACGCTCGCACTACTACAAGGATTTAAGGATTTCAGAATAGAGAATTTATATGCTTAACCGCTTATAAAAATACTTTATAAACTTGATTCTGAATCTGGAGCAATTTCTAACCCGGGTATTTGTCGAATTTGCTGCTGCTCTTTAACTAAATCCGATAGGGAATCAATATTAACTCCAATTCTACGACAAGCGGTTTGCAGTGCATCCATAAATTTGTCTACATCATCCCCATAACCCGATAGTTTGGCTGCATTTGCAACGCCTTGTTTAGCATTAGCTTTCGCACAATCAATTAATTCTAGGTCTGTCAGAGGTTTTGATTTACTCATTGTGATAACATTATTAATACAATTAATCTATTTTACCTTAAATACCTCAATTTTAATTAAAAATATAGCAATAGGCAATAGGCAATAGGCAATAGGCAATAAAGTCTTTCTTCCCCATTACCCATTACCCATTACCTCCTATAACAGCATCTTCAAATTTGTATCCCACCCCGGTCACAGTTTTAATAAAAGTGGGATGGGAGGGGTCAGGTTCAATTTTTTTCCGCAGTCTAGCGACGTGGGTATCCACAACCCTTTCATCACCAAAAAAGTCATCTCCCCAAAGTTTATCAATGAGTTGGGTACGACTCCAAACCCGACCCGGATAACTCAGAAAAGTTGATAATAAATTAAATTCTAAAGTAGTTAAATCCAGGGTTTCTGTGTTCCCTGACTCTAATTGATAGCTGGCAATTCTTTGGTCTAAATCGACTAAAAAATGCGGGGTTTGATAGACTTGATTCGGTTGACTTCCTTGGCGCAAACTCCGTCTTAATAATGCTCTAACTCTAGCAACTAATTCTCTAGGACTAAAGGGTTTAACAAAATAATCATCCGCGCCAGTAGATAAACCAATAATCCGATCTAGTTCTTCACCTTTGGCGGTTAACATTAAAATATAAGGGTCTTTTTGCCCAGGTTTCTGACGAATTCTAGCACAGACTTCTAACCCATCTAACCCCGGAATCATTAAATCTAAAATAATTAAATCCGGTTGTAATTCTTGAAATTTTTGTAAAGCGGCTAAACCATTATTAGAAATTTGGCAAGAAAATCCTTCCGCTTCTAAGGTATGCTGAATTAAACGGGCAATTTCTGGTTCATCCTCAACAATTAAAATATCCATAAATTAAAATTAAATGCCAATTTGTTCAGGACATTCCAGATGCAAATTGCGATCACTAAAGGGTGCATCCACGAAATCACAATGATGGGGGCGATCGCTATTCGGATAACGATCAGCCTGAAAAAAGTGACAGGTGACACACATTTTTGAGATCGGAATTTGACCAGCCTCTTGCAACTTCAGAATCATTTTAATCAATCCCCGCAAGAAAACCGTCTGCTCAAGTTCAGAGAATTATATCAGAAAGCAATAAAAAACAATACCGCCCTCCATTACCATTAAATGGCAGGGCTTTAAACCCAAAATCCCTGGTATAGCAAGAGGCAATAGGGAATAGGCAATCTCGCTATAGGTAAATACTTACTATGAGCAGCTTTTAGTTTTCAAGAATGTCCTAATAGATGCGGCAACTGCTATAAATCCCAGATTAGTTAAGACTCCTAATCAATATCTCCTTCCTCCAAGCCCTGTCAACCCCTGCTAGAATAAGGAGTCTAAGGACAAAATTATGTTGTTAGGAAAATGAAAAGATAAAAATCCATAATTTTGAGGTTTAAAAAATGATTTTTGTTAAATTTAAAATTCCATTATTTTATAAATTTATTTTAACTTTATTGATAGGAGTTATCATCAGTATATTAATGATTAAACCTGCTTTCACACAACAACCTGTTACCCTTAAAGTTTTAGTTCAAGCATTAGAATCAACCCAATGGCAACCGATTATTAATAGTTTCCATCAAACCCATCCAAAAATTCGTTTAGAAGTGGTTAAAGCCCCGAATAATAGTAATCTGGTTGAAGATTTATATACCTCTGCCTATTTACTCGGAGATTCTCCCTATGATTTAGTCTATATGGATGTGGTTTGGGTACAAAAATTTGCCGCAGCAGGATGGTTAGAAGATTTAACCAAAAAAGTTGATCCTCAGAAATTAACTGATTATATTCAGGGCGATGTTCAAGGAGGAAAATATCAAAATAAACTGTATCGAATGCCCTTTAGAACAGATGTTGGAATGTTATATTATCGAACGGATTTATTAGAAAAAGCCGGATTAAAACCCCCTAAAACCTTTCAAGATTTACTCACCACCTCCCAAACCCTTCAAAATCAAAATTTAGCCCAATGGGGTTATGTTTGGCAAGGGAAACAATATGAAGGATTAGCCGCCATGTTCACGGAAATTTTACAGGGATATGGAGGATTCTGGGTTAATCCTGAAACCCAAGCTATCGGATTAGATGCGCCCGAAAGTATAGAAGCCGTTAATTTTTTACGACAAACCATTGAACAAAGTATTTCTCCCCCTGGCGTTACGACCTATGCAGAAGAAGAAACTCGCCGATTATTTGAAAGTGGAAATACGGTTTTTTTAAGAAATTGGCCCTACGTTTATGCTTTGGCTGCTAACTCTCCCATTAGGGGAAAATATGGGATTCAACCAATGGTTAATTTACCCGGAAAACAAAGCGGTGCTTGTTTAGGAGGGTGGGGATTTGGGATTTCTAAAAGTTCTAAACATCAACGGGAAGCATGGCAAGTGATTGAATATTTTAATCAACCCGATATTCAACGACAATATTTTTTAGAAACGGGCTATGTTCCCTCTCGAAAATCCTTATTTACCGATGATATTTTAGTCGCCAAATATAACTATTTACCCGCCCTCTTACAAGGGGCTGAAAATGCGGTTTTACGTCCTCCCATCCCCCAATATGCCCAAGTCTCAGATATTCTCCAACGCTATTTGAGTGCGGCATTAACCGGGAGTAAAACCCCGGAAGCAGCCATGAAAGAGGCAGCCAGGGAAACTCGAACTTTATTAAACATTAATGAGTGAATTTTGAGCATGAATACTAACTCTTTAGAAAAACAAGAAAAACGAACCGGATGGCTGTTAATTTCACCCGCTTTGTTCATGATTGCCTTAGTGTTTATTTACCCAATTTTAAGGGCTTTTTCATTAAGTGTATTCACCCAAAATTTAGGAACTCAATTACAACCCATTTTTTCAGGATTAAATAATTATCAACGTATCTTAGCGGATGGTCGATTTTGGCAAACCTTATGGAATACAACGGTTTTTACCAGTATTTCTATTATCTTAGAATTAATCTTGGGTTTATTCATGGCTTTAATTCTGAATCAAAGTTTTAAAGGTCGAGGTTTGGTCAGAACCACAGCTTTAATTCCTTGGGCCTTACCTACGGCGGTCATGGGGTTAGCTTGGGCTTGGATTTTTAATGACCAATATGGTGTGGTGAATGATATTTTACAGCGTCTTAATATTATTAATAGTCCTATGACTTGGTTAGGAGAACCCAGTCGAGCCATGTTTGTTTTGATTATTGCCGATGTTTGGAAAACTACCCCTTTTATTGCTATTATTTTACTAGCCGGACTGCAATCTGTTTCCCAGGATTTGTATGAAGCCCATGCTATGGATGGGGCAAACTCAATTCAAAGTTTTTATCAAATCACAATTCCTTTAATTACCCCTCAAATTATTATTGCCTTATTGTTTAGATTCGCTCAAGCCTTTGGGATTTTTGATTTAGTTCAAGTCATGACTGGAGGGGGGCCAGCAGGGGCAACGGAAACCGTTTCTGTTTATATTTATGCCACCATTAGAAGGTATCTGGATTTTGGTTATGGGGCGGCTTTAGTGGTCGTCACCTTTTTATTATTAA
This sequence comes from Planktothrix agardhii, assembly GCF_904830935.1. Classification (NCBI taxonomy): domain Bacteria; kingdom Bacillati; phylum Cyanobacteriota; class Cyanophyceae; order Oscillatoriales; family Microcoleaceae; genus Planktothrix; species Planktothrix agardhii. The sequence goes on from NZ_LR882952.1 coordinate 405,164, forward strand.
TTGTTGCGGTTTGTATTGCGGCTTTTTTCTTATCAAAACTGCGTGTTAATATGATTGGAGATCAATAAATGGCAAATTTTAATCCCTCAAATTCCGTTAGTTTTATCCCTCGAAAAAAGATTTTACTCACCCTGGGAATAATCTCCACAGTTTTATTTTGTTTGGCTCCAGTTTTCTGGCAATTACTCACTTCTTTTAAAACTAATGCTGCGATTTCAACGGTTCCTAATATTTATTTTCCCAGTTTAGAACAACTGACTTTTCAACATTATCTCAGCTTGGGAAGTCAATTTCTGAGATATATTTTCAATAGTGCTTTTGTCTCTATCATTTCAACTTTATTATGCTTAACCCTTGGCGCTCCGGCTGCCTATGCCCTGACTCGATTAAAGCTACCTGGAGAAAATTTAATTTTGGTACTGATTTTAATTATAACATTATTTCCCTATATTTTATTATTTATGGGATTGTTAGAGTTAATTAAATTTTTTCAGATTGGAAATAATTATTTAGCATTAATTATCCCCTATACAGCAATTAATTTACCCTTAACCATTTTAATTTTAAGAACTTTTTTCCAACAATTGCCTAAAGATTTAGAAGATTCTGCCAAAATTGACGGCTACAATACCCTATCTATGCTATTAAATATTGTTTTACCCTTAACCTTTCCTGCCTTAGTCACCACGGGTATATTAACCTTTATTTTCGCCTGGAATGAATTTATTTTTGCCCTAACCTTTATTACCCGGGAAGATTTATATACCATTCCCGTGGCCGTCGCTCAACTGGGGGGTGCTTCTTTATTAGAAATTCCCTATGGGCCAATGGCGGCTGCAACTTTAGCCGGAACTTTTCCTTTAATCATTTTAGTCTTGATTTTTCAACGGCGAATTGTTCAAGGCATTACCGCAGGAGCCGTCAAAGGTTAACAATAATCTTAACAATTAATGGAGATCATAAATCATGGCAAAACTCGAAATTATCAATTTAAAAAAGCAATTTTCCCACCAAGTCATTCCAGTAAAAGATATTACCCTAGAGGTCAATGATGGGGAATTTCTCACCCTATTAGGCCCTTCGGGTTGTGGAAAATCAACCTTATTAAGAATGATTGCAGGACTCGACCAACCCACCGAGGGAAAAGTTATTTTAGGCCATCGAGATGTGACCACCCTTCCCCCCGGTCAACGGAATATTGCCATGGTCTTTCAAAGTTATGCCCTGTACCCCCATTTAACGGTTTTTGATAATATTTCAACGGCTTTAAAATTAAGAAAAATTCCTATTTCTGAGATTGAAACCCGGGTTAATGATGTCGCTCATCGCTTAGATATTCAACATTTATTACTCAGAAAACCTGCTCAACTGTCCGGGGGGCAACGTCAACGGGTTGCTTTAGGACGAGCTTTAGTCAGAAATCCCGAAGTTTTTTTATTAGATGAACCCTTAAGTAATTTAGATGCTCTATTACGAGAACAGGTAAGAGCCGATTTAAAACAGTTATTTAATTCTCAACAAAAACCTGTTGTTTATGTTACCCATGACCAAACCGAAGCCCTAACTTTATCGAGTAAAATTGCTGTACTTCATCAAGGTTATTTACAACAATTAGCCTCTCCTTCAGAGATTTATAATGCTCCGGCTAATCAATTTGTTGCGGGTTTTGTGGGAAGTCCTCAGATGAATTTAATTCGCTTAAATTGTCGCGAAAATTATGGGATTTTAGGAGAATTTCAAATTCCCTTACCTGAGTTGAAAACCCAACCTTCTCAAATTATCTTAGGAATTCGCCCCGAAGATATTTATTTAGAAAATCGGGAAGATTCTGTCAATGTAGAAAGTAAAATTTTTTTAGTGGAAGATTTAGGAAAAGAAAAACTGTTGAATGTGAGAATCACCCAATCCCATGAAACAATCCGTTTTTTGGTTCCCGCACAGCAAACTTGGGAAGGTGAAACCATAAAGTTGAGTTTATCGCCCCAACGGATACACTGGTTTGACTCGGAATCGGGCGATCGCTTATCCTAAAATTATCTTAAAAAATAATCCCGAAATCTGTTAAAATTGTAAAACCTTTAATCTGAAATTAATCCCAACCACGACAATGCAAGAATTTTTTCAAAACGTTTCTCGCTATCCCCGTTATTTTATTACCTTTACTTTAGGAATTTTCTTTTTCCTATTTGAACGTCTCAAACCCCTCTTAAATCGTCCGGTAACAGCAACTGCATTAATAATTTTATTATTAAGTGTTTTTGCATTTACCTTTTTTACCTTAAAGGCAATGTTAGGATTAAACCCGGTTTAAAGAAAAGTAATTTTAAAAAAAGGGATGGTGATTTCAACCTTCCCTTTTTGGCTGTGAATTTAAACTAACTGGTTTTGGTTTGTTGCAATTCATCCAAACGTGCTAACACTTCCTGACTATGAATAGCAGGATTAACCCCTAAAAATATTTCCCTTAAAATTCCATCAGGATCAATAATAAAAGTATGACGCATTGATATAAAATTAATCCATGAGCCATAGGATTTACTTACTTTTCCGTCAACATCAGCCAGTAAGGGAAATTTTAAACCTTCTGAATCACAAAACTCAGCATGGGATTGAATATCATCGGCACTAATCCCTAAAATTTTAGTATTTTTAGCTAAATATTTTGGTAAATCCTGTTGAAAACGACGAGCTTCTAAAGTACAGCCAGAAGTAAAATCTTTAGGATAAAAATAGAGAACAACCCATTGTCCTTGATAATCAGATAAAGAAATTTTTCCCTCTCCACTATTAGTTGGTAAGGTGAAATTAGGGGCGGGTTGATTCAATGGTGGCAATTTTCCCCCTAACGCCCAAGCGGGCGCAGTGAGTTTGAAGCTAAACACAGCTAAACCCAGAGATAAGAGGAAACTTAGAAAGAAACGACGGGACATGATTATGAAGGATAATTACAACTTTTGATCCAGTTTACCCAATCTTAGGAATAACAGGAACTTAAATTTGAGGTTGGGTGTCCTAATATTGGCAATATCTGATTCTAATTGCAATCTTTATTGTAAAATATAAAGAGACAATTAGGTTAATTGTACCTCATTTTAGACCATTTAACCCACTATTTTATTATGGCTGATCTACCCAACTTAACCAGTGCTGCTACTGTGATTATGGTAGTTGAAGGACTACCAATTACGATTCAAGTTGATGGTGCAAATGCTCCGATAACGGCTGGAAATTTCGTTGATTTAGTTGAACGAAATGTTTATGATAATACCCTATTTCATCGCGTTGTTATTGACCCCACGCCCTTTGTTGCTCAAGGTGGTGACCCCCAAAGTAAATATCCTAATGTGGCTGCAAATTTGTTAGGAAGTGGGGGTTTTATTGATCCTGCTACGGGTAAAGTTAGAAATATTCCCTTAGAAATTAAACCCAAAGGTGCTACAGAACCTATCTATAGCAAAACCTTTAAAGAAGCAGGAATTACCGTTCCTCCGGTGTTAAGTAATGTCGTCGGTTCCATTGCCATGGCGCGGTCTTCGGGAACCGATACGGCTTCATCCCAATTCTATTTTAATTTAGCAGATAATTCCACAAACTTAGACGGAAATTATGCGGTTTTTGGCACAGTAACTCAAGGCTTTGATGTCGTCAATCAAATTCGAGTAGGTAATCAAATTTGGGATGCAGCCGTTGTCGATGGAATTATTCCCAGTCGGGTTTCTGGAATTATTTCAGATGCGAATATCTTGAATGGATTTATTAATACCATCAATCGTGCTAGTTTGCCTTTAAGTTATGCCTATCCTCGTAATTTAGATGCAGATAATGTCATAACCATGACTCCTGATATTACCCTAAATAATCATCGGGGACTATTAGCTGGAGGCGGTAATGATTTGGTTACTGGTTCGACAGGAAATGATGTAATTAATGGAAATGCTGGAAATGATTCTCTGGATGGAAATGATGCCAATGATTATATTTTGGGAGGAAAAGATAATGATATTATTACCGGGGGACAAGGCAATGATATTTTAAATGGAAATCGGGGGGATAATACTATCTTTGGAGGTGCAGGTTCAGACTTTATTCGAGGTGGACAAGGCAATGATAGTTTAAATGGCAATAATGGTAATGATTTCCTAATCGGAGATTTAGGAACAGATACTTTAACCGGAGGAGGAGGGACTGATATTTTCATGTTGCGAGGGGATGAATCCGCCACGGTTTTTGATATCAATTTAGCCAATATTATTACGGATTTCAAGGTTTCAGAAGGCGATAAAATTCATATCCTTGATACAATTCCTCTGGCTAATTTAAGTTTTACCTCCTCTGGGAATGACACCGTAATTAAGATTACAAATTCAGGAATTTTAGGAATTGTTAAAAACGTCCAACCTAGTGTTGTCCAAACAGCCACGGTCATCACATCACCCACGGATTTAGCCTTAACCATTGGTTAATTTTTTTTGAATTTTGTTGCGCTTTAGCGCTCTTAATAGAGGTGCTAAAGCACAACAACGAAATGATAACCCCCTAATTATCCGATTCTGTTTGATCAAAACTAGGAGTTAATGGTCGGTTTTGACTATCTCCAAATCCCGAAGCATTTCCTATCGCAATAATGAATAAAAATAATGCAACGATTAACCATCCTAATGTCCCCCAATCAGGAGGTTTTGGGGGCGGTGGCGGGGGTTTATCCAGAGGTGGTTTAGGTTTGGGTGCATCGCTTTGAGACATAAAATCAACCTACAAAATTAGTGTTTATAAATTCTTTGTGTTTTTGTGGTTAAATAAAGACTACAATCTATCATTTTAACGGTAATGTTTTCACCGTCAAAACTTGAGGAGCAGAAGCATCAGGAGGATAGAGAAAATCAACTTTAACGGGTCGAGTTTCTTGAGGTTTTAGGGTTAATTGTACTAACGCTTCCCCTTGTTGTCCCCGTCTTTGAACCAAATGCAGATAGCGAATTTGGGATTTTCCCTGATCATCTTCATAGCTCAACCTAACAGTACCTCGGAAGAAAACTTGAGGGGCTGGAGGGTCAAAAAACCTTAATCCAGGTTGGGATAATTTTTCTTCTTTGATCGGAGTTTGTAAGGTTAAAATAACTTGTTGGGGTTGACTTTTGGGATTATAAAGTGGTAAAATTAAGTTATATTCTATCCCATAATTTCCGTGAGCTTGATAGGCGGTATCGGGATATCTAACCACTAAAGGAGCACTTTGAATTTGATTAGTTCCTAACTGTCCTCTAGGTAAGGTTGCAATCGGATAAGAAAATGCTTTTCCCGATTCAGGAATAGTTAAAATAGAACTATTTGGATCAACAATATTAGCATTCCAACGGGAACCCAATGCCACTCCAGCCACCCGTCCATAGATAATTTGTTCAGAATTAGTATTAGGAGGTGTGGGGGTACGATCTCTAGGTGTAACTAACATTCCTTGCTGTAATAATTGTTCCCATTCTGTTAAAGTAGGCGCGATTTCTATTCTATTTGGTTGTAGTGTTGCATATTTAGCTAAACTAGCAATATAAACCTCGCCATCACTCTCTAAACGCATTAAAGTAGACCGACCATTTAAAGGAGGTTCTAAATTTTTAACCGGAATTGGAGCATTTAATAAAAGACGACTACTTTGGGGGGGAATAATAATTTTTTCCACAAATTCAGTTTGTCGTTTTCCCCGTAAAATATCATTCATCACCCGACTTCCTGGCCCAGCAAAAATATTACCTGCGGAATTATCTAAAATAGCATCAAGGGGAATAAAAGGCGCATCGGGTTGACTTAAATAACTGGCTGCTTCTAAAATATTAATAGTAACGGGTTTATTCCCTGGATTATAGGCTAATATGCCTAAATAAAGGGTTCTTAAATCATGTTCTTGGGGAGGTTTAGCAATATGGTGGGCAAAAATATCAAATTTGCCTTGAAAGGGAAAATTTAAGTGGGCTTCTGGCTGTTTTTTATTGGTTTTTGGAAAAGTAGAAAGTAAAATTCCTTCGTTTAAAATCAGTTCGGGACTGTTACTATTAAATACCGGAATTTTATCTAATTGTCCGGGTAGGGGTCGCACCTGCTGCGGTTGCAAAATTTCATTCACCGGAGGGGCGGCTTGGGCCAATAAGGTTAAACTCAGAAATAAGGGTAAGATCATCCTTGATATCAGATGTAATGGTTTTGAGCATATACAAAACAATATCCTACCTTTCTCAATAGAAATGTAGGATACTGGCTTAAAATTTCAGACTAGGTTAAAATCTAACCTGAGATTCAAAGAATATTTTGTTAAACTCCTCGGGTGGGATTCGAACCTACGACCAATCGGTTAACAGCCGATCGCTCTACCACTGAGCTACCGAGGAACGTTGTGTCTCTCTTTTAGCCACAGTTACTAATAGTAGCGCCTGATCCTAATTTTTTGCAAGCTTTTTTGAAAAAATTTTTTTGACTTTGGTTGCAAAAGCTGAAACCCTCTTTATACCGTGATTATAACCCCATCCTCATGCGAGCCAGACGGTTTTGAGCTTCTGCGTCTAGGGAATTAGCCAAGAAACGACTCGAAGATGGCTTCCGTGGTTGATGACGACGCTGACGACGCTGGGTAGTGGCTTCCACCGCTTCTGCTAACTGTTCGGCGGACATCCACTCAGCACCATAGCCCGTCACGGTTAACCGTTGAGCGCGGTCTGAAGTCGCCACAATTAACCGACGTCGGGACAACCTCAGTTGGCGGCTTAAAGAAGCACAGAGTTTTTCAATATAAGTATCTGCGGTTTGCCCAAAACTGGTATAATGAATCGACACATTGCGAGTAATAGTTTCGCTGACACCGGGGGTATTTTGATAGTGAGCATCAAAAACCAGTCGGGCATCAAGTCCCTCAAAGGCACTATAGTCCACTAAGGTTTCAATCAAGTGTCTCCGCGCTGTTTCCATATCATCAACATCGCGTTTCTGTCGCAATAGGGGCCATATTCCAATTATGTTATAGCCGTCTACAAATAAGACAGCTTTGGTTAGGGAGCTACTCATGGTTAAATTTTAAATAAACCTGCATGGACTCGACAATAAATAAAAGATCGTCGAGAGTCCATTTCTCCCCATATTATCACATAATTTTGACACTCTCAGGTCTGAAGACACTCTGAGTGTCGAAGTTGTGATGTCTACTTGACACTCCCCAGCCCTAAAGGGACGGGGATTCTTGAAGATTCCATAAACGGACTTTCAATGGTGCTGACAAAGACACCCTACTGATTCCACTAAGGTCTAACCCTAACTTCATCGCTACTTTTTTAATGATAAAAAATCCTGACACCGATGGGGGGTTTGGGAGCCTGTTTCCTACGATAGCTTTTATTTTCTCACCCAACCATTCACCGTAAATCGACTATCTTTGAACTGTTTAGAAGGACAATTAACGGGCAGAACTTCGTGCATTAAACCACTATAGAAAAAGATAATTCGGTTATTCAGAGGTTCAATAGCTTGAAAATTTTCTAATTTAGAATAAGCATATTGACCTTGCCATTGGGTATCATAAATTAATAATTCTCCTCCAGTAAAAGCCTTGGGTTCCTGATAAAAATAATAAACGTAACTTAACATTCGAGTTTCATCTCTAGCCGAACCATTATCATTATGAATGCGGAAATAATGACCATGATTATGGGCAGTCAGTTGGGCATCAATATGGGTAATTGGAAACGGGGGAATATCAAGTTTTTCTAAGGCTTTCCAGAACATCGCTTTAACTCGGTTTATAACCATATCACCAAAATCTGGAGAATAATAGAGAACCAAAGAATCCCGATGTTCAGGATAGTCTGATGTGTTGGTAGCTGGGCCAGTTAATTGGAATTGCTGTTCTTGTTCTAAAGCATAATTCAGAAGATTTTGATAGTCTTCTGGAGATAAAAAATTATCAATTTGCCAATATTTAAGTTTAAAAATTTCCCCTTGGGGTGTAGCTGGAATTGCGGGAGTATGAGCTTTAATAAAAATCGGTGGTTCGGTAATTACTCCGACTAGAGAATTACTAGAAAACCAGAGGGCTTGTTGTTGTCCATTCATCGGAATTTGAAACAATTTTGGCGGTTCATCCTGATTTTTTTCGGTGGGATGAACTACCGCATTTAATAAATTTAAGAGTAAGGGAGAATTGGAGGGTAAGGTGATTTGATATTGATAACCTCCCAAAAGGAGTATCGTCACCTTAATATCTTGAGTTGTTAATGCTGGTGTCAAATCGTCCATATTTTATAATACAAGGGTCTATTTTAAAAGTAAAGATGTACCACTATATGAATTAAATTGGCATTTGATTATAGCATACTTTCTTTAATTTACCTCAGTTAACTAAAACTAGAACCTGATTAACACTGAAATTGTAAATTAAAGTAAAATTTAATCCCAAAGTTATATCTGATCAGGGATAATCTAAAGTGAGACATTTTTCAATAAAGGTAAAGTTGTATCTATGAGTCATCCCCTATCGCCCCAGTGCCAAAATTTACAACATCAGGTTGAAGGCTTAGTCAAACTTCTGCATCAAGAACCCACTCTGCGCCAACAGGATATTACTGCTGTTCATGCTTCTTTAAAGAAAGTCATTTCTCCCAAATTTGAAATTGTGTTTGCGGGGGCATTTAGTGCAGGAAAATCCATGTTAATTAATGCCCTTTTAGAAAGGGAATTATTATATAGTGCCGAGGGACACGCCACCGGAACTGAATGCTATATTGATTATGCTGAACTTGATCAAGAACGGGTAGTTTTAACCTTTTTAAGTGAAGCCGAAATTCGGGAACAAGTTACTAATTTATGTCAATTATTGGGGTTATCTTCTAACGTTAATATCAATCGAAATGACATGATTGATGTATTAGTAGAAGGATGCGAAAGAATTATTCAGCAAGAAGGAGGAGTGAATAAATCGGAACGGGCAAAACAAGCTAAAGCCTTAGATTTATTAATCAAGGGATTTACGGAAAATCGCGATCGCATTCAAACCCTAAATAACGCCACTTATTCGATGGAACAGTTTAACTTTTCCAACCTCAAAGAAGCGGCGGGTTATGCCCGTCGAGGGAGTAATAGCGCGGTCTTAAAACGGATTGAATACTATTGCTACCATCCCCTATTAAAAGATGGAAATGTGATTATTGACACCCCGGGAATTGACGCTCCCGTGGAGAAAGATGCCCAATTAACCTATAACAAAATCGAGAACCCCGATACCTCGGCGGTGGTCTGTGTTTTGAAACCCGCATCGGCGGGAGAAATGACGATAGAAGAAACGGAACTCTTAGAAAGAATTCGTCAAAATCCGAGTATCCGCGATCGCGTTTTTTATATCTTTAATCGGATTGATGAAACCTGGTATAATGCCCAATTACGTCAACGGTTAAAGAACTTAATTTATTCTGACTTTCAGGATACCACCAGGGTCTATAAAACCAGTGGATTATTAGGGTTTTATGGTAGTCAAATTAAAGGTACAAGTGGACGCGATCGCTTTGGTTTAGATAGTATTTTCGCCGAAAGTATTAAAGGATTTGGAGGCGAAGAAGAAACTCCCCAATTTGTCTATGCTTTTAATAACTATTGTGGCAGTTCTCGCAAACTTCCCATCCAGTTTCGAGTCACAATTAATGGTTTTGAATCTCCGAATCAAAACTACACCCGAATTTTAGCCGATTGGGGACAACCCTTAGTTGATCAGTTAATTAAAGATAGCGGAATTGAGGAATTTCGTAACGCCATTACTTACTATTTAACCGAAGAAAAACGCCCCCAACTGTTTAAAAATTTAGCGGATGATTTAGAAGATATTTGTATTCCCCTACGCAAATATTATGAATCAATTCAAATTGATTTAGACAGTCAACCCCGGGAAATTGAAGCGATGAAAGCCCAGGAGTTACAACTGCTGAATCAACAATTACAAGAAGCGGGACTGGAATTTCGAGATCATATTACGGAGGAAATTAATCAGATTATTACCAATAAATGTGATAGCTTTGAACAGGATTTTAAGCAATTAGAATCTCGGATGGTGCGGCGTTTAGATGAATTATTAGATTGTTTTTCGGTAAAAGAAGCCTATAGTCGGGCTACTTTCAATCATCCTCGGAATGCAACTGCACCTTTATTAGCGGTTTTAGTTGAAGCATTGTATTATTTAGCTAATCAATTAGAGGATATTTTAGTGGAGTCTATTAAATCTGTGAATGCAGGTTTTTTCCGTCGTTTAGTTGAAAAAGTTCGCAAGACTGAATATTATCGCAAACTCAATCGTTTATTAGGGAATGATGGGGGGTTAGAAAAACGGTTAAAAGAGTTAGAAGCAGAAGTTAATCAAGCCTTAATTGCAATGGCTAAAACTGAATGCGATCGCTATGTCCGAGAAAGTCCTAAATTCTATGATGAAGGCACATTTTCGATTTATCAATTTCGCCAAACTCTATTACAAACCTCATCCAGTTATGACGTGAAAGCAATAGTTGATGCCGAACCCGCTATCCGTCAATTGTTGAAGTTAGATTTTGAACCCAAAGTCTCAAAAACGATTCATCAAACCTTCCGCCAAACTGTTAACCAAACCCTAAAAACCCATTTATTACCGATGACGGATATTCAAGCGGATGAGATTATGCAGCAGTATAGTCAAGCGCGGGTTTATTTGGAAAAAACTTTGGCACAGGAAGCGGAGGAGAAAATTAAAAATAATGCCAAATCTCATTGGGAAGTGAATCAAAAGATTAACGAATACAATCAATTTGTTTCGGAAATTAATAGTTGTTTACAGTCGATGCAACTGTTTGAACACTTATTACCAACTATTGCTGATTCTGGCGTTAGTGATAAGCATTTTGATTTCTAATTAGACTCTAAAAACCCCGGTTTCTTTGAGAACCTGGGGTTTTAGCTACACCAAATTATAATAATTTTAATATTGACAAAATATTGTTATAACTCTAAAATAAATATATTGATATTTTATGAGATCATTGTTAGATATGAGTGATATAGTTGATTCAAAAAATTGTGAAGATTATGAAGTTCTGTTATTTGGAGAGCATACTTGTCTTGTTGAAAGACTGAAACAAGATCTTGAGTATGCTTTGAAAAAACGTGCAGGAGCTATTATAGAATTACTTGTATTGTTGTATTTGTTGTTAGAAAGAAATAGCAGCGATCGCTTCCTATGCAAAAGCTCTATAATTCAGAAATGGCAAAAGTTTTCGGAGAGTAACAGAAGATGGCTATAGCAATCCCAAATAGGTTATGGAGACAAATTAGCCTGAAACCCAGGCACAGCAAGGAGCCAATGTGACAACCTATTTAAGATTGCTAAGTACCTAAACAAAATTAATTACACATCTTCTGCCCAGATCCGGCGTTCCCTCCCCCCCTAGCCCCCCGTGCACGGGGGGTTTGGGGGGCTGTTCCCTCTCTCAACTAGGTAATTTATTTTGTGCAACTACTTATTAGGAATTGAGAGTAACAGTTTGTTGACGATTTCTAACCTCCAAATAAATCAACAACGCATTAATATCTGACGGATTTACTCCCCCAATTCTCGACGCTTGACCAATGGTTAAAGGTTTAACCTTCATTAACTTTTCTCGCGCCTCCATTGACAAAGTTTCGATTTTGAGATAGTTCAAATCCTCCGATAATGCTCGATTAGATTGGCGACTAACTTGGTCAATTTGGTTTTGTTGCCGTTGCAGATATCCTGAATATTTAATCTCAATTTCTGCCCCTTCTTTTTCCACTTGATTTAAGAGATTATTACCTAAATCATACCGTTCTAAATCAACGTAATGCAAACCAGGACGGCGCAATAAATCCGCTAAAGTAATTGACCCTTTAATTTTTTGTTGGGTATCATTAACAATCGCCATTCCCACCGGATCATTCTCCTTAATTCGAGTAGCATATAATCGTTCTTTTTCCCCAATAATATTACCTTGTTTCCGTTCAAATAACGCCCATCGACGGTGATCAATTAACCCAATTTCTCGACCCAAAGGTGTTAACCGTTCATCCGCATTATCTGACCGTAATAATAACCGATATTCCGACCGACTGGTTAACACCCGATAGGGTTCTCGCAGGTCTTTTGTACACAAATCATCAATTAAAGTTCCGATATAACTATGTTCCCGTGGGAATACAATCATCTCTTGATGTTTAACCAATCTTACCGCATTAATTCCCGCCACTAAACCTTGGGCTGCGGCTTCTTCATATCCGGTTGTACCATTAATTTGCCCTGCACAAAATAGCCCTTCAATGTTTTTTGTCATTAAAGTTGGATAACATTGAGTGGCGGGTAAATAATCATATTCCACCGCATAGGCTGGACGCAACATGGCACAATTTTCTAACCCCGGAAGACTTCTTAACATTTGCAATTGCAAAGTTTCAGGTAAACCCGTAGAAAATCCTTGAATATACAATTCAGGAATATCTCGACCTTCGGGCTCAATAAAAATTTGATGACTTTCTTTATCCGCAAATCGAACAATTTTATCTTCAATACTCGGACAATAACGGGGGCCCTTCGCATCTACCCAACCGCCATAAACCGGAGATAAATGCAAATTTTCTCGAATAATTCGGTGAGTTTCGGCCGTAGTTCGAGTCAAATGACAACACATTTGTTCCCGTTCAATTTGTACTTCTGGATCGAAACTAAACCAGCGCACTTCTGTATCTCCGGGTTGCGGTTCTAACTTAGAATAATCTACAGAACGTTTATCAACTCGCGCCGGAGTTCCAGTTTTTAATCGTCCGGTTTCAAAGCCTAAACGGTTGAGGGTTTCTGTTAACCCAACGGCGGCAAATTCTCCCGCCCGTCCTGCGGGCATTGATTTATTACCTACCCAAATAATACCGCCTAAAAATGTACCTGTTGTTAATATTACCGCTTGACATTTAAAGGCAACTCCAAAATAAGTTTCTACCCCAATAATTTCTTGATTTTTACCTAAAATTAAATCCGTTACCATCCCTTCTCGGACGGTAAGATTATCCTGATTTTCCACAATATTTTTCATCACCGCGGCATATTCCCGTTTATCGGTTTGGGCGCGTAAAGCCCATACCGCCGGGCCACGAGAAATATTCAGCACCCGTTTTTGTAAATAGGTACGGTCGGCCATTTTGCCAATTTCCCCACCTAAAGCATCGACTTCATGGACGAGTTGGGACTTAGCCGGGCCACCGACGGCCGGGTTACAGGGTTGCCAAGCGATTTTATCGAGGTTGAGAGTTAGGAGCAGGGTACGACATCCCAACCGGGCCGCAGCCAGCGCCGCCTCACAGCCCGAATGTCCGGCCCCGACCACAATAATCTCAAATTCATCTAAAAATTCTACTGAGGATGTTAGGGTCATAGGTTAGGTTAAGGTTTTATAGACTTATTTTTTAATTTTAGCGGTTAAAATTAATAAGTAGGCGGGCATAAATAACGTCAACATACCGAAAGCTAAAATCATTATTCCAAAGGGCTTACAGCATTTAGGATTTTAACTTTAATTATGACCACCTACTTATTGGATACTTAAGTGGACTTGATTTTTCAGAAGAAACAGTCGCAAACTTTATAGCAACAGCAGGCGTAGGTTTAGGTGCTAATTGGGGATTAACTACAGTGAGTGGAGAAGTTGCTAAACTTATACCTGGCGTTGGTAGTGTAATTTCCGTAGCAAATAATACTGTGGCAACTAAGGCGGTAGGAGAACTAGCAATTAAAATTTTTATTGATCAAGAAATTCCTGAAAAATAAAAGTAGGAATTAATTTACACTATCATTATTTTTATGATAGTGTAGATTTCCTTCCGTTAAGCGTTCAATAATCACATCACAATGAGGAATGTCTGTCCAAACATCGGTTAAATTGACTCCTAATGGGTTCATGGCATGACGATGACCGCCATAATCTTTAATTTCACCCCCACAATGACGGCAAGTTTCTATGGGAGTTCTAATTTTACGGAATACTTTAGGCTTGCCTTTTGTATAATATAAAAGACTATAATGGCTAGGATATAATCGCCCAGGAATAGGTAAACTCGATTTTTGACTAATAGTAATCCAATGTCTAAAAGTTAAACCCTTATTCATTAAATAACTGCCTAATAACATATTCCATTTAGGTAAATTGTAAATAAATAAACTGCCCCCGTCTTTAAGAATCCGGCAACATTCATCCAGCCAAGTATAACACCAGTTTAGATATTCACTATCTTCGAGGCTATCATCATGCTTTTTGCCATATTTTTTCCCTAAATTAAAGGGAGGATCGGCAAAAACAACATCAGCTACACTGTTATTGATCTGTTTTAAAAGTGGTAGACAATCTTCTTCAAAAAGAACGCCCTGTTTTGAGATGAAGCAAGGTTCTTGTTTCATCTGATTAAACATATAGTTTTGATAAGGAAATTGATCAGGACTTTTAAATTGAAGATAAAGTTGCTGCATGATGATTTTATTAATGATCAATACTATTCTATCAAACTAAAAACCACGATTGATCCAGCCGTGGTTAAAGCATCGACTTCATGGACGAGTTGGGACTTAGCAGGGCCTCCAAGAGCAGGGTACGACATCCCAACCGTGCGGAAGCCAGTGCCGCCTCACAGCCCGAATGTCCGGCCCCGACCACAATAATGTCAAATTCATCTAAAAATTCTACTGAGGGTGTTAGGGTCATGGGTTAGGTTAAGGTTTTATAGACTTATTTTTTGATTTTAGCGGTTAAAATTGATATCATCTTAGGGTAAGGTTTTCATAAAGTTCAAGGGGAGTTAAAAATGACTAATGTTGATATTACCGAAATTCAAGGGAATTTTTCAGAACTTTTAAGTCGTGTTGAACAGCAGGGAGAGAAAGTTGTGATTGAGCAAAACGATCAAGAATTAGTTACATTAGAAGATGTTATTAAAGGTTATAATGTGCTATACGGAACTAATTTTACCTTAAAAAATATTACCAATAATTAACAAATACAAAATTGATTCGCTATATGCTAAAAAAAATACGTTTAGAACGATTTAAAAATTTTAAAGAAGCCGAATTAACTTTGGGTGATTTTACAATTTTAGTGGGTACTAATGCCACAGGTAAAAGTAATATCGGTGACGCTTTACGTTTTTTACATGGAATTAGTCGAGGTTATAATTTAGCTGAAATATTAGGAGAAAAGTGGGGACAAGGAGGTTTTTTAGAATGGGAAGGTATTAGAGGAGGAAAACAGAATATTACTTTTCAAAATTCTCCAACTTTTGCTATAGAAGTAACTTTATATTTTCCTGAAGAATTTGAATGTGATGAAGAAGGAAATTTGATTTTTAAAACTCAAGATGAATATGAATTAATCTATCGCATAGAGGTGAATCCAGGGATTAATGGAAAATTGCCAAAACTTGTAGAGGAAAGTTTATATTATCAAAAATCTCTTAAACTTAAAATTGAGAATTTACCTAATAATTCTGGAAAAATGTTACTTCAGATATATGAGGATTCAGAAACTAAGAAAATCATAGAATTTTCAACAAAAGCCGATAAACCCCTACTGATTGATAGTGAGTTAATAAAGAACATCTTTATTGAAAATAAAATAAATGAAAGTATTTCTCACAATGTTGACATTTACATTAATGAAGTTTTAGACGAATTCATTAATTTACAATTCTTAGATTTAGTTCCTGATGCGATGCGAAGACCCTCTAACCCGGGTCAAAATATTTTAGGCGATCGCGGAGAAAACTTATCTTCAGTATTACAAGCAATTTGTGAAAATAAAAACCGTAAAATTGCTGTATTAGAATGGTTAAAAGCATTAACGCCAATGGATGCGACGGATTTAGAATTTGTTACAGATATAACAGGTAAAATTCTACTGGTATTAATAGAAGCGAATGGGCAAAAAATCCCAATTATTAGTGCATCCGATGGAACTTTAAGATTTTTAGCTATGATTGCAGCGTTATTTAATGAATCTGATGATTTACCTAATTTTAGTTGTTATTTCTTGGAAGAATTAGATAACGGTCTTCATCCCACCCGTTTACATCTTCTCATAGAATTAATTGAAACTCGTGTTAAACAAACTAACTTGCAAATTATTGCCACAACCCATTCCTCGCAACTATTAAGATTATTAAGTTTTGAAACATTACAAAATACGTCTTTAACTTATCGCTTAGAAAATCAACCTGATGCCAGAATTAAAAGAATTTTTGATATCTCCCCAGAAACAGAAACTTTAATTAAAGAACAAAGTTTAGCCCGTCTCCATGAGTCAGGATGGTTAGAAAATATTATGGAATTTTCTCAGGAGGAGGAATAATTTATGAAAGTTTTAGTTATTCCTGAAGATTTCCGTAAAGATCAATATATGCTCAAACCCATTGGAAACTATAAACGACTACGGCAACTTTGCCGAGAAGATTTGTTGAATTTAGAACAGCGAATTAAAGACTGGCTAGATATTTTAAAATGAAGCAATATTTTTGTATCTTGAATTACAGGAGAACTCATGAACTCAACCACCCATGAAACAGACTTTTATGCTTGGACAAATGAACAGGTACAGCTATTAAAAACGGGACAACTTAATCAAATTGATTGGCAAAACATTGCTGAAGAAATAGAGGACATGGGACGCTCGGAAAAACGACAATTAGAAAGCCGATTAGAAGTCTTAATTATGCACCTATTAAAATGGCAATTTCAGCCTAACTTACGCTCTCGGAGTTGGCAATTAACGATTAAAGAGCAACGCCTCCGGTTAGAAAAAATTCTACAAAAAAACCCTAGTCTTCAATCTAATTTGACGGAAGCGATAGAAGAGGTGTATCCTTTGGCGACCCTAAGCGCGGAAAGAGAAACCGGGTTATCTTTATTTCCTGAAACTTGTTCATATACCTTAACAGAGATTTTATCCCCCGAATTTTTGCCAGAGTAAATAATTACATAAAATTTTACTCTATTTTGTGACAACTCCCTAAAAAATGTTAATATAGGAATAACTCAACTCTCTAATAAAAATAGGTAATTCTGCCATGAAGACGTTAGCAAAATGGTCTGTAGAGGATTATCACCAGATGATTGATGCTGGGATTTTATGCGATCGCCAAGTCGAATTATTAGCAGGTGAAATTATTGAAATGAGTCCAGAAAGTCCCATTCATTACTATACAACTGAGGAAGGTACACAATACTTACAAACCTTGTTAGCAAGTAAAGTTCATGTTCGTTTTAATGGCCCTATTACCCTTTCGGATTCTGAACCCGAACCGGATATTGCTATTGTCCGACTACCCAAGTCAACCTATAAAGATCATCATCCCTATGCTGAGGATATTTTTTGGCTCATTGAAGTGGCTAAAAGTAGTTTAAAAAAAGATTTAGAATTAAAATTATCAATTTATGCTCAAGCTAGAATTGAGGAATATTGGGTTTTAGATTTATACCAAAAACAATTAATCGTATTTAGAAATCCTGAGAATAATATTTATTTGAGTCAACAAATTATTAATCAAGGGATGATTAACTCCTTAGCTTTTCCAGATATTGAGATATCTGTTGAAAGATTATTGAGTTAAATAATCTTCACAAAGGCAGGGCTAGTTACGATACAATTCAATGTAAAAGCTAGTATCAAGTATTATGACAACTACAGAACAAGCACCGTTAACGACTGAGACTGATGCAGAACTGATTGATAATGCTATGGCCACCGTCAGACCCTCAGAAGAAATTGAAAACGTCCTCATCGGGTTAGCTCAAGACCAAAAGGTAATGGTCGGACAGTCCGAAGCGGGTAAGGTTTGGCAATTTGAATATGGTAGTGTGGAAGTTTTTGTGCAACTCACAGGGGAAACCGATGAAGATACCATCACGGTTTGGGCTACGGTGCTAAAATTTCCGGTTAAAAATGAAAACCAGTTAATGCGAAAATTATTAGAAATGAACTGGTTATCTACTTTAGAATCCCATTTTGCGATTACGAATGATCAAGTTGTAGTTTTATCGAACCGCACTTTAGCAGATATTTCTGCCACTGAAATCTCACGCATTATTACCATTGTGGCGACAATTGCCGATAATAACGATGATAGCTTACAAGCCGAGTTCAAAGTCTAATATTTGGCGTTTAATTCCTGTATTTAAAGCCTCTGGACATTTGCAAATGGCAATTGACCATTGGTTGTTTCGTCAACATCAACAGGGAAAACATCCCCCCAGTTTACGGTTTTATTTTTGGGAACCTGCGAGTATTTCTTTAGGTTATCATCAGAAATCTTGGCCGGAACATTGGCAACAGTTAACTTGGCAAAACCAACCTTTAGAGTTAGTTAAACGTCCCACCGGAGGTCGGGCGGTTTTACATCAAGGGGATTTAACCTATGCGGTCATCGCTTCGGGATTGCCCCAAAATTCTAGGGTAGCCTATCAAACATTATGCCAATTTTTAATTGAAGGATGGCGATCGCTCGGCTATGAACTCCACTATGGTTCTGCTGGACGGGGATATATTCACAACCCCAACTGTTTTGCCACCGCCACCGCAGCCGATTTAGTCCTATCCGATGGCACTAAATTAATTGGTAATGCCCAACTCAAGGGAAATGGGACAATTCTACAACATGGCTCCATTCGGTTAACTCCTGATGCAGAACTGTTTCGTCAGGTGTTTGGCCTGGAAATGCCCTCACCAACCCTAACTACTTTACCGTTTGGGGAGGAGTTGGTTTCAACGGTTATTGATGCTTTGGGGGTAGCAGCCCGTTGTTGGTTCGGGGGAGAATGGGTAATACAGGCCCTCTCAGATAGGGAATTGCAGACCATTGAAGCCGAGTATTCAACCCCTTGGGGCGTGTTTGCTGACGCCATGGTAGTTTAAGATCATCAATGACAATGCACCTGATTTCAAGATAAAAAAATGGATACAAAAGCATTTATACGTTCCTTACAAGAGTCAGAAACCTATCATCGTAAAGGCTTTGGTCATCAGGAAGAAGTGGCAAATGTTATGCACTCAGCCTATCAAAGTTCTTTAATTCAAGAGATTAGAGAGAATAACTATAGTATTAAACGGGGAAATGTTACGATTCAAATGGCTCAATCCTTTGGGTTTTGTTGGGGTGTGGAAAGGGCTGTGGCTATGGCCTATGAAACTCGTGAACATTTTCCAACGGAAAATATTTGGATTACCAACGAAATTATTCATAATCCTTCGGTGAATCAACATTTAAAGGATATGAAAGTTGAGTTTATTCCTGTCGAAAATGGGAATAAGGATTTTTCAGTAGTGAATTCTGGGGATGTGGTAATTTTACCTGCGTTTGGGGCAAGTATTCAAGAAATGCAAACCTTGAACGAAAAAGGCTGTAAAATTGTTGATACCACCTGCCCTTGGGTGTCTAAAGTTTGGAATAGTATTGAAAAACACAAAAAAAGAGATTATACCTCTATTATTCATGGAAAATATAACCATGAAGAAACCGTTGCCACCATTTCCTTTGCCGATAAATATTTAGTAATTTTGAATTATAAAGAGGCGGAATATGTGTCTAATTACATTCTGAATGGAGGCGATCATCAAGAGTTTTTAGCAAAATTTAGTCGAGCCTATTCCGAAGGTTTTGATCCCGATCAAGATTTAAAGCAAATTGGCATTGCTAACCAAACCACCATGCTGAAAAGTGAAACCGAACAAATCGGCAAACTATTAGAGCATACAATGATTAAAAAATATGGCCCCGATCAATTAAATACTCATTTTCAAAGTTTTAATACCATTTGTGATGCCACCCAAGAACGCCAAGATGCCATGATTGGGATATTAGATCAACCGTTAGATTTAATGGTTGTGATTGGGGGCTTTAATTCTTCTAATACCACCCATTTACAGGAAATGTCCGTGGAAAAAGGAATTTTATCTTATCATATTGACTGTGCAGAACGCATTTTAGCGGATAACCAGATTGAACATAAACCGTTAGGCAAATCTTTGGAAATTCAAGAAAACTGGCTTCCTGATGGGGAGATTTTAGTTGGAATTACGTCCGGTGCATCAACTCCTGATAAAGTTGTCGAAGAAGTAATTGAACGGATTTTTTCACAGAAACTTTCTCAGGTTTAAGACTAAAAATAAACGAGATTTTCTCTCCCATGATTAGGATAATCAAGCCAGGTTATAATCATCTTGATTAAGTTTTCCGGCTTTGATTATCCTGAATTTATTAAACCCTTTTGCTCAACAATTTTGAACATAACTTAAATGGGATTGCTATATTCATTAATTATTAGTATAATGATTCAATCAGCAACAAAACTCTTAAATGTTGATCAATTTATTACTGAATATGGTGATAGCGATCGCCATGAATTAATAGATGGAGAGTTAATTGAAATGGAACCGACTGGACTACACGAACAAGTAGGAGCTTTTATCAGTCGAAAACTAAATGTAGAAATTGATCGTCAAGACCTGCCTTCCCTAATTCCCCATCGTTGTTTGATCAAACTATTAGGAACAGAAACCGCTTTTCGTCCCGATCTGATTGTATTAGATCAAACAAAACTGATTTATGAACCCCTATGGGAACAAAAACCTATAATTACATCAGGAAAATCCATTCAACTAATTGCTGAAGTTGTCAGTACCAACTGGCAAAATGATTATGCGCGGAAGGTGGAAGATTATGCTTTATTCGGAGTTCCTGAATATTGGATTATTGATTATTTAGGAATAGGAGGTAGAGAATATATTGGTAAACCAAAACAACCTACTCTTACTATTTGTAATCTAGTCGGTGATCAGTATCAAAAACAATTATTTAAAAATAATGATTTACTGGTTTCATCAATCTTTCCCAATTTAAAAATCACCGCCCAACAAATCTTTGCAGCAGGTCGTATCGTGTAACATTATCATCTTGAATAACTTTGAGTGTAAAGGTTGTTTCTCTAAATAATCAGAACTGTTTAAACTCACGGGCGATAGATTAAATCCCTTCAACATAATTAGCTCAGAACTCGTGCTTGGGCAATTTCTCTATTACCAATCGCCCGAATTTGAGAACTAAATAAAGAAATAATAGTAATTGTTTGACCTGTGAGGGTCATAAATTCTACTTCGTATCCTAAACCTTCTTGATGGACTAAAACTACAGTACCAATATCGCCTACTTTTAAATTATATTCGGCTAAATCATGAGTTAAAACCACTCGGTCTAATTCAGTAATCATAAACCCATCAAATCATCTTGTTTAAGAAGCTGGAGAATCGCTGGTAAAATAAATATGACCTAGGGTTTTTCCCTGATAAACTCGTTTAGTTAAACGCCAACCCGGTTCTAAAATTATTTTAGCGAAACCACTCGTAAATCCATAGGTTCTACCAATAATAATCGGTGGCGCGTAGACATCAGCCCGGGACTGGGCAACCAATAAAATATCACTCGGCGTACTTTGAACACTCAGCGCATGGGACAGCACCAAATCTGTTCCAGCCATTCTCACCGAATACCCGTTACTATCGGTGGCTCGTCCGCAAATCCCAGTAAAATCAAAATTCAACAGTAACGGATCAACAATCGTGGGTTGACTACCGCTTTCACTCCAACAGGGGCGACGATCCGAGACCTGTTCCACAATCACTAAAGTATGTCCAAAGGCGCGAGGCACAGCGATCGCGACAAACCGATCCTGATCGACCTCTGTTTGATCAAACTGAAAGGCGATCGCATTTAAGCTAAAACTCAGGACTGATATCCCGATTACCAAAGCAACTATAATTGGTTGTAGAGCTGATTTCATCTCAATTTGCACCGTCTAATGGTGGCACGAATTTACTCTAAATACTTTCTAAAATCCCACGGGAACCACTAACCCTTCCCGTGCCATAATTGCTTGGGGAGATATCGCTTGGACTTCCTTTTCTACCTGATCGAGAAAGTCATCGCTGTGGCTAGGGTCATGGTGGAAAATCACCACTCGCTTAACTCCGGCAGCTTTAGCCATCTTTACGGCCTCTTGCCAAGTGGAATGTCCCCAACCGATTTTGGGAGATTTAGGATTATGATACTCCTCATCGCTATACATAGCATCGTAGATCAAAATATCGGCATTTTGAGACAGATTTAAGACATTTTCATCCAAGCCATCGGGGAGATGTTCGGTATCAGAACAATAAACCGCTGTCCGTCCCTTCCAAGTCACCCGATATCCCATGGCTGTATTCGGATGGTTCAGTTGTCCGGTTTCAATCAGAATATCATCCAACATCATCGAATCCCCAGGCTTGAGTGTATAGAATCTCAAGTCACCTTGCAGTCCCGTCAGGGGAACTGGAGAATTAGGATGCAAAATTCGGTCGATAAAATGTTGTTTCATCGAGTCCCCATCCGGCGGAATTGCCCCATAAATATGAAAGCAATTACCCCGCATAAAAGCCGGGGTAAACAGGGGAAATCCTTGAATATGATCCCAGTGGT
Source organism: Planktothrix agardhii (assembly GCF_904830935.1). Taxonomy (NCBI): domain Bacteria; kingdom Bacillati; phylum Cyanobacteriota; class Cyanophyceae; order Oscillatoriales; family Microcoleaceae; genus Planktothrix; species Planktothrix agardhii. The sequence goes on from NZ_LR882952.1 coordinate 427,706, forward strand.
AGTGGGTAAAAAACATATACGCCTCCACCGGGGCTTCTTTGAGTAAATCATCTCCTAGGAGTCGCAGGCCAGTTCCGCCATCAAAAATCAAGCGTTTACCAGCCACTCGCATTTCCAAACAGGAGGTGTTACCCCCATAACGAATCGTCTCTTTTCCGGGGGTGGGAATACTGCCCCTAACCCCCCAGAACTGGATCACAAAATCCTCTGGGTTAGAGTCGGGAGCCGATAAATTAGAGAGCTTCTGAGGGTTAGCCCCCACAGACGATAGGCTGGTTTCCATTTTATTCTTCAGGCTTCAAAGTTCCACACTGACCATGATGACGCAATAAGTGATCGCACAAAACTAGAGCAACCATCGCTTCTACCATTGGCACAGCCCGAGGTAAAACACAGGGGTCATGCCGTCCTTTCGCCGATAACAACGTTTCCTCTCCCTCCTGGGTGACGGTGCGTTGTTCCTTCCGAATTGTAGCAGTTGGCTTAAATGCTACTCGGATAATAATATTTTCTCCATTGGAAATCCCACCCTGAATTCCACCCGATCGATTGGTTGCTGTTCGGACGCCGCCCACAGAATCAATATAAAATTCATCGTTATGTTGACTGCCTGTGAGCAGAGTGCCAGCAAAGCCAGAGCCAATTTCAAATCCTTTACTCGCGGGTAAGGACATTACCCCTTTGGCTAGATCTGCTTCTAGTTTATCAAATACTGGAGATCCGAGTCCTAAAGGAATATTTCTGGCAACACATTCTACCACGCCACCAATAGAATCCCCCTGATCCCGAACCTGTTCAATCCGTTCTATCATGGTTTCGGCACAATTGCCATCGGGACAACGAACAATATTACTTTCCACTTGTTCTAGGGTGACGCTATTGGGATCAATCACTCCTTCGATATCTTGAATTCGTTTCACATAACCAATAATTTCTACCCCAGCATATTGTTTAAGAATTTGTTTAGCGATCGCCCCAGCTGCCACTCTTCCAATAGTTTCTCTGGCCGAAGATCGTCCCCCTCCTTGCCAATTTCTAATCCCATATTTAGCATCATAAGTAGCATCGGCATGGGAAGGGCGATATTTAACCGCCATATCACTATAATCTTGGGGGCGAGTATCTTGGTTCCGTACCATAATCATAATCGGGGTTCCCAAGGTTCGTCCCTCAAAGACTCCACTGAGAATGTCACAAGTATCGGTTTCTTTGCGGGGAGTAGTAATCTTACTTTGTCCGGGGCGACGTCGATCCAATTCCGCCTGAATATCTGTAATATCAAGTTTTAATCGGGGAGGGCAACCATCGATCACAACTCCCACCGCCCCACCGTGGGATTCTCCAAAGGTCGTGATCCGAAATAAATGCCCAAATGTGTTGCCCATAATGGTTGTGTTTATTTTGCCAAACTCTTTATTATAGCAGATATGGAGCTAAATCAGACCTGAAACCCGTAGAAAATACAAAATATCAGAGACGCGCCGTGGCACGTCTCTACGGATATCCCCAACCCCATGTTAATCTTCGTGTTCTTCAAAGGGGTCGCGCAGGTCGGTAGAAGCGGGGCCGAAAGCTGTGTAAATCGCATATCCCGTCAGGGCGATCACAAACACAGCAATACAAATGCTCAGAGTTAATGCGGGTTCCATTATGATTAATCCCTTGTTATTCGTGTGCTTCTATAATAAAATAATTAGAAAACTTAAGACAATTTAACAATTGTTTCAATTCTGGGGTTAGGATATTGTGTTTAACCCGATATGGGGACACCTAAATCGGGTAACATTAGCCTAAGCCTCTCCGGTCTTCCCTAGCTTGAAGCGGTGAGAGTGTCCAAAATCCAGAAAAAATTTTGTTGACGTAAAAAATTTAGGTGAACTATGGCACAACGGACTTGGTTAGGAGATTTATTAAGACCTTTAAATTCCGAGTATGGTAAGGTTTCTCCCGGTTGGGGAACCACCTCTTTAATGGCAGTGTTTATGGGTCTGTTTTTTGTGTTTCTGTTAATTATTTTACAGATTTATAATTCCTCACTGCTGCTTGAAAATGTGGATGTAAACTGGGCTAATTTAACCCGCTAATCAAGTTTACAATCCAGTTAATCGTGAACTGTGAGGATCAATTTAGGAAATAGGTTTTAAGGTATAATAATTTTAAAATACTTAACCTAAATTCTGTATTGCTACTTCTGGAAAGTTAAAAATCACAGTTCACGGTTTTCTATTGATAACGATTATTTTTTGCAACTTAGGAGACTATTTTAATGAATATATTTGGTATTGGTTTACCCGAAATGGCTGTGATTTTGGTACTGGCACTATTAATTTTTGGCCCGAAAAAGTTACCCGAAATTGGCAGTAGTTTAGGTAAAGCCCTAAAAGGATTTCAACAGGCTTCTAAAGAGTTTGAAGATGAATTTAAAAAAGAAGCTCAAAAGTTAGAAGAAACAGCTAAAATTCAGCCAGAAAAAAACTCAACTGTCGCATCTACCCCAACGGAAAATTCCGTCAATACCCTTGATTAATTAATAGGTAAAATCAATAAATTAACGTTATTTAGATATATCAATAATTATGATTATGGAGGTTACGCCTGCTAAAATATTAATTGTTCCTCAATTAATCGTAGGTTTAGGAAATCCTGAAACTAAATATGAGCAAACCCGACATAATATTGGTTTTGAGGCTATTGATGCGTTAGCAAAGGCTTGGCGAATTCCAATTTCAGAAAATCGCAAATTTAAAGGAAAATTCGGTGAAGGAGTAACATCTTCTGGGGAAAAAATTAGATTATTAAAACCTCTAACCTATATGAATTTATCAGGACAGGCAATTCGCGCTGTTGTTGATTGGTATAAACTCCCGCCCACATCAGTATTAGTAATTTATGATGATATGGATTTACCATTAGGACGGTTGCGACTGCGGTTGTCTGGTTCAGCAGGAGGTCATAATGGGATGAGATCTACCATTTCCCATTTAGGAACCCAAAACTTTCCTCGGTTGAGAATTGGTATTGGTAAACCCAAATCAATGGCTGGAACAATTGAACGGGAAACGGTTTCCTATGTGCTAGGAAAATTTTCCTCACCGGAAATGCAAATTATGGAACAAGTTCTAAAATGGGCGGGGGAAGCGATTGATTTAAGTTTGCATCAAGGTGTAGAAAAAGCCATGAGTCTGTACAATAATCGTAGTTTTGTTGATAGTACAGAGTGAGTTCTAAAAGTTTACCGGAAACAACAGCGTATGTGCGAATTACGCGACAATCTTGGCACCAGGGTCTACTCGAAGGGGAGGTCAGTGCTGGGGATTATGAGTGGCGATTTCAGTGGCGATTTCGACATACCAAAAAACTCACAATTCAACCATCCCAAGGACGAGCTTTAATACAAGAACCCTTGGGACGGTTTTTAGAAAAGTATGATTATCAATTAGAACCTGGTGGGGATTATTCTTTTACTGTTCGCGCTCAATTTTAATTCACAATCAAGGGTAAGTGACCATTTTTATCGGATTTGATAAACCGGAATTTCCACAATAAATTCTGTCCCTTTGCCAATCTATCTACAGTATAAAACATCACTTATAATCTTGGATATCAATTTTATTGTCCATAGCCTTTGGCTGAGTTGCAAAAATTATCTACAATCACCTCCTAAAATTCAAGTGACTCGGATCTTACCCTTTCGTTTTAAAATCTTAATAATATTGAAAAACTATCTAGCTCCGATAACAAGCGTATTTCCATTAAATCCCTATGGCTATTGGCTATCTCGCCCTGGTTCTCCATGCCCATCTTCCCTTTGTTCGCCACCCTGAAAGTGACTATGTATTAGAGGAAGAATGGCTATTTGAAGCAATTACCGAAACCTACATCCCTCTAATCAAAATGTTTGAAGGGTTAAAGCGGGATGGAATTGATTTCAAAATCACCATGAGTTTGACTCCACCCTTGGTGTCGATGTTGCGAGACCCTCTGCTCCAAGACCGATATGATCAACACCTGAGTTTACTCCAAGAGTTAACCGAACAGGAAATTGATCGCTATCAAAAAACCCCTCATCTTCGTTACCTCGCCGAACATTATGCCGAAGAATGGCAGGAAGCCCGTAAACTTTGGGAACGCTATCAAGGCGATTTAGTCACGGCTTTTAAACAATTTCAAGATAGTAATAATTTAGAAATTATCACCTGCGGTGCGACTCATGGCTATTTACCGCTAATGAAGATGTATCCCCAAGCAGTTTGGGGACAAATTGAAGTCGCCTGTCAACACTATGAAGAAACCTTTGGCCGTCGCCCTCGGGGGATTTGGTTGCCCGAATGTGCCTACTATAATGGCTTAGAACGAATGTTAGCGGATGCAGGAATTCGGTATTTTCTCACCGATGGTCATGGGATTCTCTACGCCCGTCCCCGTCCCCGTTTTGGCACCTATTCCCCTGTTTATACGGAATCTGGTGTGGCTGTATTTGCCAGGGATAACGAATCTTCTCAGCAGGTCTGGTCTTCGGAAGTAGGTTATCCTGGGGCGGCGGAATACCGAGAATTTTATAAGGATTTGGGCTGGGAAGCCGAATATGAGTATATTAAGCCCTATATCATGCCTAATGGTCAGCGCAAAAATACCGGGATTAAATATTACAAAATTACGGGTCGGGGTCTAGGACTGGGAGAGAAGGAACTTTATGACCCCTATTGGGCAAAAGCTAAAACTAGCGAACACGCGGCGGACTTTGTATTTAACCGCGAGCGCCAAGTAGAACATCTGCATGGAATTATGCAGCGTCCCCCGATTATTATCTCTCCCTACGATGCCGAATTATTCGGACATTGGTGGTATGAAGGGCCTGCGTTTCTCGATCAATTATTCCGCAAAACCTGGGAAAATCAAAAGGTTTATGCCATGACCCATTTAGCCGATTATCTCCAAGCCTTTCCCACCCAACAGGTTTGTCATCCCGCCCAGTCCAGTTGGGGATATAAGGGATTCCATGAATATTGGCTCAATCATACCAATTCTTGGATTTATCCCCATCTCCACAAAGCCGCCGAAAGGATGATTAAAATGGCGGGTCGAGAACCTAGAGGCGACCTAGAATTACGGGCGCTTAATCAAGCCGCAAGAGAATTACTCCTAGCACAGTCTTCCGACTGGGCCTTTATCATGAGTTCGGGAACTATGACCCCCTACGCCGTGCGTCGTACCCGTTCCCACCTAATGCGGTTTAACAAAATCTACGAAGATCTCAAAATTGGCAAGGTAGATTTAGATTGGCTGGAAAAGGTCGAAGCCATTGATAACATCTTCCCTAATATCGATTTTCGCGTCTATCGACCCTTGATGTAATGGGTAATGGGTAATGGGTAATGAAAAGAGTTTACCTCCCCTACTCCCCCTGCTCCCCCTGCTTCCCCTACCTCCCTGGGCTAGGGTTTTTTTGTTCTTGAATTCTAATAAAAATGTAAAGATTTGTTAAATAAGGGCATTTTGTAAATTAGACTACAGAATGTTCTGGTATATTAGAAATTGAAGACCAAAACAGCCTTTTATTTTCTAGGCTATTCATTCAGGAGAACAAACTCATGGGTACTCAAGAACAAGCTCGCGCTTTAATGATGCGTCATCACCACACCATCAAAAATCGTCAACAGTCTTTACTCAACCGGATTTCCGATCAAGTCGGTACCGAACCTGGTGAGCCAACCACGATTCAAGGCAAACTCAGAGCCAATTCTGCCAGCAGTTACGATCGCAGTAATGCCACAATGAGCTAGGAAGATTAATAATTGTAATCTTTCTTCATATTTTAGTTAAGCAAATTTTAGCTCAAAAAACCATTCAATTTTAAACAGAGGAGAAACAAATTATGGATACTCAAAATCAAGCTCGGGCCTTAATGATGCGTCATCATCAAGTAATTAAAAACCGTCAACAATCGATGTTGAATCGGGTTTCGGATGAAGTCGGTACAGAACCCGGTGATGTCTCAACCATTCAAGGCAAACCCAGTGCCAATTCTGTTAGTAATTATGACCGCAGTGGCTCGTCCATGAGTTAATTCAGTTGTTATTGAGATAACGGTAAATTCATTATGAATCTATCAATGCCCCCGCTTTGCCTGAGCAAGTGGGGATATTTTTATGATTAACGGATAACTAATTTCTATACTTGTCACTAATCTTGGGGTTGTTTCCACTAAAGGAGATTCTTCAAGATAAAGTCTTGTAGCTTCTTTGAGATTAGCGATCGCTTCTTCTATGGTTGCGCCTTGGTCAACTGTTCCTACTTCTGGACACTCGGCTATGTACATATCATCTTCTGGAGTAAATTATGGCAGTTAAATTTTTATTTTTGATCAATATTTTTAGGAAATGATTGTTATGTATTTAGCATATCCGACAGTATCTAGTTTGGCAAATCGATCTATCAACATCTTTAATCGCAATTCTTGGAAATCAAAGAGCGATAGCAATTTTGGAAAATAAAAGACCGATGCTCGATAATTGATCTCAGTTATGCTATAATGATCTTAAAATGTTGATATTAATAAACATAAAAAAAGTATTATTTCTATCTGACAATAATACTGCTAATCAAGGATTTGTTGGATGAATAATTAGCACTTGCTTTGTATATTTTTTCAACCTGGGAGGATTTATGATAATCGATCAAATCATGCAAGAACTCCAAGATATCCCAGAAGATAAACTGGCAGAAATTTATAACATGATTCAGGATTTTCGTTTAGGGTTAAATCCTGAAAACTCCCAACCTCGTATCCCTGGACTCCTCACCGGAAAACTGGGGGACGCATTCTTTGAACCCCTACCTGAAGGGGAACTCCAGCAATGGGAATGAGCTACCTCCTTGACACTCATATTCTCCTCTGGTGGCTTTTTAATGACCTCAAACTTGACAAAGAATGCCGAGATATCATTCGCCATCCGAACCATAACATTTTAGTTAGCAGTGTTTCCGCTTGGGAAATTGCTACCAAATACCGTATTGGGAAACTTCCTGAAGCTAAATTTTTGGTTGAGCATTATCAGGACACATTAAACCAAGCCAAGTTCAACGAACTTACCATCACGGTCGCTCATGCTCTGAGAGCCGGAAACTTGCCCATTTTACACCGAGATCCGTTTGACCGGATGCTGATGGCTCAAGCTGAACTGGAAGAACTGCCTATTATCACTTACGATCAGGCTTTCCAGACTGGGTTAATTGAGGTAATTCCCTCTGCATCAACGGTTATCCGAATCTGAACAACTTCTGATGTTGTGGTTAGCTAACCAAGATAAAACAGTAGATATTTTGAGTAAACCGACAGAGTTTTCATCTGATAACGATTTTTTAAGGGCGATACAATCTTTAAAAAAACGGGGTTTAATTCAACAAGTGAGGAATAATAAAGAATCTTACTGGAGTCTTGAACCTGTGATTAAAGAATATATGAAAAATCAATCTCGGTAACTGCTCTGGCGACGGATATAACTAAGAATTAACTAAAATTATTCCTTGACGGGGAGGAAGATAGACCTCTAATTCTGTTGTGCCATTTTCTTGTTTCCATCTGAACTTACATTCTCCATAAATTAACTGATTAGGACGATTTTTTAACTCAGTAACCATTAAGTTGATTTCGGCTGCTTCTGTTCCCGAATTGACCACAATAATTAATTCTTGATGGTCTAAACATCGAGCAAATCCATAAACCATATCCTGAGAATATAATATATTGTAAGAACCTGCTCTTAAAGCCGGATATTGGTGACGAATAGCAATTATTTTTTTGTGATATTCTAAAACATTTTGATGCCAAGAATCTTGCATCGGAAAACTGCGGCGAGAGTCGGGGTCAAGATGTCCTTCCAACCCCACTTCATCCCCATAATAAATACTGGGCGCACCTGGAAAAGTAAATAACAATAGGGTTGCTAACTCAACACTTGCTTTATCTCCTCCCGTCACACTAATTAATCTAGCGGTATCATGACTATCGAGTAAATTCAGTTGTGTTAGTTGAATTTCCCAAGGATATAACGCTAATAAATCTTGTATTTTTTGACCATATTCTTTAGCAAATAGAGCCGGATAGGGAAAATAAGAGGGGCTTTCAACCAATTCCATTTGAACGCGATCGCCTGCAACAAAAGCAATAGTTGGAGCCGTAAATAAATAATTCATCACCCCATCAAATTGCGTCCCATCTAACCATTCTCTGGAATCTCCCCACACTTCCCCAACAATATAAGCCTCTGGATTAATAGCCTTAACTCTATCTCGAAATTCCTGCCAAAAACCAGGAGTTTTGACTTCAAAAGGCACATCTAAACGCCAACCATCAATCCCAAAATTAATCCAATATTCAGCAATTTCCATGATATATTCCCTAACATCAGGGTTATCATGGTTAAATTGAGGTAAAGCCCGATTTCCAACCCAACCCACATAATTAGCAGGTTGACTACCATCATAAGCCGATAAGGGCCAGCCTTCAATTTTAAACCAATCTAACCAAGGAGAATTGGGGCCGTTTTCTAAAATATCATGAAACTGGAAAAAGCCCCGACTGGCATGGTTAAAGACTCCATCTAAAACAATTTTAATCTGGCGTTGATGGGCTGCATCTAATAACTCTTTAAAAGCAGTATTTCCTCCGAGTATGGGGTCAATTTGATAATAATCATGGGTATGGTAACGATGATTACAAGCCGATTGAAAAATAGGAGTAAAATAAATCGCATTAATCCCTAAATCCTGTAAATAATCTAATTGTTCAATCACGCCCCATAAATTGCCTCCTTTATATCCCTGTAAACTCGGTGGTAAATCCCATTGTTCCCAGTGATCGGATTTTAACAAGGTTTTGCGCGGAATAGCTGCTTGAGCAAAGCGATCGGGAAAAATTTGATAAAATACCGCGTGTTTGACCCAATCAGGAGTTTGTATTTGCATAAATAATTTTTAATCACATATGATTAATTATAACTGCTAAAATTAAGCAAAACTGAGCTTAGAAATTAGCTATTTAATTTTAGGCGATCGCTAACCTCCCCAGCAAGTCCATCACTCTAATCAGATATTTAAGTTTTATTAAGCAGACCTGAATATCTTATTTACCAATGATAAATTAGAAACAACTTATTGGATGTACACCCAGAGGAATGAATGACCCCAATAGTAATTTACCACCCATTGTTTACGCAGAAGCCTCAGTTAATTCACAAGGAGGGGTTTCCCTATTCCGATCTTCAGAACTAATTACCCGTGAGAATATTACTCAATTTTATTCTCATCCTCAACAGGTCAATTTAGCAATTCAACGTCTAAAAGCTGAAGGGTTTGAAGTTTTAGAAACGGGACGAGTCACTCTTAGTATTGCAGGTTCTGCTGATTTGTATGAGCGTGTTTTCAACACGCAAATTATTGCGAAAGACAAACCTGTTATCAAAGGGGGCGGATTAGAAAGTATAGGCACATTTTTAGATACTCCTGATACTGATATTATCGGTTTTGTTGATCCGTCTTCAAGTAATTTATCTAACTTAATTGAAGGAATTGCTTTAAGTGAACCCGTTTATTATACCGATGTTAGCCGACCTTCAGAATCTCCTCCAAATCCGTCCTATTGGCATTTAATTCCCCAGGATATTGCCCAGGAATTGAATGCAGTTACGGCTCATCAACAAGGAATTAAAGGTCAAGGCATTAACGTTGTCATGGTCGATTCAGGATGGTATAGTCATCCTTTTTTTGCCCGGAACAGATATCGGGGTAAAGTTATTTTAGCGGCCGGATGTATTAATCCCGAAGTTGATGAAAATGGACATGGAACCGGAGAATCTGCCAATCTATTTTCCGTGGCTCCTGAAATCAATTTTACGATGGTAAAAGGGAACTTCAAAAATTCCATTGCTGCCTTTAAAAAAGCGGTTTCCCTGCGTCCTGATATTGTTTCTTGTAGTTGGGGAAGTAGCAAACAATATGCCCCTTTATCGGCCTATGATATTGCTTTAACTGCTAATATTGCCGATGCAGTTTATCAAGGAATTATTGTTGTTTTTTCCGCCGGAAATGGGCATTGGGGATTTCCCTCTCAACACCCGGATGTGATTGCGGCTGGAGGCGTTTATTTGGATTCTGATGGCAAATTAGAAGCGAGTAATTATGCTAGTGGTTTTAGCAGTAACATCTATTCTGGACGCATTGTTCCTGATATTTGTGGGTTAGTTGGAAAGAAACCTAGAGCCGCTTATATTATCTTACCTGTTCCCCCTGGAAGCACGTTAGATGCCCTTTTTGGTTTACCCGGAGTTAAACATCCTGACGCGGATGAAACTTCATCAGAAGATGGTTGGGCCGCCTTTAGTGGAACATCCGCCGCAGCGCCCCAACTCGCGGGAATTTGCGCCTTGATGAAGCAAGTTAATCCCCAATTATCCTCCCAACAAGCAAAAGAAATTTTGCAACAAACTGCCATTGATGTCATTGCAGGAAATTCCAATTCTGCAACCGGAGGACATTCGGCCAAACCCGGATTTGATTGGGCAACGGGAAACGGTTTAGTTAATGGGTTCGAGGCGGTAAAAACAGCCCAACGTTTAGCCAAAAATTCCCATTCACCTAAACAACAACCGAAGAAACAACGTAATTTTTCATCTCAAAAAACACCCATTACTTTAACAGAGGTTAATATGGATTCTAAACTCAGAAAGAACTATGAGAAAATTTTGTGTGCATTAGATAATGCCCTGCAAAATGTAGATCCAGAAATTAAGGATGAGTATGAGTTAGTCATTAGTGCTGCCAATTTTGTACCGCGATCGCCGATTTCAAAAGCAGCTTATCAATTAATCATCACCCTAAATGATAAAAAGGCTGATCTCAAAGCTAAAATTTTTGCTGCACAAGGATTATTAAAGCTAGGTCGTTATCAAGAAGAAGCGATTGCATTTCTTACATTAGCAATCACTGATGAATCCAATATACCAGCTATCAAGGATAATAAAGATCGCTCGGAGTTGTTGGCTAATGCTATGGAAGCGTTAGGAGAAGCAAGTTCACACGCGCAGGAGAATAGTAATTTATTAAGTGAGCAAGAATTTCATCGTTGTCCTCCATGTCCTTAATGTTCTTCCTCTCGATAAGTGGTATTATCTAAACTCTTGTCCGAATAATCCTAGTCGAAAATTCTTTGAGAGAGTTCTTCTAATATTACTTGAGGCACTATATCCTTTTTCTTTTGGCAGCAATCCTGCACAGCTTGTAAGAATCCTTTAATACTTTCTGGCGCACCGGGTTGAGCATCCGCTTGTGCCAGAAATTCAGTCCATAATTTTTCATTATCCTTATAAAGATCAACTAAATACAAACCTGCTAAAAATTCTGCTAAGGGATCAAGAGAAAAACGAATTTGATCTTCACTGGGTTTGATGGTTTCAACAATATGGAGAGAGTTTTCTAAATACTTCAGGTGAGTTTTTGCTTGCTCCTCGCTCCAGTGTTCACCTAATACTTTTAATAGGGTATCAAGTGGAACAGTAGTGGATCGATAAGTCTGTTTTAGACATTGCCATGCTATCACTTTAGCAACCTGATGAACAGTCAGATTGTCTAAATGATTTTCTAGTCCCTTTTCAATCAGTTGACAATTGATTTGATTTAAGTAAGATAACATCAAATCAGGAATATTATCAGGTAAATTTTTAGTGGTCTGGTTAGATTCATTCGCAATCAATTGATCCGCATAGAGTTTGGCTAATAAAACGGTAATATCTCGTTCACCGACAAGCTTTGAAAGCTGGATACAGGCTTGAAAAAGTTCTTGATCCGTTTTGAATAAATCTTGTTTTCCTTTCTTATTAACATAAGCTTGTAAAAACTCTGCCAGTTTACTACTGTGAACCCGCATCATTTTAATAATCGTTTTATTCACACCGCCTAAAGATTCATCATTTCGTGAGGTGAGAATCAAAGCATTTGCTACAAAACTGGGTAATTCGGGTTTAATTTTGTTACGAGTTGCTGGACGCATTTCTGAATAACCATCAACAATCACCAGCAGTCGTCTTTCTCTTAATAAATGTTCGAGTAATTCTTCAGAAATTGGTTTGACTGCCTCAATTAAATCTCTCAGTTGTCCATGAATCGCTTCCATTAAAACCTGTTGTTGATTCCCAGTTTCATCGCTCAGTTCTTGATCAATTAAAATCGGTAACATTCGATGATTAGGACAAAGACGTTGCTCTGGATCATCTGCCATTGCCCACTTTGCTAACTGACAAGCTAAAGTTGTTTTTCCTGAACCACCTTCTCCCCAAATCAGTAAAGTTTCTCTCGATTCACTAAACTTATGTTGTAAATCTTTCGGAGTCAATTCAGGAATTGAATCACCATTCAAAATTACAGGAATTGTAGGGACATAAATGTTTCTCTGTTTAACCGTCTGCTTATTCTCGAACTGACGGCGTGCTGTTTTCAGATTCGTTTTTACCCAATCATCAAGTACCCTGGGATGATATTGTAAGTCAAACAACAATTTTCTTAATGTTGTAGTCTGAATATTAACCCCAAGAACTTCTAAGGATAAATCAGTTTTTTGTAAAAAATTGTTCAGCCATAATAGAGATAATGGTTTAACACGAAGTAATAGAAAAAGCAGAGACAGCCAAAAGATAATGAAAAATATGAAAATTGACAGTATTTGGTGTTTACTGAGGAAGTTCACGAAAGAATTTGCAGGCTTTGGAAGCGACTTAATAGTCTCAATCGCGTTATTTAAAGAATTTTTAATCACAAATAATTTATCATTTTTTAATTCAGAATTATTTTTTTTCAGGGTTTCTTGTGCTAAATTGAGACCTTCAAGCCATTTTATTTTCTGATCTTCTTGATCAGCAATTGTATAAGCTGTTTGTGACAGTTCATCAGCTATAACTTGTATGGAGTCAAGCGCAGATTCTTTTTGAGAAATAGGAGTTTCTGCTTGGAGAAACTCTGTTAAAACTTCCATTGATAATTTAACATCGTGACCACTGAATCCAAGAGCTTGTGCCACACCTATTCGAGTTTTCCAATGTTCGTTTTTATTTTGAGCTATTGTTTTTATATGAGAAAGTAAATCTGGAGAATTATTTTTTTCAAATTTTATTTTTAAAGATTCTGCAAGAGGATAGGTTGCTTGAGCATAAACTTGATAATTTTCATCATTCAATATACTAATAAGCGTTTTAATCTGTTGATTTTCAAGAGTTAAATTACTTCCTGAAATACTATCACCCAAATAGTATAAAGACCATGATCTGAAGTCTGCTGTATTGTTATTATTTTTCAATTGATTAATTAATTTTTCAATGTTTTTTTGAGATATGTTTTTAAATCTTAATAAACTTTTAGTTGTTGCAATACGAATTTTATCATCTTCCTTTTGAGCCTCTATAATTTTAATTAACTGCTCAACAGCTTTCTCGGATTCATGATCGACTTCTCCTAAAGCCTTGACAATAGCCAAGCGAACTTCAACAGAATTATTATTATTGTTAAACTCTTGAATTAATAAATCTACGATATCCTTATTTTCTTTGAGTTTATCAATAGCTGTTTGATCATTACCTTCATTATCATCCATCAACATTTCAATCGGCTCTTTAATTCTCGGATCAACCTGAATAGCTTTTTGCTGAACATTCTGTTGCGCCAACCCTGCACTCGACAACAATAAAGGTAAAGAAACCCCGACCACAGCCACTTTAATCGCCTGAGAAACCTTATGCCAATATAGGTGCATCATAAATCCTCTATCTTTAATCAAAATTGATCGTGTTTATTCTCGTATAACCTGAAATTAACCAAACAATCCCCGATAAATCCGGTAAAAAAATATAAAGAATTATCAACTTCTAAACAGCTAGAAAATTTTCAACCCTTAAAATTCAATAACTGTTTAACAATTCTTTGGCCTTTTCCGTTCCTCCTAACCCCACCCTAACCCAAACTTAATGTCGGTTTTGCCTCTCCCCCCTTGTCAAGAGTACCGTACAGTCGGACACTGGACTTGGGAAGACTATTGGCAGTTGAGAGGTAATTTTTTGTGAAACGAGTTTTAGCAATCATTCTCGGTGGCGGTGCAGGTAGCCGCCTGTATCCTTTAACCAAAATGCGGGCCAAGCCTGCGGTTCCCATCGCCGGGAAATATCGGTTAATCGACATCCCCATTAGTAACTGTATTAACTCAGAAATTCTCAAAATCTACGTTTTAACCCAGTTTAACTCAGCATCCTTAAACCGCCATATTGCTCGCGCCTACAACTTCTCTGGCTTTGATGATAGCTTTGCAGAAGTCCTAGCCGCCCAACAGACCACCCAAAACCCCAATTGGTTCCAGGGTACGGCGGATGCGGTGCGTCAGTATTTGTGGCTGCTGAAGGAATGGGACGTTGACCAATTTCTGATTTTATCCGGTGACCATCTCTATCGCATGGACTATCGGGAATTTGTCCAACGTCATTTAGACACCAAAGCGGATATTACCCTTTCGGTATTGCCCATTGACGAAAAACGGGCTTCGGATTTTGGCTTAATGAAACTTGATGACTCTGGACGGGTGGTGAGTTTTAGCGAAAAACCCAAAGGGGACGCCCTCAAAGAAATGCAGGTGGATACCTCGACGTTAGGTTTATCTCCCGAACAGGCTAAAGAAAATCCTTATATTGCTTCTATGGGGATTTATGTCTTTAACAAAGACACCTTGATTAAGCTATTAGATGAAAATCCCCAGGAAACTGATTTCGGGAAAGAAGTAATTCCCAACGCATCGGCCAATTTAAACGTTCAAGCCTTTTTATTTAAAGACTATTGGGAAGATATTGGAACCATCGAAGCGTTTTATCATGCCAATCTGGGTTTAACACAACAACCCCACCCCAACTTCAGTTTCTACGACGAAGAATCTCCGATTTATACCCGTTCTCGTCACTTACCCCCTACGAAAATCCTAGATTGTCGGATTACGGAGTCTATTATTGCTGAAGGTTGTATCCTGAAAGAATGTCGGATTGATCATTCTGTTTTGGGGTTACGTTCCCGGGT
The DNA here is from genome assembly GCF_904830935.1 of Planktothrix agardhii. NCBI lineage: Bacteria > Bacillati > Cyanobacteriota > Cyanophyceae > Oscillatoriales > Microcoleaceae > Planktothrix > Planktothrix agardhii. Next base: position 442,805 of record NZ_LR882952.1, read on the forward strand.
GGAAGCTGGATGCGTGATTGAAGATACCCTACTCATGGGTTCCGACTTTTATCAAGCATTCTCAGAACGTTCTTCGGGTTTACGAGAAGGTGAAGTTTCACTGGGTATTGGTTCCAATACCGTAATTCGTAAGGCTATTGTTGATAAAAATGCTCGCATTGGTCGCAATGTCCAAATTATCAATAAAGAGGATATCCAAGAAGCGGAAAGGGAAGATTTAGGATTTTATATCCGCAGTGGTATTGTTGTGATCCTGAAAAATGCGGTAATTTCCGATTATACCGTTATTTAATCTGGGTCTGACACCAAAACCCAATCTATTTATTTATAGGACTTCCTACTCCCAGGAAGTCTTTTATTGTATAGCACAGCAGATTACCTATTACCTATTACCTATTACCCATTACCTATTACCCATTACCCATTCCCTGTTCCCTGCTATATTAAACCCCATCGGCTACAATCAAAACAGTTTTTTCAGATAACTTTATCCCGTTGATGTTCGGAACCTTTCCCTCAGAATCTCTATTTGCTGTTTCTGCAAGCGTACCTTTATTGGGAAATATCGGGCTAGATATTCTAGTGCTGGTATTTATGCTGATTCTATCAGCCTTGTTCTCCGGTTCCGAAACCGCCATTACCGCCCTCGATAACTTAAAATTACGAGCTTTAATTAAAGAACAGGGCGACCCCAACCGCATGTATACTCTAGTTTTAGAAAAGCGGGCCAGATTTATCACCACCTTGTTAGTCGGAAACAACCTGGTAAATAATTTCTCGGCGATTCTCACCAGTAATTTATTTGCGATTTGGCTAGGTAATGCGGGGATTGGGGTAGCTACGGGTGTTGTGACTTTTCTAGTATTAATTTTTGGGGAAATTACCCCGAAATCCTTTGCTATTAACAACATTTTACCCATTTTTAAAGCTACGGTTCGGCCGATTTATTTGTTATCTATTGTCCTCTCGCCAGTGATTGTCCTGTTAGAAAGTATTACCCAAGGGATTATTCGGATGTTTAGTCCGGGGGGGGTTCAGCAGGGATTATCGGTACAGGATTTGCGATTGATGATCGAAATTTTAGGGGGTCGGGGTCAGTTAGATTGGCAAAAACATCAACTCTTGAATAAAGCCTTGATGATGGATTATTTAATCGCCCGAGAGGTGGTTAAACCGCGAATTGAGATGCGAACTATTTCCCATCAAGCTACCTTACCAGAAGTGATTGAGTTATGCCTAGAAACGGGATATTCTCGGATTCCAGTGCAGGGAGAATCAAAGGATCAAATTGTCGGGATTGTCCATTTGAAACGGGCGTTACAATTAGCCCATGCCCACGATGAGGAACGGGACAACATTTCTGTCACCGAAGCCATGAGTCCTCCGGTTTATGTCCCCGAAACTAAACGGGTTGGGGATTTACTCAAGGAAATGCTGCAACAACGCTTACATCTGGCAATTGTGGTGGATGAATATGGGGGAACCGTTGGGTTAGTAACCCTGGAGGATATTTTGGAGGAGTTAGTCGGGGAAATTTACGATGAGAGCGATTTTCCCAGCCGCACCCAACCGCTTGATAAACTCACGACAGGCCGGCCTCGCACCCGTTCTTCCCGTCCAACCCGCCCAACCAAAAAAGTCCGTAAACTCCCTGAACGCTAGGGTTATCAGCCCCCTTTACCCTAGACTAAAAAAGTTTTTTGCCAAAACCATTGACATTTTCTGAGATCGTGCTACTATATAAAATTGTTGAATAAATGGGTCGATGCCCGAGCGGTTAATGGGGGCGGACTGTAAATCCGCTGGCTACGCCTACGCTGGTTCAAATCCAGCTCGGCCCACCTCTAAAGTTAAAAAAATTAAAGATTAGAAGCTATAATATTTTAGTTTTTTGTTATTAATTTTTTTTGCCCGTGTAGCTCAGTGGTAGAGCACTTCCTTGGTAAGGAAGAGGTCACGAGTTCAATCCTCGTCACGGGCTTTATTTTTTTTGATTATAACAGAAAGGATCACATTCAAAAATTTTGAATGTGATCACTTTTCGTTAATTCAAAATGAAATTAACCGACTTGTACGACCCCGTAACGACTGGTTAATTTATCCAATTGATTGACTAATAAACTCAGGAATAGTCCCACGTCAGTAACAACACCAATGGACTCCACAGAACCGCGATCACTCAGTTTGGTCACAACGGCCGGGTTAATATCCACACAGACCATCTTAACTCCCGAAGGCGTCATATTCCCCACCCCAATCGAATGCAGCATCGAGGACAGCATCAGAATCATATCGGCGCCCTGCAAAAGTTCGGCATAATCTTCTTGGGCTTTAATTAAGTCCATTTGGGTATCCGGTAGGGGGCCATCATCCCGAATCGAACCCGCTAAGGAGAAGGGAATATTATTTTTCACACATTCGTACATTACCCCACTCTTAACCAAGCCATTTTCAACGGCAGTGGCAATACTCCCATAACGGCGAACACTGTTAATCACTTTAAGGTGATGTCGATGCCCTCCTTTAACAGCGATGCCTTGTTTCATATCGACACCAAGGGAGGTTCCCATAATCGATTGTTCCATATCGTGAACCGCGATCGCATTTCCCCCTAATAACGCCTGCACATAGCCTTCACGGATCAGATGGGATAAATGTTGCGCCCCTCCGGTATGGATTACCACTGGGCCGGCTGTGACCACCACTTTACCGCCGCGATCGCGAATTTGGCGCAATTCCCAGGCGACCTGTTCCACAATTAACTCAACCCGGCGTTCACTGGACACCCCAGCCGACATAAAGCTGAATTCCTGGGGTGCATTCCGGGCTTCCCTGGATTCGGTTTTGCGGATGGTGCGAAGACCAACCACATCCACAACAACCCGTTCTCCGACCTTTAAGTCCCGCAGAATTTTACATTGGGCGACTAGGCCGTTGGGGGTTTCGGAAATCGCGATCGCGCCGTCCATGCGTTGATGTTGAACCGTCAACCATTGGCCATCAACCCGAACTTCCGTGGGGTAAATGGTGGAGACGTAGAAATCATCGGGGCCAACGCCATCTTGTTCGACGGGTTGTAAGCGGGCGTCCCGTTGGTCATCTTCTAAGGACACCACGCCAATATCAATTAATTGGCTGATAATTTCTTCCATCACCTCATGGGAGGGGGCGGAAATTTTAATCTCGGCTTTAGAGGTGCTTTGGCGTTGTTCCCCTAAATTGAAGTTGAGGACTTTGAAACTACCCCCACCTTCGATAACTAAATCCAAGGCGCGGTTAATTAATCCGGCGTCTAATAGATGTCCTTCCATTAGGACGGTGTGGCTTTCGACTTTAACCACCGCATGACGATCAACAATTACAGGTTCAGTCACCCGCAGGGTTAAACATTTGGCAGCCCCACCTGCTTTTAAAAACTCAGTTAGGGGAGTTTCTAGGACAGTAAAACCTGCTTCTTCGATTCTAGCTTTGAGGTTTTCACTGGCTTTGTTCATAATCACCATCTGATTAATATTGACGGTGTTACAAGCAAAGTTAATGGCGTCGGGTTCCTCAACAATAATCCGTTTTTCGGGAGGAATTCGCATTTCAATTAAGCGATTTGAATAGGAATCAAAGGCGGGAGGATAATACATTAAATACCCGCCTTTTAAGGGACAAAAACAGGTATCCAAATGATAAAAACGTTCATCCATTAACCGCAGGGATAGGACTTCAATATCGAGCCATTCGGCAATTAAGGGGTGAGAATCGAGTTCAGACCGAAATCCATATCCTGCCCATAAATAGCGCCCTTCCCGGTCAAATAATGCGTCTCCAGCGCCTTCAAAGGGGAGGTCTTTAGGGAGTTCGTGAACGGTAAATCCTTGACTTTCAAACCAGGTTTTGAAATAGGGTTCTTCTCCTTGGCGTTCTTTATGATAAAAACGACTAAGAACGACGGTTTTATCGAGAACTAACCCGGCGTTGGCGGTAAATACCATATCCGGCCAACCTTTGGCGGGGTTTACTAGGTCAACAATGGCGTGATCTTTAATCAGATGGTACAAATTTTGCCATTGTTCTCTAGCCTTGTCAAAGGAGGATTTGTGGATGTTTCCCTCCATCCAAGGATTGATCACATAGTCCACATCATAGTGGTCTGGAGAACACATCAGAAAGCGAATTGATTCTGTCATTTTAGGTACAATAGGGTAGACGCTACGGTTTTCTACTGATAGGAGATTTGAGTCACTACAAAATCCCACTTCTACGGTTGAGAAGGGGGAGTTAGTTCTATAAAAAGCCAACTTTTTATTATATCATCCGAATGTGGACAAGCCTTGCGATTCAATGTGAGGAAAACTTGACATTAACTCAGGAATCATATTGATTTCTGCTTAATGGGTTTGAAAAAAAGTGATTTCATTTTCTTGAGTTTGTTGTAAAATAAAATTTTATACCGCTACCTACAAGTTTTTTGATCCAAGCACAACTCAACGCTCAGAGGTTGAGGACAGTCTCGCATACCCAAACAATTTTAAGAGGATTAAACTATGTTTTCAGACAATAAGGTCAATGGCTTCCTGTGACTGCGTTATAGCCAGTCTAAATGAATTGTGAAAAAGCATCATAGTTAATTACAGAAAAAATGAAATACTCTCAATTAAAAGCAATTTTCGTCTCCTCCAAGGTGACAATATCAGCGTCAAAAATACTGCTAAGTTTTAATACTTCGACCAAGAGGGTTCAATTTTCTTGGGGTGACGGAGAGGATAGGTTAAAAGGAAAGCCCGCCCGTGAATGGACGGGAGTTTTTTCTTCTACAGACTTTCCCTCAGTCACCAATGATGGAGATATATTGGAGGTGATTCCTCAAAAAGAGGATGGTTTAATAAAAATAAAATTATCCTCTGAAGAAATATACCTCCCCTGTCAATTTGTTGGCGGAGGATTGGGATCATCGGAAGACCTTTTATGGTCAACCGACCAACTGACAGATGGGGATGCGGAGTGGTTCCGAACCCATCACGGTGCGTCGAAAATGCACATAGAGGTGCATGGAGGGAGCATCTTAGCCATAGCCACCTATAAAGACAGTGGGCTACAGGCTTTACGCCTACTAAAAGGCGAGTCTTGGCAAAAAACGTCAACGACCGTAAGGGGGGAACGTATAATGTTTTCCCCTGAAACTATCCCATTAAAAGGGATGAAGGGAAAATTGAAGTTATACCGCTTTAGTGGTGGGATACAGTTCTCCCTTCGGACTGGATACGAGGTGATAAGCCACCGAACTCCAATATTGGAAGTAATCCCAGGGACAACTATAGATCACTTCAATATCTTGGCAACAGGGGATCTCGTCAACTGTCCTCCCGATTTCGGGAAAAGACTAAAAACCTTGGTCAAAGAAATGACCGAGAAAAACAAAGTGTCCTTCTCTATGAAGGTAGAAGAAGGCATTTTAACCATCGGAAAGGAGGGTATTTGTTTAACCTCTCCTGAGAAGGAGGCTACAGGGTCGGTAGTCTTCGCCTTCAAGAAAATGAAAAAATTCATGGAATTAGTTCCATCGACATTCCCTAAAAGAATCGGGGTTTCATTCCCCAATCAACTCGTTGGAGTTAACAAAGAGGGGCTTAAAATCCCCGAATATGTCGTCATCACATTAATACCTGATGAGATTGTTGATAAATTCGACGATGATTTGATTCATTGCGATCGCATCCTAATAGCCTGTGAGGTGAAAGTGCTTTACAAGCTATTCGGCCAAGAGGTTAATAATATGACCGAAATAAACAAAAAGCGCATAGTAGAAGCTACTATGCGGGATGTTGAAAAAACAGCCGAAAAAAGTATTGAGATATTAGATGCGATCGCATCTGTGATAAAAAAAAAGGTAAAAAAATCGGCTGTACCTTTCGGTGTTGGTGATGAGTTGACCCCTGAATTTATTCAGGGAAAGAAAAACGAGATCGAGGCAATGATGAAGAAGCTCGCTCCCCTGAAAAACGGGGGAGATTTGAGAGCGTTTAAGGCACAGAAGATTGTGTTGCAAGCGTTAGACTTTCAAGGTCGGATGCTTGAGATCATCTATGAAATAGAAACTTCTGCGTTATCCAGGGGAATCTTATTAGATTTTTTTGGTGATCGATTTTCCCTGGCAAAAACAGAAATTGAAGTGGAAGTTGAGGAAGATATTAATCTATTAGGACAGTTTGTGACAGATGTTGTCAAAGCCATTCAAGATCCAGCTACTGAACATATTAAATGGACACTAGAACAAATCCAAAAAACCTTAGAAGCCTTAGAAGCTGGCCTTAAAGTGTCGAGTAAAGCGGTTGGCGATACAACTCAAGAAATTACCAATATCCTTAATGGAATCACTAAAAAATCAGACCAATTTGTTAAACAATTACTGCAACAAATCATTAACTATTGGAATGAATATTGGAAAGAAAGAATTTTAGAGTGTATTTTGAGTATGGGTCTAGCGGAAAAAGCACTTACTATTGTTAGTAAAATCAAGAAAAATTATCCAAAATTTTCAAGCAGCCAAATTGCTCAAAATGTCATCAATGAAAAACTTTTGTATTCTTTAATTACTGGTATGGTTGGTGCAATTCCAGGAGCTACTTTTTTGGTAGACCTAAGTGTAACGACACCTTTATTAATTCAAATGGTTTATGAAATTGCTTGTGCTTATAAGCAAGATATTAAATCCCCAGAATCAACACAGGAGATTTTAGCAATTTTAGCTTTAACTTTGACAGTTGATAATTTACCCAAAATGGGTTTAGGATTTTTGCTCAAACATACTCCGATTGCAAGTTGGGCAATTAATCCAATAATTAATGCAACCTTATTTTTAGGGGTTGGATATGCAGCTTGTCAATATTATGAAGTGAAATTAAGTGGTAAAGATCCTCTTTCAGCCGAGACTTATCAAGAGTTAATTGCTAAGGTTAATAGCTATTTTGATCAATTAATTACGGAAGGAAAGAAAGTTCAAGAAATAGTCAATAAAGCAATTTCTCTAAAAGACAAGTTACCAGCAGCAACTTAGAAATAATTGAGGTTGATTTTCTAATTTCCATAAAATCAACCTCTGATCAATCCTATCGGTATAAAGACTTTGAAAAGTTTATCCAGGTAACAGATTCTATAGAACCTCTGAGTCAACTAGAAAATCTGATTAATATAGCTTTGCAAAATTGGTTAGAAAGGTTTTAGAAGAACAGCGTACTTTAGATCCAAATAGAGAACTTTAGCTCCAAATGTATACCAATAAACAGAACAATTTTTTGTTTTCCCCAACCCCCCTAACTCCCCCACAATCATGGCGTGCATTACTCCACAGAACCCCAAAACCAGTTACCTACAGCACCGGGTTCCTTTTCAGTTAGAAATTCTCTCTTAGCAGAAACAAACTCTTTTTTAGAGAGAATGCCGTCCTGGTCGATATCAAGTTTGGAGAAGACAAAAGCTGATTTTTCAGCATCTAGGTCAAACACACTGAAAAAGAGACGATGCTCTTGTTGTGAGATGTGACCATCACTGTCTAAATCAACAATGTCAAACAAAGTCTCTATTAAAGGGTCGTTGTAATCTGGATTTGAAACCGCTTCTTCTATGCCCTGACAAAATTCTTCGGGATTAACCTTACCATCTCCATCCAAATCCGCTTTAGACCAAAAATTCTCCCAAACATCAAGCCACTTAAACAACAAATCTTTGTGAATATCTGAACCAAGCTCTGCGCTACGGAGCCGGGCAAATCTCTCAGCAAAGATCTCAGCATCTTCTTTGCCAATGAAGCCCGAACTATCTGCATCCAGACAGTAAAAGTGATGCAGTAACTTTTTTCTATGATATTCGCTTAACAATGCTTTTTCCTTTTGCTTAATTAACATACCTAGATTAACATATCAGTATGGAATTTTTCCACAACCTCGGCGCGGATTGCTATATTTAGCTCCTTATTTTTGTTTAAGTCCCATTAACTGGAATTGTGTAATTGTTTGTAGTGAGTCCTTTAGGACTCAGAAAGCCCTGAAGGGCTTACTACGGTTTAAAGTTCAAGAAATTTGGGATTAGATTCAATAGATTCTGGATTATTTTCTGGGTCTTATTGATTATTTTTGGGGGATGAATTAGAACCCAAATTTTCGATAACTTTGATAAAGTCTTTAGCTTTGACGCTTGGAAAATTACTCATGCTAAGATCCTTAAGGGCTTAACAATTAAATCTTCTCTAGGAATTGGCTGATCATCAGCCCTTAAACTTTCAATATATAATTCAATCGCTTCTGTAATATTATCGATCGCTTCTTCAAAAGAATCTCCTTGAGAATGACAACCTTTTAGAATAGGGCAAAAAGCATGATAACCGACCTCGGGTTCTTTTTGCAGAATCACTGTATAATTGTAAACCTGTTTATTATTGTTATCCATAAGTTTTTAACTTGTTAGTAATCTACCTAATTTTACCTCGGCATCATTCTATTTAGTCCAAATGTATCCCAACAAACAGAACAATTTTTTGTTTTCCCCAACCCCCCTAACTCCCCCACAACTCCCCTGAACCAAGGTAAGCTGACATAATAGGTTTTTCCCTCCCTTAATGGGCCTTTGTTGCCCTCGGAGACTGTAAAGCCCTAGGTATCTACATTCATAACCTGAAATTGACTGCCATGAATACTCACACATTCCCCGAAAAACAGGGTTTATACGATCCACAATTTGAACACGACGCCTGTGGGGTCGGGTTTATTGTGCAGATGAAAGGTAAACAGTCCCACGATATTGTGGAACAGGGGTTAACTATTCTCCTCAACCTCGACCATCGCGGCGCCTGTGGTGCGGAAACCAATACGGGTGACGGGGCGGGAATTTTAATGCAACTCCCCCACAAGTTCCTGAAAAAAGTGGCCGCGGCGGAGAATATTACCCTCCCCGCACCCGGTCAGTATGGCGTCGGGATGATGTACGCTTCCCCCGATACCAACGCCAGGGAAAGCGGTCGCCGGATATTTGAGAAAATTGCGGCGGATGAAGGTCAACAGGTCTTAGGGTGGCGGGACGTACCGACGGATAACTCCTCCCTGGGAAATACCGCTAAAATGAGTGAACCCTTCATGCAGCAGGTGTTTATTCAACGGGGTTCGGGCTTAGTTGATGATTTGGCCTTTGAACGGAAACTGTATGTGATCCGTAAACGGGCCCATACTGAGATCCGGGTGACACAAGTTGACACCTATTTGTATTTGTCGAGTCTCTCCTGTCGGACAATGGTATATAAGGGGATGTTGATGCCTGTACAGGTGGGTGATTATTACCCCGAACTCCATGATCCCGATATGGAAAGTGCCTTAGCGTTGGTTCACTCGCGCTTCAGTACCAATACTTTCCCCAGTTGGGAACGTTCCCACCCCTATCGTTATATTGCCCATAACGGCGAAATTAATACCCTGCGAGGCAATATTAACTGGATGACCGCCCGCCAGTCGATGTTTGAGTCGGAATTGTTTGGGGAGGATCTGAAAAAAATTAAACCCGTAATTAATATTAACGGTAGCGATTCTACTATTTTTGATAATGCCCTAGAATTGTTAGTCTTGGCAGGGCGATCGCTTCCCCATGCGGTGATGATGATGATCCCCGAACCTTGGACGGCCCACGAGTCCATGAGTGACGAGAAAAAGGCCTTCTATGAATACCATTCCTGCTTAATGGAACCTTGGGATGGCCCGGCTTCTATTGCCTTTACCGATGGCACAATGATGGGTGCTGTCCTTGACCGGAACGGTTTACGACCCTCCCGCTATTATGTCACTAAGGATGATTTGGTGATTATGGCCTCCGAGGCCGGAGTCCTACCTATTGAACCGGAGCGGGTGGCCCATAAAGGTCGGTTACAACCCGGGCGGATGTTCCTGGTGGATATGGAACAGGGGCGGATCATTGCCGATGAGGAAATTAAGGCTAAAATCGCTACGGAACAGCCCTATCGGGACTGGATCAACCAGAATATGGTGGAATTAGCCAACCTGAAAGACCCCGTAGAAACCAGCGATGGTGCGTCTACGGATGGGTTAGTTCAGCTACAAACGGCTTTCGGTTATACCTTCGAGGATCTGCGCCTATTATTAACGCCAATGGCGCGGGATGGCGTTGAGGCGGTGGGTTCGATGGGAACTGATACCCCGTTGGCGGTGTTATCCGATCGCCCGAAACTGCTTTATGATTATTTTCAACAACTGTTTGCTCAGGTAACAAACCCCCCTATTGACTCCATTCGGGAAGAAATTATCACCTCAGCCGAAACTACTATCGGGTCTGAACGCAACTTATTAAAACCCGAACCGGAAAGTTGCCACCTGATCGAACTCAAAAGCCCCATTCTGAGTAACGAAGAATTAGCTAAACTCAAATTTGTTAATGAAGACGGTTTTCAAGCCGTTACCCTGCCAATTCTATTTAACCCCAAAGATGGGGTAAAAGGGTTAGAAGCGGTCATGGAAGGGATTTTTGCCCAGGCTGACGAAGCAATTGCAGCCGGGGTGAACCTGTTAGTTTTGAGCGATCGCGGTGTTGATTCCAACAATGCCCCCATCCCGGCTTTATTAGCGGTATCCGGTTTACATCACCATCTAATTCGTCAGGGGACTCGCACCCGGGTAGGAATTATTTTAGAATCCGGTGAACCGCGAGAAGTCCATCATTATGCCCTTTTAGTCGGTTATGGCTGTGGTGCGATTAATCCCTATATGGCGTTTGAAAGTATCCACGACATGATCGAGCAAGGATTATTAGTCGGTGTGGACTATAAAACCGCTTGCAAAAATTATGTCAAAGCCGCCACAAAAGGGGTGGTTAAAGTTGCTTCAAAAATCGGTATTTCCACTTTACAAAGTTATCGTGGTGCCCAAATTTTTGAAGCCATTGGTTTAAATCAATCAGTGATTGATCGATACTTTAGTTGGACAGCTACCCGGATTGAAGGCGCTGATTTAGATATTATTGCTCAAGAAGCAATTATCCGCCATACCCACGCTTTCCCCAACCAACCCGGAGATAAAACCCATACCCTAGATGTGGGTGGTGAATATCAATGGCGTAAGGAAGGAGAAGCCCATTTATTAAGCCCGGAAGCGATTCATTCTTTACAGAAAGCAGTGCGCCTGGGAGATTATGAATTGTTCAAAAAATACGCCCAGTTAGTGAATGAGCAAAACCAAAAATATTTTACCCTGCGCGGCTTATTGGAATTTAAAGATCGTCAACCGATTCTATTAGAAGAAGTCGAACCCATTGAAGCAATTATGAAGCGCTTTAAAACCGGGGCGATGAGTTATGGCTCGATTTCTAAGGAAGCCCATGAAACCTTAGCGATCGCCATGAATCGGATTGGTGGTAAGTCTAACACAGGAGAAGGCGGCGAAGACCCAGAACGTTATACCTGGACAAACGAACAAGGGGACTCGAAAAATAGCGCTATTAAGCAAGTCGCCTCCGGTCGGTTTGGGGTGACGAGTTTGTACCTTTCCCAAGCCAAGGAAATTCAAATCAAAATGGCACAAGGCGCAAAACCCGGAGAAGGGGGACAACTCCCCGGACGCAAGGTTTATCCGCCTATTGCCAAAGTCCGCCATTCTACCCCCGGCGTGGGTTTGATTTCCCCCCCTCCTCACCACGATATTTATTCTATTGAGGACTTAGCCGAATTAATCCACGATTTGAAAAATGCGAATCGGGCAGCGCGGGTTAGTGTGAAATTAGTCTCGGAAGTCGGAGTTGGAACCATTGCCGCCGGGGTTGCTAAAGCCCATGCCGATGTGGTATTAATCTCCGGTTTTGATGGGGGTACGGGGGCGTCTCCCCAAACTTCGATTAAACACGCCGGACTCCCTTGGGAGTTGGGTTTGGCAGAAACCCATCAAACCCTGGTGTTGAATAATTTGCGATCGCGCATTGCTGTTGAAACCGATGGTCAGATGAAAACCGGCCGGGATGTGGTGGTAGCCGCGTTGTTAGGGGCGGAGGAATTCGGCTTTTCAACAGCCCCGTTAGTTACCTTGGGTTGTATTATGATGCGGGTGTGCCACCTGAATACCTGCCCTGTGGGTATCGCCACCCAAAACCCCCAACTGCGGGAAAGCTTTTCGGGTGATCCTGAGTATACCGTTAATTTCATGAAGTTCATCGCCCAGGAAGTCCGAGAAATCATGGCACAGTTGGGTTTCCGCACCTTAACTGAAATGGTGGGACGGACGGATATTTTGGAAGGCAAGAAAGCCGTTGACCATTGGAAAGCCAAGGGTATTGACCTCTCGAAAATCCTCTATCAACCGGAAGTTGGGGAGGATATCGGCCGTTATTGTCAAATTCCCCAGGATCACGGTTTAGATAAATCTATGGATATCACCGTGTTACTGGATCTGTGTAAACCCGCTATTGAGAATGGTGAGAAGGTTGAGGCTACCTTACCGATTAAAAATATTAACCGGGCGGTGGGAACGATTTTAGGCAATGAAATCACCAAAAACCATTGGCACGGTTTACCGGAAGATACGGTGCATCTGCATTTCCAAGGTAGTGCGGGTCAAAGTTTTGGGGCTTTTGTACCCAAGGGTGTGACCTTAGAATTGCAAGGGGATGCTAACGACTATGTGGGCAAGGGATTAAGCGGAGGTAAAATTATTATTTATCCACCAGCAATTTCCACTTTTATCCCTGAAGATAACATTATTATCGGGAATGTGGCGTTATATGGCGCAACCCTTGGGGAAGTCTATATCCGAGGGTTAGCGGGTGAACGTTTTGGGGTGCGTAACTCCGGCGTGAATGCCGTTGTGGAAGGCGTGGGAGATCACGGTTGTGAATATATGACCGGAGGTAAGGTGGTTGTCCTGGGTGCGACCGGACGGAACTTTGCGGCGGGGATGAGTGGCGGTATTGCTTATATCTTTGATGAAACTGGCGATTTTGCCACCCGTTGCAATACGTCCATGGCGGATTTAGAAAAGTTGGAAGACCCGGAAGAAATTAATCAGGTTTACCAATTAATTGCTAAACACGCGGAGTATACCAAGAGTCAAAAAGCGCTGAAAATTTTGGCAAATTGGACGGAAATGATTCCGACTTTTGTTAAGGTGATTCCACGGGATTATAAGCGGGTTTTGGAAGCATTAAAAGAGGCTGAAAAATCCGGTTTAACGGGGGATGAAGCGTTAACGGCGGCGTTTGAAGCAAATTCCCGTGATGTGGCGCGGGTTGGCGGAAGTTAAGTGTTAGAAACCGGGTTTCTTAAGTTATCTCTTGGTTGAGAAACAAAGTTATGACAGAAACCCGGTTTCTCGGAGCACGATGGAGGTCAGAAACCGGGTTTCTCCATAAATCTCTGTTAGGAAGCAAAGGTGATCGCAGAAACCCGGTTTCTAGGAGGTCATATTTTCAAATAAGATATGACTATTTTTCCATTTTCTATACGGCAAATTACTGAATTATCTGCTTTCAGATTGAAAAATTTTACAATATAGTCCGGTATTGGCAAAGCTAAGGAATTACCCAAGTTGCTGATGTTTATTTTTGCTGTCATACATTGGCGATTTTAATGCTCAGGTCTATCTATTATAACAACTAGATATAGTCGCGTGGGTCTGAGAAACAGGGTTTCTTATTGTTGGATTTCATCGGTTAGCTCGTTTACTTCTTCTGCGTTAGCCTCAAAATTAATTCGTTGGTAAATATCTCTCATTGGTATTTGAAATTCTACGGATTCTAGGGTTAATACAGAGTCTTCTGAATCATATTCTGTTAATTCCCATTTGCTCTTAGAGTTTTTAGCAAATTGCTCAATATGATAGCTATATTGGTCAATCAAAATGTATTCTCTAAAGGTAGGGATTGAGCGATAAAAGAAGAATTTATTACCGCGATCGTAGTTTTTAGTTGAATTGGATAAAACCTCAATAATTACCAGAGGATTTGTTACAACTGTTTGGTTATTTTCTTGATAGATTGGTTCTTCTTGAATTACCATGATATCGGGATAGACATAACGGCGAGTTTGGGGTATCCACAGACGCACATCATTGATAAATATCTCATAATTTTGCTCCTTTATAGTCAAAGGAAATTTGCGGCAAAAATTCAGTGCGAGTTTGTTGTGGTTGGTTGTTCCGCCTGTCATTGTTACTATCTCCCCATCATGGTATTCACTTTTGTCGATCGCAGTTTCTTCTAATGCCAGATATTCCTCCGGCGTGTAATAGCGTTTCTCTGTTTGTGGTAGCTTTTCGATAGCTGATTTTTCTTGGGTTTGCATGATCATTTCCTTCTGCTCTCAAGTGATTTTATGATAACATGAAATAAGTTAGATTAAATAGCAATTGGAGCGCTGCTGGAGGTCAGAAACCGGGTTTCTCAATTAATCTCGGTTGGGAAACAAAGGTTATTGCAGAAACCCGGTTTCTCGGAGTCTGGGTCACACCACCCGCCAAATCATAATCGTGTTGTCAGCACTGCCACTCACAAGGGTCTGCCCATCAGGGCTAATGGCGACGGAATTAACCGAGTCAGAATGCCCAGTCAGGGTGCCAAGTTCCTGCCCCGTACTCAAATCCCAAATCGTAATCGTGCCATCACCACCAATCACAAGGGTCTGCCCATCCGGGCTGATGGCGAGGGAAATAATATCCAATTCAAAATCCACAGTGAGGGTACGAAGTTCTACGCCCGTACTCAACTGCCATATCTTAATCGTGGTGTCAAACAAACAACCCATAGAACCCATAACAGTATGACTACTCGCAAGAATCTGCCCATCGGGGCTGATGGCGAGGGAATTAATCGAGCCAGCCCCAGTCAGGGTGCGAAGTTCCTGCCCCGTACTTAACTGCCAAACCGTAATCGTGTTGTCATCACTGCCACTCACAACAGTCTGCCCATCTGGGCTGATGGCGAGGGAATTAATTAAGCAATCCCCTTTCAGGGTGCGGAGTTCCTGCCCCGTACTCAACTGCCAAATCTTAATTTTATTGATTGTATTGTAATCATTGCCCATCACAACAGTATGAGACTCAGAATTGTAATAACCGCTCCTCACAACAGTATGACTGCTACTGACAAGAATTTGCCCATCCGGGCTGATGGCTAGAGAATTAATCAAGCCATCCCCTTCCAGGGTGCGGAGTTCCTGCCCCGTACTCAACTGCCAAATCTTAATCGTCTTGTCACTACTACCACTCACAACAGTCTGCCCATCTGGGCTGATGACGACGGAATTAACCGAGTCAGAATGCCCAGTCAGGGTGCGAAGTTCTTCGCCCGTACTCAACTGCCAAATCTTAATCGTGTTGTCATCACTACCACTGACAAGAATTTGCCCATCCGGGCTGATGGCGAGGGACTTAACCCAGCCGGAATGCCCAGTCAGGGTGCAAGCAACTGAGGCATTTTCTAGCTTGCGTTTGCGCTCAATTTCTCGTTGTCGCTGACGTTCAGCTTCCAGTTGTTCCTGACGTTCAGCTTCCAGTTGTTCCTGGCGTTCAGCTTCCAGTTGTTCCTGACGTTCAGCTTCCAGTTGTTCCTGACGTTCAGCTTCCAGTTGTTCCTGACGTTCAGCTTCCAGTTGACGTTTGTATTCCGCTTCTTGGCGCTGCATCGCCACCCGAATCATTTCCTGGTGTTGACTTTCCCCAACAGCCTCCAAACACCCATTCAGCTTTTCCAAATATTCTTTATCCCCCACCGTCAAAGCTGATGTAACAGCCTCTAATAACTCCAACAAACCCGGTTTTTTTTCTTCAATAGAAGAAACCCGATTTCTCAACATCAGCCAAACTTTTATCGAATACTTAATCTGTTTTCTGGCCCAAGATTGATCGGGTAAATAACTCAAACTCTGGGCTAAATCTAAATATAAATCGGGAATCAGATGAGGGCGATCGCATCCTGCTAATTGATAGAGATTTTGATAGCTGGAAACAATCTCACCCACCAGCATTTGATTCAAACTTTCACTCGGCACTTTTTCCAATAATCCCGGCAATAGTTCTGGCAATTTCGGACGCACATCAGCATGGGAAAAATGATAGCGATCGGCCATCAAACCCACTAAAATACAATGGCAAATCCCTAAAAATTGCGCCAGTTCTCGAATATATTTATCTTCGCGCACATTGTATTTATAATCATGCTGACCGCTTCTGCCAAACTCACGGTCTTCTTCCTCTTCTTCTAAAATTAAAAGATTCAGTTCATCATCCCCACCCCGTCGCTTCAGATCCTCTAAACTTCTGCCTTTTTCTAATAACTTCATTCGGTACTCTCGCCACTCTTGGGCATATTTGCGGGCGATGGGATACAAAACCTCTTTCCAGGGAACCGTCAGCACTTTTTCATAATGAGGGACTTTTTCTAGCATATCCCAACCTGCTAAATAAATCCGTAGCAAATCCCCATCAACTTTAGACTCTAAAACCACAGTAGGAATTGATTTAAGGACATGATGCAAAATATCCACTGCAATCTTACCATGAGAAGATTTGCTTTCCCAATCTGCACCTTGATATCTGACAGGTCTTTCCTGACTGGTGAGGGGATAATATTTGCAAAATTCCTGCACTTGATCTGTTAAGGAATCTTCTATTTTACTAAAACCTTGGGAAGCATTGGGAAATTTTTCAAACTCTAATACTGGAGGTGAAATAATCACTAAAAGCGGAATATTCCGATAATTTTCTTGATAGATTTTGTAAGCATCTAAAATCACTATAGCTGGAGTTTTTAGGGGAAAAGTGTCTCGAATTGCTTGATCATCGGCGAGTTCTATCGCAGTTAATAATTGAACGCGAGATAATGTTAGTTGAGTTTCCCGACGGTATTCTTCTAATCGTTGTTCATGTTGTAAGCGTCTTGCTAACTGTTCGGCTTCAAAATCTTGTCGTTTTTGCAGTCGCGCATTTTCGCAAAATTGGCGATAGTCTTCAAGTTCTCGATTGAATTTTTGTCTTACCCCTTCCAAATCGGCTTGAAATTCTTGCCCCCTGGTTTGCATGGCAAATTGAGCATCAATTTTTAACCCTTCTAAAGACGCTTGAAAAGTTTGTTGACGTTCTTGTAAGTTGAATTGAGAAGCTATTCTATAACCTTCTAATTCTGCCTGAAATTCTTGGCGATTTGCTTCTAAATAAAACTGAGTTTCAATTTGATCAATTGTATTTTGTCGTTGCGCCATCGCTACCACTGTTTGCGGTGCAAAAAATCCTTGAATTGCTGTTATCATTCCTTCAGCAAAATTCCAAACCATTTTAATTCCTCCTGGGGTTTTCAGAAACCCAGTTTCTCGGTTTCCGATTTAA
This sequence comes from Planktothrix agardhii, assembly GCF_904830935.1. Taxonomy (NCBI): domain Bacteria; kingdom Bacillati; phylum Cyanobacteriota; class Cyanophyceae; order Oscillatoriales; family Microcoleaceae; genus Planktothrix; species Planktothrix agardhii. The sequence continues at coordinate 460,150 of NZ_LR882952.1, forward strand.
ACTAAGATAAATTCAATATTTGCTTAACTTCATCTAAAGAAAAAGTAGGACTTTCTTGTTCTTCTTGCTGTGCTGTTCTTAACTCTTGTAAATCCTGTAAATTTTCTAATATTTTTTGAATTTTAACAAATTCTTCACTCAATTTAATCTCAAAAGACATGGGCTATATCCTCCTAATCGTTGTTAATCTAGTATAGCGCGATCACATCACATCCCTACAGACCAAGGTATTATACATCTTTTAAAAATAGCGATCGCCCCATACCAACTCAGAACCAAATCAGTTATACTGGGATTATGTTTTAATTTGTACCCTAAGAGCAATGTAAAATAGGCTAAATATGAGCAATACCTATACGGCAATTATTAAACAAGATGGGAATTGGTGGATTGGCTGGATTGAAGAAATTCCAGGAGTGAATTGTCAAGAATCTTCCCGTGATCAATTATTGGCAAGTCTTAAAACTACGTTGGAAGAGGCATTAGAATTTAATCGCCAAGATGCTATTAATGCTGCTAATGGTAATTACCAAGAAGAAAAAATAGCGGTATGAAGCGTAAAGAATTTATCCGCAAATTTGTAATAATCTGGGCATAAAATCCTTCAAATAAATGATGGATGAAATGAATAATGCTATGAGAAAACCAGAAACTGTTAAAGCGTTAGAAGAACTCGGACGGGTACAACTTTCTAAAAGTTTTTTTATGCGGGAATTTCTATACTCAGAAATTTCTCAAATAGAGGGTATTCCTAATATACCCGATGATCCAGAATTAGCGATCGCAGCCGGAAAAAACCTCTGTGAAAATGTACTAGAACCTCTACAAGATGCCCTCGGAAGAATTAGTATTCGTTCGGCTTATCGGTCTTGTGAAGTGAATGCTAAAGGCGTAGGTCGATATAATTGTGCCTCAAATGAAAGCAATTATGCGGCTCATATTTGGGATAGACGAGATAAAAATGGTTATATGGGAGCAACGGCTTGTATTATTGTCACTTCTTTTATTCCCTATTATGAACGGACTAAAGACTGGACAGCATTAGCTTGGTGGATATATGATCAGATTAAAGGTTATGCTGAGATGCAATTTTTTCCGAAATATGCAGCATTTAATATTAGATGGCATGAAGATCCAAATTATCCAAAATCCATCTATAGTTATGTTGAAAATCCCCATACTAAATCCAGAGGATATTTAACCAATAAAAATATGGATAATTTTACAGGTTCCCATGCAAAATTTTATCAAGATTTCATTCGGGATCTTAAAAAATAATATGAAGTGGAAGTTTCTTTAGTAGTTGCATTTTAATCCCGCCTTTGGGGGCTAAAGTTACCCCTCGACGTACCGCTTTTACCGGTTGTTTTTCCCACAAATTTAACTCATAATTCAACAAAATTGTAGCCAAGACTAACTTCATTTCATATTGAGCTAAAGCCATTCCTATACATAAACGACTTCCTCCTCCAAAGGGAAGAAATTCATAGGGGGAAAACTTACGTTCTAAAAAGCGTTCCGGTTTAAATTGATCTGCTTGCGGATATAAGTCTTCCCGTCGATGGGTTAAATAAATACAGCCGACTACTGGAGTTTTTGGCGGTAATTGATAACCCATTAAATCGACAGATTCTTTATTGGTTCGAGCAAATGTTAACATTGCCACGGGATAAATTCGCAAGGTTTCTTGACAAACTGCTGTTAAATAGGGTAAGCGAAAAATATCCATTCCCTCAGCATTTTCAGGTAAACTTTTTAACTCTTGAATTAGTTTTTTATGGACTTCTGGCTGGCTATGAATCCAATATAAAGCCCAGGACATTGCCGTAGCTGTGGTTTCATGCCCAGCAAATAATAAGGTTAATAATTCATCTCGTAATTCTTGATCCGTCATCGGGTTGCCTTCTTCATCCCTGGCAGCCATCATTAAATGCAGCATATCCTTACGAGATTCATCGAGGTTTTCACGACGTTCTCGAATTTCGGTATATAATAATTCATCAATTTCTTGACGTTGTTTTAAGAAATATCCCCAAGGACTCCAAGAGCCTAAATTTTGTTGTAAAATAGGAAAGAATAAAAAACTAGAACTGAAAGGAGATTTAAAAACGTCTAATATTCCTGATAACAAACGTTTTAACTGACTATATCGTTCTCCTGCATAGACCCCAAAAACCACTTTTAAAATCACATCTAAAGAAATTGCTTGCAGGGTTTCTCGGGCGGTAAAAGACTGTCCTTCGGAGCATTGACCGATGACTTTTTGGGTAATATCTGTGATTAATTCCCCATAATCTCGCATTCTTTCCCCATGAAAAGAGGGCATTAATAATTTCCGTTCTCGTTTATGGCGATCGCCCTCTAACATAAAGATAGAATTATCTCCGGTTAAAGGCTGTAAAATTTTATTAAAAGCACCTGGAGCTTCAAAGATATCATCGGTTAAAATTTTCTGAATGGCTTGGGGATGACTCACGAAAACCCAAGGAGTTTTTGCCCCCAGAATATAATTACTAAAAATATCCCCATATTTTTGGGTATGGGTATCCATATAATTAAGCGGATCAGAAATCCAATATACTTTTTCTTGAAAAGCTGGACGTGGGGATGCGGGAGGAAGTTGTGTATTCATAATCAAAGTTTCAGAGTGATCAAATTAGGTTATCGTTTCTTCTATATTAACTATATACAAAAATTTTGCAACCAGGTTTAAATACTCCCCGGAGACCCCAATAGTAAACTAATTTTCTCTCTATTCATTGACATCAATGATTTTAATTTATTTATCGGTTTCAAAAATAAAATCATTTTTAGGGACAAGCAATTGTAAAATAAATCTTAACTCAAAAAATTAGAATGACCGAGAAGGGATTAAATATGACAACAACAATACCAGAATTTTGTCAAGGAATTCAGTATTTTAAAGACAGTTTCCCCGAATTCGACCGCTATGGGAATAGCCCAATTATTGCTGAAAATACTGTATCAATTTCCGATGCCCATGATACTAAGGCTGCCTATCAAACCTTACTCTATGCCGATGCCCTGCGTTATTTGACCTTACAAGTCACCGCCAGTAAAGCCTCTGGACACCCAGGGGGATTTGCTTCTAGTGTGGAAGCTTATGCGGCCTTGGTGATGCTGGGTCATAAAAATATTATGACAGAAGTGGGACACCATGCCCCAGGATTTTATAGTGCGGTCTTCTTGGATCGCTCCCTGGAGGATATGGGAATTGTCACCGTCCAACAATTGCGCGATCGCTTTCGCGAAAAACATGGACTACTTGGCCACCTTTCTGGCTTTATTCCTGGCTTGCTCAACCCCGCCGGGCCGTTGGGACAGGGACAACATTTTGCCATGGCCGCAGCCCTGTTACACCGGAACGTCCTATTTCCCTTCACTCTCGGCGATGGGGGCATGGGGGAACCGTACCCCATGAGTAGCATGATGCACTTCCATACCGCCTATCCTGAAGTGACTAATTTCTTGCCTGTGTTGGTTTGGAATGGTTACAGTCAAGAGCATCATAGCATGGTTTCTACGAAAACCAATGCAGAAATGATTGCTTACTGGAAAGGAAATGGATTTTCAGAAGTGATTTTAGTCGATGCGAAAGATTTTGATGATCAAAATCAAGCGGGTAATTATGTTGATAGTACCGCCTTTTCTATTAATAAACGAATTGAATTTACCCAAGCAATTTTAGTGGCAATGGATAAAGCTGCAAAATCGGCTTTAGGGGGTAAATTAACCGTGTTTATTATTAAACAATTGAAAGGAGCGGGAGTTCACGCCCTGGGTGCAAAATCCCATAATCTTTATCCAGGGGATACCTTAGATAGTCCCCATATTATTAACGCTTTAAAAGAACGGGCCTTACCTGTGGCGGCTTGGGAATTAGTGCGGACAAATTTAGAGCGTTCTAGTGGTGGCCCAGCAGCCAAAACCGTTGTCACAGAGTTTGATTACCATTTAGCGGATCTGGGAGAATTACCCCTAGAAGAATATGCTGTTGGCGGTGATCCCAAGGTTTCAACAACGGCAATGGGGGCGTTAGTTGTTCATGTTGGGCAAAAAGATCCCCATTTTATTGTTACCAATGCCGATGGAAATGCGGCTTCGGGAATTAACAATATTAACCAGGGATTAAAGATTATTCACCCAACAACGGATAATATTTATTTTCAACAACCCCAAGGGCAAGTTTATGAACCCTTAAGCGAAGATGCTTGTGCCGGGTTAGCGGTGGGATTATCCCTATTAGGAGCCCGAACATTATGGTGTTCTTATGAGTCTTTTGCGATTAACGGTGTGCCAGTTTTGCAAACCGTAGCTCAAGCTATGGCTGAGTTACGACGTCCTACCCCCTCAACGGTGTGTTTATTCACCGCCGGAGCCTTAGAACAGGGTCGCAATGGTTGGACACATCAACGGCCTGAAATTGAGGCTTATTTCGCAGCTATGATGCGAAGTGGGAACGTTTTTCCGGTGTTTCCTCCCGACGCCAATAGCATTCAAGTGTGCTATAATTGGGCTTTAAATACTAAAAATAAGAGCATTATTATCACCGCCAGTAAGTCCCCCTTACCCATCCGCACCACCTTTGAGCAAGCTGATCAAGGGTTAAAAGATGGGGCGGTGGTCTTACAGGAAGTTCCAGGGGATAAAACCGTGGTGTTTGCGGTGATTGGGGATATGACCTTAATTCCGGTGTTTGAAGCGGCGGCATTTTTAGAAACTGAAGGGATTGGAGTGCGAATTGTTTCTATTATTAACCCTCGGCGTTTATATCGTTCTCACGATGTTTTATCCGAGACTTGTTCCGAACCCGATAACAATTTTGCCAGTGATGAAACCTTTAATCAACTGTTTGCTGGAGATGCGTTAATTGGAGTAACAGGTGGTTCCAGTTTGATGTTAGAACCGATTATGTTACGCAGCAATTCTAAGCGGGATACTTTCGCTTGGAAACGGGGGGAAACCACCGCCAGCGCAGGGGAGTTAATGGCATTTAATGGTATTACTTCTGAGGCGTTGACGAAACGAGCTATTGAGTTAATTCATTAATATTTTCCGAGCTCAATAAACCTATATTATCCTCATTCCCTGGTTCTGCTAGGGAATTTTTTATTGAAGGATAAACTGTTAAGGATTTTAACCTCATAAGTAGGTAATCATATTTCGTTGTTGCAAGGATCTCCCCGATTTCAGAAAGATTGCCACTCTGTTGAAGTTATAGCACTACGCATTACAGTTAAGACACTTATAGCAGGGAACAGGCTGCGTCGTGAGCCGTGAGCCAGTCGAACGGTCGAACGAGAACAGGGAACGCCGGATCTGGGAGGAAAAGATTTCACCGTCTAGCTTTGCTGCATCACTCTTTGTCCTAATAGGTCTGGCGACTGCTATACTTATAAGTCCAGCAAACGAATTCACTCTTCCCTGTTCTGATCCCACCGCACCCCCGCTCCTCCTTATTCTGTTGATAAGCATTACTAATTGTTATAAAACTTTATAAAAAGTTATAATAGGGAAGTCAGCTAACGAGCAATAGGAATGGTACAGGCTTTGTTTGGAAGCACTTCTTTTCAGAATCAAAGTGGCGATCGCCTTGTCAGTAAGGTGGTTGGGGCTGCGATCGCAGCTTTATTCAAACGTTCTGAAAAAATTGAAGCCAACGTTCGGGCGGAACCTGTAGCCAAGCTTTTGCAGGGAAGCGTCGATGGTTTCGATTTTATCGGTAACGGGATGCTGATGTACAATGGCCTCCGCATTGCTGTCATGGAACTCTATGTGCAGGCGGTGTCCATTGATTTCAGCGCGATTTTTACAGGTCAAGTCAAGTTACGACAACCCACTCAAGCTAGTTTGCGGGTGGTATTAACCGAAGAGGACTTGACAGACTCTTTTAACACACCCTTTGTGGTAGAAAAACTCCAGCGCTTGCAATATCAGGGAGAATCCTTAACCTTTACAAAAACCCTGATGACAGTTACTCCTGAGAAAAATCTTAGAATTCAATCGGGAATTTTACTCGGAAATGCAGAAGAACCCGTCCAAGTTGATTTCACCACTCAAGTCGAGGTGGAAGATCGTCGGAAAATCCAATTTATTGACGTTCAATATAGCGGAAACCAGGAGGAAATTAACCTCAGTCAAGCCCTAGTCAACCATGTTAATGATTTATTAGATCTGGACAAATTTGCCTTAGATGGAACCCAATTAAAAGTAGATAGATTGCGAATTCAAAACAATTCCCTCATCTTTTATGGGTCAGCCCAAATCAACCAATTTCCCAAGGGTAAGAAAAACTAAATCCTTGTTAATTTGCCCTTAAATTTGATTGCTGGAGGAGAATTGTTCAAGACCATTGCTTTTAGTTGAAAGTCGGGAAAAGCGAGTATTCTTCCCGACTTTCCTCTTAAAAGCAGATCAATAAGTTCCGAGGATATTGAAAAGCTCTATGTATTTTTTTGTCTTTATGGTTAAATTAATCTTAACCCTTATTTATTCTCATCTTCTTGATTCACTTCAGGAACATAATCCGGTCTTTGTTTATCTTCCCAACCTGGGGGACGCTTGGAGTTATACCAAGCAATTGATCCAATACCCACCGCCGCTACAAATCCGACAATCAGCACTGCAATCGGAATCCATAGAGTATTACTACTTGCCATAATGTTGATTTTTCCTTAATTATAATGATACCTTGACTATTATCTCATTTTTGGTTAATTAAATGTTAAAGATTCTATTGATGACATCCTACCCCAATTAACCCTAGGATCTGATGCTGAAGGTCTTACTGATTACCGGAGAATATTTCTGATGTCTTTTTGGGTGATTGTATTACTATTAGCAGGTAGCTTTAGTTTGGGGACATTACCCCTAACGGGTTGGGTTGTCCGACTCCTATCTGGCAAAAAATTATCAGAATTAGGCACAGGAAATATTAGCGTTTCCGCCGCTTTTTATCAAGGAGGAAAACAAGCGGGAATTATTGCTGTTATCCTAGAAATAGCACGAGGAATTATTCCAGTTATTACTGCTAAGATTTTATTCCCAAATGCTCCAGTTTGGCAACTGGTGAGTTTAATTTTATTAGTCGCAGGACGATATTTTGTTGCTAAAGGAGGCGGAGTTACCAATGCAACCTGGGGAATATTAGTTTATTCTCCAATTATTGCGATTAGTAGCGGAATCACCGGATTATTCATCTGGAGATTCAGTTATTTATTATTGCCAATTTCTAAATATTCCTCCCGACTTTGGGCTTCCCGTTTAGGGTGTTTAAGTGGGCCATTTTGGGTCTGGTTTTGGCATCAAACCCCTGAATCTCCTCCTTTGTCTCCTGGGGAATTGGTGGCAGTTATGGGGTTATCTATTGAATTAGTGATGATTAATTTAGCTCAAAAAGATGATTTAGGATTGTATATGAAACAACAGTTTTTTGCTTTAGAAAATAAACTAAATATTAAACAATATGGCGAAAAAGCCACCCGATTAAGTGAATTAAAACGGGCAGGATTTAAAGTTACTTTAGGATGGATTTTGCCAGCAATTAACCGTTTAGAAGATGTAAATATTTCTTGTAAAAAAGAAATTGATCCGATTAATTTTCCCTTAATTGTCCGTTCATCTGCGGTGGGAGAAGATAGTAACTATGCTTCAGCCGCGGGACAATATCAAACCATTGGCCCTGTTTATTCCGCTTCAGAATTACACGAGGCAATTATTCAATGTCGTCAATCCTATTGGACTCCAGAAGCCATTTCCTATCGTCAAAATCAACAACTTCCTGATATGGGAATAGCCGTATTAATTCAACCCTATTTAGCCAGTGAAGTCGCCGGGGTAATATTTACTCGTAACCCCTTAGATGGCGGTTCACAAATTATTATTGAAGCCTTACCAGGAGGGGCAGAATCCGTTGTTGGCGGGCAATTTACTCCGATTCATTTAGAAATAGAAATTAATACCTCTATTGATGATTTAGAACTACCTGATATTTTACCAAAAACAATTATTTTGGAATTAGTCAAACTCGCCCAAGAAATAGAAACCTTTTATCATGGTTTACCCCAAGATATTGAGTGGTGTTGGGATGGGGTAAAAGTCTGGATTTTGCAAACTCGTCCCATTACCAATTTACACCCCATTTGGACGCGAACCATTGCCGCAGAAGTGATTCCTGGGGTAATTCCCCCCCTAACTTGGTCAATTAATCGCCCCTTAACCTGCGGGGTTTGGGGAGAAATATTTACCTTAGTTTTAGGGAAAAAAGTAGCAAAATTAGACTTTAATCAAACCGCTACATTATTCGGTTCTCACGCCTATTTTAACGCTACTTTATTAGGGGAAATCTTTACCTTAATGGGACTACCAGAACATGGGTTAGAGTTTTTAGTCCGAGGACAAAAAATGGGAAAACCTCCAATTGGTAAACTCTTACCTTCCTTAGCAGGTTTATGGCGATTAATTCAACGAGAACGACATTTAGATCAGGATTTTCAAGAGGATTTAGAACAGCTATTTTTACCAATATTGCAACAATTAGAGGCGGAATTGTCCCTAGAATCCCTAACTTTAACCCAACTTTTAGAACGGTGTGAAACCATTCAAACTATATTAAAATCAGCCACTTTTTATAATATAATAGCCCCGATTGGGTTAGCAATTCGACGAACATTATTTAAAGTATCTGATAGCTGGATACCAACCCAAACCGCCCCAGAAATTGCCTCAATAGAAGCATTACAAACGATTGCCAATAACATCAGAGAAACCTTCAAAGAACCCGAACAAATAACCCATGAATCCTTTAATCAAATTTTAGCTAAAAATCAACAATTTGAAACTTGGTTACAAACCTACGGCTATTTAAGTGAAGTCGGAACCGATATTTCTGTTCCTAATTGGTTAGAACAACCAGAGATATTAAAAGAAATGCTCTTTAAAATCGTTAAAAATCCTAACTACCGCATAGAAAATTTAACGGTTTCCAACTTAACCCGATGGGAAAGATGGCGGCAAAAACAATGTTATCAACGCACCCTAACAAAAAGCCAAATTGCTGAAATTTACGGTAAACTTTTAGCTCATTTACGATGGACAATATTAGCCATAGAATCCCAAGCAATAACCCAGGGAGTATTAGAAAATGCTGGAGATATTTTCTATTTAGAATGGGATGAAATTGAAGATTGGATAAAATCAGATATTGCCACGGATTTTGTCTCTAAAATTAGTCAACGGAGGCAAATTTTCATAGAAGATAGCGATCGCACTGTTCCGGCTATTATCTATGGTAACATATTACCAAAACCTCGATCAAAAACCATACAAAATCCGGCTTTTTTACAAGGTATTCCTGCTAGTATTGGCTGTGTAGAAGGAACCGTTAAAATCTGCCGTAGTTTAACCAATATTATTGATCAAACTGAGAATATGATTCTCGTAGTTCCCTATACCGATGCGGGATGGTCGCCAATTCTCTTAACAGCAAAAGCGATTATTTCTGAAGTCGGTGGACAACTTTCTCACGGCGCAATTATCGCCAGGGAATATGGCATCCCGGCGGTGATGAATATTCAAGGCGCTACTACCTATTTAAAAGACGGTCAACGGGTGCGAGTTGATGGTTATCAAGGGACTGTTGAAATTTTGGAGAGTAGGGAATAGGGAATAATGAATCGAGAATCTAGTATTAAATATATTGACATGATGAACAACTTAAAGCTATAATCAAACTATTCCATCATAATGTTAATTAAATATAACTTATACTTGTCTATAAAAATATTATTTAATTTATGGCATCTATCACGAATTCAAGTTTGGAAGAAAAAATCCATAATTTAGCACAAAAATCTTCCGAAGCTCTACTAAAACAAATCAACTTTCGTTTAGAAGAAATGAAAGTTGATGACACCTCTCATTTTCTAATCTATAGAGTTTTGGGCATCACTGAGCAAGAAGGAAGATTAATAGATATTTATCAAAACAAAGGTCGTTTTTTATATAAATATGCAGGTTCATTTTTAGAGAAGGCTACTCAATTATCTTTCCTAGAAAAATACCCTGATTCAAAATCAGTCAAAATTACTAATACTCTGGGTTCAAGACCGAAAACATTTGAAATTGATTGTTTAGAAGGAAATAATGCCATTGAAATTAAATGGAGAGATGCAACAACAGATGGAGATCATATTACAAAAGAACATACTAGAATCAAAGCTATATCAACCGCAGGTTATAAACCTATTCGTATTATGTTTTATTACCCCAATAGGCAACAAGCTATCAGAATTCAACAAACTTTAGAGACACTTTATAAGGGTATTGGCGGTGAATATTACTATGGAGAGAGTGCATGGAACTATGTAACTGAAAGAACAGGCATAGATTTAAAAGCAATTTTACAAAGAATTGCGGATCAAAATACGGCTTCTGATGAATAATAATTGATTAATCCATTAAAAATTATGAGCAATACTTACAATATTATTCAAGGAGACTGTCTTGATATTGTCCAAGGAATGCAGCAAAATTCCGTTAATCTGATTTATTTAGATCCTCCTTTTTTTACTCAAAAACAGCATTCTTTGAAAACAAGAGATAGACAATCTGAATTTAGCTATGATGATTTATGGGAAAGTCATCAAGACTATGCAAAATTTATTCATGATAGGTTAGCTGTTCTACATCAGGTTTTAAAGGAAGATGGGTCAATTTTTGTACATTGTGATACCCATGCTAATTATATTATTAGATCAATTTTAGATCATATTTTTGGTCAAGAAAATTTTAGATCAGAAATTATTTGGAGTTACAAACGATGGTCAAATTCTAAAAAGGGATTATTACCCGCCCATCAAACTATCTTCTTTTATTCTAAGACAAATCAATTTATTTTTAATCCAATTTATTGTGATTATTCAGAGTCTACGAATATTGATCAAATCTTACAGAAACGTACCAGAGATGAGCATGGTAAAGCCGTTTATGCTAGGGATGATCATGGGGAAATCATTCCTGCTGATCCCAAAAAGGGAGTGCCATTAAGTGATGTTTGGGAGATTCCCTATTTAAACCCTAAAGCTAAAGAGCGTGTGGGTTATCCCAGTCAAAAACCAATTTTACTCCTAGAACAAATTATTGAATTAGCCTCTAATCCGGGGGATATTATATTAGACCCTTTTTGTGGAAGTGGGACAACAATTATTGCAGCTAAATTATTAAATCGTTCAGCCTGGGGAATTGATATTTCCCCCGATGCTGTTCAAATCTGTAAAGATAGATTAAAAACTCCAATTAAATCCGAATCTTTGCTCCTTCAAAAAGGTCGAAAAGCCTATCTTAATGCCAATGAAGATGCACTCAATATTATTGCTAGTTTAGATGTTATTCCAGTTCAAAGAAATCAAGGAATAGATGCTATTTTAAAACAGAATTATCAAGGAAAGCCCGTTCCTATTCGGGTACAGCGTCGGGGAGAAAGTTTACACAAAGCACTCGCTTTACTGCATAAAGCATCTCAAATTAAAGGGGCTGTAAAATCTATTTTAGTCAAAACATCTGATGATCTTTTTGAGCTTGAAATGACAGATATTCCCGACCATATCATGATTATAGAAGCTCCGGCTTATGCTGTTCAAAAAGGGTTTTACTTAAATTAAATTGTCGCTTCAGTTATCCCCAAAAATTGTTGTGTTTGTTCAGTTATACCAAATAAGCGATCGGCATGACAAAAGATTTCCCAAGAGCGAATTCCCATAAAACCAATCCCGACAACCGCTAAGGGTATGGCAGCGGCACCTAAAAGCGTGGCAATGGGGGGAAATATCATACAAACTGTTAACAGAATGGCGGTGATTACACCCCCCACTATAGCCGCTTTTGCCGTGGCGGTGGCGACGTTTTTAACTAACTCTGATTTGGTAATTTTGCCTTCAACGTACAATAAAGAGTTTTCTAAAATAGAAAATACTAACTCAATCAGGACTTACGCAAATTTGGGGATGTAACCCTAGATGTAGGGGTAATTCATGAATTACCCCTACTATTGATAGCGGTGATGCGTCAGTCCTGAGAATATCAGGAGGGCGAGAAGACCTCGCTCCTACCATTAATAATTTTAAAATTTGCCTCTTTAAAAAGGATTGAGGGATATCTGATCAACAGTTAGCCAATTTCAGGTACAATTAATCAGGATATCTGAGGTTAAGTATGAATTGGATGCGCTACATTGCTGTTGCTTTAATTAATGCTTTGGGTGTAGTTGTTGGAATTATCCTAGTTCCCGCCCCGTCAACTTTAGCCCAATCTTCACCAACGGATCTCAATTTGGAGTATCGGATTAATGACTCCGGGGTGCAATTTCAAGGATTTGAAGCAGGCAATAATGGCAATTTTAACACAGAAACCACAGAAGTTACACCCAAATCCTTAGAGGAATTATATCAATTACAGGATTTGATCAAAGCTGAATTGAAGAAAGTTTCTAGTCCTCCTGATATTAATAGTAATTTAGAAGTTTGGCAATATCAACTACAACTGAAACAATATGAAACTTTAGTTAAAGCTAATCGCCAAGTTGAAGCTCAAATTAAATTTGAAGAAAAAACCCTGGAAACTTGGAATCAGGTGATTAAAATAGCCACTAAAGCAGCAAATTTTGGCAAACAATCTGAAACTAATACAATAGAAGATTGGGAAACCGCACAACAATTATGGATTCAAGCGATTGATACCCTACGGAAAATTCCTAAAGAGTCTTTTCTGAGTTCTAAAGCTATTGATAAAACCGTAGAATATCAAGGTTATTTAGCGATCGCCACCTATCAACGCGCCTTAATCCAACAATCCCAACAACAACAACCAGAAAAACCTCAAACAATTTCCCCCGTTTCCGTTGCTAATCCTCAATTTCCGGGTTTTAAACTTTATGGAGATACCAACCGAGATGGTATTGTGAATGAACAAGATCAACAACGCCCGGAACAATGGTCTTTATCCCTAGGGCCGTTAATATTATTTAATAATGATGATGATGATGTTAATGGATTACCCGATTGGCGAGATAAAATAGTTAATGGGGCTGAAGATGAAAAGGATTTGGCTTTAGTTCATTTTAAAGTTAATCCAGAGTACAAAGGTTCGGAATTATTTCTCACCGTTGACGAAGCAGCACAACCCTATATTAATATTTTCCAGCAAACTTCAACCGGGTGGAAAGCTATTGATTTGTCGGGCGCAACGCCTTTAGAATTTGGTTCAGATATTGTTTTAGGAGTAGAAGCAAAACAATTTGCTAATAGCAATTGGTCGGGTTTAGTTAATTTAAAAGCCATCGCTCGGAAACAAGGAATTGTGACGGCAACGGATACAATTTCTATGGGAGTTGCTCCTTGGATTATGTCTGATAATACTGAATCTGTTTCTGAGGTTCATATTAGCGATCGCGGTGATAATCAAACTATCATTAAAGATGTAAAAACCATTGTTGAAAAAACTGGAGCAAAGGTTAAAGTCACACCTGGAGAGACTTTGTGGATGCAGGGAACTCAAGAAATCGGCTATGTTCAGTTTCCTAAACCTGAAGGATTAGAGCAATATCCGGTGGTTTTAAAAGGCAATCGGAGTGAGGAGAGTGATGATTATGCTAAATCTTTAATGAATCAAAATTTTGGCTGGTTTGAAGTGGGTAAACCTCGTCAATTAGATGCTTTTAATCAATGGGCAGATTGGTATAATAATTTAGCCGTAACTCCCGCTTTACCTGATTATCCTTTGGGAAGAATTTATTATGGCACAGCCGATAATGTTAGTTTAAATCCCGAAGTTGTTGAGTTTTTAAAAGCCCAAAAAGTTCAAGGTGATCCCGTTGCTATTGATACTTCTTGGTTAATGTTGCGTCATGTTGATGAAATTATTAATTTTATTCCTAGTGCTTCTGGTGAACCTTTAATGTTAATTGCTAGTCCAGAAGAAGGAGTTAAACTATTAAAAGAACTGGAAAAACAAGGCTATGAAGGAGCGGCAATTAATCGCGGATTAAGCACACAAACTACTGTGCGAGCCACTTTGAATAATCAATTATTAATCCAACATAATCTGAATTTACAAAAACAGAAAATCGAACCCTTAATTAATCAACTCAAAACAGAATTTAATCTCAGAAATGATCAAATTATTAGAGTTCCGGCTTTATTTAGTTATAGTGGGTATGCTTGGTGGCCCAATTTAATCAATTCGGTTTATGTGAATGGGGAATTGTTAGTTTCTAACCCTAAAGGAGCATTAATTGATGGACGAGACTATACCCAGGAAGACTTTAAACGTCGGGTTGCGGTTGCTGGAATTAATATTAATTTCTTAGATGATGAATATTATCAAGAATTACAGGGAAATATTTACAGTGCTACTAACACGACTCATGTAGGAAATGAGCAACCATTCTGGCAAGATATACCCTAGAATTATGAATATAATTGATAAAATTCAAAATAGATTAGTTTTAAACAATCAAGACTCTTTAATTGATCGTTATAAAACTCATTTACAAACTATCAATCAATGGATTAAACTTAATAAAAATTATCCTAAAATTCTAATATCAGAATCCGACCCTATTTTATTTTTATCGGCTTTTATGACTGCGATAACGGCAAAATGTCCGATTTTTTTATGTAACCCTCAATGGGGACAACAGGAATGGACACAGGTTTATCAAATAGTTAAACCCAATTTATTAATATCTCAAGGTAAGATCTTAGACTATCAAAACCCCTTAAATTCTAATCATGAAAACCTCAAAAGTTTGACTATGATTCCCACGGGAGGAACATCGGGAAATATCAAGTTTACTGTTCATCATTGGGATAGTTTAATAGCTTCAGTTCAAGGAGTCAAACAATATTTTAATGTATCAGCTATTAATTCTTTTTGTACATTACCTCTTTATCATGTTAGTGGATTAATGCAGTGGATGCGATCGCTTTTAACCGATGGACAATTGATTATCACATCCTTTAAGACTGTAGAAGCAGAAGAATGGATTAATTTTAATCCCACTGACTATTTTATCTCCTTAGTTCCGACTCAATTACATCGTCTATTACAATCTCCATCCCTAACCCATTGGTTATCTCAATTTCAGATCGTATTATTGGGAGGAGCGCCACCTTGGTTAGAATTATTAGAACAGAGTCGTTTACATCAAATTCCCCTAGCTTTAACCTACGGAATGACAGAAACCGCCTCCCAAATTGTGACTTTAAAACCCTCGGATTTCTTACGGGGTAATAATAGCTGTGGACAGGTTTTACCCCATGCTGAAATTAAAATATATGATAAAAATGGAAAGGAATTAAAAACTAATCAAACAGGAATAATTAAGATTAAAGCTGATTCTTTAATGTTAGGATATTATCAAGATAATTTTAATCCAAACTTACGAATTAATACCTTTACACCCGATGATTTAGGCTATTGGGATGAACAGGGATATTTAACCTTGGTAGGGAGACAAACTAATAAAATTATTACCGGGGGAGAAAATGTATTTCCCACCGAAGTAGAAGCAGTAATTCGTGCTACGGGTTTGGTTAAAGATATTTGTGTGATTGCAAAACCCGATCAATATTGGGGTGAAATTGTTGTTGCGGTGTATGTTCCTGATTCTAAAGAGGTTTCACAAGCTCAATTAGAACAAGCAATTTTAGGAAAATTATCTAAATTTAAACACCCAAAATTATGGATTTCTGTAGAACAATTACCTCGCAATTCTCAAGGAAAAATCAATCAACAACAGATTCAAAAATGGGTTATGGATTATCAGGATCAGTAAAATCAGTACTACTCATGGTAATATGTTCATCAACACTCACTGGCCCAGCCCCAAAATAGGTAATCATCAGTAACCCGCCCATGATAGATAAATTCTTGAGAAAATCAATTTTTTCTGAGGGAACTTCCCAAAAATTATGAAAAATCACCGTGGCGGGAATTAAAAATACAATCAGAAGCCAAGCCCCCCAACGAGTTTTATAACCTAATACTAAAGATAATCCACCTAAAATTTCAACAGCAATTGTTCCAACCAATAATACCCCAGCCAAAGGTAATCCTCGTCCCGTCATCATAGTTTGAGTATCGGCAAAATTGAAGATTTTATTAATAGCTGCGTGTATAAAAATTGTTGCTAAAAATGTTCTACCGATTAAGGGAATAAACTGAATCATTATTTAACCTCTAGTTGCTTTGTTTTCTTCTGGGTGGAATTAACCCACCCTAATAATAGATTCAATTAACCTAAAATCAAACCAATTCCTAAGAATAAGCCACTCCAAAACTGTAGAGCAATAGCGATAAACTTGCAATTGCTGACTAAGTTAGGTTGATTATGGTATTGACTGACATGGCGACAAAGTTTAATCCCAGAGGGAATTGCAACAAAACTAAGTAGAGTCCAAATCGGGAATATTCCCCATAGGACAAATCCACCCGTCAGAATAAAAATACTACCACAAAACCAAGGTAAAAGTTTTGCTCCCCGTTCGGTTCCTAAACGAACAATCGGCGACTTTTTCCCCGCATTAATATCATCTTCAACTTGATGAAAATGGGAACAAAAGAGAACTAAAGTAATCGGAATTGCCACAATAATTGAGGTGGCTAAACAGACCCAAGACCAGTTTTGAGTTTGGCTATAATAGGCGGCGGAAACTCCCAAGGGCCCAAAGGCAAAGAAACATAAAAATTCCCCTAAACCTTGATAACCCAAACGAAATGGCGGCCCCTGATATAAATAACCTAAGCCACAGCAAAGCAGAATTAAGCCTAGAACCGTTAAATCCTGTTGCCACCAACAAATCCCTAATAAACCTAAAATTGCTAAGGCTAAACAGCTATTTCCCATGGCTATAACTAATGATTTATTTTCGGTCAAATTGACTAAAGAATGATGTTTATTTTTGTCAATTCCCGTTTCTGAGTCAAAGACATCATTGAGAATATTTTCCCAAGCTAAAATTAAAATAGCTGCCGTAATAAAAGTGGTAAAAATTTTCCAATTAATCGTAGAAGTTTCAAAAACAGCAACAGCAGTTCCCACCCAAATTGGCATAATTGCCACACTATACATCGGGGGTTTAATCGCTGCTAACCATAATTTATTTTTTGAGGCTGCAATTAATTCTGTGGTCATAGAAACAGGATTTTAAACTTTGACTGGCTTATTGTCCCATAAGACTATCTGATCATGCTAGAGGACTTGAAAAAGGTTGAATCTGATACTGACAGGACTAATACCCGCAAGGAGGGTAGAGGAAAGGTGATGTGGGTGTCCGGTGTCTGTCACAGTTGGGAAGTAGGGGAAGGAGGGAAGAATTATGAACTTTTTTTACAGACTGAGGGCAATATTTTTACAGGGTAGATTATGAATAAGGGGTAAATGACTCTGAAAGTCGTTAACATAGATTAAAATAACATGAGTTAACGATTTTTCGGTGACAGTTTTCCCTGTTTTAACCTTTTTTTGTTCATTTTTTATATGCCAGTTTTTCCTTCTGCAACCCCGTTATTGCAAGATCGCCAAGAACTGCATCGTTTTTTGTTAGAGTTTCAAAATTATGGATTACAGGACTATCAGACTAAAATTCTGAGTATTGCCCATGAAATTCAATGGATTGATCCTTTAGCAATTTTACAGCAATTTTATCATCCAAATTTAATTCATTTTTATTTTGAAAAACCTCAATTTGAGGAGTCCTTTGTGGCGGTTGATACGGCTATTAAATTCATAACGGCGGGAAAAAATAGGTTTATTGAAGCGCAAAAATTTATTCAATCTTGTTTAGATAAAACCGTTATTATTGGTTCTAAAAATAGCCATTTACCTAAGCCTTATTTTTGCTGTAGTTTTACTTTTTTTGATCAATATTTTAATCCTAATTTATCCTTAAATTGCGGACAAAATCTTGCGGTTGAACCGGAAAATGTTTATTTCCCGCCCGCTACCATATTTTTACCTAAATGGCAAGTGATTAGAAAAAAAAATCGCTGTATTTTGATTGTTAATATTGTTTTGAAGAAAAACTCTAAAATTGAAAATATTTTGAGTGATGTCTGGTATAAAAGTCAACAAATTAATGGGTTAGAAACCACCTCAATTCCTTCTGTCACCAGTAAAACCCCTAGTTTATTATTAACCCAACAAGTCGAAACTGACCCCAAACCCTATTTACAATTTAAACAGTCTGTCCATTCTGCTTTGGATTTAATTAACTCTAAATCCTTGAAAAAATTAGTTCTTTCTCAACCGATTGATGTGGTGTCTAAAACCCCATTTAATTTAATTCATTCTTTAAATAATTTAAGACTTTTGTATCCTGATTGTTATATTTTTTCCACGGGTAATGGCAAGGGTCAACAGTTTATTGGGGCGAGTCCAGAAAGATTAATTAGTCTGAAAAATAATCAATTAATTACTGATGCCTTGGCGGGTTCAGCCCCTCGCGGAAAAACACCGATAGAAGATATTAATTTAGGTCAAGAATTACTCAATAGTGAAAAAAATCTGCGGGAACATCAAGTGGTAATAGATTTTATTATCGAACGTTTATTAAGTTTGGGTTTAACCCCAGATTTAACGGATTTACCTTGTTTAAGACAACTCACAAATATTCAACACCTTTGGACACCGATTAAATGTCAAGTTTCAACCAATATTCATCTCTTGGAAATATTATCACAATTACATCCAACTCCCGCCGTTGCGGGAACTCCCAGAGATATTGCCCAACAATATATCCATAATTATGAAAGTTTTGATCGCTCTCTTTATGCAGCACCAATTGGTTGGATTGATCATCAAGGAAATGGAGAATTTGTGGTGGGGATTCGTTCGGCTTTATTAGACGGAAATCGTGCTAGACTCTATGCAGGAGCCGGAATTGTTGCGGGTTCAGAACCGGAAAAAGAAGTAGCTGAAATTCAGTTAAAGTTACAGGCTTTATTAAGAGCATTAGTGTAATTACGAATTACGAATTACGAATGGGTAATAAACTGGTAACTGATGACTAATAACTCATAACTGATAACTCATGACTGATGACTGATGACTGATTTACGATGCTAATTAAAGATATTGGAGAACAGGGTTTACTGGAAATTGTTAAGGGTTTTTGTCCCTCGGAAATTGTGGGGGATGATGCGGCAATTTTGGCGGTTTCTGGGGATGAATCCTTAGTAATTACTACGGATATGTTAGTAGATGAAGTTCATTTTAGCGATCGCACTACATCACCTTTTGATGTGGGTTGGCGTGGCGCTGCGGTGAATTTATCCGACCTGGCGGCTATGGGTGCTTTTCCCATCGGAATTACCGTCGCATTAGGAATAACAGATAATAAAACCGTTAGCTGGGTAGAACAACTTTATCAAGGATTAACCACCTGTTTAAATCAGTATCAGACGCCGATTGTGGGTGGCGATATTTGTCGGTCGGCGGTAACTTGTATTTCTATTACTGCTTTTGGAAGGGTTAACCCAAAATTAGCAATTCGGCGTTCCGTTGCCCGTCCTGGCGATAAAATTATAGTTACTGGAGATCATGGGGACTCCAGGGCTGGATTAGAATTACTCCTACATCCCGAATTAGGAGCCGAATTAACAGCTAATCAACGTTTATCCCTAATTCAAGCCCATCAACGGCCCCAACCCCGCTTGGATATTGTCCCGAAATTGCAAAATTTTTTAGCCTCCCATCCCCAGACAACAATTGCGGGAATGGATAGTAGCGATGGACTGGCCGATGCGATTGTCCAAATCTGTCGAGGAAGTCAAGTTGGGGCTAAAATCCAACGTCCTCAAATTCCGATATCTCAAGCCTTAAAAACCTTTGTTTCCCCGCAACAGGCTGTTCATTGGGCCTTGTATGGGGGAGAAGACTTTCAACTGGTATTGTCTGCGGCTGCGGATATAGCTGAAATAGTTGTTGAATACCTAGGAAAAACCGCCACTATTATTGGTGAAATTACTGCTAATCCAGATATTTTATTAATAGATGATGCTGAACCCTCAACCATCGAAAAACTATCCTTGAGTCGAGGATTTCAGCACTTCGCACCGATAACAGGGAGTTAAAACCCTGCCTGGTGTCCCAATTAAATCTAGGCTTTCCAGTTGGAAGCTACCAATTCGGCTAAATCAACCACCCGTTGACTATAACCCCATTCGTTATCATACCAGGCGACTACTTTCACCATGTCGCCACCCATCACCATTGTTAAGCTGGCATCCACAATTGAAGAAGCATCATGTCCTTTATAGTCAGAAGACACCAAAGGCAGATCGCTGTATTCCAGAATCCCTTTCATTGCGCCGTCAGCAGCTTCTTTCAGAGCTAAATTGACTTCTTCAACAAAGGTTGCCTTCTCCACCTGTACCACTAAATCCACAATCGAGACATTAGGGGTAGGAACTCGAAAAGCAATCCCGTTGAGTTTTCCTTTCAGTTCAGGAATCACTAAAGAAACGGCCTTTGCAGCACCCGTAGAAGTAGGAACAATATTCACCGCCGCGGCTCTAGCCCGACGCACATCGCGGTGACTGGAATCTAAAAGACGCTGATCTCCAGTATAGCTGTGGGTTGTGGTCATTGTGCCTTTAACAATGCCGAATTTCTCATGCAGGACTTTGGCAAAAGGAGCTAAACAGTTGGTAGTACAACTGGCGTTACTCAGAATTCGGTGTTGATCATGATTGTAGTCATGGTGATTCACACCCACCACAAAAGTATCCACGCCTTCACCCTTTCCAGGAGCCGTAATCAGGACTTTTTGGGCTCCGGCGGTAATATGCCTAGAAGCACCTTCCTCGGTAATAAATACCCCGGTGGATTCAATAATTAAATCCACACCCCATTCTTTCCAAGGCAAATTTAATGGGTTACGATCAGAAACACATTTAATGGTTTTGCCATTGACTGTAATGGAATTCTCATTGGCTTTGATATCAACGCCTTTGAGTGTGCCGAGCATGGAATCGTATTTGAGCAAATGGGCATTGGTACTGGGATCGGAAGTATCATTGATGCCCACAAACTCTAAATTGCTATTTTGCCGGGTTAACCAGCAGCGTAAAACGTTACGTCCAATCCGTCCAAAACCGTTGATTGCGACCTTAATCACTTACTTTGTTCCTCCTAACAATGGCATCGCCCAAACCAGGCTAAAGTTTGACTAGATAGATGTTTCTATTGACCCCAATCATACCGTAAAGGCTGTCGCAATTTTCCAGACTATTTTTTGGCTGGGGTCGATGATCACAGGCGCGAGACCGCTAGAATAAAATAAACGGAGTCAAAGACATCTCATGCAAGCAGGTTGGCGGATTGGATCGTTATTTGGAATTCCCTTCTTTGTTGATTCTTCTTGGTTTGTGATTGTTTTGCTGTTCACAGTCGCCAATCGCCAGAGTTATGCGGAGTGGGGGCAAACTTTATCTTGGGTTACTGGGTTTGCTATTGCACTCTTATTGTTTGCTTCGGTATTATTACATGAACTGGGCCATAGTTTGGTGGCCCAATCCCAGGGAATTCGAGTCAACTCGATTACTCTGTTTTTGTTTGGGGGAGTGGCTGCTAAGGAATTTATCCTCCGGGTTTACAGTTAGCAGCTTTAGCAAAAAGTATGGTTTAACCACAAAGACACAAAGTTTAATAATATGATTCCTGCTATTGTGATCCAAAATCTGAAAAAATCCTATGGTGCTTGTCCCGCCATTAAAGATGTGTCTCTTGATGTCCAACCGGGGGAAATCTTTGGTTTACTAGGGCCCAATGGAGCCGGAAAAACCACAATTTTAAGGGCGTTGTGTACCTTAATTACTCCCGATGCTGGGCGTTTAGAGGTTTCTGGTATTTCTGTGGTTGATCAACCCAGACTTGTTCGTCAACGCCTCGGTTATGTAGCCCAGGAGGTCGCCTTAGATAAGGTCTTAACCGGGCGAGAGTTATTGCAATTACAGGCTGCTCTCTATCATATTCCTCGGCCTAATATTGCCGAACGAATTAATCAAGTTACAAATTTATTAGGATTACAAGATTGGATTGATCAAAAAACTGGAACCTATTCCGGGGGTATTCGCAAACGTTTAGATTTAGCTTTGGGTTTACTCCATCAACCGGATTTATTAGTATTAGATGAACCTACCGTGGGATTAGATATTGAAAGTCGGGTCGTGGTCTGGGATTTTCTGCGTCAATTAAGAGAAAATGGCACAACGGTTTTAATTACAAGCCACTATCTAGAGGAAGTGGATGCTTTAGCCGACCGGGTGGCAATTATTGACCAAGGATTAGTGATTGCTTTGGGTACACCTTCTGCTTTAAAAAATCAACTCGGAGGCGATCGCATTACCCTCAGAATTAGAGAATTTTCCCCGGTTGAAGAAGCAGAAACAGCCAAGTTCCTATTACAATCTTTGCCTTTTGTACAGGAAATTATTATTAATTCGGCTCAAGGTAATTCTTTAAATTTAGTAGTTAAAACTCAAAGTGATGCCTTATTTACGATTCAACAGGCGTTAAAAGATGCGGGTTTACCCACCTTTGGGATTGCCCAATCTCGCCCAAGTTTAGATGATGTTTATTTAGCAGCCACGGGTCGAACCTTACTTGATGCTGAAATTGCGGCTTCTAGTAATCGAGATTTGAAAGCTGAGAAAAAGAAAAGTATGCGCTCTTAGCCAGATTTCCTAATTTTTTGTACAATCTAATCAAACAAACTGTTACCGATATCGTTAATTGTCAAAACCTTAATAATCATGAGTAGTTCAACAACCTCTGTTAAAATTTTAACCCCTAATCAAACGGCTGATCAGCAACCAAATTTAGTCGGGGAATTTATCCAAGAAACAATGGCCTTAACCCGGAGATTGTTTATTCAATTAAAACGTCGTCCTTCCACCTTAATTGCTGGGATTATTCAACCCTTAATGTGGTTAATTTTATTTGGAGCATTATTTCAAAATGCCCCCAAAGGATTGTTTGGCGGAACTCTAAATTATGCTCAGTTTTTAGCTGCGGGAATTATTGTTTTCACAGCATTTGCCGGAGCCTTAAATGCCGGATTGCCAATCATGTTTGATCGAGAATTTGGCTTTCTAAATCGGTTATTAGTCGCTCCTTTAGTCTCTCGATTTTCGATTGTTTTAGCCTCGGCAATTTATATAGTTACTCTGAGTTTAATTCAAACCTCTGTTATTATTACCGCCGGAGCATTTTTAGGGGCAGGATTACCCGGAATTACCGGATTAAGTATCATTACCCTGATTGTGTTTCTATTGGTTTTGGGAGTAACAGGTTTAAGTCTAGGATTAGCTTTTGCCTTACCCGGTCATATTGAATTAATTGCGGTAATTTTTGTCACCAATTTACCGCTTTTATTTGCCAGTACCGCCCTCGCTCCTTTATCTTTTATGCCAAATTGGTTACAGGTGGTGGTTTGTCTGAATCCCCTAAGTTATGCGATTGAACCCATTCGTTATTTATACCTCAATCAAGATTGGGCATTCAATAGTGTGGTCATGGAAGCCCCCTTTGCTACGATTACTTTCGGCGGTGCGTTGTTAGTATTAATAGGGTTTGCAACCTTGGCTTTATTATCGATTCAGCCTTTATTAAAGCGTCGTTTTGCCTAAACAAACCCATCAACTTTAGAAAAACTTTATGCCTATTAATCCTCCCAACTGTTCACCCATGTTAGGGGGGTATATTTATGTTGAATTTTCAGAAAATGTAGCTATAATATGGGAATCTAAGTTTTTATAGTTATTTTTGAAATCGTGAGGTTGTGATCGTGCAATTTAAGCAATTAAAATCGGCTCTGGGCATCTTCTCTTGTACTTTTGTAGCTGCTGGGATGGGAGTTTTTGGGTTCAATTCAGTCAGTCTAGCTCAATCTACTTCCGCTACCCCTTTACAACAATTTCAACGTTCTGATAACCCAGACCCCCTGAGTGGTGAAAATAGTGGGAGAACAATGTTAGATATTATTCATAATTCTCGGTTAGGGAGATTTAATGTTGATTATGAAGCGGTAGGAAATAAACAACGCCAAAATATTCAAGATGCGGCGACTCAATTTCGGGAAAAACAACGCTTACTTCTCCAAGAACCTGAAGTTACTGAAACCTCAACTGACCCTGTAGAGGTTAAACCTTAAGCTGTTAAGAATTTTCTGATAAAACAGGACTTAAGCAAGTACGATATACATAGGATGCTTGCTTAATTCCCATAAAGATTAGGTGAGTTAGGGATTTGTACCCACCCAACGTAGAAATTACCAGCCAAAAGCTGAATAAAACTGACTATCCTCTGGGGTAGATTCCAAAACCGTTTCCGCATCAGGATTAACCCGAATTTCCGTACAAAAGGTGGAGGTATTGAACCCACCAAACCGTTTAACCGCACTGGTTCGCATCCGAATATCCGAACCCATAAACCAGAAACGCTCAATCGCACTCATGGTTTCATATTCAGTAATTAAAATTAAAGCATCGTTCTCATCCATCTCAAATTGACCCGCCACGGGCATAATTTCTGCATAACCCCGTTCTCGCAACATTTGACCTTTACGGGGATTTTCCGGGTCGGGAACAATGGCAAATACCGTTTCTCCCTTATGGTTTTCATCGTCCTTATCCCAGGCCATTTCCCCGGCCCAGGTGACATAGGCTCCCCCGGCGGATAAACTAGGGTCAACATTGTGCATCTGACAAATTTCGATCACTCTAGGGTCGTCTGCATCCAAGCTGGTGACTTGAATATCTGAAAAGCCTTTCTCAGCTTGTCTGAAGGCTAAATGGTGGGTTGTCCGTTGCGATCGCCAAGTTCCAGCACTTTTGCGAAAAAATTCTATTGCATCCATCACGCTTAAAATTCCTTGACTGACTATGATTTATGGGTTTGACCTCTATCATAAGTCGATTCTGAGTCCATTTTTAATTTCTGTAACAGAGATTAGTTTAAAAATGTGCATTGTGGACAGATTGTCAAGGACTTGTTACGATACTTTACATTCAGTGTGATATAGATAAACTTAGTCAGTCCCAATCTTCGTGATTTGTACAACTCAGTTAGAGGAGTGAACATGAAAACGCCTGCAAACCTCAGTCTTGAACAACAATTCAAATTACAAATTCTCCGAGAACAAGTCAAAAACCTAAATTTAGAAGAAGCCCAAGATTACCTACTCGAAGTATTATGCCAGAGTATGGTTAAAGATAATATCCTGCGTCAATGGATAAAAAACCCATAAATCAGTTATCAGTCATCAGTTATCAGTTAACAGTTGAGAGTTGAGAGTTAACAGTCATTATTTCCCGATGATCTATTTGGATGCGTTACTAGCTTAGTGATTAGTGTGGAGTTATCTCCCAACTGATGACTATAAACTATAAACTGTTAACTGATGACTGTTAACTGATGACTGTTAACTGATGACTGTTAACTGATTAACCAAAGCGACCACTCACATATTGTTGAGTGGATTCTTCTTTGGGGTTTTGAAAAATACTTTGGGTATCGTTATACTCCACCAAATAGCCAAAGCGTTTCCCACCTTCAATGGCTTTAGCATTAAAAAATGCTGTCATATCGGCAACCCTTGTGGCTTGCTGCATATTGTGGGTGACAATAATAATCGTGTATTTTTGTTTGAGTTCGTGGAGTAAATCCTCTACCGATAAAGTAGAAATCGGGTCAAGGGAAGCACAGGGTTCATCCATTAATACTACATCAGGATTAATCGCGATCGCCCGGGCAATACAAAGCCGTTGTTGTTGACCTCCAGATAGGGCAAAACCACTTTGACCCAGTTTATCTTTTACCTCATCCCATAACACCGCTTGACGTAGGGATTTTTCGACAATTTCATCTAATTCGGCTTTATTTTTAGCTAACTTATTGACTCGGACTCCATAGGCAATATTATCATAAATTGACTTAGGAAAAGGGTTAGGTTTTTGGAATACCATCCCAATGCGGCGACGAACTTCTACGGGATCAACATTAGGTGCATACAGATTTTGATTATGATAGAAAATATTACCTTTCAGTTTGAATCCTTGAACTAAATCATTGAGACGATTAAAACAGCGCAGAATTGTACTTTTCCCGCAGCCTGACGGCCCAATAAAAGCCGTAACTCTGTTTTTTGGAATATCCAAACAAACACCCCTAACGGCCTTAAAATCCCCGTAATATATATCAATATTTTCCGTTTTGATTACCGTTTCCATCTGGGTAGAAGGATAGTCATGGGCATCAGACATAAAAATCAACTCCTGAAGGTATAAAACATCAAAAAAATCAACATCAAAATAGAGTATTTTATTTAATTAATACTAAATTATGATGATCGTTAGATACAGATTCAAGTTAAACAGAACCAACTAACCCAGGAATAAAAATTCCCAGGTGGAAAGCTCAGACTTAAAACTGTTTTTGCCGAGTTGCCCAACGAGCAATTATGCTAGTTAATAAAACTAAAACCACAATTACCAAAGACGCAGCCCAGGCAAATTCCTGTAAAACTTGATCAAATCCTCTAGCAAATTCAAAAACCAAATAGGCTAGGGATGGGAGAGTTTGAGAAAATATTGCTCCCGGCCAGTTATTAGTATAAACAACTGTAAATAATAAGGGTGCAGTTTCTCCAGCGGCTCTGGCGACGGCTAAGGTAACTCCGGTTAAAATCGCAGGTAAGCAGGCAGGAAGCACTACTTGTAAAACCGTTTGATAATTAGAAGCACCTACCCCCACCGAAGCCCAGCGAATTTCCTGGGGAACAATTTGTAAGGCTTCATCGGTGGTGCGAATAATCGTGGGTAACATCAAAACCGAGAGGGCAATTGCCCCCGCCAGAACTGAAAAAGACCCCATTTTTAAGACAATAAAACTGTAAGCAAATACCCCCGCAATAATAGAAGGAACACCACTTAAAACATTAGTGGTAAATCGAATCCACCGCACAACTTGACCATTTCCCCCAAATTCAGAGAGGAAAATAGCTGCTAGAATCCCAAAGGGAACTGCAATCAAAGTGGCAATAGAAACGACTTGAATTGTTCCTAAAATCGCGCTGGCAATGCCTCCAGTTGTTTGTCCCGCAGATGGGGGCAGTTTGGTGAATAAATCTAAATTTAAACGGGCAGACCCCTTGATAAAAATATAAGACAAAACCGCCACAAGCGGTATCAAGGTAATCACAATACAAGCCGATGCAATCCCCGTCATTAACAATTCAAAAATATCCCTGGAACTTCTAGGATTACGAATTAAACTAAAGTTATTGCCTTCAGAATAATTCGGATCTTTTGTTAGATTTGACATACAGAAAAAATACTAAATTTTTCAAGCTGATCAGATTCTTCTAACAGGATTAATTACTCCTGATGCAGATTATTGATATTTAGCTTTAACTTGATTAACAATCCACTCCGCCGCAATATTGACTAATAGGGTGAGGGCAAACAAAACTAAGCCCGCATACATCAAAGCCGAAACCTGTAAACCCGAAGCTTCTGGAAATTGATTTGCCATCAAAGAAGCAATAGTATTCGCCGGTGCAAATATGGAAGGTCTGAGATTATTAGAGTTACCAATAATCATTGTAGCTGCCATAGTTTCTCCCATAGCCCGCCCCAGTCCTAACATAATTCCGCCCACAATTCCAGAAAAAGCGGCCGGAATTAAAACTCTAAAAATCGTCACCCACCGAGTCGCCCCTAAACCTAAAGAAGCTTGACGTAAATCAGGAGGTAAACTGGCTAAGGAATCCCTAGAAATTGCCGTAATAATTGGCAGAGTCATAATCGCTAAAATCACCCCGGCAGGAAATAATCCCGGCCCCCCAGGAGGGGTACTAAATAAAGGAATCCAGCCGAAATTTTTATACATGAACATCCCAAAAGGTCTTAAAAAAGGAATTAATACAAAAATTCCCCAAAGACCATAAACCACACTGGGAATGGCGGCTAACAATTCTACCAGAAAGGTTAAGGCGGTGCGAATCGAGGGAGGAATAAAATCTTCACTGAGGAAAATTGCGGTTCCCACACCTAAAGGTACTGCAAATAATAGGGCAATTAATGAACTCATCAACGTCCCAGCAATCATGGGAAACACGCCATATTGATTAGCAACCGGGTTCCAATCACTACCGAATAAAAACCCCAATCCAAACTGTTGAATGGCGGGAATTGCTTGTTGAGCGATGGGAAAACCCAGTAATAATAAGACGACAACAATCCCCCAGGCAAAAATTTGGGTTAACCAAACAAAACCTTGATCAAGTTTTTTTTCGATCGGGGAACGAGATTGCGGAATTGCTGTTACATTCTGATTGGGTACAACCATACATTGAAAATTATACAGGATTAATGGAAATAAATAACCTTGATTATCATTTTTGAAAAGATAACAACCCCAAACTGAATAGGGCAAGGAGGCAATTTCAAGTTTAACCTCAACAGGTTTAAATACTTCAAATGCCATCCTGCCCGTCTGTTTACAACTTACAAATGTCAAGTTGAGTATTAACTAAGCCTGGTTCATCCTGTGCAGGAATTTACCCGATTACTCAACTTTAATTGTAAAGTCTGGGCTGATTTGATCCGCTTTTGCTGCTACTTTTTTGACTACCGCAGCAGGTAGGGGAATATAACCCAGTTGGGGACTGACTTTTTGACCTTCAGTGAGTCCATATTGAATCATGGCTTCAACGGATTTAGCTGTTTCTGGTTTATCGTACTTTTGATAGGCCATAATCCAAGAGTAGCTAACAATTGGATAGGATTCGGCTCCTTCAGGATTAGTAATAAAAGCGCGTAAATTTTCGGGTAATTCTACGAATTCGAGGGTTTTTGCGGCTGACTCATCATTGGGTTGAATAAAATTTCCCGCTTTATTTTGTAAAGAGGCCATTTTTAAGTTAGCACTTTTGGCAAACCCATATTCAATATAACCAATAGAACCGGGCGTTTGACTGATTTGAGCCGTAACCCCCTCGTTACCCTTACCGCCAATACCTACGGGCCATTGAACGGTTTTACCTTCTCCCACGGTACTGTTCCAATCTTCACTCATCGCGGCTAAATTTTTTGTGAAAACTCCCGTCGTACCGCTACCATCGGAACGATAGATAACTTGAATCGGTAAATCAGGGAAGGTGACACCCTGATTATCTGTGGCTAGGGCTGGATCATTCCAATTAGTAATTTTACCTAAAAAGATATCAATTAGGTTTTGTTGAGATAATTTAACTTCTCCTACATCGGGGATATTGTATGCTAAAACAATACTTCCGGCGGTCATGGGTAGGAGTAAAACGCCGTTGGGGACTTTAGCAATTTCTTCATCGGTCATGGCGACATCACTTGCACCAAATTGAACTAACCCTTGTACAAAACGTTCTACCCCAGCACCACTACCCACGGATTGATAATCAATTTGTAGATTTTTGGTGCCGCTACTAATATCACTAGCCCAGCGTTGATATAAAGGAGCCGGGAATGAAGCCCCCGCACCGATTAATGCCACAGGTTGTTCTAACGCAACGAGTTGGGCTGGACTGGGGGCGGGGGTATTATTAGCCGCTCCTTCTGTCCCTGGTGTTGCATTTGGAGCCGTGCTAGTTGTAGTATTACTGCCACCGCAGGCGGCTAAACTCAAACTCAAGGCTAAGACGGAAAATCTAGCTACAAATCGACTGGAAGAACGAATAGAATTCAAAGAAAACGGCATAACTAAAAAAATCAGTATTTTGTTAGGGTCAATACGGTAAAGAATATCGTCTCCATAACAAGTTAGGGTTAAGGGAGGGTTAAGGATTGCCCCGATGCCATTGATGGTAAAATAACCCAGGAATAGGGGAAGCAGGGGGAGTAGGGGAAATCAAATATTACCCATTACCGATTACCCATTACCCATTCGTAATTCGTAATTCATAACTCCCCGCTATAACTCTTAACCGTCAACAATCATTTTAATAACTGGCAATTCTGGCATGATCAATGTAGTTCCAGCACGACCCGCTCTTAATAGTTTGTCTTCGTTGAGTGATTCCCCATTGGAAGTTCCTCAAAATTGGGAAACCCTAGAAGACCTACAAATCTGGCTAAATAAATTAGTTGAAAGAATTATATCTGGCGATCGCATTAGTCGAGAAGCAGCCTTAGCTCTAACAAAGATTGAAGATCAAGAACAAATTTTATTACTCTGTCAAGCCGCCGATCAAGTTCGTCAAGCCTGCTGTGGTAATACCGTTGATCTCTGTAGTATTGTTAATATTAAATCGGGAAATTGTTCAGAAAACTGCGGTTTTTGTTCTCAATCTGTCCATCATCCAGGGGAAGCTTCTCCGATTTATGGATTAAAGTCCAGTGATGAAATTTTAGACAATGCTAAAGCCGCAGAAGCCGCCGGAGCCGCCAGATTTTGTTTAGTTTCTCAAGGACGAGGAATTAAATATAATAGTCCAAAATCCTCGGAATTTGAACAGGTTTTAGCCACGGTTAAACGAATTATTCAAGAAACTAATGTTAAACCCTGTTGTGCTTTAGGGGAATTAACCTTAGAACAAGCTCAGGCTTTAGCTGAGGCGGGAGTTACTCGCTATAACCATAATTTAGAAGCCTCAAAAGCCTTTTATCCCCAAGTAGTAACTACCCATACCTGGGAAGATCGGGTACAAACCGTTAAAAACCTGAAAGCGGCAGGAATTCAAGCCTGTACCGGGGGAATTTTAGGAATGGGAGAAACTTGGGAAGATCGGATAGATTTGGCCTTCTCCCTAGCTGAATTAGAGGTGGAGTCTGTGCCAATTAATTTATTAAACCCACGCTCGGGAACTCCTCTATCCGAACAATCTAAACTAGATCCCTATGAAGCCTTAAAAGCGATCGCAATTTTTCGTTTAATTCTTCCAACTCAAATTCTCCGCTATGCGGGAGGACGGGAGGCGATCATGGGAGAATTGCAAGGAAAGGGGTTAAGATCGGGAATTAATGCCATGTTAATTGGTAATTATTTAACCACTTTAGGTCAAGCTCCCGAACAGGATCAGGCGATGTTAAAATCCTTGGGACTTGAAGGGGGTGAAGCTACTATTCCTAATTTTTCCTAATGGTTAATATTTCCCTATTGTGACAACGACCTCTGATTTTTTCTGGGCAATTATTGGTGTTTTATTAACGATTGGTGGTACTTTTTTAGAAGCCTTTGTCACCAGTCCCTCTTGGCTTTGGCAACAAGAAAATGTTGCAGTTCACTCTTTGGGTGTTACCTATCAAATTGGGGCAGTTTTGTTAGTGGGTTGTTTAGGAGGGAAAAATGCCGCCGCCATGTCCCAAATTGCTTATCTGGCTTTGGGATTAACTCTATTACCCATTTTTTCAGAAGGCGGAGGAATAGATTATTTAAAACAGCCCACCTTTGGATATTTATTAGGGTTTATTCCCGGCGGATGGCTCTGTGGTTTTTTAGCTTTTAAAGCCTTACCTAAATTAGAATTATTAGCCTTTAGTTGTTTATGTGGATTACTTACGGTTCACAGTGTAGGGTTAATTTATTTAAGTTTAAGTCACGTTTTTAATGGCGTTGCTACCCAAGGAATTATTCTGGGAGATGCGGTGGAAAAATATTCTATCCAACCTTTCCCCGGACAATTAGCGGTCAGTTGTGCAGTAGCTGTTTTATCTTATCTTTTAAGAGGATTACTATTTTATTAAAGTAGTTTATTGACCGTTGATTGGTATTACCCATTACCCATTACCCATTACCCATTCCCTGTTCCCTGATTTATGCGATTTAAGAAGAATTGGAATTTCTGGATAGTTGCTCTGGTTAGTTTAATTGTGGATCATCTGACTAAATTGTGGGTGGTACAAAATTTTGAACTAGGAGAAACTTTACCCCTGTGGCGTGATGTGTTTCACCTTACCTATGTTACAAATACAGGAGCAGCCTTTAGTTTATTTAGTAATGGGGGCATCTTGTGGTTACGTTGGCTATCATTATTGGTGAGCCTCGGATTAATGGCAATGGCTTGGTTTGGCCCCCGTCTGCACCCTTGGGAACAGGTTGGATATGGTTTAATCTTAGGAGGAGCTTTAGGGAATGGAATTGATCGGTTTGTTTCTGGTCATGTCGTGGATTTCCTAGATTTTCAACTAATTAATTTTCCCGTATTCAATTTGGCAGATATCTCGATTAATATTGGAATCTGGTGTTTAATTATGGCAATGTTCACACAATTAAAACCTGAGTCCTGAAACGAAACGGTACAATAGATACAGACCCACGCAAGTCTGAGTGCTGAAAATGTCCACCCCCTTGCCTCCTCAGAAACCTCAAACACTCCTGAACACAATCACACAGGTTGTCCAGACCCTTCACGCCAAAGTTAATTTTTCTCGGCTGATCCTCAAACCCAATGCCAAAGTCCCAGAACTGATAGTACATCAGGCTGATACTAACAAAGCCGAAGTTTATCCCCTATTAGGCGATCACTATGTGGTCGGGCGATCTTCCCGAACCTGCGATATTGTTGTTCGTAACCCCCTGGTTAGCCAAACCCATATCAGTATTGTCCGATCTGCCAAAAAAACAGGATTATTGCCGAGTCGCACCGGGTTTATGATTCAGGATGAAAACTCCACGAATGGTCTATATTGGGGACGAAGACGGGTTAAGGAATTGCCGTTACGACATGGGGATAGTTTCACCTTGGGGCCCCCGGAATTAGCCTCCGTTGCCCGGGTCGAATATCGTGATCCGCCTCCTTGGTATCTGCAAACCCTCCGTTATGGGTTTTATGGAATCTGTGGTTTAAGCGCCGCCGTGGGCATTGTGGTGCTGTTTGAGTCGCAAAAATTTGAAGTCGATCCCTTACCAAAAACCGTAACCGGGCCAGTGATTATTCACGCCGCCGATGGCCGTCCCCTGCGAGAAGCTAATACGATCGCCCATTTAGAAGCGGATAAGTTATCGGATTTTGGCACCTATTTACCCAAAGCCGTTGTCGCCTCTGAGGATGCTCGGTTTTACTGGCATTTGGGAATTGATCCATTAGGAACATTGCGGGCATTATTAACCAATGTGCGGGATGGGGAAATTCGAGAAGGAGGAAGTACCCTTTCTCAACAGTTAGCCCGGAGTTTATATCGGGATTATGTCGGTACAGAAGATTCGGCGGGGCGGAAATTTAAGGAAGCGGTTGTAGCCCTGAAATTAGAAGCGGTTTATGGTAAAAATAAGCTCCTCAAAACCTATTTGAATCGGGTTTATTTGGGGATTAATTTATATGGGTTTGAGGATGCGGCTAAATTCTATTTTAACAAATCTGCCCGGGATTTAACTCTTTCAGAAGCAGCAACCTTAGTGGGAATTTTACCCGCTCCGAATAGTTTTAATCCGATTCAAAATTATCAATTAGCGGTGGAGTATCGCGATCGGGTGATTAGTCGGATGTTAGAATTGGGCATGGTTAGTGAAGATGAAGCCGATCGCGCTCGCCGTTCTCGGATTGAAATTAATCCTAAAGCTCAGGAGTTTTTAGAAAGTACCATTGCTCCCTATTTTTATGATTATATTTTTGCTGAATTAGAGAAATTATTAGGGGAACAATTAGCCAGGGAAGGCAATTTTATTGTAGAAACAGCATTAAATCCTTCCATGCAAACCATTGCCGAATCTTCCCTAAAAAGTTCAATTCAGACTAGAGGAGCAACTGATGGATTTTCTCAAGGAGGTCTGGTAACATTAGATTCTGATACCGGGGAAATTTTAGCCATGGCGGGGGGTACGGACTATAAAGAAAGTCAGTTTAATCGTGTTACCCAAGCTCAACGTCAACCGGGATCAACGTTTAAATTATTTACCTATTTAGCAGCACTTGATCAAGGTATTCCTCCGGGTCAAATCTATTCCTGTGAACCCTTAACTTGGAAAGGACAAACTTATCAAGGGTGTGAACGCAGTGGGGGCGATCTGGATATGTATAGAGGGTTAGCATTATCAGAAAATGTGATCGCCCTGAGAATTGCTCAAGATGTTGGATTAGATCGAGTTATTGACATGGCAAAACGCCTAGGAATTAAGTCAAAACTTGATCCTGTTCCAGGTTTAGTGTTAGGTCAAAGTGAGGTGAATCTATTAGAAATTACCGGATCTTATAATACTATTGCTAATAATGGTTTACGTCATTCTCCCCATGCAATTAAACGAATTTTAGATAGTAGTGATTGTACGGATTTTAATGATATTAATACTTGTCGGGTGATTTATGCTTATGATCAGCAAAATCCAACAATTCCCTCGGTTTTATCTGCTTCTGTCGCCGAAACCATGACAACCTTATTGCAAGGAGCAATTCGTCGGGGTACGGCTAAAAGTGCCTATATCGGGTTAGGAGAAGCGGGTAAAACTGGAACGACAAATGATAATATTGATTTGTGGTTTATTGGTTATCTTCCTGATTCTCAATTAACCACGGGAGTTTGGTTAGGGAATGATGATAATTCTCCTACTAATGGCAGCAGTGCAAATGCGGCTCAATTATGGCGAGATTATATGAGTCAGATTGCTAGGTAATTACGGTTATTATAGGGAACAGGGAATAGGGAACAGGGAACAGGGAATAGGGAACAGGGAATAGGGAATAGGGAATAGGGAATAGGGAATAGGAAATAGGAAATAGGAAATAGGAAATAGGAAATCAAGATTCCCCTAACTGAAAAATTTGTGTTGGGGTTAAATTTAATTCGGGGAATATAGCCGATTCTATTCTATCATTTTCTCTAAATAAATTTACCATATATTCCCCATCAATCATTTGATAAACAGAAATTGTTGGCTGTTTAGGATTGCCAATATAGCGCCGACCTCCTAACCCCAAATAATCAATAATCCAATATTCTTTAATTCCTAATTTTTCATATTCTGATAATTTCATTAAATAATCATCTTGCCAATTCGTACTCACAACTTCTACCACTAAAGGTAAACTTTCACCTTGAGTAATAGTTGAGCGCTTTTTCCACATTGGTTCATTTTCCAGAGCATTTTTATTGATCACGGTCACATCTGGAATATAACCTGAATTATCAGAATCAATCGGTTTGATAATACATTGTCGAGGAATAAGGTAAGGTAATTGTAAACGCCGAATTTCTAAGGTTAACTCCGCAGCAATTTCTCCAGCGACTTGTTCATGAGTTCCTGTAGGCTGCATTTCTTTAATAACTCCTTGATGTAATTCATACCGTCCGTAACCATCGGGAACCCAGTCCAGAAATTCGTCTAGGGTGATTAACTTAGTTTCCGA
Organism: Planktothrix agardhii; assembly: GCF_904830935.1. NCBI lineage: Bacteria > Bacillati > Cyanobacteriota > Cyanophyceae > Oscillatoriales > Microcoleaceae > Planktothrix > Planktothrix agardhii. Next base: position 495,546 of record NZ_LR882952.1, read on the forward strand.
TTCCAATTCTAATAGAGTTTCCATCATAGCTTTTAATGGTTTTAATCCTAAATTATACACATATAACGATAGTATAACAATTAAAATAGGCGATCGTTGTCACGGTGATCTTTAAGAATGCTTCTGCACTTGTCACCACAAAGACACAAAGACACAAAGAGCAGTGTCTGAGTATAGGAGGGACAAAACCGAAACCCTCACAAGTCCCTCACCCGAATAAAAACTGCTATCAACCTTAAATACCTCCTTGATCTCTTCCTTCGTGTCTTTGTGTCTTTGTGGTTGCTTCAACAGAAAAAAAATAGCGAAGGTATGATCCCAAAAACCCGGTTTATTAAGGTTATCTTAGACTAAAATAAACTTAGGCTAGTTTGAGTTATATCATAATGAGTTATTGCCTAAATCCCCAATGCCCTCAACCCCAGAACACCCCAGAGGTTAAATTCTGTTTAACCTGTGGGGCAAAATTGTTATTAAGAGAACGGTATCGGGCTGTTAAAGTGATTGGTCATGGGGGGTTTGGCAAAACATTTTTGGCGGTGGATGAAGATAAACCCTCCCGTCCTGCTTGCGTGATTAAACAATTTCATCCTCAAATGCAGGGAAATTCTCAAAAAGCCATTGAGTTATTTCATCGAGAAGCAGAAAGATTAGATGAGTTAGGAAAACATCCCCAAATTCCTGAATTATTAGCCCATTTTGAACAAGACAATCATCAATATTTAGTCCAAGAATTTATTAATGGGCCGAATTTAGAAGAAGAACTTTTACATCAAGGAGTATTTAATCAAGCCCAAATTCGTCAAGTCTTAGATGACTTATTACCTGTTTTACAATTTATTCATCATCATCGGGTAATTCACCGAGATATTAAACCCGCTAATATTATTCTTAGGGAGGGTTCTTTATCTGCACAATTACCTTTAGTTCGTCCCGAAGTTTTACAACAATTGCGGGGAGAATCTTCGCCTCCAAATACTCCTGCGGGTTCTCAACCTCAAGGTCAGTTAGTATTAGTAGATTTTGGGGCGGCAAAGGTTGTCACCGATACTCAAGTGCCAATCATGGGAACAGTAATTGGTAGTCCCGAATATGTCGCCCCGGAACAAACTAGAGGACAGGCAATTTATAGCAGTGATATTTATAGTTTAGGGGTAACTTGTATTTATTTAATGACGCAAATTTCTCCTTTTGATTTATATGATATCCATGAAGATCGGTGGATTTGGCGAGATTATTTAAAACAGAATTTTGTGAGTGCGGAATTAGGAAAAATATTAGATAAAATGTTAGCAGTATTACCCAGTCAACGTTATGATTCTGCTTTAAAAGTATTAAAAGATCTGCATCCGAGTGGCATACCTCCAGCGATCGCCCGCCATTTACAAACCCCATCCCCCCCATCTCCCGCACCACAAACCGTTAGAACTCCAATCCCATCGCCCTCCCAGACCTTACCCCCCCGCACCGTCCAACAACTCACACCGCCACAACAGCAGCGTGTTCAACCGTTGCAAGCGCCCTCTTGGAAGTGTGTACATACCCTCAGTGGTCATCGCAACGCTATTACGGGAGTGGCTTTCAGTCCCGATGGCCAGACGTTGGCGAGTGGGAGTCAGGATCAGACGATTGAAATTTGGCGGCTGGACTCGGGGAAACGGTGGTATACCTTAGTTGGTCATAGTAACTGGATCACGACCATTGCTTTTAGTCCTGATAGCAAGACTTTAGCCAGTGGGAGTCGGGATCAAACTATTGAAATTTGGGATATGACCAAGGGTAAAAGGTGGTATACCCTCACGGGTCATCAAGACGGGGTGGAAGCGGTGGCGTTTAGTCCCAATGGTCAATTATTAGCGAGTGGAAGTCGAGATAAAACTATTGAAATTTGGAATATGAATAAGGGAAAACGGGGGTTTACCTTAACAGGTCATCAAGACCGAGTTTATAGTGTGGCGTTTAGTTTGGATAGTCAAAAGTTGGCAAGTGGGAGTCGAGATCAAACGGTAAAAATTTGGGATTTGAACACAGCAAAGGAAGTCCAAAGTTTAACAGGTCATGGGGACTGGGTGAGAAGTGTGGCGTTTAGTTTAAATGGTCAATTATTGGCTTCGGCGTCTAAAAATGGCATGATTAGAATATGGCAAAAGCAACAGGAAAAATGGGGTTTATTAAGAACATTAAGAGCCGATGATCAAGAGATATTTAATATTATTTTTAGTCCAGATAATCGGTTTTTAGTGAGTGGAGGAGGACAGGGAATAATTGATATTTGGGATGTCCAAAAAGGGATATTATTAGAAACAATTAAAGCCCATGAAAGTGATGTTTTTACGGTGGCGTTTAGTGGGGATGGTCAATGGTTAGCAACGGGAAGTTATGACCGGACAGTGAAGTTGTGGAAACAATAAAATTGATTTTTGGAGGTGAGCTTAAAATCTATATTTTGGAATCACTTCTCATAAGGAAATTGCTTCTTTTAATACTTGTTCACGAATGCGTTTTTTTAAACCTTTTTCTGTAACAACATCAACTGGACACCCTAATAAATTTTGTAAGTCCATCAGCAGTCCACCTAAATCGAAAAGACTTCTTCCGGGTTCAAGCTCAACTAAGAAATCTACATCACTATTAGAATCTGCTTCATTTCTAGCCACAGATCCAAAGATTCGGATATTATAGGCTCCATATTGAGCCGCAATCCTTAAAATTTCTTGACGATAACTTTTCAGCAGGTCATCAAGGTTCATGAGTTTATTAGGGATTAATGAGTTAAAAACGGTATAGATTATTATATCTTAAATTCGATCCATTTTCAAATAATTAAACTTTTTTAAAGAATAGCAATAATCACCACTGATTTACAATAAATAACTATAAGGTAGATGAATAATTTGATCCTGGTATTCATCTCTAAAAGAAACCTCTGCTAGAAAAATCAGTTCCTCAATATTTGCACCTATACTTAACTTGGGGTTAAGGATAAAAATACCAGGAATATGACCCCCTACATTGATATGATCAACCAAGTGAACAGGCATAGAAGCCCGGTTATTTGTTACTAAGATAAAACCTAATTTCTCACACCAAGTTAGAATATCTGGATCTAGTGTCCCCATTTTTGGACTATTCGGATCACCAACTCTCCAAACAATTAAATCCCGATTCTGTTTAGCAAGTTGAACTTTATAGATAGGAGCAATATTTTCATCTAATAGATATTTCAGTTCCATTATTTTTTCCTGCTCTTTTCATTTCTGCTCGAATTTCGCGTAATCGCAGCAGGGTTGGTGTTGGATTTAATTGCTGATTTTGCCATTTTTCATGACTCCACTCTAACCAATTGGCAATATATTGATTGATGGTTTCTGTGTTGTGTAAGTAATACAAAATTGTGGCATAAACCTGTTCTAAGGTTAAAGATGGGTAGGTTTGAGCAATGTCTTCAGGGGTACGGGCGCGATGAATGAAATCATAAAGAACTGTTTCGATCCCGATCCGAGTTCCTTTGATCCGAATATCATCAGGACGTAAAAAGTCGAAATAGTTTTCGAGTTGCATCGGTTTATCACCCTAGTTAGGATTAATTAATTATATCTTAAATTTGATCCATTTTCAAGTAATCACACTGTTTTAAATAGGAGCGATCGCCACCCCAATCAAATTAACACGCACCATCTTACTAAAATTGATATTAATATAAGAATGTGCGATCGCAAATACAATAATATTAAAACAATAATTTTAGGGTCATTTAATGAGTCCCTGGGTGCGAAGTTTTTTAACTAAAGCAGATTCACCTGCTTGTTGACGTAACGTTTCAACATTCTCAAATCGTCGCTGTATATCAGCATCTAGTTCTTCTTTATTATCCCAATAGTAAGCTAAGGTAGAATAAATTTGACTCATGCTTAAATAGGGATGTTGAAATTTAATTTCTTCGGGACTCCAACCAAAAGCCAGATGACCGGAAACTAATTCAATTACTTTCATGGTTGTTCCGGCAATGTAGGGAACGTTGTTTTCATTCAGTTCTATATACTTGTGTTGTGTCGTAGTCAAGTTCATAGAGTTTGCCTCGTTACTGAATTTAATTATAGTATATTTTTGGCAATTTATTCTGAAGTGCGATCGCGGTCAATAATTGATATTAATATAAGAATGGGCGATCGCAAATACAATAATATTAAAACAATTAATTGGTGGATGTTGGGGTGTAGCGAGCGAGGACGCTCGCACTGCTTTAGGTCATAAAATCACAACTACCTTATATATTCTTTCAAGATACTATTGCGGTTAGGATGACGTAACTTTCTGAGAGCTTTCGCCTCTATTTGAAGAATGCGTTCACGGGTGACATTAAAAATCTCACCAATTTCTTCTAATGTCTTCATCTGACCATCATCTAATCCATAACGTAAACGTAAGACATCTCGTTCACGGGGACTGAGGGTATCTAATACCTTTTCTAAATCTTCTCGTAATAGATTCTTAGAAACATAATCTTCAGGAGTTTCGCCATCGGATTCAATAAAATTCCCTAAACGAGAATCTTCTTCTTTCCCAATCGGTGTTTCTAAAGAAATCGGAAGTTGAGCCGATTTAGCAATAAACCGTAACTTCTCGATGGTCATTTCCATGCGAGTTGCGATTTCTTCTTCCGTGGCTTTACGACCCATTTCTTGAGATAATAACTTGGTAGTTTTTTTAATCCGAGAAATGGTTTCATACAGGTGAACTGGTAGTCGGATTGTCCGAGATTGATCGGCAATTGCCCGGGTAATGGCTTGACGAATCCACCATGTAGCATAAATGGAAAATTTGTAACCTTTTTCGTGATCAAATTTCTCGGCGGCTCTAATTAATCCTAAACTGCCTTCTTGAATTAAATCTTGGAAAGAAAGACCTCGATTCCTGTATTTTTTGGCAATCGAAACCACCAGTCGTAAATTAGACTTTACCATCTTATCTTTTGCCCGACGGCCAATATAAAGACGGCGGCGGAACTCTGGCAACCTCATCTCAACCGCGCTCGCCCATTCCTGCTCATTGGGTTCGCGGTCGTAATGTTCCATTAGTTTCTCTCGAATTCGCTCTAGTTCGAGTAAGTCGGCAATTTTACGAGCGAGTTCAATTTCTTCATCCGCGCGTAATAATCGAATCCGACCGATTTCTTGCAGATAGAGATGAATCGAATCTTCTGTATAGTGTTTTTTCTTAGCCTGAGTCCTTTTCCGAGATTTTGCTACTTTTGCAGCTTTGCCCTCCTCATCTTCATCCGCGATAATATCCCCTGAGATTTCTTCTTCTTCGATTCGATTTAGATCTTCTTCATCTGGTTCATCATCATTAATTAAATCGCCAATGAAGGGTTTCTTTTTATTTTCAAGGCTAACAAGGCTAACAACTCCTATCCGGGGTGAAATTGTGGTTGCGAGTTCGTTTTTCGGGTTTTTCTTGGGTTCGGGACTTGGTGTTGGACTTGGTGTTGGACTTGGTGTTGGACTTGGTGTTGGACGTGGAGTCGGACTTGGTGTTGGACTTGGTGTTGGACTTGGTGTTGGACTTGGTGTTGGACTTGGTGTTGGACGTGGAGTCGGACTTGGTGTTGGACTTGGGGTCGGACGTGGAGTCGGACTTGGGGTTGGACGTGGTGTTGGGCGTGGAGTCGGACTTGGTGTTGGACGTGATGTTCGTTCGGGGTTAGGATTATTTTTGGAATTATCTAATTTTTCTATTGTTTCACCGACCGTTTTAATCACTTTATCTATGACAGAACCTTTAACCGGATTTCTATTGCTAAAATCTTGTGCCATATAAACATCTGGCTTTGGAGTCACCCGAACAATTTTAAACTCAGCTAAATCGATAATATTCTCTGGGATAGCTTTAGCAGAAACTTCATAACTTCCATCAGAGGATGCTGAAGGAACAAAATAACCATTCTGATTAATTGTTCCCCCAGTTGCCTCCCATTCAATATAATTAGGTTCGATAAAATCTCCCTGCTGATCAAATCCAGTAACTTCAAATTGAAAATGTTGATCAGATTTAATTTCAAGTTGATCAAATCCAGTAACTTGTAATTTAAAATATTGATCAGATTTAATTTTAACTCGTTCTGGCTGAATTCTTAACCTTCTTAAAACAGGAACAACCTGGATCTTAACAGAATCACTAATTTGAGCCAAATTAATACAAGAATTACCCACCCAATTTAATAAACGAATACTTATTTTAATCGCCTGTTTGATCACCCATGCTTGAAAAGCGATTTCAAAATTAAATAGTTCTGAAGACGAATTTTGCTCAGAAGCGGGAGAGATATTATTAGTTGTTTCAGATTCCTCTTGAATCTCTGTTTCCGCAGAATTATACAATAATAAACTTTGAATATTATCACTCAGAGAAGATAACCGTTCTGTCCAGAAAATACTCCGAGATATTAATTTTGTATAAATGCCAAAGGCTAATATTTTTGAGCGAATATCATAGGGAGATAATGGAGAAACTTTAGCCGTTACTTTATATGACCCTTTATCATTATCCTTAGCGGTAAATTTCCCATTCCGATCAATTCTTCCCCCTTTTGCTTCCCAGACAATATTTCCTGTTTCAATTTCATTTCCATATTGATCAAACCCAACGACATTAAAAGTTATACTTTCATTGGGTTCAAGAAAAATATTTTGAGGGGGATAAATTTTAATCCGTCTTAAAACAGGTAATATATTAACAGTTGTACTAACTTGAAGCGAGCCAACTTGAGCCGTTACAGTAACTTGCCTTTTATCGTAACCGCCCTTAAAAATTCCCTCTCGGTCTATTCGACCTCCGGCGGTACATTTCCATTCAATATTATTCACCCAAAACCAATCTCCAATCTGATCTAAACCCATGACTTGAAACGTTATCGGTTCATTAGGTTCAGCAGAAATAGTCTGCGGTGAAATGATCAGATTAGTTAAAATAGAAGGAACAATGATTTTAGCCGTTGCGCTAATTGTTTTACCAGGTATTGAAGCGGTGACGGTGAATTTTCCTTTACTATTATTCCCAACAATATAAATTCCATTGCCATTAATTTTGCCTCCTGTTGCAGTCCAATTGACATTTTTAATTGCAATATAATTTCCTCTTTGATCTAAACCCTCAACTGTAAATTGATAGGTTTGACCCGGACACATTTCTATCAATGATGGAGAAATGATCAAAGAGGTTAATCTTGGACGTTCAATAACTTCAACTTGGACAGATTGACTAATAGTTTGAACCTTTGCGGTAATAGTAACCGTTTTTTCAAAGTGACCCGCAACAAATATTCCATTATTAGGAATTTGTATATTGTCAGCCGTCCAAGTGACTTGTCCGATGGAAATAGATTGATTATATTGATCAAAACCTTTAACATTAAATTGTTGAGAGTCCCCACAATATAAAGTTTGTCCTGAAGGATTAATTGTTAACGATGTTAGTTTGGGGTTTTCAGGAATTGTAATTATAATTTGACAATTAACAGAGTTAACTTGTGCTTCTATTTTAAAGTTAGAACCTGATATATTTCCGGCTGTAAATAGTCCGTTTTTAATCGTTCCTCCTGTAGCAGTCCAACGAACTTGTCCGAGGGAAAAAGGTTGATTATATTGATCAAAACCTTTAACACTAAATTGTTGAGAGTCACCACAATATAAAGTTTGTCCTGAAGGATTAATTTTTAACGATGTTAGTTTAGGTTTTTCAAGAATTGTTATTAAAATTTGACAATTAACAGAGTTAACTTGTGCTTCTATTTTAAAGTTAGAACCTGATATATTTCCGGCTTGGAATATTCCGTCTTCGACCTCTCCTCCTGTAGCAGTCCAAGTTATATTTTCAATTTTAATCGGTTTATTATATTGATCGAAACCTTGAATAGTAAACTCTTGATAGTCACCACAATATAAAGTTTTTCCTGGGGAATTAATTTTTAACGATGTTAGTTTAGGAGACTCACCTTCTAAAATATTTAAAATTTCTCCTGTTTGTAAATTCCAAAGTTTGATCCAATTCCGACTCCCACTAACAAATAGTTTACTATTAGCACTAACAGCAATAGAACCAATAAATCCAGCATGACCTGTAATTTTACGAGATGGATTAGGGTATTGATTAAGGTTTTGAATATAAATACTGCCATTATTTGTTCCCATGACTTGAATATTACCATTAGAAGTAATATCAAAATTAGTCATTGTTTGAAATTTTCCGGTGATAGTCTTAACACATTTTAAACTATTGACAAGTAATTGAAATGGGGATTGATTATTACTCTTTCCAAAAAAGAAACTCAAAACATCGGTTACAAAAGGAATATTAAAATTTTCATTTTTACCTTGAGTATTAGGATCTTTTTGCCAAATTTTAAGAGTTCCATCTCGACTACCTGTAACTAAAGATTGATTATCAGAACTAATGGCGACATTTTGAATCCAATCTGAATGTCCTTCAAGAGTTCTTAATAATTGTTTGTTTGTCAAATCCCATGATTTTATGGTTTTATCTGTGCTTCCACTCACTAAAAATTTACTATCTGAACTTATTGCTAAACAAGAAATCCATCCGGTATGACCGTTAAAACTATGGATAATTTGTTTACTTTCTAAATTCCATAGTTTAATCGTTTTATCGGCACTTCCACTAATTAAGGTTTGATTATCTGGGGTAATTTTAACCACATTAACCCAACTGGTATGACCCGTAAAAGTATGCAAATTAATTTTAGTTTTTAAATTCCATAACTTAACGGTTTTGTCAATACTACTACTAACTAAATATTGACCATTGGAACTAATCGCAACGGATAAAACCCAATGGGAATGGGCATTAATTGTATTAATTAATTTTCCTGTATCTAAATTCCAAATTCTGATGGTTTTCCAACCGCCACCGACGATAATTTTATATTCTGAACTAATTGCTACACAAGAAATTGTATCTTGAGGTATAATATTAGGCGATCGCAAATTAACATTTTCAGTTAAATAAGGATTATCACCATACAACACCCAATACGCAGATTGTTTAACCTGTTCTGAAGGGTCGGTTAATGCTTGCTGCGCTAGTAAATCTAAACCTTGATCAAATTTTAGACAGTCTGAAAGTGCTTTAAGTCGTTGTTGAAGGTCTGGACTGGTGAATTTACCCCGAAGATTCTCAATAGCTGGCCGTTCAGAGGGTTCGGTCATGGTCTTAACTATTACAGGTTATCTATTCATTTTAAACTCATAACCAGATAAAATAACAAAGGTTTGATTAAGAAAAATAATCACACTTTGTAAAAGCCTTTGCTTCTGCTATAGTGAGAACAATTAAATAATTAACCAGGCAAAACTGAACGAGTCGCTTATATCTCAGCACTCAAGTGACTGATCTTTAGGCTTACCTGGTATTCCCGTAAACCATAATAATCGAATTCCTAATACCGCAAAACCGATGGCGGCTGCTATTTTAACTAGACGAGCGGGTAGAACTTCCGCAAATCCTTGTCCAACTATCACACCGAGGAAACTGGCTAATAATAAGGCGGTGGCTGTACCAAAAAAGACCGCGCGGGGGGATTTGCTAGTACCACTGAGAGCGATCGCAGCCACTTGACTTTTATCTCCTAATTCTGATAGAAAAACCGTGATAAAAGTCAATCCTAATAGTTGAAAATCCATAGACTTAATTATAACTAATTTAGTGTAAAACTTCCCAAAACAATAGCACCGAAATCAATAATAAACTGCTACCCGCAGCCAGTTCCAAGGTTCTGGGTGAAATCCGAGAAGCTAACCATTGTCCGACTAAAACCCCTAAAAAACTGGTTAAAACTAATGCGCTTCCCGCCCCAGCAAAAACTATCCAAGGATTATGGGATTCTGCTGTCATTAATAAAGTTGTAAGTTGGGTTTTATCTCCAATTTCAGCTAAAAAAATAGTAATGAATGTGGAAACAAAAATTTTCCCCGTATTGGGTTTTGCTGAATCTTGCTGTTGATCCGCGATCGCAGATAGGTTACTAGCGGGGTCTTTAAACACTGATTTCACAGATTTCACGGATTACGTTTTTTGCATTTGTTTGACACTGATTAATACGGATTAATATGATTGTGCGGATTATCCTAAGAGCTTCGCACTAAATAAATCTTGAGCGAAGCAAGGAACGTAATCGGTGAAATCCTCTTAATCCTCTTGAATCTGTGTTCATCATTGGTTGACGGTTGGGGTAATATCAAAACTATATCATAATCTTTTCATATTTTACCCCATCCGGCAATAAAAAACTGAGAAAGTCCCTAGGATTCATACCCGACCGCTTGATTAAAACGCTCTATTTCCGGGGAAGAATCCCCATAGACTCCTTCAATTTGTTGTTGACAACAATCAATGGCAAAATCATTTAATTCTGATGCTTCAATTCCATATAATTCTTGAAAAATATCGGATTCTACCCGACAAAATCGAGGGCGCTGATCATAAATTTTGCATTCTTTAGTTTCAGAATCAAAATTAATACACCATCCATCTTCCCCGACTAAACTCAAATATAATTGTAAGTCTTTCGGGGCTAAATATTGATCTAATTCAGGACGTTCACTGGGGTCAAGATGACAGCAAGCCCCACATTGTTTGATACAAAGCCAAGTGGTCATGATTCTGGTTTAGATTCGCGCTTATTTTTGTTCAGACGGTTCAGGTGTAACCGATGGGGACGGATTAATTTCCTCGGATTCCGTTATTTCTGAAGCTGTTTCAATTTCAGAAATTGTAATAACTTCCACAACGGTTTCTGGTTCTAAATTATTAGTTTCTGAGGATATTTCTTCTGTCACAGATTCCTGTATTTCCTCAACTATAGGATTCACCTGTTCTGTGATTATCTCCACCACTCCTTCAATCTGGGAAGTAACAATTTTTTCAAAGGGTGAAGGGGCAGGTTTTTCAACTTCTTCTACGATTTCGGGAACACTAACCGCAGTTTTTGGAGTAGAGTTCTCCTCAACAATTTTTGTTTCTAAATCCTCAAATTCAGCAAATTCATCCTTCGCCACCTTCTGATTATCTTCTACAACCGTAACGGGGGGAACAGGGGTGGGTTCCGGGGATTTCGGTTTGCTGGGGGTTTTGGGTTTTTTATTAAATAAACCCGTTAAATTACCAATAAAACTAGATAAAGTTCCAGCGAGCGCCGGGATAGATTTTTGGGTTTTAGACGTCGTTTTTGCAGTCTTGACCTTGGGAGTAACTGGGGGTTTGTCAGCTTTAACCTTGGGTGTTTTTACCGGGGTATCCGAAGTTAAGGGAGTTACTGATGGTGTTTCTTCGACTTCAGGAAGATTCTGTCCTTCGGTTATAGGGGGAAGCGGAGGTTCCTCTACAATTTCTGAGGATGGGGAAATAACTTCTGGTTCGGGTTGTTCCTGTGTTTCTACTGGGGTTTGAGCAACCACTGGGTTATTCTCAAAGACGGGTTCGGGAGTAGTAACAATATCCCGTACAGGTTCAGGAAAAATTACCGGAGACTGAACACCAATCAAACCGTTAACTCGTTTTTTCACCTTCGCCGGAATCGGGGTTTTTTCTGTGGCGGGGGTTGCTGTTCGTCGTAGGGTCAGAACTTCCCATCCAAACCAAATCAACAGGGACACACTCGCCACCTGACCTAATAGTACGGCTCCGGTAATTCGTCCCGCACAGGCCCACAGAATCAAGCCATAGAACAATCCAACTCCACTCCAGACGAAATCACTTTTCCGGTGAACTTCTGGAAAGAAGAAGGCGGCTAGATAAAGGCCAAAACTTGCTAAACCCACTGCAATCGCTAGAATATATGCCAGCATTTTTCCTTCTCACTCTATCAAAAAACCTCTATTGCGTTATTTTACCGTTAACGGTTGACGGTTAGCCGTTGAGGTGTTGACGATTTGTGATTCAGATCAGAATTTGATGTGAATTTTATCACCTATCAACATTGTAGGGAATCATACGGAAAAGAAACATCGTCTTATTAATATAGATATATCTACCATAGAAGGGTGCGGCTAGAAGTTTTTTGATTGGGGAGTTGATTATGTTAGAAAAATTATTGTTGGCTGCTTTTATTACGTTGTCTCTGCATTTGCAAGTCAGTCTTAACTGGTTCGGCTATAAACCATTATTCTCAATGGGAGTAGCCTCTCAAATGCAAATGGAAAAAATTGTTTTGTCTCAAGACGTGATCAAATAAATTCGATTAACTCAGGCTATTTTGGGAAACCAATCATCCTTCTATCCCGTAGATGGAGGTTCCCTAAAAATTGATTTCTCTTTGATGAAACTTTTCTCATCAAGATTTAATTTATAATTTATCCTAAATTGTCATAATAAAAGTGCCTGCGTCGCGTTTCATCCCACGGCTGAAGCCAGTGGGCTTTCACGCTCCCACCCTGGCTTTGTAAAATTAAAACGGGGGTTTAATCCAGTAAATCCGCCTAATAATCGAGGCGCAATACCATTTTTTATAATTTGATCCACAATAATTGCTGTAATTAAAACTTTTACCCCTAACCAAATACTATTTAAAGCAACTAAAAAACGGAAGAAATTCTCTTGGTTTTGATTAATTTATCTGATTGTCACTGAGGGTTGAGACTGCGACCAAGCTGGATGGGAGAGTAGGGCTTCGATGACTCTAACGCCCCGTAACTGATTAGATAGGGGAAGATGACCCTTTGGGGCGGTTAAATCCCAGGTAAATCCTTGGGGGTAGCGTGTCCAATTGCGACCCGTGCGCCAGCCAATTTTAGGCCATAATTTATCCCAATTTTTATTCACACCCAGCCAAAGTTCTCGCTGGACAGAATAGCCGAATTTACCCTCGGAATGGATACACCAAAGGCTATCAATGGTTTGTAAATCCGTAATCGGGAATCGTTCAATTTCGGAAAAATAAAGCCACTTTCTTTGTACCGCAGAACTTCCAGCTAATTCACAAAGTTTTTGTACGCTTAATTTATCCGCTTCTAAAAAGTCTTGTTGGGCGAGTAAGGTTTGTAGGGGAATATAATCAATTCCGGTATCGGATTTTAAGGGAACAATTCCCGTAGGAAAATGAAGTTTTAAAAAATGACTCACTTTTTCGGAAGTGGGAATAGCGGTATATAAAATTTGATAAACTTTACCGTTAATTAAACTAAAGGGATTAGATTGTTGTTTTAATAAAAATTCCATTAACACTTCCCAAACCGTTTCCCCACCTTGGGTTAATGTTTCTAATAGTTGGAATTGAGCCTTTGCTGAGGCACTAAAAAGCCCAGAGCGCAATTCATCCGCACTCATGGCATAGTTCTCTTGGGGGGAAGTGGTCAGGTCAGTCATGGGGCGTGGCATTAGGTAATTGGGGTTGAGCATGGCATTCTTCACCTTGACTATTGTACAAGGATCGGTCAATAGTTAACCGTTGAGAATCCTTTGAATTAGGGCGCTGGTGGAGGAGGGGACTTCAATATTAATGAAGGCAACTTGACCCCCATAGGCTTGTACAATCGGGGCTTCTGGCAAGGTTTCTAAGGTATAGTCTCCACCTTTAACATAAATATCGGGTTTCAGGGTTTGGATGAGATAATCGGCGGTGGTTTCGGAAAAAATTACTACCCCATCAATGGGCTTCAGACTAGCTAAGACTTCAGCCCGTTGTGCTTCTGGGACGATGGGGCGGGGAGGATGTCCGGGTTTTTGAGGTTTCAGGGTTTGGACAGATGAATCGCTATTTAATCCGACCACCAGTGATCGTCCTAATGCCTTAGCTGCCTGTAAATAGCGAACATGACCCGCATGAATTAAATCAAAACAACCATTGGTAAAAACCAGGGGACGCCATCGTTGAGGATTCAAGGTGATGTCTTCTTGTAATTCGGTTAAGGTGTAAAGATAAGCAGTCATTCCAGTTAATTGGGGAGGAAGAAATTTATTTAAGTCAGTCTATCCAGAGGTCTGAACCGATTAGAATTGTAACGTTTGTTGATCTTTAATCTCGAATATTTCCGAACCAGCCCTACAAACTTAGGGTTAGGGAATATATCAACAAGCCCAAATCGAGATCATAACTTAGTTTACGGATCATTTAATGAAAGCTACTTCTAGCCGTCAATTTTCTTCTACAACCTCTCTCATCTTGAAACTGGTTGGAGTAATTTTAATTTTCTCGTCCCTAGTGGATTTTCTGGTAATTTTGATTCCGCCCAATTTTCTTAACCGAGGCTGGCAAATTAGCGTTACCAGTGATTTAGTAGATCGAGGTATTGTCCCGATGGTGGGAATGACCTTAGTCTTTATTGCTTTTTGGATGGATGCCGCCACCGAAGGGAATATCAAGCCAGCTAAACCCTTTGCGAGTTTAAGATTTTGGATAGCATTGCTGGCGAGTTTATTCGGGTTATTGTATCTTTTACTATTTCCTTTGCATCTCAATAATACCCGTTTAGCCAGAGCCGAGGCCCTCGCAGAAATTAATCAACAAGCTACTCAAGCTCAAACTCAACTGGAAAGTCAACTCGGAAGTCCCGAATTTCAGCAGCAAATTCAACAGAAAAAAACCCAGCTTAAAGATCAATTTGCCGGGTTAGCACAAAATCCCGAAGCTCTGAATCAAGCCCTTGCCAACCCGAATCTTCCTAACGAAGTTAGACAAATCTTAGAACAGTCTAAATCGAATCCCAAGGCTGTTGAGGAGTTTTTGAATCAACAGGCGGATAATTTACCTACACAATTGTTAGGTCAAATTCGTGATCGCAAACAAGAACTGGAAAAACAAGCTAAAACTCAGTCCTTAAAATCGAGTTTGAGAACAGGAATTAGTAGTTTATTATTAGCGATTGGCTATATTACTCTAGGTTGGACAGGGCTCAAAGGTTTAGGAATTTTACGCGGTGCAAATCGTCGTAAAACACCAACCGCTTAACAGTTATCAGTTATCAGTTATCAGTTATCAGTTATCAGTTATCAGTGGAAGAAATAAAATCTTGATTTTATTGATTCTATAACCCAAAACCCAAAACCCATTACCTATTACCCATTACCTATTCCTCCTTCCCTGTTATAACTTTAATTATCCTTCATGTTTTCAATTTATATTCTCACCGCAAACGAAGAAATTGATATTGCGGATTGTATTGAGTCTGCATTATTATCAGATGATGTGATTGTGGTGGATTCTTTGAGCCAAGATCGCACCGTTGAAATTGCCCAACAATATCCAGTTAGGGTGTTACAACATCGTTTTGAAAGTCACGGAAAACAGCGCACATGGATGTTACAGGAAATTCCGACCAAACACGATTGGGTCTACATTTTAGAAGCCGATGAACGGATGACTCCTGAATTGTTTACAGAATGTTTACAGGCGATTCAAAGTGATGATTATATTGGATATTATGTTGCCGAAAGAGTGATATTTTTGGGAAATTGGATTCGACGCAGTACCCAATATCCTCGGTATCAAATGCGTCTATTTCACAAGGATAAAGTTTGGTTTACCGATTATGGTCATACGGAACGGGAAGTTTGTGATGGCTCGACGGGATTTATTCGAGAAACCTATCCCCATTATACCTGTAGTAAAGGGTTATCCCGTTGGATTGATAAACATAATCGTTACTCAACGGATGAAGCAGTAGAAACCCTGCGACAGTTACAGACGGGAACTGTGAATTGGAAGGATTTATTATTAGGAAGTTCGGAAGTTGAACGACGACGAGCCTTAAAAGATTTATCCTTACGTTTACCGTTTAGACCTCTGATTCGCTTTGTTTATATGTACTTTTTATTGGGAGGATTTTTAGACGGTCGTTCTGGGTTTTCTTGGTGTATTTTACAAGCCTTCTATGAATATTTGATTCTACTTAAAGTTTGGGAAGTTGAAAATTCTCCTCAACTGTATGATCTGGGTTTAGAGACTTCAAAAAAAGTCGAGTCCCAGAACGTTATCTCCAATCTGGGAACATCAGACTCTTAGTTTTTATTTCATGCTTCAGGGCACTTTTATCGGTTGATATTTCTTTTCTGTATCATCAAAAATTAAAGAATTAATGTGGGTTTTAACATAAGATTTATTTGTAATTATTGATTAGGCTGAATTGCTATTTAGCAAATTATCATATATCGGTTTTTATTCCTATAAAAAGCCCCACCTGACGAATCAGGCAGGGTGTTTAATTAACAATCTAAGCAGTGATTAGACATCTAGGTGAAACCCTAGTCTAAATCAGGCATAGAAAGTACAGCTTCCGATTTCCGGTCAATGCCTTTCTCGAAGCCAGCCACCGCAGCCCGGGCGCGACCGGCGTGCCAGAGGTGACCAATCAAGAAGAAGAAACCCACGATGAAGTGGAAACCAGCCAACCAAGCCCGGGGGTTAACATAGTTAAACCCTTGAGCTTCGGTAATAATCCCACCCACGGAGTTAATCGAACCGTTAGGGGCGTGGGTCATGTACTCAGAAGCCCGACGAATTTGCCAAGGTTGGATATCGTTTTTCAGCTTGTTGAGGTCAAGACCATTAGGCCCACGCAGAGGCTCTAACCAAGGGCCACGGAAATCCCAGAAGCGCATGGTTTCACCACCAAAGATGATTTCCCCAGTCGGAGAACGCATCAGGTATTTACCCAGACCTGTCGGGCCTTGGGCCGAACCAATATTCGCACCCAGTTTTTGGTCACGGACTAAGAACACAAAGGACTGAGACTGAGAAGATTCAGCGTTTGTGGGGCCGTAGAACTCACTGGGATAAGCGGTATTATTAAACCAAACATAGGAAGCAGCGATAAAGCCCATCAAAGACAGAGCGCCTAAACTGTAAGACAGATAAGCCTCTCCAGACCAGATGAAAGCCCGACGCGCCCAGCCAAAGGGTTTGGTTAGGATGTGCCAGATACCACCGGAAATGCAGATCAGACCAATCCAGATGTGACCGCCGATGATGTCTTCCATGTTGTCAACACCGATGATCCAGCCTTCTCCCCCAAACGGAGCTTTAACTAAATAGCCAAAGATCGCGGCCGGGTTCAAAGTCGGATTGGCAATCACACGGACATCGCCACCACCTGGGGCCCAAGTGTCATAGACACCCCCAAAGAACATGGCTTTGAACACTAACAGGAAAGCCCCCAGACCCAATATAATCAGGTGATACCCGATAATATTGGTCATTTGGTTTTTGTCTTTCCAGTCATAACCAAAGAAAGAAGAATATTCTTCTAAAATTTCAGGGCCACGGACGGCATGATAAATACCGCCTAAACCCAAAACCGCAGAGGAAATTAAGTGCAGAACCCCAATCACGAAGTAGGGGAAGATATCAATCACTTCACCACCAGGGCCCACACCCCAACCGAGGGTAGCCATGTGGGGGATCAGGATCAAACCCTGTTCATACATGGGCTTTTCGGGAACGAAGTGAGCCACTTCAAACAGTGTCATCGCCCCAGCCCAGAACACGATCAAACCAGCGTGAGCAACGTGAGCGCCCAGCAACTTACCAGACAAATTAATCAAACGGGCATTACCTGACCACCAGGCGAATCCAGTGGATTCTAGGTCACGGCCGCCGACATAAGAAGTATTAGAGAGCGTTACCACGCGGTAATACCTCCTCAGGGAAAATAAAGTTTTCGTGGGGTTGATCCGCAGGAGCCATCCAAGCCCGCAGACCTTCATTTAACAGAATGTTCTTAGTATAGAACGTTTCAAATTCAGGATCTTCGGCCGCCCGTAACTCTTGGGAAACGAAATCATAAGCCCGTAGGTTCAGAGCTAAACCAACAATGCCGATAGAACTCATCCACAGACCCGTGACCGGCACGAATAACATGAAAAAGTGTAACCAACGTTTGTTAGAAAAAGCAATCCCGAAAATTTGTGACCAAAAACGGTTGGCGGTCACCATCGAATAGGTTTCTTCAGCTTGAGTCGGTTCAAAAGCCCGGAAAGTATTGGCTGTATCTCCATCTTCAAACAGAGTATTTTCCACCGTCGCTCCGTGAATAGCGCACAATAGCGCACCACCCAAAATTCCCGCCACTCCCATCATGTGGAAGGGGTTCAGCGTCCAGTTATGGAAGCCTTGTAGGAACAGAATAAACCGGAAGATTCCGGCTACCCCAAAGCTAGGGCCAAAAAACCAACTGGACTGACCCAAGGGGTACATCAGAAATACACTGACAAATACCGCAATTGGGCCAGTAAAGGCGATCGCATTATAGGGACGAATGCCGACTAAACGAGCAATTTCCAACTGACGCAGACAAAAGCCGATCAGCGCGAAAGCACCGTGCAGAGCCACAAAAGCCCATAAACCGCCCAGTTGACACCAACGGGTGAAGTCCCACTGAGCTTCCGGCCCCCAGAGGAACAGTAAGGAATGTCCTAAACTGTTAGCGGGACTACTGACGGCGGCTGTTATAAAGTTGCAGCCTTCTAAATAAGAGCTTGCTAAACCGTGGGTGTACCAGGAAGTTACAAAGGTTGTTCCGGTTAACCAGCCACCGAGGGCTAGATAAGCGCAGGGGAACAATAGAACTCCTGACCAACCCACGAAGACAAAGCGATCGCGTTTGAGCCAGTCGTCGAGGACGTCAAAGACGCCTCTTTCAACCTGCGGCCTTTCGACTGCTATAGTCATTTGGTGAACGATCCTCTTGGGTTTATCAAAAACATTATCCTTTGTGAAGTACCCAGCAATCAATCGGAATCTCGATTTTTGTTTGGGCTAACCTTCTCAGTTGCTTAACCTTTTGTGGGAATACTTCCGAACGGAGTTCGGAGGAAGGTCTGACAAAGCAGTTTCTATCCCTTGCGGTATAAACTGTTCAGCAATTGGTCGGATGCTTATAGCTTACCACTTTTTCCCTCGTCTAATCGGGGGGACATTTAGCGGTAGACTCTTAAGCAAGTTAACATAACTATATATTACAGTTAACAATTTTTGCAAAGGTGTTGACTGTAAAAGTTCACATTCTTACTTTCATGAGTACCCAAACAAAGACTACAACGAATCAAATTCTTTCTAAGAAAGTTACGGGCTCCCGTCGCTTCAGCAACTACTGGTGGGCCAGTGTGATCACTATTGGGGGTACGGGTTTCCTTTTATCCGGTATTTCTAGCTATTTGAAAATTAATCTTTTACCCTTCGCCGATCCAACTCAACTGATCTTTATCCCCCAAGGCATTGTCATGGGTTTATATGGAGCCGCTGCTTTATTACTGGCTTTGTATTTATGGTTAGTGATTTTCTGGGATTTAGGCGGGGGATACAATGAATTTAACCGGGATACGGGAAAAGTAAGTATTTTCCGATGGGGGTTTCCTGGAAAAAACCGCAAGGTGGAGTTCAGTAGCAACCTGAATGATATTCAATCCATTCGTGTTGATATCAAGGATGGAATTAACCCCCGTCGAGCTTTGTACCTAAAACTCAAAGACCGTCGGCAAATTCCCTTAACCCGTGTGGGCCAACCCCTACCTCTGTCTGATGTGGAAAACCAAGGGGCAGAATTAGCTAAGTTTTTACAAGTCCCCTTAGAAGGACTTTAGAACCTCCGACCGCAAAAACATTGAAACCTAAGATGAAGAAACTCAACACACAGCAATGGTTTTTACCTTTTTTGCTGATTTGTGTATTAATTGTTGGGGGCTGTGCTTCTAATACAACCTCCACCGAAATCCAGAATAACAATTCTGCTGATAGTCAATCTGCTACACCTATTTCCCAAAATCCGACTCAACCGATGACAAATTTACCTCAATTAAACGGAAAAGCTACGGTAGTAATGACGGTCAACGGATCGCCGATTACGATTGAAGTGGATGGAACTAATGCCCCGGTTACGGCTGGAAACTTTGTTGATCTGGTCAATAAAGGAGTTTATGACGGTCTAGCTTTTCATCGGGTTGTCCGTGAGCCTGATCCCTTCGTGGTTCAAGGGGGTGATCCTCAAAGTAAAGATCCTAACTTTCCCAGCGCTAGATTAGGTACTGGGGGATTTATTGATCCGGCTACTTCTAAAGAACGCATGATCCCCTTAGAAATTAAGCCCAAAGGTGCGGAACAGCCGATTTATAGTAAAACCTTAGAAATTGCTCGGATCACCGCAGCACCCGTTTTATCCCACCATCGCGGCGCGGTAGCTATGGCCCGTTCTCAATTTCCCGATTCGGCTTCTTCTCAGTTCTATTTTTCTTTAGCGGAATTGCCTTTTCTGGATGGGAGTTATGCGGTTTTTGGGAATGTTACCGATGGGATGAATGTTGTGGATAAGATTCAACAAGGCGATCGCATTGACTCGGCAAAAGTCACCCAAGGGTTAGAAAATCTGAAAAATTAATCAACTCTTAAAAAATGTCAACACGAATCCCCGATTTATGGCATAGAGATTAAGTCCCTGTAGGGGTGGGTTCACCGAGATTAATCGGATTTGACAGATCATCTTGATCAACCCGCCCTGACCGCTATCCTGGCTGAGTCTTAACAAAGAATGCAAGTTGTTGTTACTGGTATTGGTTTAATCTCGGCATTAGGAAATTTGGAAATAACCTGGAAACAATTGTTATCGGGTCATTCAGGAATATTACCCCATCAACCTTTTCCTGAACTTTTTACTAAACCCCTGGCTTTAATTAATAATATTCCTTCTGATCCTACGGAATTATTAGAAACTGCGATCGCCGATGCCTTAATTATGGCTAATTTAACTCCACCTTTATTAGATTGTGGTGTTGTAATTGGTTCTAGTCGGGGATATCAAGGAAAATTAGAACAATTAGCAAGATTTTACCCCCCCTACCCCTCCTTACTGCGGGGGGGAGAAGATACGGGAATTAGTTTAAGCAAATTTGTAGAATATTTACCTTTTAATATTGCTTTAAATGCAGCTAAAAAAATAGGTTCTACGGGAATTATTTTATCACCCATGGCGGCTTGTGCTACGGGAATTTGGGCGATCGCTCAGGGATTTGAACTAATTAAAACCCAACAGTGTCAGCGTGTAATAGTGGGAGCAGTGGAAGCACCAATTACTCCTTTAACCTTAGCAGGATTTGAACAAATGGGAGCCTTAGCCAACACAGGTTGCTATCCCTTTGATCGAGATCGAGAAGGGTTTGTTTTAGGGGAAGGGGCGACTATTTTAATCTTAGAATCAGAAGATCTAGCGCAACAGCGAAATGCTCAAATTTATGGGAAAATATTAGGATTTGGATTGACAGCAGATGCTTGTTATGGTAATAAACCTGATAGAGTTGGAAAAAGTGCGATCGCCGCGATTCAAACCTGTTTAAAAAATAGTAATTTATCATCTGATGAAATTGATTATATTCATACCCATGGAACCGCTACAAAATTAAATGATGACCATGAAGTTCAATTAATTAAACAATTATTTCCCCAAGGTGTTTCTGTTAGTTCAACAAAAGGCGCAACCGGACACACATTAGGGGCGTCAGGAGCATTAGGAGTGGCGTTTTGTTTAATGGCATTAAAGGATCAACTTCTACCCCCCTGTGTGGGTTTAAAAACACCAGAATTTGATTTTGATTTTGTTACCTCTGTTCGTTCTATGGTTATCAAAAATACTTTGTGTTTTAGTTTTGGATTTGGAGGACAAAATGCTATTATTGCAATTGGTAAAGCCTAATCGTTGTTGCGCTTAAGCGCAATCTTTACAAAGGCTTTCATCCCAACAACATAATAGTAATTACTCAATACTAATCAAAATAAATAATGCCATTAACTGAACGTTTATCTAAAATTAAATGGGAGCATATTCCCTCAACTCTGTCTTTATTTTCGGGATGTGGAGGGATGGATTTACCTTTGCATAAAGCTGGATTTAAAGTGGTTTGGGCGATTGATGCTAATAGAGATGCTTGTCAAACTTTTCGCCGAAATATTGGGGATGTAATTGTTAATAATCAAATTGAAAATATTAATATTGCTGAAGTTCCTGATGCGGATTTAATTACGGGCGGTTTTCCTTGTCAAGATTTTTCAATGATTTGGAAACGTCCAGGGTTAGAAGGAGAACGGGGAAATTTATATACTTATTTTCTTAAATTTGTTCAAGATAAAAAACCGAAAGCGTTTATTGCTGAAAATGTTAAAGGGTTATTAAGTGCTAATAATTATCAAGCAATTGAACAGATTATTTCTGATTTTGAGAATATTGAAACCGGATATTTAGTTAAACCCAAACTCTATAATTTTGCCGATTATGGGGTTCCTCAATTTCGAGAACGGGTATTATTAGTAGGAATTAGAAAAGATACGGGATTTAATTTTATTCATCCTGAACCGGAATATGGTTTAAATCGAAAATATCCCTATCGGACTGCATCGGACGCATTAGCAGGAGTCGAAAATATTTCCAATAATAATGAACATCAAAAAATCCAACCGAGAACTATTGAAATTTTAAAACGGATTAAACCCGGTGGCAATTTTACCGATATTCCTAAAGATAGCGAATATTATGTTAAAGGCATGATTAGTCATGTTTATCGGCGTTTACACCCTAACCAACCTTCAACTACTATTATCGCAGGAGGCGGTGGGGGAACTTGGGGATATCATTACGATGAACCCAGAGCATTAACCAATCGGGAACGCGCTCGGTTACAATCTTTTCCAGATGATTTTATCTTTGAAGGATCATTTACAGAAATTCGTCGCCAAATTGGAAATGCAGTTCCTCCTGATGGGATTGTAGCGTTAATTGAAGCGTTAATTCCTTTATTTACAGGGAAATATCAGAGTGTTGATTTATATGAGTTAAGTGAAAATTTACAAAAATTATCAATTAAAGAACGATTGAAATTAGCGAATCAAGAAAACCGTGAATTAGTATCACTCCGGTAGATAATCAGGGTTTAAGGTGTCCTCTTGAGAAAACGGTGATTCTACAGGAAAAGTATTAATTGATAATCCCGTTTCATCCGCAGCTAATTCTCTGGCATCCTGATAACATTCTTGAAAAACTTCAAGAAAATATCGCTTTAAACTCGGACTATTTTTAAAATCATTTCGTAATCTTTTTCGATGTTCTCGAATAGTAAATAGCCAACTGTTGGTTCGTTTCTCAGATTGATACTTATATTTTAATAGGTGCATTAATAAAATTCTGAGATTACTCTCAATTGCTGATTTTTCACTTCTTCCCATAGCTTCTAATTCTTCAATTAAATTAACCATATCAACTTCAGGTAACTTTCCATGTTGTAACTGATGAATAGTATTCATTAACCACAAATGATAATCTTCTTCATATAAATCAGAAGTTTGTTTAGATTCTGTGATAGAAAGTTGGGTTGTCATGGGATATCCTACACTCAGTTAATTTTAATTATATAATAGGGAACAGGCAACAGGCAACAGGGAACAGAAAGAATATACCAGTCTATGTTCTAACCTTGGAATTCATATATAAAAAATAGGTTAGATTTTGTTTTCTTAACCCAACCTACCTTAATTTTGATGATCAATTTAGAATGTGAGATCGAGTTTACTGTGGTTACGATAACACCAGCCTAAAATAATCCCTAAAACGGATAATTTAATCATTTCTAGGGTAAAATAACTTAAGTGCAGTTGGTTCATGCCCTCGGGAATTGTATTGAATCCATTAAATAGATTTAAGTTAATTCCTAATGCACTCATTTGAGGGGTAAGAATATAGGTATAAACCATGGCAATGGCAAACAGAAATAGCGATAATCCAGTGATTGTCCGTAGGCGACTACTGAATTTTTCAGGAAGGTTCATCGCTAAAGCAATTAAACCCGTTAAACCAACCGCCGCACAAACTAATTCAATCCGGTTAAAGACTGAAAAAATTAGAGTTCCCGCCGAAGTAAATCCGGTTTCTTCCATCATGCCAGAAATATACATCGTCGGCATAATTACAAAGTCAAGAATCAAACTTCCCGCCATCCATAATCCGAGAGTGGCTAACACCAGTGTCAGCCAGCGTGTGGGATGATATTCTGCTTTAGAGATAGTAGCCATAGTAATGATTACCTTGTATGAATAATAATTGCTGTCTTCACTTTTTATAATAGCGAATATTTTCACAATAGAATGTGAAGTATTTTGTATAACAAAACTTTACAAAAAAATATAAATCTTTAAGTCTTGGTTCTTAAACAGGATAAAAGCTGAGTTTTGAAATCTTTTTTTAGACAGCCTAAATTTTCCGATAAAATACGGTTTCTTAATTGTAAAAATTGTTACTTGCGGAGGGGATAGTAATATGGTATGAATTTTTGCTAAAATTAACCCAGATATAATCAACACTAAGAAAAAGGATAAATAATTAAAGTGAAAGCAGTTATTTTATTGTCCGGTGGCTTAGATTCTTCGACGGTTTTATACCAAGCAAAAGCAGATGGTTGTGAATGTTATGCCATTTCTTTTGATTATCAACAGCGACACAGTAAGGAACTCGAATCAGCGCGAAAAATTGCCGAATTTGCCGGAGTTGTCGAACATCAAGTCGTAACTTTTGATTTGAGTCTATGGGGGGGGTCTGCCTTAACCGATAATCGCCTCGATTTACCCCAGGATAGATCTACAGAAATAATGGCTGGAAGTATTCCAATTACTTATGTTCCGGCTCGGAATACTATCTTTTTAAGTTTTGCTTTAGCCTATGCAGAAGCGATCGCCGCCCGGAAAGTTTATATTGGTGTTAATGCGTTAGATTATTCGGGTTATCCCGATTGTCGTCCCGATTATATTCAAGCCATAGAAGAAGTCTTTAGATTAGGAACAAAACAAGGTCGAGAAGGTGATCCGATTACGATTGAATCTCCACTGATTCATTTAGCAAAAACAGAAATTATCAAATTAGGAAATCGCTTAGGGGTTCCCTGGGAATTTACTTGGTCTTGTTATGCCGGAGAGGAAAAAGCCTGTGGTGTTTGTGATTCCTGTCGTTTACGATTAGCCGCCTTTGCTGAACTAGAATTAATAGATCCGATTGCTTATATAGCAGGGAATAGGTAATGGGTAATAGGTAATTACGAATTACGACTGATATCAAATAACGAGAAGTATTACTCCTGTTCCCTCCCCCCCTAGCCCCCCGTGCACGGGGGGCTAGGGGGGGCTGTTCCGGTGTTCCCTGCTATACTTTCTTCCTTATGGTTGGTGCAGTTAAATGTGATCTGAAAAGACCTGAGTTCCTTTATCAGCTTCTAAACTATCTCCTTTATTTTGGCCGTCGTGGAAGGCGCAAAGAATCACATCACAGGTTTTTCCCCAGGCGAGTGCCCCAGTTCGATCAATTCCAATTGCTCCAAAATCCCGTTGATGTTCGTGGGCTTCGGTGAAGGATTTTTTAAAGGCGGTCTGTAAAGACTGACCATCGGTGACTCGGATCACAATTTTAGCCGCCAAACACTCATCGAGAATATCTTCCCCAATGCCCGTACAACTGACTCCAGCTTGATCTGTAGCATAATTTCCGGCTGGTGTGGCGGAGTCACTCACCCGGCCAATGCGCTCAAATCCCTTACCCCCAGTGGATGTCCCTGCGACTAATTGACCCTTTTGATCTAAGGCCACAACCCCGATGGTTCCGGTGCCTGCGGGTTCAGAAACCACATTCGCCATGCTGCGTCTAAAATTGTCCTTACGGTCTTCGAGCCATTCCTGTAAACGTTGGTCGGTGAGGGGATTATATGGGGGTAATTGCAGTTCCCGGGCTAATTCGGCGGCCCCATAATCGGATAAAACGTGATCGGAGGCGTCTTGTAAAACCACAGCTAAATCTATAGGATTTTTCACCCGTGAAACGTTAATCACTCCACTAAAACGCTGTAAAGTTCCATCCATTAAGGCGGCACTCATGCGGATTTGGCCATCGGATTGCAGTACCGAACCTGTACCCGCATTAAACCGAGGATCGTTTTCTAGGAGTTGACAGCCAAGCACTACGGCTTCTTTAGCGCTCGCTCCCCGGAGGAGTAGGGGGTAAACTTGATCAATGACTCGATAAAGGGATTTGCGTACAGTTTCTAATCCTCCTTTGCTTTGGAGAGAACTACCAGCACCGCCATGAATAATTAGTTTGGGTTGAACGGCCATGAATGTATTGATAAGGGATAATTTTTAAGCAGAACGGCGACGACGACAACGTTCGGAACAATATTTGACTTCTTCCCAACAGTCGGCCCATTTTTTTCGCCAGGTGAAGGGGCGATCGCAAACGGGACAAGTCTTCGTCGGTAAGTCGGACTTAGATCGCTGGCGTGCCATGCTAAGTTATTGAAGTCGCTTTAATCAGGGATGATTATATCATTTCCATGTCACAGACCTTACCCTATACCCCCTTAACGCCGATTCGGATTGTGTTAGTGGAACCCGCAGGGCCTTTAAATGTGGGTTCTGTTGCCCGGGTGATGAAAAATATGGGGCTTGGGCAGTTGGTGTTAGTTAATCCTCAATGCGATCCCCTGGGGGATGAAGCGAAACGAATGGCGGTTCATGCTGGGGATATTTTAGCAGGGGCGATCACGGTTTCCTCGTTACCAGAGGCTTTAATTGGATGTCAACGGGCGATCGCCACTACCGCCAGATCCCGATCAGGTGCTTTACCTACGGATTTAGAAGATCCCAGAACGGTTTTACCTTGGTTATTAAACTGTCCCTCTGCTTTGATTTTTGGGCCAGAAGATCGGGGTTTAAATAATGATGAATTGAGTTATGCTCAAAGGTTTCTCCGAATTCGGTCTAGTTCTGTTTATCCGTCTTTAAATTTGGCTCAGTCGGTGGGGGTGTGTTGTTATGAATTACGATATTGTGTGTTAGAACCTCAAGAGAGGGTAAGCAACTCTATAGAAATTCCTCCGGCTTCTACGGTTCCCTTGGAGGTGTTAGAGGGTTATTATCAACAGTTGGAAGCAATTTTACTCAAGATTGGATATGTCTATCCCCATACCGCCAGTAGTCGAATGAAAAAGTTTCGGCGTCTGTATAATCGAGCTAATTTAACCTCTGAAGAAGTGGCGATGTTACGCGGTATCCTGAGTCAAGTAGAATGGGCATTATCAGTAATCAGTCATCAGTAATCAGTTATCAGTTCAGAAGTGAACAGTCAAGAAGTGATCAGTCGTGGGGGCTGAGTCTCCTTGTCGTTACCAGTAATCAGTAATGAGTTTAGAAGTGAACCAATTTACCCTTAACTCCTAACTGTTAACTCTTACACTGATAACTGTTAACTGGTGACTGATGACTGATGACTGATGACTGATAACTGAAAAGTAAAATTCTAGTTAGGTGTTTAGGTGTGGCTCAACGATCTCCTCGTCAGTCGTTATTCTCGATCTTTTCCTTTAATAAGTCTGGCTCTAACTCCTCTGAGCCAAAATCTCGCAATGGAAAAGCGTCTCAACCGCAACCGAGGCGTCGATCTCGTCATGATCCGGTAAAAACGGCTCCCCGTCGCTCTCCGTCAACAGAACCACGACAGAATAATGATTTAGGCCGTTCGGAGTCTTTTGAGCCTCTACTTTCTCAACTGCGACAAAAACCCGTTCCGCCTAAATCTCGTAAACGCCGCCCGACCCCAGGTAAACGCCCCCCTAATGCGGCTACTGGTGCTTCTGTTTTGCCCTTTCGTAAGCCTGCTGATCCTTATCCCCGTCGCAGACCGGAGGGGGACATGATTCCGGCTCCGACCTCTCCCCTCGCCCCTAGGGATAAATTAGTAAAACGGGTGAGAAAAAAACGTCGAGTCTCTCCGATAATTTATGTCGCCCGCTTGGTGATTTTAGGACTGGGAATTGGTGTGATTTCGGGGACGATTCTTTCGGTTTTAAATGCTTTGGGTCGTTCTAGTGCCGCCGCCGATCAAACTGTAAATTTAAGCCTGGAACAACAACAAAATTCTACGTCTTCTAATGCTTTAGTTTCATCCCTACAATTAACTCAAGAATCTTCGGATTTAAAAACAGCAATTCTGGGTTTAGCGAAGGATTTACCTAAGTTAAAACCTGGGGTGTTTTTAGTGGATTTAGATACGGGAAATTATGTGGATATTCAAGGGCAAGAAGCAGTTCCGGCTGCAAGTACCATTAAACTTCCTATTTTAGTCTCATTTTTCCAAGCGGTTGATGAGGGCAGGATACGTTTAGATGAAGTCTTAACCATGGAAGAAAAACACGTTGCTAAGGGGTCTGGAGAACTGCAAGATAAACCAGTCGGGAGTAAATTTACAGCCCTAGAAACAGCAGATTTAATGATTACAAATAGTGATAATACCGCTACAAATATGTTAATTGATCGCTTGGGTGGGATTGAATCCTTGAATCAACAGTTTGCTTCTTGGCAATTAAAACAAACTCAAATGCAAAATATTCTTCCTGATTTGGAAGGAACAAATAAAACCAGTGCTAGGGATTTAGTTAATTTAATGGCGGACATCAATCGAGGAAAGTTAGTTTCTTTGAAATCCCGCGATTTTATGTTAAGAATTATGCAGCAAACTCGCAATCGTTCTTTGTTACCTCGTGGTTTAGGAGATGGGGCGTTTATTGCTCATAAAACGGGAAATATTGACTCGGTTTCTGGGGATGTTGGTTTAATTGATATGCCTAATGGTAAACGCTATTTAGTTGGGGTTTTAGTGCAACGAGAAGCAGATGATCCCCAAGCTAATGAACTAATTCGTAAAATTTCTTCTACTATTTATCAATATTTTGATACTGCTACTGACCCTAAACCAAATCCCGATTTGCCAACTACTCCCGATCAGGTTCAAGATAATCAACAATAACTTATTCTGGGGTGTGTTATAGCAGGGAACACCGGAACACCGGAACAGCCCCCCCAAACCTTCCGTGCACGGGGAGCTAGGGGGGAAACACTTCACCGTATGGGTTCAAAGATCCGTCTGGTGTCCTAACTGCCTTGGCGGTTGCTATAGCGTAAGCACACACATCACCCAATAGTTTAAGGATAATTTTAATAGAATAAAAAACAATATTCTCTAAAAAAGAGATAAATTCAAACTAAACCCTGGTAATATCTCCTTACCGGATAATTCTGTGGGGAGATTTCTCAATTCTATGGGTTTTTCAATGGGATAAATTTCTACCTGTTGCTGTTGAGGATTAATCAACCAACCTAATTTTACACCTGCATCTAAATATTCTAACATTTTCCGCCGCAGGGGTTCTAAT
This sequence comes from Planktothrix agardhii, assembly GCF_904830935.1. Classification (NCBI taxonomy): domain Bacteria; kingdom Bacillati; phylum Cyanobacteriota; class Cyanophyceae; order Oscillatoriales; family Microcoleaceae; genus Planktothrix; species Planktothrix agardhii. The sequence goes on from NZ_LR882952.1 coordinate 524,775, forward strand.
TCATCCGTTGCTGACCTTAATTCGATCACAAAATCTGGCGCAATGGGGGGGAATTTCCGGCGTTGTTCGGGGGTGAGATTTTCCCAACGTTCTTTTTTAATCCAAGCAACATCAGGAGAACGATCTCCACCATTAGGAAGTTTAAAAATGGTTGAGGAACTAAAAGTATAACCCAGTTTTGTTTGACGATTCCAGATCACTAAATCAGCAATGAGATTTGCTTCTCGATTTCCACTTTCTCCCCCAACTGGAGACATAATTGTTAATTCTCCTTGAGTATTTCTTTCAAATTTTAATTCTCGGTTATTCTGACAGAGTTGATAGAACTGTTCATCACTAAGTTGAACCCGATCTAGGTTTAATATCACAGGACTAATAACCATATTGTTAGTCTCACCAATGCGATCGCTATTAATTATTATTATATCGTCTAATTCCAAACTGGGTGTTAAAAATTAATCAAGATACATTAAACATTATTTAACATCCACATAAATATCTTTTTCGTATTGCTTAAATTCATCATCAAGGTTATATAGTAAATTGCGGATATGTTGTCGAAGTTCTTTGGCGGGTTCTAAACAATCTCTTTGATAATCTTGTAAGGTTAATTCCAGATTAGGATAAAGTAATTTTAAAAATCCTGATGCTGTTTTGAGAATTGCTTGTTGATCTCGGATCATGATATTATCACCAAATTGAGTATGTTGTTGAGCATATTGGTTAAAACGATTATCTTTTCTTAAAGATAATAATACTTCCCCAAAAAAATCCATTTTAAACCCGATTTGATCAGCAATCATATCGCTTTGAAATTTAGGAATTTCCCACCCTGGTAAAATCCCAGCAAAACGATCTAAAAGTGCTGTTTCTGAGAAGAACTTAGGCAAATTTGCCATTAAGTTATATTCATTTTTAGGACAGAGATATTCATTTAGTTCAATATTTCCTAATAATACTAAAGAACAATCACTAGCAATATCAGCAAATCCTGAACGATTATAACGTCCATTAGCAAGATAGGTTTTTAACGGCCCAATAATTTCATCGGGATTGTCAAAGGTTAAACTTTGAACTTCATCTAAAACCACGACATCATAACGTCCTAATAAGCCCACTTCTTTCGTTCTTCCATTAATAAATAGTTGAGAAGGGGTTACTTTTCCCCCACTAATCACAGAAACTTTATTATTAATATTTTCATAAACAAAGCTTTTTCCTGTTCCTTTTGGGGCTAGTTCAATTAAATGATAATTAGATTCTACTAAAGGTAATAAACGAGTTAAAATCCAAGTTTTTACTCGATGATTATAGCTGGGATGTTCGAGATTAAAACCCATGGAACAAAACATTAAATCTTGCCATTGTTCTGTGGTAAAGTTTGAGCGACATTCAGCATAAGTAGTGAGGTTAACTTCAGAACATTGGAAGGGATCAAAATCAATCACGCAGACCTTAAATTTATCATCCGTAGTATTTTTATATCTTAAAGTTATTTTACCCCATACTCCCTGTCTCAATAACATTTGATAACGTTCTACGATATCGGTAGAAATTTCACAATCGGATAAATTTAAAACGGGAATATTAGCTAAAGGTTCAGGAATTTGTTTAGCGTTTGGTTCTAATTTTATTCTAACTTGAAGTAAAGCAATTAATTTATGTATTTCTCCTTGAGTTAGTTTAAATTTAATAACTTCTTGATCATCTTTTCGGGGAAAAGCATTTTTCACAAAAGTATTAATTTTTTCTAGTTCGGAGTCATTTAAAGTACCAGTTCCAGGGACAATTTTATCCAATAACCATTCAGCGACAAAACTAGGAATACCTAAAGTAGTTAATCTACTAGAGGGTAAACGTTTTTTATCTATACTCAGGGTTGTAAAAACTTGAGTAACTAGCTCATTGTTATAATTATTAGAAAAAGTCATCTAAACCTCCTTGAATACCGCTACTAAATATTTGTTTGATAATAATATATGATTGTGGATCAAGGTTTGATTGACTCGAATCAGTATTGGAAAAGCTAAAAGTTAATTGACCTGATAATTCAATCTTGTTTTCATTTTTATCGGGTGCTAAATCTGGATATTCACTAATAGATATTTTCTGAGTAACTTGATCATTTGGTTTAATGGTGATATCTAACATTTTTCCTGTTTTAAAATCATTTAATTGATTAATATATAAACAAAGATTAGTCAAGGATACTGGATTATGATTATGAATCGTAATCGTCAATTCTCCTGGTCGTTTTGCTTTCCCTTCTCCGCTACAAGTTACTATCACTGGATAACGTTGTAAAGATTGACTTAAAACTGAAAATCCAACAACAACTTCTTCGGGAAATAGTCCACCATGAGAACCAATAATTTGCTTGTCTTTTGTATAATTAAACGCGCTAATACAGTCGGAATTTCTGACAATACTAATATCGTGAGGAAGTCCAAAACGTCTAGCGTCAAGAAAAACAAAACGAGAATCATCTGTTTTCCCGATCGCCATTCTACCTTTTGATTCTAATTCTTCTGGACAATTAGATAATTTTTGCACATCTCCCATGATTTGGCCATGATCACTAGAGATAACAACTTTTAATTTTTTAGAATTAGGACAGTGATCTAAAAAATGTTGAATATTTCTAGCAATTCCTTCTAAACGACTGATTCTTTCTACTTGATATAAAGTTTTCCAATCTTTTTCTTGATGATAAAGTTCATCTAATTGATCTGTATCCCAACAATAAATCTGATATTTATTCTCTTTTAAGTCTTGGATTAATTCATGTTTATTCTGATCGGTATAACGGTTTCCTGATTTTACCATAGAAAAACCTGATTTTGCGTTAGGTTTCCAAGATGGATGTTGTGGTAAAAGTTGAGAATAAATACTCCATTTTGCATATTCAGTTTTGGTAGGAAGGATACTAAAGCGCGGGGTAATATCTGTTTCCAGTAATAGTTGATTATTTTGGGTCAAAATTGTAACTAATTCTTGATGATCTAACCATCCCAAACCATCAACAACTACCCAAATCACAATACTTTCCTGTGCTAATTTTAGCAATTGAGAAGTCCCATTATAATTTAAAAATGACTTGTCAACATTATCTATTTTTAATTCTGGGTAATTTTTAAGCATCCAGTTAACAAAATTATCTGCTAATTGTTGACTAATTTGTTCTTCCTTGGGAGTATGATTAATTGTTGTTTCCCAACGTCTAAAGGGTAAATAAGATTCTGTCACCCATTCTAAAGCATCTTGAGGACTCGCATCAATAGACAAGAGTAAAGGTTGAATAGGCGGTAATTGTTGCTGTAGTTGGGATGTTTTTTGATTTCCTAAATAGAAACTAATTTTATTAATTCTTTCTGGAGTGTTCCAAATTGGTTTATTCGATAAAATATCATAGGCGATAGAAGCTATTATCTCATTACCAGTTTGTTGATGTAATATTAACTCATCTAAGATTTCAGCTTCTGTTTGATAAATTTTTTGTCGCCAAAAATCACTAAATTCTTTCAAATAAACATCAGGAATATTTAAGTGGTATTTCCCTAATATATTAATAATATCAAGATCCGAACCTAAACCCAACCAATTTATTAAAATTTGATGCTTATTTTCGCTTTGATAATAACTAATTAAATTATCATTGTCATGGTTTTGACTAATTTTATGTTTCCAAACATTTTCAAATATTTGATGAACTTGGGGAACTTCAATACATAACCATTGTGCTAAATGTTCTACTGATAGCTTATCTATTAACCAAAAATTGTCTTCCGTATTCGTTACACCAGCTAATAAAGATTCAATAGGATGATTTGAAGCATAACTATCAAGCTGAGTAATCATTGTAAAAATATGTTGGTCATCCCAATTATTAGGGATAGAGAAAGGCGCAAAAATAGCTTCCAATTTTGGACGGGGGTGTTGTTTTATCTCAATAATTAAATCATCTTTATTCCATACTCTTAACCATTCTTTTGTCCAATCACAGAGTCTTTTCCCTTTAATCCAATAAGCAGAAGATTCAAGCGGAAAAGATTGTAACCACTCCACTTCGTTAGTAATAACTAGATAATCAGTTAGTGGTTGATATAATCCCGTAGGATCTAAAATAATTTTATTCATTAATTTCCTCCTCTTTAGATAAATATTCTCCTAATTTAGCATATAAAATTTGTTGTCTTTCAGGAGGAAGTTGTATAAATAAATCGATAATTTTCTCCTCTTGACTTTCATTTTTTCGGTCTATAGATTTAGTTTTAAGGACTTCTAATAACTGTTGATACTCGGAATAATCATCAGAGTCTTTAAAAATCAAGTCTAATTTAGCTAAGTCGGTTTGAAGCTGACTTAACTGTTGATCTGTTTCTATTTTATCAACTTGCTCTTTTAAGTTTTCAAATTGTTGTTGAAAATCTAAAACTTGATTATTAAGAGCATTAATTAATTGTTCGATTTCCGTATTAAATCTTTCAGGATAATTAAGCTGAGAGCGTAAATTAGTTATTTTTTCAATTCCTTGTTGACATAAATTGATAGTATTTAAAAATTTAGGATTATTTTGGCGTAACTGTTGCATAATTTCACTGTCTTGCTGTTGCTTTCTTGCTTGAGTTTCTTCCTCATTTGAGATTTCTAAAATAATCGGGTTTAATTGTTCTAATATTTCTTTAACTTTTTGAGCAGATTCAATTTGAGTAAAACGATTTTTTTGCTCACTGACTTCTTGCGACAGTTTAAGAGCTTCATTTTTAGTTATACCTGTTAATCTTTCCGACCAAATTTCAAGAGTTGTTTCTAAATCAGTTTGTTTACTTTCAACATCTTGAATGATTGTTTGATACTGAGATTCTTGTTTAACAATTTCAAGATTATTAGTTAAGTTTTCAATTTCACTCAATGCTTGAATATAATCCTCTTGACTCGCATTTGTACTCAGAGAATTATAACGAAGGTTGATTTTTTCCAAACAGTCTTTAATTTCAGTTTGATGTTTAATTTCATCTAGTTTTCTTGTAGCAACTTGAAGGGAGTAATTTAACGTTTCTTTTAAATGGGAAGGTAGGGAAACTTGATCAATTTTCTCAATTGCTGTTTCAAGTTCTCCTTGATAATATCCATAGTCTTGTTCGGTTTTGAGAGACTCTGATTTTTCACTTAACTGATCAATCAGTTCTTGAATTTTATCGTTAATAATTATTACAGCCTCAGCTTGACGTTGATTTTGTTCCTTAGTACGATTAACAACAATACTATCTGATTTAAGGGGTGACGCGAGATTAATATTTTGGGGTTGTTGTTGAAGACCAGGATAAAGTTTTAGTAAGGTTTCCAGGTTGACATTATCGGGTAAGTTTTCTGCTTCTTCTACGGGTTTAAACCAATCATTAATTTTCTTGATTTCATCTAAAAGCTGTTTTCTTTTCAGTTTAATTTCTTCTACTTTTGCTGGATCTGGATCAGCAGAATTGATAAATTGATCAATCTCTTTGATCAGCTTTTCTGCTTGATGATAATCAATTGTTACTGGTATTTCAGGACAAGCAACAGTCTTACTCCGAATTAATCGAGGTGTTTTTCCAGGGGCTAAAATCCATTTATTAACAAAATTTTGGGCTGTTTCAAATACATTAGTTGTCGCCCAATCTTTTAGCAGTTTTTCTTGAATTAATACCTGCTCTTTAGTATTTTTAGGAATTCCAAAACTTCCGTGTAACATGACTTCACTACGATAATAAACTATCCATGCAGTAAATAGCATCGTAAATGTATATTCATTATAGCCAAAGGGAGGTTTAGATAACTCTTGCCAAATTTTATCTATATTAATAGATTTGCGTTTTTTGTCTTCTAAAGCTGTTAATTGATCTATTCTATCCCATGCTTCTCTAACATTTTTATTGGTGGGAATTTGGACTGAGTATTTTTGAGAAGTAGTTGTAAATAATTCCCAACTATTAACAAATACTTGGTTAACCAAAGTATTATAGGATTCATTTTTAGGAAATTTAGTAGGATTAAGCTCGTCTTCTAGTAATCGTTGAGCTATATAACCAATTATACTATTTCCTTTACTTTTAGGCTTTAAGGCCATTTTATCACAGCTACCCAGGGGAGGGACAAAAGGATAAAGTTGTTTTAAAAGATGACTAACAATACTCTCTGGATTTTGTTTTTGAGCAGTAGTGAGTTGATCTAATTCAAGACAATAATAAGTAGAAGAACCAATTATTGCTTTAACTTCTCTTTTGATTTTTTCTTGCAGTTGTTTTTTATATTGTTCATAAGCTGTTCCTGATTCTTGTTTTTCACTTTTTCTTTTTCTGGTAATAATATCTATTGCTAACAGGTCTTTACAGATATCTATAATGGGTTTATTGGGAATAGCAACAGCAATCTGTTTTTTGTTTTTTGCTTGGGAAAGCAAATCATTAATTTGATGGCGCAGGTCTTGTAATTCTTCAATAGTTTCCGCTAAAACGTAAGCAAAAATTCCTTTAGCCTTTAAATTTTCTAGGACTTGATGACTATTTAATACCCGTTTAAAATCAGGAATGTTATAGAATTTATATTCAAAAAACCATTCATCATTCAGTAATTTATTCTTGTTAATAAAATCTATTCCTTCTACTTTTTGAGATGGAAAATAAGTTTCAACTTCTTCTTGACAATGATTAACCGCTAAATTTACTGAGATTTCATTAAGTTTTTTACTAACTTCTTCTTCTATTTCTTGACTAATTTCTAGTAAATTGCTACCGGAATAAAAACGATAGGTATTATCTCCAGTATTAAGATAAATGACTTGTTTTTTCTGAGATAATATATCTAATGTTTCTTTAGTTTCTTTTTCCGATAAACCCGTTAATTCACTAAGAATAACATCATGTTTTTCTGATTCGGATTTGTTGAGTTTATTTTGACTCACATAAAATAAGAAAAGTCCTTTTAAAACTGCTTTCTCAGCTTCCGTAGCTGAGGAAGCAATAGTATCATAGGCTTTTTGATATTCTGAATAATGGCGAGAAAATTCTAGTTGTTCAAAAAAACCGATTAAGGAAATAGCCGGAATATAGTTTAATTTGCCATTTTTTTCAACGGGTTGAGAATTAATAAACTGTTTAACATTTTCTTTAATATATTGAATTACTGTACGTCCTTGGGTAAAATCTAAGTTACAAAGTAGGTAACTATTAAGAGGATGAAGGGGAAAACAACCAACGGTCAGATTTGTCTGAAAATCTTGTAATTTCCAGCCCCTTTCACGATAAATATTAATTCTGGTTTCATGGGCTTTTCTACTATCTCCCAAAAGAGTATTATTCCAGGTTTGAAAAAATTGTTTCCATAAATTACTATTAACTTGTTGATCTAATAATCCTTTAATTACTAACTCTAAGCTGGAAACGGGTTCATAAGTGCTTTCAGAAATTTCTAACCGAGATGCTAGTTTTTTATAATCTTCTGCTGATTGATTTGGAACTGATTTTAAAGGTCTAATTTGAGTAAAACAAACGAGCGCTATTTTACTTTTATAATTTTCACAAGCATCAGTTATGTTCTGTAAAGTAAGTCCCCCCGAATTATATGGATCTGTTGACCAGGCTTGAAGATAATTATTAAGTTCATCAAATAAAATCAAAATTCCTGAATATTTGGCATCTGCTCCAGAGCATAATTCAGTGATTAATTCTTCTAAAATTCTATCAACACTTAAATCTGTCTCAAAATCAATAGGAAATCCATCGTTTAGCTCACTGCTAATTGATTTGACTGTAGAAACAACTCGATAATCATCTTGATTTAATTCCTTAATTATACTATCTAAATCTCCGAATTTATGACCGTTATTTTCTAAATATTGATTAGCTCTTTCTTTTTGAGTGTCTGTTAGTTGGGTTAAATATTCTAGGGGTTTTTGACAAATTTGTGGTGCCAAAGAATCCGTAATCCCTTCTGTCTCTAAAGTTTGACGTAAAGCCCGCAAAAATATTTTTCTTAAATCTAATTCTGATGAACCACCATTAATACAAATAACTAAATGTTTAGGATTACGTCTTTTATAGGTTTTTAAATCTTGTACGATTCCTTGATTATGTTCTGAAGCGATTTTTATTTGATCTAATATTCCTTCAACTTCGGGACTGTCTAATAATTGTTTAAAATAGTTGGCTGCAACTAAGGCAAAATGAGATTTGCCCTTACCATAATCTTGGACAAATAAATGAATATTAGCTTGATTAACACTCTGATAACTTTTCTGAATGGCATCGAGAACACCTAATGTTGAGGATTTAGGATGACCCTGATTGTAATTAAAAACAAATCCTCGACACAACTGCAAGTTTTTATCAGCATCAGCCATCATCCCAAAGTTAACGGCGTTAGCTACAATTCCCGATTCATTAATTCTAACAATTTGATGAAGTTGCATAGTTTAAATTTCCTTTGGGTGTTTGGTTGTTGGGCTTTAGCCCTCCTATCTAAGTTAATTAGGGCGGTCACTAACAACGGATTGAAGATGTCTTTTATTCCAATTTGGCGGACTAAGTTTAGAAGGCAGTAGAATCCATAGAATACTTTGTAAATGTCTCATATATTCTAATTTGTGCCAAAATAAGCTAATAGGAGCATTTGGCTGTGTGTAAAGATAAGTAATCAAGATATCAAGGTCTGTTAGTAATATAACAGGTTTTGTGGCAGATTCACAAATTTGTTTAATTGCTTCTAATTCTTGACCTAAATTTTCATGAAGGATTAAAAATTTTTGTTCATTGTTAATCCGACTCAATAAATTATCCCGATAACTTATTCGTTGAGCATTATTTTTAAACAAAAGTTGATTTATTTCCAAATCATTCGGAGTATCCCATAATAACAAATGGGGTATATCCGTCGGTTTGGCATCTTCGAGAGATAGATGATTAATGTTTGACATAGGCTTTCTCTAATAACGTTAAAGGATTATCCCAGCGCCGGATAATTTGATAGGGTGCAACTGTTCGTCTTTGTTCAATAATTCCTAGAGCTTCCATCGCATTAAGATGTTGCTGTAATGATTCAGCTTGAATCCCTAAAACGGGTAAAATCCCCATTTTTTGGTTGATAATATCCTCGGTTAAAACTGAAGTTTCTTGATCAAAATCCCGTTGCCAAAGTTTAGCTAGAAAATAACCTATTAAATAAGAATTAGGAAGATTAGGATGTCCTGCCTCATATTTATTGGTTTTAAATTCCTTGATAAATTGACAATTAGCTAGGGCTTGTTGCTCCGTATAGGCTCTTAAAATATATTTCATTCTTTCAGGAATTACTTTTTCCGGTTCTTCAAAGATAGAAATACTATTTTTATCTAAAATATCTTTAGTAAAAGTTGGATTGTGGGGAAGAAAAGTATAAACAAAATAAGTCCATCCTCCCCAATCAGCAGGATTTTCTGGTATTTTATTTAAGCCTTGATTTCCAAAACTTAAGTAAAAGTGCATTAACCAATCAGTAATAATTGATTGTAAATCAGGATCATGTTTTAAAACTATTTTTCCTTCGGGGCTTAAATGGTTATCTTTAATTAATCCTGATCTCACTGACCAAGTTTTAATTTTGCCGACTTTAGCATTACCTAAACCCGTTTTTGCCATTAGATTTTGTAAAGTATCTTTTAACCCTTGGGTTTCTGAAGCCGCATCTAGGATTCTCTTAATTTCTTCTTTTTTAAGGGCAAAACTAGCGTTGAAATGGAGTTGTATTTTAGTCATAGTTGCTCATTTCCTTGTAATGTTATATTCTTCATTCCATTCCTCATGCGTAAAACTGACCAAGTTGGTCTTTGTTTGAATGTTTTGAATAGCAGCCATCAGGTTCACGATTAGCTTGAGTAGACGGCAAATACTCTGTTTCATCTTGTTGAATATAGCAATCCTAAATAGGTTGTAACATTTCAATACTGATATGAAACGGCCAGAAGTATTACCCCAGATCCCTCCCCCCCTAGCCCACCGTGCACGGGGGGTTTGGGGGGGGCTGTTCCGGTGTTCCCTTTTGATCAGGGATTTTAAACACAACTCAAATAGGATTGCTATAGATGGGTTAGTATTTGTCTCAAGAACATCTTGTTTAACTAAAACAATCACTTCAACAATTATTCCTCCGGCTAAATCAGAGGTTTGAATTTCTATTTTGCCATTTCTGCCAACGACCACTTGCTGTTTAATACTACTGAGCACGATCAAACCCTCATGGTACTATATCTCACATTAATTTTAGTTTACCATGATATTAACATAAAAGAATATGCTCAATTTTCCATCCAAATGCCTACTAATACTAAATTGGCATTTGAATGGAAAATTCTTAAAATTTCTGAATTTTTAGCCTACTGGGTGATCCAGAATCTGGATTTCTAATTAGGGAGTCCAGGCGGTTTGGGAACCTTGACCCCAGAAACCATCATATTTTTTAACTTTGATATCCCCCAAAACCTGAACCTGACAGGCTAAACGGCGTTGTTTATCTGAGGAATGGGGAGGAAGGGAAAGGCGGGTTTTCTCTTTCCATTGGGGTTCGGAAACTTCCCCTTCAATTTCGACGCAACAAGTCCCACAAGTCCCAAATCCGTGACAGTTGATCACCGAAGCTTGACCATTATAGAGATCAATTCCATTTTCTAATAGGACTTTACGGAGATTAGCACCGCGATCGCAACTGATAGTTTTCCCTTGAGCTTGAATTTGTACCATTTTTCCCTGAATAAAAGTTATGCAATGATTCTTAACTAAATTGTTACTTTTTTCAAGCCCAAAACGAGAGATTTAAAAGTAAAATAATATTGAAAAAGAAAAAATTAGCTGGAATGGATGATTATAAGCCCATAGAGGTCACAGCACCAAATCCCAACGCTAAAATATGATTAATTGTTAACTATAAATCTTAGAACCTATGACTCATCCCCTTTGGATATACGATACAACATTAAGAGACGGCGCCCAACGGGAAGGATTATCTTTATCTCTTGATGATAAATTGCGAATTGTGCGTCAATTAGATAGTTTAGGAATACCTTTTATTGAAGGAGGATGGCCGGGGGCTAATCCTAAAGATGTGCAGTTTTTTTGGAAGTTGCAAGAACAACCCTTAGTTAATTCGGAAGTTGTGGCATTTTGTTCGACCAGAAGACCGAATAGTAATGCGGCAGAAGATGATAATTTAAAAGCAATTTTATCCGCCGGAACTCATTGGATCACATTGTTTGGAAAATCCTGGGATTTGCACGTCATCGAGGGATTGCAAACAACCCTAACAGAAAATCTGGCGATGATTGCGGATACAATTAAATTTTTTAGGAGTCAAGGAAGACGGGTAATTTATGATGCAGAACACTGGTTTGATGGCTATAAAAACAATCCTAATTATGCTTTACAAACCTTAATAACGGCGGCACAGGCGGGGGCGGAATGGTTGGTTTTTTGTGATACGAATGGAGGGACTTTACCCCATGAAGTAACTCAAATTGTTAGGGATGCAATCCAAGCTACAAAAGACTTAGAAACGCCTTTTCCTCTGCAATTTGGGATTCATAGTCATAATGATTCGGGAACGGCTATTGGTAATGCGATCGCAGCCGTATTAGAAGGGGTAAAGATGGTACAGGGAACAATTAATGGCTATGGAGAACGTTGTGGAAATGCTAATCTTTGTACTTTAATTCCCAATTTTCAATTAAAATTAGACTATAATTGTATTCAAGATGAACAGATTAAAAGACTAACAGAAGTGAGTCGGTTTGTGAGTGAAGTTGCCAATTTAGCCCCGGATGATCACGCGCCTTTTGTGGGATTATCTGCCTTTTCCCATAAGGGAGGAATTCATGTTTCTGCGGTACAAAAAAATCCCCTAACCTATGAACATATTCCCCCAGAAATTATTGGAAATCAACGGCGAATTGTGGTTTCAGATCAAGCTGGTTTAAGTAATGTTTTAGCCAAAGCTAGAACCTTTGGGATTGATTTAGATCGGAATAATCCCGCCAGTCGTAAAATTTTACAACAACTGAAGAATTTAGAAAATCAGGGTTATCAATTTGAAGCGGCAGAGGCGAGTTTTGATTTATTAATGCGAGAAGCATTAGGAACCCGCAAAGCCTTTTTTACACTGAAAGGATTTCAGGTACATTGTGATAAATTCAGCGATGAAGTTTGCCATGCTTTAGCAACGGTGAAAGTTACTGTTAATGCTGAAGATATTTTAGAAGCCGCTGAGGGAAATGGCCCTGTATCAGCCTTGGACGCTGCTTTAAGAAAAGCATTAGTAAATTTTTATCCGATGATTGCTGAATTTCAACTGCGGGATTATAAAGTTAGAATTATTGATGGCGGTTCAGGAACATCGGCAAAAACTCGGGTTTTAGTTGAGTCCAGTAACGGTCAGCAACGTTGGACGACGGTGGGAGTTTCTACTAATATTATTGATGCTTCCTATCAAGCGGTTGTAGAAGGCTTAGAATATGGTTTATTACTTAAACAGCAGGAAACTCCGGTTAGTGTTGTTGCGGTAATTTAACCCTGGCTTCGTTTCAATTCGTCATTACCCATAAACCCGGTTTTTTATCAGATGTGCAGGTCACTCAGAATGAAGATTGTTTCCCAATGGTGGCGATTGGTCACGGTAACGATGCTATGATGGGTTTAAAACCTAAGAGTTAAAAATCATGTTAGCTAGGGTTTGGAGTGCCTCTATTGTTGGAATTGATGCGGTTAAAGTTGGGGTGGAAGTCGATATTTCCGGGGGACTGCCTAAAATTATGGTGTTGGGACTTCCCGATGCGGCGGTTCAGGAATCACGAGAACGGGTAAAAGCGACTTTAAAAAATGCCGGATACGCTTTCCCGATGCGAAATATTGTAATTAATTTAACTCCGGCGGATTTACGCAAAGAAGGGCCAAGTTTTGACCTTCCGATTAGTATTGGGATTTTAGCCGCATCGGAACAAATTAAAGCTGATTTATTGGGGGATTTTTTATTTTTAGGAGAGGTGAGTTTAGATGGCGGATTAAGACCCGTTGCTGGGGTACTTCCGATTGCTGTAGCAGCCCAAAAAATGGGAATTACTGGATTAGTTGTTCCTGAAGATAATGTTCAAGAAGCGGCGGTTGTTCAGGGATTATCGGTTTATGGATTTAAAAGTTTATTAGATGTTACTGATTTTTTAAATCATCCCAGTGCTTATCAACCTATTAAATTAACTGCATCGCATTTATTATCTCAAAAAACAACAATTGGCTTAGATTTAAGTGAAGTTAAGGGACAGGCTCACGCTAGACGGGCGTTAGAAATTGCGGCGACCGGAGGACATAACTTAATTTTTGTCGGGCCGCCGGGGAGTGGAAAAACTATGTTAGCCCGGCGTTTACCTGGGATTTTACCCCCTTTAAGTTTTGAAGAATCTTTAGAAGTAACTCGGATTTATTCGGTGGCGGGACTATTAAAAAATCGTGGAACTTTAGTTAGCGATCGCCCTTTTAGAAGTCCCCATCATTCCGCTTCCGGCCCGGCTTTAGTTGGGGGAGGAACCTATCCGAAACCAGGGGAGATTTCTTTAGCCCATCGGGGCATTTTGTTTGCCGATGAATTGACAGAATTTAAACGGGATGTATTAGAGTTTTTAAGACAACCTTTAGAAGATGGATTTGTGACGGTTTCTCGTACTAAACAATCGGTGATTTTTCCGGCTAAATTTACTTTAGTAGCGAGTACCAATCCCTGTCCCTGTGGATATTATGGGGATACTATTCAACCTTGTACTTGTTCGCCTCGTCAACGAGAACAATATTGGGCAAAATTATCGGGGCCATTGATGGATCGGATTGATTTACAAGTGGCAGTTAATAGATTAAAACCAGAGGAAATTTTACAGCAATCTCAAGGTGAAAATTCTGCTAATATTCGACAACGAGTAATTACAGCCCGGGAGCGAACTTTTCAACGATTTGCAGATGAGCCCCAGTTAAAATCCAATGCGGAAATGCAGAGTCGGCATATTCAAAAATGGTGTCAATTGGATACTGTGGGACAGAGTTTATTAGAAAATGCGATTAGAAAATTAGGGTTGTCAGCAAGGGCGAGTGATCGGATTTTAAAGGTAGGTCGAACTATTGCTGATTTATCGGGGGAAGATAATATTAAACCCGCCCATATTGCCGAGGCTATTCAATACCGAACTATTGATCGAATGCAATAAACTATAGGGATAATTTGTTGTCATTAATCTTTTTATTGTATCTTTACAAAAAAAACTAAAATCTTTACACTAACCCCTGTTAATTCCTGGATCACCAGACTATATTAAATATATAGATTATCGGTATTGATACCGTGATCAATTTTGATTTAAAACTTAACAAAATAATTTAACATGAATATTCTACCCAAATCAACTTTGAAATTCTTGATAGTAGCCACTCCCGTTGTTACTTTATTAAGTAGTATTTCTCCCGGTTTTGCAGCTACATTTGCTAATGCTGAAGCTGAAACCTTAATTTATAATTTTAGTCAAGTTCCTACCAGCATTTCCACGTTTACAGATGCTCAAACCCTAGCAGTAGCTCGGAAAGGGGCTGTATTAGCTGAAGCGAATGCTAATGCCTATTTTGATGTTAACTGCTCGGAACCTGACTATTGTTTTCCCCTGGCTAACAATAGTTCACAAGCGAAAACTCAAGGAGAAGGTAAAGAATATTTGGGTTTAGCTCAAAGTCAAGCATCAGCTATTGGTTATCAATTTGAAATTGCTGGAAACCAAGAATTTTCTTTTGATTTTATCTCGATTTTAAATTTAGAAACCCAAAAATCACTGCAACAAGAATCGACTCAATCCGCGAATTATATCGCTTTCTATTTGTTTGAAGATTCTACCAATAATTTGTTAGATTTCTTTAGTCTAAATAGCTCGATGAATTCTGCTAACAAACATAATTTATCCACCAAAAATAGTCAGGGGTTTCAATTATCACCATTGACAACAACAAACGCCGAAGAAAATCAAGCATCTGTCAATATTTTATTATCGGGATTATATTCACGTCAGTTTAGTCAAGGTCAAAACCTAACGTTAATTACCTATCAAACCAGTTCAACAAAGGTTAAAGTACCTGAACCTTCAACTGCTTTGAGCTTATTAATTTTCGGTGCATTAGGAACAGCATTGGGCTTGAAAAAAAGATCCAGTTTATCTGATTAATTCTGTCAACTAATCAATTTCAGGGTGCATTTTATCGGGTGACAATAACTTTAAAGTAAAACTTTAAGTGTTATATAGCCGATAATTCAATTCACTAGCCAACCAATCTTTAAATAGTTTCTGAAGAATTTCTTGATAACGTTCAGGAGTCAATTCAGCTTGAATAAACTCCTCAACTAAGATTAGATGATAACCTTGGTCAGTTTTGACTGGAGTTAATATTTCTCCTGGGTTTGAACCAAATACAATGGCGGCAAAATCCGCTTTTAACCCCCAACGATAAAGTTTACCTTCATAGCCGCATTGTTCACGACGTCGGGGGTCAATATCATATAAATGGGCGGCATGATAGAAACTAATTTCTTCTTCTTCTATTTGATAAAATAATTCCCTAGCCAAGCGTTCATAGGGAACAATAATTTGATATAATGAAACTTGCTCGAAATTCAAGCGATTTTGAATAAAGTATTTTTCAACATCTTTAGCAAATAAAGATTCCGCTAATTTTTGCGCTAAAAGATGTTCTCGAATTCCCGCTTCCCAGTCATCGGAAGTGATCATTTGGTCAGCTAACCAAGCTAAGGTATCCGCCGCCTTTTCTAAGCGTTTTTCATGACGTTGTTGGTTAGCTTGGCTTTGAATTTCTTCAGCCGTTACCGTAATTGCTCTTTCCTCAGCAACTTGATTGATTACTTTTTGAAACAATATTTTTTGATAGAATTGCTTGAATTCCAGGTTTTGTTTCAGGAAACCAATAATTTCCTCATTATCAAGTGAGTCTTTGGAAAGTTGCACCATGACCATTTGTTGTAATCCTAACTCTTTTAGCTTAACATTAGCAGGCTGTTAGAAATCACGGTGAAATCGGTTGGCGTTAATGTCGTTTGTCCATTTACAGAAACTGTACCTAACACAACACCAAGAACTTCAGATTGACTATCACTACCGAGTTTAATGATAGTAGCATCAAGACTTCCATCAGCATTATAATCGAAGGTTTCTAATATTAACGGTTGTCCGATTAAGTTTTCCGATAATCCAATCTTATCACCTTCAGCAGCATTAAAGTCTGTAATTATATCTGCTAAATTGGGGTTGGAGTTTGGGAAATTGGGATTTGTGTTGAAGACAAATACATCCGCATCTGCTCCTCCTGTTAATTCATCTTGACCGAGATCACCGATTAGAATATCATCACCATTGCCACCGATTAAGATATCATTGCCTTTCCCCCCTCGAAGAATATCGCGATCATTTCCTCCATCAAGAGTATCATTACCTTTGTTTCCTTGTAATAAGTCTGTTCCACTTTTACCTTCAATTTTATCTGCGCCTTTAAACCCGCGTATTGCATCATTTTCATTGCTACCAATGAGTTGATCATTTTCGATACTACCGAGTTGTGGTGTGCGTTCAATAGCTATAACGGTTAAAGGATTCGGTTCTGGACTAATCTGAATTAAGATACTAGAACTAGAATTACTATCGTTATTGTTATTATCAGATTCTATTGCCAGTTTTACCTCGGTAGTTGGTAATATATCCGTACCACTAATAGCTGTTGCTGTTGCTTCACTAGAAGTAGCATCGGGAATAAATACAGACTCACTACTCTGTTTAACTTCTCCAGTTGGGGAAATTGTTGTAGCTTGACTTTCTCCCCCCGCACCGATGTCATTGACAATAGTAGTCGAACTAGAACTAGAATTACTATCGTTATTGTTATTATCAGATTCTATTGCCAGTTTTACCTCGGTAGTTGGTAATATATCCGTACCACTAATAGCCGTTGCTGTTGTTTGACTAGAAGTAGCACCAGGAATAAACACAGACTCACTACTCTGTTTAACTTCTCCAGTTGGGGAAATTGTTGTAGCTTGACTTTCTCCCCCCGCACCGATGTCATTGACAATAGTAGTCGAACTAGAACTAGAATTACTATCGTTATTGTTATTATCAGATTCTATTGCCAGTTTTACCTCGGTAGTTGGTAATATATCCGTACCACTAATAGCCGTTGCTGTTGTTTGACTAGAAGTAGCACCAGGAATAAATACAGACTCACTACTCTGTTTAACTTCTCCAGTTGGGGAAATTGTTGTAGCTTGACTTTCTCCCCCCGCACCGATGTCATTGACAATAGTAGTCGAACTAGAACTAGAATTACTATCGTTATTGTTATTATCAGATTCTATTGCCAGTTTTACCTCGGTAGTTGGTAATATATCCGTACCACTAATAGCCGTTGCTGTTGTTTGACTAGAAGTAGCACCAGGAATAAATACAGACTCACTACTCTGTTTAACTTCTCCAGTTGGGGAAATTGTTGTAGCTTGACTTTCTCCCCCCGCACCGATGTCATTGACAATAGTAGTCGAACTAGAACTAGAATTACTATCGTTATTGTTATTATCAGATTCTATTGCCAGTTTTACCTCGGTAGTTGGTAATATATCCGTACCACTAATAGCCGTTGCTGTTGTTTGACTAGAAGTAGCACCAGGAATAAATACAGACTCACTACTCTGTTTAACTTCTCCAGTTGGGGAAATTGTTGTAGCTTGACTTTCTCCCCCCGCACCGATGTCATTGACAATAGTAGTCGAACTAGAACTAGAATTACTATCGTTATTGTTATTATCAGATTCTATTGCCAGTTTTACCTCGGTAGTTGGTAATATATCCGTACCACTAATAGCCGTTGCTGTTGTTTGACTAGAAGTAGCACCAGGAATAAATACAGACTCACTACTCTGTTTAACTTCTCCAGTTGGGGAAATTGTTGTAGCTTGACTTTCTCCCCCCGCACCGATGTCATTGACAATAGTAGTCGAACTAGAACTAGAATTACTATTGTTATTGTTATTATCAGGTTTGAGCACTACTTTTACCTCGGTAGTTGGTAATATATCCGTACCACTAATAGCTGTTGCTGTTGCTTCACTAGAAGTAGCACCAGGAATAAACACAGACTCACTACTCTGTTTAACTTCTCCAGTTGGGGAAATTGTTGTAGCTTGACTTTCTCCCCCAGCACCGATGTCATTGACAATAGCAGTGGAACTAGAATTACTCCCTTGAAAATTGGCATCGGGGGAGTTAATTGTAGTGGTCGGAGATACTGTATTTATAGGTTCATCTAGGATAACGGGAATATCGTTAGAATTGTTGGTAATATTGCTCATTGCTGTTACAGAAAATTAAGTAATGTAGTAAAAAGATCATTGTCAAAGTCAGGAAATTTACTAACTTTTTGGAGCCAAGCTATAAAATCAAAGTGTAACTAAATTATTTTGATAAATGTTGCCAAAATGGCAACATTAGCTTCATAAATTAGTTTATGTTCTATCCTAATAAGTTGGTATTAAAATTATGTCTAACTATAAAGTAGTATTCAAACGCATAGTCTCACCGGATGGTAAAGTTATTGCGGAGGCTAAAAGTATAGTTTCAACATCAGATGATCAAGAAAATGAAATTAGCCAAAGTGTTTTTGTCAATATTTCATCTGTTAATGGTTACAGTCAGGCTAAATCGAGTTCTAGTTCTTCCTCAACCTCTAGTTATCCTAATTAACTTTAGATTAACAAGTTTAAAATAAAAAAGTCCCTATTTTATCAGGAATAGGGATTTTTATCTGTTGAATATTTTTACTTAATCAAAAAGTGAATCATGAGAAAAAACGCCACTTCACAGAGGTTAACTGGCATAGGTGGAAGCATAGGCATAGGTAGATGTACTTCCATCTGAAATCGCACCAGCTACCGCACCAGCAGCAGAGCCACCATAAGAAGCATATATCGAGTAGCTGTCATCAAATCTTTGAATAATGTAGAAGGCATTGTAACTGGAACTATGATCGGTACTGACAGATTTAGAAGGAGCAGAAAAATAACCGCCACCTTTTATTTCCTGTGCATTAGTACCCGTATTTTCACAAAAACTCAAATTAGCAATGGTGATCTGACTCATAAATTTCTCCACAAATATAAAAAAGCACTGAAAGCTTTCAATGATTAAATTGAACTAGCTTTCAGCGATGGTATTGCAACTACTAGCCGTAAATTTGATTAAGCAGCCGCCGAAGAACTAACAGACTCAGAGTTAGCGGAGGTATAGCTTCCAAACCACCAGCTAGACCCTTGAGAGGCGGAGGTATAAGTTCTGGTAAAAGTGGAAGCAAAGTAGTTACCGTTTGCATAAGCACCAGCATAAGCATCAGCAAAAACAATACCGCCTTTGATATTGGATGCTTCGTCAACGACTTCTAAATGGTTTAAATCTTGAATAAACATGGTTTTTTTCCTAAAGAATGGTTTACTTGGGTATCAACTTTGTTTGTTTGTTGATGTTTCTAATATAATCTGGTTTCTCTTGCCTGTGTTGCCATTTTGGCATATTTGTAGATTATTTTTTTGGAGTTGAAATCAATAGATGAAAAAGGATTGATTTTGAAAAACCGACCATAAATAAGGCTCTGAAAATCAGAAATAACTTTCAGAGGAGTTCGTTTTATTCAAACTTTAATATTCAAGGTCGTGTAAATGGTATTGTAATTACGTTTCGGAATAATTGTTGTCATTTTGGCAGTTTTTTTATATTTTCCAAAAAAAAACCTGCTTGAACACAGGTTGTATAAAAGATGAAAAGATGTGGAAAAGCGGATTTTTTTAAAAAAGTGAAAAACAGACTCAAAAAAATGATTTTAAACTTAGGCGAACAGAAGGTTAAAGTTGGATCGGTCGTTTAGTGCAGTTTCTAAGGACTATAGAAGTTCTCGACAACCTCTAAATGCCGAAATCCTCCCGAAACCCCCCGACTCAATTCAGGAATAGGCTCCAAATAGGTTAAGTCCCGAACTTTGCCCGCACCAGAAGGTATAGTCTGGGTGTGAGCACTTGACTTAACAGATGTCGGATTACCTTGAGACTGAGAATTAGAATTATTATCCTTAGCCAGTCGGTTATAGGTGCGATAGGGAATATAATGCAGTGGATTATATCCGGCAAAACGCAGGATTAAAACACAAGCCCAAGAATACTTTCCCGATAAAATCGCATCTAGGATTTGTTCAAATTGTTCTTCACTCATCGCTTTAGCGACTTTCGAGTTATTGTAGGAATATTGAGCAGACATTTCTTGCACTCCTAATTAGTAAATAGTGTTCTACAAATCTATGCCATTTTTCTGCAATTGCAGAATGGGATTAAGTAGAATATCCATAATCCGACGACGACGAATAATAATATCCGCACTAGCCGTTTGTCCAGATTTTAACTGAATTTTCTGATCCTTTTGCAAAACGTAGTCTTTTTTTAAGACAATTTCTAATTTATAAACTGACCCGACTGCTTGATCGACTTTTGTATCGGGTGAAATTGAGCGAACTGTTCCTTCAAATACCCCATAATTTTGATAGGGATAAGCATCGAATTTGACTTTAACCGACATTCCGGTTTT
Organism: Planktothrix agardhii; assembly: GCF_904830935.1. Lineage (NCBI taxonomy): Bacteria > Bacillati > Cyanobacteriota > Cyanophyceae > Oscillatoriales > Microcoleaceae > Planktothrix > Planktothrix agardhii. Next base: position 545,479 of record NZ_LR882952.1, read on the forward strand.
CACAAATCCAGCTTTCTCATTCGGGAGACTAGCTGTTAAAATTAGGGGTGCATTTTTGGGCGTAATTTCAGCCACGGTTTGTCCGGGTTGAATGACTTCTCCCACATTAAACACATTCAAGGCAGAAATAACTCCATCAATGGGAGAATAGAGATATCGTTCTTGAAGTTTAGCTTCAGCCGTTGTAATTAAATTTTGAGTATTTGTAATTTGCGCTTTTAATTGAGTTACTTCTAACTCAGTTTGTTGAATTTTTTGCTGGGTTGCGACTTGAATTGTTTTTGCCTCCGCTTGTTTCTGGGCTAATTCCGCATTTAATCGTTCAATTTCAACTTGAGATTGTTTTAATTCTCCTTGAGATTGGGTGATTAATCTTTGTCGATCCCGAAAACCTTGTTCCGCTTGAAAAATCAGTTCTTGGGTACTATTTTTTTCTGATAATTGAGCTTGAACAATGCCTCTTTGTTGATCCCGCAAGTTTTGTTCGGCTTGAAATAATAGGTCTTTAGAAATAGCACCACTTTCTAACAGAGGTTGTAGCCGTTCTAGTCGTTCTTTAGCCGCTGATTCTCCCTCCTGCAATTTTTCAATTAGGCTTTGAGTTTCTGCCTTTAAGGGTTGTAAAGATTCAACTCGTTTTTGAGTTGCTGACGCCTCAAAATTGAGTTGACCTAGTAAGTGCTGATTCGATACAATTTGGCTTTCAACTCGTTCAATACTGGCTTGTTGAGATTGAAGTTGAGCCGTGGCAATCGCCGTTTGGGTTTGGGCTTCTAAATGAATCCGTTCAATTAACCCTTTTTTTTGAGTTAGTTCGGCTTGAAAGGCGGTGAGTTGTTGTTGTAATCCCGCTAATTCTTGGGTGGCAATTTGTCGATCTAGTTCGGCTAAAACCTGACCTTTTTTAACAGTTTGCCCTTCTTTAATCGAAATTAGAGAAACTTTTCCCAACTCAACGGGATGGATTTTGTAAACTTCTCCTTGGGGTGCTAATTTCCCTCTAGCTTGACCGACTTCATCTACGGTTCCGAAATATCCCCATGCACCAAAGGCGATACAAAAAATAAATCCTCCTAACATTAATTGCAGGGGAAAAGACGCCGGGGGTTGATCCAGTAGGGACTGTAAGGCATTTGACCAGTCCGGTTTTGCCGTCGGAACACTAGCTGGAGGATGGGATTTTTTGGGGATTTTTTGGGGGGGTGCAAGTTGAGGAAAGGGAACAGAACCCGCTATACCGCCATAAATATGATCGGTGTGTTTTGTCTGTTCAATACCCAATTCCAGATCCTCTAAGTATTCCTCCTGTGAGGTTACAGACAATTGGGAGTCTGAATCATCATTAGTGTTTTTACTGAGAGAGGAAAATAGTTTGTACGGTTTCATAGGGTTATGTAAAACCTAGCCAACAAAGGTTGGTGTTTTAATTGTTTTTTTAAAATGAAATAGTGATCTTACGGTCAGACCAGTGTTCTTGTTTTTATCAAAATCCTCTGTATTTATACTAGGGTAACTTTTGATTTTAAACTGCCAATTTGGCACATTTGTTACAGAAATTTTTTAAAATAGCAGATCGGAGAAGATGAGCTTAGGATTTGGGGCGGTTTTATTTTTGATGGTAAATCCTAAGACCTAACCCCCCATTCCCGACCTCTCCCTGCTCTCTCCTACAAGGAGAGGGAAAAGGAAGAATATTTTTATTCGGAAGGGGGAGTAATTAATATTTTTAAATCTTTTTATTTTAAGATTTAATAGTAAGAATTCTTCCCCCCTCGCTTGTAGGAGAGGGGTTGGGGGAGAGGTCACGCAATTGCCCTGGGCTATAAAGCCAGTTGTTGTTGAGCTAAATGATAATAGAGTCCTTGAGTTGCCATTAGGTGTTCATGGTTGCCCTGTTCAACTAAAATTCCTTTGTCTATAACTAAAATACAATCGGCACTTCTCACGGTTGAGAGACGATGGGCAATAATAATGGTGGTGCGGTCGCGTTGCATTTGTTCTAAATTGCGTTGAAAACGGTGTTCACTTTCGGTATCTAAAGAACTGGTTGCCTCATCTAAAATTAGAATTCTAGGACTTCCTAATAAAGCTCTAGCGATCGCTACTCGTTGCCGTTGTCCTCCCGATAAACTTGATCCTCGTTCTCCAACTTTGGTATAATATCCTAAAGGTAAACCTTGAATAAATCCATGAACTTCTGCTAATTTTGCAGCCTCAATAACTTGATCTAAAGTATATTCATCCCGATACAGAGTAATATTTTCTAAAAGCGTTCCTGAAAATAAATAACAATCCTGGGGAACAACGCCCATTTGTGAACGTAAAGAAGGGGGAGAAACATGGCGAATTTCATGCCCATCCACATAAATATGTCCGGTTGTGGGATGGTACAAACCTTGCAGTAATTTAACTAGGGTGCTTTTCCCTGAACCACTGCGCCCAACAATAGCAATGGTTTGACCTGGAGGAAATTTAAAAGAAAGATTTTGCAAAATATTCGTTTCGGCATCTTCCTGATAACGAAAAGTCACGTTATCAAAGTGAATTTCTCCCTGGATTCTCGGTAATACAATTAACGGTTTTTGCGGGGTTTCTTCCGGTTCTTGTTCAAATACATCATTTAACCGTTCTACGGAAATTAATACTTCTTGCAATTCGTCCCATAATCCTACTAAGGCAAGAATCGGACTAATTACATAACCCTGCATCATATTAAAGGCGACAAACTGACCAATAGTTAATTGATCTTGAATTACTAAAGTTGCACCAAACCAAAGTAAGGCTGTACTTCCTATTGAATTAATTAACCCACTGACAAATTCTAAATTAATCCCTAATTTCTGAGCTTTAAACTGAACATTCATCTGTTTGGTTAATCGTTCTTCCCAACGCCAACGTAATTCCGGTTCCGCCGCTACTGCTTTTACTGTATTAATTCCGGTCAAAATTTCCACTAAAGTTGAATTTTGATCGGCAGAGGCATTAAATACTTGACGGGAAATATGTCGTAACATTGGCGTTGCTGCTAAGGTTAGAAGAATAATTAAAGGCACAATTCCTAAAATTAAAATTGTGAGTTTCCAGTTGTAATAAAGCATCAACCCTAAATACACAAACCCCGTCACAACATTCAACGCCGACAATAAAATTTGACCGACGAGAAACCGTTGAATTTTCTGATTTTCTTGAACTCGGGTAATGATATCCCCGACGCGGCGGGACTCAAAGAACTTTAAAGGAAGTTTTAGGGCGTGGTTAATAAACCCACCAATTAGAGTTAAATCCAAACGATTTGATAAGTAACTCAATAGATATTGTCGAATTGAAGATAACCCCAAACTCCACACGCCAAATAATAACAACCCCAAGGCAAATACATTCAAACTGGTGAGACTTTTATTCACCACAACCCGATCTAAAATAATCTGGGTTAATAAGGGAGTAACAATCCCAAATATCTGAATTAATAGGGATAACAAAACAATTTGTAATCCTAAAAACCGATGGGGCCAAATTACCCCAGCAAACCGACCGAGAGAGCGTTTCTGCTCTTGGAGTTCATGGAATTGATCGGTGGGTTCCAAAAGTAAAGCATAGCCCGTCCATCCGGTTAAAAACGCCTGACGAGAGAGGGTTTTTCTGCCCTCACCCGGATCAGCAATCACCACTTGATGGCGCCGGACTTTATAGACCACAATATAATGATCCCCTTGCCAATGGGCAATCCAAGGTTTTTTTTCGGTTTCTAAACGATTCAAACTTGCCCGGACTGGTCGCGCTTGATAACCTAATTTTTCTGAGGTAAGAGTGAGATTTTTTAAGGAGACTCCAGATCGTCCTACATCCGAAATATTACGGAGGCTATTAATACTTAAATATTTCCCCCAATATTGACTAATCATCGCCAAACAAGCGATCCCACAGTCGGAGGAGCTTTGCTGTTCTATAAAAGGATAGCGTTGCCAAAATCCTCGCCAGACTCGTTGACGTTTGGGTTTTGGGAAGCTGAGGGTTTGGGGCGTTGGCGGAGCGATCACTGGAGAGGGTTTCACAGTGGGGGGTTGAAGATAAACGGTTTTTTCCTGTGTCCGTATCGGAGATTTCCCGCCTTGTACGGATGTTGTCTGTAAGGTTTCTGCGGGAAGTTGATACACGACTAACTCCGTGGCGGCGATCCATTCTGGGGAGATGCGATCGGGTTCTCCCCAACTGTCGCCCACCTGGGGAACGGTATCGGCGCCTGTAATTTGTCCTTGATACAGCCAAAATCGGCTCTGTTCTATTGGGATCGCAGAGAGTACGGGAGTTCCGGCGTTGATGTGATGTTGGGTGCAGTTGGATAAAAGTTCTTGTAGTCGGTGACTGGCCAACCGTCGCCAGTCCGTTTGGGTTTTGAAGAATAATAGCCGTTGTCGGCTTTCGATGGTGGTTTTTAGATAGGTTTGTAGTTGGGTCTGGGCTGGAATTTCGACAAGAGGAATCGAAGCCACAATGACATCACTGGCTGCGATCGCTTGATAAGATAAATTTGAGTATTCCCATCCGGCTTGATCCCCGCCAAAGGTTTCACCGGGTTCAATCACTGAAACTGAAACCTCCCGATTTAGATTTTTGTCCCAGGCTAGGAGTCGGACTCGACCTTCAACGACTAAATAAACCAGGGGTTTTGGATTGGGTTCACTGTTAACTGTTTTTTTGGTAAAAATGGCTATATCATCAATAGAATCTCCTAGTTGAAACGAGTGGAGATGCCAATGTTGACTCCAAGCTGCAAGATTAATGGTATCGACTTGGATTTGTGTTAAGAGATTTTCTAAGGTGGCAATCAATAAATATTGAGAAGTCTTAGGGCTAGGTGTAAACGCCCGATCCCGTTCAGTTAAGTTAGGTTTGATCATGGTTTTGAGGGTATAAATAGTGTAGATTAGCAATCAATGAAGCAGCCCGTAGGAATACAAATTAGGCTTTTCTAGTCCCTTCAAAACCTCCTTCGCAAATGGAAATCTAGCCCCCCCTTAGCAAGGGGGGTTGGGGGGGGTTAACAGTTGTCCGGTGAGATCCCATTGATAAGGGAGACTCCTAAAAACAAGAGTCAAGCACCAATTGAGTAAAAACCAAGGTCTAACAGCACCGATTGCTTTTCAGATAATTTAGAGGATTCTGATATTCAATCAAGTTGCCTATCGCCGTAAGGTATCCTGGCATAATGGCATATTTTAATCAAGGGTGTTCCAGACTTGAAGCAGATACCGATGATTTTTATTAAATCTTTAACTCAATCTTTATATTGATGGCTGAAATTTTATGGCTTGTAAGACCTATGAGATGGAAGGTTGAGGGACTTTTTTTTCAAAAGCGTATGTAAAGTTAAGCTCTAATTAGGGCTCCTTTTCCTGACAAATCAACTTAAAATCAATCCCACTTTGATATTCACAGCTAAATTTTTCCTGACACCACTTTTTAAGATTTACCTCCTCAAGTTGAGTTAGATTAGAACAGGAGGGTTGAATTACTTGACTTGCTAACGCCCATAAAAAAGTTCGGGTTACATCCATTCCTGTTTTTAGCCACAATTCCCGATTTGCAGGAACTCCGCTTTCTTTTACTGTTTCCACATCTACCCAAATTCCATGAGATCCTAACATAATTTGAGCCATCCATTTTGCCCTGGGTAAATGGGTGGGAGAGGTAATTAATTTAACATGATGAGCCTGCCATTTGCTCAGAATAGGTTGACTATAAAAAAAATTATCAAAAGTAGAATTTGCACACTTTTCTAACCAAACTTGTTGCGTCGGAGCTTGTTCGCGTTCAAATAATTTTAAAATACAGGGATCATCTGATCCGGTTGAAATTAAAATCCGAATATCGGGATTTTGTTTTGCTAGTTCGGTGACATACATTTCCCGTTTAATACTTCCCCCCAGGACGAAAAATGTATCCACAGGTTGCCCGGAGGCGACAGATAGCTTCTGGAATTGATGCCAAACACTACTCGAAAACGTGATCAATAGAATAATAACACCTAGGAGTAAAATTTTTAGGCACAATTTATGTTTTAATTGTAATGGTCGCCAATTCATTTAAAACCAATCCTTTATGAATATTATCAGTCCTTTCGTCGTTGTTCGTCTATTGTATTTTATATTATTCTTGGCTTTAGGACTCTATCCGGTTTCCACCCTGGCTCAAAATAATTCTACTCAACCCAAACCTAAATATCAATATCCCCAAGAAATTGTTAATACTTATATCAGTGGTTGTAGTCAACGCAGTGTTCAAGAAGGTTTAACCCAGCAACAGGCAAAAACTGTTTGTCAATGTACGATTAATCAATTTCAATCTCGGTACAGTTTTGATCAGTTTATAAAAATTTATACTCAAGCTCAAAAGACAAAAGAATCCCCTGATGAGTTTGTGGATGTTGGGATTGAATGTGCTGAAAAATTGCTCCAATAAACTTAATTTTGCAAATTAATTATTTCAGGTTTATCTTGAAGAAGATAATCATTTTTTGAATAATCATTTATTGTCAATCTTTGCTATGATTCAGTCTCCTCTCAAATCTGCTATGCGAGAAAAGTTTAATATTTCTCGCGCTTGTATCGCTCATCCTCGAATTGCAATTGGGTTTTGGATTGGGGTAATTATAGCCGGAATTTTGGCATTTAGTCATCTCAAATATGCCTTATTTCCAGAGGTGACATTTCCGGTGGTAGTTGTGAGTACCACTGCACCCATTTCTACCGCAACGGACACGGAATTAAAGGTTACTTTACCGATTGAAACGGGGGTAAAATCTATTCCTGGGGTCTATGATTTCCGTTCATCGACTTATCCAGGTAGGAGTATTGTTAGTTTAGCATTTTTAGTGGGAACCAGTTTAGAATCCTCAACAAATCAAGTAGAAACAGCTTTAAAAACTATTCAATTACCTGCTGAAACTACTTATAATATAATTCCTTTAAACTTAAACGAATCAACGGCAATTACTTACGCAATTAAAAGCGAAAGCAAAACCTTAAAAGAATTAACCACAATTACTAAAAGTGCAATTATTCCCCAACTCAAAGATTTACCAGGGGTGTTAAAAGTTAATCTATTAGGAGATGGATTAAGTCGGGAGGCGAAAAAGGATATTGCCTCCTTATCCAGTTCTCAAACGTTAATTCAAGACCCGCAAACTTTAGTTAGATATAATGGGGAAAATGTCTTAGCGTTTCAGGTGGTAAAACGCAGTGATGCCAATACCTTAGAAGTAGTTAATCAAGTTAAAAATACCATTAATAGTATACAAAATAAATTAACAGATGTCAAGCTAATTTTAGCAGAAACCCAAGCCGATTATATTAGAGAAGCTACCAATTCTACAGTTAATGAATTATTGTTAGCAATTGTTTTAGCCATTGCAATTGTATTTCCATTTTTAAGGAATTTTAGGGCAACCTTAATCACCGCCTTAGCCATTCCCACTTCTTTATTAGGAACCTGCATTGTGATGGCAATTGCTGGATTCAACTTAGAAACAATAACCCTATTAGCTTTAGCATTAGTAATTGGAATTGTTATAGATGATGCTATTGTTGATGTAGAGAATATTGCCAGATTAATTGATGCTGGAGAAACACCCAGAGAAGCCGCGATAAAAGGAACAGATGAAATTGGGTTAACGGTGACAGCTTCCACCTTAACAATTGTAGCAGTTTTCCTCCCCGTAGCCTTTATGGGAGATGCGTTGGGACAGTTTTTTAAACCCTTTGCTTTAACGATTTCTTCGGCTGTAGTTATATCATTATTAGTCGCCAGAACTTTATCTCCAGTTTTAGCAGTTTATTGGTTAAAACCCGCAAAAAATAGACCGGAAAATTATACTCCCAAACCCAACCCAATTATCGAAAGTTATCGTCGATTATTGCAATGGTCACTCAGCCACCGAAAACGAGTTATTCTAATCGCTATTTTGAGTTTTGTTGCTGGTTTAGCCTTAATTCCTTTTGTCCCCCAAGGGTTTTTACCGCGACTCGATAGGGGAGAATTTGTGATTAATTATTCCTATCCCCTTCCTCAAATTTCTAATCTTCAACTTCAGAATAAATCTGAACCAAATACCCCCCCCAGAGACGCACCAGGACAAGTCTCCAATGATATATTTCAAAAGCAAGGAGCGTTTGATTGGTTAACAGATTTAGCCAAAAATCCAATTCAACTATTTCTGAGAAAAACTCGCACGACCGCCGAAAAAATAGAAACGGTGGTTTTGAATACTCCCGATGTTGAAAAAGCCTTAATAATTATTGGAATTAAAGGACAACCAAATAAAGGTAGAATTTATGTCAAACTAAAAAATAATCGTCAACTAACAACCTTAGAATCTCAAGATCAAATTCGTTCAAATTTGCCCAAAATTAATAACGTTACTATCAGTGTGGAAGATATTCAATTTGTAGAAACAGGGGATGAAAAACCCCTACAAATTGTGTTAGTTGGAGAGGATATTCAACAATTAAATAATATAGCCAAAACCATTAAAGAAAAAGTCGCAAAATTACCGGGTTTTGTGGATGTTCGGGTAACGGGTGAAGAAAATATATCTAATACTATCAACCAAATTGAACGATTTAACGGTCAACGGGCGGCTTATATTACTGCTAATTTAAGCCAAGGTCAATTATTAGGGGATGCGACAAATCAAGTTATTGAGATTGCTCAACCTTTAATTTCTAATGGAGTTACCTTAAAATTAACTGGAGATTCTGCCAGAATTGGTCAAGTTTTAAATAGCTTTCTGGTAACTCTTTTATTTTCTGTTATTTGTATGTTAGGGTTACTATTCCTATTATTTGGTCGTTGGGTAGAACCTGCGGTAGTTGGGTTAACGCTTCCTTTGTGTTTAGTGGGAGCAATGTTAGCTTTATTAATCACTCAAAGTGATTTTGGCATTATTTCTTTAATTGGGTTGATTTTCCTGTTAGGATTATTAGATAAAAATGTGTTATTATTGATGGATTATATTAACCAATTACGTCAAAAAGGTATGGGTCGAAATCAGGCAATTATTGAGACGGGAGTTGTACGTTTAAGACCCATTGTGATGACTACTGCTTCGACGATTTTGGGAATGTTACCGATTGCGTTAGGATTAGGTGCAGGGTCAGAATTAAGACAACCGATGGCCGTTGCGATTATTGGGGGTTTAATCACTTCTACTTTATTAAGTTTAATTGTTGTTCCGGTTTTAAATACATTTTTGGAAGATGAATGGTTGAAGATTAAAAAACGATTTAAGAAACAAAGTTTATAGAAATAAACCACAAAGATACTAAGATATAATGAAAGTATTTGTAACGGGTGGAACGGGGTTTATTGGGGCGAATTTAATTAGATTATTATTGCAAAATAATTATGCAGTTCGAGTGTTAGTTCGTCCTGAGAGTAATTTAGATAACTTGAAAAATTTAGAGGTTGAAATTGTTGAAGGAAACTTAACAGATGCTAACTTATCTCAATCTTTAAAAGGTTGTCAAGTTTTATTTCATTGTGCGGCCCATTATTCCCTTTGGCAACGGGATAGATTATTATTAGAACAGTATAATATTATCGGAACTCGTAATATTTTAGCCGCCGCTAGAGAAGCGGGAATTAAACGAACAATTTATACCAGTTCCGTTGCTGCTATTGGAGTAAAACCTGGGGTTGCTGTTAATGAAAATTATCAAAGTCCAGTTGAGAATTTAGTTGGATATTATAAAAAATCTAAATATTGGGCAGAACAGGAAGCCCAAAATGCGGTAAAATTAGGTCAGGATATTGTGATTGTTAATCCCAGTACACCCATTGGCTATTGGGATATTAAACCCACGCCAACGGGGGATTTGATTTTACGATTTCTCCGCCGAAAAATGCCCGCTTATATTAATACTGGATTGAATTTTATTGATGTTAGAGATGTCGCCCAAGGTCATTTACTGGCTTTAGAAAAAGGCAAAACCGGAGAACGTTATATTTTAGGTAATCAGAATTTAACCTTGAAACAATTCTTAGATTTATTGTCAGAAATAACCGGATTACCCGCCCCTGAAAAAACCATCCCAGTTTGGCTTCCCTTGGGCATTGCATGGGTCGATGAAATGATTTTAGCTAATTTAGGAAAAAAACCTTCTCTCCCCTTAGATGGCGTTAAAATGTCAAGACAACCGATGTATTATAATCCCTCAAAAGCGGTTCAAGAATTGGGTTTACCTCAATCTTCAATTAAGACCGCCTTGAAAGATGCCGTTAATTGGTTTATAACACAAGGGTATGTTGATGAGTTAGGGTGATTTTAGATTAACCCAATTCTAAATTTATTTAAGGTGAACAAAAAATGGCCATTCAAATTGAACAAGCAATCACCGTTGGTAAATATTTATTCATGCAACGGTTAATGGGGCGAAAAAAATTCCCCCTAGTGTTGATGTTAGAACCTTTATTTCGCTGTAATTTAGCCTGCTCTGGCTGTGGAAAAATTCAACATCCGAAAGAAATTCTCAAGCAAAATTTAAGCCCAGAAGACTGTTTTAAAGCCGTAGAAGAATGTGGCGCACCTGTGGTTTCTATCCCTGGTGGTGAACCTTTATTACATCCGCAAATTGATCAAATTGTTGAGGGTTTAGTTGCTCGCAAAAAGTTTATTTATTTGTGTACTAATGGAATTTTACTTGAAAAAAGTTTAGAAAAATTTAAACCTTCTCCCTATTTAACCTTTAGTGTGCATTTAGATGGTTTAAAAGAACATCATGACCACTGTGTAGACCGAGAAGGCGTGTTTGAAATTGCAGTAAAAGCGATTAAAGTTGCTAAATCAAAAGGATTTAGAGTCACAACTAATACAACGGTATTTGCTGGAACTAAGCCGGAAGAAATGCAGAAATTCTTTGATTTTCTGGAGACTTTGGGTTTAGATGGGATGATGATTTCTCCTGGTTATAGTTATGAATGGGCACCCGACCAAGAACATTTCCTAAAACGAGAACAAACTAAAGCCTTATTCTGTGAAATTTTATCTCCCTATCAATCAGGTAAAAAGAAATGGAATTTTAATCATAATCCTTTATTCTTAGATTTTCTCATCGGAGAAAAAGACTATGATTGTACTCCATGGGGAAGTCCAAGTTATAGTGTTTTAGGATGGCAAAAACCCTGTTATTTATTAAATGAAGGTTACTATTCTAGCTATCAAGAATTACTGGAAAAAACCGACTGGGAACAATACGGAAAATCAAGCGGAAATCCTAAATGTGTAGATTGTATGGTTCACTGTGGTTATGAACCAACAGCCGCAATAGAAGCGATGAAACTTGAAAATATGGGGCGTTCGATTGGGGCGTTATTTTAGTTAACTTAGGAGGCTAGAGTCGATTAAGGAGTTACCCCCCTAACCCCATAAAAAAGGGGGGAATTTGGAGAAAATATAACTGACGATTTTACAATCTATTCCATTTTCTATAATCAAAAATAATGCTAACAGAATTAATTAAATTGTTTGAATTTGAATTTATGAGAAATGCTTTAATAGCAGGACTTTTAGTTAGTATTGCCTGTGGCATGATTGGAACATTTGTTGTTGTGAATCGGATTGTTTTTATTAGTGGCGGAATTGCCCATGCTGCTTATGGAGGCATTGGTATGGGTTACTTTTTTAAATTTAGTCCCGTATTAGGAGCAATTATATTTTCTGTCATTTCTGCCCTAGGAATGGGGTTAGTCTATCGTAAAACCCAACAACGGGCAGATACTATTATTGGGGTGATGTGGGCAATAGGAATGGCAATTGGGATTATTTTTATTGACTTAACCCCTGGTTATAAAGTTGATTTAATGAGTTATTTATTTGGCAGTATTCTCACCGTCCCCCAATCGGATTTAATTCTAATGTTAATCTTAAATATTTTAATTGGGGTGATGATTATTTTATTTTATAAAGAATTAGTAGCAATTTCTTTTGACCCAGTTTTTGCCGAAACTCGAAATTTACCAGTTGACCAACTTTATCTAATGTTAATAGTTGCCATCGCCTTAACCGTGGTGATGGTGATGAAAGTGGTAGGTTTAATTTTAGTGATTGCTTTATTAACTATTCCGGCGGCAATTTCAGGACAATTTGTTAAAGACTTAAAACAAATGATGCTATTATCCAGTATTTTAGGAATAGTTTTTACCACCCTAGGCTTAGGAATTTCCTACTTTCTTAATTTAACCTCCGGTGCAACGATTATTTTAGTCGCGGGTTGTGCTTATTTATTCAGTTTAAGCCTAAAAAATATGATTAAACCAGCCTGATTTGATTCAATTTTCCTGATTTATGTTAAAGTCCTCTGTTGAACCTTGAATCATCCTTTAAATTAACTTATGAAAACAAAAATTGCCCTCTGTTTAACTTCCCTAATTTTAGGCTTTTCCTACCCGGCAACGGCACAGAATCTTAACTGTCCGACTTCTGTTTCTGCTTGTCAAAACTCCAACTCAACAGAAACCGTGGCAATTTTAGAAGATGGTCGGTCTTATGAATATGAAGCCGGACAGGGGATTTATCGAGTTCGCTACAATTACACTGGAGAAAATTGGACTCATGCTGATGTGGCTCCCATTAGAATTAATACTAACAAACCGATTGCAATTTTACCGATGCAATATACTAGCAATGGTGTACAATCCGGGGCCAGTGTTAACGGTGTTTCCGTGGGTCGAATTTGGAATTCTATTACGGTTGAAGAAATGAAACGACGGTTAGAAGCGTTAGGGTTTTATGTGTTAACACCGACTATTTCTATGTATGGAGAAAATATAGATGGATTTCAAGCTTTAGAACATTTTATTGCCGGAGTTCATAAGGGAAATTCTTCGGTGCAAACGGTGGTTTTAACCGCCGATGCTAATGTGGCAAATGCTGCTAACCCCCGTCCTGGTGCTCAAATGTTAGTTACGGGACTCCATCAACGGGATTTATGGTGGGAATATCGCATCCAAAACCGTTTAGTTGGGTTTTATCAACAGCAGGGTTTAGTTAATATTGGGCCGAGAGTTCGTGGGGGAAAAAATAATCGTGAGGGTCATTCTTTGGCTTGGCATCCGATGATTGAAAGGGCGGCGGAATATAATCCTAAAGTGGCTATTATTGAGGTTGCTCAAGCCGCAGAAATTATTCAACGGGCGGGGTCAATTCAAGCAGGGAGACAATGGGCGACCCCTGTATTTGACGGTGTGGCTTTAGGAATGGCGGAAGAAGCCTGCGCTACAGGGGCGAAATTAGAAATATGTAAGGGGCAGTAGGGGAGCAGGGGAGCAGGGGAGCAGGGGGGGTAAACTCTTGCTATTACCCATTACCTATTACCTATTCCCTCCCTTAGTAAGATGTTAAACCCTAATCTACCGCCTCATTAATCGGGTATCGGTCTATTAACTGACGGGCGCGTAGGGCATTTTTTTTCAAAGATTCACTTAAATAAGGAACATGGGGGATTTGAGAAAGAAAATCTAAAGTTCTTCGGAACATTCGGACAATATCTCCTTCGTCTAAACTGGTATTAGAGACCAACTCCAACCAATCGGTTTCTAAAGCCCATTGCTCAATTAAACCAGTTAAATCCCGTTCTAACCAGATGGGTAAAGCAACCCGATACCGTCGTTGCTGTTTAAACAATTCCTGGCGCAGATGGCGCAACTGTCCCAGGGCGTTTTCTACCTCCTCCGATAAGTCATAGCGCGTCCAACTATCGGGACGGGAAACCTCAGTTACCAAAGCTGCACAGGCCGCTGCTAAATGGTGGGGGTCAAGTTGGTCAAAAATCCCCGACTTCAAGGCTAACCCTAACCATAATTCGTTATCTCCCCGCAGAGCGGCGGTAGCCTGTCCTAAATCCGTAGGCTTCAACTCATCTAGGGCTTGAAAGTATTGCAAAATTGAAATTAAAGCCATAAATTCATCCCAATGACGGGCTAAATCTTCTTCTAATTCCCCTCGCATTTCTTCAATCATTTCATTTAATTCTGCCCAGCGTTGCCACCGTTTTAACAGTTTATTCGGTTTGCCCCATTTATGAATAGGATGGGCGTCTAATTCTAACTCTAACCGTTCGACTTGTTTTTGTTGAGCGATGACTTCTGGGGGCGATTCAGGTATATTTAATTCGGGAATTTGTTGGGTAATGGCTACGGTTAACTCATCTCCTTTACGACATTGACCGAGTTTAAACGGAATATTAGGAATTTCCAAATAATCCACATTTAACCGTTTAGAATCGGGTTGCAAAATCACAATATCAGCCGCACTCACCACATACCAGCGATTATCCCGTCCTAAACAGAGGAAATAGGGTGCCTGTCCCGAACTGGGGGTTTTGGCGACTAATACGGCCGGAATGGGGTCAGACTCAATTTTGCGAGCCGTAGGAACATTTTTTCCCCGTAAACCTAAAGTTGTACCCAAGGGGGTAGCATCCATGTCATGGGCCATCCGGTGCATTCGGACATCTTCGGCTTGCTGTTGTAGGAATTTTAATAAACGACGTTCTTCCCGTAGACGGTCATAAACTTTTTCAAAACTGGCTAGGGTTTCTTCCAACAATGCCATATTTTGTTCGCCACTAAAGCCAAATTGGGCTTCAATTAACGATAATTCCGCCTGCATAATATCAATTTCTTCTTGGGCAGGAATTAAATTAATTGTAGACAGATATTGTCCGAAACTTCGTTCAACTAATTCCCTAGATTTTTCTAAACTATGCCGTTGTAATAAGTTCAAGACCATGCCATAACTAGGGCTGAATTGACTTACTAAGGGGTCGGGTTTAGATGTTGCTAAATAGGCTGCTTCCTTTGCCCCCTCAAAGGGAGTTTGTACCGTCACCACATAGCCTTCGGTGTCCATGCCGCGCCGTCCCGCCCGTCCTGACATTTGCAGAAATTCCGAGGCTTTTAACAGGCGATGACCGTCATCGGTGCGTTTTGATAAACTAGAAATTACTGTAGTTCTCGCGGGCATATTAATCCCGGCGGCGAGGGTTTCCGTGGCAAAGACTACTTTAATTAACCCTTGTTGAAATAACTCCTCCACTAACCCTTTCCAAGTGGGTAATAGTCCGGCATGGTGGGCGGCTATTCCTTTATATAATACTTCAACTTGTTCGGGACGAATGCCTTCGGGACTCGATGCTAAAAACGCATCAATTCGCTCTTTTAATCGGGCGGTTTCGGCTTCATTAACTAAGGATAAATGACGCACTTCTCCGACGGAGCGATCGCAACCTTTCCGACTAAAGATAAAATAAATAGCAGGTAACATATCCCTTTCTTTTAGATGGGATATAGTCGCGCCTAAATTCGGAATATCATTGCGTCTACCCCGTGGAGGAAGGCCCTTTTTTTCTTTGAGGCGAGGATTAATTCTTTTCAGGGAATCATCTAATAGGGGAAAGAAGCCTTTAATATTACAAAAATGATATTGTAAGGGTACCGGCCGAAAGGTAGAATAAATTAACTCCGTTGGGCCATGAACTTGAGAAATCCAGTGGGTTAATTGTTCACTATTAGCCACCGTTGCCGATAACGCCACCAATTGAATTTCCCTGGGACAATAAATAATTGATTCTTCCCAAACCGTCCCCCGTTGGCGGTCATTCATATAATGGCATTCATCCAAAACCACCGCTTCTACCGCTTCCATGGAAGTTCCGACTTCTCCAATCGGTGTACCATAGAGCATATTGCGGAAAATCTCCGTAGTCATCACCACCACGGCCGCGTCCCGGTTAACGGAAATATCCCCCGTTAATAACCCTACCTTGTCCGCCCCAAACTGTTCTCGAAAGTCCCGAAACTTTTGATTGGATAGCGCCTTTAGGGGTGTGGTATAGAAGACCCGCCGATTCCCTGCTAAGGCCCGATGGATGGCATATTCTCCTACTAAGGTTTTTCCCGAACCCGTTGGCGCACAAACCACAACGGACTTTCCATCATCCAACGCTGTAATCGCATCGTGTTGAAAGTCATCCAGGGGAAATGGAAATAGGGCGTTGAGATCCAGTTGGGGATTGTTTTCGGTAGAGTAGGACACAGGAATATAAATAATAAGACTAATTTTAACGTTAAAACCCCCATCATAGCATGGATTTTTTTCAAAAGTGTAGAGACCTGCCATTTAACTGTAAACTTATTAACTGTAAACTTATTAACTGTTAACTGATAACTGATAACTGTTAACTGATTACTGATGACTGATTTATGATTCCTAATATTTCAACTATTCCCTTGATTCAACTAGCTTCTGGCGATCAATTATTTATTCAAAGTTATCAGTTTAAAGGCGAAAATCCAGGCAAAAAAGTTTATTTACAATCTAATTTACACGGGGCTGAAATTAGTGGAAATGCGGTAATTCAGGATTTAATTAATTTTTTAATAACTTTGGATAAGACTCAGTTAACTGGAGAAATTTTATTAGTTCCTGTTTGTAATCCTTTGGGGGTGAATCAGCGATCGCATTATTTTTCCTCCGGTCGATATAATCTTTATGATGGCAAAGACTGGAATAGAATTTTTTGGGATTATGAAAAAACCGGAGCAGATATTAGCCAATTTGCCCAAGATAATCAGGATTTAGAACAAGATGAAATTCAAGCAAAATATCGTCAAACTATTTTAAATCAATTTTATCAACTGGCTAAACTCATTAGAAGTTACCCCGGAGTTTCCTACAATAATTATTATCGCTATCAACTCCAAAACCTAGCCCTAGATGCTGATTATCTGATTGATTTACACAGTTCAACGAATAACGCCCTGGATTATTTATATTGTTTTCACAGTCGAGAAGCAAGTGCTAATGCCTTTCTATTAGATACAGGAATATTAATGAATGATTATGATGGGGATGCCTTTGATGAAGCCTTTATGAAGCCCTGGTTAGCCTTAGAAAACGAATTAGCTAAACTAGGAAAAAATATTAGATTTGAGATAGAATCTTGGACATTAGAACTGGGTTCCGGGTTAGAAATGAATCCCGAATCTGTGCAGAAAGGAATTAGGGGAATCAAAAATTATCTAGTGACCAAAGGACTTTTATCAATAAAAGATTTCCCCTTAGCTTCCAACCCCAATCATCAGATTCATCTTACCCCTAAACACAAAATTCAACGCTATCATTCCCCCGGCGGAGGCATGATTGAATTTTATGTTAAACTGGGAGAAACTATTTATAAAAATCAGAAACTCTATACTATTTTGAGTTTTAATAAAATTGGAGAATTACCCCAAATTCGGGAGGTTTTCGCCGAAGGAGACGGACTCATTTTCGATATCACCAAAAATCATTCCGTAAATCAATGGGATTATGTTTTAGGGGTAATGCCGTCTTAACTTCTAGTTTTTTGCTAAACTAATTGCGTAAAATCACTCAATACTTAAATTAAAACCGTGTTAGACGAAGCCGCTAAAAAAACAATTCTGCGTAAAATTCCCCACGCCCTCTATATTTGTGGAGTCAAAGAGGGAGAGGAAGTCAATGGTTTTACCGCCAGTTGGGTGACACAAGCCTCCTTTGAACCGCCCTTAGTGGTCAACTGTGTTAAAAATGATTCTAAATCCCATGCCATGATTAAAACCAGTGGTGTGTTCGCCCTCAGTTTCCTGGCTGAAGGTCAAAAAGACATCGCCCAGAAATTCTTTAAACCCCAACATCGAGTGGGAAACAAATTTGAAGACATCGAATTTTATCTAGGAGAAACCGGTTGTCCGATTATTTCCGCCGCCCTGGGTTATGTAGAATGTCAAGTGGTGGGTTGTGTTGAACACGGCGACCATACGGTATTCGTCGGGGAAGTCATCGCCGCAGGTGTTCATCAAGAAGCCGAAATTCTTAACCTCGCCAGCACAGGATGGAATTATGGCGGATAGGTAGGGGAACACTGCGATTAATGTTTTTAACTCTTTCAGGACTTACGCAATTACGCTAAGTACCTAAACAAAATTAATTACACATCTTCTGCCCAGATCCGGCGTTCCCTCCCCCCCTAGCCCCCCGTGCACGGGGGGTTTGGGGGGGGCTGTTCCCTCTCTCAACTAGGTAATTTATTTTGTGCAACTACTTATATATAGCGCATAGAAAATCGGGCGATTTTCGTTGATTTGGCTCAGAAAATCGCCCGACATCAGGATTAAATTAGTCTCAAATTCATGAGTTTTAAAATCCTATTCTGCTATCACGGGATGGGAAGAAATAGAGCTTTGAGTTGAAGGTGATTTTGTATTAGTATCAGATAGGGGAATACTAATCATCACAGTGGTTCCGAGATCTAAACCTGGACTATCTAGGGTAATAAAACCCCCCATCATTTGCATTAAACGGCGAGAAATAGCTAAACCCAATCCAATTCCCCCGAATTCCCTTGTGGTTGAACCATCGGCCATGGCAAAGGGTTCAAAGATTTTTTGCTGATGTCCTAACGCCACACCAATTCCGGTATCGGTAATGGTGACTACAACTTGATATCGCACGGTCGTAGATTTTGAGGCGGTATTATTTTGCATCTCAATCAGAGAATTGGTAGCCAATTCAATCCGGGTAGAAATGGTGATTCCTCCCGATTTAGTAAATTTGACAGAATTATTGAGAATATTAATAAAAACTTGCTTTAACTTATCAGGATCAGCCTGAACAATAATCGGTTGATCGGGGGTGGGTAAGTCGAGGGTTAAGTTTTTGTGTTGAATATCCAACATTTGCAAATTCACCGCATCTTTGACAATTTGCATTAAATCCGTGGGTTCAAGCATCACAGATAATTTGCCTTCTTCAATTAAAGCAATATCTAAAATATCATCAACTAAATTTAATAGATGTTGGCTGGAATCCGAGGCAATTTTCAGATATTCTTCCTCCTCTGTTTTGGTATCACAGTAACCATCTTGAATCAGACTAATTGAATTAATAATCCCATTTAAAGGGGTTCTTAATTCGTGGGAAATAACTCGTAAAAATTCATTTTTTAATTGATTAGCAACTTGGGCTTCTTTGGACGCATATTCTAGGGCTTGCGCTCTCGCTCTAAGACTTGCTACCATTGTATTTAGAGCTTCAGCCAACTGATTAAACTCTGTTATTCTTAGATTGTCAGGAACATCACCCGGACTATCTAAATTTTTAGCTCTGAGTGCATAATCTCTCAATTTTTCTAAAGGAATTGCTAAATCCCTAGAAACATACACCGCAGCAATAATACTGGCAATAACTAAAGATAAAACCAAGGAGATTAACAACGATTTAATATCTTTTAATCCCGATAGAGCTTGCTGTAAATCAACAACCGCTAAAATCACCCATTGCTTATCGTTTTCCGAGGTAATCGGGCTAGGAATTGAATCATATCCCGCTAGAAGTTCATTCCCCGATTGATCAAAATAAAATAAGTGAATAAAAGAATTTTTTTTACTCTCTAACGCATTAGATAATAAATTTTTGAGTCTATTAGCATCGGCTTGATCTTGAATATTTTGTCCCAATTTATTCAAACTTGGATGACTAATAATTGTTCCTCCTTGATCAATAATAACGGTAAATCCCGTTAAAGATTTAGGAGGTTCTTTCGATTCTAAATATAAAGTTGATTGCAGACTTAACAAATATTTTAACTGATTTTTATTGTTTTGATTGACATAAATCGGGGAGTTGAATACTAATTTAATTTGATTTCGCCATTCTGAATTTTTTTGATCGAGACTGGGAACTAAATAATTAATATAAATCTCAGGATTTTGCTGTTTTTGGGACGACCAAAAGTTTTTAGGAATAGAATATATAGGCTTTTTCCCGCAGGTCGTAGCAATCAGTTTTTGCGTTTGTAGATCAGTCAATTGGAGACAACTAACCAAGGGAGAAAACTGCTCCTGAAGTTGAGAAAGCAGCACAGAATACTGTTGAGGTTTTTCGGGTTGTAAAACAATATTATTGGTGGCAATCGTCAAACCAGACTTGTTAAAATCAATCCATTCATTAATGGTTTGTGCTTTTTTACTCGCACTTTCTGTTAAATTTAATCGGGCTGTTTCGAGTAAACCAGAACGGGCTTTTCTATAGGTAACATATTCTCCCACGAGCAACACAGGAAGACTAAGCAGTAAAATCTGCGAGAGTAAAATCTGGCGAAATGACGATTGACCCGACTTAGGCATAGTAGAACATGGGACAGAAGACAGAACGTAGACAGCAGTTAGACCAGAGTAGACAATAAACCATAAACATTATACTAATAATCCCCTCTATTAATTGAAACGATAGCCAATACTTCTAACCGTTTGAATAAAAGAAGGATTTTTAGGGTCAGGTTCAATTTTTTTTCTAATTTGACCAATATGAACATCAATAACCCGCCCCCCTTCACTACTATCGTCTTGATAACCCCAAACTTTTTCTAAAAGTTCTGTGCGTTTCCAAGCCCGACCCGGTTTACTGGCTAAACAATAAAGTAGATCAAACTCCAACGCACTTAAAATTACTAATTCTCCTTTGAGATAGACTTCTCGCCGATTCGGGTCAATAATTAAATCCCGATAGGCTAAATTTTTGTGTTCTAAATTAGACATAGATATGCGGCGTTTTAAAATAGCCTTAATCCGCAGACTTAACTCCTCCAAATCAAAGGGTTTAGTTACAAAGTCATCGGCTCCTTCTTTTAACCCGAGTTTTGGATCTTGTTCACTGGTGAGCATCAGGATCAGAACATGAGTTTGATTTTGCATTTCTCGACATAATATTAAACCCGTTGTATCCGGCAAATTCAGATCTAAAATGACTAAATCGGGGTTGAACTGTTCAAATACTTTCAACGCCGTCTTGCCATCAGCGGCCACTTCTATTTGGTAATCCTGTTGGCTTAAATAACGACTAATTAAATTTCGGATTGCCGGATCATCATCAACAACAAGAATCTTTGCTGAATTCATAACTAAAAAGCCCGTGAGAATTTAACGATTGATAATCGGGCATGAATGGTTAAGAATATAGGACAATTATCCATTACAATTAACGTTCACCCGTGCGCCGATCAAACATATATCCCACACCCCGAATTGTTTTTATAAAGGAAGGTTGCTCCACATCCAGTTCGATTTTTTTGCGAATCTGACCAATATGAACATCAACAACCCGCTGCTCGTTTTCATACTCATAACCCCACACTTCCTGCAATAATTCTGGCCGTCGCCAGGCTCGACCCGGTTTGCGGGCTAAACAGTAGAGCAGGTCAAATTCTAATGCACTTAGGGCGATTAATTCACCACCAATATAAACCTCTCGACGATTTGGATCAATGACTAAATCCCCATAAATTAAATTTTTGGGTTGTGTATCTACTTGATTTCGTTGACGCTTTAAAATTGCTTTGATTCTAAGGTTTAATTCTTCTAAATCAAAGGGTTTGGTCACAAAGTCATCGGCTCCCTCCTTTAACCCAAGTTTGGGATCTTTTTCGCTGGTTAGCATTAGGATAAATACACTGGTTCGACTTTGCATTTCCCTACACAATGCTAAACCGGTTGTATCCGGCAAATTTAGATCTAATACCACTAAGTCAGGATTGAACTGTTCAAACCTTTCCAATGCGGAATGGCCGTCACTCGCTATTTCAACTTGATAGTCTTGTTGGCTAAGATAGCGACTTATTAGATTCCGTATTGCCGGATCATCATCAACTACGAGAATTTTTACAGATGCCATAACCACGCATATTCAGCAGAAGGTTGAGCCAGAATATTAAATAGACATCTCAATGTTAATGGAAAAGTTGAGCTTACACCCAATAAAATACCAATTTAGTTGTATTGCTTTACAGAGTTTAACCCACAATCACTAAATCAATGTTCCAAATCGGCGCAGTTTCCCGTATTTTAGGGCTAAATCCCCAAACTGTTTATTTTTATGAACGCATTGGCCTGATTCCTCCACCACAAAGGACAGAGGCTGGTTATCGGCTATTCAGTCCATCAGACATGGAAAGACTGGAGTTTATTGTTCGGGCTAAATCCTTGGGCCTGAGCTTGGAAGAAATCAGAGAAATTTTGGCATTGAAAGATGGACAACTGCTCACCTGCTCAGAAGTTCAAAATCGCTTAGTCAATAAACTAGAGGCGATCGAGGACAATATCCGTCAATTACAGGCTTTACGAGAGGAACTTCTTCCTTTAGTAGCTCGTTGTCGTCATAATCTCGATCCGATCAATCCAGAAAAACAGTGTGTTGTTTTAGAGGAGAATAGCAATCAATCTGCCGATTAAGGTTGAGAAAACACCACCAGCCCTAAAAAAATTTCTGCAATCCCCTTGACCTTATACCTTAGTATAGACTCTATGATGATTAGTGTTAGAAATTAAATCTATTTTTTGAGGAAAACAGATGTTTGCAGTGATTAACGACTCTCTGGCTATCGGTAGTATTACGGATTTGACAGAAATCAACAATATACAAAAACAGGGCTATCAAAGCCTGATCGATCTTTGCCCAACAGCAGAAGGAAATAAACTTAATGCCGTTGATATCGAAGCCCAGGGGTTAAAATACACAAGTGTACCAGTTTCGCCTATGAATCTAAATCAAGGCACTCTCCAAACCTTTTGCGACACCATTGACGCAGCTCAAAAACCGATTTATGTCCGTTGTGCATCGGGAGTCAGGGCGGCGGTGATGTCGTTATTAATGCTGGCTGATCAGGAAAAATGGACAGAAGAACAGTATATCGAACGCCGGGATGCTTTGGGTATTCAGCATAAGCCTAACTGTCCAATTGAGGCTTATGCTCATCAACATTTTGCTAATCGCCAAAATTAATACTAATTGGGTGAAAATAATCCAAAACTTCTATTTTCATTCCCTACCCAGTCAGGATCAATTATCCGATCAAATTTAACCATAAATTCAGCCATGAACACGATTAAAGTTGAAATACTCGGAACAGGTTGCAAGAAATGTCAGCAACTAGAAGCGAATGCCAAAGAAGCGATCGCTACTCTCAATCTTGAGGCGGAATTATTACACATTACCGATCCGATTGAAATTGCCAAACACCATGTTATATCTACACCAGCCCTGGCTATTAATGGCAAAGTTGTCAGTCAAGGAAAGGTAATTTCTTCCGATCAAATTAAACCTTTATTGCAAAAGTAATCAGTAATAGGTAATGGGTAATGGGTAATAGGTAATGGGTTTTAGAAACAGAAGTATTATCCCTGTTCCCTGTTCCCTGTTCCCTATTCCCTTTTACCCCAAAATTTTAAACACAACTCAAATAATATTGCTATATGTTTGATCCTTTTTATCCATTTGATTGGTTAGCAACTCAGATCGTTAGCCAAGTATTTAGGTTGTCGCTAGAATCCCATTTGGGATCTAGTCTGCACTTTTTTTTATATGATGTTCCTAAAGTTCTAACATTACTGATCGTAATTAGCTTTTTAGTAGGAACTTTTCAAAGTTTCTTAGAACCAGAAAAAGTCCGATCTTGGTTAGAAGGAAAACGCACTTTTGGGGGAAATATAGTTGCTGCTCTGGTAGGAATTATTACGCCCTTTTGCTCCTGCTCTGCTGTGCCTTTATTTATCGGTTTCTTAGAAGCAGGAGTTCCCCTAGGAGTAACGTTTTCCTATTTAATTTCAGCCCCGATGGTCAACGAGGTGGCTGTGATTTTATTATGGGCATTATTTGGGCTAAAAGTAACTTTATTTTATATTGGCTTTGGGGTAATATTAGCGATTATTGCGGGTTATCTGATTGGTTTACTCAAACTAGAAAAATGGGTTGAGCCTTTTGTTTGGGAATTACAAAAAAATCGTCAGAATATCTCCCAAAATGATGACTTATATCTAAATCAAATAACTTGGCAAGAACGGTTTGAACAAGGAGGATTTCAGTCAATTGAAATTGTTAAATCAGTCTGGCCCTATGTGGTCGGCGGAATTGCAATTGGAGCCCTAATTCATGGCTATGTACCAACAGAATTTATCGTTAGATGGGCTGGGGCTAATAATCCTTTTGCCGTGCCCATTGCTGTTATTCTAGGTGTACCGCTTTATGCTAATATTGCGGGGGTGATGCCAATTACAGAAGCCTTAGTTAATAAAGGAATGCCCCTAGGAACAGTATTATCTTTTACGATGGCAGTAACAGCCCTATCTTTTCCAGAAATGGTAATTCTTAAAAAGGTACTCCGTCCCCAACTTCTAGCCGTGTTTATTGGTCTAGTCACTTTTGGTATTATTAGTATCGGCTATTTATTCAATGGGATTCTTAGCTGAATTAGGACACAACTTTAAACCTAAATTTTAGGTAATATTTCAGATAGTAAATGGGCGGGAATTTGAGATAAAGCCTGATTTTGTCCTGGTAATCCTGACTCATTATAGAAAGCCCGAATAGTTCGCAGTAAATAACCCAAAGTTGTTTGATGATGTTCGCTGGTTTTGGAATTAGAAATAACATGATCTGTGAGTGGTTGTTTTGACTCACTAATAACAGCTTTAACATGATGTCTAAGTGCAGCTTTTAAACAAGCCATGCGAGTCTTTTTTTCGAGGTTTAAATTAGAGTCGGTCGCCAGTTGATAGTGGGTTAATCCCAGGTTATTCTGGGTTGCTAAGGGGTCAAAATTGAGTTGAGATGGACTGATATCGGTAACAATAGAGAGAGCCTTTTTATAGGCTGCGATCGCCCGTTTCAGAAATTTAGCCCGAATTTCCGACTTTTGATAGTGGTTTGCTAAATGCCAATAGACAATACCTAAGTTATTATAGGTAGCTGCACAGGCGATCGGGGCTGAGGCCGTCGTCCGATAGGTCAAGGCTTGATGATAGGCATAAATAGCTTGTAAGAGCAATTTAGCCGAGGGTTGATATTGGCTTAATGTCCAATAGGCCGTGCCTAAATTGGTTTGTAGCAGGGCATAATTTAGGGGATCTTGTTGTGGGGTATAAAATTCCATCGCCTCAGTATAGGAATCAATTGCCGCTTTTAGATGGGGAATAGGTTGGGTTTTTTGGGCGAGTTTCCAATAGGTAGTTCCCAGATTATTTTGAATTGTAGCATAATCTTGAATTTGGGAAATATTAATTTCAGGTTGGTTAAAATTGAGATAACATAAGGCTTCTGTATAGGCAATAATTGACTGTTCTAAATTTTTACTCCCATCTTGCCAAGTCGCTAAATCTGCATAAGTCGCTCCTAAGTTTTTTTGGATTTGTATATATAAATTTGGTTGAATTTCAGGATCAACTTTCATTAAAGCGTTTTGGTAAAAAATAATACTTTTTTCTAAATAACACATCACATCCAGAGATTTTGGATTCTCTTGAACCCTTTGGCGAAATTCCATCCAATATAATGTTCCTAAGTCATTAAAAACATTAATAGAATCATCAAGATCGTCGGAAGCAATAGAACTTTTATTCAATTCTGGAATAATTTCTAAAACTTTTTCGTATGCTTGAATAGCCTGGGTATAGTTGAGTTCTGAATTGTCCCCAGCTAAAATGCGATCGCGGTATATATTCCCTAATTTACGATAGGCTGGAGATAAGCAGGAAAGGGCAGAATGTTGCTCAAATTGTTGAATCTGATCGAGAAGTTCCTGCAACGGATCAGATATTTGACCCCGTTCAACAGGTTCGGAAGTTTCCCCAAAATCTAAGGAAATGGTCTCCGACTCCAAGTTACTCGGAGTGGGATCACTGATCCATTCAAATACTCCGGTTCGTCGCTCCCAAAACTCCGGTACTGACTGTTGAATACAAGATAACCAAGGGGAAGAAATCCACAACAGCAAACTAAATTCAAATTGGTCGAGATGGTTTTCTAAAGTGCGTAAATATCTTAAAAATGACCATTGTACCGCCGGAGGTTGACGGGTTAAATGTTCTACCCCTAAAATTTGAAATCCGATAATATCTGGATGACTCTCATTAGATTTATTTTGAGCATACCATTGGATAATTGCCTGAAATGGATTCGGATCACTTAAATCAAGTTTTACACTAATTAAACCTGAAGAAATGGGAGATTGGGGTATAATATTCTCCTGATGTTTGGATAAAAAATCCGTTCGTAACTGTAGCGCCAAATGATTTCGCAGATTTAAGTTATCACAAACTCCAAGAAAAACTTGACGGCGAAGTTGCAAAGCCAGCGCCTGTTGTAAACGATCGTAGATTCGCTGATGAGTTTGGGAAACTAAAACAGAACAATTATTGGTCATCGCCATTATCAACCCTTAAACCATCACCTAGGACATCTAATTATCTTCTTCCATCTAGCGGTTCAGGTTCAGGAGAGAGGCAGGTTTTTAAGGGTTATTCTTATTCTTTTTGTCTCTATATCTTTGTGGTTTGCTTCAAATCCGGGGGGCATTTCACGATTAGCAAACGTAAAAATACCCAAAACCCGCCCGGACTGAATGATTAATATCTCAGGATACAGTGAAGGCAAGGAATAATAAAACCCCTATCAAGGCAATCCCAGCAAGACCACCGATAATATAATTCCGTTTTTGTGAATTGGTAGGGGGTTCGGCTGTATAAACTTTAGGTTCCACTGCGAAGTTATTCAGACGTCCACCTTGTTCATTGATATAAGGCATGATGAAAAATCCATAAGTTACTATTTGGGATCAAGAATAACAAAAATTTAACAAAAATTTACACTCCATGGAAAAACTTAATAATTTGAAGACTGACAATTTAACCGGCGATTGTCCCAGTTAGGGGTGAGGACGCTTGAGCGTAGCTTTTGACCGGAATTCGCCCAGCCAGATAAGCCAGACGTCCGGCTTCCGTGGCCATTCCCATAGCTCTAGCCATAGCGGTGGAATTTTGGGCCAAGGCGATTGCCGAATTAATTAATAACGCATCCGCCCCCATTTCCATCGCTAAGGCCGCTTCACTGGGCGCACCAATACCAGCATCCACAACCACTGGAACCCTGGCATTATCAATAATAATGGCAATATTGGCAGCGTTTCTAATTCCCTGTCCTGAACCGATGGGAGAACCCAAAGGCATCACCGTGACACAGCCAACATCCTCTAAACGTTTCGCCAGCAGGGGATCGGCATTAATATAGGGTAAAACGGCAAAACCTTCTTTGACTAGCTGTTCCGCCGCTTCTAACGTGCCAATCGGGTCAGGAAGTAAATATTTACTATCAGGAATTACTTCTAATTTGACAAAATTATTGTCTTCCTGTCCTAATAATTTTGCCATTTCCCGTCCTAATCTAGCCACCCGAATTGCTTCTTCTGCGGTTTGACATCCGGCGGTATTCGGTAACATCCAAATTTTACTCCAATCAATAGCTTCGGCTAACCCTTCATGTCCTGGGGCTTGGGTTTGGACTCGTCTAACGGCCACGGTAACAATTTCGCACCCACTGGCGGTAATACTATCCTGCATTTCTTGGAGGTTGCGATATTTCCCCGTCCCGGTCATTAACCGAGATTTAAAGGTTTTTCCCGCAATAATTAAGGAAGTATCAAGGAAAGATGAGTTAGTTTTTTCTATGGTTTGCATAATGGGTAATGGGTAATGGGTAATGAGGATCAAGGATTTAGGAGGATTTCACGGATTTCACGGATTTTAATCTGTGTTAATCTGCGTAATCATCTTAAATCCGTGTTCTAATTTTAATCTGTGTTAATCTGCGTAATCATCTTAAATCCGTGATCTGATTTTTGTGCTTCTGTTAAATAGGAACACCAATCACTCCAACTTCCTCCATATAATTTAGCTTGATCAATTCCTGCTAATTCTAAGGAAAATAAATTCACACAGGCAGTAACTCCTGAACCACAATAAACGATTATTTCTTCTGAGTCTTTAATATTCTGCCAGCGTTGGGATTGTTCGTTTATTTTAACAAAACCCGTGGTTTCTGTCACCTCTTGCCAAGGATAATTTACCGCGCCCGGAATACATCCAGCAATTGGATCAATGGGTTCGGTTTTTCCTAAATAGCGTTCGGGTTCCCTGGAGTCAATCAGCACCACTCCGGGTAAGTCTTTTCGAGCTTTTACAGTTTCAATATCAACTAACATTTCTGACTGGATTTCTGGCTTAAATATTCTTAATTTTGGATTAGGAATATTAGAACTAATGGGATAGTCTAAATTTTTCCATTGACTAAACCCTCCATCTAATAAAACAACTTGATTATGCCCAAAATAACGTAATAACCACCACAACCGAGAAGCAAAAGCTAACCGAGAATCATCATAAGCAACGACTAAGGTTTGTTGAGAAGTTATACCAATTTCTGATAACTTTGCTGATAGTTTTTCTGGGTTAGGTAAGGGGTGACGTCCGCCGTGTTTTTGAATCGGACTTGATAAATCTTGGTCTAAATCTAAATAAAATGCTCCTGGAAGATGACCTTCTTGATATTGTTGTTGTCCTAATTTGGGATTGGCCAAGGAAAACCGACAGTCTACAATCACAATATTATCATCTTCGAGATGTTCTGCTAACCATTTTGGAGAAACGATCAATTGAGATGCAGTCATAGTAATTTCAAGAATCAGTAACCATAACAATTATTATAATATCTTTTTATAAAGAGAAACAAAAGTAGAAAAATAATTCATAAGTCTAGCAACAGCAAATAATCTTTTTATGTTTTATTAATATTGTAGTTTTGAATCGACTCAATTAATGTAAAATATTGTTGCAAGTTTTTGGTTTTACTTTACAAGAATTAATCATTTTTTGACGAGGATGGGGGCTGTTTTTTATTATAATAATATACCAGCAATACAAGCGGTCATAAAACAGGCAATAGAACCCGCGATCATCGCTCTAATTCCTAATCGAGCAACATCGGCTTGTCGTTCTGGAGCGATCGCAGAAATTCCCCCAATTTGTATGGCAATCGAACCAATATTAGAAAACCCACAGAGGGCATAAGTAGAAATAATTATAGCCCGTTCAGAAATAGTAGAAACGCTATTTTCTCCCCCCTTGCCTTGAGCGAGTTGTTGAGAATTTTCGATCAATTGTTTTAAATCTAAATAGGCAATAAATTCATTTAGAACTGTTTTTTTACCCAATAAAACTCCCACCTGTAAACAATCTGCGATTGGAATTCCCATTAACCAAGCCACCGGAGCAAATAAATAACCCAAAATTCCTTCTAAAGATAAAGAAGGCATCCCCCAAAAACTTCCCAACCATTGTAAAACCCCATTAATTAAGGCTAATAATCCTAAAAAAGCAATTAACATTGCCGCCACATTTAAAGCTAATTTCATCCCGTCACTGGCGCCAGTTGCCGCCGCATCAATCCCATTAGCAGAAGTGGGTTGAACTTCTATTTTAACTTTTCCTTTAGTTAAAGAGATTTCCGTTTCAGGATAGAATATTTTAGAAATTGCTAAAGCAGCAGGAGCCGACATCACAGAAGCCGCCAGAATATGTTCGGCGGGAATGCCAAAGGAAATATAAGCGGCCATCACCCCTCCGGCAATGGTGGCAAATCCCCCAGTCATCACCGCATGAAGTTCTGAATTTGTTAAGGTATAAATATAGGGTTTAATTAATAACGGAGCCTCCGTTTGTCCGATAAAAATATTCGCCGAACAGGATAAAGTTTCTGAACCTGATGTTTTCAAAGTTCGCATCATTACCCAAGCCACGGCTTCTACAATTTTTTGTAAAATTTTATAATGATATAAAATAGAAATAAAAGAGGAAAAGAAAATAATTGTTGGTAAAACTTTAAAAGCAATAAAATGGTCTTGAAAATCTTCTCCAAAAACAAATTTAGCTCCCTGATCAGAAAAGTTAAGAAAGTGACTGACCGCATTTCCTAAAAACTCAAATAAAGCAAAACCAGCCTGAGTTTTGAGGATGAGTACGGCTAAAATAAACTGTAATCCAATCCCCCATAAAACCGGATGCCAACGCACCGCTTGACGATTCACCGAACAGAGATAGGAAATTCCTACAAAAACAAATAATCCCAAAAGTGAAATTCCACGTTCCATAATTGTTTGATTTAATGTAGATTTTCAATGTATAATTAGAATGCTGTGCAAAAAGCGTCAGAATCCAAAATCAACCCTTTGCCAATTACTGTTAGCCCCAGCACACTATAGGAGAAAAGCAATTATATCTCCTACCGTTAATTACGTCTTACCAAACAGGTTTATGTCTCTACCTATTGTTGCTATTATTGGCCGTCCTAATGTCGGAAAATCAACTCTAGCCAATCGTTTGGCGGGAAATCCCGAAGCGATTGTGCATGATCAGCCCGGTATTACCCGCGATCGCACCTATCGCCCCGCCTTTTGGCAGGATCGAGAATTTCAAGTTGTCGATACGGGCGGTTTAGTCTTTGATGATGATACAGAATTTTTGCCCATGATTCGAGAACAAGCAATGATCGCTTTAACCGAAGCCACCGCCGCGATTTTTGTGGTAGATGGTCAGGTGGGTTTGACGGGTGGGGATGAAGCGATCGCAAGTTGGTTACGAGAACAATCAATACCGATTTTATTAGCAGTAAATAAATGTGAATCTCCCACCACTGGAATTGTTCAAGCCGCCGATTTTTGGGAATTGGGACTAGGGGAACCCTATCCGGTTTCTGGGATTCATGGATCGGGAACCGGGGAATTATTAGATGATTTGATTAAGCATTTACCCCCGATTAATGAACTCGAAACTGAAAAAGAAATTAAAGTAGCAATTATTGGTCGTCCTAATGTTGGAAAATCAAGTTTATTGAATGCCTTTTTAGGAGAAAATCGCGCCATTGTTAGTCCGATTTCCGGTACAACCCGAGATGCAATTGATACGGTAATTGAACGGGATGGAAAAACCTATCGCTTAATTGATACCGCCGGAATTAGACGCAAAAAAAATGTGGAATATGGGGCGGAATTTTTTGGGATTAATCGAGCTTTTAAAGCTATTAATCGGGCGGATGTGGTGTTACTTGTGATTGATGCGATTGATCAAGTTACCGATCAAGATCAAAAATTAGCTGATCGGATTATTGAAGAAGGTCGATCCTGTGTAATTGTGGTGAATAAATGGGATGCGATCGAGAAAGATACCTATACTATTTTAGACTATGAAAAAGAAGTTCGAGCCAAACTCTATTTTATGGATTGGGCGGAATTAATTTTTATCAGTGCTAAAACGGGTCAACGGGTTGAAAAAATTCTGAATTTAGTTGATACCGCCGCCGAAGGTCATGAACGACGAGTATCAACGGCCGTGATTAATGAAGTGATTGAAGAAGCGATCAGTTGGCATTCTGCCCCCGTCACTCGCCAAGGGAAACAGGGGAAAATCTACTATGGAACCCAAGTTAGTAGTAAACCTCCGACGCTGGTTTTATTTGTTAATGATCCTAAACGATTTAATGACAATTACCGTCGTTATATTGATGGTCAATTCCGTAAACAATTGGGCTTTAAAGGTACACCGATCAAGTTAATTTGGCGAGGAAAATCTGCCCGAGAAATTGAACGAAATCCGGCTAACCGAGCCACACGGGTTAAATAAGAAAGCAGGGGAGGCGGGGAGCGTTTGAAGTTGTTATGGAAAGTTTAAGACCATGGCAAAAGGCAGTCGATTCCCGCGCTTTATGAATTACGAATTTAGGATTGCTATATTTCCCTAGGTATTTCTTAAATTCTCCTATAATATACCCAAAAATGATTCTATTTTGATCAATAGGTTTTGAGGATAGGAGCGATTTATGTCTAAACTTTTGATTAGTCAATATTACAATAAAGTTGATCAAATTATTCAATATGGGGGAAGTCGCAAGGAAACTTCTATCCGCGTGGAGTTTCAAAATCTGTTAAATAACTATTGTAGAAGCAAAGATTTTTTATTAATTCCTGAGTTAGAATATAAGACAAAAAAGGGTAAAACAGTTATTCCCGATGGGACGATTAAAGATGCTCTCAGATTAGATTATGGTTATTGGGAAAGTAAGGATCAATATGATAATTTAGATTTAGAAATTGAGAAGAAACTGGCGAAAGGTTATCCCGATGATAATATTTTATTTGAAGATTCCCAAACGGTGGTTTTAATTCAAGGAGGAGGGGAAATTCTGCGGGTATCCATGCGAGATGCGGAAGCATTGGATAACGCTATTAATGCTTTTATTAACTATTTGCGTCCAGAAGTTCAGGATTTTCGAGACGCTATTAGTCATTTTCAAGAAGATTTACCGACAATTTTAACAACTTTGCGATCGCTAATTGATCAACAGTCTACTACTAATAAACCTTTTCAACAAGCAAGGGATAAATTTTGGCAAATTTGTCAAGATTCTATTAACCCAGAAATTAGTTTAGAAAATATCCGAGAAATGATGATTCAGCATATCTTAACCGAAGATATCTTTATTAATATTTTCAATGAGTCCCAATTTCACCGAGAAAATAATATTGCTAGTCAGTTACAAGCGGTGATTGAAACCTTTTTCACCGGGGCGACTAAACGCAATACTTTAAGCACTATTGAGCGTTATTATGCGGTTATTCGACGCACCGCAGCTAATATTTATAACCATCACGAAAAGCAAAAATTCCTTAAAGCAGTTTATGAGAATTTCTATAAAGCGTATAACCCAAAAGCGGCGGATAAGTTAGGAATTGTTTATACTCCTAATGAAATTGTCCGGTTTATGATTGAGAGTACGGATTATTTACTCCATAAACATTTTGGTAAAATTTTAGCAGATAAGGATGTAGAAATTTTAGATCCCGCCACGGGGACGGGAACATTTATTGCTGAATTAATTGAATATTTACCCAAAGCTCAATTACCCTATAAATACGAGCATGAAATCCATTGTAATGAAGTGGAGATTTTACCCTATTATATCGCTAACTTAAATATTGAGTTTACCTATCAGCAAAAAATGGGGAATTATGCCGGATTTCACAATATTTGTTTTATGGATACGTTAGATCATACGGTTTTTGCGGATAAACAGTTAAATTTACTCTCGATGACGGTGGAAAATACCGCTAGAATTAAACGACAAAATGATCGCAAGATTTCGGTTATTATTGGAAATCCTCCCTATAATGCTAAACAGGAAAATTTTAATCAAAATAATGCAAATCGTTATTATCAAGAAGTTGATAAACGAATTAAAGATACTTATATTAAATATGGGAAAGCTCAAAATCAAATTGTTATTTATGATATGTATACCCGTTTTATTCGGTGGGCGTCAGATCGATTAAGTCACAATGGTATTATTGCTTTTGTTTCCAATAATTCTTTTATTGATGCTTTAGCTTATGACGGGTTTAGGAAAGTTATTGCAGAAGAATTTAATGAAATTTGGATTATTGATACAAAAGGAAATGCTCGTAACAGTGGGGAAAGAAGACGACAGGAAGGAGGTAATGTATTTAGTGATCAAATTAGAGTTGGTGTTGCGATTTATTTCTTGATTCGCAATGAAAACTTACAAGGATTCAAGGTTTTTTATCATGCTTTTGATGATTATGCTAAAGCAGAGGAGAAAAAAGATTTTTTAGCTAAAAATAAATTGCAAAATATTAATTTTATTCACTATAACCCCGATAAAAATAATAACTGGATTAATCAAACTGATAATAATTTTGATAGTTTATTACCGTTAATTGACAAAGAAGTTAAAAGCGGTAAAGCAGAAACCGCAGTATTTAAACTATTTTCTTCTGGGTTAAAAACTCAACGGGATGAATGGGTTTATGATTTATCGTTAGAAAATTTAACCGAAAAAATGAAATATTTAATTAGCGTTTATCAAGAAACCTTAAAAGATAATGATTACAAAGATAAGTTTAGTGTTAAATGGGATGCTGATTTAAGCCAATATTTAAAAAGAAAAATCTCTAAATCTTTTTCTGAACAGCAAATAGTCAAGAGTTTATATAGACCTTACTTAAAACAATATTTATATTTTGATAAAAACTTTAATGGGAGAACCTATCAATGGTTTAATATCTATAATAACAAGCATTTAGACAATAAATATATTACATTTAAAAGTTTTGGAAGTAATCGCTCTTTTAACTGTTTAGCAACGAATTGTATTGCTGAACTTCATGTTACTGGTGCTAATCAATGTTTACCCCTATACTCTTATGATAAAGAAGGAAATTGTATTGATAATATTACTGACTGGGGTTTAACGCAATTTCAAACCCATTACAACGATAAAACTATAAAAAAAATTGATATCTTTCATTATACCTACGCTGTTTTACATAATCCCATCTATCGAGAAAAATACGAACAAAACCTAAAACGGGATTTTCCCCGTATTCCCTTTTATGATAACTTTCAACAGTGGGTAACTTGGGGAAAACAACTCATGGAACTTCATATTAACTACGAAACCATTAACCCCTATCCCCTAACCCGTGTTAATAGTTCGGAAACCGAAATCACCAACCCTAAACCCAAATTAAAAGCCGATAAAATCAAAGGTGAAATTATCCTTGATACCGTTACCAGCTTAACCGATATTCCTAAAACCGCCTGGGAATATCGCTTAGGAAATCGTTCGGCGTTGGAATGGATATTAGACCAATATAAAGAGAAAAAACCCAAGGATGAAACTATTGCTAAACAATTTAATAATTATCGGTTTGCGGACTATAAAGAACAGGTAATTAACTTATTAATGCGGGTTTGTACTGTTAGTGTAGAAACGGTTAAGATTATTCAAGCTATGGAAACCAATCAACATTAATATAATGGATTCGGTGCTTAAGCGCGAAGTGCGGGTTGCGCCAACGCACGGAATGGCAAGCGTATATATTGCCATGTCCGTTGCTATAGCAATCCTAAATCAGTTGTAATATTTCCATCTATCTCGACCCCTCCCAACCCTCCCCTTAGTAAGGGGAGGGCTAGGGTGGGGTTCTATATTCTGATCGCAAATCATTTAAGATTGCTATATAAGGGGTCGGAGATTAATAAACCCAACCCGGTAAAGAAGTCTAAAGATGACTCAATTGTTTAGGATTTACCGCCATAATAGAACAGGATTTCCTTCTCTTTTAAGCCTTGAAATCCCGCATCAATTAATAATTGATTCAGTTCAGTTTCAGGAATATGTTTAGCACCAATCCGAACAATTCGAGACCGCATGGTATTACTAACACCACTGCGTTGACGTCCGGCTTCTAAACCCATAACTTTATGGTAAAGATCTAACTTAACCGGAGGAATGGGTGTACCATCAAAGTCAATTCCTTTCGCGATCGCCACATCAATTGCATCCGCACCCGTTGTTGATTCCGTTGATATATTAGCTTCTGAAGTCATGGGAAATTATCCAATTTAATCTTTAAACAATTCTATTTTACCGTTAAAGGTTTAACGATACATTCTAGTTTCCAAATCCTTAATAATTCGTTGTTTATCCGGTTGTCCTTTCAAGAGTTTCAGCAGTCCTAACCCCTGATGAATCGGTTTATTACTAGCGGGTTCAGCAAAGCCGCTTACCCCGTCTATTTCACCCATAATTGTCCGATAAAATGCCGCACCGAATAGATGATCCATTGGTTTTTCACCCTCTCCAAAGGAACCCACCGCCATCCAATTATTGCCGATCGCCGTGGAGGGATTTCTGGTTTCTGAAACCGTCGGAATCCCTAATTTAATTTTATCAGAAATTGACTTTTGTGCTACTTCTGCGATCGCCACCCTAGCGGTCATTTCTATTAAAGGAATCGCCCCTTTAATAATTACATTTCCCGATAATAAACCCAAGCCGCCCCGAGAAACAGAATTATAGGATTTTTCCGCTAATCGATCTATTTTGACCTCCGCAATATCAATCCGTTGAATATCAATTCTGGGATAATCTTGATGCTTTTCTAAGATAGATTGCATCGTTGTTTGAATAGTTTTAAATGCTTCTAAATATTCATCATCATCAAACTCATTGTTTAAAGCTAAATTCGGTTGACGGATGAGTTGATAAATCACTTTTCCCTGGGCTGGAATCTCTGCATTGATCATCCATTCATCTAAACTAATTAAGGTTAAAGCATCGAGAATATTTTTCCCTTCTCGTAGTTGAATATAGGTTTTTGCATAGCGCTTTTTATCGGATTCGGATAATTGGGATTGATTATAAATAGTATTAATAATCAGAATATCTAAGGTTAAAACTCTGGCGGTAATACTTCCGCGCAAATAGTATTTTTTTAAGTTGGATTTTAAGGAGGAATTGAGAATAATCGTATCAATTTTTGTTAACGCATCTAAATCGGGAACCGCTTCCCCTGAACGGATATATTGATAGGTTCCTTTTAACTGATTTTTTGCTTCTAACTCTAAATCCGATGTTTCTAAGGCTTTTTCTAAGCAATGTTCTAAGGTCAAACAACGGGAATGATGGCTGGCGATAATATAACGTTGACCGATATCAGAATACAATTTAGAGGTTAGCACCAAATAATCTAATAAATCTAAGGCAGTAAAATCTTGGGTTGCTTGTCCATTATTGAGACGATTATAGGCTTCTAAACATCTAGTCTTAGTTTGTTCATAGAGAGAGAATTGATTAATTAAACGATTGATTTGTCGATCTATATTCAATTCTGAGTTATAAAAACTATGCAGGACTAAAAAGGCATCATTTCCCCTAATTCCACAGCCTTTTAGTCGTAAATTTGCTCCTTCTGTGCGGTGGGGCGGAATTCTCACGGTATAGGTTTTACCGTTTTTTAAGGTAACGGTTTGACTTCCCCCTTGATCAGCCGTTTGATAGGCTATAAAAATATGATACAGTTCATCTAAACTGCAATCAGTTCCGTGGGGATTGGATAAAGGTTCTTCTAATTCTGAACCCAAATAATCTATCCAATCTTGACCTTTTTTCCAAGTAGATTCTACGGAATGGGTTGCTGTATCCCGAATCGTTTTTCCGGCTTCGGTGGCTTTATGGGTAATGGCTTCTCCCGCATGGGATACGGAATTTTTAGCGGCTTCGGTGGCTTTTTCCGTTAAAGATTGACTAGCTTTGGCTGCTTTTTGACTAATCGAATTCCATAAGGATTTACTTTTGCGATCGCCCATTGATTTATTCCCCTCTGAACTCCCCTAAAGCCATGATATAGCAATCCTAAATAGGTTGTAACATTTTAATGCTGATATGAAACGGCCAGAAGTATTACCCCAGATCCCTCCCCCCCCCTAGCCCCACGTGCACGGGGGGTTTGGGGGGGCTGTTCTCTATTCCCTTTTGATCAGGGATTTTAAACACAACTCAAATAGGATTGCTATATAATAGTTGGCATTAAATTATTTTAGCTCAAATCAACTCCTATTTTTAAACGAGTTTTGCTCCTAGGATTTTCTGGATTAAAACAGCAACTTTAATAATATCGGGGCCGCCGATTCTAACATTCCGACAAATCCGCCCCGAGGTTTATTTTCTTCAGGATTTAATTTATATTCCAAGGCTTCAACTAACTGGAGGGAAACTTTTTCGCCCTCTGGGGAATTTAAAGTTTTATACAGTTGTTCGGCTTGTTTTGCATCAGCCATCGCCCCCGTTAAATTCCCTAAATCAGCCAGCGCCATACTGCGAGCAAAATAGGCAGCGGCTAACTTGTCATCTAATCTCAATGCTTGATTATAAAAATCAATAGCATTAACATAATGTCCCGCTTTCGCTTCACTCACTCCCAGACGGTAAAAGTCCTCCGCATCGCCCACACTCGCCGGAAGTCCGATAACACCAACTAACTGAGCATTATTAATACTTTTGGCATCTAAAATCGCATTAGTGAGATAGGAACTTCTTAAATCTGTGCCGTTGAGGTTAGCCCCCGCCAGGTTCGCCCCGGTTAAGTTAGCCCCGAATAAACTTGCCCCAGCTAGGTTTGCCCCCCGCAGGTCTGCTCCCGTCAGGTTAGCTCGACTAAGGTTCGCTCCCACCAGATTAGCACCATTGAGGTTAGCACCGACTAAATTCGCCAGTACCAAACCCGCACCACTGAGGTCGCAATTTTGACATTGTTTAGTTGAAAGAAGTTGTTGAGTCTGCTGTAAATTTTCGGCTTGGGCTGGGGTTAGGGGACTGAATACTGCTAACAGAGCAACACCAGCGATAATTTTTTGTTTCATGATAGACTAATCAGAAGATTGTTATCGCTATGATAGAATATTATTGGGGTAATTGCTACCGTTATCAAGCAGACTTTCGATTTTATCTCTATTTATATTAAGTTGATCAAAATCACGATTAAAAAGTGACTTTAATCACATTCATTTCAGGGGTTCTGTCACTGGTAAAATTATCCTTTCAATCAATAATATTAGAAGACAGAACCCGTTTTTGTTTTAGGTGCTTCCCATGTTAATAACTGAACCCTCTGTTAGTGTTGAAAGATTAGTCAATCAAATTTTTTGCTCTCGAAAAATCACCCGCAATGACCAAAGATTATTGATGTCATTGCTACTTTCCAAAGACTCATTAAGTGTAGAGGAACATTCCTATATTGATCAAGTTTTTGAACGCTTAAGACGGGGGCTAATTCATGTTGTTGATTAAATATCATAAATTACTCTTAAACCCAGAACTAAAACCACAGGAATTAACAGCCTGTGGTTCTATTTTTTTAAGATTTTGTGCTAGTTTGAAACCG
Organism: Planktothrix agardhii; assembly: GCF_904830935.1. Lineage (NCBI taxonomy): Bacteria > Bacillati > Cyanobacteriota > Cyanophyceae > Oscillatoriales > Microcoleaceae > Planktothrix > Planktothrix agardhii. The sequence goes on from NZ_LR882952.1 coordinate 584,172, forward strand.
TTGATAAGGAAAACGCCCGGTTTTGGGATCAAACCATTTATTCCAGAGTTGGGTATTTTCTTCGCTGGTAATAGTTTGATTAACTAAAGTTCCCCATTGAGAACTATTTTTAGGTAAAATACAACCATAATTTTCAAAGGTTAGGGGTTGTGAGGGGACTAAAGCAAAGGCTTTAAAGTCTAGTCCTTGTCGCCACAATTCGCCTAATAATAGAATCCCATCACTAGCGACCAAATCAATTTCTTCCGCTTTTAAGCGACGAATTCCATCCGCACGACTTCCAATAACTTGCCATTTCGCTTCAGGATAAATGGGACGGAATTGATCATCTGTCGTTGTTCCCAATAGGAATCCCACTGTAATATTACTTTCCCTGACTGTTTTTAATTCGGTTTCGGAAGTAAGAGTCGGGTTTAAACGTTCTGCATCCGCTTCTCTTGCTAAAAGTTGAATACCACTGGTAAAATAGGGAGTAGAAAAATCTACCTTTTGTTCTCGTTCTGGAGTAATACTGGTTGCTTCACAGACAATATCTAATTTACCTGTTTCTACCTGCTCAAATCTATTTTTCAAGTTAACGGTTTTTAATTCTAATTTAATCGGTTTATTCAGTTGTTTTTCTAGGCGCTGTTGAATAAGTTTAATTAAATCAACGGAATACCCTTGTAAGGTGTCATTTTTGTCTGTATAACCAAAGGGAACCGCATCCGTCCTCACCCCGGCCGTCAATACCCCTGTCTGGCTGACTTTTTCTAACACGGTTTCCGCCCAAACCGAGAGGGGAAAACTAACGGTGAAAAGAAGACTCAAAAGAGAAACAGCAAGTTTTTTGTCCATTTGCATTAGATTCTTAACCAGATTAAAACCTCCTGTCATCCTATAACATTAATTGGGAACTAAAGGCAAGGGGAAAAATATATTTACTAGAAACCAGTTATAGGATTTTGGTGATTAATAACATTTAAGTTTACAAAATTTTTGTTGTTATTAAGAATATTTCTTTGTTAGAGAGTGTGAAAATCGTTTCTTCAAATAAAATTAGCTGGCATCTATCCTTACTCCTAAATACTAAAAACTTTAGTCAATTTTAACTAACTAAAGTTTTAAATTCACTCAGCTTTCAACCTATTTTAATAGGTTTTAGCTTTGAGCCTGAATTTTAATTCAAGGCTGTTGATTAATAATCCAATGATTCAAGATATCCTAGATGATGCGATCGCTGTACTAACACAAGCTACAATTAACGATTGTAACCGCCGTTAGGATAGGGTTAATTGTTGCGATCATAACGAATTTAGAGGGAATGATCGGATTATATCACCCACTTTTTCGGAATTATCCTTAACCGCAGAACAGGTATTAACTGTTTAGTATTCCTAGAAATTGGGTTTCTGCCTTAACCTTTGCTGCATAATAGAAGGATAGCTGAAGAAATCCGGCTTCTACAATTTAAAGGTAAAATCATGGCCGTTGAATATGATTTGGTGGTGATTGGAGGTGGTTCTGGGGGGTTAGTTGTTGCTAGTGCCGCTGCCCAATTAAAGGCAAAAGTTGCCTTAATAGAACGCGATCGCTTAGGGGGGGATTGTTTATGGTTTGGTTGTGTTCCCAGTAAGTCTTTAATTCATGCTTCCAGGGTGGCTTATGAAGTTAAAAACGCGGCTAAATTTGGGATTTATACTGATAATTATAACATTAATTTTGCCAAAGTCGCAAGTCATGTTCAACAGGTTATTTCTACTATTCAACCCCATGATTCTCCCGAACGGTTTGAATCTTTAGGAGTTGAGGTTATTTTTGGAGATGGTCAATTTTTAGATAACAAAACCTTTAGTATTAACGGGCGTAAACTAACCGCTAGAGCTTTTGTAATTTCCACGGGTTCCCGGGCGGCTATTCCTAATATTCCAGGGTTAAATCAAGCGGGTTTTCTTACTAATGAACAGATATTTTCTATACAAAATTGTCCTGAATCCTTAGCAATTTTTGGAGGGGGGCCAATAGGTTGTGAACTGGGACAAGCCTTTTCGCGGTTAGGGTCAAAGGTGACAATTTTATCGAGTCGAAATCAGATTTTACCGAAAGAAGATCCGGAAGCTGCAAAGGTGGTTCAAGATCAATTATTATCGGAAAATATTGTGATTTTAAACAATACCAAAGCGGAAAGAGTTGAAATAGAAAATGGCAAAAAGAAAATTATTGCGGGGAATAATATTATTTTAGCCGATGAAATTTTAGTTTCCGTGGGACGAGTTCCCAATATTGAATCCTTGAATTTGGAAGCAGCAGGTGTTACTATTAATCAATCGGGAATTAAAGTTAATCATAAACTCCAAACAACTAACCCGTATATTTACGCTTGCGGTGATGTGATTGGGGGGTATCAATTTACTCATGTTGCGGGTTATGAAGCCGTTGTGGTGTTAACCAATGCCCTATTTTTTCCGATTAGTAAAGTTAACTATCGGGTCATACCTTGGGCGACTTTTACCGATCCTGAATTAGCCAGAGTTGGGTTAACAGAAGCACAAGCAAAGGAAAAGTATGGGGAGGATATTTGTTTTTTAAAACAACATTTTGCGGGAGTTGATCGCGCCATTGCTGAAGCAAAAACCCTAGGATTTGCTAAAATTATTACTCGGAGTAATGGTGAAATTTTAGGGGCTCATCTTGTGGGTGCATCCGCCGGAGAGTTAATTCATGAAATTGTTTTAGCGATGTCTCATGGTTTGAAGGTTTCTGCTTTAACTGGGATTCATATTTATCCGACTTTATCTGAAGTTAATAGTAAAGCAGCTTTATTGTTACAAAAACAAAAATATGCAGCTAATACTTGGCAACAAACGCTTTTAGAACGGTTTTTTAATTGGAGGCGATCGCTTTAATCAAAACCCATGAAAATTACAACTTATAATCTTGATATAAAAAGTTCGTTGTTGGGCTTCAATACGCCGCATCGCAACAAAAGACTAACTCATCATTTGTCTGTTCAACAAGTGAGAAAATTTTGGGCAATTCTCTAATGATCGTCATAGAATTCTAATAAAGCTACTAAAAAATTAAGTAATTCATGAATTACTCCTAGATCTCAGGTTACATCCCCTGTTCCATGTTCCCTACCATAGCAACTAAAACCACAGCAGAACGGGGGCTGAGATGATAATATTTTCCTATAATTGGTCGGGCAACATTCAAGCGACTAATATCATTAGGAACCGCTAAGGCCGTATCTACTAAACGATGCCAACGTTCTCCTTTAGAGAGGGGAGGTAATTGAAAGTTTAAGGGTTCCCAATAGGAATTTAACATAATGTGGAGATGTTCGCCTTTTTGGGGATGATATAAACTAAAAGAAATAGTGCGAGAACTGCCATCTAAGTCAGGTTTTCCTATTTTGACTCCATGCCAAATCACATAGGGCAAATCACCCTCTATATTCATTTCTAAAATATCATCTAATTGAAAGAGATGGAGTTCTTTTTTAAAGCGGATTAAACTTTTCACAAACCGCAAGACATCAGGATGTTTCCCGACATCACTCCAGTCAAACCACCCTAACGGATTATCCTGACAGTAGGCGTTATTATTTCCAAATTGTGTCCGACAAACCTCATCCCCCATTAACATCATCGGAGTCCCTTGAGACAATAATAAAATCACCCACAGATTTTTAATTTGTTGCAGGCGTAAGGCTTGAATATAGAGGTCATCCGTCGGCCCTTCAATGCCACAATTCCAACTAAAATTATATTCAGAACCGTCTCGGTTTTCCTCTCCATTAGCATCGTTATGTTTTTCATTATAACAAACTAAATCATGCAGGGTAAAACCATCATGACAGGTAACAAAATTAATACTACAATGCACTTCTCGATCGGGATGGGGATAAATATCAGGACTCCCCATAATTCGATAGGCTAATTTTTCAATTTGTCCTTCATCTCCCTTGACAAAACGACGGACATCATCCCTAAATTGTCCGTTCCATTCCGCAAAACGATCGCCCGCTAAAGAACCCACTTGATATAATCCGCCAGCATCCCAAGCTTCAACAATTAATTTTGCCCCGGCTAATACGGGGTCAGATTTAATAATCCATAAAATCGGGGCATCTTCAATCGGATTTCCTTCTTTATCCCTGGATAAAATTGAAGCCAAATCAAAGCGAAATCCATCGACGTGCATTTCTGAAACCCAATATCTCAGACTATCAATAATTAACTGTCCTGAGATTTCATGATTGGCTTTAATGGTATTTCCGCAGCCACTATAATTACTATAATACGCCGGATTATCTTTTTCTAAAATATAATACATACTGTTATCAAGTCCCCGAAAAGATAAGGTCGGGCCTTCTTCATTCCCTTCGGCGGTATGGTTATAAACCACATCTAAAATCACTTCAATTCCAGCTTTATGAAAAGCCTTGACCATATCTCGAAACTCATTAATCGGGCCAGAATCATCTCGATTAGAACTATATTCCCGATGGGGAGCAAAAAATGAGATGGTACTATATCCCCAATAATTACTGCGAGGGGGAACTGCATCCTGTTCATCAAATTGATGAATCGGGAGTAATTCAACAGCCGTAATTCCTAAATCTTTCAAATAGGGAATTTTCTCAATTAATCCCGCGTAGGTTCCCCGTTTTTCAGCAGCAACTCCCGAATTAGGATTGCGCGTAAAACCGCCAACGTGCAGTTCATAAATAATTGTTTGGGCGTAGGGTAATTCTAAAGGTTTATCTCCTTCCCAGTCATAACCTCGCTTATCAATCACCACTCCTTTTAATGCTTGGCTACAATTATCCCCTGGAATAGAAGCGGCAGCCCGACTATAATTTTCAGTATTAACAATGGCTTTTGCATAGGGATCTAATAATACTTTCTGAGGGTCAAAACGATAGCCTAATTCCGGTTCATATAAGCCATAAACGCGATAGCCATAAATTTGTCCGGTTTGAATCCCAGGCACAAAAATATGCCAATAATAAAAGGTTTTATTATGTTTAGGATCAAAACGAATCACCCTGGTCGGTTCATGGGCATCGGGGGTATCAAATAAAAGTAATTCTATAGCGGTACAATTTTTAGAAAAAATACAAAAATTCACCCCATTAGCATAAACTGTGGCTCCCAAGGGGTAGCTTTGACCAGATAAAATATCAAGATGCACGCTTTTAACTCCTTGCAAGTTTTCTCGATTATTAGTTGCTGTATTCAAATGTTGTTTTCTAGGCAATGTTTAACCCAGATTATCATTAATTGTGATCAAGAACTGATCGCTGGTGCTAAAAACGCGATAAACTAGCAGAAAATCCCAATAAAACTGTGTGTTCAGTTGAATGTCCCCCTCAGAAACTCCTTGCTTAAGTATTGCGATCGCTCGGATGAATACCTCCGTTGCCCATCATTTTGCAACTTGGGTGGTACAATCTCCCGATTGGAATGGATATGTTCACCATGATAGTAGCTGGCCCGAACCCCTTTCCCAAACTTGGCAAGCGTGGTTAGAACTATTTTCGCCCCATAGTATTCCTAATGGTTTGTGTTCTCCTCCTCCTGGCAATTTGTCCTTAACTGCTGCTGCCAATTCGGGACGACAACTTAGTTATACTACCCGTTTAATGCAGCAATTTGGGATTAATCTCTGGCAATGGTTATTTCAGGGGTCAATTCAAGCTAGTTTACACCGTAGTCAAGGGATTGCCATTGGCCAGGATCAACCCCTACGCATTCGCTTAGACCTGAGAGATCCTGATTTAATCCCTATTCCTTGGGAAACGATGCAACCCCAAGGCGGTCAACCGGCGATTTCCCTTAGTCAAAATCTGTGGTTTAGTCGTACCACCTTTGATGTTAACCCCCTGCCTCAGCGTTTGGTGGCTCAAGGGTTGAATATTTTGTTGGTTTTGGGGGAAAGTCAAACCCCTGGGTTATCCCATAATTCGGAATTATCGAAATTGGCCTTAGAAAAAGAAGCGATCGCCCTGGGTAAAGCCTTTGAACAATGTGGCATAGATACCCAGGGAAATCGAGTCGAGAGCGGGGTTTACTGTGGCGTTAAAACCCTGATTGAACCTACTGTTGAAGAACTGATTGCAGAATTAGAAACCGACCGTTATAACGTTTTATTTTATGCTGGACATGGAGTTCCGGCCCCCGATGGTGGGTTATTATTTCTGTGTCGGGATACCACCATTAATGGGACAGAATTGGCCCAGGTCTTAGTCCGATGTGGGATTATTCTAGCGGTGTTTAACGCCTGTTGGAGCGCTCACTCGGCGGTAGAAACGGTGTCAACCCCATCTAATTCTCTATTTCAAGCGATTCCTAGCAGTAGTTTAGCTAAGGTATTGATCCATCATGGAGTTCCGGCGGTGTTGGGTATGCGGGACTCCATTACCGACGGCGAGGCGTTAACCTTTATTCAGGCCTTTGCTAGAGCTTTAGGGGAACGTCTTCCCGTGGATCAGGCGGTGGCCATCGCCCGTCAGCAGTTATTAGCCCTATATAAGTTTAATCAACCCGCTTGGACGTTACCGATATTATATATGCACCCGGAATTTGACGGGGTGTTAGTCCAGCCCTTAGAACGGATTAGGACGGAAATGCCCAGTAGTTCGGTGACGGGGTTTGGGGATGTTCTTAGGGCGTGGTTACGACTCTATAACCCTGGGAGTAATACCCCGGCCCAGGTTTTGCCGATTGATACCGGATTAATGCGGGTGGGTCGCGGAAAAGGGAATGATGTGATTATTTCTGAACAGTGGGTTTCTTCTAAACACGCCGAAATTTTTTGTCGTCATAGTTCCGATGGCAAAACCCAACCTAATTATTTTTTAAGGGATTTTTCTCGCTATGGAACTTTGGTTTTTCATACTCAAGAATGGCAACGCATCCACCATCAAGAAATTCCGTTAATATCGGGAATGCAGTTAAAATTTGGCAGTTCTCAGGGGCAATTGTTAGAATTTGTAATTGAGGGAGAATAGGGAGTGGGTAATGGGTAATGGGGAAGAAATCAAGTATTAACTCTTACACTGATAACTGTTAACTGATGACTGATAACTGATTTATGACCGAACCTAAAATTTTTCATCTAATTAATCGTTTAAGTTTTGGTGTCACCCCAGGACAAATTCAACAGGTGCAATAGATGGGACTCGACAGTTTTTTAGTTCCTATGAACAACACGCTATCCGACCCCATGCTTTAGGAAACTTTAGACAATTATTAGGGGAAACTGCCAAACATCCCGCCATGTTAGTCTATTTAGATAATTGGCAAAATTAGGAAGTCCTGAATTTATGATGTATTGAAAATATCCCATTTTTTGCTATAATTAAAAAGATTAAACCCAAAACGGGGGTCATGATGAATCAAACCCTAGAACAAGTAATCTGGACAATTCAGGATGTCGAGGGACTACCGGAAAACGAATGGATACGTTATGAAATTCTTAATGGAGAACTATTTATGACTCGCTCTCCCCATCGTCGTCATCAACAAGCTTGTGTTAAGATTTCTGCATTACTTGATATGTGGTCAGAGTCGAGTCATTTAGGCGTCACAATTTTTGCTCCAGGTTTAATCTTTTCTGATACTGATAGTGTTATTCCTGATGTGGTTTGGGTGACTCATGAAAGACTCGAACAAATTGAAGATGAAGCGGGACATTTAACCGGAGCCCCTGAATTAGTAATTGAGGTTTTATCCCCCGGAAAACAAAACGAACGTCGAGATAAACAAGCTAAATTAAAACTCTATTCTATTACCGGAGTTCGGGAATATTGGATTGTTAATTATTTTACCAAACAAGTTGAAATTTATCGCCGGGAACAAGCACAATTAGTTAAGGTCGCCACCCTATTAGAAATGGATGAAATCACATCACCGTTATTACCTGGATTTAGTGCAATTGTTCGGTTATTTTTTCCTTAAACCGATAATTAAAAGCCTGGGAACGTACAGCTTGAAAATCTGGTATAGAATTGGTTTTTTCTAAGTTATCTTTGAGTTTATCTAACTTTAAAATAGCCTCTCCCACTGACGCCGCTAATAACGGGGGGACTGCATTGCCAATTTGTCGCCATTGTTGGGATGATGTTCCATAAAAAATATAATGGGGGGGAAAAGATTGGATAGAGGCGGCTTCTCTGGGCGTCAAATAACGATCTTCTGTGGGATGATAATAGGTGGTTTTATTGGTGTTAATTGTCCCTGAATGGTAATTACTATCTAAACGCTTTAATTTTGTTTCTCGAAATCGTTCTTCTCGAATTGTTTTCCAATTTATATCATACCATAATGAAGGCGGGAGATAGGCTAACTGATCTCGTTCATAACGAATTCCTTTACCTTCTGGGATATAATGGATTCTTTCTCTTTCTAATTCGTTTTTAATTTGGGCCGTTTTCAAATCATGGTTAAAACTTTGACCTTCAAACTCTAATAAGTTATTAAACGCCCATTCCACCGTGCGGGGTAAGGGTAAAAGATCAGGATCTTTTTCCGAGTCTTTAAATCGTTTTTCTGGATAAATATTACCAACTCCAAAGCGATTTCCTAATAAAATAGTGCGTCGTCTGGCTTGGGGAACACCATAATGATGGGCGGATAATACCTTAACATCAACCGTATAACCCAATTGGTTAAAACTATTGATTATTAGTGCTAATGTACTTTCATTCTTTTTTGCCAATAACCCGGTAACGTTTTCCAGAATAATAAAGTTAGGTTTAAAGGTTTCTACCATTCGCAAAAACTCAAAAAATAGAAAATTTCGATGATCTTTTTGATTATTTGTCCCAATAGTTGAAAATCCCTGACAAGGAGGGCCACCACAAATTAAATCTATTGTTTGATTTCCAATAATATCTTGAATGGATTCGGTTGTAATTTCGCGTAAATCTCCTAAAATTGTTTGAGAATGGGGATGATTAGCTTGAAAGGTTTCTAAGGAATATCGATCAAAATCTATTCCTAATAAACAGTTAAATCCTGCCATTTCTAACCCACAGGACATTCCGCCTGCGCCGGAGAATAAATCAATAAAGTTTTTCATTTCTTTGGGTTGAATTAATATAGTTATAATTTAACCACAAAGACACAAAGAAGTTTTAAACACCATCTCTACTTATTGCTATATTTTTAAATCCTTAAATCTTTGTAGTGCGAGCGTCCTCGCTCGCTGGGGTTTTAATAATTCTTCAGGAATGCGATTTTGTTCAATATAATGATTAATTTCCTCTTGATTATCTAAATAGAAACTCAAGGCATCAGCAATCCTATTTGAGTTGTGTTTAAAATCCCTGATCAAAAGGGAACACCGGAACAGCCCCCCCAAACCCCCCGTGCACGGCAGGGCTAGGGGGGGAGGGATCTGGGGTAATACTTCTGGCCGTTTCATATCAGTATTGAAATGTTACAACCTATTTAGGATTGCTATATAATATCACATTCTAACATCATAATCCCAGGAATAGAGTTACAATGCAGGAACATCAATATTAAGTTTAAAGTTGGCTTCTTTTGAGCCAGAAACTTCTATGGTATAATCTCCACTAATGGGTAATTCTCCTTGCCAAGTTTTGCTATTTTTAATAGTACCAATATTTTTACCATTAGGATCTAAAATATTAATATCAACTGTTCCTTCCTTTACATCAACGGACATCTTTTGTCCGGCGGCACATTCTAATTTATATTGTCGTTTTTCTGTGGGTTTAATCATACCTGTAACCGTTGTTCCCGTTGCTCCTGGGTCAAATTTAACCCTTTCGGTGGCGTTATTAGCTTGAGGAGAAATAGAAGGAGTTGGAGTTGGGGTTGGGGTAGGAGTTGGGGAAGTGGTGGGAGAATTAGCAAAAGGAGGTAGGGGTTGTAAGGGTTGTGTTCCTGTCGCACCATGAGATCCTAAACTCATTTTTAGATCAAAAGTTGTAGCTCCTTTTAAAGCTGTTAAAACAATTGTATATTGACCTGTTTGGGGTAAATATTTGGTTTTAATTAGTTGTCTATCGGGTGCATAAACCCAAATACATAAGTTATCTTCCGTCCGATAATTTAACTGTTGACCTGCTTTAGCGGGAAATTGATAAGCTAAATAACTTCCTTGGCGAATTTGGCCAGATTCCTTGGTATTAATAGCAGTTAAATTGATTAACTTAATATTAGGCGGAGCTATATTTCCTGAAGGTTGTTCAGAACATTGTTGAATTTTATCCGATGAACTAGAGTTAACAATATTCATCGTCGTCGAAAGTTGTCGCCAATGTTCCGAGAGAATTTCACAACCCGTTAATAAAAACAATAATAAAAATAAACCTACTTTTCTCATAAAAATATCACTATCCATTAAATTTGATCCTGAATTTTAATTTAACTTAACCGTTGTTTGATCCATAAACCAAATAAAGGTAAAGCTAATTGATAGCCTAATTCTGAACCATAAATTAAGCCTTTATGTTGTAAACCAATAATCGCCCCTTGTAAACTGCCACCTCGGGATAAATGATGTTTAGTAATATATTCTCGACTTTGGGGTTTGTCCGTGGGATCTAAGGCTAAAGACTCTAATAATTGGGCTTGAGAAGATGGAAGTAATACTAACAAAGACTCAAATACCGTTGAAAAATCTGCTAATAATTCCTGTAAGGTTTCTTCAATTTCCCGATTTCCAATTAGACCATTTGTGCTTTTAACTTTACACAAGCGACGCACTAAAGCCGAAGCATCTCCAATATGTCCTTGCACCGCTTCTAAGAAGTATTTTAAAGATTGCGATCGCGGATCAAAAGTCAAATTTTCTCGATGTAAAACCCCATGAGCCCAAGCTGCAACCACATCATTTGATAAGGGCGTTAACTGCACAATATCTAAATTTTGGTGAAACTCCTCTTGATTACTTGTTTCAGCTAAAGTAGCAACTAAAACATAACTCACAGAATTTTGCTGTTGAATTTCTTGGCGCAATAATTTTTCCCAATTTCCCTGTCGATCCCAAGAGCGAATATGGGGAAACCCTTGCAAAATTAATACCACTTGTCGCTCAACAAATTCTGCTAACTGTTGGGGAAAATGAATTAATAATTGATAGGCTTGCCACACATCTTCCGGTTTGGCAATTAACCGCAAACTTTTGGCCATATTTCCCTGCCAGGAAAAAAATTGAGCCGCCTCTGTACTTGTCCACTGTTGCAAACACTCAATGGCTTGGGGACTTTTCACCGCCTGGGATATGCCCTCACATAACAGTTGCGTCAAGCGTTGACCATCGGTTGCCCGAATACAGTCCACTTCAATAATTTTTGCCCCAACTTCCGTCGCTGCCCTTCTAACCAGGGTTCGGCGGCCACTACCCGGCACTCCGGCAATTAACAAATCTCGATCACGGGCTAAGGCCTCGGTGATCTGCTGAAATTGGCTTTGCCGTCCAAAGGTTTCTAAGGGGGCTGATAACTCTGCTATATCCATCGGTGTCTATTGAACCAGCTAATTGCTGATATTACCATTTTTGGGATGATTCCCCGATCAAAATGTAAATTAAGATCAATTTCCCACTCTAAAGAATGGAAATTCAAATATTTTTTTATAAAGGATAAACCGCTTGAGGATTCAATTGTCTACGACACATTTCTCGCCGTTCTAAATTATCGGCATAGCATTGGTTAATGGTTATTTTTTTCTGACCCATAGCAACAATACTTTCAATTAAAATAACTTCCGATGGATTCTTGACGACTCGAAGGATTCACCGAGGGAAGTCAAGGTGAAGAAATTTTTACCCTGAAATATTACAATATTGGCACAGATTAACATATACAGGGTTTAAAATAGGAATTGTATTGCAGTTGGTATTAAAACAGTGTTGGAATATCCCCTATTGCTTTTAGTTGATGGTCATTCGTTGGCGTTTCGCTCCTATTATGCCTTTGGCAAAAGTCGCCAAGGGGGTTTACGCACGTCAACAGGTATTCCCACCAGTGTTTGTTTTGGATTTTTTAAGTCCTTATTGGATGTGATGGCGAGTCATAAACCCGATTATTTAGCGATCGCATTTGACTTAAAACAGCCCACTTTTCGCCATGAGGCTGATGAAAATTATAAAGCAGATCGGACAGAAACCCCTCAAGATTTTATTGAGGACGTGGAGAATTTAAAACTATTATTACAAGCCTTTGATCTTAGCATTATTACCGCCCCAGGCTATGAAGCTGATGATATTTTAGGGACGTTATCTCATAGGGGAAGTCAGGAGAATTATCGGGTTAAAATTCTATCGGGAGATCAGGATTTATTTCAGTTAATTAATCTGGAAAAAAATATTACTGTTTTACATTTAGAACCGGGTAAAGGAAGCAACCCTACGGAATTTTTAGCCGAACAGGTTTATCAGAAATTACAGATTTATCCCCATCAAGTCATTGATTATAAGGCATTGTGTGGGGATAAATCCGATAATATTCCTGGGGTAAAAGGCATTGGGAAAACTACGGCGGTTAAATTATTAGGAGAATATCATTCTTTAGAAAATATCTATGCCCATATTGAAGATATTAAAGGAGCAACGCGCAAGAAATTAGAAGAAGGAAAACCGGATGCTGATCATTCTCAAATATTAGCGCGAATTATTCAGGATGTACCCTTAGAAGTTGGTTTAGAAGATTTAAAATTACAAGGGTTTGATCAAGCTAAAATTCAACGGATTTTAGAACATTTACAATTACAAACTTTTTTAGATAAAGTTAATCAAATTCAAAAGCAATTTAAAGGAAATATTCAACTAAAAACATCAGGAACTTCAGTTAATACAGAGGAAGATACCAGTTTTTTTACTAAGGAAGAAACTGAAATTTATCAACAACAAAAAATAGCAAATAATCCCGAATCTAAGATTAAATTGCGTTTAATTCAAACGTCGGAAGACCTAAAACAGTTAGTTGCTATTTTACAAAATCATACTGATACTAATTATCCCGTTGCTTGGGATACGGAAACCACCTCTTTAGAACATCGAGAAGCGGAATTAGTGGGAATAGGTTGTTGTTGGGGAACAGCACCAACAGATGTGGCTTATATTCCTTTAAATCATACCCAAGGAACGAATTTAGATAAAGTTCAAACGTTAGATCTTTTACGTCCCATTTTAGAAAGCGATCGCTATCCAAAAACCTTTCAAAATGCTAAATATGATCGATTAATTTTTAGAGTTCATGGGATAGAATTAAAGGGCGTTGTCTTTGATCCGATGTTAGCAAACTATGTATTAGATCCTGAAGATACTCATAATTTAATTGATTTAACTCGCAAATATTTAGGTTCAGAATTAACAGCACCGAGTTATAATGAATTAGTACCAAAAGGAAAAACTATTGCAGATATTAATATTGCTCAAGTCGCTGAATATTGCGGAATGCAGGTTTATGTTACCTTTCAATTAGTCGATAAAATTAAAGCACAATTTATAGATAAACCTCAATTAATGAAACTCCTAACAGATGTTGAACAGCCCTTAGAACCTGTTTTAGCTGATATGGAATATGGGGGTGTGCATCTGGATATTGACTATTTACAGACCTTAGCAGAACAATTAGATAAACAGTTAGAAATTACTGAAATTCAAGCTTATGAAGTGGCGGGAGAAAAATTTAATTTAGCTTCTCCCAAACAACTCAGTAAACTCTTATTTGAAACCTTAGAATTAAGTACAAAAAAAACCCGACAAATTAAAACAGGATATTCAACGGATGTGAATGTTTTAGAAAAATTACAAGGAGATCATCCCATTATTGATATAATATTAGAACATCGAACCTTAGCCAAACTCAAGTCAACTTATGTCGATGCTTTACCCACATTAGTAGATGCTAACCAACGCATTCATACCAGTTTTAACCAAACTATTACCGCCACGGGACGGTTATCTTCTTCTGATCCTAATTTGCAAAATATTCCGATTAAAACCGAATTTTCGAGTAAAATTAGAAAAGCATTTATTACCGAACCAAACTGGTTATTAGTTTCAGCCGACTATTCTCAAATTGAATTGAGAATTTTAGCTCATTTAAGTCAAGAACCGATTTTATTAGAAGCATATCAAAATAATCAAGATGTCCATACTGTTACCGCTAAGTTATTGTTTGAAAAAGCAACCGTAACTCCAGAAGAAAGACGGTTAGGAAAAACGATTAATTTTGGCGTAATTTATGGAATGGGGGCGCAAAGGTTCGCCCGGGAAGCTAAAGTTAGTAGTGCAGAAGGTAAGATATTTATTGAACGATTTAACCAACGGTATTCTCAGGTTTTTGCCTATTTAGAAAGGGTGAAAAAACAAGCAATTTCTCAAGGATATGTCGAAACAATATTAGGACGAAGACGTTATTTTGATTTCCAAGGAGACAGTCTACAAACCTTAAAAGGAGTTGATATTAATGAAATTGATTTAACCCAATTGAAGAAAAAAATGGGTCAAAATGATGCCCAACTATTAAGAGCCGCTGCTAACGCCCCCATACAGGGTTCTAGTGCTGATATTATTAAAATGGCAATGGTACAAGTACATCAACTTTTAAGCCAATATCAATCTCAATTAGTGTTACAAGTTCATGATGAATTAGTCTTTGAAATTCCCGAAACAGAATGGCAAGAAATTCAACCGCAAATTAAGACTATTATGGAACAAGTGCTTCCCTTAAGTGTTCCTTTAGTTGTAGATATTCACGCCGGAAAAAACTGGAAAGAAGCGAAGTAATGATTCTTTATAAAGCAGCCTAGATTAAGCAGATTTTGTATTAAGAGTTAAACCGCGATCTATAGCTATCAAATTTATTTAACTAAATCTCTATTTCGGGTAATAGGTTCATTAATTTAGCCACTACTTGAATTAGGACTTCTGGAGGCATTTTACAAGCAAACTCTGCTTGTCTTGCTTGCCAATCAAATGATTTAATTTGATCGGCTAAAACAACTCCTGATACTGCCAATCCTTCTGGAATTGGTATTTCAAAAGGATAACCTTTTACTCGGCTAGTAATTGGACAGACTAAAGCTAGTCCAACTCGGCGATTATATGTTGTTTTTGAGATAACAATAGCTGGACGGCGACCTGCCTGTTCCCTGCCGATTTGCGGAATAAAGTCAATCCAAATGATATCACCTTGACGGGGAATATACAACTGAGAATTATCAGATTTCATATATTATGTTTCCAGTCCAATCTCAGTATGAATGCTATCAGGTTTAATTGCTTCTAATAATTGATTCAATTGACTCTCTCTTTGAATTAAGCAAGGTAATTTAGCGGCAATAATTTGAACAACTAAATATTCTATTGATTCTTCTTTTAGATCAGCTAGTAAAGAGAGTTGCTCAAAAAGGGTTTCCGAAATTTCTAATGTTACTTTGTGGCTATTCATTTAACACCTACTTATTTCGTAATCTACCAGTTTTCAAATGAGTAATGTACAGATTAAAGATTATTTACCCGATAAAGGTTATACATGAATTATAACCCCGGCGTAGACCAAACAGTGAAAATCACTATAGCAATCCTATATAGATCATAATGCAATTTTACCACAACCTCCGTCTCGCGCGTCGCGGATTGCTATAAATAATTAGTGACAAAAACCTGTAGGGGTTTAGTCTCTAAACCCAGGTGCAAAGAGGGTTTGGAGACCAAACCCCTACAATCAAATATTATACCTATTGAGAATTGCTAAGGATTATATCCCGAAATTTGCGGAAGTAATGAAATAGGAATTGTTGTTAAGTGTTAGCCCTTATATCTTGGGAATAAAGCCTAATCACCCAATCAAACCATGAAACAATCTAAAAAACCTTGGCAAATTGCTTTTCTTCTCTATTTTCTGTTGTTATTATTAATTGTAATTACAGCTAATGGGGGAAATTTACCTTATGATTTATTAGGAAAAATCCCTCATTATGATGTTTATGGACATTTTATTTTATATGGAATTGCATCGTTTTTAACTCATTTAGCATTAGGAGGAAAAAAGATTGTAATTAATAAGATTTTCATCCCCCTGGGGCCGTTTTTATTTACCCTTATAACCATTGCTGAAGAAATCTCACAAATTTATTTACCCAATCGTACCTTCAGTATCGTTGATTTGAATGCCAGTTTAATTGGGATTATTCTATTTTATTATCTAGCAGAATTATGGATTTTTTATCATAAAAAAAGACTGCGGGAATAAAATCACCCTTGCTTATTCAACTCAATTGTGGGAAAATTCAAAACATCCCAAGGGGGAATTTTATTTTATTAAAACAGAATTATCCATTAACAGCATGACCCATTCTAGCCCCATTTCTAATATTCCTGAGTCTACTTGGAGTCGTCCCATTGGTTTAGGGTGGGAAAAACCCTATACTGTCCGCTACGCCAGTAATTTAGATGATGGCCCTTGGCACGGAATGCCCCTAGGGGGGTTGGGTGCGGGTTGCATTGGACGCTCCTCCAGGGGAGATTTTAACCTTTGGCATTTGGACGGAGGGGAACATATTTTTCAGACACTTCCTGCTTGTCAATTTAGCGTTTATGAAGAAATAAACGGTCATAAAAAAGCTTATGCTTTATCAACAGAAGCACCTGAAGATGCTAGTTTATCGAAATGGAATTGGTATCCAAATCAACCAGAAAATGGAACCTATCATGCCCTATATCCTCGCAGTTGGTTTGTTTATGAAAATGTCTTTTCTGCTCAATTAACTTGTGAACAATTATCTCCTGTTTGGGCAAAAAACTATCAAGAAAGTAGTTATCCGATCGCAATTTTTGAATGGACTGCCCATAACCCCACGGATGAACCGATTACCTTAAGTATATTATTAACTTGGGAAAATACTATTGGCTGGTTTACTAATAGTTTAGCTAGTCCAGAAGTCAAGGTTAGAGATGATGGAAGTCCGGTATATGAATATGAACCCAACTGGGGAAAAAGTGCCGGAAGTATTAATAGATTAGTCGAAGACTTTCATCGTATTGGCTGTTTAATGACCCGCCCAACTGTCAATGAAGATGTACAGGAAGGAGATGGACAAATTGCGATCGCAACTATTACAAATCCGGCGGTTGAAGTATATTATCAAACCCGTTGGAACCCAACAGGAAATGGGGAAGATATTTGGCAATGTTTCTCAGAAGATGGTACACTTTTAGACCAAGAAAGTGAACATCCTGCTAAAGAAGACGAACGAATTGCGGTGGCTTTGGCGGTTAAATTTACGATTAGACCAGGGAAAACCAGAAAGATTCCCTTTTATTTAGCTTGGGATTTACCAATTACTGAATTCGCATCGGGAATTAATTATTATCGTCGTTATACTGACTTTTTTGGTCGTAATGGTCATAATGCTTGGTCAATGATTCGCACTGCAATGAAACATTCTGACACCTGGCGAGAACATATTCAAGCATGGCAAAACCCAATTTTACAGCGTCAAGATTTACCGAGTTGGTTTAAAATGGCACTGTTTAATGAGTTATATTTACTCACCGATGGGGGAGCAATTTGGAGTGCTGCGGATGAACGTGATCCTATCGGTCAATTTGGGGTTTTAGAATGTTTAGATTATCGCTGGTATGAAAGTTTAGATGTGCGGTTATATGGATCATTTTCTCTATTAATTTTATGGCCAGAGTTAGAAAAATCCATATTAATTGCCTATTCTCGCGCTATTTCTCAAGGAGATAATACTCCCCGAATAATTGGTTATAATCAGGCTTCAGCTATTAGAAAAGCCGTGGGTGCAACCCCCCATGATTTAGGCGCACCGAATGAACATCCCTGGGAGAAAACTAACTATACCAGTTATCAAGATTGTAATTTATGGAAGGATTTACCCTGTGATTTTGTCCTGCAAGTTTACCGAGATTTTCTATTGACAGGTGCAACGGATTATGAGTTTTTAAAAGATTGTTGGTCAGCGATGGTTGAAACCATCAATTATCTGAAAACTTTTGATCTTGATCAAGATTCTATTCCTGAGAATAGTGGCGCGCCGGATCAAACTTTTGATGATTGGAAATTACAGGGAATTAGTGCCTATTGTGGAGGCTTATGGTTAGCCGCGTTAGAAGCGATGATTGCCATGGGAACACTGTTAGAAAAAGAAACCGTTACACCCCATCCTAATACGGTAATTCCCCTGTATCAAACATGGCTAGAAACAGCTAAACCTCTCTATCAAAAAACTCTTTGGAATGGTCAATATTATCGTTTAGATAGTGGTAGCGGTTCCGATGTAGTGATGACGGATCAATTATCTGGTCAATTCTATGCTAAACTATTGGGATTGCCGGATATTGTTCCTCATAATTGTACTATTTCGGCTTTAAAAACCGTTTATGATTCCTGTTTTAAAAAGTTTCATAATGGACAATTTGGAGCCGCCAATGGTGTCAGACCTAATGGAGAAGCAGTTAACCCGAAAGATACTCACCCCTTAGAAGTTTGGACAGGAGTTAATTTTGGTTTAGCCGCCTTTTTCTTGCAAATGGGAATGAAAGCTGAAGCATTAGAATTAACCGAAGTTGTGGTTAAACAAATTTATGATAATGGCTTACAATTTCGCACACCCGAAGCAATTACCGCCGCCGGAACTTTCCGCGCTAGTCACTATTTAAGGGCGATGGCAATTTGGGCAATTTATTATCAATATAACAATCCTAAAAACCGTAACCTTAATACCAAAATATGATAAGTTAAAAAAAGTATTTTGGCGATCGCAACTTGAAACAAAAACAACCCTCTAGTTACAAAAAATTAATTCCCTATATTCGTACCCAAGGACAAACTATTACTAAAGCCTTGGTTTGTACGGTTGCATTTACCGTATTTTGGCCGTTATTAGCCTGGTTAGCCGGACAAATGGCGGGTTATATTGGTCGGGGAGATGTGAACGCTATTGCTCAATTAGCGGGGGTGGCGGCGGTTGTTTTCCTTGTCCGAGGAACGGTACAATACGGTCAAGATACCTTGATGGCAAAAGCTGCTTTAACGATTGTTTTAGAATTAAGAAAACAGGTATATCGTCATTTACAACAACTGAATATTGGGTATTTTGAAACTGCCAAAACTGGAGATCTCGCCTATCGTCTCACGGAAGATATTGACCGAATTGGGGAAGTAATTAATAAATTTTTTCATCAATTTATTCCCTGTATTTTGCAATTAATTGTGGTTTTAGGATATATGATTTATCTTAACTGGCAATTAACCTTAGCTACTTTAATTATAGCCCCATTTATGGCGGTATTAATTGGTTGGTTTGGAGAAAAATTATTAACTTTTACTCGCCATAGTCAAAACCGAGTTTCTAATTTAGCCTCTTTATTAACAGAAGTCTTTAGTGGTATTCGCTTAGTCCAGGCATTTGCCGCCGAGGAGTATGAAATTAATCGCTTTAGTTTAGAAGCCGAACAAAACCGCAAAGCTAAATATTTAGCTGAACAAATTAAGGCTTTACAATTTGTGGTTGTTGGCTTTTTAGAAGCTATGAGTGTAATTTTATTATTCTTTTTGGGGGGATGGCAAATTTCCCAAGGGAATTTAACTGGGGGCGGATTTATTAGTTATGTGGCGGCGGTGGCATTATTAATCGATCCCATATCATTAACTACCAGTAATTATAGTGATTTTAAACAGGGTCAGGCTTCGTGCGATCGCATTTTTGAACTGTTAGATGTACAACCGACGGTTGTGGAAAAACCCCATGCTTTTATTCTACCCCATGTCACCGGAAAAGTTGAATATGCTAACGTTAGTTTTACCTATCCTAAAACCGATTTTTCCCAAAGTCAAGAAGATAATAAACCCGTTTTAGAAAATTTGAACCTATTAGTTAAATCGGGGGAAATGGTGGCCTTAGTGGGGCCGTCAGGAGCGGGAAAAACCACCTTAGTTACCCTGTTACCCCGATTTTATGATCGTCAATCAGGAACAATTAAAATTGATGATATTGATATTCAGGATGTCACCTTAAAAAGCCTACGGCGACAAATTGGAATTGTCCCCCAAGATATTACTTTATTCTCAGGAACTATTGCTCAAAATATTGCCTTTGGTCAATCCTATTATGAATTAAAAGATGTAGAAATTGCGGCTAAAATTGCTAATGCCCATGCCTTTATTATGGAGTTTCCTAATGGATATCAAACCCTAGTTGGCGAACGTGGCGTTAATTTATCGGGGGGACAACGACAAAGAATTGCGATCGCCAGGGCCGTATTATTAGACCCTAGAATCTTAATCTTAGATGAAGCCACATCCGCCTTAGATTCCGAGTCAGAAGCCCTGGTTCAAGAAGCCTTAGAACGATTAATGCAGGATCGAACGGTGTTTATTATTGCCCACCGTTTAGCCACAGTCAGACGGGCAACTCGCATTCTCGTCTTAGAACAGGGTAAAATTATGGAATCAGGAACCCATCAAGAACTCTTAGAAAAAGGCGATCGCTATGCTCAATTTTATGCTCAACAATTTAATACCTAAAAATAGCCAAATTTAAAATTGTCCTAATTAAAAAACACAGTTATTTTTAGTTAAAAAAAGGGAGATAGTAATGGAATTAAACCCGTCACCGGATGATGCAAATTTTAAGCGTCAAGTCCAAAAAATGCACCAAATTACCGTTTACAGCCGATGGCTGGTAATTGGACTTTTGTGGGTAATAGTTGCACCCTTGAGTTTGTGGGGATTGCGGGAAGAAATTTCCCTTTTGCAAAACTATTTTACTTGGTCTGCGGTTCGCTATGGTTTAGCTTATAACCGTTTTGCAGCCCTTGGTTTAGGGTTGTGTCTCGGTACAACAACAGCCACATTAGTTTGGCATAGTCGTAACATTTTATTCGGGGTTTCTCCCGCCTATCAAAAACGTTTAGAACAGCAGATTTTTAAAATATTGAAACAGGGGCCCAGTCATCCGCTTTGGAAGTGGATTATGGTGACAGAGAATCACTAATCGCCTCTGTATCAAATTAAATTAGTAATTTCTATTCCCTTTATTTCAAACTTTGAACTAACCAGTTAAACTTCGCTTGAGCCAAGGCTAGAAATTCCTGTGTTTGTGAACTTAATTCATCGGGTTCTGGTTCATATTCCATCAGATCTTCGTAACCTAAACGCCGAATTGTTCCTCGCATCCGACTAGCTAAACACAGGGATAAACCTTGATAAAATCGGGCAGCAAATTTAGCATCACTGTGTATTTTACTATTAAGTTCAAATCGAGAAATTGCTAAAACCTGAGTCGTTTCTATGGCTTTAACCGTTGCCAAAGGAGGCCGACTATCAATAAAAGAAATTTCTCCCACCACTTCCCCCTTCGTAATTTGGGCTAATTCTCGATCTTCATTTGTACCGATCACCACACTTAATAATCCACTTAATACAAAATATAACGCATTAATCGGGCGGCTTTCATAAATTAGCCTTTCTCCGGGGGGGATTGTTTCTACCTTTGCTTTATGGACAACCCAGTGTAGATCATCATTGCTTAATCCACCGATAAGGAACAGTGCTTTTTCTGTTTTATGAGTCATTTTTTAATGATATTTTTAGTAACTTTTATGGAGTAAATACAACCCGTTTTTTTTTGAGCAAATTCTATTATAATCTTAGATTAGAGTTTTGTCTAAACTTTAATCGGAATTGTCAAAGATTAGTTTTCCCCTTTTGTTGTACCAACTCACATTCCATGAAAAATAGTGATTCCTCGGATAAATTGCCATCGACGGATCCCCCGAATGGGCAACCCTTACCCTCGATTAACATATTAACCATGTTTCGGTTAGGTCTGTTTCAAATGGGGTTAGGGATTATGTCTTTGTTGACCCTGGGGGTGATTAATCGGATTATGATTGATGAGTTAAAAGTTCCAGCATTGGTAGCGGCGGGAGCGATCGCTATGCACCAATTTGTTTCCCCGGCTAGGGTATGGTTTGGTCAGATGTCCGATGCTAAACCGTTATGGGGATATCATCGCAGTAGCTATGTTTGGATTGGGTTAATTTTATTTACCAGTATGGCATTTGTAGCCCTACAAATAGTTTGGTCATTAGGTGCTAGTATTCAAAGCAATGGATTCAATGGAATTGCCTATTTGTGGGCGGGTTTATTAGCATTAATTTTTGCTGGATATGGTTTAGCTTTAAGTGCAAGTTCCACCCCATTTACGGCCTTATTATTTGATATTTCCGATGAAAATAATCGCTCTAAATTAGTCAGTATTGTTTGGTCAATGTTGATGGTAGGAATTGTGATTGGGGCGATTATTAGTTCTAAAATTCTCCATCGTCCCGAACTCTGTGGTGCAGATCTTTTAGTTGATAATCCCATCGCCACATCAACAACTACAAATTTACCCCAATTACAAACCTCTGTTAATCTGTTATTTATTGTTATCCCATTAATAGTGATCAGTTTATCTTTTCTAGCAATAATTGGTATTGAACGCAAATTTTCTCGCTACAAATTGCGCTCAAAAATGGTTGAACGGGAAGATCAAATTACCTTTAGTCGCGCCCTTAAAGTTCTCACCGCCAGCCGACAAACAGGATTATTTTTTAGCTTTTTATTGGTGATGACTATTAGTTTATTTATGCAGGATGCTGTATTAGAACCCTATGGCGGTGAAGTGTTTGGAATGTGTGTCTCTGAAACCACCAAATTAAATGCGTTTTTTGGCATCGGAACTTTAATCGGAATTGCTACAACCGGATTTTTAATTATTCCCCGGATCGGTAAAAAAAATACTGTTAAAATCGGGTGTATTGGAGTCGCAATTTGTTTATTATTTTTTATAATGGCAGGTTTTTATGCTAATGCTGGATTATTGAAAGGAGCGTTATTATTGTTTGGTTTAAATTCGGGTATTTTGACAGCAGGAGCGATTAATTTAATGTTAGATTTAACCTTAGCTGAAACTGCCGGAACCTTTATTGGAGCCTGGGGTTTAGCACAGGCTATGGCGCGGGGATTAGCAACGGTTTTAGGGGGGGCAATTTTAGATTTAGGACGGGCAATTTTTCAGGTTCCTTTCCTCGCTTATGGTTCGGTTTTTGTCGTACAAGCTGTTGGCATGATTCTAGCAATTGTATTATTAAATCGTGTAAATATTCGAGAATTTAACGAAACAGCCAGACAAGCGATCGCCAATGTTTTAGAACAAGAACTAGATTAAAAAGACAGTCCCCCAATTAAACCCAAAACTTTGCTTAGGTTTAAAAGTCTATCCTGACAATTAACTTCCGGTTTTAAATTTAACTTAAACTTCATTTTAATAGTCCTTTATTCAAAAATACATTAATCTTAGATTAACCCCTTCACCCGATTAAGAATAAAAGGAGCAATATCATTCACCGATAGAATGTGTTGGGCAGCCCCTAAAGCGATCGCTTCTGCGGGCATTCCAAAGACTACACAACTATCATGATTTTGGGCAATCGTTAACCCACCCTGATCGAAAATAGCCTTCATTCCATCAGCCCCATCCCGGCCCATTCCGGTTAACAAAACCCCCGCAGCACTGGCTCCATAACAGTCAGCAACAGACTTTAAAGTAGCTGTCACCGCCGGACGATGACCCGCCAGTGGGGGTGCATTTGAATAGGAAAAACGACCCGTATGGCTAAATTCTAAATGGTATCCGTCTGGGGCAAAATAAACCGAGCCCGCCTGGGGAAGTTCACCGACCATGGCGATTTTAATAGATAAATTGCATTCCCCATTTAACCAACTGACTAACCCGGGCAAAAATCCTTCGCTAATATGCTGAACACAAACAATAGGAACGGGAAAATTACTGGGAAATTGTGTCAAAATTGTATGTAAAGCTTGGGGGCCACCCGTAGAAGCACCAATCCCCAGAATTTTAATTGTTTGAGAAGATGCACCGAAAAATCTTGAGGGTTCACCTACAACTTTGGAATGGGGTGAGGATAAAAGAGTTTTACTGATCAGTGGAGGTGAGGTGATCGATAAATGGTTATTACTAACGTTGGGTTGGGATTTACGATGTTTAGTAAAAACTTTGACGCCCGCAAGCACTTTAATTTTTTGAATTAATTCCCGTCCGATCAATTCATAATCCGAGGCTAAACCCGTTGTCGGTTTAGGAAACACATCAACGGCCCCAGCATTTAACAGTTGAAAAACATTTTGAGTATCATCGGATTGAACCGAAGCACTGATCACCAAAATCGGACGGGGATAAATCACCATGACTTCTTGGATAAATTCCAGTCCGTTCATTTGGGGCATATGAAAATCCGTACAAATCACATCCGGTTGGACAGTGGGCACCAATATCAATGCTTCCTTACCGGTTCGAGCCGTTCCTACAACAATTATCTCGGTCGATGTTGATAAAATTCGTTTGAGAATAATCAAAGCAACAGCCGAATCTTCAACTAGGACAACTCGAATTGGCATTTTACAGTTATTCACTGATTAGATAGATATTCCTAATCATACTAATCTTTTTAGAGTTTCGATCAAAACTTCTTGATTGAAAGACGCTTTAGTAATATAGGCATTTGCCCCAACTTCTGCACCTTTGCGTTTATCTTCATCGGAAGCTAGAGAAGTCACTAGAATAATCGGTAGTTCACTATAGTCCCGATTTTGTCGAATTTTAGTGACTAAACTTAACCCATCCAAATTAGGCATCTGGATATCAGAAACCACCGCATCAAAGGAACGAGTGCCGAGTTTATTAAACCCATCTAATCCATCCACCGCCGTCACAACTTCATAACCCGCGGCTTCTAAAATTCGTTTTTCTTGAGTCCGAGTGGTGATTGAATCTTCTACTAATAAAATCACCGGTTTAACAGAGGAATTATCCTGAACCTTTAAAGCAGATCGGACGATGGGGGAACTGATCACACCCGCTTGTTTACGAATGGATTTAATTAAGTCTTGAGGACTTAAAATAATACAGACTTCCCCCGTTCCTAAAATCGTGGCTCCCGCCACATTTCTGACCCGTTTTAATAGTTGGCTTTGGGGTTTTAAGACCACATCCTGCTCATCAACTAAAGCATCAACAAACAATCCTAATTTTTCTTCTCCCACTTTTAGAATAATGCAGGGTGAAGCCACATCCATTGTGGGAGAACTGGGATTTTTTTGGATCAAGGATGGGGAAAGGGAAAAACGAGATTTGGACTCTTGA
This sequence comes from Planktothrix agardhii, assembly GCF_904830935.1. NCBI lineage: Bacteria > Bacillati > Cyanobacteriota > Cyanophyceae > Oscillatoriales > Microcoleaceae > Planktothrix > Planktothrix agardhii. Next base: position 609,380 of record NZ_LR882952.1, read on the forward strand.
GAAATTGTAGATTCCGGTTCAAACTGAGAAGAAGTCCACCGAATTTCCAATAAATCAGCTAGTTGAGCTACGGAAATCGGTTGGTCTTCAAAAACAATCGTTTCTCGGCCTTCAATCGCAAAAATTTCATTAACTTGAACCAGCTTTGTCATTTGGACAAATTCGACGGGAACGGCATAGGAAATCCCCTGAACCGATACAATTAAAACATGGGCTGTTGCTAAGGTAGTTCCCAATTGAATCCGAAATACACTACCCTTTCTTGGGGAAGATTCGACTTGAATAATGCCTTTTAAACGTTCTACATTGGTTCGTACCACATCCATTCCCACACCCCGTCCCGATACTTCGGTGACGACTGTTCGGGTGGTAAAACCAGGAGCAAAAATTAAACTATGAATTTGTTGTGGAGTCATTCCCAATAATTCTTCCGGTTGACAAATTCCCCGTTTTAAAGCAGTTTGTTTGATTTTTTCGATATCTAATCCCCAACCATCATCACAAACTTCTAACACAATATGGGTCGCCGTTTGATAACCGCGTAACTCAATTTTTGCGATCGCTGGCTTACCTAATTTTTGCCGTTCTTCTGGAGTTTCAATCCCATGATCAATCGCATTTCTTAAAATGTGCATCAAAGGATCTTTCATTTCTTCTAAAATCCGTTTATCCGCACGGGTTTCTCCACCAGAAATCACTAATTCAATTTCTTTTCTCTGCTGCCGCGCTAAATCCCGTACCATGCGAGGAAACAAATTAAAAATAGTTGATAGGGGTAATAAACGTAAGGTTCTGATCCCATCTTCAAGTTCATCACTAATAATATCTAAACGGGCAATATCTTCAGAAAAAGTATTTCTAAGTTGATTAATTAAAGATCCCAACTGTTCTAAACGTTCCGTACTACGATGATAATAATTTTGCAGTTGCCCGATTGTTCCCTTTTCAGAACTATAACGATTGAGGTTATTTTCTAAGTCATGAACCACAAACCGATTCACAAAGGCATCTCGACTCCATTCTTCCCATAAACTCACCAGGTCTTCAATTTCATTTAACCGATGGGCAATCCGAATTTTTGTTACCGTTAATTCTCCCGTTTGAGTCATTAACCCATCTAAATTACGAGTCGGGACTCGAATGGTTTCAATTTTATAAGTAGAGTCGCGACTGGCCGTTACTGGAGGCATCGTAGCATTCATCGGTTCAGCCACGGTCATTACTAGAATAGGGGTTTCATCCGGTGCGACATCGGGCAAAGGAACTGAGTCAATAATCGGCTCCTCGATTTCGCTCGGTTCCTCTTGACTTTCAAACTCTACTACATCAGGGGGAGGCGGTTCAGAATTCACCGTCGGTATAGCTGAAATTGCATCCGTCGGTGTTTCGGGTTTAGCCCCCATCAGATAGGCTAAACTATGAAAAGCATTAATCTCACAGGGTTCTCCGGTAACCGCAGCATAAACTAACTGACGAATCGCATCAATCCCATAGGAAATTCGATCCACTAAATCAGCCGTGAGGGTGGTTTCCTGACGTTTCAACCCCCCTAATAAATGTTCAATTTGATGGGATAAGGTGGCAACATCTTTGACCCCTAACATTCCCGCATCTCCTTTCAGGCTATGGGCTTCTCGCAATAATTCTTCTATTTTTGTCGCATCATTGGGATTTTTTTCCAGATATAATAATCCTTCATCTAAATTCTGCAAATGTTCTTCACTAGCAGTTTTAAAAACTTCCCGTAGTTCATCATCTTCAATCATCATAAGTCTTTGATCCTGTCAATGTAATTCAATTTTGAACGATTAAACCAGAGTTTGCAGATTTTTGGCGGTTTCATTTAACTTTTGAACTCCCTGTTTGGTTTGGTTAATGCTGGTCGCCATTTCTGTGGAAACAAAATTTAAGTTATTCATGGCATCAACAACTTGTTCAACCGCAATAGATTGTTGTTGGGTATTTAGGGAAATTTGCTGCAAATTAATAGCGACATCATTAATTGCATGAACAATATCTTCAACGGATTTCGAGCCCTCCTCTGTCACCCTAATAGTTAAATTAGTCGCCGTTTGAATATCCGTAACAATTGAACTAATTTTTTCGGCTGATTTACGACTTTGATCTGCTAGTTTACGAATTTCAGATGCCACCACCCCAAATCCCTTCCCACTGTCTCCGGCTCTAGCAGCTTCTACAGAAGCATTTAAGGCTAACATATTTGTTTGACTTGCCAAATCCGTGACCACATTTGTAATACTATAAATTTTTCCTAAATGTTCACTTAAACGCATAATTTGCTGTTGTAATTGTTCCATTTTTATTTTCAAACTGAAACTATTACCCGTTTCAACAGATAATTTTTGATAACCACCCGCTAAGAGTAAAACTTGATTAGCTCCGGTGGCGGCTGTTGATGCTTGTTCGGCAGATTGGCGACTTGATGCACCCAATTCATCCATACTAGCTGTAGTTTCATTCACTGAACTTGCTTGCTGAACAGTGACTCGTTCTTGAGATTCCATAATATTAACTAATTCTTGGGAGGCTTGCAAAATTTGGGATGCTTCTTGATTAATTCGCTTGAAGATGAGAGTAATGAGGCTAATTCCCAATAAAATTGAACAAAATATAGTTGCTCCTGTTCCGATCCAAACCGTATTAATCAGGTGATCTAAAGCATCATTTTGCCGTTGATGGTACGCCTCTACTTGTTGAGTTTCCAAGGCGATAAATTTTTGAGTTTTCTCTAAAACCGTTGTTGATAATTCCGTACCTTTTCCTTGCTTCCAAATCTCTAGGGCTTGGTCAACTTTATTATCATTAATTAATTTGAATAATGCCGAATAGTATTGTTCTAATTGGTCTACCGATCCAGTTAAACTATCTAAATCTTGAATCACTTCACGATTGGTAATCAGTGTTTTCACATCTACCAATGCTTCTCGATAAAGAGATTCAGAAGTTTTATACAACTCACGGGACTGAGGATTTTTAACTAAAATATATCCCTGGGCAGCAATCGTTAAGTCTTTCGTGGCTAAAGCCAAGTTATTAATAGCTTGCATAGCATCACCGGATGTTTGGACTTCTAGGGTTGTTCTCCGAACTTTTTCGACATTGGAGGATACAATTCCAGCTACTAATAAAGAAAGCAAAATTGGAATTAAATAACCCGCAATAATCCAGTACCTTAAACCATTGATTTTTAACATATTCCGGTGATATTACTATATTAAACAATTGAGTTTAGATTTAACGCGACTTCATTCAATTTTTCCATTCCTATTTTAGCTTGATTTAATCCATTAGCGGTTTCTCCAACCCCCTGACTTAAAACATTCATCGCCTCTAAAACCTGTCCAATGGCGATCGCTTGTTGCTTAACATTAAGGGAAATTTGCTGATTATTCAAGACCACATTATTCACCGCTTCCGCAACCACAGCAAAAGTATCTGCGGTTTCCCGGGTGAGTTCTGCATTAGATATAACAGTTTTTGTCCCTTCTTCCGTTGCCATTACCGTTGAATTAATTGAAGTTAAAATATCAGCAACCAGGGTATTAATTCTGAAGGCAGATTTTTTACTTTCATCCGCTAATTTTCTGATTTCCGTGGCGACAACTGCAAATCCTTTGCCATGTTCTCCGGCTCTAACTGCTTCCACAGCAGCATTCAGAGCTAACATATTGGTTTGATTTGCTAAATCACTGACCAATTCAGAAATATTCCCAATTTGGTTTGTTTGTTCACTTAAACGAATAATTTGTTGGGCAATCACTTCAACTTTTTGTTGAAGATTTTCCATCCCTTCTAAGGTACTATTGACCGCTTGTTTTCCCCCTTCTGTTAATCCTAAAACCTGTCTAGCTTGATATGTAGCTGACTCGGCTTGTTCCGCCGTTGACCCAGAGGAAGCACTCAATTCATCCATAGTTGTTGTAGTTTCATGAACAGAACTCGCTTGTTGATTTGCTGTTCGTTCTTGTTCTGCAAGGGTAGCAGCAATTTCGGTGGAAGAAGTGGCGATAACTTGTGTGGCTTGATGAATGGTTCCACTAATATTAACCGCAATTAATAGGGCAATAATAATCACCGTAACCAAAATTAGCAAAGCTCCAAACACGAGCGTTGTTAATAATCCGTTCAATGATTCTTTTGCTTTAGTTGTTTCCTGAGTTAAAAGACTAGCTTCTGTTGTCGAAAATTCATCGCTAATTCGATCAAAATCGATCACATATTGAGTTGCAATGCGAGCTTTTTCAATGGCTTCAGATAATTTTCCTCGATTGACTAGGATAAAAACTTGTTGTGCCATTTGATCATATTCATTCACTAAGTTATCAAGTTTTTGTAACCGTTGTTTTTGCTCTGGACGATAAACCAAGGATTCCAATGTTTTAGCCGCTTCCCGATAAAGAACTAAACCGGAATTATATTCCGTTAAAAAATCTTGATTTTTTAGAGCTAAATATCCCCTTAAACTCCGAACCATCCCTTGAGCACCACGTTCCATAACATTGACTTTTAAAATTACCTCTTGAACCCTTTCTGCCTCTTTGAAAGTATTAGATACTTGATTAATATTGCTATAAACCAATGCGGTTAATCCCATAAATAAAAACACGGGTATGCTATATCCTAAGAGTAACCTCTCTCTTAATTTGAAATTGTTAAACATATAATTTTTGATGGTTGATTACAAAATTCATGAAATCTATCTTACCTGGGATTAAACCTCTTGATCAACAAATAATTCTCCTTGAGTCATAATTTTTGCCACATTCAGAATGCTCATCATTTTGTCTTGATAAAAAGCTGTCCCCTGTAAGTATTCATCCTGTTTGAGATGAACCGCGGTAGGAATAGTTTTAATCTCGGATTCTTTTAAGTATATTACATCAAAAATTGCTTCTACAATGATTCCGGCAACAATATCATTAATTTTAACAATCATAGCCTTAGATAATACTTGAGAGGCTTGTAAAGGTAAATTCACGAGGCTCCGAATATTCACTAAAGTTAATATTTCCCCGCGTAAATTCATATTTCCAACAATATGGGGAGGAGTACAAGGAATCGGTGTAATATTATGAATGTCTGTAAATTCTCGGATAATTTCTAGGTTAACCCCGAAATATTCTCCATTTAAACTGATCACAGCCAAAGCAACTAACCCAGTAAAATCTTGGTTATCAATGGAACATCTTAAATTTTTAGCTCGTTCTTGAAAAATTATCCGTTCTTCTGGGGTTGCATCGGGAGAGAAAATATAATTTTGTACTTTCTGGTGGGTGTGTTGTTTGGAGGACTCTCCTTGGAGATGGGGTTGATGATTTTCGAGATTTATTCTCTCTAAATTAAAATCTGGGAGAGAGTGACTAATATATTGAATCAGGGTTTCTGGATTTAAAATCATGACCAAATGTTCATCAACTTGAGCCACACCTTGAAGATAATAGGAAGGGTGAACCTGATTAAATTCCTGTTGAAATTTATAAGCTAATTCAGTTTTAATGGCATCGCTAGTAATCATTTTCACTTCAGAAACTTGAGTGACAATAATTCCTAATCTAATGTTATTAAATCTTAAAATAATTACGCTATCTGATACAGTATAATTCGGCTCAGGATACCCTAATCGAATAGTTAAATCAATGATGGGAAGTAACTCTCCCCGCAAATTAATTAAACCCACTAAATCAGCAGGGGCGGCGGGAATTGGTGTTAATTCGGGCAGGAAAAAAATTTCTTCAACTACAGAAGCCATAATTGCATAACACATCGACTTCAGTGTAAAAATTAAATAAGCCATAATTCAGTTATCAGTAAACAGTTATCAGTAAACAGTAAACAGCCAATAGTCAACAGTCAATAGCTAAATGTTTATTTTCTAAAAAAACAATTAAATCTTGAGCCGTAACTCCTTCCAAATGTTCAATCCCCATGGTTGGAGGTAAGGATTTGAGGAGAGCTAAAGCGTTACCATACATTTTAGCTGATCGGGTATGATCTCCTTCTCTTTCATAAATCGATGCGAGTTCCAGATAGGCTGGAATCGATGAGGGAAGCAGATAAATAATTCTTTTGGATAATGACTTTGCTCCAACTAAATCCTCCTGTTCTTGAGCGATATGTAACAGTAAATAATAAGGTAATATAGATAAAGAATCTATTTCAATCGCTTTTTTACAGTAAGATATAGCTTGTTCATATTTTCCTAAATTTGCCCATGCTTGTGCCAATAAATAATAAGCATCAAATTTAGTTTCGGATTTTAGGTGGCGATTTTCATTTCTTTCTTTTTTTTCTGTGATGGTCAAATCCAGATTTTTTACATAATAGTTATAAGTTTGAAGAAATTGTTCAGCTTTTTGAATGGCGGCTGAATACTGTTTATTTTTAAAATATCTTTTTGCTTCTTCTAGGCTTTTTTGAGATAACTTTAAATTTTCAGCTTGATGATTCGCAACCTGGTTGGTTTTAGGGTATGGCTCCTGATATTTCTGGGAAGAATATAATAGATTATTCCAACAATTATCTATATTAATAATTGATTTTTTGGTAATAGTCAAGGGTTCTTTCAATAAATCAATAGGTCGTTGATAAATCATGGATTCAGGATGAATTTTTGCTTGAAATTTTTCAATATTTTCTATACCTTGTAATTCAGCATGACCTGTAATTAAATAACCTCTTGGTTTTAAAACATTAAAAAACTTATAAATTACTTGATTAATATAGTCTTTTTCAAAATAAACAAAAACATTCCGACAAATAATTAAATCCACATCTTGAATCGGGTTATAATTAGGATGACAATAGGAATCTTTAACTAAATTCAAATTAAAAAATTTAACAGAATTCTGAGTCAACGAATTGATTTTCCAATCTTCTCCTTGTTGCATAAAGTATCTATTTCTCAGTTCTAAGTCAACCATACGGAAAGACCAAGCGGTGTATAAGCCTTGAGTGGCTTTTTTTAAGGCTTCCTCATTCACATCAGTTCCTAGAATCTGAAGATTCCAACTTCCCCAGTCTGGGATTAACTGTTGAAGTAAAATAGACAGGGTATAGGGTTCTTCCCCCGTCGAACAACCCGCACTCCAAAGAGTTAAACTTTTGGTGTCTTGCCGCGATGCAATTAAATCTGGTAAAACTACAGTTCGTAAGAGATTAATTTGACCTTGATCTCTAAAAAAATAACTTTCAATGGTTGTAATTAAAGGAATTAATTGTTTCCATTCCTCTCGACTTTGGGAACTATCGGTACTTAATAAATCTAAATAAAATTGAGGATGAGGCAGTTTTAAAGATTTAACTCTGATCTTTATTTTTTCAGCCAGTACACCGTAGTCCTGCAAACGAATAAATAACCCGGTTTGACTTGTAATCAGCTTAATAAAAAGTTCGATTAGTGCTGGTTCCATATAATAATCAGTTATCAGTTAACAGTCATCAGTTATCAGTTTAAGAGTTAATCAAAATCAGTCATCGGTTAACAGTCATCAGTTATCCGTTCAAGAGTTATCAGTTATTAACTAATAACTGCCAACTAATAACTGCCAACTAATAACTGTTAACTGTTAACTGATGACTGATGACTGATCACTGACTTAGGCGGGATAAATTCTTAAACGACGGTTTGGTTCTTCCCCAAAACTATTGGATTTCAGACGATAATGTTCTACTAATTCATGCTGCATTTTTCTGACTTGGGAAGACCGAGGCAGTAATTCCACAGGTTGTCCTTTAGGAATCACAATTTGTTCCACCGCTAAACGGGCCTCTTCCAAGGCTTCGATTTCATCAGAAGAACCACTGGCCACAAACAAATTCAAATCCGCAATTTCTGGGGTACTGGGATCTTCCATTTGTAACAGACGTCGTAGGGCACGGGCAATTTGAGGGTTGTTCGGTGATTTTATCGTATGAATCGGAACTTGACGAGTTTTAGCAACATGGCGGATTTTGGATTGATTTCTAATATGCGATCGCAACGCTAACACCACATCCGCACTATCAATATCCTTAGTCAAAATCACCGGTAAAGATAACATTTGGATCACCTGTTCAATTTGATGACGAGGAACCCCATAGGGATAAATACTTAACGGTGAACCTTCCCCTAGTTTATGAATTAAGGTAAATTCCTCATCGGGAACACCAGGGATAACCCCAGAAAAAGACTGTTCCAGTAGTTGTTCAAAATATTGAGATTCTGACGCCGTATTTTCCACAGGTAAAGGCATCATTTTCCCTGAACCTCGCAACCCCCGAACAACAGGCATTGTAGCCGCAGGTTCCCGGGATTTCATCGTTGAGCGTTTAGGACTGGTAATGGGGTTAACGGGAGTATATCGTTCTTCAAAAACTTCAACTTCACCCGCATCATTCATAGTTCTGATTTGCAAAATCGGCTGCATTCCGCGTAACAGATGATCAATCGTAGTCGCTACAGATTCATGTACAACCCACCGTTGCTGTTCCAACATTTCCACCGCCACATCAAAGGTCGGAGGGGCTTTACGCTCCAATACCGTCTTTTGAGAACCCCGACGTCGAGCTTCCTCATCCCCTAAAGTCACCGCTTGAATTCCCCCAATCAAATCGGCAAGGGTGGGGTTTTTCATCAAGTTTTCAATCCGATTACCGTGGGCTGTACCAATCAACTGTACCCCCCGTTCGGCAATGGTTCGCGCCGCTAAAGCCTCCAGTTCTGTGCCAATTTCATCAATCACAATCACCTCTGGCATATGGTTCTCCACCGCCTCAATCATGACTTGATGTTGCAGTTCAGGACGAGCCACCTGCATCCGACGCGCCCGGCCAATGGCAGGATGGGGGATATCTCCATCCCCAGCAATTTCGTTAGAGGTATCAATAATGACTACTCGTTTTTCCAGTTCATCCGCTAACACACGGGTAATTTCTCGCAATGCCGTGGTTTTTCCCACTCCTGGACGACCCAGCAAAAGGAGCGATTGACCCGTTTCCACCAAATCTCGAATCATGCCAATCTTACCAAAGATGGCTCGACCCACCCGACAGGTTAAACCAATCACCTTTCCCGTCCGGTTGCGAATTGCGCTAATTCGATGTAAAGTTTGCTCAATCCCAGCCCGGTTATCCCCGCTAAATTCCCCAATCTGCACAATACAATGTTCCAGATCGTCCAAGGAGACAGGGATAGTCGAGAGATATTCGGCTTTGGACGGAAAACGAGCCTCTGGAAGACGCCCCAAATCCATCACAATCTCAATCAGACTATCTCGTTGGGGATGCTGTTGCAAATTCTGCCGAATCTCATCAGGAACAATGGAGAGTAATTTGTTCAGGTCGTCTGTAATTTGCATACTCTTATCATTTATCAGTAAATAGCTATCAGTTATCAATGATGAATCAGTTATGATTTCAGCAGTCATTTATGAATTTTTTATCAGCAAAACTTTTTATTTTATTCACCGATAACTGATTAATGATCGCCGATAACTGATTTAATTTGGGAGACAAGGGTTGAGGCTTTACCGACCACTTGCCAGAGCAACTCCGGGTTAGCTTCCAGTACAGATAGGCTAGGGCGCGTCTCGACGGAAGAAAGCGTCTTCTTCTGACTCAAAGGTTGAGATCCTTCAATGAAGGTTTCCTGCCGTTGAAAACTATCCCTTTGAGGTTCGGTCGTGGATCGGGATTCCAACTGTTCCAACAGGGGTGACAACAGAACACGGGCATAGCTACCATATCCAACACCCGCCACCCGATGACCATAATTAACTGACCTTAACTGTTTTCCACCAATGGTCTGAGTTTGTTGATCAGGATTTGGAAAAACGGGGTTAAGCACAGGATCATCTATAACTGTTGACTGTAAAAGCCCAAGGGATTTGAGCTTGGCTACAGTATAATCGTTTGTGCCACCCGCAAGCTGTACATATCCAGGTAAATTTGCCGCCAAAATTTTTTGGCACAGTTTCACACTTGCCAAGGTTGTCCCCGCCCCAATATCCCCACTCATCGGTCGGCCATCGGTTTGCCAAATTAAGGGACAATTCAGGGGTAGGATCATTTCAGATAAGGTTTTCAGATAGTTGACTACCCCCTCCCCATCCGGGCAGCTAATTGCCACCAGTTTGAGTTTTTCCAAATAGGGTTGGATACTATTCCAGAGTCGTTGAAAGTCTTTTTCCCGTCCCACTTGGGTATGAATTTCTAAGGCATCTATCCCAGTTTGTAATACCAGGGGAGCAATCTGATCGGGGCGAAAAACATAAGACCGAGCATCAATCAAATCCACTGGACAGATGGAAATACAGCGTCCGCAGCCATAGCATAGTTCATCTATGACACCAGATTTTAGGGGGGAAAATGCGATCGCTCCCGTAGGACAAACCGTTTCACAGGGTCGCCAACAACTTTCAGGACAAACGGTCGCCTCAAACTGCGCCTTCCGAAAATGCGGATCTTCACCATCATTCAAGCTCACCATTAACCACGGACGATAGCGATAGCCAAATCCCAGGGTTTGGGCCTGTTCACCGAGAAATTCAGCCCGGTTTAAGGCTTCCTGAGCCACTGTAATCACCGCCGGGTCAGCCGCCACATCAATACAGTCCGCCCCGGCTAAGGTGTAGGCTAAGGTTAAATTTCGGATCGCAGGCAAATGTTGATAACTGGCTCCGCAAATGAGTTTGAACCAGTTACCTTGTTGTAAAGCTGTTAAAGGAGAATCATAATTGTTCACACTTTCTATGGTGACACAAGAATCAGCGTTTTAGAATCATCTTTTAATTGATTAATCAGATGGTTTTTGTTAAAAAAATTAAGTTGGGTATTTACCCAACTCATTCGGCTTAAAATCAACCTCAAAATTAATAACAGTGTTCAAGCCGCAACATTTACATCCTTGAGCGGTGTCCATTGGACGACTCGCGCTCCACCCATTTCCACCACCAATTTGACCCGAGGTTCTTGTTGGGGTAGCTGAGTTAGAAACGTTATCTCTTGACTCGACAAAATATGACCTTCAATAATCCACAGCACTAAACCTTTCGATTTGGGTGGAAGTTGCTCTAACTGGGTATTTAAAATCGGAGGAACATAATAAACATCCCCAACAGCCGCTTCATTCCCACTGCTTTTTTTACCTAAATGAGCAGGACGAACCCCATGCACCCCGGTTAAATAAGCCGATAAATCTCCTAAACCCCGTGCAGATAGGTTATAGGTTGTATATCCATTCGCCCGCAACCGACGACGATACCGTCCTTCAAACCCCCCTTCCAGGGGAACATACATTCCTAATGCCTTGTATGTTTCCAAATCTCTAATCAGCTTGCTTCCTGTTGTAATCAGTGCCATAACTTGGTGATTAACCTCTTAACTGCATCTTGCTCAATCTCTGCTTGAGATATTTTGACACAATTTTGATCAGAATCCCAATGGGTTATTGACAGATTGTTAAAATTACCCTACAATTAAAAATTGTCGCTAATCGGTCAAATACTGTTAGCTTCTAAAATACCAAATTTCAGAGGCTGTGAGGACATCGCGTTAACGGTGTTCACCCCAAAGAAGTCAGGAGTTAGGAGTAGAGCAGTTAAGCCGAATCCGCAAGGAAACAGCAACCGACTGACCTTAAACTCTAAACAAATTCGGCGCGAGCCAAGAGATCTGCAGAGGGTTTGAGATACATCAGCAAAGGATACTGAGTAGCTTGCTGCTCAAGTCCGGGCGACATAAGTGCATTATTGAGGGCAATCCTCGATTTGCAAACAGCTTAGAACTTGTTAATAGCCTGAAACTGTTCTAAATTCCCCAGGGTTTATCCTGCTTAAACGGTAGGAGATGACCTTGGCGTGTTTAAACATCTACAAGCCATTTTAGCAAATGTCTTGTTCATCTGTTGCAAGCGGATTCTTCCTTAAAGTCGATCCGAATCTTATTTGTAATGCTTAGAAAAGAGAGGCTAGTTTAAGTGTCTGTAGGTATCCTCGGCACAAAGGTCGGTATGACCCAAATCTTTGAAGCGGAAAGCGGGAAAGCTATTCCTGTCACCGTCATTCAAGCTGGGCCTTGCATCGTGACCCAGATTAAAACCAAACAAACCGACGGCTACACAGCTATCCAACTAGGATACGGTGAAGTTCCTGATAACAAACGCAAGCTTAATACAAAAAAAACTCCCGACAAAGAGGTCAATAAGTATCTCAGCAATGCGGAACAAGGACATTTAGCCAAATCCGGCGGCACCTGTGTACGTCACCTGAAAGAATATCGGGTCAGCGAACCCGAATCTTTTCAATTAGGCCAACAACTCAAAGCTGATATTTTCACCCAGGGACAACTGGTGGATGTCAGTGGAACCAGTATGGGTCGTGGCTTCTCCGGTTATCAAAAACGGCATAACTTCAAACGAGGCCCCATGGCCCACGGTTCCAAAAACCATCGTCAACCCGGTTCGATCGGCCCTGGAACCACTCCTGGCCGTGTTTACCCTGGAAAACGCATGGCCGGACATTATGGAGCCAGCCAAGTGACCACACGCAAATTAATCGTTGTGCGTATCGATCCTGAACGTAACCTCCTGTTAGTCAAAGGAGCGGTTCCTGGCAAGCCCGGTGGTTTGTTAAGCATCGCCCCAGCTAATATCGTCGGTGGTAAGTAGTCAAGGAGATAACTATGGTTGATTGTGTAGTCCGAAATTGGCAGGGTGAAAGCGTTGGACAAGCAACCCTTGATCTGAAAGTCGCATCCCCCGAAAATGCCAGTCATATTGTTCATAGAGCCGTAGTCCGGCAACTAGCCAATGCTCGTCAAGGCACAGCTTGCACCAAAACCCGTGCGGAAGTTCGGGGGGGCGGTCGCAAACCTTGGCGTCAAAAAGGCACAGGTCGCGCTAGAGCCGGTTCTATTCGTTCTCCCCTATGGCGAGGGGGCGGGGTGATCTTTGGGCCAAAACCCAGGGACTATTCCCAGAAAATGAATCGCAAAGAAAGACAGTTAGCCCTACGCACCGCCTTTCAAAGCCGGGCTGAGGATTTAATTGTGGTAGAAGACTTTGCAGATCAGTTTTCTCAGCCGAAAACCAAAGATCTAGTATCGGCGATGACCCGTTGGGGAATTGAACCCGATTCAAAAGTCCTCTTGGTACTGTCAGAGAAACAACCGAATATTTATCTGTCCGGTCGCAATATTCCTAGATTGAGAATGTGCTTGTCCGATAGCTTAAACGTTTATGACGTCCTAGCTGCTGACACAATTGTAACAACTGCTGCTGCCCTAGCCAAAATTCAGGAGGTTTACGGAGATGCAACATGATCCCGGCGATCTGATTGATTTGGTGAAGCGTCCGATTGTCACAGAAAAAGCCACGAGGTTAATGGAAATCAATCAGTTCACCTTTGATGTTGATCGGCACGCAACTAAGCCGATGATCAAACAAGCTATTGAACTGTTATTCCCCGTGAAAGTCAAAGCTGTTAATACCCATATTCCGCCTCGTAAACGTCGTCGGGTCGGTAAATTTGTGGGATTTAAAACAGGCTACAAACGGGCAATTATTACCCTAGAGGATGGGGAGCCTTTGCGGAAAGTCTTGTTCCCAGGGGTGTAGAGTCAGTTGTTGGTAATCAGTAAACAGTAAATATTGTAAGAATTAAACATTAAATCTTGCATTTTTTCTTGACTGATAACTGATAACTGATGACTGATTACTGATTACTGATTAGTAAGGATTACATAATGGGAATTCGTTCATACCGACCCTATACTCCCGGTACTCGCCAACACACTGTTTCCGACTTTGCAGAAATTACCCGCTCTGAACCGGAACGTTCCTTAACAACTTCCAAACACCGGGACAAGGGAAGAAACAACCGAGGCGTGATTACCTGCCGTCATCGGGGTGGCGGACACAAAAAGCTGTATCGAATTGTTGATTTTCGTCGGGATAAGCACGAAATCCTCGCTAAAGTCGCGGAGATTGAGTACGATCCCAACCGCAATGCTCGAATTGCCCTGGTGTATTACACCGATGGCGAAAAGCGTTACATCCTGCATCCGTTAGGACTCAAAGTCGGAACCATGATTGTTTCTGGCCCAGAAGCTCCGATCGAGATCGGGAATGCCCTGCCCTTATCGAAAATTCCGTTAGGGACAGACGTGCATAACGTCGAGTTGATTCCCGGTAAAGGGGGACAAATCGTTCGAGCCGCCGGGACTACAGCCCAAGTCCTAGCGAAAGAAGGGGACTATGTGACCCTGAAGTTACCTTCGGGGGAACAACGCAAAATCCCAGCTAAGTGCTACGCCACCATTGGACAGGTTGGTAATATTGATGCTCGCAACATCAGTATCGGGAAAGCCGGTCGTAAGCGTTGGAAAGGTCGTCGTCCTGAAGTTCGCGGTAGTGTCATGAACCCGGTGGATCACCCCCATGGTGGTGGTGAAGGACGCGCTCCTATCGGTCGTTCTGGCCCTGTTACTCCTTGGGGTAAACCCGCCCTAGGTGCGAAGACTCGGAACAAGAAAAAACGCAGTACCGCTTTGATTGTTCGTCGTCGTCGGAAGTCCTCGAAACGGGGTAAAGGTGGACGGCAAACTTAATCGGGTTGTCAGTTGGCGGTTGACAGTTCCTTCGGTCAACAGTCAACACTGCAAAACCTTGACACCTTAACGGTTAATAAATTAACTATGTCTCGTTCACTTAAAAAAGGCCCTTTTGTGGCGGATCATCTCCTGAGCAAAGTTGAAAAACTCAATGCCAAAGGAGAAAAACAGGTGATTAAAACCTGGTCAAGAGCATCGACGATTATTCCTCAAATGGTGGGTCATACGATCGCTGTCCATAACGGTAGACAACACGTTCCCGTGTTTCTGACGGAGCAAATGGTCGGTCATAAATTAGGAGAATTTGCTCCAACTCGTACTTTCCGAGGCCACGCCAAAAGTGACAAAAAAGCCCGCCGTTAAAAGTTAACAGTCGATATTATTTCACTGGTAACTGATGATGCGGATACATAATGACTGACATGATGAACTATGGCTATAGATACTAGCGCCGAGGTGAAGGCGATCGCTCGTTACATTCGGATGTCACCTCATAAAGTAAGACGAGTCCTGGATCAGATTCGAGGACGATCCTACCGTGAAGCCTTGATTATTTTGGAATTCATGCCCTATCGGTCTTGTGAGCCAATTCTCAAAGTTTTACGCTCTGCGGTTGCTAACGCAGAACACAATTCTGGTTTAGATCCTGCCAGTTTAGTGATTTCCCAGGCTTACGCCGATCAAGGGCCAACCATTAAACGGTTTAGACCTCGCGCCCAGGGTCGTGCCTACCAAATTAGAAAGCCGACTTGTCATATTGTGGTTGCCGTAGCTCCAGCCACGGAGTAGGGAACAGTAATCAGCAAAAAGCGCGAGTAGGACATTCTAAACTCTTTTCTAAAAAAGAATTGAAACATGGGACAAAAAATTAATCCTATTGGGTTTCGGTTAGGAATTACCCAAGAACATCGATCTCGTTGGTTTGCCGATTCCAAACAGTATCCCGAACTGTTACAAGAAGACCATACAATTCGGGAGTATGTTCGCAAGGAATTGAACAATGCCGGAATTTCCAAAGTCAGAATTGAACGCAAAGCCGATCAAGTTGACCTAGAAATTCATACCGCCAGACCGGGTGTGGTCGTAGGTCGTGGGGGGGCAGGAATTGAAACCCTGCGTGTGGGCCTCCAGAAAAAACTCGGCAATAATCGCCAAATTCGGATCAACGTGGTGGAAGTTGCCAAAGTTGATGCGGACGCCACCTTAATTGCCGAGTATATCGCCCAACAACTAGAAAAACGGGTTTCCTTCCGTCGTGTAGTCCGTCAAGCCATTACTCGGGCACAGAAAGCCGGAATTGAAGGCATCAAAATTCAGGTCAGTGGTCGGTTAAATGGGGCAGAAATCGCTCGGACTGAATGGACTCGGGAAGGGAGAGTACCTTTGCATACCCTCCGCGCTGATATTGACTACGCCTACTGCACGGCGCTGACAATCTACGGCATTCTCGGCGTTAAAGTTTGGGTTTTTAAGGGCGAAATTATCCCAGGACAAGAGGAATTAGCGAATTCTCCGACCAGTCAACCCCGTCGGAATCGTCAACCTCGTCGTCAAAAATATGACGACCGTTCTAACGAAGGATAAAAAGATTGTTGTCTGTTATCTATTTACTGATAACTGATAATGCGGATAGGTGAATACTGATTATCGGATTCGATCATGTTAAGTCCCAGAAGAACAAAATTCCGCAAACAACAGCGTGGTCGCATGAGAGGTCAAGCGACCCGGGGTAATGATCTAAATTTCGGTGATTTCGCACTGCAAGCTTTAGAACCCTGTTGGATTACCTCTCGCCAAATCGAAGCAGCCCGTCGAGCCATGACTCGCTATATTCGTCGGGGTGGAAAGATTTGGATTCGGATTTTCCCCGATAAGCCCGTAACCATGAGAGCCGCTGAAACCCGGATGGGTTCTGGTAAAGGTGCTCCTGAGTATTGGGTGGCTGTGGTTAAACCCGGTCGAGTATTATTTGAAATTGCCGGAGTTACCGAAGAAATTGCCCGGGAAGCGATGCGGTTAGCGGCGTTTAAATTGCCGATTAAAACCAAATTTATTGCCCGTCCCGTTGACGAAGAAGCTCAATAAAAGTGCTGTTAACCGTTAACGGTTAACTGTCAATCCCACAGGACTTTGTTATGTCTTTTCCAAAAATCGAAGAAGCCCGACAGTTAAATGATGAAGAACTGTCTCAGCAAATCTTGGAGATCAAAAAACAATTGGCTAACTTGCGGTTACTTAAAGCCACCGGGCGTTTAGAAAAACCCCACGAGTTTAAGCACACGCGCCATCGTTTAGCCCAATTAAAGACGGTGGAACGGGAACGCCAAATCAGTAATCAGTCATCAGTTACCAGTGATCAGTTGTCAGTTTAAGAGTTATCAGTTTAAGAGTTAATCAACTGTTGGCTTATTGACTAATAACTGATTCCTAATAACAGTTAACTAATAACTGCCAACTAATCACTGTTAACTGATGATGACTGATGACTGATGACTGATAACTAATAACTGATTTTGGAGAGATTTGCACTATGGCAGTAAAAGAAAGAGTTGGCTTGGTCGTTAGTAACAAAATGGATAAAACAGTGGTTGTAACGGTAGAAAACCGTTCTCCCCATCCTAAATACGGCAAAATTGTCGTTAAAACTAAACGATATAAAGCCCACGACGAAAACAACCAATGTCAAGAAGGAGATCGGGTTCGCATTGCCGAAACTCGCCCTTTAAGCAAAACAAAACGCTGGAATGTGGTCGAAATTCTAGGCGGTAATGACAAAACCAATCTGTAGGGATTTGGTTATTACTTGAGAACGAAAAAATAAGATCATGATTCAAGTCCAAACAATTCTCAATGTTGCTGACAATAGCGGTGCGCGAAAATTAATGTGTATTCGCGTTTTAAAGGGTGGTAACTGTCGCTATGGCGGAATCGGTGATGTAATCATTGCCGTTGTCAAAGATGCTATTCCCAATATGGCGGTGAAAAGATCCGATGTAGTTCGGGCTGTAATCGTCCGTACTCGTCATAGTTTACGTCGAGATAGTGGCATGAGCATTCGGTTTGATGACAATGCGGCTGTGATTATCAACGCAGACGGTAATCCCAGAGGCACTCGTGTATTTGGCCCTGTGGCTCGGGAACTACGGGATAAGAATTTCACGAAAATTGTTTCTCTTGCACCGGAGGTTCTGTAATGTCCAAAAAAACCACATCTAATAAACCCAAACGCTATAAAATGCACGTTAAAAAAGGCGATACCGTGCAGGTAATTACGGGTAGCGATCGAGGAAAAGTCGGAGAAATTCTTCGGGTTCTTCCCAAGGCCAGTAAAGTCGTTGTTAAGGATGTCAACGTGAGAACCAAGCACGTTAAACCTCGTCAAGAGGGAGAATCCGGTCAGATTACGACTTTTGAAGCCCCAGTTCACAGTTCTAATGTGATGCTGTATTCCACTAAAGAAAACGTTGCCAGTCGGGTGTGTTACACCTTTACCGAAGACGGACGTAAGGTGAGAATGCTGAAAAAAACGGGTGAAATTATTGATTAAAGAGGGAAGAGGGAACACCGGAACACCGGAACAGGAAATTCAAAACCCAAAACCTATTACCTATTACCCATTACTCATTACCTATTACCCATTCGTAATTCGTAATTCCAATTGTCAACTATCCTGACAAAGCCCAGGATTTATAAAGAGCAACTCACTATGGTAGCTAAACTCAAGACTGTCTACTTGGACAAAATCGTCCCCAAAATGATGGAGCAGTTCCAATATGAGAACATCCATCAGGTTCCTAAGATTATTAAAGTCACAATCAACCGAGGTTTAGGTGAAGCGTCTCAAAATGCTAAAGCGTTAGAGTCCTCCCTGAATGAATTGGCTGTGATTACCGGACAAAAACCCGTGGTCACAAGAGCCACAAAAGCCATTGCTGGATTCAAAGTTCGCAAAGGAATGCCCGTTGGTGTGATGGTGACCCTGCGTTCAGAACGGATGTATGCTTTCTTAGATCGACTGATCAACTTATCCCTACCTCGGATTCGTGACTTTCGGGGTGTGAGTGGAAAAAGTTTTGATGGTCGAGGTAACTACAGTTTGGGTGTCCGAGAACAACTGATCTTTCCTGAAATCAGCTATGACAGTATTGATCAAATTCGAGGCTTAGATATTTCAATTGTCACCACGGCAAAAACCGATGAAGAAGGGCGAGCCCTGCTCAAAGAAATGGGAATGCCTTTTCGGGAAAGCGGTGTGTAGTAAAGTAACGAGGAAACTATGGCGGCAAACGATACTATTGCGGATATGTTGACGCGCATTCGCAATTCTTGCATGGCGCGGCATCAAACTACACAAATTCCTTCTACAAGAATGACTCGTAGTATAGCCCAAGTTCTCAAACAAGAGGGCTTTATTGCAGACTTTGAGGAAACAGGCGAAGGCATTAAAAAATACTTGGTGGTCTCTCTCAAGTACAACTCTAAAACCAAAGCTCCAACCATTCAGAAATTACAGCGAGTTAGCCGACCGGGTTTGCGAGTCTATCGCAACCGTAAAGAACTCCCTCGCGTCTTAGGTGGCATTGGCGTAGCAATTATTTCTACGTCTTCTGGTGTCATGACTGACCGAGAAGCCCGACGTCAAGGTGTCGGCGGTGAAGTGCTTTGCTACATTTGGTAAAAAGTTCGTTTATCGCTTGTCAGACTTCGGGTTTAGGGGTTTCAAAGCCTTATGTTTTGTCTCTGTGTCTCGGTGAACATTGAAGCAAGCGCGATTAGAACTAATCCAACCCTTTTCTATTCGAGAATTGAAATAAATAACTATGTCTAGAATTGGTAAACGTCCAATTTCTGTACCTAAGCAGGTCACCCTAACCATTAATGGTCAACAGGTTATAGTTAAAGGCCCCAAGGGTGAACTCTCCCGTGTGCTTCCCCCTGAAGTTGTGGTGGAACAGGACGGAGAAACCGTTAACGTCAAACGGGCTTCCGAATCTCGTACCGCTCGTCAACGTCATGGTCTCTGTCGAACCCTTGTTTTTAATATGGTTGAAGGGGTTTCTAATGGCTTTGAACGTCGTTTGGAAATCCAAGGGGTCGGTTATCGAGCCGCAGTCCAAGGTACAAACCTAGT
Organism: Planktothrix agardhii; assembly: GCF_904830935.1. Taxonomy (NCBI): domain Bacteria; kingdom Bacillati; phylum Cyanobacteriota; class Cyanophyceae; order Oscillatoriales; family Microcoleaceae; genus Planktothrix; species Planktothrix agardhii. Next base: position 629,118 of record NZ_LR882952.1, read on the forward strand.
GTTAAACGTCGGTTATAGCAAACCCGTGGAAATGATTCCCCCAGAAGGTATTCGCGTTGCTGTTGAAAACAACACTAACGTGATTATTAGCGGGATTGACAAAGAAATTGTCGGTAATATGGCCGCCAAGGTTCGTGCCGTGCGTCCCCCGGAACCCTATAAAGGCAAAGGCATTCGTTATCAAGGCGAAGTGGTCAGACGTAAAGCTGGTAAAACTGGTAAGGGTGGGAAAAAATAAACTATGAAATTAACTCGTCAAGAATCCCGGGATCGTCGTCATCGGAGAGTTCGAGTCAAGGTCTTTGGAACCTCTGAACGGCCTAGATTAGCAGTGTTTCGCTCCAATCATCACATTTATGTGCAGGTGATTGATGATACAAAACATCAAACATTAGTTGCAGCCTCTACCGTGGAACCTGATTTCAAATCCGCAGATTCATCCGGGGCAACCTGTGATGCCTCTGTCAAAATCGGTCAATTAATTGCTGAACGGGCTGTGGCTAAAGGCATCAAAAAAGTGGTATTTGATCGGGGTGGATATATCTATCACGGTCGCGTTAAAGCCCTAGCTGATGCAGCCCGAGAAGCTGGATTAGACTTCTAATAGTAAGCAGTAAACAGTAAACAGTCAATCAAATAAAATAGAAGTTATTGTTAATCAACCATGAATAACGGCAACGACCTAACTGATTACTGATTACTGATGACTGATCACTGAAATTAACGTTGTTCAGGATATTAAAACTATGGCAGAGCAGCAGCAACAGCGGCGCAACAACAAAAAAGGTAGCCGCACCAAAGAAAAAGAAGTCGAGTGGCAAGAACGGGTTGTACAAATCCGTCGTGTCACTAAGGTGGTAAAAGGCGGTAAAAAACTCAGCTTTCGGGCTGTAGTCATCGTCGGGAATGAAAAAGGTCAAGTCGGTGTCGGTGTCGGTAAAGCTGCCGATGTAATTGGGGCCGTTAAAAAAGGCGTTGCCGACGGTCGCAAAAACGTGGTCGAGGTTCCTTTAACCAAATCCAATTCTATTCCCCATCCCATCAACGGGGCAGGGGGAGGCGCTCAGGTGATGATGCGTCCTGCATCTCCTGGGACGGGGGTAATTGCTGGCGGAGCCGTCCGTACCGTTTTAGAACTGGCTGGTGTTCGGAATATCTTGGCTAAACAACTGGGTTCTAGTAATCCTCTGAATAATGCCAGAGCCACCATTGACGCTTTGCAATCATTACGCACCCTCGCGGATGTAGCTAAAGAGCGGGGAGTTCCCATTGAGCATCTTTACGCCTAATTCCGTTGTCCATCTGAAACTGTTCAAGTATAAGCAATCATGAGACTCAACGATGCTATACCCAAACCAGGCTCTCGCAAACGCGGACGTCGCCTAGGTCGTGGGATCTCTGCTGGTCAAGGTGCAAGCTGTGGTAAAGGGATGCGGGGACAAAATTCCCGTTCTGGTCACAGCACCCGCCCTGGTTTTGAAGGCGGTCAAAACCCTCTGTATCGACGCCTCCCCAAACTCAAGGGATTTCCTCAAGTTAATCGAAAACAGTACACTACGATTAATGTAGGTGAATTGTCATCCCTGTCGGCGAATACAGAAGTCACCCTAGCTTCTCTGCTAGAAGCGGGACTCCTAACCGCGAGTCGTGGCCCTCTGAAAATTTTAGGGAACGGAGAACTGAATGTTGCCCTTCGGATAGATGCGGCTGCATTTACTCAAGGTGCCCGTACCAAAATTGAAGCCGCCGGTGGGACTTGTCAGTTATCAGTCAACAGTAAACAGTTATCGGTCTAATAGTTAATAGCCAACAACTATTAATTATTAACTCTTAACTCTTAACTGATGACTGATAACTGATTACTGATAACTGATTGAGGTAGTCCTTCATGGTCGTTAGTCGAGACAAAGCGCCAACTGCACAGGAAACTTTCTTGCAGATGGCCCAAGCTGCTGGTCTAAGAGGTCGAATCCTAATCACCATTGGTTTACTGCTCCTGGTGCGTGTGGGTGTATTCCTACCGATTCCCGGTATTGATACGGCTAGTTTCAGAGCAGCTATTCAAAATAACCCGGTGATTGGATTCCTCGATTTATTTTCTGGGGGTGGACTTTCGGCTCTGGGAATTTTTGCCCTGGGGATTTTGCCCTATATTAATGCCTCCATCATCATGCAATTGATGACGACGGCTTTGCCCAGTCTGGAAGACTTACAGAAAAATGAGGGAGAAGCCGGACGCCGGAAGATTTCCCAAATTACTCGCTACGTGGCTTTAGGGTGGGCTGTGTTACAAAGTGTGGGGATCTCCATTTGGATTAATCCCTTTGCCAATAACCCTGGCCCCCTATTCCAAGTTCAAGTGGTTCTAGCCCTTGTAGCCGGATCAATGTTTGTGATGTGGCTCTCGGAACTCATTACTGAACGCGGGATTGGTAACGGTGCTTCTTTACTGATTTTTTTGGGTATCGTAGCAGTTTTACCAACTTCTTTGGGTCAGACCCTAGAATTAGCCCAAAGTGGGGATCAAGCGATTGTCGGTCGGGTGATTCTTCTGTTAATTATTTTCCTGGCGATGATCGTTGGGATTGTTTTTGTTCAGGAGGGAACTCGTCGAATTCCGATTGTTTCCGCCCGTCGGCAAGTTGGCCGAAAATTGTACCGAGAAAAAACGAGCTATTTGCCTCTGCGATTAAATCAAGGGGGTGTGATGCCGATTATTTTTGCCTCGGCGGTTTTAGTTTTGCCTGCTTCCATCTCTCAATTTACTAACAATCCGATTCTGGTTCAAATAGCAACGGCTCTAACTCCTAGTGGGTCAACTCCCTGGCTGTATGCGGCTTTCTATTTGGTACTGATTGTGTTCTTTAGCTATTTCTACGCTTCATTAATTATGAATCCTGTGGATATGGCACAGAACCTGAAGAAAATGGGGGCTAGTGTTCCGGGGATTCGTCCGGGTCGCACAACCAGTGAGTATATTGAGCGAGTTTTAAATCGATTGACGTTTTTGGGAGCGATCTTTTTAGGTTTAGTTGCCATTATCCCCACTATCGTTGAGAGCGCCACAAGGGTTCCTACTTTTCGGGGCTTTGGTGCGACATCTCTCTTGATTTTGGTGGGTGTAGCCATTGATACGGCGAAACAGGTGCAAACCTATGTGATTTCTCAACGATATGAAGGGATGGTGAAACGATAGTGCGTTTGATTTTTCTCGGCCCTCCAGGGGCAGGCAAAGGGACTCAAGCGGCTGTCATAGCTGCAAGCTTTGGGGTTCCTCATATCTCGACGGGTGAGATTTTACGCACCCATGTCGGTGAAGAAACTGATCTGGGTCAAAAAGCTAAGGACTATATGGCTCAAGGCGAATTAGTCCCAGATCAACTGATTTTAGATATGGTAAAACATCGTCTTGAGGAGTCCGATGCTCAGAACGGTTGGATTTTGGATGGGTTTCCTCGGAATATTTCTCAAGCTGATTTTATCGCCGACCTTGTACTCAAGGGAGACAGCGAAGCTAAAAATAGCGAGGGAGAACTCAAGGTGATTAACCTTGATGTTCCTGATGAGATTCTGGTACAGCGATTGTTGGCCAGAGGGCGTCAGGATGATAACGAGGGAATTATTCGTCACCGTTTACAAGTGTATCGGGAACAAACGGCTCCCTTAATTGATTATTACGGTCAGCGAAATCAACTCGATTCTATCAATGGGAACCGTTCCATGGATGAGATTACTCAAGAGTTGAAACAGGTTGTTTCTGCTTAGTAAAAATTCTGGGTCGGTCAAGTTGGAACCCCTTTACGGCTTTACCCGGGGTTTTAATGGAAATTAAGGCTAAGAGATTGACAAAAAACAGAGATTGAGCTCCAATTTTTGATAAAATATGTTAAGAAATACGTTTAAACTCGGATTTCTGAATGTCATCGGATGAGCAAATCTCGGCCATTTGTTGATCGGCGGGATGGATTGTTGAATTGAGGGAAAAACAACTTGGCTAAACAGGATCTGATTGAAATGGAAGGGACAGTCACTGAATCCCTTCCAAATGCTATGTTTCGCGTAGACCTAGATAATGGATTTAATGTCTTAGCCCACATATCGGGAAAAATCCGAAGGAACTACATTAAAATTTTACCTGGAGATCGAGTCAAAGTGGAATTAACCCCCTATGACTTGACAAAAGGCAGAATCACCTATCGTCTACGCAAAAAATAGATGGAAATCTTACCCTTTATCCCAAAGGTTAAGGGTTAGACTAGATAAAAATCAGCTTTCAGTGATATAATAATAAATTTGTTGTAGCGTCGCTCTAATTGGCATGAAAGTTCGAGCATCAGTCCGCAAAATTTGTGAAAAGTGTCGTGTTATCCGCCGTCGCGGACGGGTAATGGTGATTTGTTCTAATCCCAAGCATAAGCAGCGCCAAGGTTAACACCCTAGGTCGTCCATTAAGGACGGATTATGAGTCTTGCTGAAACACAGAAAAACAGACTAGACCTATTAGAATTCTGTGATTCAAGCCCTTACTTGGACAAGCCTCAACCATTGTGAAGTCTTAAAGAGTAGCTACAATCCTATTTTTTCCCGGATCAAAGGAAAGAATGTGCAGTTGAAATCAGTACAGTAGCTTCAACCTGCGTGCGTAGCCCCGGGCCATTCAGCAAATTGGGAATCCATTAATTGCCTATCATTTTACTGCATGATTTAGGCATTGTCGTTAGTTACATTTTAAAGGGAGACGTTCATTGTGGCACGGATAGCCGGAGTAGACCTTCCACGAGATAAGCGTGTTGAAATCGGTCTGACTTACATTTTTGGAATTGGACTTTCGCGGTCTCAACAAATTCTTAAAGATACGGGTGTTAATCCTGATACCCGGATTAAGGATCTAAATGATGCTGATATTGCAGCCCTACGGGCGGCCATCCAACTGTATCAGGTAGAGGGAGATCTGCGACGGATGGAGGCGATGAACATCAAGCGCCTCATGGATATTGGCACCTATCGGGGCCGTCGTCATCGTTTAGGTCTGCCTGTGCGGGGTCAACGCACCCGGACGAACGCTAGAACCCGTCGGGGTGTTCGCCGTACCGTTGCTGGTAAGAAAAAAGCGGCAGCTAAGAAATAGTTAAGCTAGGCGTTTCAACTTACAAGAACTGCTGGTTAAACCCGAGCAGGTTTCCTCAACTCACCGCAAAGAAAATCGTAAACGAGATTACTATGGCGCGACAAACGAAAAAAACAGGGCCTAAAAAGCAAAAACGTAACGTCCCGAATGGGTTAGCCTACATTCAATCCACCTTCAACAACACGATTGTAACGATTACTGATCCGAATGGGGAAGTCATTTCTTGGGCTTCTGCGGGGTCTACGGGGTTTAAAGGGGCAAAAAAAGGGACTCCTTTTGCTGCTCAAACCGCCGCGGAAAACGCTGGACGCCGAGCCAATGATCAAGGAATGCGTCAGGTTGAAGTGATGGTTAGTGGGCCGGGTGCAGGTAGAGAAACCGCAATTAGAGCCTTGCAAGGGGCTGGTTTAGAAATTACCTTGATTCGAGATATTACTCCGATTCCCCATAATGGTTGCCGTCCTCCCAAACGACGTCGCGTTTGACGACAGCTTTCACTTTTCGTTACGAACGTGAAGGTTAGCGTCTTTATTTAGGAAGAATGGATACTCAAGTTTAGTTTCATTCTTTGCCTTATACTGTCAATTCATTTTGGGGTTCAATGGAGAAGGGAGGTCCATCGGTGGCGCAGTTTAAGATTGAGTGTATTGAATCGAACACTGATACAGACCGGAGTCAGTACGGTAAATTTGTCTTAGAACCGTTAGAACGGGGCCAAGGGACAACGGTTGGTAATGCTCTAAGACGGGTTTTACTATCGAACTTAGAAGGAACGGCGATTACATCGGCACGGTTTGCCAATGTTAATCATGAGTTTGCAACAATTCAAGGGGTTCGGGAAGATGTTTTAGAGATTTTGCTGAACCTGAAAGAAGTTGTACTCAAGAGCTATACCCACCAAAAACAAATCGGTCGCTTAGAAGTTCAAGGCCCAGCGACGGTAACGGCGGGTCATTTTAAGTTGCCTTCAGAAGTTGAGGTTGTAGACAAAAACCAATATATCGCTACCCTATCCCCAGGATCAACCTTGGAAATGGAAATCCAAGTTGATAAGGGTACTGGGTATCACGCCGTTGAGCGTAATCGGGACGAGGCACTGGCTGTAGATTTTCTCCAAATTGATGCTGTGTTCATGCCTGTACGGAAAGTGAATTACACCGTCGAGGATGCACGGGTGGGTGGAACTGTAGAAAAAGACCGCCTGATCATTGAGATTTGGACAAATGGGAGTTTAACCCCCCAAGAAGCCATCAGCCAATCCGCGACCAAACTGGTGGACTTGTTCACTCCGTTGAAAGACATCACCTTGGAATCAATCAAAAGTGACCAGAATGATGATGTTGATCCGACCAGTCAAATCCCGATTGAAGAACTACAGTTATCAGTTCGGGCTTATAACTGTCTCAAACGCGCTCAAATCAACTCGGTCGCAGACTTACGGGATTATACTCAAGAAGACCTATTAGAAATTAAAAACTTCGGTCAGAAGTCTGCGGAGGAGGTAATCGAGGCGTTACAAAAACGCTTAGGGATTACACTGCCTCAAGAAAGGGCACCTAAATCAGTAGTTAGTAGTTAGTCATCAGTTATCAGGTAAGAATTTAAAGATAGTTCATTAACTCTTAATTCTTAAGCTGATAACTGTTTACTACTAACTCTTGCACTGATCACTGTTTACTAATAACTGATCACTGATTAAACCACTCCATCATTTTCTATCTGAAGGTAATTATGCGTCATCGTTGTCGTGTTCCCCAATTGGGCAAACCTGCTGATCAGCGAAAAGCATTGCTGCGATCGCTGGCTACAGAACTGATTCGCCATGGCCGAATCACAACCACTAAAGTTAGAGCCAAAGCGGTACAATCAGAAGCAGAAAAAATGATTACCCTAGCTAAAGACGGCTCCTTAGCGGCCCGTCGCCAAGCCATGGGGTATATCTATGACAAACAACTGGTTCATTCGTTATTTGATGCGGCTCCATCACGGTATGGCTCTCGCAATGGGGGTTACACCCGGATTATCAGAACTGTGAGCCGTCGAGGAGATAATGCAGAAATGGCTATTATTGAATTGGTGTAATCAGTTAACAGTTAACAGTAAACGGTTATCAGTGTGAGAGTTAATAGTTAATAAGCTATCTTTGAATCCTTGCTGGATAACTAATAACTGATAACTGATAAATAATAACTGGTGACTGATAACTGATAACTGATTTGTGTGATAGATCAACAGCGTATTGCCTTAGTGATTCAGTATCAGGGGACTCACTTTCAAGGTTGGCAGCGACAACCCAATCAACGGACAGTGCAGCAGGAAATTGAAACCGCGATCGCAACGGTAACTCAAGCTCCGGTTACACTCCACGCGGCAGGTCGCACCGATACTGGAGTTCACGCAGCGGCACAGGTGGCTCATTTTAATGCCCCCAGCTATATTCCTGACTATCGTTGGGCGACAATTCTCAATAATCGTTTATCGGAGGATGTGTTGATTCGGGCATCTGCCTCCGTTCCTAGCTCCTGGCACGCTAGGTTTTCGGCAAAATGGCGTCGATATCGGTACACCCTCTATACAGATGCTCGACCCAACCTATTTGTCCGTCCTTTCAGTTGGCATTACTATCATCATCCTTTAGATGAACAGTTAATCCAAGCCGCCCTGGAACAGTTAGTGGGATATAACCACTTATCGGCGTTTCAAAGGAGTGGAACCTCTCGCCCCCATGCTTGGGTAGACGTGCAGTTCGTCAGTTGTCAACGCCAAAATCCCTTCATCCATATTGAAGTACAAGCCAGTGGATTTCTATACGGAATGATGAGGTTGTTAGTCGGGTTACTGGTACAGGTGGGAAATGGGGAACGATCCCTAGAGGAATTTCGAGATATCTGGACTCAAGAACGCCGAGAACTTGTTAAATATGCAGCGCCCGCCCAAGGACTTTGCTTATTGCGAGTCGGTTATCCAGAGTTTCCCTTTGAGCCTGATATTTGGTTTGACACCTTTCCTAAACTTGTCGTTGGTTGATGGTAAACCGAGTAAGGTTTAACCCCTCAAAAGCCAACACTCCATTTATTCTTAAATTTAAGGACAATCAAGAATGAGCACAAAAACCTTCCTGCCTTCGGAAGCTTCCCTAGAACCCAAATGGTATGTAATCGATGCTGCTGACCAACGTTTGGGTCGTTTAGCCACCGAAGTTGCCCGAATTATTCGGGGCAAAAATAAACCCATTTACACCCCTCATATCGACACGGGGGACTTTGTAATTATTGTCAATGCGGAAAAAATTGAAGTCACGGGTAAAAAACGCAGTCAAAAACTGTATCGTCGTCACTCCGGTAGACCCGGTGGGATGAAAATTGAAACCTTTGAAAAATTGCAAGCCCGTATTCCAGAAAGAATTATTGAGCAGGCGATTAAGGGGATGTTACCCAAAAATGCTTTAGGACGTAACCTGTTTACTAAACTCAAAGTCTATGCGGGGCCTGATCATCCCCATGAAGCTCAAAAACCTGAAACCTTAATCATCAATACTATTCCAACAGGAGGTAATTAATGCAAGCAACTGATACTGGTCGTGCCGTTTACTGGGGAACTGGCCGTCGTAAATCTTCTGTAGCCCGGGTTCGACTGGTTCCGGGTACGGGTAAATTAACCATTAATGGTAAAGATGGGGATTTGTACCTGCAATACAACCAGGGCTATCTATCCGCGGCTAAGTCTCCCTTAGAAACCCTGGGCCTAGAAAATGACTATGATATTTTGGTCAATGCCAGTGGTGGTGGTTTGACTGGTCAAGCGGAGTCTATCCGTTTGGGTGTGGCCCGTGCTTTGTGTGAACTCAACCCCGATAACCGCAAACCCCTAAAAACCGAAGGGTACTTAACCCGTGACCCCCGGGCTACGGAGCGGAAAAAATATGGTTTACGCAAAGCGCGTAAGGCTCCTCAATACTCCAAACGTTAAAAACCCCATGGGTTTACTTACCGTTTCGGTGTCTCCCGGGGGAATGATCCGGTGTTAAAATTGTTAGTTGACAACTCGTAAAATTTAGAACGTCAAAACCATGCCTAAACCTGGTATTCACCCTGAATGGTATCCAGAGGCCGAAGTCTATTGTAACGGTGAATTAGTCACTACCGTTGGTTCTACACAGCCTCGACTTAATGTTGATGTGTGGTCAGGAAATCATCCTTTCTACACCGGAAATCAAAAAATTCTGGACACAGAAGGACGAGTTGAGCGCTTTCTGCGGAAATACGGGATGATCGACGATAAGCAGTCGGAAAAATAGCAAGGTTGTCGTTTGTCTGTGGTTAGTTGTATGTAGTGTTTATAGCAGGGAACACCGGAACACCGGAACACCGGAACACCGGGGGAAAACACTTTACCGTCTGGGTTCCAAGATCTGTCTGGTGTCTTAACTGCCTTGGCGGTTGCTATATAACAGACAACTGACCGTTTTAAATCCAGGGCTAATAGGGTTGATTTCATCTCGAATTCACCCCGTGCCTATGCCCTGAATCAGATTTAGGGAATCTAAATCTTGAATTTCTGAGTATGGACGTGCCATTAGCGCGTCTTTACCGAACCGACAAAGGACAACTGAGATTATGGCTGATGCTTATCTTGTCGATAAACTCAAATCGATTGAACAAACCTTTAATGAGTTAACCCTCCGTTTAGCTGACCCTGATGTAGCTACTGACCCGGATGAATTTCAACGGGTGGCAATGGCTCGCTCCTCAATGGAAGAAATTGTTTTAGCTTATCAGGACTGGAAAACGGCTCAAGAAGAACTGCTTGGCTCTCGTCAAGTCATGAAAGAAGCCGGGGATGACCTGGAAATGCGGGAAATGGCTGCTTTAGAAGTGGCGGAGTTGGAAGCTAAAATTAGTCGTCTTGAAATTCTTCTGAAAGTCCTGTTACTGCCCCGTGATCCTAATGATGATAAAAATATCATGTTGGAAATTCGGGCGGGAACCGGAGGGGAAGAAGCCAGTATTTGGGCGGGGGATTTAGTCCGAATGTATACCCGATATGCCGAAAGTCAGGGCTGGCGGGTAAGTATGGTCAGTGAGTCCGTCGCCGATATGGGGGGCTTTAAGGAGGCTATTTTAGAAATTCAAGGGAATAGCGTTTACAGCAAACTCAAATTTGAGGCGGGAGTTCATCGGGTTCAGCGTGTTCCGGTAACGGAGGCGGGTGGTCGGGTTCATACTTCTACGGCAACGGTGGCAATTATGCCCGAGGTCGATGAAGTGGAAATCGCTATTGACCCCAAGGATATTGAGATGACCACGGCTCGTTCCGGGGGTGCTGGTGGCCAAAATGTTAACAAGGTGGAAACGGCTGTTGACCTGTTCCATAAACCTTCGGGGATTCGGATTTTCTGTACCGAAGAACGGAGTCAGCTAAAAAACCGAGAACGGGCGATGCAGATTTTACGGGCCAAGTTGTACGAAGCAAAACTGCGGGAACAACAGGAAGCCGTAACTTCTATGCGACGTTCCCAGGTGGGAACCGGGTCACGTTCTGAAAAAATTCGGACTTATAACTATAAAGATAGTCGAGTTACGGATCACCGCTTAGGTGAAAACTTCACTCTAGCTACGATTTTAGAAGGAAGTTTGGAAAGTGTACTCAGTGCCTGTATTGTTAAGGATCAAGAGGAAAGATTGGCTGAATTAGCAAATTCCACATCTAGTCCAGTTTCAGTGTAATTCAAGGGGTTTTGGCTTTGATGAGTGTGATCACCGAGAGCGCCCATTAGGTTAGCCCTGGATGCGGAAAGTGCGAGAACTCTTTGGAGTCTCGCCTTTTTTATAAATAAGTTTTAGAGATAAAAGTATGCCTGAAAGCAAACTGAAACTCATGGTGGTTGATGATGAGCCAGATAATCTCGATCTGCTCTATCGGACATTCCGGCGGGAATTTCAGGTATTTAGAGCCGATAGTCCTTCGGGGGCGATGAATATTCTCGACACCGAAGGGGAAATGGCGGTAATCATTTCTGACCAAAGTATGCCCGAAATGACTGGGATTGAGTTTTTCACCCAAGTTACCCAGCTTTTCCCTGATACCATTAGAATTCTGCTCACGGGTTATTCTGAAGATGCTTTGGATTTAGATTCTGGAAACATGGCATCAACTAATATCTTTAAGTGTATTACCAAACCCTGGGATCCTGAAGCTTTTAAAGCTATTATTCAAAAGGCGGTAGAAACCTATAAAGCAGCAAAGCAGAACACGGATTAAACGGATTTCAGGGATTTCACAGATTAGGTTCCTTGCTGCGCTCAATTAAATATTAAGAGCCAAGCAAGAAGCGTAATCCGTGTAATCATCTTAATCAGTTTAATCCGTGTTCTTTCTTTTATTATAGTTAAGGAGATTCTCAATGTTACGACTTGAACATATTAGTAAAATTTATTCTACAGGTTTAGTTCTGAAAGATGTGAATTGGGAAGTTAAGCCGGGCGATCGCGTTGGTTTAGTCGGGGTAAATGGGGCGGGAAAATCAACGCAATTAAAAATTATTGCGGGAGAAATGGAGCCGACTTCGGGGGAAATTATTCGTCCAGCAAGTTTGAAAATTGCCTATTTAACCCAAGAATTTGAAGTCAACCCCACCCATACGGTGCGGGAAGAATTTTGGACGGTATTTAAAGCCGCTAATCAAATTCAAGAATCCTTGACCGAGGTACAACATGAAATGCAAACCGCCAGTCCAGAGGAGTTAGATCAATTAATTAAAAAATTAGATCGTTTACATCGAGATTTTGAAGCGATTGGCGGGTATACTTTAGAGTCTCAAATTGAGAAAATATTACCGGAAATGGGGTTTGAGTCGGAAGATGGCGATCGCTTAGTTAGTGCTTTTAGTGGCGGTTGGCAAATGCGTATGAGTTTAGGAAAGATTTTACTCCAAGAACCGGATTTATTATTATTAGATGAACCGACTAACCATTTAGATTTAGAAACCATTGAGTGGTTAGAAGTTTATCTTAAAGGGTTAACAACTCCGATGGTAATTGTTTCCCATGACCGAGAATTTTTAGATCGTCTTTGTACCCAAATTGTGGAAACAGAACAGGGGGTTTCTAAAACCTATTTAGGGAATTATTCGGCTTATTTACAACAAAAAGAAGAAGCGGAATTAGCTCAATTAAGTGCCTATGACCGCCAGCAAAAAGAGTTAGAAAAACAACAGGCTTTTGTAGAACGATTCCGGGCTAGTGCCACCCGCAGTACCCAGGCCAAAAGTCGGGAAAAACAACTGGATAAAATAGAACGAATTGAGGCCCCCAGTTCTTCTTCTGGGACCCTAAAATTTCGATTTCCGGCTTCGGTAAGAAGTGGTCGAGAAGTTGTCAATATTCAAGATTTAACCCATTTTTATGATAACAAAGTTTTGTTTTTAGGGACAGATTTATTAGTAGAAAGGGGCGATCGCATTGCCTTTTTAGGGCCGAATGGTTGCGGAAAATCTACCCTACTGCGTTTAATTATGGGTTTAGAAGAAGCAACGGAGGGCAAGGTTGGTTTAGGAGAACATAACGTTATTCCAGGATATTTTGAACAAAATCAAGCCGAGGCATTAGATTTAGAAAAAACCGTTATGGATACTATCCATGATGAAGTTCCTGAATGGAAAAATGAAGAAGTTCGGACTTTATTGGGACGGTTTTTATTTAGTGGAGATACGGTTTTAAAACAGGTTAATGCGTTAAGTGGAGGGGAAAAAGCTCGTTTAGCCTTAGCAAAATTATTACTCCAACCTGTGAATTGCTTAATTTTAGATGAACCTACAAACCATTTAGATATTCCCGCCAAAGAAATGTTAGAGGAAGCAATTCAACATTACGATGGAACGGTTTTAATTGTTTCCCATGATCGGTATTTTATTTCTAAAGTTGCCAATAAAATTGTCGAAATTCGTGACGGAGAGTTTCGGGTTTATTTAGGGGATTATCATTATTATCTGGATAAACTAGCGGAGGAGAAGGAACAAGCACAGTTAGCAAAATTAGAAGCGGAGAAAGCAGCTAAAAAAGCAGCTAAAGATGCTAAGAAAAAAGCCAATGCTAAACAAAAATAATATCCTCAGATGAGAAGTGGGATAGGTTTTGAGGATTAATATTAAGGAAACAGCGAATTAACACAAGGCAAAAACATGAGTGTAACTTTTCCTATTCAAGCGATTAAACTCACTCCGGGCAGCCAGATTACTATTTCTAACCTGTCTTGGCAAGATTTCGAGGAGATTTTGATTGACTTAGGAGAAAAACGCAACAGTCGCGTTACCTACGACCGAGGAACCCTAGAAATTATGTCCCCTTTGGCACTGCATGAACGTCCCCATCGGATTATCGCCGATATCCTTAAAACGATTTTAGATATTCAAGGGCGCGACTGGGAGGATTTTGGTTCAACGACCCTCAAACGTCCACCGATTGGCGGAATAGAACCCGATACTTGCTTTTATATCGAAAATGCCCAACGGGTGCAAGGTTGTACCAACTTAGATTTAAAACAGTATCCACCCCCAGACTTAGCAATAGAAGCGGATGTTACCTCTAAAACGACTTTAGATGTCTACGAAGCCATCGGAGTTCCTGAAGTTTGGATTTATCGAAATCAACAGTTAAAAATTTACTTACTTTCTGATCAAGGTTACACTGAAACTTTTGATAGTCCTACCTTTCCTGAGTTATCCCTAACGGAACTTATTCCACAATTGGTGCAAAAAGCGATTGATGCTGGAACTAGCAAAATGTTACGAGAATTAAGAACCGAAACAGTCATCAGTCATCATGTATAATGTTCAGATAACTCGGAATTGATTTTATATTGATTTATTAATTAATCTTTCGATATCGCATTCCCGGTAATTGTTCCACTAATTCTAATAATTCTAATTGTAATAATGCTGCTGATACGTTGCCAGCGTCTAAATTTAGATGAACAATAATTTGATCAAAAGCCATAGGTTCCGATGAAAGTGCTTGTAATACTTTAGATAATTCTGGGTCTAAATCAGGTATAAATTTTGGGGGTTGAACCGGAATTTCAAATAAAGATAATTGTTGAGGTTCATCTAAAGGTGGCATTGCCCCTAATTGTTCGAGTAATTCGTCTAAATTAACCGGAATTAGACTCGCCCCACCATTAATTAATTTCAAACACCCCTGAGAATTTTGATCATCCAAACGACCGGGTAAAACATAAACATCTCGACAAAATTCATTGGCAACATGAGCCGTAATTAATGCCCCGGATTTTTGGGGAGCTTCCATCACAAAAACTGCCCGACTTAACCCGGCAATAATCCGATTTCGTTGGGGAAAATGACGGGGATTGGGTTTAGTTCCCGATGGATATTCACTAACTAATAATCCTTGATTAATCACCGCTTCACAAAGTTGACGATTTTCTTTAGGATAGGCAATATCTACCCCAGTTCCTAACGCTGCAATAGTTCGTCCTCCGACCTCCAAACAACTGCGGTGAGCTTGGGTATCAATTCCGGCCGCCATCCCCGAAACAATCGTAAATCCTCGACGGGTTAAGGTCATACTAATTTGACGAGTCCAGCGACAACCGTATTCCGTGGGAGTGCGGGTTCCAACAATAGCAAGCGTAGGAGTAATCCCCTGATTTTCATTGGTTTCAACCTTTCCCCGATAATATAAAACCGGAGGAAAGGTGGGAATTTCTAATAATAATCGGGGATATTCAGCATCAGCAGGAGTCCAAAAATAGGGGTTTTTAGCAGTATGTTGTTCTAAGAATTCTTGGGGGTTAATTTGCGATCGCTGTTGGACAATTTTCTCAGCCGTTTGCTGGCCAAAACCTTCAACTGACCTTAACTCATTTGTCGTTGCTTGCCAAGCAATTTCTAATCGTTGAAAATGCTGTTTTAGACGCTGAATTGAGATGGAACCTACCCCATTAATTTGTGACCATGCTAACCAGTATGTTCGTTCTTCCACAAAAAATAGACTCCTATATTCTTGAACATTAGCTATAATCTGTATAACTTGAAAATTTATCTTGAATAAAACTTTATAAATTATATTTTAAAACACCCTATCCTCGATTAATAGATTGATTCCCTTACCTAATAATGTTACAAGATATTTAGCCCGATACAGAAGCAATGATATTTCTGAAAACTCTTCTGTTATAACATAAGTCTGGGAGCTTGAAAACGAGCGTGTCTTCAGACCACCAGATGAAAAGCGCGGGCCCATGGGAATAAATTCCCCGTGAATATTTTCCATAATCTATGTTAACATAAGGTAGGTCGAAAAAAGGGGATTTCTATGATAGTTATGGAATACAAAGTTAAAGGCAAACCCAATCAATATAAAGCGATTGATGAAGCAATTCGCACCACCCAACTCATTCGCAATAAAGCAATTAGATATTGGATGGATAATTCAAGATAATTACAGATTGATAGATTTGCCTTAAATAAATATTCTACAACTCTCAGAAATCAATTCCCCTCAAAGTGTTGTAACGTTTAACAATCTACCCATGAAAGTTGCTGTTTTTAGTACCAAGTCCTACGATCGCAGATTTCTTGAGCTAGAGAATACCATCTCTAAAGCGAATCATGAGTTAGTTTTCTTTGATGCTCGTTTGCAACCCCAAACCGCATCACTAGCGGCTGGATTTCCTGCGGTCTGTGTTTTTGTGAATGATGATTTAGGAACAGAAACCCTGGAAACTTTAGCATCTCAAGGGACAAAGTTAATTGCCCTTCGTTGTACAGGATTTAATAATGTTAATCTCAAAACTGCGGCTGAGTTAGGGATTAAAGTGGTACGAGTCACGGAGTATTCCCCCTATGCTGTTGCTGAACACGCCGTGGGATTAATTCTGATGCTCAATCGCAAATTATATCGGGCCTATAATCGGGTTCGGGATGATAATTTTGCATTAGATGGATTGTTAGGGTTTGACCTCCATAATCGCACCGTCGGGGTGGTGGGTACGGGAAAAATTGGGCAGATTTTTGCCCAAATCATGGCGGGATTTGGCTGTCATCTTTTGGGATATGATGTTTATCCTAATCCCAATTTTGAGAAACTAGAAAATGCTGAATATGTTTCTTTAGAAGAACTCTGGAAACGTTCAGATGTTATTTCTCTCCACTGTCCTTTGTTTCCTGAAACTAACCATCTGATTAATCAGGAAACTATTGCCAAAATGAAATCAGGGGTGATGTTAATTAATACCAGTCGGGGAAAATTGGTGGATACAAAAGCAGTGATTGAAGGGATTAAATCAGAGAAAATTGGTTATATTGGGATTGATGTTTATGAAGAAGAAGACAAACTTTTCTTTGAGGATCTTTCCACTACGATTATTCAAGATGATACTTTTCAATTACTGCAATCTTTTCCTAACGTTGTGATTACTGCCCATCAAGGCTTTTTCACGGAAAATGCTTTAGATGATATTGCCCGGACAACGATTGCTAATTTTTCTGATTTTGAGCAGGGAAATCCTTTGACGAATCAAGTCACTGCGTCTTAAAGTTCTGTTGATCTATAGGGTGATAGAAAGTAAGGGTAATTCATGAATTGCCCTTATAAAAATAACTCCTAATTTACTATCGAATATCCCGCCGGACAATTGATCGCTTGAGTGCTGAATAATACGGGTTGAGGAGAAACTTTTTGGGTCGGTTGATCACTCTCACAAATAATTGATTTCGTGTTGATACTATTAATAGGTGAAGGTTCAAGATAAACCATTCCAATATAACTTTTTAATCCGTCTCGTTTCGCCACCGCGACAGATTGAACCATATTTTTTTCATCAATAACTCTAATATTATAGCGATAATTTCGAGTTTCTTCGGGAAGACCTTTAATAAATTCCTCTAAATTATTCCCAAAAACATTATACTTAGTATAACTGGCTTGATTACCTCGATTCATAATGTCAATATATTGTTGTGCTTCTAATTGGGTATCTCGATCAGCTTGTTCTTTTAATTCCGATGCTGTTGGCATTTTAATAGTAACTGAAGT
The DNA here is from genome assembly GCF_904830935.1 of Planktothrix agardhii. Lineage (NCBI taxonomy): Bacteria > Bacillati > Cyanobacteriota > Cyanophyceae > Oscillatoriales > Microcoleaceae > Planktothrix > Planktothrix agardhii. The sequence continues at coordinate 646,299 of NZ_LR882952.1, forward strand.
GCCAATTCTAGGGTCTTCAGATATTTTTTTAAACAGCAAAGGTTGAGATTTAAACGTTGTAATCGCAGGTTGTTCATCCCCACTAATATTTAAGTCTAACTGAAGTTGTCCATCTTCTTGTAATTCAAAAATTGCAGTTCCAACAATTTTTCCTTGAGGATCACGAAACAGCATAAATCCGGGTTTAAAAGTCGGATCAATCGTGTATTGTAATTGTATGGCTTCTATGGGTGTTACAAATATATAAATCTTGCCATCCTCAGTAAAAATAATACCGGAGTAAAGATTTGTGGGAACTTGCCATTTTCCTACTAATTGTTTAGCCACCGGATTTTCAGGTTGAGCCGATAAGATGACAGGAGTAATGGCAGAATTTATCACTAAATTTGCTACACTAAAACCGACTAAATTTAAGACTACCGACAAAAAAATTAAACCTTTTTTTTGATCTAAAATCATTAGCTTTTATCCTTATTTTAAGACAATAAATATTGGAATTTACATAAAATATCGAGTTCCTTATCCACTGAAACGCTCATTTAATTCCCCTAAAATCAGTGAAGCATTGGTCATAATGTATTAATTTTTAGAGAAAATAATTAATGGAAAAGCCGTTAAATTGTCGATTCCATTTTAAATGATAATAAAAGGTTATATTCCCTATTCCCTTCTCTCTAATATAATTCTAGCATTAATTTTTTCCGATATTCCTGGGTTAAAAGATGTTCGTCTCCGAGTAAATTGAAAATAGTTAACATCGCTTTTTTTGCGGCATCTTCTTTAAATTTACGATGGGTTGCCACAATCTCTAAAAACAAAGATAAAGCCTCGGAATATACCTGATCTAAAGTCAATTGACAGGCCTTAGCATAATTCTGTTCTAATTCGCTATCTCCAGAGGCGGTAGCATCTTTTTTAAATTGAATTAATTGTTTCAACGCCTGAGCTTTCAGAAAAAATTCTCGCTGATCTTCTGGAATTGTATTTAACAGTTTTTCAGCATTTTCAAATTGGTTTAACACAATTAAAAAATTACCCGCTTCTAACACCACCTCCGGTCGATCTGGATAGGCAGAAAATAGCTGATCAAGTAATTGTTTAGCTTGGGGAAATTTTCGATCAGTAATTGCATTTTTTAACGCTTCTAAACTCCGTTCAAAATCAGATTTTAAATTCATTTGACTCAGGGTTTGCCGAATTTTGATTTCCGTTAAAGCACCAACAAAACCTGGACGCACTTCTCCTTGATCAACAATTCTGACATCGGGTACACCTTCGACTTGATATTCACTTGCTAATTCAGGATTTTGATCAATATCAATTTTTGCTAAAATAAAATCGTATTCTTTCACCAACTTTTCTAAGATTGGTTTTAAAATTTGGCAAGGGCCACACCAAGTGGCATAAAAGTCTATCAATACAGGTTTTTCATAGGAAACCTTGATGATCTCTTGCTCAAAGTTAGATTGATTAACATCGATCGCATATCCCATCTGACAAATCCTCCGATTGACTGCGTTTCCTATTCTATCCTAAATGTTCCGAGTTATGACTTATAATTTATGAAAAAATTGATTCCCACTCTCAACGGTTGAAACTATTATGAACAGATTATTTTATGGTTGAAAATGGCATTATATCAAACGGAAATTGTCAATCAAGATTGTAAAAATTAAGGAAAATATAAGTTATAAAAGTTTAGCAGGCGATCGCCTTACCCTCACCTATCAGAAAAATGGGGCGATTTAGGAAACGATAATTAATCGAGAAAAACGAGTTTGAGAAAATTGGGCAGTTTTAGATAGTCCTGATCTCCAAGAAAGGCTCTATAGTGGCCAACTGGAGATTAAAGTTCCTCAACAACTCCCTGGGGACTGCGAGGCACCCTGATGGGGCTAACTTGGGAGTTTAGAAAATAATTTAATTTGAAATGTATTGAAATTCGCCCAAGATTCATATACAATTTATGCAGAAATGAATTTTATCTCCAGGCAACGGCCAGAATCCTAATTTTTGGGCTGTTTCAGATTACTTTTGATCAAAATTGAGATCAACTGAGTTAAACCTATAAACAATAGAGGTGTTTATGTCTAAAAAAATGATTGGCGGAATCTTAGTTTTTCTAGGTTTTATGATGTCTCCGTTGTGCTGGTGGAATGATTTAATTTTTAACTTACCTATTGCTTATGGGTTTGGATATATTTTTAGTAAATTGTCTCAAGACTTATTTTTTCCTAGTTCTATTTTAGGATATTGGCTCTCTAATTTAGTGGGAATTTTACTCATGCAATATGGAGCCATGAATGTCGTTGAATCTTCGACTCCTGAACGAAATATCAAGAAAGATTTAGCAATAGGTGTATTTTCATCAACTGCTTTTACTCTGATTATGGTAGCATTATTTCAGTCTAATATAATTGACCTTTCGCTGTTGCCTCATTAAACTATAAATCTGTGAATTTTAAGGAAATATCATGTCTGATTTAAGTCCAAATAAACCGTCATTTTGGGACTGTAATTCTGTGCAAAAGTGGTTTATAAGGCATTGGCTGTTTCTAATATTAGGCATTTATTTACCCTTACTCCTGTTTGCTATTCTAGCTTTAAAAGTGTGGGAAAGTCCCAGTGGTTTACCTTGGGATCTGTCGATTTTATTTGCCATTCATTCCACCCGGCACTCCCAACTTGAACCCCTAGCTATCATTTTAACTTCTATTGGTATATTTCCTAGAATTGCCTTATCAGTTTGATATCCTAGTGATCGATCTGATCAGATGCCTAACCACTAAATTGTGATCCGATAATGCCCAGATATTCAGAATTGTTAAAACCCCTTAATCTATTTTTTTTGTTATTATTACTCCTGATATTTTTAAATCCCCTGGTAATTATTAATGCTGGAGAAAGGGGAATTTTTATGGTTTTCGGTAAAGTTCAGACTGAAATTTTGGGTGAAGGATTGCATTTTATTATTCCTGTGGCGGAAACCGTACAAAAGATGACTGTCCGCATTCAAAAACAGGAAATATCCGCAGAGGCGTCATCAAAAGATTTACAAGAGGTGTTTACCGATGTAGCATTGAATTGGCATATTATTCCAGAAGAAGCCAATTTAGCATTTCAACAAATTGGGGATGAAAATGCTATTATAGAAGCGATTATTAATCCGGTTATTGAAGAAATTCTCAAAGCAGTAATGGCAAAATATACCGCCGAAGAAATTATTACTCGCCGAGAAAATGTTAAATCAGAAGTTGATAATTTATTAACGGGTCAATTAATTAATTATCATATTCAAGTGGATAATATTTCTCTGGTTCATGTTCATTTTTCCCAACGGTTTATGGATGCTGTGGAAGCCAAACAAATTGCTGAACAGGATGCTAAAAAAGCTGGTTTTTTAGTTTTAAAAGCCATTAAGGAAGCTGAAGCTAAAGTTAATTTATCTAAAGGAGAAGCGGAAGCTAATGCTTTGTTGCAAAAAACATTAACTCCACAAATATTGCAAAGGCAAGTTGTTGCTCAATGGAATGGAAAACTACCCTTAGTTCTGGATGATAAGTCAATTCATAGATTCAATCTGGACACCTTACTTAATCGTTGATTGATCTATTATATATTTATGTCATTTAATAATAACATTTTTTCAAAGGTTTGAGAAATTTGGGTTTGAAACCGTTGGTAATGTTTAATTTTTAAAAAAGGTCGAATTAATTCTAATTCTTGACCAGAATTTTGACGATCATCAATAATCCTAATTGCTTTTAACAATCCTAATTTTAATTCTTTTTTAACCATCAGTTCAGAAATTCCCGCCGCCACATGAGCTTCTTCGACAATAGCTTTCACCATTTCTCCGGTATTTAAAACTAAAATAACCTTTAATTCATTCAGGTTAATTCCCCAATTTTGCAATGCTTCTTCCAAACGTTGTTGAGTCCCAGAACCCGGTTCTCGCATTACCCAATCCGTATTTTTGAGTTCGGCTAAATCAACCTGTTCTCGCGCAAACCAAGGATGGGATTGTCCGACAACAATTAATAAGCGATCGCTACCAATTTCCTCTTGATTTAACAATTTTTGCAGGGAAGGTTTTACTTCTCCTTCAATTAAGCCTAAATCAAACTGTCCGTTGGCTGTCCCTAAACAAATTTCTTCCGTATTTGCTAAGGTGCAATTGACCATAATTCCTGAATATTGCCGTTGAAATTGACTAATTTTTTCCGGTAGCCAATAGTTACCAATGGTTAAACTAGAACCTAATTTTAGCTCCCCCCGTTGGAGATTATTTAACTCTCTTAATCCCCGTTCAGTTAAAGCCACTTGTTCCAATATTTTTTGGGCTTCAAGTTGTAGTAATTCTCCCGCTTCTGTAATTTCAACATGGCGACCAATCCGATGAAATAACTTAACTCGATATTCCGTTTCCAAACTATGAATCGCAGCACTCACCGCAGGTTGGGTAATATAAAGGCCTTCAGCCGCCCGGGTAAAATGTAGATGTTCCGCCACAGCCAAAAAAATTCGCAGTTGCTCTAGGGTCATTCCAGCCATTATAAAGTCACTTACCTCGCGCATAATCAGGGGATTGGGATTAGTCTGAATGGGGAATAAACAGAATTTAATACAATCATAATTGTATTCTAATGCAAATTGAGGTAATATGCTTTACAATTCTAGTTGAATTTCACTTAGTCTGTATCTTACATGACTTTAGCTCAAAGGATTGCCCCTGAATTTAGTCAGCAACAGCGTTACTTCCAGCGTCGTGACCAACTTCCGGCAAGACGGGATCACCTGTGGAGAATTGAGTCGGGTGTTGTGCGTACCTTCACCTACCTGGAAAATGGAACCGTTGTTACCCTGGGTTTATGGGGGGTAGGGGATGTGGTATCCCGGGTTTTATCGAAATCTGACCCCTACTATATGGAATGTGTCACCCCCGTTCAGGCAACCTCCGTTCCCATCTCTGAATTTGATGACTTACATCCCCTATTAATTGAACATATTCATCAACTGCAAACCTTTTTAGAAATTGTCCATTCTCGTCCCGTTGATGCAGCTTTACATAAACTATTCATCTTATTAGCCAACAAATTTGGTAGTGATGTTCCCCATGGACAACTGATTGAGTTTCATTTAACCCATCAGGAAATTGCTGAAAGTATCGGGACAACACGAGTCACTGTCACCCGACTTTTGAAAGAATTTGAACAGCAAGGTATCATTGAACGGTTGAATCGGCAATTTATTATTCTCCCTGGACATCAACCTTTTTGGCATTATGAAATTTAATTAGTTAGTTTTTTTGATAACTAACTTGATAAACTTGATGATCAGGTTATCGAGAATAATTAGAATCTTTCCTTGGAGTTTATATTATCAATGGCTGTCAATTCTAACCCAATGTTTTTTCTGTCCGATGACTGGTTAACCATTATTTTCCGCTTAGGAATAGCTTTGTTAATTGGAGGTGTGATTGGATTAGATCGTGAGCAACCAAGTAGACCAGCCGGACTGAGAACCTATATGGTTGTTAGCTTAGGGGCTGCAATTTTTGTGATGATTACCCTACAAGCCGGGTTTGATCTTAACTCAACTAATGCTTTGAGTCGTAGTATTCAAGGCATTGCAACGGGAGTGGGATTTATTGGGGCAGGAATTATTTTGCAGCAGTCAAGACCCAATCTTAAACCCAAAGTTAAAGGACTAACTTCGGCAGCAGCTTTATGGTTAACCGCAGGTTTAGGAACTGCCGCTGGATGTGGATTATGGCGGATGAGTTTAATTGGAACCTTAATGACCTTACTCATTTTAAGAGGGTTCAAAAAAGTCAAACTGACTTCAATTTATCGGCTACGAGTTTATAAACCCTTTTATAAACGGCAACGAATTCCTCGTCCTAAAACTCCAACACATACTGAGGGAACGAATTCAGAAGACTAAGAACACAAAAAACCCTAAAAAATGAACCCATTAATTGCTGATATTTTCACTGGAATTGCCACCTTTACCGCCACAAATGTTGATGATCTTCTCATCCTCACCCTATTTTTTTCCAAAGTCAATGATCAGTTCCGCCCTCGCCAAATTATCATCGGTCAATATTTAGGATTTGTTCTGCTCTTACTTGCCAGTTTGCCCGGTTTTTTTGGCAGTTTATTTATTCCTTATGATTGGATTCGCTGGTTAGGTGTAGTTCCGGTGATTTTTGGGATTTCTTATCTATTAAAATCCAAAACAGACAAGGAGGAAGATTTAAAAGATGTAGAAACTCTAAAAATATCAAATAACCCTTCTTTCTGGCAAAATTGGTTATCTCCTCAAATCTATGGAGTTGCAGCGATAACGGTTGCCAATGGTAGTGATAATATTGCGATTTATTTTACCCTATTTGCCAGTAGTAGTTGGGAAAGTCTATTAACCATAATATGTACATTTTTATTCCTGGTAGGGGTTTGGTGTTATCTTGCCTATCGGTTAACCCGTTTTCCCGCTATTTCCAGAATTTTAACCGGGTATGGTCATACCTTTGTTCCCTGTGTGTTAATTGGTTTAGGAGTTTTGATCGTCAAAGAGAACCTTTTATTAGCACTTCTAGCCCTGTTCATTAGTTATGCTTGGGTCTTATTTTCTAGTCCCGATAAAATAACCTGAGTTGAATTTTAGAATTAAGGGGCTATTTCTGAAACCCTTCAATCATAAATTGACTACTGGCAATTTCCACAATCTAGGTTAAGACAGTTCTCTCTATTTTTTTTAATTCTAAACAATGAAAACTGAAGATTATACCGAAACTAACTCCTCTAAATCGATGGACTTACCAGACTCTAAACCTGAAACTAATCAAAAGCGAAAAAAACTCAATCCCTCCCGGGTTCGAGATCATTTAGCCAATGAACGTACCTATCTAGCTTGGATGCGAACTGCGGTTGGTTTAATGGGATTTGGGGTGGTGATTTTACGTCTGCGCGCTTTTCAACCCATTGCTGTCCCTGGCCCCGGTTATGGCTGGAAATTAGGATTATTATTTTCCGGGGTAGGTTTATTAACCGTATTATTATCGACGTTTCAATATTTTGTTGTCCGTCGAGATATTGAAGAAGATAGTTATGAACCCCCTGACCGTTGGGTGATTTTATTTAGTTTAGCAATTACATTATTAGGGTCAGGAATTATTTATTTTGTTTTCACCAGTCCTGTATCCAGTCCCCTTGATTTTGGTGGTTTTTAATAACAGGTGATAATAGGGTGCAAAGGAGTAAGAATTAAGGGTTAATATCTATTCCTTTTCCGCCTCTACTCGTTCAATGTCTTCCACTAAAAAAACTAATGTAAAATTCTGCCTCATTTTTTGATTAATAAAATCTTGAACTAAACCGACTTGTCTTGGAGTAACAGGTTCGGTAGCTCGAACTTTTAAATAAGCAATAGGAGGATCTTGTTTCCAATCAATATAAGTTTCCTGTAAATCTACCCGTTGTCCCGTTAAGGTTTGCTGTTCAAAAATATTTCTTAAATCAGTTTGTAGTTGCAGTTGAGTTACGAACTGTAAAAAACTAATTCCTAAAGGAATAGCTAAAGCAGCAGCAATAAATAAAGTTAAAGCAAATTGTTTTCGCAGTCTGGAATAACCGGCTAAAATAAAAACGATCATACAAGCTAGGGCGATCCCAATTAAATTAGTTAAATAAAGTAAGGTTGCGCCATAACTTAAATCATAAAAACCTTGAGATAAAGTTAAACCAACCACGCATAAAGGAGGCATTAAAGCCACCGCAATTGCGGTTCCGGCTACTGCATCACTAATCCCCTTTTCCACCTTGGTAAAACCGCTTAATCCCCCCGCTACAACAGCAATTCCCAAGTCAATTAATGTCGGTTCAGTTCGGGCTAAAACTTCCGAACCAAAATCTTGAATCCCGGTTACTTTTCCTAAGATCATTGATAATATTAGTGCCACCACCGTTCCCACAATAATCGAGATAATACCACGGCGAGATAATTCTTGATCACTTTTTAAAAGACCAAAGGCTAATCCCCGCAAGGGTAACATAATCGGAGCCACTAACATCGCCCCAATAATCACGGCGGTACTATTACTTAATAATCCAAAGGTAGCAATTAAACAAGCTGTAATCACCAGGACGATATAGTTAAAGCACAGAGTAGATTCAGCTATTAAATCCTGGCGCATTTGGATGACGGCATCATCGGATACTTTTTTGAGTTTGAGTTTACTTTTCATAATAAATATTAAGATTTATCAAGGTTGAAAAATCAGCGATTACTGATCGCTATAGATTAATAGATGTAGGGAATATTATCATAAAAATGTTATAATAATATAACTTTTAAATTTAAAGTTTTATGAAAATAACAGATTTAAACCAAATTCCAGAACAAGAAGTTTCTCACAACCCAGCAATCAAAAAAAAAGTGATGTTGAGTTTAGAAGATTTACCCCACTTAACTAACTTTTCTCAAGCGTGTTTTGCCCCCGGACAAATTGCGAGCGGTCATTCCCATGCTGATATGTCTGAGGTATTTTTTGTGGAATCTGGTTTAGGAAATATCCGTATTAATGGTATAGATTATCAATTAAAACCAGGGGTTTGTATTGCCGTCGAACCTGGGGAAATTCACGAAATTAGTAATACAGGAAATACAGATTTAATTTTAACCTATTTCGGTTTACGCTCCTAACCCTTACGTAGTAAGCCCTTCAGGGCTTTCTTCCCACTTTAACAGTACCTCGGCAATAAATCGCAACAACGGTTTAGGATGCGATGAATCGCAACAACGGTGTTGGTTTAATTGTTGATAGGATTAAAATAATTTTTGATAATATTAATAATCCGTTCCGAAGCGTGACCATCCCCAAAGGGATTAATGGCATTTGCCATATTTTGATAGGCAATTTCATTCTTTAATAATAGACTCGCTTCTGTAAAAATATCCTGTGATCTTGTCCCAACTAATTTAGCGGTTCCTGCTTCCACAGCTTCAGGACGTTCTGTAGTTGTTCTTAATACTAATACCGGTTTTCCTAAACTGGGTGCTTCCTCTTGTAATCCCCCGGAATCCGTTAATACAAAATAACAGCGATCAATCGCCGCCACTAATTCGGTATAATCTAAAGGTTCGGCGAGAAATATCCGGGGATGATTCCCTAATTTTTCGGTTAAAGGTTCCCTAACCGTTGGATTTTTATGCAAAGGTAATAATAGGGCCGTATCAGGAAATTCATTCAGAATTTTTAGGAATCCTTCTGCAATTCCTTCTAGGGGTTTTCCCCAATTTTCCCGCCGATGAACTGTGGCTAAAATTAACCGATAGGAACTATTATTTAATTCAGGAATATGGAGTTGAGGTTGTTGTTTAGCAACGGATAATAAAGCATCAATAACCGTATTTCCAGTATGATGAATTTCTCCTAAAACCCCCGAATTTTTCAGGTTTTGAACCCCTTGAGTCGTGGGGGCAAAATGTAATTGGGTTAACTGAGAAATTAACCGCCGATTTGCTTCTTCAGGATAGGGATTAAACACATCATTGGTGCGTAATCCAGCTTCAACATGACCAACGGTAATTTTTTGATAAAAAGCGGCTAAACTTGCAGCAAAAGCCGTGGTTGTATCTCCTTGAACTAATACTAAATGGGGATTTAATTGTTTGAATAAATCTTCTAATCCCCGTAAACTTTTACAGGTAATATCCGTTAATGTTTGCCGCGCTTCCATGATGTCTAAATCTTGGTCTGCGGTTAAATTGAATAACGTCATCACCTGGGCCACCATTTCTCGATGTTGACCAGTTAAAACCACCTGGGTATCAAATCCAGACGTTTGTTTTAACTGTTGAATTACAGGGGCTAATTTAATCGCTTCTGGGCGAGTCCCAAAAATAACCATAACTCGGAGAGGAATAGGGGGCATAATCATTAATAATTGTCAATAAAAAGTTAAATGAATTAGAGAATTTATCAAGGTTTAACTATCCATTTTCCCTTTATTAAGGGAGGATTAATTTAAGATTGTTTGACTTCTAAGGTTCTAATTCTATTGATAGCCGCAGCTAATTCAAATCGTCGGAATATTGCTAAATCTCCTTGGGGAAATGGGGCAATAATATCTAATCCTTTGGTAGCAATATCATTCATAATTTGATCTAAAATTTGAGGTAGGGTTTTCTCTCCATTAATATACTGTTGTTTAGCATAAACCATTGCCGCTGCGATCGCGCGTAATTGATCTTGAGAAACCAATTGTTCCACCGCAGAAACATCAATATCTTCGGTTCCAAATAATACCTCATCCACATTCCTAACCTTCACCCGCACATCCCAACGTCCCCGACTAGGATCTAAACTTTCAGAAAGAGGAATTCGCGGACGAATAACACCAAAGTTTTCACCCCCTTCTAAGGTGCGACCCGTACTATATTGATAGGCGATTTCTTTGGCTTTTGCGGTTAATTCTACGGCTTGAAAATTCTCCATTCCGATTACCTGATCTGCGACATCAAAATAATCCCCACTACCTCCCATAACTAAAATAGTAGACACAGAATAATCATTATAAAGTTGGCGAACTTTATCAATAAAAGGAGTAATTGGTTCTTGATTTTTAGAAATTAATGCTTGCATTCGGCGATCGCGAATCATAAAATTAGTGGCGGCGGTATCTTCATCTACTAATAATACCGCCGGAATTGAGGGAGAATTTTCGGCTAAAACTAATGCCTCTAATGCTTCCATAATATTAGCAGCTTGGGAGGTACTTCCACTGGCATTTTCCGTGGAGAATTGCGTTGTCGAACGACCTTGAGGTAATTGATTAATAAATGCAGAAATATCCACTCCCGCCACACTGCGACCATCCTCCGCCCTAATTTTTACCGCCGATGGATTGGTAATCACAAATTCCCGACCATCCCCAGGAATATGATTATAAACCCCTAGTTCAATTGCTTTTAATAAGGTTGATTTCCCATGATAACCGCCACCGACAATTAAAGTGATTCCTTGAGAAATTCCCATGCCTTTAATTAATCCTTGGTTGGGACAATTAAACTCCACTTCTAAGGATTTTGGGGATTGAAAAGTAATCACATTTTCTGTCAAAGGGCGACTATCAACCCCACTTTTACGGGGTAAAATTGCACCATTGGCGACAAAGGCAACTAACGCTTTTTCGGCTAATTTTTCCCGTAAATAATCCGCATCTTCTGCCGTTTCAATATGATGTTTAATAGCCTGTTTATCTAAATTTTGATATCTTAAAGATCGGTCTACTAGGGTGGGAATATCATCACAAATCATCATCGTGGCTTGACGACCTAAAATATTGCGTCCCCGGGCAGGAAGTCCGACAAAAAAACGCATTTCTACCCCTTTTTCTGAAGTGGAAGCAGCCGTCCGTTCTAATATTTCCTGACCCATTTTTGTCACCGCAATCATGCCACTTTTGCCCGTTCCCCGATGGCTACTAATCTCGATTGCATTTTGATCAAATTCACGAATTAGATAGTCTCGCAGGGCAATTTCACGGCTGTGGGTGCGGTATAATTCAGCAGGAAATCCGGCAATTGTTGGGGGAATTTGAACACGGAATTTACTCGGTGCAGCAAAGGGATCGCCTTGAACATAATCAATAATTAGGGTGAAATTGGGAAATTCATAAGTCCCTACAATATCTTTATAAGCTTTATAACCTTGATGATCCAGATCAAATAATAGCTGTCGTAGGTTTTCTTGAGTCTTCATATTAGATCATAAATAATTGATTTAATTAAGGGAAGGGGGAATATTAAAGGGGGTCTGACTATTTAGAATTTCAGCAACTACATTATAAATGATTGTGGCTGATCCTTCAAAAAAGTTGGGATCTAAATTAGCCATTGTATCACTAGGTTGATGATAATGGGGCGATCGCAAATTCGCCGTATCGGTGATTAAAACCGCCGGAATACCTTGATACCAAAAGGGAGCATGATCACTGCGTAAAACATCCGGTGTGAGCAAACCTTTTAAGGGAATAGGTACGGCTACAAGGGGCGGAAATTGAACGGAATTAGAGGTTGATATTTTAATGGATTTACTAACCCTTTGAAACACTTTTAATAGTGATAAATTTTGAATTTCTCCCACTACGGTTAAAAATTCTCCTCGGTCTGAAAATTCAACTCCAGTAGCTTCTAAAAGGGGAGTTATAGCAATTCCTGAAGGATAGGTTTGACAGCCGGGTAAATGACAGGCATAACCTACCATATCTAATATAATTGCGGCTTGTAAATTTGTCAAATTTTGGGGTTTTTCCGTAAAGGCAAAACTTCCTAAAAGCCCGACTTCTTCTTGATCAAAAAAGACAATCTTTAATCCCCGAAGTGTGTTTTTTTGAGCCAATAAACGGGCGATTTCTAAAATTACCGCTACCCCACTGGCGTTATCATTAGCACCCGGAGAATTGGGAACAGTATCATAATGGGCAGCGAGTAAGATTACTCCGGCTTTTGGATCGGTTCCTGGGTGTTCCGCTACAATATTAACACCTTGATCAAAGGATTGTAAACTGGGAGCAAAGTTGAATAATTCCAATTGTTTGATCAAATAATTTCGCACCCTTTGTCGATCAGAATCTTGAAATCTTTCTCCTACTAACACTTTAATATGACTCCATAGTTGAGGCGGATCAATTGTATCTAGTTGAGGAGATATCAAGGCAGGATAAGGTGTAATTTGAGTTTGAGAATGGGAGGAAATTGACTCTATTTTATCATCGGGCAATCCAGCATAACATCCGACAATAATTCCGATCGCAATTCCCATCCACAAAAAAATATTAATCCACGGTTTTACCTTCATTCCAGATTAAAATTAATTGGTTTACTGGTTAGCTTAAATTGTTTATCCTCTATTTTAACATAGGGAATATTTATGGTTTCTAATTCCAATAATTGAGGATGTTTAGGCAGCCAGTCTTCAGAAATAGGTTGAAAATTTTCTGCGTTTTTACATAATAAAAAAATTTCTTCTTGTAAACTATTAGCTAATTGATTAATACGATCACAATTTTTTTTAAGTTCAATCCAATTTTTTTGAGCCTGAAAGCGATTAATTTGAGCCTGTTTAACGGCGAGTTTAGCCCTAACTTGTCTTAATTTAATCCGAGTGGCTTGAATTTCTTGATCGAGTTGTTGTAAATTCAATGACCAACGCTGGGCTTCGTCTTGGGTTTGTTGTTGTAAGGTGGCTAAGGATTCTGGGGAAGAATCCAAGGAAAATAAAACAGTAACATGAAAGTTAGAACGCTTACTTCTTAACCTATTATATTCAGCTTTGACCGCATTAATTTGATCTTTGATCGCGTCCCATTCTGTTTGTAAATCTTCTAAAGTTTGGCTCATTTGATCATTTCCTTTGAGTATTTAAGCAAAAACAACGGTTCGATTTCCATAGACTAACACGCGATTTTGAATGTGTAAACGAACCGCCCTAGCTAAAACTAATCGTTCTAAATCCTTGCCTTTTCTAATTAAATCTGCTACGGTGTCCCGATGACTGACCCGCACGACGTCCTGTTCAATAATTGGCCCTTCGTCTAAATCTGCGGTTACATAATGGGCGGTTGCACCGATAATTTTAACCCCGCGTTCGTGCGCTCTTTGATAGGGATTTGCTCCGGCAAAAGCTGGCAGAAATGAATGATGAATATTGATGATTTGGGAAAAATTATCGACAATTTTAGGAGTTAAAATCTGCATATATTTAGCGAGAACTACCAAATCAATTTGGTATTTTTTTAAAAGTTCTAATTGTTGATTCTCTTGTTCTAATTTATTTTCTGCTGTCATGGGTAAATGATAAAAATTAATCCCAAATTGATCGGCAATAGGTTTTAAGTTAGCATGATTACTAATTATTAATGGAATTTCCGCAATAATTTCTTTAGCTTGCCATCGCCAGAGTAAATCTAATAAACAATGATCCTGTTTTGTAACCCAAATGGATAACCGAGGAATGGTATCGGAAAAACGTAGTTGCCAATTGGCATTTAAAGGTTTTGCGATCGCACTAAACGCAGGAGAAATCACCTCACGGGGTAAATTAAATCCTTCTAATTGCCATTCAATTCGGGTTAAAAAAATATTAGCACTAAAATCCGTATGTTGATCGGCATGAATAATATTTCCTCCATTAGAATAAATAAAATTAGCAATTTTGGCAACCAAACCTTTTTGGTCGGGACAAGAAACTAATAAGGTTGCTGTAGGTAGGTTCATTATCAACTCTTATTGATTATATTTAATCATAATTATACCAAACGTTGTTGCGCTTAAGCGCATCTTGATTAAAATAGAATAATAAGATGTGCTAAAGCGCAACAACGGTTTAGGGACAGGATTTTAATTGTGTTAATAATAATATTATTTCATCAACTGCTTGTCTGAGTTCTTCAGGAGATAAGTTGCTTTGATTAATGGTAATACTAAAAACTAATGGTTGATAATTTAGGGGGGAAATATACCCCGCTAAGGATGTAACTCCTCTCATAGTTCCGGTTTTAGCTTGTACAATTCCTGTGGCAGAATTGTCTTTAAACCGTGCTTTTAAAGTTCCACTAACTCCCCCTATCGGGAGAGAATTTCTATATAATTCTGCATTAGAAGAAGCCGCCATCATTCTCAAGGTTTGTACTAATACTAAGGGCGTAACTAAATTATTTCGAGAGAGTCCTGAACCATCAAATAATTGATAATTATTAGGATTAATTCCTAATTTACTTAAAATTAATTTGATTTCTTTTAATCCCGATTCTACGCTATCGGAACGAGAATTTTGCGCCCCTAATGTTCTTAATAGAGATTCAGCAAAAACATTATTACTTTCCAAATTCAGGGTTTTAATTAATTCAGATAAAGGTGGAGATTCTACAAATGCTAATTCTGTTTCTGGATAGGAAAAATTAGAAGAAATTGAGGTTTTTAATACTTTGATTCCAGAATTAATTAAAATTTTCTGAAATTGTTGGATAAAGTTATTGGTCGGTTCGATAACAGCCGCATAAACTGGTTCTGGTTCTCCATTAACTCTTAATTGTCCCAAAATCCTAATAATAGGTTGGCTTAAATCTCGTCCAATATTAACAAATTCCGGTTCATTTTCTCTAACAGTTCGGGTTTGATTATCTATTGTCCATCCCGTTGCTTGTTCGGGACGTACCCAGGTAACTTTTAGGGGTTGTCCTACGGTTTGGGGAGATAGGATTAAATCTAGGGAATTTTGATTTAAGATTAAACTATTAATTGGTGCGCCATAACCCGCTTGTATGTCTTCCCATTGCCAAGTTGAATGTATGGGTGAACCTGTAAAATAACCATCTACAGCTATTAATTGATTAATCTGATTTATGCCTTGATTTTTTAACTGTTGGGCTAAATCTTGCAGTTGAACTTCTGTTAAGCTGGGGTCGCCTCTCCCGACAATATAAATATTGCCTTGAGTGTCTCCATAAATAGAAGTTCTAATCCTAAAATTTGCTCCTAATTTTTGTAAGGTGGCGGCGGTGGTTAATAGTTTAACGGTGGAAGCGGGAATAAAATAATATTGACTATCTCGCTCATAAAGGGTTATATTTGTAGTTAGGGTTTCTATTAAAATTCCCCATCGTGACCGTTGAAATTGAGGACGATTTGCGATCGCATTAATTGTAGGTTCTAGTTCTCCAGGACAAAGGTTTTTAGCCAGGGAATTTGTTTGACCCCAAACGGGCTGGGATAAACTTAATAGGGATATTAAACTACTGAATAAAAAATTTTTCATGATAATTTTCCAGAAACCGAGTTTATAATAAACTGAGCAATTTTCAAACTTCCTCCAGATTTTCCCATGCGCTGCTCTCCATTATTTAAACATAATTTTAAATACTCGGTATTTTCTAAGGTTTGCTTGACTTTTTGGGCAGTTTGGTTTAAGATGAAATCATCCGCAGGTTTAGTTCCGATTAGTTGAATTGATAATCCTAATAACCTTAACTGTGCCTCGGCAAACCGATAGGTAAATGCGGGGCCATTCCCAGGAGTTGTAATCACAGGTTTGCCCAAACCGACCGCTTGTTCGTTCGCAGTTCCCGCCATTCCTAGAACTAAATTAGCCGCGTTTAAAATATCGGCAAAACTATCAGAATAACAAATAACCTCTAAACCATCTTTATTAGTTAATCTGCCGTTTTGATGTTGCCAATTTAAACCTATTGCAATTTGATCTAATTCTGCCATTAAACTCCCCACCGCAGCTACCCGAAATTGAATTTTTTGGGAACTAATTTGATCAATCATTTCCACTAATTTTAACAGCAAGATTAAATTATTTCTAGCTTCAGGAATACGAGAACCAGGAAGCAACGCAATCATTAGGGATGCAGAATCAAGGTTTAAATTAACTCCCCTGGGAGTCAGATTATCCATCATGGGAGTCCCGACAAATTGAGCTTTTCTAATTCCTTGTTTTTGTAAATCCTCTGCGGTAAAATTATCACGGGTAAATATAGCTAAACAGCGAGGAGAATTAAGAAAAAACGGCAGAATTAACCCTAAATTTAGTTTACCTTCATAATAACTAGAATAGGCAGACAGAAAAATTATATAGGGTTTTTTTGTGAAATAAGCGATCGCTGCTACCACAATATCTCCCGTCACCATTAAAATATCATAATCCTTAGCCTGTTTCCAAATAATTTTTAATTGTTTCCCCAATAAACCAATTAAACCCGATGCAATATCCTGTAAAAAAACCAAAGGATTCATATATAAAAATCCTCCCGATGGCAAAGTTCGAGTCGGGGTCAAAATTGTAACTCCCAACTCTTTATAAATATTACCCTCTCCCACAATAGGAACGGCGGCTATTTCAACATTTATATCTAAAGATAATAACGGCTTAATAATCTCCCCATTACAAGTATCCTCACCGTGACCATTACTTAAAAATAAAATTCGTTGATTATTCATAAAACTATGCTACAATTATCTAAAAGTATTAGTCAATTTAAGATTTAATTCATCTAATGATCAATTTTTGATCAAATTCTATGTAAAATAAAAACTGACAATTTTATCAACCATAACCCCAACCGTGAAATTTTTTGTCTATCATACTCCTGAACTAGCCCCTGCGAATGTTCTTCCCGACTGTGCCATCGTCGTGGACGTTTTACGCGCCACCACCACCATTGCCACCGCTTTAAACGCTGGAGCCGAGGCGGTGCAGGTTTTCAGTGATATTGACTCGTTGATGCAAACCAGCGAGAACTGGCCCGCCGATAAACGCATCCGGGTCGGTGAACGGGGTGGGGCCAAGGTAGAAGGATTTGATTTAGGCAATTCTCCCCTGAGTTGTACCCCAGAATTTGTCAAAAACAAACGATTGTTTATGACCACCACCAACGGAACCCGCAGTTTAGAAAGGATACAAGCCACTCCGGTCGTCTTGACCGCCGCTTTTATTAATCGACGGGCCATTGTGGAATATTTGATCGCCAAAAGTCCAGAAACAGTTTGGGTATTAGGTTCTGGTTGGGAAGGTAGTTTTTCCCTCGAAGACACCGCCTGTGCCGGAGCAGTGGCCCAAAATTTAGTTCATGAAATGGGTTATCCTTTAGATGATTTTGCGGGAAATGATGAAGTTTTTGCCGCTATTTCCCTTTATTCCCAATGGCAAAATAACCTGTTTGAACTGTTAAATCATGCCAGTCATGGTCAACGATTATTACGTTTAGGGTGTTATGAAGACTTGCAGTATTGCGCCCAAGAGGATATTTTAGATGTGTTACCCATCCAAAAAGAACCCGGAGTTTTAGTTAAATCAGACATCACAAAACAAAACTGATAATTTTGGATTAAAGATGCTACAACTTAACTGAATTGTCTGCATTAATCCTTATCTTGATTACCGTCGGTGAATCAAAAATTTTACCCCCATTCCGATTCTGTAACTTCCCCATTTTTATCAATGGGGGAAATTTTCTATCGCAGCCCCGTTGCACTTCAAAACTTTTATTTAATGTTATCTACCTATTTACAAATCCTCAGCGATTCTCAGCCCCCTTTACCGACTTTAGATGATTTTGCCCAACGGATTAATCAAGAACACAAACAGTGTTTAGATTCCCCACAAACCTCCTTAATTCATGCTAGGAATGCGGGAGAATGGTTGCTGCACGTTCAAACTCAATTCTCCCCGGAACATTGGCAAGTTTGGTTTCAGGAACATTTCACCTTTTCCCAACAAACTGCCACCATGTATATGCAAATTGCCCAAAAAATGCCTGGGGTAAATCCAGGTATTTTTTCCTCAACAATTGATTCTATTTCTCAACCCACAAAAACTCTAGTTATCCCAATTATACCATATTCTCAAGCTCTTAATTCAACGGATGAAGTTAAAAATATTTCTGATAAATCCTCTCAAATTCTACCTCCAAAACCCGAATTTCCGTTATTAAATCCAGAGTGCCATGTAGAGACGTACCATGGTACGTCTCTACATGGAATTTCTGAATTAACCACTACAATTCAGGAACCATTAGAAGTATTAGAATCTCCTGTAACTCGGATTCAAATTATCCATAAAGAGTCCAGTATTGATGTTGAATTTACTGCTATTAATCCCCCGGAACCTCCACCCATTGACCCGCCAAAACCCCCGAAACAACCCGCAGAAATTATTAAATTAATGATTCCTGGCGTTGTTGTTCCGAAAGCTCGTCCTCGGGTAACCAAAAATGGAACCTATTTACCGCCCCGTTATCGCGCTTGGCGAAATCATGCAGAAGTAGAAATCTATCGGCAAATTTCAGAACAAAATATTACCCATAAATTTCCTTTACGCAAAGCAGCAATTGTGATTAAATTATTAGGAAATCATCGGACAAATTCCGATATTGATAATTTAGCAGGTGCTTGTTTAGATGCCTTAACCTTAAATGGTGCAGGGGTATTAATTGATGACCGTTTAAGTTGTTTACCCCAATTAACTGTTGAATTCGATCCCGATGCTAAAAAAACTGGGGTTTCCATTGAAATTGAACCGTTATAATTTTTTGATTCAAGTCTGAATATGAAAAGGGTTTTAGTTACGGGGGGAACTGGATTTTTAGGGCAGAAATTGGCGTTGAAATTACATTCTTTAGGTCAGGATGTTACTGTTTTAGGTCGTAACTTAATTATCGGCGATCGCTTATAGCAGGGAACAGCCCCCCCAAACCCCCCGTGCACGGGGGGCTAGGGGGGGAGGGAACTGGGGAGAAATACTTCACCGTCTGGGTTCCAATATCCGTCTGGTGTCCTAACTGCCTTGGCGGTTGCTATACAACAATATGGATGAGTAAAATATTAAAGTATTGCCAGCCTCATCCCTGGTTGGTGATATACAAATTAACAATTACTAAAGTCTAATTCCCTAAAGGAATTTCAATTAAAAAGTTAGTTCCGGTTCCTAATACTGAAAAACAAGTAAGTTCTCCGTGGTGTTTATCCGTGACTAAATGATAGGCAATTGATAATCCTAAACTGGTGCCTTTTCCCTGTAATTGTGGGGGAATAAACGGATCAAAAATACTTTTCCGTTCTATTTCCGACATCCCAATTCCATTATCCGCAATCGAAATAGCCACGGTATTTTCATTCTCTAAATAGGTGCGAATGATAATCTTAGGTTGATCCACTAAATCATCCTTAAAACTGGTAGCTTCTAAACGATCAATGGTGTAGGTAAGTAAATTCATAAACACTTGATTTAGTTGTCCCGCATAGCAACCCACTTTGGGTAAAGCACTATATTCTTTAACTAAAGTAATACCCGATCTTCCGGCTTTTGCTTGCAGACGATTTTGTAAGATTAATATTGTACTATCTAACCCTTCATGAATATCAACAAACTTCATTTGAGATTCATCTAAACGGGTGAAATGACGTAGCGATCGCACAACATCTCTAATTCGTTCAGCCCCAACTTTCATCGACTCTAACATCCGGGGTAAATCCTGCTTTAAAAAGCTTAAATTAACTTCTTCTATCTCATCGGCAATTTCAGGAATAATTTCAGGATAATACTGTTGATATAATGTGACTAAATTCATTAAATCTTCAATATAATTTTTAGCATGAACAATATTTCCCGAAATAAAACTCACGGGATTATTAATTTCATGGGCAATTGCCGCCACCAACTGCCCCAAGGATGACATTTTTTCGGTTTGAATCAGTTGGGTTTGGGTGCGTTGAAGTTGAGTTAAAATAGTTTCTAATTCGGCTCGTCGTTTCGCTTCTTGTTCTTCACTTTTGCGTAATGCCTGTTCCATTTGTTGACGTTCCGTAATATCTAAACCGACAAAAACCGCCGCCGAACCTCGGTGATATTTTTGGGCCACAATTAAATAGGTGCAAGGAAGTCCTCGGACATTTGCTGTTAATTCCCGGGAACTTTTCCAATAATCTTGAGCAAAAAATTCATAGACAAATTGATTAAATTCTGGGCTAGTTTGGAGAAATCCCACCTCTTTCCCGATGAAGGTTTCCGCCGGAACATTATAGGAATTAGCTAAATGGCGATTCACCCCTAAATATTTCAAATCGGAACTAATCCAAGAAACTAATCCGGGGACGGCATTTAATACCGCTTCTAATTGATCCTTGGAGGCTAAAATGGCAGAGGACGTAGATTTTTGTTCAGAAATATCATGGGCAAAACCACAAATTAAGGGCAAACCTGGAACTGAAACTGCACCGAATTCGGTTTCAACGGTTAAAGTCGGATCGGAGGACTCTAATTCTAAATAATTAATTTTAAAATTAACCGGAAAAATGGAACCGGATTTTCTTTGATAACTGGACTCAAAGGTTAATGATCCTTTTTGTTTCAATTCTTGGCAATATTCCTGCCAAACCACGGCGGTTAAATCGGGATCAATATTATGAATATTTAGTTGCAGTAGTTCACTTTCCGTATAGCCCAACATCCGACAAGCGGATTGATTCACATAGCAAAAATTACCTTCTAAAGTCATCCAAAAAATAGCCGTTGCCGCCTGATCAAATGCCTTTTGAGTCAGTTTTAATTTTTCTTGCAATTGTTTTTGAGGCGTAATCACTTCCAAGTATAAAATTAACCCCCCAATCTCTCCCGATGCCGTTTGCCAAGGTTGCACTACCCATTTATTCCACTGAGTCGAACCCTGAGCTTGAGGGTGGTAGGTTTCCAGTTCCCAACGGGGCAATTTCCCCTCCAAAGATTGTTGGGCATTCTGATACCAAATTTCGGGTAAATGGGGAAACCATTGTTGATGAGCAGAACCGATTAAATTAATATTTCCTTCGCCATAGTCCTGTTGCCATTGACGGGATACGGCTAAATATCGCAGTTGCGGGTCAACCATGGCCATAGCCGTCGGCAGATATTCCACGAAGCGACGGAAATAATCGGGATCAGGGTCGGAAGGGTTGGAAACAGTAGTGGATTGAACTTGTTTGTCCACGATTTGACACTCCCTCAATCAAAATTGGGTTAGGAAAACTCCATTTGTTTATACAAGATGGAAGATCTGAATTCAATAAAATTGAATATTACCCTGATGAGGGGTGTTACCCTCCATTGTATAATTAATTGCAAGAGTTTATCCATGAATTGAACCTTTTTCTGGAAAATTCCCACCGCAACCGGGGAATCTGATCGAAAAATTATGATTTTTTGCTGCAATTAATTGTTATCTATTATACTGAAATTCGATCTAACAATTAATTCAACTTTACGGAGTTTGGGGTGAGAAAGCCCTGAAGGGCTTACTACGGGGTTAGAAGGGTTTCCAGTTGAAAAGGAAATAAATCCCTTGTTCCTGTAAACTGCAATCGCTAGACTCTAATTTAATTAAGGGAATGCCCCAGTCAATCTGTGCAGTTATCCGATCACTATATTGCCATCTTAATCCTAACCCAATTGATAATAATGTGCGATCAGGTAATAATGAGTTGATTAATTGTAGTTTGTGATGACATAATGCTTCAATTTGTTGGATGTATCGTATCAATCAGATCGCATAAGTAGGCGGGCATAAATAACGTCAACAAACCGAAAGCTAAAATCCTTATTCTAAAGGGCTTACAGCATTTAGGATTTTAACTTTAATTATGACCACCTACTTAGTTGGGTGACGGAGGGACAAAGGTTGAGGTCTTGTCAACTTATGTTATTTCAGTGAAATAAGACGGCTGGATCGAAATCTTATTATAGTAAAACGCTTTTTGTTATAATAAGATTGATCGTCTGAATACTTACTCACCATTAAAAATCTGTACGGCGGTCAAATTCAATTCTGGAAAAACTACTGATTCAACTCTTTCATCTCCTCGAAACAGCTTAATTTGATACTCACCATCTACTAGCTGATAAACCGATAAAGTAGGTTGTTTTGGAGAACCAATATAACGGCTACCACCTAAACCCAAATAATCTACAATCCAATATTCGGGAATTCCTAATGCTTCATAATCAATCATTTTATGTGCATAATCATCGCGCCAATTTGTGCTAACAACTTCAACGATTAAAGGAATAGACGATCCTTGAGTAATTGTTGAGGATTTTTTCCACAAAGGTTCTAGGGCTAAAGCATCACGTTTAACTACCAAAATATCAGGTAAATAACCCGTTTCTTCACTCAGAGATTTAACTAGAGCATTCTTAGGAAATCGATAAGGAAGTTGCAGCCTACCAGTTTCTAGGATTAGAGATGTCTGCAAAAAATCAACAACCTCTTCATGTTTTCCTGTAGTCTGCATTTCTACAATAGCTCCCCGATGTATTTCATAGTGTCCGTTTTCTGGTTTCCATTCCAGAAAGTCATCGAAAGTTATTAACTTGGATATTGTTTGAGTCATTGGGAAAACCTCCAACTTTTTTTTCGGGTAATTAGTCTTTTAGTCTTCAATTTTAGTGATAGGTAGATGAATAATTTGATATGGTTTATTACTCCATTTTTGGTTTAGGTTTGATTGATATTCAGAGTCATAGTTTAGATTATAGCACTTACCCAGAAACCGGGTTTCTTAGGTTAACCGAATAATTTTCAAACTTTCAATTCCCCGATCATCCACAATTTTAACAGCAACGCGCTGATATTTTCACATCTCAAAAGGTAACGAAACAGTTCCCTGATAAGACTCAATTAAATCCTCATCGATTTCAGCTTTCAAATTCTTAGCAACACGCGACCAAGCATCCTTTTCCCCGGCCATCGGAAAGAATACTTGACGGGGGAAAATGCTTCTCCCATCATAATCAATATCTAACATCCAAACAGCTATTTTTTCCACACTACCAGACTCGATATTTCCGGTTTTTATGTTATAATAATCAAAGCCTAAAAGGGCGATTGAATTATCAGGAATGGCTGGATTGATAATATCGTCAATTGGTTTAACTGTGGGTGCGGGGACGGCTTCGACGGTGAAGGGCCCCGTAATTCTGGCTTTGGATTTGTCTAATAATGGTTGGTCATAAAGAGTTTCTTGGTCGGCGTATTTATTAATCGCTTGTTCGATTTCTATGCGATTCATTCCTTCCCGAATTTCGGGATTATTGGCAATAGATTTAAGGGTGATATGAGGGACGGTTTTGTATTTGAAACCACCGCCTACGCCTTCTTGGGAATTTGCTAATTGATAATAGTCAAAGGTGGCGGTCATTAACCTTTGTTTGGCTAGGGTTATTGCTACTCTTGAGGTATCGCAGGTTATCCATCTGCGTCCCCATTGTTCGGCAACGTAGGCAGTTGTACCGCTACCGCAATTGTGAACTGTACAAACTTCAGTAATAAAAGAATGACTACCTTCAATCTCTAAATCATAAACAGTTTCAGTTGACCAACAATTTTCTACTTTTGCAATTTCAACACATTCAAGACTAATCTTTTCTACCCCTATTTCTACCCCTATTTCTCCCCCTCTTACTGCCTCTCTTACTTCCCCCTCTTACTGCCTCTCTTACTCCCCCCGTACACGGGGGGTTGGGGGGGGACACAAGTGCACTAAAAACAATATCTCCTGGTTTTAGATTACCCGCTTGAACCCAAGTCGCACCCTCAATTGATTCAGTGCGGATGCGACATTGAGATTCAATTGCTAAACAAACTCCTTCTAAATTTTCGTAAATTTCTTTTGTCGTAAAGCGCAGCACATCAAGACCAAGACTACGCATAAAACTATCCCGTTGTCGATCATATTCTATTGCTTCTGGTTCAAAGTGGGTTGCCCCATCTATTTCTACAACTAAATGAGCATCTCGACTATAAAAGTCAGCAATATATCGACCGATAGGATGTTGACGACGAAACTTAAATTCTAGTTTTTTTCCTCGTAAAACATCCCACAATTTCTGCTCTGGAGGTGTCATTTCTTTACGAAGTTTTCGGCGAAGTTCTAGGTGACTATAGGGGGTTGCTGACCAGTCTTGATTACCTCCTAAACTGCGCGGTCTAAGTTTTGCTAGTACGCGATGATCGGCTGTTAACCACATAGTTGTATTGTTGTTTTTACAGGTTAACCCGATCATTTCTCCTTGGTATTCTTTTTGGATGGTGCGTAGGACTCGGTGGGGTTTGTTGTCGTGACTGTAGACTAAAGTACCGGGTTGTATTTCTTCGATGGGAATGAGTTTTTCTTCCCCTAAATCTCCCGTGAATCCCCCCCTAAATCCCCCCGTGTACGGGGGGACTTTGAATTTTCCGGCTCCCTCCCCATTCATGGGGAGGGTTGGGGAGGGGGTCAATATTTTTGTTCCTTTTCGCAAGCAGGTGATATCTAGGACTAAATCGCCTGGGTCGGTGGTCATTAGGAGGCAACGTTGTATTGTTTTTGTTCCAGTTTGAACAACATATATTTTTTGGTCTGTAAAACTTCCTGTTGCCGTATCTTCCCATAGTTCAGTTAAGGCAACACAAGGAAAATCATCCAAATATCTAATATATTGTATGCTATTCGTAGTGATATGTAATTTTCCAGCATATCCAAGTTTTTGTAGTCCATGTAAACTTGTTTTCCACGATTTTGAATAAACTTTACCCTGATACTCAAATGGAAAAACTGAATTTCCTTGGGAAGTTATATCATTAGGCTTATAGATTTTTGCATCTACTGGAATTTTTAACGGATTCAGTTTTTCTTCTTGAGTCATTCCTCGGTTGCTTCCATCAGCCAATTTTAGCCATGTATAATTTGATGCTGTTCCTGCATTCAAACTTTTTTCAATATAAAGTTGTTTATATTTTGTCTGCTGTTTATCCTTACCATACCAAATAATAAAATCATAACGGCTGGCTAAAAAATTGCTTGATAATCCTCCAGTTTTTTGAAAACAGATTATACAAATAAAATTATTAACTCCAAAAACCTCATCCATCAATTCCCTAACATGATGCACATTCTCATCAGAAATCTGCACAAAAACACTACCACTTTCCGACAACAACTCCCTCGCCAACAACAATCTATCTCTTAAATAAGTCAAATAAGAATGAATCCCCAATTCCCAAGTATCCCGAAATGCTTTAATCATTTCCGGTTCTTGAGTCAAATCCTCATCTTTCCCATCTTTCACATCCCGATTATTCACAAACGGCTGAAAATTTGAACCATATTTAATTCCATAGGGCGGATCGAAATAAATCATCTGTACTTGTCCCGCCATTCCCTCTTTTTCTAATAGGGAATTCATCACTAAAAGCGAATCTCCAGCAACTAAACGGTTACTCCAATTATGCTGATGTTTATAAAATTCAATCGCTTGTCGAATAGGCGGATTTTCTTCAGGTATTTCAAATAAAGATAACTGTACAGCCTGAGTTTGATTTTGCTTCCGTACTGCTTCTATAATGCTGCGCGGATCGATGCGTTCGTGAACGTGCAAAGATACAGTTGGCACTTCAAAATTAGTATGTTCCGCCTTACCAGCCCAAACTAATTGCGGGTCAAGGTGCGGATCGTAGCTATAATTTTTATTATCACCATCAGGATCACTTTCTGGCGTAACCAGTCCCACAGGTGGATTATTCACTCGTTGCTGATTTTCGTGATTATATTGATCTATATTTCTTTGATCGGGTTTCTTTTGCCTTGCCATGGGATCTCCTCTAGTCAAAGACTTTACTTTACAATTGATCAAATTATTTCTGTACTTGAGGAACGCTCATCAACAGCTACTATTTAAAAGTTCGTAAAAAAAGGACTCCTATTACAGAATCCTTTTGGCTAACTAAATATGGATAAACAATTTGTTAATGCACAACTATTTAATATAGTTACCGATTTAGAATCGGAGCGACAGGATTTGAACCTGCGACCCCTACCACCCCAAGGTAGTGCGCTACCAAGCTGCGCTACGCCCCGACACAATTAACTAATGTAGCATAGCAAACAAAAACTTGTCAAGACTATTTCAAAAGATTTTCAAGGTTTTTGTCGCTTGTACTAATTCCGCCACCACTTCCACTGGCCAAGAACCTTCCGCCCGCCGTCCAGTATTCAAAATCAACAGCACCGTATAAGCATTAGCATAGCCTTCTACCTGCATCCACAACCGCTCGCTTTCGGCTTCACAGGCTAGTTTTTCTTCATCCATCAACTCAAGGCTCATTCGGCTCATGGTATCGGCTAGTTCACACAACAACCGACAAAAATCATCAAACTCCGCCTGGGTCAATTCCATCGCCCAGGTATCGCCCCCGACTAACCCATGAAATTCCGTGGCTTGGGGGTTCCAACCTAAACGCCATCCGGTTCCGGTTTTTAGAATTTTCTCCATATTCCCCGGGTTATTTTAACCGTTGAGCATCTCCCGACTCCGGTAGGAGAATTAAGGAGGGGGTTGGCGGTTTAGCGGTGGGTGAAGCAGGGCTCGGTTTTGGAATTGTTCCATTGTCACTATTGACAGAATTGGGATTAAATAAACTCGCCAGTGTATTAACTAACGCATCCCGTTCAACTCTATTTAACTGTTGAATGGCTTTTTGATCCCCGACTAAAGGATTTTCTTTTAATACTTCCTGACCCGGATAACTTAACACTAACATCGGTTCATTCACCCCGAGATAATCGGCTAAGGTGAGTTTCCAATCAAAACGATATTGAGTGGGTCGAGCTTTCACATAAATGTGATAACGAATTAACCGACCAATCAAGGTATTATCTTCGGCGACTTTTCCCGTTTCCTGGGAAAGATATTGATTTTCCTGGGGCAAATTTGGTAATTGTTCATAGACTTTCTTCCACACCTCTGAAACCCTGACTCGTCCCGATGGGGAGGATATTTCTGGCGGCGGAGTTTGGGCGAGTCCTTGAATTTCCAGGCCATCCATAAACCCACCCAAAACAATGAATAGGGTAATTATAACGGCGATTAATAGAAAACTTAAACTAACTGGTTTTTTGGGTTTTCGAGATTTCAACATAAACATAAGATTAAGATATTTTGGAGTCTTTATCACCTCAATAAATACGGTGTTAAAGACACCCAATACCGCAATTGATCAATCTAACGATCCGCGATAATTTGCGGTTGATTTAGTTCATCGGACATTTCAATAATTGCGCGTAAAACAGGTTTGGTAGGGTTCTCATCCCCATTATCAAAGTCTTCATAACGACACCGTTTAGCCCGATTTGCGACTTGTACTGTAATCCGATAGCGATTGGTCGCAGAACTGACGAGATCGGCAGCCCGGCGAGTAATTTCTGTTGAGTCTATTGGATGGGGACGCTTTTGCATGAAGTTTATAATTTCCTAACCCTAGAGTTGTGTTTATATCTTAACGTTTAACTTGAATATAAGGATTAGGATCTTCTGCAATCCATCCTAAATCGGAGTTATAACGAATTTCAAAATGGAGATGGGGTTGATCGGTATCCGGTTGTCCCGTCGTCCCGACTGTTCCCAATACATCCCCTAACTTTACCGATTGACCCAGTTTTACCCCAATATTGTCTAAATGGGCATAACGGGTTTGTTTCCCTGACCCATGATTAACTACAACTAATTTTCCATACCCCTCCCGTTCTCCCGCAAAGGCTATTTTTCCCATCCCAACGGATAAAACTGGGGTTCCCACCGTCGCCGTCAAGTCTAAACCACTATGAAATATTACCCGACCCGAAACGGGATTGAGTTGCCAACCATAACCCATTTGTATTGTTGTCCGTTGCGGTAAGGGATAACCGGGTAACACCAATATCGCCACAGTTGGTGGCCCTTTGGGTGACCAATTCACACCGGGTAAAAATAACGCTGTTGGTTGAGTTTGACAACCATTCATTTCAAAAACCACGTCAGGACGGGCATTATAAGCTCTGGCTACTTCCTGCCAACTCCGACCAGGGGGAATATCTACCCTAATCCCATTATGGGGCGGAATCAAAATCTCCTGTCCAATGGGAATTTGCCCCCGTTGTAAAATTGGATTGATCCCCAGTAGGGTTGCCGGAATTAGGTTATATTGGCGGGCAATACTTTCGAGGGTGTCTCCAGGGGCAATCCGATGAGGTTTTAAACGGGATAATACCGGGGTTGGGCAAACATCTTGAGCTTCTGAGTTAAAGGGTTCATTTGCCTCTACAGACCTTATCCATGGCCTAATACTAACTAATATTCCGATTAGAGCCATCAACCGCAATAATAATATTTCTAAACGTTGAAACCGCATAATCAACAATTAATCAAATTTAACTGTGAACTACCCACACTGACTTGGAGTACCAAGTACAGTGTCGGCTTCTGTACTCACAGGGGAATGCCTCAAGACGGACTTGCATCCCCCTTTTGGTCTTACCTCCCCTCCTACAGCGCCAAACGAAAGATTTGGTCAACTCCGTACCTACGTTGACCCGCCTTTCATCCCACCGCTCACCTGGGTTATTGTAGAGCGGGGGACTTCCCGGCGGTGTTAGTTAAAAAAACCGATTCCCCTGTCAGTTACCTTAATCGGTAATTTGCAGTTATCATTGAAGGGTGAAGTCTTGATTTGATAGGACTTACGCACGGGGCCCGATAAACCGGGTTTTTTAGAAAATATGTAGGTCACAACGAAGTATTTTCGTAAAAAAACCCGGTTTCTTTGGTTGGGTGCGTAAGTCCTGTTTGATTTCTTCAACTGATTATTGATAACTGATAACTGATTACTGATTACTGATTTCCACCACGGCAACAAAGATGGATTTATCTTTCAAACAGTTTACGATATACCTAGCCTTAGTCTCTTTAGGTGGCGGTGGTGGATGGCTGGCAAGTCGCTATGTCCAAACCAATAACCCAGACCGGTTATCGGCGACGGTAGCCATCGTTAAACATATCCCTGCGGTTTCCCCCCCTAGGGTGACAGAAGACCCGGTGGTTGACCGTAGTAGTTCTAATTTTATTGCCGATGCCGCCGAAATTGTTGGCCCGACTGTGGTGAGAATTGATGCGACCCGCAAATCGGCACAAGATGTACCCGATGCCTTTAAAAATCCCCTATTTAAACGCTTTTTTGGCAATCAAATCCCCACAAATGAAGACCGAGTTCGTAGGGGAACAGGTTCAGGATTTATTCTACATTCCGACGGTCGGATCATTACTAATGCCCATGTTGTGGATGGGACGGATACGGTGCAAGTCACCCTTAAAGATGGTCGGGTATTGGAAGGGAAAGTAAAAGGAGTTGACCCAATAACCGATGTGGCGGCGGTGAAAATTGACGGGAAAGAGTTACCGACGGCCCCGATTGGTTTTTCCGATCATTTGGTTCCGGGTCAGTGGGCGATCGCCATTGGCAATCCCCTAGGATTAGATAATACCGTAACTATTGGGATTATTAGCGCCACAGATCGTTCCAGTACCCAAGTCGGAATTCCAGATAAACGAGTCCGCTTTATTCAAACCGACGCGGCGATTAATCCGGGTAACTCTGGCGGGCCATTATTAAACGATCAAGGTCATGTGATTGGGATTAATACGGCAATTCGGGCTAATGCCCAGGGTCTAGGATTTGCCATTCCCATTGAAACCGCGATCCGCATCGCTAGTCAACTTTTTGCCAAGGGAAAAGCCGATCATCCCTATCTGGGTGTACAGATGGTGGAACTCAGTCCGGTGGTAAAGGCCGAAATGAATCAGCAACTGTCAGTTAAATTAACCCAGGACACCGGGGTGATTGTGGTGCGGGTGGTGGAGGATTCCCCCGCCGCCCAAATGGGAATTCTCAAAGGGGATATCCTCACGGCTATTGACGGTGTTGCGGTGAATACTCCGGCCCAAGTCCAAGAACAAATTGAAACTAAGACGGTTGGGGAAGAACTTCCCGTCGAAATTAACCGCCAGGGCCAACAACAAACCCTGATGATTAAAACCGCCGTGTTCCCAGAATCCGCCTTAGCTGGAGAATTCAATAATTAATCCGGTGTTTTGGGATCAATTGAAGTGGTGCGAGATAGGTTTTCTTCCAGGTGCATCCGTTGTTCCATTTGGCGTAAAAAGTACCCAGTCATCATTGCCGATGCTAACAGACCCGCTAAGTTTTCGCGGTTGGTTGTAATCTGCACATCAAAGTGATCGGAGGGGAGTACCCCGACTAATCCTTGGACGTTTTTACTAATGATTTCTTTAATTTCCAAACTCGCAGACTGAGCAACTGTCGCCAGAATATCGGGATGTTGACTTTGCAGGTAGGTCAACAAGGGATTTTCGGCGGTTTCTTGAACATCAGATTTAAGGAAGTCAGAGTTAAAAACCATGATCTGCGTCTCTATATCATGCTTATGCTATCTATAGTTTATCTTATTTTTACACTTCGCCCGTAGGCTTGGCATCGAGAACCGGTAAAGGGGCATCCAGGGGTAAATCGTCGCTAAAATTTAATGAAAGTTGTTGGGGAAGCTGATCAACTTGGAAATACTGATGGAATTTTTTGGTCACTTGTAACCAATGGGAGCGGGAGTTAGCTTGTTTGCGTTTCTGAACAAATCCCAGTTCTACGAGCTCGGTGACCTGTTGATAGGCTCCTGACCCTCTTAATTCTACTAAATCGGTTTGGGTAATGCCACCCTTGAGGGCGATCGCTGCTAAGGTTCTTAATGCCCCAACTCCTAACTCCGGTGCTACTAAGCTTTGCATTAATGACCGATAGGCTTCTCGAAGTTGTAAGCTATATCCAGAATCGGTTTCTACGACTTCTAAGGCACTATCCCGATGGGCATAGTCGGACATCAGTTGAATGAGTGCTTCTTCTACTTCGGTGCGATCGCACCCGGCTAATTCTGCGAGTCCAGCAATGGAAAGCGACTGACCTTTTAAATACAAAATTGCTTCAATTTTCGCCAATAAACTCATTTTTAACAACAGATAAAAGATCACGGTTTGGGGTTGGTAACTGTTGACTGTACACACTTGTCTGTCAAGCGTCAACTTTTGGCCGGGGATTGGTGTTATAATCTGGATCTGTACTCACAGTTAACAGAATTTTTGTATATTTTTTTAGCAAATATTATTCAATCCCCTTTCTGTCTAACACAATATTTTTTCAACTCTCTGAAGAAAGGTTTTACCCGGAGACGGAAACTTAATTAAACTTAACAAAAATAGCGTCGAACTGTAAGTTAGATAACAAAGTTAGGGAAATCCATCATCCATAATTGAGTTTATATAATTATTTGGGATCAATCAACATGAACAGGGAAAATGCCGTTCCCTCAAATTGCCGTAATTGCCTCCACTACAAACCAGAAGGCAGACGGGGAGGAACTTGTCAGATGTTCCACGCTCCTGTCCAAAGTCATTGGAAATCCTGTTCCTTAGCCGCCTTACCCTTTATTTACTTATTAGATCGGTCAGAAACCGAATTTTATGGCATACCCGATGAAAAAGAGCAGAAAGTTTCATAAACCAACTCTCCAATCAATTTTATGATGAATTAGGACAAAAACCATGACTGATATCGCAAAAAAATCTATAAACGAAAACAAAAATTGTTGCCGATTTAAAGGATTAAATTTTGACTAAATTTCCACAAACTTGTTTGGAAAATTTATGTTAAAATAGAATTTCAGATTTTTTTTAAGATCAATGACAATAAGTTTAAAATCTCAATTAACTCAGCATTTACAACAAATCATTAGAGAACGTGACCCCTATCTGGCTTCAGAGGGTCATTTTTATGTGCGTGAATATATTCGTCAGCAACTCCAACAATGGGGGACTGTGATCACCGATGAGTTTGAGCAAAGAGGAAAAAAACATCAAAATCTGATCCTAAATTTACCTGGTATTTCCAAATCAAAAAATTCTATTATTGTAATTGGTGCCCATTATGATGCTGTACCCGGGTGTCCTGGGGCCGATGATAATGGTACAGGAGTTGCGGCTTTATTGGAATTAGCAAAGGCGATCGCAGAACACCCCCTAAAATATCCGGTTCAATGTGTAGCCTTTGATTTAGAGGAATTTGGTTTTCTGGGAAGTCAACATTATGCTGAATCTTTAAAACAGCAAAACCAGTCTATTCGTCTGATGCTCTCCCTAGAAATGTTAGGCTATTGCAATCCTAATCCTAATTCCCAAAAATATCCCCCCGGATTAAAATATTTTTATCCGAATTGTGGGGATTATATTGCTTTAATTGGGAACTTAAAAACTATTCCCGATTTAATTAGAATTAGTCGCGGTATTCGCCAAACTAAAACCCCTTGTCAATGGCTACCAGTTCCCAACCGAGGTATAATGGTTCCTGATACCAGACGCAGTGATCAGGTTCCTTTTTGGGATTTAGGATATGCAGCAATTATGGTGACAGATACGGCAAATTTAAGGAATCCTCACTATCATCAACCAACGGATACTTTAGAAACCCTAGATTTAGACTTTCTCACCGGAGTTTGTCAAGGTTTATTAGCAGGTTTACGAAGGCTGTAATACCGGGGGATTTACAGTAAGATGACCCAACTGAACCTGTGGCATTAGAAGACTGGGAATGCTTAAAAGGAGCAATATTTTGTTATCTTTTAGTCCGCGCAGGCGGACTTTGTTTGTGTAGCTGCGGTTTTAACCGCCGAAGCTTTGTTGGTATTTTCCTAAAATCTTAGCATTGTAAGTACGAAAGAGCCGAAAATGTAATGTATAATTTAGGGGAGTTAATCGGAGGTTGTCATGCTGAATATAGAATTAGACAAGGAAACGGAAGCTTATTTAGTAGAAATTTTGGGAAGGGAGAAAACTACCAGCGATGAATTGATTAAACGCTTAGTTAAAGATCGCTGGCTGAGTTTACAACCGCGTCAAACAATTGTAGAAAGACTGGGGGGACATCCTGAACATCTGTTAGAAGATGCGCCACCTGATTTATCAGAACGCGCAACTCGGAAAAAAGCGATCCAAGCTTATTTGGAGAAAAGACATCCTCAATATCATCCGCAATGACTTATCATCCCGTAATTATTGTAGATAGTGGAGTTCTTGTAGCTTACTACAGTGTAAAAGATAGCTATCATCAACAGGCGCGAGTTTTTTTTGAGAGATGTACAAGTAACCTAGTAACTACCACTGCTTGTGTTACCGAAGTGATGTGGCTTTTAAGTCCTAATTGGCGAATACAGAATAAGTTTTTACAGGGAGTTGCCAGGGGAGTTTTTGAATCTATCCCATTGCTTCCTGAAGATTTTTCGCGGATTACTGAACTAAATGAACAGTATGCAGATTTACCGGGAGATTTTGCTGATTTGTCTCTGGTTGCTATTTCCGAACGGCTGAATATTCCGGCTATTGCTACTTTAGATAGTGATTTTGATGTTTATCGACGTTATCGAAAACAGGCTTTTGAGCGCGTGTTTAGACCTGAAGACTAAAGCAATTTTTATTTATGGTAATAGTTCTGCTTAAACCTTGATTTATGGCATCACTTGAATAGTCGCATTTTACAAT
The DNA here is from genome assembly GCF_904830935.1 of Planktothrix agardhii. NCBI lineage: Bacteria > Bacillati > Cyanobacteriota > Cyanophyceae > Oscillatoriales > Microcoleaceae > Planktothrix > Planktothrix agardhii. The sequence continues at coordinate 680,287 of NZ_LR882952.1, forward strand.
ATTCTTAATATTCCCTTCATCTCTTAGTCCCTCTCTGCTAAGACTTCCTTTGTGTAGTTGCGGTTTCAACCCCCGAACCATCAAGGGGATAACTCACACCCCCCTCGGTGAGTCAGATTAAATGATTTGAAAATTCAGGGGAAGTTGCCTGTGTTGGGGCTATAATCAGGCATTATAAATTTGAAGGTGATTCCCAATGGTTGATAGTCGCACTCAAGCTTACTGGCAACTGATTGAGATGCTGTTGAATGATAAAACGCAAAAAGATGAAGTTTTGAACCTTTATCAAGAACTGATTGAGAAAGGTTTGGTAGATGAAATGAGAGAAGTAGCAGGATACCTTGCTGCTCAAGGGGATCAGAGGGATTGTGAGTTTTTAAGGGATCTAGCTGATGAATTAGCTACTAAGTATGGCACTGTGACTTTTAGACTGTGTGAAGATTTTTTATTAGAAGTATTATCGTTAACTGAAAGAAGCAATGGTAATCAAGAAGAAGTGTATTCCTTATTAAAAGGAAAGGAAGACAAATTAAATATAGATTTTCTATACACATTAAAACTTTGGGCAACCGAATATTTAAAAAGCGAAGACTTAGAAAAAAATCAAGGTCTTGCAAAAATTATTTTCACTTTTAGTAGATTGATTCAGGAGTTTCCACGAGGCGATAAAGCAATCAATCAAGAAATTGCTCTTACAGGTAATAAGATAGCGCTGACCGTCTACACTCTCGAAATTTTTCCAAAAGATTGGGCAAATACGCTAGTTAATTTAGCTGTTGTTTATATCAATAGAATTTCGGGTGAAACAGCAAAAAATATTGAAATGGCGATTCAATCTTTAAAAGATGCTTTAATCGTCCGTACTCGCAAAGAATATCCCGAACGTTGGGCAGATATTCAAACTAACTTAGGATGTGCTTACTACTATAGAATTGAAGGTTCAAAAGCCGAAAATATTGAAAAAGCGATTAAATATCATCAAGCGGCTTTGGAAGTCTATACCCGCGATAAAAATGATTATGAATGGGCAAGAATTCAGCATAATTTAGGAATAGCTTACAATGATAGACTGCGGGAAGAAAAGGCAGATAATATGGAAAAAGCGATTGAATACTATTTAGCTGCGTTAGAAGTCCGCACCCGTGAAAAATACAAGCGGGTATGGGCAATGACTCAGCTTAGTCTGGGATATGCTTATGATTGCAGACTTCGTGGGTCTAAAGCAGACAATACTGAACGGGCGATCGAATGTTACGATGCTGCGTTAGAGTTCTATACTCGTGATACTACTCCTGAACAATGGGCAAAAACTCAACAAAATTTAGGAATTGCATACTCACACAGAGTTCGAGAAGACAAAGAAGAAAATATAGAGAAAGCAATCAAATATTATCAAGCTGCACTGACAGTTTATACTCGTACAGCATATCCTGAAGACTGGGCAAAAGTTTATAGTAATTTAGCAGGTACTTACCTAAGAAGAATTCGAGAAAGTAAAGAAGAAAATATCGAACGGGCAATTGGATGTTGTGATGCTGCTTTACAAGTTTATAAACGTGAAAGTTTTCCCCAAGATTGGGCAAATACTCTGAATAATTTAGCTATAGCTTATACTTTTAGAATTCGAGAAAATAAGACAAATAATTTGAAGCTGGCGGTCGAGAATTTGCAGTTAGCGGCAAAAGTCTTGACTCGTGAAGAGTTTCCTTATAGATGGGCAGGAGTTCAATTTAATCTAGTGATAATTTATAACCAATTAGAGCAACTTGATGCAATGATTGAATGTTTTAATTTAGCATCAAAAATCTTTACCCCTACATCTTTTCCAATAGAATGTTTTAACTTATGGAAGGTAATAAGCGAATTTACTTTTCTTAACGAATGGTGGACAGCAGCTTGGCAAAGTTACTCCAATGCAATAGCCGCAGTCGAACAAAGTCGGGAATGGGCAACCAACGAAGCAGCCCGTCAAGAAATCCAATTGAACGCCATAGATGTCTATATCAAAATGGTGCAAGCCTGCATCAATGACGGACAAATTGAAAAAGCCCTCGAAACCGTCGAACGCAGCAAATCCCGCAACTTAGTCGAACTACTAGCGAATTCCGAACTTGAACCCAAAGGCGCTGATGCTTCACTCAAACAGAAATTACGCACCCTAAGAAGCACCATTTCATCAATACGCCAATTACTAGCCCAAGCAGATAACAACACCACTTTTAATCGCGACAGTTTCCAGGGATTGCGTAGTAGTGAAACATCCAGCCTCACCCGCGAGTATATCGCCCAACAGCGCGAACTCCTGCAAGAATATCAGCGCCAACTCGATGAAGTTTTCGCCCAGTGTCAGAAACTAGATCCCGACTTCACCCTCACTCAAAAAGTCGAACCTATTACCGTTGCTGAAATCCGCGATTTGATTGACTCCCACACCGCTATTTTAGAGTGGTATATTGGCACTGACAGTTTCCAAATATTCATCGTCACCCAGTCAAGTTTGGAAGTTGTGCAGTTTGACAAAGCCGAATTAGAAAAGCTGGAAACGTGGAATCAGCAATATCTCGAAGCCTTATTTAACGACACCGAAACCTGGCAAGATAATCTTTCCGAGTCGCTGAATAGTTTTTCCCAGATATTGCGCTTTGATGAAATTCTCAATCATCCCGCCCTAGCCAATTGTGACTCCCTAATTTTAGTTCCCCACCGCTATTTGCATCTATTTCCCCTTCATGCCTTATCAGTTAGTCAACAAACTTGGTCGCGATTTAACCCAGAAACTCCGCATCTCCAACCCCCCGCCAACCCTTGTCTGCTAGATTGCTTCAAAAAAGGCGTGCGCTACGCCCCCAGTTGTCAACTCCTGCAACGAGTACAGCAACGAGAACGCCCACCCGCCGATACCCGCACCCTGTTCGCCATCCAAAATCCTACCGAAGACCTTGCCTATACTGATATAGAAGTAGAAGTCATCAAACGCGACTTTACACCCGCCGACATTTTAAGCAAACAACAAGCCACCAAAATCGCCCTCATCGACAACCTGGAAACCCTCGCCCAAGCGCACTACGTCCACTTTTCCTGTCACGGTTCCTTTGATTTCCAGACACCCCTAATTTCATCCCTAATCCTAGCAGGGGCGATAGAATCAACGGACTCACCCACCCCCACCGGGCAAAAATCCCTGCGATTGCGTTCCGGGGGACAAGCCAACCCCGCCAAATGCCTAACTCTGCAAGACATTTTTGCTACACTGAACTTACCTAAATGTCGCCTAGTCACCCTCTCCGCTTGCGAAACGGGGTTGACTGACACAACCAAGCAGAGTGATGACTGTATTGGCTTGGCTACAGGCTTTTTGTATGCTGGTAGTCAGGGGGTACTCTCTAGTTTGTGGTCTGTTGATGACTCGGCGACGGCGTTTTTAATGATTAAATTCTATGAAAATCTGGAAACTGCTGATATGGCAATAGCCCTCAATACTGCCCAAATTTGGCTGCGAGATGTTACCAAATCTAAATTGCTAGAATGGATTGGTAAATTAAAATTAGATTCAAAGTTACCCCAAAGTTTCGAGGATTTGTGTAAAAAATCCAAACCTGACAAGAAACTATTTGAAAGCCCGTTTTACTGGGCTGCATTTTGCGCTATAGGAAACTAAAAACTATGACTACAGATATGACTGAAGATTCTCTTTTCTTAGCTTTCCCAAACTTTGTAAACAGCAAAGACATTGACATTGACTGTTTAAGAGAATTGGATCGAGCCTTAGAATCCGTCAGCAGCGAACCTTGGCAAAAGACAGAGGAAACTCTGAATGAATGGTTATCCAACCACGAAGATATCACAGATCGGCTTAGGAAGTTTGCACCAAGTAACAACAGAGAAGTTACTAAAGTTAAAGCTCCACCCAAAACTGGGGTCGCTAACGTCTTTCAAGAATTAAGCGAAGCAGTGAAACAAAAACTCAAAGAGATCGAAAAGGGGAAATAACTTTTATGTCTCCTCCCAAAATCTATGCGCCGAATGTTCATTTGTTTGCCTATCAGTTGCGAAAAGAATCTGAACATCAAAAAGATAATCTCAAAGAACTATTTAAGAAAGGCGAAAACATCTTAAAAGAATTCGGAATTAATCAAATAATTAATATCCAAGACCAACCCGGATATCGAGTTGAACTTTTGGCTCAACAAACCGAAGATGATGCCTCCATTTTCTTTGAAAAATGGTCAGATTCCCCCATCACGGGCATTGCTTATCCTGTGCGAATTCACGATACCTTTGCCTTAGCATTAAATGTCCGCCGTCCCGAAAAAAACGACCAGGGAATTAAAACTGCTGATGTAGATATAGACTTTTTTAAACGCTTGCATCCTAACGATTGCTGGATGCCAAGCCAAGTTAACGCTTCTCTCGGTCAAACTTTATTGTTAACTATTTGGTACACTCCAGAGAAAACTTGGCGGCCATTTAGGAACTCAAGGGAAGACCAAAAAAAGCTGCAATCTTTGGCAGATAAATGCTTGAGAGCTTTTATTCCAGACAAGTTAGAGACTCCTCCATTTTACCAATCGGGTGAACTATTTGGTAGTCCCATTTTTGAGTATGGAATTCCCGATGGGTTAGAAAATTATTGTCATGTTTTAGTTTGGATATTCGTCACTCCTGAAACCGACACAAAATTACAAGAAGAATATCCTAATTTAGTTGATATATTTTGCTATCATCATAAAATTGTCCAGGCATATAAATTAAGTCGATATGTCTATAAGGTTCTCTCCCATAGCTATAAAGAAATAGAGGCAGAAATAGCTATTGTTGAAAGTTTGCCAGACGATCGCACCTTAGATTTGAGTAATTTAGAAAAATTGAAAAAGGCACTTAAGCACATTCCTCGCCTTAATTTTAGTTACGTTGAGTTAATCAGAGACTTAGATAACTACCGCCTACCCCTTAAAATCAATCTTCAAAATTACAAAAGAGAGATAAAGCTGTTACAAAAAAAATACCCACAAGAAGATTTAAGCTTTCTGGAGAATTTCTCAGACGAAAAAGCTCATATTTTTGAAGAGCAAATTCAAGCAGATTTGGACTATTTTGCAAAGGGATCGGATTTACTAGAAAAAGCCTTAGATGCTATCCGAGGACGGGTAGAGATTGAGCAAGCAGAATGCGATCGCAACCTCCAAAAAACCATCCAAGCAGTAGGCTTTGGCATAGGTGCAGCAGGAGTAGTAGCAACTAGCACCCCTTATTGGATAAAGCAGGAACCAGGATTAATAGGTATTAATAAGCCATTGAGTTTTAGCGCCTTGGCTACATTCATATTAATTATCTTTCTCAGTCTGTCTGCGGGGTTACTTACATGGGGTATCGCTTCTGGAGTAATGAACGGTAAAAGCTCGAAGGAAAACCCCGACAAAGCTAGGATGGGGTAGTATCTTCACACTAGAAATGGGAGTTTGCTCCTCTATATCAATGAAACTCTAATCTTGCCGTATTCTGTATAAATCTGAATCAAGACATTTGTTGATCCAACTTAAGTAAGGCTTGAATTCGAGCTTCCGTTGGCGGGTGAGTCGAAAATAAACTTGCCATTGTTTGCCCTGAAAAACTATTCATAATTAATAGGGCTTCAAAAGCGGGATTTCCTTCAATTGGTATCTGTCTAGCTGTGGCATCTAACCTTTGTAAAGCTCTGGCTAAAGCTTTAGGATTTCCGGTTAATTTAGCCGCCCGCGCATCGGCGGAAAATTCGCGAGTTCGAGAAATTGCTAATTGAATTACCGTGGCAGCCATTGGAGCTAGAATTATTGTTAATAATAATCCTATGGGATTTCCTCCTCCATTCCGATTGCGTGAACCTCCAAACCACATTGAATAACTAGCAAATTGAGCCAGTCCAGAAATAGCTCCGGCGATGGTTGCTGCTATCGCTTGGGTGAGGGTATCTCGATTTTGAACATGGCTTAATTCATGGGCAATGACGGCCTCTAATTCGTCTTCGGGTAAGAGTTTTATAATTCCTTCGGTGACGGCGACAGCAGCATTTTGGGGATTTCTACCCGTGGCGAAGGCATTGGCCGCCGGAGTCGGGACAATATAAATCCCAGGTAGGGGTAAATTAGCGCGATCGCATAGTCGTTGTACCATGGCATATAATCCTGGGGCCTGTTCGGGGGTAACGGGTTGGGCATTATAGGCTTTAAGAGCAATTTGATCGGAAAAATACCAGCTTCCTAAATTAGTTACCGCGGCTAAGATGATACCCACCAATAGACCGCCAGTTCCGCCAATCACCCAATAGCTAATCGTGACTAAAAGAACACTTAATAATCCCAGTAAAGCAACGGTTTTAAACAGATTCATGGCAATTTTTCTTAGGTGTAACTGTTGGTTTTGAGTTCTATTGTAGTCCTAAATGTGTCAAGGATAGGGGGAATACAACCCAAAATAATAGGTTTTACGGAATTCTTCAGAATCGAGTTGTTATACTAAACAAGAATAATTTCACGATCAACCTGAAAACATAATGCGAGAAATGTTAGCAAATACACTGGATATCTTTGACCAACAAAGTGGTTGGATTGTTTGGAATCTGTTTCTGGCATTTATTCCTTGGGCTTTGAGTTTTTGGTTATTTCGCAGAAAAGTGATGACTCGAAATTGGGGTTGGTGGATGATCTATATTAAGTATCAAATCGACAAATATATTTAGGATTAATCGGACATTCAGTTGATGTTAGAGGATTATTTTGAACAAACAAAAAACGAATTTTATTCAAGGATTTTAATGGTGTAATATCAACCACTTGATTATTATTGAGATTGATTTCACTGACAACCTTTAAATTTTGAAGTGGGGAAACATCAGAAATTTGATTGTAGCTGAGATTAATTCGGATTAATTTAGTTAAGGATTTTAAGGGACTAATATCCGTAATTTTATTATAACTTAAATCCAATTCTTCTAAATTAGTCAAACTTTGTAAGGGAGTCAGGTCAGAAATATGATTATTTCTTAATTTCAAGACAGTGATCTGGGTTAATCCTTGTAAGGGACTTAAATCCGAAAGGAGAAAGGTACTTAAATCTAGCATTTTTTGTTCCGCCATCATTTGATTGGCGCGATCGCAATTTGAAGTTCCCACTTTCTGCAATAAAACATCAAGGGTTCTTTTTGCCTCTGGCGACAATTGCTGACGATTCAAACACCAATCTTGAAAGGTTTTAAAGGTCTGGGAATTCGCCTCTGATTGGGCTAAACTTGCCTGGGGTAAACCCAAAACCATTAACATTAATAAAAATTTCCCGACTTTCTGTGGAATTGTCCTTTTTGTCAAGGGTTTGTTCATCCTGATAAATCCTCGGTGAATAATTGTGGTAGAATAGTACAAGTTGCTTTTTAATTCTAGTATTGACGACACGATCACTCTTTGTTCCTCAACTTCTAAACTAATGAGTATTCGGGGTATTGACGTTTCAGATTACCAGCCTACAGTAGATTGGCAAGCCGTTGCCCGTTCTGGGATTTCCTTTGCCATCATTAAATCAACAGAAGGAGAAACCTTTGTTTGTAAAGTTTTCCCCAGCTATTGGGAACAAACAAAAGCCAATGGTTTGATTCGGGGTGCTTATCATTTTTTTAAGCCTGATAGTGATCCGATTAAACAAGCCTATCATTTTCTGAAAATTGTTAAACTCCAAGCTGGAGATCTGCCTCCGGTCTTGGATATTGAAACCATGGGAACCGTAGATGCCAAAACCCTCTGTGATCGAGCCGCACAGTGGATTGATGTGATTGAAAAGGAAACGGGTTTTCGTCCGATTATTTATACTTATCCTGGGTTTTGGCAAAAACTTAATACTACTCGTTTTTCCGATTATCCTCTGTGGATTGCCCATTATACCACGGCCGAACAACCAATTATTCCTGGCGGTTGGAAAACCTGGGTATTTTGGCAATTTACAGATAAGGGTCAAGTTGAGGGAATTAGTGGGGGTGTGGATGTTAATTTATTTGAAAGTATTCGCAGAGGGGATAAGGGAACAAAAGTTGAAAAGATTCAAAACCTGCTAAAAAATCAAGGTCATGATCCAGGAATTATTGATGGGAGTTTTGGCAATGGTACGGAAACTGCTTTAATCAAATTTCAACAAAAAAAACAGTTACAAGCGGATGGAGTCGCGGGGTTAAAAACCTGGACGGCGTTGATGGGGCCCTCCGATTCTTTTGTTCTACCTGTGGGAAGTGTCGAACCTACGCCTGTACCTACGCCTGTACCTACACCTGTACCCACACCTGTACCTACACCTGTACCCACACCTGTACCTACGCCTGTACCTACGCCTGTACCTACACCTGTACCTACGCCTGTACCCACACCCGAACCCGCGCCTATTCCCAGTATTGAACTGATTGATATTTGTAAAGTTTATAAAGGAACTCCCAATCAGGATCAAGTGCTAACATGGTTCGAGCCACAAATTCCCCAGACTATATTATTAGAATTTTCTAAACTCTGGAGAAACCAAACAAAGGTTCCAACTGTTTCTGTAAAGTTCATTAATGTTTGCAAATATTATCGAGGTTTGCCTAATCAAGATCAAGCCTTGCGTTGGTTACAAGAGAAAATTTCACCTACCCTCTTAAGTGAATTAGCTCAAAAATGGAATCAACAAACTTTACCACCACCTAGTATTAAATTAGAGGATGTCTGTAAATACTATAAGGGTTTACCCGGCCAGGTAAAGGCATTAGAATGGTTACAAAGTCAAATTCCTCCGGCTACCTTAGATGAATTTGTCAGACAGTGGAGAAAACCCTAAATCAGTCATCAGTTATCAGTTATCAGTTATTAGTTATCAGTTATTAGTTATTAAAAACCATTGCCCACCCTAAAAACTCACTAGATTCCCAAGAGCGATCGCACTTCAATCTCCCCTTAAACTTGATTTAATTAAGCAAGCTATCTTATTACAAAAACTGGGTTGTTGTATAGTAACCGCCAAGGCCCCAACATCACGGGTAACAACCGATTGAGCCCCAATAATCGCCCCATCTCTAATATTAATACCAGGCATAATTGTAGCCCCATATCCGATCCAAACATCATTACCAATCACCGTATTTCTTTTAAACGGCCAAGAATCAGGCATGGCAGATTCCCAACCATTTCCAAATACAGGAAAAGGATAATTTGTCAACCAATCTGTGCGATGATTGCCGCCATTCATGATAAATTTAACATCGGAAGCAATGGAACAAAATTTACCAATAATTAATTGATCTCCGATAAAGTCAAAATGGTATAAAACATTCTTTTCAAAGTTTTCTGGGTTCTCGAAATCATCATAATAAGTATAATCCCCGACAATAATATTCGGATTTTTAATGATTGTTTTCAGATAGACTAATCGAGTTTGTTCGGGGATGGGATAACGGGTTTGAGGAGAGGGGCCGTAATTCATGATCTTTTGAGGAAATAGTGTTAGCATTTTGATCATTACTCAATCCTATCATTTCAATTCCAGTTAAGCAATTACCCTGACAATGACATCAACTCAATCTATAACTTCTCTCCCTTTGCCCCCTGGTAAGTTTGGTTTTCCGATGATTGGTGAAACCATTAGTTTTTTGCGAGATCCTGATTTTGCTGACAAGCGACAAAAACAATATGGATCAATTTTTAAAACCCATCTTTTTGGTCGTCCGACAGTGATTATGATGGGAGCAGAAGCCAATCGGTTTTTATTTGCAAATGAGAATAAATATTTTATTGTGGCTTGGCCCCCAAGTACCCGAATATTATTAGGACAGGGATCATTATCAATGCAATTGGGAGATATTCATAAGTCTCGCCGTAAAATTTTATCCCAAGCATTTCAGCCCAGAGCTTTAGCCGGATATGCTACGACTATGGAAGATTTCACCCATCGTTATTTGCATAAATGGGAACAAAAATCAACCTTAATTTGGTATCCTGAATTACGGAAATATACCTTTGATATTGCCTGTAAATTATTAATTGGAAAACAGCAAGCTACCGATACCAATTTAGAAGTATTATTTGAAGATTGGTGTAATGGACTATTTACTATTCCCCTGCGTTTACCCGGAACAAAATTTAATCGGGGTTGGCAATGTCGTCAGTTATTATTAACAGAAATAGAAACCCTAATTCGTCAACGTCAGCAACAACCCCAGTCTGGGGAAGATGCCCTGGGATTATTATTACAAGCCCAGGATGAAGACGGAAATCAACTCGGTATTGAAGAACTCAAAGATCAGATTTTAACCCTATTATTTGCCGGACATGAAACCTTAACTTCTGCGATCGCATCCTTCTGTTTAGAGGTCGGTCAGCGTCCTGATATTATAGCAAAAATTAGAGCCGAACAACAACAGTTTGATCCCACTCAACCCATCACTTTTGATGATTTAAAATCCATGACCTATTTAGAACAGGTGATGAAAGAAGTATTGCGGTTTGTGCCTCCGGTTGGGGGTGGGTTTCGAGAAGTAATTCAAGATTGTGAATATAACGGTTATTTTATCCCCAAAGACTGGTCTATTTTATATCAAATTGCCAAAACCCATCAGGATGAAACGGTTTATTTTCAACCGCAAGAATTCGATCCTGAGCGGTTTAGTGAAACCCGCAATGAAGATAAACCTAAACCCTTTAGTTGGGTTCCCTTTGGTGGCGGAATGCGCGAATGTATTGGCAAAGAATTTGCTAAATTAGAGATCAAATTATTTGCGGCATTATTAGTCAGAAATTATGATTGGCAACTGTTACCAAATCAATCTTTAGACTTAATTACAATTCCCACTCCCCGTCCCCGGGATGGTTTAAAAGTGCAGTTGAGACGTTTAAACGATTAATCGGCTATCCATGATCCCCCCTAACTATATATGTAGGGCTAATTCATGAATTACCCCTACATATATAGCAATCCGCACCGAGGTTGTAATAATTTACAACTGATATGAAACAGCCAGAAGTATTATTTCTATTCCCTATTCCCTATTCCCTATTCCCTATGGTATATCTTTCGTATTAATTCATAAAAACCTTATGGATTTATAAAAACGCTACTACAATGAAAATATGAAATTTATTAGTAGAGTTGTTAAGTCTGCTCAGATTAATAAATATCAGATTCAGCAAATTCAACAAGGAGCCGATATGAGTTTAAAAAATAGAGAAAAAGCCACCGCCAAAAATGTCGCAGGCAAGGTTCAAGAAACCGTAGGCAACGTGACTGGAGACCCCAAAGATCAGGCTGAAGGCAAGGAAAAACAGGCAGAAGCAAAGGTTATGCACACCGTTGAAGATGTGAAAGATGAAGTCAAAGCCAAACTGGACTAAAAGCCTTTTTGAACCTTAAATTTTACCATTTTTGACCCGTAAAATCGGTTTCAAATAATGGTAAAAATGATAAAATCTGAATACCTAAAATAGTGTGAAATTTCTGTTTATCGACTTTTACCAGAGAGTCTTGATAATTTGCCCCAGTTTAGAATCAATATTTTTTGGTATATCTGCCAATGAATAAAAAACTCAGTTAGTTTAAAGCAATCAAAATTTTTAGGGATATTAACATGATTTTGTTTAGCAAAGTTCGTAAATTTTTGCTGTCTATTGGCATGGTTGTTTTCATCTCCAGTGCTATCATCTTTAGTTTGGCATCGGGAGAAAGTTGGGCTGCAACTTTGTCAACCCAAGGCATCAACCCAGCACAGACTCAAATTGCTATCATGAATCAAACGAAAGAGATGATCAATAATGTTAAGGATCAAGCCCAAGAAGCGATTGCTAACATCACAGATGATCTGAAAACCGATGTTGTTCAAAACGATCAGCAATTTGATGCTAATACCCAACAGGGGATTGTTGATAGTATTAAAAACCCCGACTACAACCCTGGTGGAAAAAGCAAGGAGGCAGCAAAGCAAGACCGTGAAGCTATCAAAGGTGTAGAAGCTGATGTTCGTGATCTATTTAAGCCAGAATAGAATCACCGACTCAATAACGTCATTAAATTTTATCTAAATAGAAGGAGAAAATATGTCTAATCTAATCTGGAGTGCTGTTGGTGTACTACTCATCCTCTGGTTATTAGGATTCTCAGTTAATGTTGGAGGTGGCTTAATCCATATTCTTTTGGTTTTGGCGCTGATTGCTATTATCTACAACGTACTGACCGGACGCCGTGTTGTCTAATGATTTGATAGACTAAATCCCCCCAACCTTACTTGGGTCAGGGGGGAAGTAGAACTCGGGATTAGACGAATCCGATTTTATGGGAATGGCAGCAACTATAAATTTTAATTAAGGAGATTGTAATGGGTAATGGGTAAAAATAAATTTTTAACACCCATCAAATAAGATAGCTATATATTCGGTAAAAAAAGACGATAGGATTCACTATCTATCAGAATTCTAAAACCCAGCCACATTAGGACAAAGGGAAATATTTTGCCGGCATAACGACTCAGGACGACGGCGATACCCGGTTGACGAGTCAGATTATAGGAGAGAAATAGCCAGCAGCAAACTACTAAATATAAAATCGGGATCATCACCGCTAGATTTTGGATACTGCTACTTGCAAATAGGGGAATATAGATCCCCAAATTGTTTCCACCATTGGAAATGGTAACGGCGGAAACACTGTAGGTTTGGCGATTGCGAATTACGTCCCAGATCGATCGTTTTCGAGAATCAAATCCTCGATATTTAGCGTTTATTTTCAAGTTAGCTGACTTATCCGCGGCAGAATCATCCTTATTCAAGTTGATCAAATTATTCAGACCAATCAGTATCGGTAGAATCCCCAATAATCCGATCCAAGCCGAGTCAATCACCAGTCCCACAAAAAAACCAATTAAACTGACTAGCACTAATGCGGTGAACCCAATAAGCTCACCTACTACAATATGTTTAGGACGAAAAGTCCGATTAACTTCACTAAAGAAGCCAGTCAGATAAATATTATCATCAAAGGTTGTTGCTATGGCAACAGCTATCGCAACCTTAATTGTTTCAATTAACCAATCCATCACTATCCCTCACTCAAAATCTGTCTGATTACCGAAACTATAGAATAATTGCACAAGTCCTAATAATATATAAAGAGCGTTAAAAAGTCTAACACCCTGGCTACATTCTCGTATTTCCAATTCATCTAACAATGTCCATTATTTATATTTATCAAAGGAGTTATTATGATTAGCTATTTACGCGATATTTTGCCCAAATACAAAGACCAAAATCTTCTGAAACCATTCCGATCAATTCCTCGTAGATTCCTTATATCCAAGTTTGTAGTCCAGTTTGGCATCGGTCTTGCCTCAAGTTTGGTCTTGAGTCTAACCTTTAATAGTAATGTTGTTGCTACTCCTGAATCTGGCCATGTACTCTCCCCTCTAATCAGTCAGGTCAATCAGGCTAACCCACCCAAAAACTCAAGCATTCGGTTATTAGAAACGGTGGGATTGTTTGTCGGGGGGATCGTATTTTGTATCGCTTTGGATCGTTGGTTTTCTGACCGCTCGGCGCAATTGGGTAACACACCCTTAGCCCAACAAGCGCGACGACTCAAACAACTCAAAATCGGGTATCCAGAGGGAATGACCAATTTTGAAGTTCTTCGCAGTCAAGCCTTACTAGAAGAACGTTTGCGACCCTTTGGGCTAATTGTGACTTGGACAAGCTTTTTATCGGCATCGGCTCTGATTGAGGCTCTGAGTAACGGGACAATTGATTTTTGCGGGGGGGGTGGTACGGCCAGTATTTTCTCCCAGGCGGCGGATCATGTCTTTGTGCGGGTGGCTAAGGAAAAATATACCGCCCCCAAAGGTCAAGCGATTCTAGTCCCAGAGGATTCGCCAATTCAGACTATTGCTGACCTCAAGGGTAAGAAGATTGCCTTTGATAAAGGCTCTAGCGCCCACTATATATTGATCAAAGCATTGCGGAAAGTCGGACTCGATTTTAGCGATATTGACCCGATTTATCTGACCCAGCCCCAGGCATTATCCCTATTCCGACAGGGTGAAGTGGATGCTTGGGTGGTTTGGGTTCCCTACACACTCACTCAAGCCCGAAGTTCCTATCCAGGGCGTTCCATTGCCGACCTAGGAAGTATTTTTGGGGATAGGGCTTCTTTGGAGGTTCCCACCTATTACTATGCGATTCCAGAGTTAGTCCGAGACTATCCTGACCTATTAAAAGTGATTTTAGAGGAGGTCAATGAGGCGGGAGCCTGGGCTAAAAAACAGGAATTAGAAGCGACTCAACGTTTGCTAGATCAACACGAAATCGATCCATTTATCCTAGAAACTTTACAGAAACGGAGTGCTGAACGGGCGATTATCCCGATTGATGAACAATCCCTTGATGCCCTACAGCATCAGGCTAATTTGTTTCGGGATCTTGATCTGATTCCTGAGCGGGTGAATGTGAAGGATGGAACCTATAGTTTGCAGACTAAGCAAAACTGGACTTATTAATCCGACGTTGTTGGGCTTTAGCCCCTCCTCTCCTAAGAGTGCTCAAGCACAACAACGTGCGCTGAAGCGCAACAACGGGGGCAAGAATAAACTTAAATTGGGGTAGCCGATAAATTTAAAAGATAATGGGTGCTTCCGTCCCTGGGGGAGACTCGCAAAAAGTAGGTTCCGCCGGGTAATTTATCTAACTTAATGGATTCTGGGGTGAGGCCTAAATTAGCGGAACTAGCAACAATTTCATTACTTTGAACCGCTCGATTGTTATTCAGATCATAAATCAAGTCTAAGTCTAAATTGGCTTTCATTTGATTCATGATTATACTAACTTTACTATTAAAATTAGGAATAATAAACTCATAAATATCAACGGGGTTAGCCGCGTCAATTAAGCCTACAATGGTTTTTTGTCCTAATAATATATCTATATTAATAGCTTGGGTCAGGTCATCTTTAAAAGCCGGAGCAATCCCTAATCTTGATTCTTTTAATCCTTGTCGCCAAAAATGTTCAAAAAATGTATTATACTGCCCGGATTTAATCTCAGATAAGACATCGGGATATCGAGTTTGATAAAAGTTAGTATCAAAACCAATACTGGGATTGCGTCCTTCATATTGTCCATGGAGAAAAAAATGTTCAAACGGGTTAATTTCTGCTTTAAGAAAACCCGCTTTTACATCGGGATATCGTTCTAAATAATAAATTGGATCAAATAAGGGATTAGGAGAACGCGGTTGAAATTGACCAAAATCAATAAAATGTTCCGCAGGTGTAATAAATCCTTCCTTTATTTGAGTTAAAAGTTCAGGATCTCCTTGCTGATAATATTGACTATCAAATAAAGGATTAGGTTCATAGCCCAAAAATTGACCCTCCTGAACAAAATGATCAAAAGCGTTCCGAAATTCTCGCCTTTCAATCGCCGGAGCCACATCAGGATATTGAGCTAAATAGAATTCTTCATCAAATAGCGTTTCTAAAGTTAACATCAGCTTAAAATCTCCCTATTATTTACTTAATTATATAAAATCCACCATTACCCATTACCTATCATGAATTTAAGAGGATTAAGCAGATTAACACAGATTAAAATCTGTGAAATCCTCTTAAATCAGTGATCCCCATTCCCTAATTATCCAATAATTCCGATTAAATTAGCAATAGTAAACAGTAATTCATGGGGTTCTACGGGTTTAGCTAAATGGGCGTGAAACCCGGCGGAGAATGCGGCTTGACGGTCTTCATCTTGGGCATAAGCTGTAAGTGCTAAAGCGGGTATTTGCCCTCCTGCTTCTGGGGGTAATAAACGAATTTGACGGATTAGTGAATAACCGTCTCCCCCCGACAGTCCAATATCACTGACTAAAATATGAAATTGAGATATAGCACTATTGGCTTTGAAGATATTAATGGCTTCTTCTGCACTCCCAACGGTCACCACTTCTGACCCACAATTTTCTAAAATATGAGCAACTAAATCCCGAGCATCCACTTCATCATCAACCACTAAAATTTTAACTCCTTTGATTTTTAAACAACTTTCAAACATCAAATCATCATCACTGAAACCCTCTTGAAGATACTGATAATCTTTTAACATATCCGATGTCATCAGGGGTAATTTTATAGTAAATACTGTTCCCTTTCCTAACCCTGGACTATCTACAGTAACGCTTCCTCCATGAATTTCAACTAAATGGTGGACAATGGTTAATCCTAATCCTAATCCGCCCTGTTTCCGAGTCATTGAACCATCGGATTGACGAAATCTTTCAAACACAAAGGGTAAAAAGTCTTTACTAATTCCTTGTCCGGTATCACTAACTTGAATTTCTGCATAATCTCTGACTTCATAATTGCTATTATTTCCCAAGGAATTTTGATTCTGAGACTTATGTAGTCTCACCTGAATTTCTCCTCCTTCTGAGCTAAATTTTATTGCATTGGTTAATAGATTCCACATCACCTGTTGTAAACGGTTACTATCCCCTAAAACCATCCCAATATTAGGCTCAAAGGAAATATTAATTTTAATATCTTTCGCCTCAGTTATTGAGCGTACCGTTTCAATTGCTGCTTCAATTACCGGAATTAAAACAGTCGGATTCGGGCTAAAATTCAGTTTTCCACTAATAATTCGAGAAACATCTAATAAATCCTCAATCAGTTGCGCTAAAGCCCGTGTATTACGATTAATTGTTTCCGTCGCCCGATTAAATGTTTCCTTATCTAAATCTCGTGATATCAACAGTTGTGTCCATCCCAAAATAGCATTCAGAGGAGTCCGTAATTCATGGGAAAGGGTAGCTAAAAATTCATCTTTGAGGCGGTTGGCTTCTGTTAATTCATCAGCCCGGGTACGCAGTTCAGCTTCTAATTGTTTACGATTAGTAATATCCCGCATGGCTGTCACCTGAACTTGACGTCCTTTATAAATTTTAGACTTACCAATGATTTCTACATCAAAAATTGTGCCATCTTTTCTTAATCCAAAGACTTCTAATGGGGCTTCTAAGTTGTTTTTAATATTTTGTAAAATTAAATCCCGACTTTCGGGGGTGACAAAATCCAGAAAAGAAGTTCCCATCATTTCTCCTAAAGGGTAATCCAACATAATAGATGCCCCTTGGTTAGCATCAAGAATGATGCCATTTTCATGAATAATAATACCATCAAATGTAGTTTCAATTAGGGTTCTAAACCGAGCTTCACTTTCTTGTAATTCTTCTTCTGCGTGTTTACGTTCGGTGATATCTTCATAGATAAATACGACTTCTCGAATTTCACCCACCTCATCCCGCACTGGATAAATATAAGCCTCAACCCAGCGTTGAGCATATCCATAATTCGATAATCCTGGGAAGCTTTGATGAGGATCATATAAAATTGGAGGAATCGCCACGGTTTCCCCGGCTAAACCCTTTTGAATATAGGGAATTATCCGTTTTTGAATTAGTTGTTGATCTTCTAACAAATTGTAGTCTTTAATCATTTCTCCTTTGATTCCCCATAGCTCCTCCCAGGCTCGATTTACACGCCTAACCGAACCATCTAATGATAGGATTAAAATGCTCAGGGGAGATTGTTCAACCATTGTCCGATATTGAACTTCCGAGCGACGTAATAGGGTTTCGGCTCGATGACTTTCTGTGCGGTCAATGGCTACACCCCCAACCAATGGATCTTCCTGATCAACCCAAATTGGAAATTGATAGATTAAAAATTCTCCAATTTTGCCGTCTCGTCGAGGTAGAGATTCAATAACTTCTAAAACTAGGTTTTGCGAAGCCACAATCGAAATATAATTCAGGAATTTGGAGGCTAAATCTGGGGTAAATATATCAAATATAGTGGTTTCTAAAGATTCTGGAGAAACATTAAAGGTTCGGGTATAACTTTTACTCAAATATAACATTTTACCTTGATGATCACAAATCCAAGCTACGGTAGGGTTGTAATCCATAA
The DNA here is from genome assembly GCF_904830935.1 of Planktothrix agardhii. NCBI lineage: Bacteria > Bacillati > Cyanobacteriota > Cyanophyceae > Oscillatoriales > Microcoleaceae > Planktothrix > Planktothrix agardhii. The sequence continues at coordinate 698,270 of NZ_LR882952.1, forward strand.
ACGCCTGAAATCGGGCTTCACTATCTCGCAGGGCTTTTTCTGATTTCGTCAGTTCCGTTGCAATTTTTTCCGCAATATATCGAGCTTTAATTTGCGATCGCATTAATCCAAATAAGATAATACCAACAAAACTTCCTACTAAGGCAATATAGGGAGCAATCAGACGTTGGAAATTAAAATTAAGTTCAGGACGGGAAGTATAGATAATCGTCCAAGTCTGTCCAGCAATGGAGAGCATTTTTCGCTCCTCAAATTGGGGCTTAAACCCTAATAAACGACTAGAGTTAGAATCGTATAGGAGAGAGGAGGGAGTAATTGCTAAACCATCATAAATTTTAAAATCTATGAAAGCATCTGGATAACTCCCAAATAGCCATTGCATCAAGTCATCCATCCGAAATGGGCTATAGATAAATCCTAGTAATTTCTCCCGTTTTTCCGTGACCGTTGGGGGAGTAGAATTACCTCGATAAATGGGGAAATAGATTAAAAAACCCGGTTGTTTTTTGGCATCAATTTCTTGTCGGAGTTTGACTCGACCCGACGCCACCGGAATTCCCCCATCCCGGGCGTGTTCCATGGCGCGACGGCGCACGGGTTCGGTAAACATATCAAACCCAATGGCGGCTTGATTGCGTGCATCTAGGGGTTCTAGGTAGATGATGGCATGATATTCGGATCGAGGGTAATCGGGATTGATAGCGAAGTTAGGGATACCCTCAGCTTTCATCCGAGCTATTAATTGATCTTTTTCGGAGGGTTGAACCCGAATTGTAAACCCAATCCCTTGAATCCCTGGATATTCCCTCCGCAGTTTTAATTGTTCCATGTAGGTGCGGAATTCCTCTCGATCCACGGTATCATTGCTGGCAAATAACCCACTTCCGGCACGGAGTAAGGCAATATAGGTTTTAACCCGATCTCGAATTAGGTTTTCCGTCTGTTGGGCGGAGGCATTAAACTGTAACCGATCCTGGTTACGGGCTGTTGATTCTACATAATAAGTGGCGATCGCCGTCAGGATTAAAGTCCCCAACAGCACTAAGTAGGGAACAATCTGCCGATTCTGAGAGAGAAACTTATACAGCCATTTGCGCTTCATAGAGCTATCAGGGAAAGTCTGGGGATTAGAACTGCGGGTTAACCCTTAATCTTTGTGTTGTTTGGGGTAAGTTTTATTGTTTGGGGTAAGTTTTAATTGAGATTTTCTGTATATTATATCACGAAAAATTGAAATAACAAATAAATTAAATATAGAAACCGGGTTTCTAATTTGATCTCTGGGCAAAAATCAGAGATCTTATTCAGAATATCCAGTTTCTATCCCCAGATTTTACCGATTAGAAATCGCATAATGGACTAAAGCCGCCATGCGTTTTCTGAGGGTTTCTAACCCCAAGGCTTTAGAAGCGGAAATATAAACCGCTTGAGGATATTTTTCCTGCGCTGATCGTAAATTTTCCCCATCAGTTTGATCGATTTTATTAAACACTAATAATCCCGGGCCAGGAGTCACAGGCATTTCTCTTAAAATCTGCATTACCGACTCAATTTGACTTTCCCAGGCGGAATGGGATAAATCCACTAAATGAATTAAGGCATCCGCGTCCGTCACCTCTTCTAAAGTAGCTCTAAACGCATTAACCAAAGGAGGCGGAAGTTCATGTATAAATCCGACTGTATCCGTGATAACAATTGTTAAAGGCTCCTCCGTTATCATATCAGGAATCTCTAAACGGCGAGTCGTGGGATCAAGGGTAGCAAAGAGTTGGTCAGCCGTATAGACTTCCGACTGGGTTAAAACGTTCAATAAAGTTGACTTTCCAGCATTGGTATAGCCCACTAAGGCCAAGGTCGGAACCTCTTGAGCTTGACGATTTTGGCGCAGACGAGAACGATGGGCTTGTAGTTGATTCACTTCCTGTTGTAGCCGGGAGATTCGACGCTGGATGGCCCGCCGTTCCGTTTCCAGTTTGGTTTCTCCTGGCCCTCTGGTTCCAATTCCGCCCCCTAAGCGAGACATAGCCAGACCTCGACCAGTTAACCGGGGTAAACTATATTCCAGTTGGGCCAGTTCTACCTGTAATTTTCCCGCCCCCGACTGGGCGCGTTGAGCAAAAATATCAAGGATAACTTCGGTTCGGTCTACAACCCTGACCCCGATTTGGGTTTCCAGGTTCCGAACTTGGGCGGGGGATAAGTCACGATCAAATACAATTAAATTAGCTCCGATGGTTTGGGCAACCAAGGCAATTTCTTGGACTTTACCCTCTCCGACAACGGTTTGGGGGTGAGGATGCGATCGCTTTTGGCGTAAAGTTTGTAACACCTGACCTCCGGCGGTATCGACTAAACGCACCAATTCCGTTAACCCATCTTCAAACCGTTGGGGGGATATTTTATCCGTTTTCACCCCCACTAACAGCACTTTATCCTGACTAGAATCGACTTCCCGGGCGACAAATTCCCGTTCAAACTCCGTTTCTAGTTCGTTGACTAAATCGAGAAAATCCTGTTGCGATAGGGCATCCAGACTCATCGGCAACGACAAATAATAGGGAATGGCAGAAAAACCGTTATCAATTTGTTGATTCTTAGTCGTGTCCATTTCCGGGACAAGGTGAGCCATATAAGTGTCTTTAATATAGCCCGTTTCACCCCCTCCTCGTCGCTGAAAACCACCTCCGGTCAGGGTGAGAACTACCAGAATGTCCAAACGTTGAATCGCCATGGCAGTCAAAGCTGCTTCTTTAGGGGGTTCCGGGCTAGTTTGGGTGGTAATACAACGAATTCCACTCAGGCGTCCATTCCCATACCGGGGGAGTTCTAAGGGGGGAATTTGAGTTTGGCGAGGAGTTCCGACTCCCACCCGCATCACCTGTCCCCGACGGTTAATATAGGCGCACAGAGGCTGATCAATTTCCGTACTAATTGCCGCCAGTCGCTGGGCAAATTCCACGGTTGTAATTAAATCGCCTGGTAGTCTTTGATGATACAGGCTTTGCAACCGTTTAAGCTGACTGGCTTTTAGACCTTGTAGTTGACCATAAATCGTTTCGATAGGCAGGTTTTACCAGTTTCCTGGCCCTCCATAAACAATAGGGGTTGATTTCAAATATGATAGCTTGAATTTTGATCGGAGTGTGGGCTGTGGGCTGTGCAAACCGGACTCGTAACTTCATATTTTCTTGAGGACTATTAGATGTCGAATCTGATAGAATCCTTTTATATTTAGGGCTAAATTGATTAAATTTGTGATTAATCTTTAATCAAATGACAGGCTACGGAATGGTTTGAACCCATATCTTTTAATGGCGGTTCCTCCAGCCAACATTGTTCCATAACAGAGGGACAACGACTAGAAAATCGACATCCCATGGGCGGGTTTAGGAGACTAGGAATTTCTCCAGTTAATAAAATTCGTTGTCGTTTGGCTTCTAATTCTGGGTCAGGAATGGGGACGGCGGATAATAGGGCTTGGGTATAGGGATGGAGAGGATTTTCATACAAAGAAATTCTATCTGCAAGTTCAACAATTTTGCCCAAATACATCACTGCAACTCGGTCAGAAATATGACGAACTATGCTTAAATCATGGGCAATAAAAAGATAGGTTAAACCTAAATCTTGCTGTAGGTTTTGGATTAAATTAATCACTTGGGCTTGAATCGAAACATCCAAGGAGGCAATCGGTTCATCGCAAATAATGACATCAGGATTCATCGCTAATGCTCTTGCAATCCCTATTCTTTGTTGTTGTCCCCCTGAAAATTCATGGGGATAACGATTAATTGCATTATTATTTAATCCGACTAATTCCAATAATTCTTTGACGCGATTTTGAGCTATTTTAGTAGTAGCTAATTGATGAATAATTAAAGGTTCACTAATAATTTTTTCTACAGTCATTCGAGGGTTTAAGGAAGAATAAGGGTCTTGAAAAATCATTTGCATCCGGCGACGAAAGGGTTGCAATTCCTTGGGATTTAAAACGGTTAAATCGGTATTTTCAAAGTAAATTTTTCCCACCGTAGGAGGAGAAAGCTGTAAAATCATCCGTCCAGTTGTGCTTTTTCCACAACCTGATTCTCCGACTAAACTTAAGGTTTCTCCCCTATTAATATTAAAGGTAATTCCATCAACGGCTTTAATGGCTGCAACTTGACGTTGTAGCAAAATTCCTTCCATGACTGGAAAGTGTTTTTGTAAGTTTTCTACCCGAATTAGGGGAGTATTTTTTTGATTGGATTTAAGTTTTATTTCTAAAGTATTAACCATATTTTTATTATAATAAATATTTATATTATAAGCAATTCGGCGATTGGGAATCCGGCGATTGGGAAATCACGTCTACGCGGACTAGGAAGGGAGTAGAGAATTTGCAATCGAAGATTCTTATAACCCGCGCAGGCGGGTTTTGTCTGTGTAGGCGCAATTTCAATCGCCGAGATTAGAGGAAATCTGGCGATTGGGAAATCGCGTCTACACAAACGAAGTCCGCCTGCGCGGACTAGGGGTAGTTTTAGAAATTAATTCCCACTCAGAAATCATTGATTGCTGACGGTGGTGAACAGCTTGATTTCTGATATAATTAGCTACACTGTCGATGGCATCGTGGCTAACGGTAAAAGCCCCGTAGCTGCCTTGCCACTTAAAAAAATCACCCGGTTTAAGTTGGTGAGTTACGAAATGAGAGGAACTTCCCTTAATTTGCTTAATTATTTCAGCTACCGCCAAAGTTGTTGGAAAACCTATTAGCAAGTGAACATGGTCTTCTATACCTCCAACTGCGATTACAGTACATTCTAATTTTTTACATTCTCCAATAATAACGGCATAGATTTCTTGCTGAATATCAGGAGTAATCAAAGGTAATCTATCCCAGGTTGCCCAGACATAATGGAGATATATTTGCGTAAAATTTTCTCTCATTTTAATTACAATATCCTAAATTTATCCCCAACCCGCGCAGGCGGGTTTTGTCTGTGTAGACGCAATTTCAATCGCCGAAATTAAAGCGATTAGATTAGAAATCCGGCGATTAGGAAATCGCGTCTACAGAAACGAAGTCCGCCTGCGCGGACTGGGAAGGCGTCAACAATAATCCTTAATAAATAGTATAATTGATTGCACCATCCCAAATCCCATTTCTCCGATGAAGTCTGAACCCCAACCAGCCTATCTCAACCTGATAAATCAACTGCTAACCTGTCCCAGCGGCGAAGAACAAGAGATATTGAACACTCACCCGGAATTGCTCGATGATGGCTTGGTGGTGGCAATGCTAGAAAAGGCAGATAATCTCAGAGAACAAGGCAAACTAAATAAAGCTAATTGGTTGAAGAATTTTGCCGGAATACCGGGTAAGGTGGATGGCGACTTCCTAGCGGGAATTGCACTGAAAGCAGAAGCAGACAGACTGTTAAAACAAGGAATTCAGTAGCATAAAATCAGTCAATTTCGAGAAGCTTTGCAGTCTGGGGAACAGGCATTAACTATCTATCGGCAAATCGGATATCGCCAAGGAGAAGCTTGTTCCCTCGGCAATTTGGGCCTTGTTTACAATTCCCTAGGGCAATACCAGAAAGCGATCGCATTTCACAAACAGGATTTAGAGATTTCACAGGAAATCGGATATCGCCAAGGAGAAGCTTGTTCCCCCGGCAATTTGGGCCTTGTTTACAATTCCCTAGGGCAATACCAGAAAGCGATCGCATCATCGACTTGCTACCCACCGATGCCAATAACCAGATCATCTTTATCCCCCACTACGACTTATTTTTAGTTCTTTTTGTCGCTTTGCAAGATAGCAAAAATCGCTACTTAATCAAAGATCATACTATCCTCACCGCCCCATCCATCCAAGTCTTAGAAATCACCTGTGAACATCAAAACCGAGTCCGAGGATTGAGACAAGCCGCCCTAATTGTTGGCGATCCAACTATCGATCCAAAATTCCAAGAAGATCCCTACAAACTCAACCAAATGTCTAGGGCAAAAGAAGCCGCCGAAGCGATCGCCGCCATTTTAGGAACCCAAGCAATTACCGGAGACAATGCCACCAAAGTCGCCATTTTAGACAGAATGCTAAACACCCGTATCGTCCATTTATCGGCCCACGGACTCCTCGACAATTTCCAAGGTTTCGGCATTCCGGGCGCGATTATTTTAGCACCATCAGAAAATACCGATGATGGCTTACTTAACGCAGCAGAAATTCTACAATTAAAACTCGATTCCGAACTCGTAGTATTAAGCGCGTGGAGCACCGGGCGCGGTAGAATCACCGGAGATGGAGTTGTCGGATTATCGCGTTGCTTCATTCTCGCCGGAGTCCCCAGTATCATCGTTTCCCTGTGGAATATCGGAGTGATATCAGCCAAATTGCTAATGACTGAATTCTACCAAAATTTAGCCCGGGGCGACAATCGAGCAGCGGCTTTGCGGTGTGCTATGCTAACTACAAAAGCTGAATTTCCGAGTCCCATAGCTTGGCTGAAAAAATCAAGAATTGGTGCGAAACCAGACCTCAAATTGAACAGAATTTAGAGAATGAAATCGATCAAATGGGTGCGGGTGGTACTGATAGCGATGCACCGGAAGAAATCGTCAGGGAATTTTATGAAACGTTGAAGGAAAATCAGATTCGATTAGGTTTATCTGTGTCGTCTGTGGGGGAGGTTGAAACGGATACAGACGAGACAACCGATTAGAAATCCGCCGCAACCCGCGCAGGCGGGTTTTGTCTGTGTAGACGCGATTTCAATCGCCAAGATTAGAGATTAGAAAATCCGGCGATTTTAACCCGCGCACCATCCGGGTTTTGTCTGTGTAGATGCGATTTCAATTGCCGAAATTAGAGCGATTAGATTACAGAAATCCGGCGATTAGAAATCGCGTCTATACAAACGAAGTCCGTCTGCGCGGACTAAGATGGAATTAAGATAATGTCTTATATTTTCTTTGATTATGAACGAAGCACAGCAAATTAAAAATCCCAGTATTAAGTAGGTGGTCATAAATAAAGTCAACAATAGAAGAAGATTGTTTAGGATAATTCTTAAGGGTTACTAAGGGAATTCATCGGGTTTACCATTTGGTATATATAAACCAGACTATTTAATTCAAGCAGTAGATCAAAGTCAAATTTTTAAATTTGAATGGAAGACAGGAATAGGAATTATTGAAAATAATGTTGATGTATATCCTAATTTTACTTATCCTAAACTGGCTAGTTGCTTAAAATGTGATACAGATAATAATACTCTGCGCGACTGTTTAATAGAAATGAATCAAACTAAATAAGAAAAAGATTTTTTCTATAAACATGGAAAATTTTCTCAATGCAGAAAAATCAGAAAAAACGATGCCCCTATATTAATACCTCAAGGATGGATTCAATGGCATTCATCATCTAAAGATAAATTAAAACCCACTCATTCACTTAAAGATGATATATATCGTATAGATTTTGTTGCATTTTGGAATAATAAAAGGTTTGCTATTTTAATAGATGGTGAAAGCCATTACTCCAAGCAAGAATCTTATTCAAAAACTTTGAAAGAAGATCGAGATTTACGCCAAAAAGGATGGGAAATCTTCAGAATAAGTAACTGGGATGTAGACAATCGAGTTAACGATATTTTAGAAGAATTAAAAGAATTCATTGGTTTTTAGTTTTTAAAATATTTGATCGCTTTTAATTTCTATAGTATAATTATGTTTTAAAATAATAATTATTTCCAACCATATACCCGAATATTATTAAAATTTACGGTATCAATTCCGATTTTTTGCAAATAGTGAGCTAACCTTAAATCATCGGTTAAGACTAAATAGCGATCGATAATACCTGTATCTGTTAACCCAAATTTTGTAAACCCTTCAACTTCTACCGTATTGCTGCTTTCAATATAAAATTCCTGCATTTCCCTAATCCCAATTTTCATAATTTCTAAACATTGAAATCTTTCGGGTTCACCAACTTGATTCATCAGACTATTAACTTCTGTAAGAATATTCGGTACTAAAAATTATATCCCCCCGATAAAAATATTGCATAGAATATTTATACCGAGGGGAATCGGGATTTTAACGGGTTTTATTTAACCCCTTCAATTCGGTCTTCAACTTCTTGGTATAACTCCCGCAGACGGTCTAAATTCTCATCGCTGGTTTCCCAATAGCCGCGACCATTAACCTCTAACAAAGTGCTAATAATCTTACGGAAAGAATGGGGGTTTAAGTTCAGCAAACGCTTCTGCATTTCTGCATCTTGAATAAACGTTTCATTCACATCCTCATAAACCCAATTATCCACCGCACCCGCCGTTGCACTCCATCCCATTGTATTAACCAGGCGCTTAGAAAGTTCGCGCACCCCCTCATAACCATGGGATAACATTCCTTCATACCATTTCGGGTTGAGAAGTTTAGTTCGTGCATCCAAACGCACCGTTTCCGATAACGTCCGAACTTGAGCATTTGCAGTTGTCGTATCCGCAATATAAGAGGTCGGTTTTTTGCCATCCTTGCGTAAATTAGCAATTAATTTCGTCGGGTCAGAATCAAAATAATGGGAGACATCTGTTAAACTAATTTCCGAAGAATCTAAGTTTTGGAATGTGACTTCTGCGGTTTTTAACGCCGACTCAAAGATATTTCGATCCTGTTCCATCATCCCCGGATTATCAGAATTAAAAGCAAAAGATTTACGCTTTAAATACATTTCCTGTAACTCAGATTCCTGTTCCCAACTGCTATTTTCTACGGCTAAATTCACATTAGACGAATAGGAACCGGAAGCATTACTAAATACCCGTGTAGCAGCTTGTCTTACCGATACTCCTAACTCCTTCGCCTGTTCTAAAGCGTGTTTGCGAACGAAATTCATTTCCAAAGGTTCATCAGATTCGGCTGCCATTTTTACCGCTTTATCTAATAGTGCCATTTGGTTAATAAATAAGTCGCGGAATACCCCAGAACAGTTGATCACGACGTCAATTCGAGGTCGTCCCAATTCTTCTAAAGAAACTAACTCTAACTTATTCACCCGTCCCAAGGCATCGGGTACAGGTATAACCCCCACCATCCACATAACTTGAGCCAGAGACTCACCGTAAGTTTTGATGTTATCGGTTCCCCAGAGGACGACGGAGATGGTTTCGGGGTAATTTCCACCATTTTCAACCTGTTGCCGTTCTAACAGTCGTTCTACGACGATTTGAGCAGATTTGACGGCGGCGGCGGTGGGGATAGACTGGGGGTCGAGGGCGTGCATATTTTTGCCCGTCGGTAAGACATCGGGGTTACGGATGGGGTCGCCTCCGGGCCCTGGGATGATATATTCTCCTTCCAACGCCCGCAGCAAGGAGCCCAACTCGTTATCAGCGCAAATTTGTTGTAAGCAGAATTCCAAATACTCAAATAACGGTTTAATGGGTTCGGGGTCAACTTTGGTGAAACCGAACTCATGCAGTGCTTCAATCCAGGGTTCTTTTTTACCCATATTGAAGAAGTTGAGTTTCGAGACTAGGGAAACCCGTCCCTCGGCGTCGGTTTGTTCGTTAACTAAGGCGATAACAGCCGCGCGACACGCTTCAGTGATTTTTTGTAATAACTCCACATCCGCTAACAACCCTAAGTTATTGTTAGAGTAGAGTTCCTCAAGATTGCGGTTCAGGCTATTGGCAATAATTCGGGGTAAACTGAGAAGATTATCTTCTTCCCGATCAATACTAGCGATATTTACCAGAGTTGAAATTGCTTCTTCGGCCGTGGGTGGTTTACCAATAACGTGCAACCCACAGGGTAATAACCGCGACTCAATTTCCATTAACCGCCGATAGACCTGTCCAACAATATGATCCCGTGCTTCGGGGGTTAATTCCGCCGCATCGGTTTCGGGAAGGGTAATATCTTGGTCAAAATTAACCAAGCGGGATTTATCTATAATTGTGTTAACAATTGCCACACCCCGACCGCTATCTTTTAGGGTTTGATAAGACCCAATTAACTCGTTGAGTTCTTTCAGCCCTTTATATAACCCAGCGTTTTCCGCAGCCGGAGTTAAATAAGAAATAGTGGCAGCATAACTCCGCCGTTTGGCAATAGTAGCCTCGCTGGGGTTATTGGCGGCGTAGTAATACAGGTTGGGAATATTACCAATTAAATTATCGGGGTAGCATTCTCCCGACATTCCCATTTGTTTACCCGGCATGAACTCTAACGATCCGTGTGTGCCGAAGTGTAATACTGCGTCGGCTTTCCAGACTTTCTCTAAATAGGTATAGTAGGCGGCGAAGCCATGATGGGGACTGGCTGACCGGGAGAATAACAACCTCATCGGGTCGCCTTCATAGCCGAAGGTAGGTTGAACTCCGATAAACACATTCCCAAACTGTTTGCCGAAAATCAATAAATTCTCGCCGTCGCTGTTTAAGGTTCCTGGTGGTGGCCCCCAATTCTCATTTAAGCGCTCAAAATAGGGGGTTAACTGTTCATATTCACCCACGGACATCCGATAGGCGACATTTAATTCCGGGCTCTGATATTGGGCGGTGGCGTCGTGGATAACTTCCTGCATCAGTTTCTCGGCCGACTCAGGCAGGTTTTGAATATCGTAGCCATTGCCCTGTAAGGCTTTGAGCACTTCGTAAATAGAACCGAACACATCCAAATAAGCCGCCGTCCCGACGTTTCCTTTATCCGGGGGGAAGCTAAAGACGGTAATAGCAACTTTTTTGTCTAATTTGGGTTTTTTCCGCAGATTAGCCCATTTTAAGGCACGTTGGGCGATCGCTTCGATCCGGTCTTGTAAGGCGATCGCTTTTCCGGTTGTGCCATCCCGTCCTGATATAATAATTGGTTCGATCGCACCATCAAGTTCAGGAATAGCAATTTGCAGCGCCACTTGGATCGGGTGTAGACCTAAATCACTTTCTTCCCATTCTTCAGTGGTTTGGAAGACTAAAGGCAAGGCCACCATATATGGGCGGTTCATCCGCTTTAAGGATTCTATCGCCTTCGGGTGATCCTGTCGAGCCGGGCCACCAACTAAAGCAAAACCCGTTAAGGAAACAATAGTATCCACAAGAGGTTGGGGTGGAATACCTTTCGGGGGGTGATCCCAGAAATACTCATCAATGGGTTTAGAAAAGTCCAAACCTCCCGCAAACACAGGTAATACCCGCGCCCCTAAAGCTTCAATTTCCTGTACCATGGCCACATAATGGGCATCATCTCCGGTGACGAGGTGAGTCCGTTGCAAGACTAACCCCACACAGGGAGCGAGGGGATCTTTTTGATCGTCGGAAATATCGTCGCGGCTATTATTCCACTGGAAATACTCTTTAGCATCCTCGAACATTTTTGGCGCCAGGGGATGCCATATTCCCATATCGGGATAGGTGACAGGATCGGCAAATTGCAGCTTGTCTTTGCCCGTGAAAACATATTTTGATCCTAACATCAGCAGGAAGTTTTCCAGGTTTTCAGAAGAACCCCCTAACCAATATTGGAAGGATAACATAAAGTTGCGGGCATCCTGGGCCTTGTCCATCGGTAAATATTTCAGGACTTTGGGCAAAGTTTGCAACAACTTCAGCATGGCATCTTGGAAAGAACTACCAGACTGTTCTTTACGTTTCTTCATAAACTGGGCGATCGCACTTTTGCTTTGTCCCAGTTGCGCCATGGAAAACGTCCCCATTTTGTTCAGACGCATCACTTGCGGCATGGAGGGGAACACCACTACCACATCCAGTGTATCCCGATAGGGGGCTACGGCCTCAACGAGTTTATCCGCTAAATCTTCAATAAAAATCAGGGAGGCTATGAATATATTAGCCCCAGATAAATCTTGTTTAAAACTTTCGTAGTTTTCGGGAGATCGTAACTCCTCGATCAAATAACCGCTAATTTCGATCGCAACATTAGGGTTATTTTTGTTAATAGACTGCACTGCCGCCGATAGGGCGCTTTGATATTGCGCTTCTAACACCACATAGACGACTTTCATCAGTTGTCGCCCGTTTAGGTCATCTGGCTTGATGTGTCTAATGGCGGGTTTTACATAAGTAAACATATCTTAATTTGTTCCTTTTTTGTCTGCTGCTTTTTTAGGGTGATCGGCGATGGGCATTGCCAGATCATTAGGACTCACCTTTGAGTATTCTTACCAGAAAACGGTCATTCTGGGCAGGTTTGATGACCCTTCGCAACAATTCGACAAGAAAAATGTCATAATTTTTCACATTTCTTGACTTTTGTGACTTTTTAGTTTTTTGGAATTATTAGCAATAAGAAAGAATCGGCAAAATCTAAATAACTACTAGAAATTGCTAAAATAGGAGTAGAACGAGCAATTGAAACCGATGAGCAGACAGTGACTATTTGGATAAATCAACAACTTGAAAGATTAGGAATCAATCTAAGAAAATCAAGGATAAAATCATGAAAAGTAGAGAATTTTTTATGGTGACTCATAGTTTGGGCAATAGGTTGTGTTAAAATTCAAGTAACTCCATCAAGTTTGGTTAATACTATGATCGGCACTATCTCCCAATCTCTAGTTGTCAATCAAGCGGACATAGATGATTTAAAATTATTCTATCAGTTTCGCCGTGAGCATAATGTTGTTCAATTTTTAGAAATTCATCCCAATCTATTATCAATTTTGGTATTAGGTAAAGATTTAATCAGCCAATATTTCCCTGAATCAAATGTATTTCTTGACTGGATTTTAGATCCAGAATTAGCTGAGTCTCAATTGGTTGTTTACCTAACAAGAACAATTGCAGATACAGAAGCAGCAATTGAACAAATTGAAAAACTTTCTGATCAGTGGTTAGGAAGCTATGACGGTGATATCCGCAGTCAAATTTATGTCAGATATGATTATTTATGACTTTTGAGAGTCATGATCAATATGAGGCATTTTTAGGGTAAAGTAGAGGTTGGTAAATAGCGATCGCTATTTGAAACTAACTCATTTGCCTGATCATCCTTAGTGTCTTAGTGCCTTAGAAGAGTGATATTTGTTAACTTTGAGAATTTTCAGACAAACTCCCTAACGAAAGTGTATTATTCTGATCCAGATTATCCAAGTCATCTAATATAGAGACAATTTCCCGTTCAAAAGTTACTTTTGCTCGATTAGTTTTACCCCCAATATAAAGGCGATCGCCATCTTTTAAAGCCCAAATTTGAGAATGGGAAACATAACTCATCATCACACTAATCATTAATAATCCAAACCCCAAATAAACAATAGGAATCCCCGGATCGGCTTTAATTTGTAGTCCCGTACTTCCAATAATTTCATCAATAAATAAAGTCACCCCATCCACTTCCGTTGACATTCCCTTTCTAACCGTTGAAACTAATTCCCCCTTGCCATTATAAACTAATACATTTCCTTTTAAGTCCCTAGCTAAAACAGAAACCCCGGCACTAAAATCCGGTTTAATTGGAATCCAAGTTCCCCAAATTCTGCCCTTTCCTTGGGTGTCTAATTGTGCCATCGGTAAACGAAAGACAGGGCTTTTATTCACCCGTACTCGTAACGCTGCAATACCCCAATCAGCTTGATAAAAAGTAACCCCTTGATAGTGCAAAGGTTCGTTAACATGAATGGTTTTGCGATCAACTTCTTCTCCTTGTTGATTTAATACGGATAAATCAGAATAAAATTGATCAATTCTACCTTCAGCATCATAATCAATCCAAAACCGATTTACTTTAACTGACCAATCTTTAGGTACTTGAGATTCAGAAAATTGTCCGGCATCTATGATATTTTTGACTTGAAAAGTATTTCCTCCTGGAACCAGTTCTTGAGCCATAAATCCTGTCATAGAACCGATAATCGACCCGGCTAAAATAATTAACATACTAGCATGAACAATAATCGGCCCAATTCTGCCAATCAGTCCCCGTCTAGCATAGAGTTTATTGCCTTCTTGAAACACTAAATAATTGCGTTTTTTCAATAAAGGTTCTAAAGCTGTTAATGAACCTGTAGTTAATTCAGCACTTAAAGCAATATTTTGAAATTGTTTGGGTTTATCGTAATAGACCCAGCGACGGGCTGATTTTAAAGTAGGTAATTGTCGGGTAAAGGTGCAAGCAGTTAAACTACTACCAAATAAGACTAAAAGGGATAAAAACCACCAAGTTCTATAAACATGATCAAGTCCAATAAATACTAGAAATTTCCAGGTTAAAAAGCCAAATAAAGCCGGATGTTCAGGGTAATTAGATTGATAATATTCTAGGGATTGTCCCTGTTCTAGCACTGTTCCTGAAATACTGAAAACGGCAATCAATAATAACAATACAATAGCTAATCTTAAATCGGCTAAAAGAGGCAAAAGTTCTTTTCTAATCATTTTTTGCAGGGTTGTTTCCCCTGTAATTATTTTTTGAAATAGTGAAAGTTCCGTATCCATTTTTATTTTCCTTTGATTCAATTAAACGACGGGTAGAAATCTAAACAATAGCGAAAATACGCCAAATCCAACTAATAAAACTCCGCTTGTAGGTGTAATCCAACTTGACCATTTTCGCAGTGCTAGTAACTTTTTAATTGTGGCGGTAAAGGTTCCAGCTAATACTAATGGGGCGACATAACCTACTGCATAGGCTAGTAATAAAACTCCGCCTAAAAGTACATCTCCGGTGCTTGAAACCCAGGCTAATAACGTTGCTAAAACGGGGGTACTACAGGGAGAAGCCACTAACCCAAAAGTTAATCCTAATAAATAGGATTTCAAGCTATGGGGAAACTCTTTAGGTATCCAACCTATCGTATCAAAAGCGGGTAACTGGAGGGGGAGAGCTTCTAATAAATTTAACCCCATTAAAATTGCAATCACACTCGCAATAATGGGCAAACCTAAACCGATTTGACCATACACTTGTCCGACAAAAGACGCTAAAATTCCTAACCCAGCTAAGGTGGTAGCCAGCCCTAATGCAAACCAAATAGATTGAATCGCGGCTTGCAGTCGATTTTCGGTTTCATAGCCTCCAATATAACCAATGGTAATCGGTAACATTGAGAGCATACAAGGGGTTAAACTGGTCAATAAACCCGCTATAAAAATAATGCAAATACTCAAAAAACTGAGATGATGGAGTTGAGTTTGAACTAGATTATTTGCCAGTTGTGCCAGTTCGTACAATTTAATTTGTAGGGTTTCTAGCATGAAATTTATTCAACAATTGGTGTCCTTTAATATACTATTATACCCTGTTTTGACTCTTAATTGATTATTCATGAATTGAACCATCGGGCATAACAGCACCTTGTAAAATTACGGTTTCTAAGTGAACGCCTTCGAGATTTGCTCCTTGTAAATTGGCATTACTAAGATCAGTAAATTGAGTGGCATCTCGAAATAATAGACTATTGACATCGGCAAAACTTAAATTACTATTTTCTAAATTAGCATATTGTAAATTTGTTCCCCGTAAACTGGCATTGGTTAAGTTGGCTTGACTGAGATTTGTCCCCCATAATCTTGCCCCTAATAATTTAGCTTTTTCCAAATTAGCATAGCTGAGATTAGCTAAGGTTAAATTAACTTCTAATAAACTCGACTGGGTTAAATTAGCTTCAGATAATTTAGCCTTGTTCAGATTTGCTCTTAATAAATTAGTATTTTCTAAGTTAGCTTGTCTTAAATCGGCTCCTGATAAGTTGGCATATTTTAAGCTAGCTTCTCTCAAATTAGCTTGTTTTAAATTGGCTCCTGATAAGTTGGTATTTGATAAATCTAATCCCTGTAAATTAGCTCCTTCTAAGTTACAATATTTCCAAAGAGATGAATGACAATCTTTGGTTTCTAGCAATTGTTGAATTGTTTTCAAATTAGTCGCATCGGCAGGCAATATCCAGCCCACCATTAAACTTAAAATTAACCCAATTTTAATCACGAAAGCAATTTCTTTCATGGCATAACCTAGATCTTGATGGCACTGCAACAAATTATAGTTTATCTCAAAATTGCCTCCTAGATGGTTAAACGGGTCTAAAAACACTCCCAATTGGGGGATAAGTCAGTCGTCCGACAAAAAAAATGTCGGGTACTGGGTCAGATGCTATCTATAGTTCAAATTAAAAATTGCATCATTTTCTTGACTTATATCGAATTTTGTATCAAATTAGAAGGTAGGATTCTGGCTATACAAAGGACAGCAAAATGCCGACAATTAACTCGACCTGGGATGACTTAATTCTCCAATGTGACGGGCGATATTTGACCAATGCAGAACTCAAGCCTCTGCATCAGTACGTTCAGACTTTAAATGCTCGCACCAAAACCTATGAAGTTCTACGGGTAAAATCAGCAGGTTTAATCAAACAAACCCTGAAGAAATTCATGTTTTCCCATCCAGAAATCATGGAAAAGCATTCAAAACGCTGTGTGTATGATATGTCAATGACGATGTGTCTGATGTCCGTGGCTTTATTACGCGATGACCCGCACTTTTTTAAGGAATCTTTAATGTTATGGTTAGCCAATATTTTGGCAGCCCACGAAAAAAATACCCAATGTCTACAAGCCTATACCTATCTTCAAGAAGCCTTACAAGAACAATTGCCCAGTGTGTGTAATCAATTATTAAAGCCCTATATGGACATTATTTTAGAAGTTTTAGATACTCCTCCTAAACTATTAGCAAATGTCCAAAGAAGTGGGGTTTAAACCCGATTGATTTTGTATTGTATATCAGGGTGTTATTTGATTTCTAGCTACAGAAATTATAATTTCAATTGATCATTTCATTGCCAATCACTCCAACTTAACTTTGAGTATTGATGCACACAGGAGTTTAATTTATGTCCCTAACTCAACCGGTTACAACTCGTCATGATGCTTCCCCAGAAGAACGAGAGTTTGTTTTAAAACAAATTTATCAGCAAGTAATAGAACGTCAACTTTATGAGTTTGAACACAAGCAACTTGCGGATTTAGAAAAAGATTTTATCAAGGGGAAAATAGGGATTCGACATTTTTTAAAAAGTCTGGCGGTTCGTTCTGTCTATTTAGAGCATTTTTATGAAAATAGCTCTAATATGAAATTCATTGAAAATGCTTGTAAACATTTTTTAGGACGAGCTCCGAGAAATAATCAAGAAATTCAGAAATGGGATGATATCTTAGTTCGCCGTGGCGTTGGCGCACTGGTTTCAGAAATAGTAGACTCGGAGGAATATCGTAAATCCTTTGGTTATTTTACTGTTCCCTATTGGCATGAACACCGTTATGAATCCGCGAGTGAATATATTGAAAATGAGCGTTTAGGTCATGAACACGCGGGACAAAGAGGCTGGGCAATTCCTAACCATTATCAACATGAATTACACATTGATTGTGATGGCGGAACTTGTGTTCGAGAGGAGGATAAATTAACAGTTGAACCTATACAAAAAACCCAAGAAACCTTGGATTTTTCCTCGGATACAAAGATTACAGCCAGACATATTCAACGGCTATCAGCCTGTGTTAAGGAAATTACAGATATTCTCTCCCTGTATCCTCAACCTGTGAGTCAACAAGAGATTGAAACTGACCTTCAGCAAAAAGTGTTGGAGTATGTCAGTGCGACAAATGCCAGTTTACTGTTTAAAAATTAAAACCAGGGTGGGCAACCCCCACCTTTGATTTTTCTATAGCAATATACTGATCAATTAAGAATTTATTTAAGTTTTATATTATGCCAATTAACAAATATCTTCATACTGCAATTTTAGTCTCTAATTTAGAACAATCAGAACATTTTTATAGTCAGGTTTTGGGCTTGGAAAAAGTTGAACGTCCGTTAAATTTTCCGGGGATTTGGTATCAAATTGGTGAGGTTCAAATTCATTTAATTCAAGCTGAAACTGTAATTAATGATCAAGTTAATGATGAGAAGTGGGGAAGAAATCGACATTTAGCTTTTTCGGTTGAGAATTTAGAAGCCGCAAAACAACAGCTAATTGCTGATAATTATTCGATTCAAATGAGTGCTTCTGGTCGGGCGGCATTATTTACAAAAGATCCCGATGGCAATATTATAGAATTAAATGAACAATGAAAATTATTGCCTATTCTTATACCGATCCTTTGTTTGAACAGCCTCCTGATCGGATGATTTGGGGATGGGAAGTGGATCGGGTTTATCAGGATTTAGGGGGAAGACAGGAACTCGAAGACTTGTTACAAGATTGTAATTTAGAAGCACCGGATTATTTATTAATTCGACGGTTAGAGGAGTTGGGAAATTCCGTTTTAGAGGTGAGCGATCGCTTACAACAATTAGAATCTTTCCAGATTAATATTATTGCCATTGAGTCGGATTTTAAGACCTCTGTAGGTGAAATTAATCGTTCCGATTTAATCCAATTATTTATAGAAATTCAAAATCGCCAACGCAGTCGCCGCATTTGTCACGGACACGCTAAAAATAGAATTAAAGCCTTACCTCCGCCAGGGAAAGCACCTTATGGATATCGACGGGGAAAAGAGCGTTATATTTTAGATCGGAGTGTTTCACCTATTGTTAAAGAGTTTTTTGATCGATTTTTAATTTATGGATCTTTGCGGGGTGCGGTGCGACATTTAGAAAAACGTTATGGGAAAAAAATATCAGTAACTACCGGAAGAAGATGGTTAACAAATCCCGTTTATCGAGGGGATTTAGAATATAAAAATGGAGAGATTATTTCTAATACCCATCCTCCAATTATTTCCAGAGATGAAGCCGCCCAGGTGGATCGATTATTACGGCGAAATCAACGACTTCCCCCTCGAACAGCCAGTGCACCGCGTTCTTTAGCGGGGTTAGTTAATTGTGGAGAATGTCAATCTTTAATGACTGTTGCCCGGGTTACAACCTATCGGAAAGACAGGGAATATTTATATTTACGTCCGATAAATTGTCCGAAAAATCCTAAGTGTAAAGCCCTATCTTATCAAAGGGGATTAGAGTTAACTATTAAACGCATTTGTCAAGATTTACCGCAAGCGGTTTCTGGTTTAAATTTACCAGATTTACAGATAGTTAAACAAGGTATTATTCAGGAGATTAATCACAAACAAAATATTTTATTACAAATTCCCGATTTATTAACTTCTGGAATATTGGATTTAGAAACAGCAGATTTAAGAAGTTATAAACTGCTGATAGAAATTGCTCAGTTACAAGGAAAGTTAGCAGAACTTCCCCCAGTTAATTTAAAAGAAACGGCGCAGGCGGTTTGTATTCCACAGTTTTGGTTGGATTTATCGGAAACTGAACGAAGATTTTATTTTAGAGAATTTATTAGAACAATTGAGATTATTCGAGAGGGAGATAACTGGGACTTAAAGGTTGTCTTTATTTTTTGATTCAATTTTGTTGTAATAGTTGTTGATTTTGTTCCACAAGTTTCTTTTTAAAGTCACAAATGGTCAACTGATTTTTGACCCGAGCCAAGACCTCATCCACTTTAAAAGGTTTGGTAATATAATCTACCCCTCCAGCAGAAAAGGCTTGCATAATATCTTCAATTTGATTCAGCGCACTAATAAAAATGATCGGAATCTCATAGGTTTCTAAATTTGATTTTAGCTGAATTTACCACCGGGGAGTTAAGGATAAAAGATTGATCAATTCTTCTCCTGGTAGAGGTTTGGCAAAGAAATATCCTTGACCCAATCCACAATTTAATTCTCGGAGTATTTTTAACTGTTCAGGTAACTCAATTCCTTCGGCGATGACATTCATATTCATGGTTTTAGCTAAACTAATAATCACAGGAATTAAGCCGATATTTTCTGATGTTAGGTTTAGTCTTTGCACGAAAGATTTATCAATTTTTAGGGTATCAACGGGAAAAGAATGCAGATAACTTAGAGAGGAATAACCCGTCCCAAAATCATCAATACTAATTAAAATGCGACGTTTTCTGAGTTCTTTAAGAATAGTAGCAACGTCCTGATGATTGTCCATAATTGCACTTTCGGTAATTTCCAGTTTTAAACAGTCGGGGGAAAGTTGACTATGCTCTAAAACTTGATCAATTTGTTCTAATAAATTGGGTTGAGCAAACTGTTTTACGGATAAATTAACACTGACAAATAAATTGGGATCAATTGAATTTTGTTGTTGCCAAGTTCGTAATTGATGACAAGATTCTGATAAAACCCAATAGCCAATCGCTGTAATTAAACCGGTTTCTTCAGCAATAGGAATAAATAAACCCGGTGGGATTAATCCCCGTTTGGGATGACGCCATCTGACTAACGCTTCAAACCCGGAAATTCTGCCTGTAATTAAAGAGACAATGGGTTGATAATGGACAACTAATTCCTCTTGTTCAATCCCACGACGTAAATCCGTTTCTAACTGTAATCTTTCTAAAGCGGCGGTGTGCATCACCGGATCAAACAGATGATATTGTCCTTTTCCCAAGGCTTTTGCTCGGTACATCGCTGTATCTGCATCTCGGAGTAAATATTCCGGTTCGTTATATTCACAATTACCGATCACAATACCAATACTCGCATTCATAAAAATCTCGTGTCGTTCTAAGTTAAAGGGTTGAGAAAAACACTGTAAAATCTGATCTGATAGTGTGGTTACATCATGAAAGTTGGGAATTTCTGTTAATAAAATTGCGAATTCATCGCCTCCCAAACGAGCTAATGTATTTTGGGGTTTAACATAACAGCTAAGACGGTGAGCAATTAAAATTAAGAGTTCATCTCCAACTAAATGACCCAAGGAATCATTCACTACTTTAAAGCGATCGCAATCTAAAAATAACACCGCAAACTGATAGTTCAGATTAGCTTTTGCCTGATGAATAGATCGGCGTAAATCCGTCATCAATAAAGCCCGATTAGGCAAGCCTGTTAGGGAATCATGCAGTGCCATTTCTAATAGTTGAGTGTTGGCTACTTCTAATTCCTGAGTGCGTTCTTTAACCCGGGCTTCTAGTTCCGCATTCAAGACCCGAATCTCTAATTCCGCGGCTCGTAAAGCCAATTGATTTTGAACTCTGATTAAGACTTCTTCAAACTGGAAAGGTTTGGTAATATAGTCCACACCTCCAACTTGAAAGCCTTTAACTTTATCGAGAACATCATCTAAAGCACTCAAAAAAATAATTGGGATTTCTGCGGTTTTAGCATCGGCTTTCAGATTTTGGCAAACCTCATAACCATCCATCTCCGGCATCATAATATCTAGGAGAATTAAGTCGGGAGCAACGGTTTGAACCGCGGTTAAAGCCATGGGCCCACTCAAAGCTTTACGCACATTATATCCCTGACGAGTCAGCATTCGGGACAATAAATGCAGGTTATCCGGGGTATCATCAACGATGAGAATATCTTCCGTTCTTGTGGGTTCAAGGTTGTAATGATTCATTTGGCAATTAGATAAGATAGGGAATGGATTGAGGCTTGGGGACTTTTATCCTAGAAATAATCCATATCCCAAAGCTCGTGTTCTTTAATAATCCTTCATATTAAAATATAGTTTACAATTATAACATTTTTTTGCTACTTAACTCAAGCCCGTTGAATTGTGATTCAATTAACATTTATATCAATGTTTATAAAAACAATATTAATCAGGAATATACACCTCTGGCTGATCTTTTTTCTGCTCTTGCTGTTGAATTTTAGGTAATTTGAAAAGTACACCTACTAAAAACCAATAATAAACTGCCACCGGATCGGTATCCAGAGGATACCAGTAGGGATTATAACTAATTAAAACAATAAAAATCCAGAAAATAATTCCATAGCCCCACAGACTATTATCCTGTAATTGATGATAGGATTTAAACCCTAAAACCGTAATATTAGTTACTAAGAACAAGAAAGCAGCTACTCCAAATGGCCCAATTTCATAGAACAATTTAGGATAATAGGCTTCAATTAATCGAATTTTTCCTAATCCTCGGGCTGAAGTTGTGGCTTGCCCTAAACCATTACCTAAAAAGCCTCGATGGGCTTCCAAACTCAAATTAGTTTGCTTGGTTAAAAACACCGCCGGAGGATCGGCATTCCAACGTCCAATAAAGTTATCGACCCTTTCGGTCATGATTTCAGGGGCGATAATCCAGGTTCCTACCACAAAAATAACCATCCCCAAAATAATCACTACAAGCCGCTTAATTCTGGAAATGTGACTGGTAGCAACCAGCAGTAAAATCACAATCGCTGGAGAGGCTAAAAAGGCCGTTCTTTGACCGGAAACAATGGCATTCGATATCACTAAAGCCAAGGTGACCAAACCCATTAAACGCCAGTGTAATTTAGGATCACTAAAGGCCGTAGCAAAACAGAAAAACGTACCCGAAACTAAAAACCAAGCCCAATGCCAAGGAGCCACAAAGGTTCCGGGTAAACGAATAAAATTTTCTGCGGGTAAATATCCCAAAGCCCCTCCCACCAAACATTTTCGCTGCACATTTGCCCTCAATAATAAATGTTCGGGTAAACCCTTATTATCAGGGCAGTATCCGGTAACAACTAATCCAAATTGAATTAATCCTAAAATGCAGCAAATTAAGATTAAAATGACTTGTAACCGAGTAAAAAATTCCAGATCTTGACGATGACGAATTAGATAATAACCACAGGTGATCAGGGGAATATATCCGATTAAAACTTTTAAGCCAAACAGTCCTACGGCAAAGGGTTGATTATCCGGTGTCCCGTGTTTCTGTAGGACACCATTAACAGCAATTAATGTAACGATCGCAATTATCAATAAAATTAACAGAGGAATTTTAAGTTGAGGAGGATTAATTAGGGGTAACTTTTTTTTCCTTAATTCCACAACCAAACCGATTAATGCGGGTATATACAACCCATCCTTGGCTAAATGAAATAGATAATGATCGTTACCCACCCAATAAGAAATCGTCCCCGCAAAAGGTAAATAAATTAAAAAAACCCACAATCCCTGACGGGGATAGCGCCAACAAAGCGCCATAATGATCAGAGCCAAAGTGATTAGGGTGATGGTAATTGCACTCAACCCATTGGCAAAAAGCAGTAGTCCGACTAACAATCCTACTGCGCTGACGATACCCAAAAACCGCAGAAAATCCGATCTCGTGGCGGAGATATTTTCACTCTCAATAACCGGACATGGGACTTGATTAAGTTCAGGGTTATCTTGACCCAGAAGTGACGATTTTTCAGGGGGGCTGTGGAAGTTAGACATCAGGGGCTAATAGTTATTTCCAACGTCGAGAAATTCTGGCTTCCCAAAGTTCCTGTACTCGCTGTTGCTCAGGAAAGGAAAGTTGTTCAAAAGCCTGCATAATCTCTAAATGGGTATGATCAATAATCAAAGCTGTGAGTTCACCCACCGTTTCAGCTTGTAATAAAGCTGATTGCAACAGTTGATTTTCAAGGGTGTGCAGATTCAGTTTTTTTTCTAAAGGTAAAAGTGTTGTTGCCATCGGATTTCAAACAAAAGATTACAGAACATTCAAAATAGGGGGGATTTTACTGCCGAAATCAGCCAGAGAATCACTCTAACTATAGCACCCCCAATAGGGTAACGCTAACCAGAAAACTGATAGCAAATCCTAAAGTACGTTTTTCATCGGCTTGGTAAGACGTTACAGTGTGGGCTTTTGAATTCATTGATTATAGCAAGAGGTAATCTTGATCTGGGAATTTTTGAGGAAACGTCTGAACCGGAATACGATAATTAAAAAGGTGGCTTACGCCACCCAACGGACTAAACTAAACTTAAATCAGGATAATATGCCAACATATCATCGGTGCTGAGGGTATCCCCACTGGCTTGGGGTGTCCAGAGAATTTCTACGGCTAATAATTGTTCACTTCCAACCGAACCTAAACGACTTAATGCTTGACGTAATGTTTCAGGACTATTAACTTGAGGAAGTTCAATTTTCCCCAAAGTTCCTACCACTAATGTCACCACAATATATTCGTTTTCCGTTGTACTTAACTCTCCCGTTTGACTGACTAAATTTCCCTGATTTCCCTTCAAAGAAGAAGCTACCCCACCAATTAACTGATTATTAACATTAGACAGGGTTTCTTCAGCAAATTTACTCCGTTCGGCTAAAGCCCATTGATTAAATTTAGCTTCAGCCGAATTCATCCCCGTTTGTTCCGACGCCGAAGACCCATAGGCCCAATATTCAGGATGGCGTAACATGGCTAAGGTGGCTTCCTGCAAAACTTGGGCGCGACCGGAAGCCGAACCCGTATCTGCGGTTTGGGCCATGCGGTCTAAATCCCCTTGTAAATTTCGAGCTTGGGCCAGTAACCCCACTTGCAAACGGGCCACAGAAACCGTCGGGTTACTGCTATATCCGGGTTCATCCTGTCCCTGTCCCATGGCTGACCGAATACTGTTGAAAATAAACCCGGCGAGCGCCATGAAAATCAGCAGGGAAAATAACCCACCCCCACCAAACCCAAAGAAGGGTATCAGAAAGGGAAATCCAAAACCGCCCCCACCGTAGTACCCCCCTCCAGAACGGCCAGGACTGGTATTATAACTGCGACTAGGAGACGATCTAAAGGAGCCACCACCAATGCGTCCCCCACTTCTAGCGGCCAATACACCATCAACTTGACTGAAAAACAAAACAGCAACTAGGCTAAAAATAGCTAAGGGTTTTAAAAGTTTTTTGAACATAAATCACATCTCATTTTTTTAGGACATAGAAACTGGAAAATTCTCTTGAGGAAGACAACAGAGGCTCTATTGATTCCGGTTTACGGACTTCCTCACTTCTTTGATTGTGGGAGTTTTTCTACAATTTTATCTATACTGTAACGTTTTTTTAATTTTGCTTCAGCCAGATTCCGGTTCGGGATTTACCCTCAAGGGTAGGGAATTTTCTCCTGGTCTTCCTCGCGGGTTTACGTTACCTTTTATAGCAGGGAACACCGGGGGAAACACTTTACCGTCTGGGTTCCAAGATCCGTCTGGTGTCTTAACTGCCTTGGCGGTTGCTATACCGTCCTTGAGCTTATTGAGTCCGACGCCCGCCAGAATATTTATCCAAATGGGTAGAAAAATTTTGCGATCGCTGTTATAATCGAAAATAACTGATAACTGATAACTGATCTAGCCACAGCCACTATTTTTTAGGGACTGTGGCTTTTTTTTTGGAATTAACCCCCAAACTCACTTCCAGTCGGGTAATGGGTTTTTCTCCTTAAACTTTAGGTTTAGAGGGGGGTGTAATCTTAAATTTATTTAAAAGATCATTAATTTCTAATAGTAACTCAAACTCTGATTCAGGCAATAAATCATAATAACTATTTTTTTCTAAAAAACTAAATGCTTGCCGAAATTGTTCCGGTGTTGCCATAATCGGGGAATCAAAATGACAAGGAATAATCCGGTTAAACTCCCATTTAGAAACTTGATTTGCCCAATTTAAGGTTTCTTCTGGGGCGCGATTTAAAATTAAAGTTTGTAAAATGGGAGCCACAAATAACTGCCCATTTCTGCTTAATGCTTCAAAGGTTTCTTGCCAATTGGGTTTCCATTTAAACGGATAAATCCCAAAATAGGCTTTTTTTGAACGGTCGGGAGCTTGCCACGATTCCCGCACCGCTTCCCCCAATTCTATCGTATCTAAAACACTCGGACGAAAATAAAAGGAAAATAACGAGATTCTCTGCCATCCTCGGCGACGGGTAGTTTCTGTATTTTCTACTTTATGAAAAGTATGATCTTTAGCATGGAATAGGAGGGGATAGGGATCTATTTGTAGAATCGCTGGAGGGGTGTTAGGAATAGAAACAATAGTATCAGTTACTAATAAAGTGTGCGATCGCTTATGGAAAAAAACTACCTCGGCAAATTGTCCAATTCCTAATGCTAAAGGGCCGAGAATTTTATAGTCAAATTCATCAGCAAAGGGTGTATTTCGACTGTCCGGGGGCAGAATATGGGTGCGTTTTGCGGGGAAACCTAACCAACTTAGGGGTAAATTAATCGGAAAACTCCACTGTCCGGGGGCGACAAAAACTTGGGCGTTGGGAAATTTTCGCGCGAAGGGGCCAACAAAAACCTTATGTTCAACTCCTGAAATCGTAGGTAGAATAATATATTTTACATCGCCATATTCTACAATTAATTCTCTGATTAAATTCAGACATTCTGGAGTTGGAGCAACGGGAGCATACACCAACAAACCCCCCTGTTCTAGTTTTACCACAGTCATCCGAATGGGAACTACAACATACAAAATCCCCTGTACCTGCTCAAATGTCCAAATGCTCTGGGGAACCACTTCCGTGCGGAGGGTGCGTCGCTGACTGTAGGGATAAATCGGGACAACGGGCCACAGGGGCCATGAATAGTCCCGCAATAAACGGTTTTGACGGGGTGCTTCTGGGGGTTTCCGAGGGTACTCCACTGTTTTTTTTACTCCTAACTCCTATAGTAATCCTAAATCAATTGTAAAATTTTTAGTCGTTTTGACCCCACCCTAGCCCTCCCCTTGTTACGAGGGTTGGGTGGTAAATTCTCCTTAGATTGGAACTCGAATCATTGTCCCTAGCCCTCCCCTTAGTAACGGGAGGGTTGGGTGGGGTGGGGTTCTATAGATATTTGTTCTAAACTTTCATATTCATCTAAAATCCCTTTTGGGGGTTCGTCTCGATGCAATAATATTCCGCGTATTCCTAGGGCTTTTGAACCTTGATAATCGGCTTTAAAACTATCACCAATATGCCAAACTTCTTGGGGTAAACATTGATGTTTGGTTAAGGCAATTTGGAAAATTTCAGCACTGGGTTTAGCGGCTCCTACTTCTGTAGAAATAGTCACGGTTTGAAAAAAATCAGCTAAATTTAAAGATTCTAAAACCGGATATAATCGGGAATCAAAGTTAGATAATACCCCTAATTCTATTCCTTGGGCTTGCCAATCTTTTAATTTAGGAAGAACATCGGGATAAACAAACCAAGGTTTTTCGGTTTCAAAATAATGATATAGAGCTTGAAAAAAAGCGGAGAAATCTGTAAAATCATTATAGAGTCCGACGGTTTTAAAGGTTTGTTCAGCGAGCGCTTTCCACCATTCAAATTCTAAGGGGGGAATTTCATTGGGATCAACCCCTGGAAATGCCATAACCGGAGCCGCTAAAAAACAATTAAAAAACACTTTATCCAAAATTTCAGCTTCAGCATTCACCCCAAATTGTTCTGCAATGATGCGGTAGGCTTCCCCCACACTATGACGCACACCAAATAACGTCCCAACAGCATCTAAAAAAATAACACGGGGTTTTTCCATTGTAGAATTCTGCGAATTAGTCATATTTACGATTGCTATAATTAGCGATAAGCCGGGTTTATATAAACCCGGTTTGTTGGTTTAGAATATTAAATTTTAAGATGCGCTTAAGCGCAACAACGGAATATGAGTTATTCTCTATCTGCCATTTTTTGATCGATTGAAATTAAGAAATCCTGCAAGGGTCGGGTCATCCAATTAAACGCCACTCGAATTTGATGATCAAAGGTGGGGAAGCGATATAAATAGATTAAACGCCGGGTTAAATGGGCAAATTGACCCTCTAATTTTATCCCTAAACCTGTTAAGGTGGCGTTATTAGTTCCTAATGTTATCATTTCCCCTAAATTAATATATCGGAAGGGTAATAAGGGTCTTCTTGTTAATAACGCCCAAAGATTCCATCCGGTATAATCAGCTTGTTGAAAAGCGGCTTGGGCTGTGGTGGGAATTTTTTGACCGTCAGCGTCTTGAGATTCTGCTAAATCTCCTAATGCAAAAATTTCAGGATGATCAATTACTTGTAAGGTTGATGTGGTGACAATTTGACCTCGTTGATTGTGTTTTAAAGGTAGCGATCGCACCACCGGACAAACCTGGGTTCCCACCGTCCATAACACTAAATCCACGGGAATAGTATCAATTTTCCCGCGATATTCTAAGGAAATTTCATCGGCTGCAATTGATTCTACCTTTGTTTCTAAATCTAGCCAAACTTGTCGATTAGATAGGGCATTTTTAGCGGATTCTCGATTAAATTCAGGAGAGTTTTTTAGAATTTCCTCTGATTGTTCGACAATTCTAATTCGTCCTTTTGTTCCTAAGCGATCGGCTAATTTACAAGCAAGTTCTACCCCACTATAACCACCGCCTACAATGGCTATTCTAACTTTATCTTGTTCTAAGGTTTCTAATCGTCGTAACTGTTCTTCTAATCGATAGGCGTCGGTAATAGTTCGGAAGGGAATTGCATAATCTTTCGCCCCCGGAACTAAATCTAAAGGTGTTTCTCCTCCCAATGCTAAAATTAAATAATCGTAGAAAATAACGGTATTATCTTCTAGTTTAACCTGTTTACTATCGATCTCAATTTCACTCACTACTCCTTGACAAAATTGCACCTTAGTATCTTTTAATAGGTCTTCAAATGCGGGGGCAATTTCCCAAGTTTGCAGTTCATTAGTTAGCAATTCATACAGCAAAGGTAAAAACAAAAAATGGTCATTTTGATCCACTAGAACAATTTCCGGTTGTTCCGATTTTTGCCAGGGAAGTTGACTCAAACGTAAGGCGGTGTACAGTCCACCAAAGCCTCCACCAAGGATACAGATACGGGTTTGCGGTTCAGTCATATTAAAATTGGGGGTTTTTGAGTTGGGCTGTTTCTTTCAACTAGGATAGCAATTTTAGTCAGAAAATGTTAAGTATTGCTACAAGGGCGAAAATCAATTACCTTTGTTTGGTAAAACATCTTAACTATAACGATTAATTTCCATTGAGTACAGTTTAGAAAATTTTAGGAGATCATTCCATGATGTTGTTAGCCGCTACCGTCGCCACCCCCGTTACTCACGGTTGGAGTCCTACCATCGCTATTGTGATGATTGTGTGTAATATTGTGGCGATCGCCATTGGTAAATTTTCCATCCAACAGCCTAATGCTGGCCCTCAATTACCCTCACCTAATATGTTCGGTGGGTTTGGCTTACCTGCGGTTTTAGCAACCACAAGTTTTGGTCATATTTTAGGGGCGGGTGTGATTTTAGGATTATCCAGTTTAGGAGTTATTTAACTCATTTTATTAAGTAGAGGTAATTCATGAATTACCCCTACTCCTACTTTTAATCATAATCCTGTCCTGACCCATATTTCCACGCTTCTAACCAACGATAATAATAGTATTGAGACGAAAGGGGTAATTTATTAAACATCGGTTCTAGGGTTTTTGCCAGGGGATATAAACCCGTATACAGCCCTAAATTCCAGTAGTGAATTGTCCAATCAATTAAACTGATTAACCCCACCTGGGGAATAATTTTAAAAATCAAACCGGGATGGGAAAGTGCCGTTTTCGATAGGGTTTTAGTTAAGGCGGAAAACCTTACCACATCTTGCAAAAATGGCTTTAAAATCGGTTCTCCCAATTGTTCCATTTCTTGAAATACGGTAGTTAATAATTGATTAATTTGTTCGGGGTTAATAGTTTGTTGAATTTCCACACTCATCGACCTTTGAAATAACCAAGTTACGGATAAACTCGGTTGATAGGGTTGTAATAAAGATAAGGCATTCTGACTTAATTGATCGGTGGTTAAGGCTTGATCAATTCCATCCGTTAACCGTTGTAAATGACGTACCATCGCCCCAAATCCCCCAAAACTTAAGGGAGATTGATTTCCGCTACTATCTCCCACCGCCAAAACACGATTCCAGGGCATTTTTAACGGACTATTTTTATAACAGGGAAAAAATCCAAATAACGCCCGTTTAAAGGTTAATTGATTTAACTCAATCTGTTGATATTCGGGTAACAGTTTAAAATAGTCTTCAAACAAAGATTCTAAACTAAACCTTTGGGGGTCAGCATCTAAATAGGTAAATAAATAAGTTGTTCTTCCATCCCTAGCCGGAAACGCTTCCCAAAAATATTGACATTGATTTTTTAAAGGAGTAAAAGAAGCGAAAATATCCCCGGTTTGATTATTAGGATATCCCGTCGCACAGGTTCCCACCACTAAACAAACTGCATCGGGTTTTTGTCCTTGTCTAGCTTGTCGAACTAGGGGGGAAAAATGACCCATTGCATCTATTAATAAGCGGGTTTTTAGGATGATTGACCTGTCCCCTAACCCATCTCCTGCAAGGCGAGGGGAATGAATTTCGGTTACATTTACCGCCACACCATCAGGATGAATAATAGACCCTTGATAAGCCGTATTTTCTAATAATATTCCTCCGGCTTCTAAAAATTTAATTTTGAGAGTTTCTAATAAATAAACCGGATCAACTCCAATATTAAGAACATCTTTCACCCAAATATCATTACCCTGGGGAAAACTTAAACGGGCGGGGTTATATTCCGTAGCGATCGCTGTTTTTAATTCTACCTCAGATAGTAAATTTAATTCAATAAAAACCTCTAATTCGTGACGAGAAATATTCCATTCCTGTTCCCGTCCTTGGAGTTTTCCTCGTTCAATTAATCCCACTCGCCACCCTTTTATTGCTAAGGTAGCACCGATTAAAATTCCCAGAGTTCCCCCACAAATAACTACATCATAATCCAGACTTTCCAAGGGTTGATCATCCTGTTTAATGGTATCAGGAAGGGGGAGAGTATTATTTTTTAACCCCGTCCAAAGTTCATCCGCTTTTTGTAGACCCTTGAAAGGATTTCCCTGGATTTGAGATAAAATTTCTTCAGTCAGAGACATATAAGTAGTTGCATAAAATAAATTACCTAGTTGAGAGAGGGAACATCGGAACAGCCCCCCCAAACCCCCCGTGCACGGGGGGCTAGGGGGGGAGGGAACGCCGGAACACCGGAACAGGGGTAATACTTCTAGCTGTTTCATGTCAGTATTAAAATGTTACAACTGATTTAGGATTGCTATATCTGTTAATTAAACCGAATAACCGTTTCTAATTCAGTCAAATGAGCGGTATCTCCGTTGAGTTCTAGTATCCATTTATCTCCATTTTGAACAATTTTCACTAAACAACAAAGGGAGGCTTTAATATCCATTTCTTCTAAGGTTGGAATTAATCCCATGGCTGTTCCTAATACCGAAGCACCATGTCCAACCAATAATAAATTATCATCGGGAAAGGTGTTAACTAAACGTTGGGAAGTTTCTCCGGTTCGTTGTAAACAATCTTTCCAAGTTTCAGGATAATTAGGAACTCCCAGAGGATGGGATAAATCAATTTTAGGGAATTTTTTAGCTAAAAAATCTGGGGATAATGTTTCTGGAAAACCCATCCATTCAGGATTTAACCATTCTCCTAAACCCCAATCTAATTTAAGCGGTAAATCTAATTTTTTAGCCACAGCATTAGCGGTTTGTACGGTTCTCAAAAAGGGAGAAGCAATAATTTGAGTAATTCCTTCCCCCACTAAACGATTAGCTAATTGTTGGGCTTGAATTTGACCATCCTCGGATAAATGGGGGTCATAAGGTCTTTCTGCGGTATCAAACCAGGCGGGATTGACAAAATCAATCCGATTTCCATGGCGGGCTATCCATACAGTTTTAGACATAGGTTAAGTTAATAGTATTGTGTTTACCTTAATAAAGATCATACTTTAATAAAGTACAAGGTAAAGCACCATTATAAACCGCAATTCTTCGAGATGTTCTCAAACCCACTTGTTTTCCTAATGCCTTATTTCCTGTTAAAATATAAGCTGTCCATCCCTTAAACCGTTGTTTAAAAGTATCTCCTAATTGTTTATATAAAGGAGCTAAGTCTTCAGTATGACCCAAACGTTCCCCATAGGGAGGATTACAGATAATTACCCCATGAGCCGCCGGAGGTTCAACTTGAGATAATTCTATTTGTTGTAGTCGAATTTGTTTCGCTACCCCACAGCGTTGAGCGTTTTCCGAGGCTTGATGAATGGTATCTTCATCCTGGTCTGAACCGACAATCGGCGCGGTTAAGGTAGTTAATTGTGCGTCTAAAGCGTCCTGTTTTAGACTGTCCCACAATTGAGCGTCAAAATCTTTCCACTTCATAAACCCAAAGGTTTCTCGGAATAGTCCGGGGGCAATATTTAAGGCTTTTAAACTGGCTTCAATGGGTAAGGTTCCTGAGCCACATAGGGGGTCTAAAAATGGTAAATCAGGATGCCATTCTGCCATGTCTAATAAGGCGGCAGCTAGACTTTCTTTTAAAGGGGCTAGTCCCACGGCCGGACGATATCCCCGGCGGTGTAAACTGCTTCCCGAACTATCTAAACTTAGAATCCCTTGATTTTCATGGATATGAAGATTAATCCATAAATCAGGATTATTAATATCAATATCGGAACGTTCTCCAAATTCCAAACGCTGTTGATCAATAATGGCGTTTTTGACCTGAAGGGCGGTAAAATGGGTATGATTTAAAACTTCATTTTTGCCTGTACAATTAACAGCAAAAGTATTCAGGGGTGATAAATACTGATTCCAGTCAATATTTTGAATTTCCTGATACAACCGTTCTCCATTGGGACAGGGAAATTCAGCAATAGGAACTAAAACCCGATATATAGTTCTCCCCCAAAGATTCACCCGATAGAGAAGTTGGCGGGAACCAGCAAAATGAACGCCAGCAAAATCAGGACGAACATCATGAGCACCTAAACGTTCCAATTCCTGAGCAGCGATAAGCTCTAAACCCTTGGCAACCGTGGCAAAATACTGGGTCATTCAGGAGAAAATTTTGAGTATTACTATTTTATAATCCCACAACAAAGCCAGGGTTAAAACTATATAACCATAAGCAAGAGAAAAATACCCGGTAAATTACCGATTTCAACTCAGTTGTATTATTCGTAATACTCTCTGCAAAATCAGAGTTTTCACAAAGAACGTATGTTTCCTTTTGATCAGAAAGGACACCGGCGACTGGCCGTGTTTCGTCTCGGTGTCCTTAACTGGTTCGCTCCTCACACGCTTGTTACTCTACCCAAACCCGATCCCATTTGTCAACACCTAAAATATTTTTTTTTCTGATTTCAGGGTTTTAGCCCATAAAATAAGGCTTTCTGACTGACGGATGCTGGTTTGGGCCTTGTAAAATCCATTCGGATTGCGTAACGGTATAAAAGTCCACAAAAATTCCTAAGATAAATTGAGACAATGGGAGGTTGATTAAGTAACCAATAATTCAGTGATTGATATTCTCTGGCTGCTAGTCTGTTCGGGCTTAGTCTTTCTGATGCAGCCCGGATTTATGTGTTTAGAGTCGGGCTTAACCCGTTCCAAGAATAGTATTAACGTTGCCGTCAAAAATTTTGCCGACTTTGGCATTTCGGTGGCCTTGTTTTGGGCCTTTGGCTATGCCATTATGTTCAGCAGGGCGGCGATGGGCGGGATTGACCCCCAGGCTTTGTTTTTTGATACGCCATCGAATCCGGGGCAAGCCGCATTTTTTCTGTTTGAAGCTATGTTTTGTAGTACCGCCACAACAATCGTTTCAGGGGCATCGGCGGAACGGATGAAGTTTGGAGCTTATTTATTAGTTGCGGCTTTAACTTCGGGAATTATTTACCCCGTTTTTGGCCATTGGGCCTGGAATGGGATTGAAACTAACCATTTATTGGGGTGGTTAGGAAAAATTGGATTTGTGGATTTTGCCGGGTCTACCATTGTTCATAGTATTGGCGGATGGGTTTCTTTGGCAGTTCTATTAGTGATTGGGCCAAGGCTGGGACGGTTTACCCCCGATAAAACCACCCAAGAAATGCGCGGCTCTAACCTTCAGTTATCCGTATTGGGGGCGATGTTGTTGTGGTTAGGGTGGTTAGGATTTAACGGGGGTAGTTATTTACATTTAGATATTCGAGTCGCCACGGTGATTGTCAATACCATCTTGGCTGGGACATCGGGAATGTTAGTCGGGGCGGTTTTGGGTTGGCTGTTATATCGCCGACCGGAAGTTGAATTGATTATTAATGGTTCCTTGGCGGGTTTAGTGGCAATTACCGCATCTTCCCATGCTATCTCGACGACCGTGGTTCCCTTAATTGGTGGGGTGGGTGCTGTCGTTATGGTGTTAGTATCCTTGACCTTGCAACGATGTCAGATTGATGATGCCGTTGATGGGATTGCGGTTCATGCCGGGGGTGGGGTTTGGGGAACCCTCGCCGTAGGTTTGTTTGGAAATCTAGATTTATTGCATACGGGGTTATCCCGTAGTCAACAATTGCTGGTTCAAGTTTTGGGGATTGGAGTTTCTTTTGTTTGGGGATTTGGCTTAACCTGGCTGGTTTTATACACCATTAATCATTATTTTCCATTACGGGTTTCTCTGGAGGCAGAAACCACGGGATTAAATATTTCTGAACATGGAGCCAAAACTGAAATTTATGATTTGTTTGAAGTCATGGAATATCAAGCCCGTACCCAAGACTTTAAACGGCGAGTTCCCGAAAATCAATTTACCGAAGTCGGTCAAATTGGCTGTCGCTATAACCAAGTGATGCAGGCTTTAGAAGATTCCTTAAACCAAACCGAGGCAATTATTGAAAATGCCACGGATGCCATGATTACCTTTAGTAACCCATCGGGAGAAATTTTAAGGACTAATCCTAGTGCAGAAGCCATATTTGGATATTCGGCTGCGGAGTTAATTGGAACTTCCATTTTACAGTTATTTGAATGGCCAACTTCCCAAATTCAAGAACAGCAAACCCTATTGGAAAAATGGTTATCACAGGGACGCCAAGCGGTTGTGGGGAGACGAGCTAATGGTTCTTGTTTTCCCCTAGAAGCCACAATTAATCAAGCCAAATTCGGCTATCAATCGTTTTATTTGGGAAGTTTTCGGGATTTATCCGCCCATAAACGAGCCGAAGAAGCCCTACAGCAAGCCGAAGAAAGGTTAAAAACTTCGCTGGAATTAAAACAAAAAAATGACCAACTCAAACAAGCCCTCAAAGAACTTAAAAAAACTCAAATTCAACTAATTCAAAGCGAAAAAATGTCGAGTTTGGGTCAGTTAGTCGCTGGAGTTGCCCATGAAATTAATAATCCAGTTAATTTTGTTTATGGTAATTTAATCCATGCCACAAATTACACCCGAGATGTACTGAATTTATTAGATATTTATCAAAAAGAATATGCTAATCCTAGCGTTAAAATTCAGCAGGAAATTGAATCTATTGATTTGGAATTTCTCAAGGAGGATTTTCCCAAAATTGTAGAATCAATGCAGGTAGGGGCTGACCGAATTCGGGATATTGTTAGGTCTTTAAGAATCTTTTCTCGCCATGATGAAGCCGAATTAAAACAGGTAAGTCTGCATGATGGATTAGAAAGTACCTTGATGATTCTGAAAACTAAACTCAAACCCCAGGGGAAATTAACCGGAATTGAAATTATTAAGGATTATGGCAATATTCCCTTAATTGAATGTTATCCTGGGCCACTGAATCAGGTATTTATGAATCTGATTAGTAATGCCATTGATGCCCTCCATGATTCGATGATGCAGGATAAGTTTTCTCTAATATCCTGTGATAAATCCAAAATCCAACCGCAAATTTTGATTAGAACTCTATCGGTGAATCACCAAAAAATTATTATCGAAATTGTTGATAATGGTTTGGGGATTCCTAAAGAGATTCGGTCTAAGCTATTTGACCCATTTTTTACCACTAAACCCGTCGGAAAAGGCACGGGTTTAGGATTATCCATTAGCTATCAAATTGTTGTCGAACACCATAAAGGTCGAATCTGGTGCGAGTCGGAAGTGGGAGAATACACTAAATTTTTGATCGAAATTCCGGTCAAACAAATCCTTGAGTCTAAAGTTCACAAAACCAGTGAACAGCTTTTGAGCATTGATTGTTAACCCTTGTTGACCAAAAACCCCAGCCCCCCTGGCGCGGGGGGAAACCGACTCCGTAATCGAAATAGAATCAAAAAACTGTATTGCTTAATACAGAAATTAAGTTAATAATCTATCAAAAATTGTTAGCAATTTAGCTAAAAATTCAGCCACAGAAACCGTGATTTATCTGTAGCCAATTTCAGTGGATATCTGCAATTGATTTCTTCTACTAATGTCGATTCATAAACCCAACATGATGTTTATCTCCAAAAAAACGACCGATTTAGGAAATCGACGACACAAAAATGTGAGTCGTTTCACCGCTAAAACCAATAGGGTGATTTCAAAATTACAGCATTCTCGATGGCTGTCTCCGACTTGGTTAGCCTGTATCCCCCTAACCGCGATTATCGTCGGAGTCTGGAGTTTCGCGGCCGTTGCTCAAACAGATGCCCCTCCCCTGACGGCTGAAATGGTTCAGGGCTATTTAAACGTTGCCTGGGTTTTAGTCGCCTCAATTTTGGTGATTTTTATGAATGCGGGTTTCTGTATGTTAGAAACGGGCTTCTGTCGCCAAAAAAATGCCGTTAATGTTTTGGCCAAAAACTTAATTGTCTTTGCCTTAGCTACCCTAATTTTTTGGGCTTTTGGATTTTCCTTTATGTTTGGGGGAGAAAACCCTTGGATTGGCGGAGGCGGTTATTTTCTGACGGGACAGCCAGAAACCTACGGTTTATCGCCCTTTCCGGCGGGATTACCTGTTTCTCTCTATTTCCTGTTTCAAGTTGCCTTCGCTGGAACCGCGGCCACAATTGTATCAGGAGCCGTTGCCGAACGCATTGAATTTATTGCCTTTTTACTCTTTAGTTTACTGTTAGTGGGGATTGCCTACCCAATTACAGGTCACTGGATTTGGGATGCTTCAGGCTGGTTAGCTCAAGCGGGATTCAAGGATTTTGCTGGTTCAACTGCCGTTCACTCCGTTGGTGGTTGGGCTGCATTAATGGGGGCTGCTTTCCTGGGGCCCCGTTTGGGTCGATATGGGGCTGATGGACAATCTCGTGCCATTCCGGGTCATAACATGAGTATCGCCACCCTGGGATGTTTAATCCTGTGGGTATGCTGGTTTGGCTTTAACCCCGGTTCCACCCTAGTCGCTAATGAACAAATTTCTTACATCGCTGTTACCACCAACTTAGCGGCCGCCGCCGGGGCTGTCACTGCCAGTGCCACCTCCTGGTTGAAGGATGGTAAACCCGATTTATCCATGATTATTAACGGGGTTTTAGCGGGTTTAGTCGCAATTACCGCTAGTTGTGATTCGGTCAGCTACCTCAGCGCCGTAATTATTGGGGCCATTGCTGGGGTGCTTGTTGTCTATTCCGTGGGTTTCTTTGACCGCATCAAAATTGATGACCCCGTGGGCGCTACTTCTGTTCACTTGGTTTGTGGGATTTTTGGAACCCTAGCGGCGGGCATTTTTGGTGGCGCTAATTTGGGTATCCAAATCCTGGGTATTCTTGCCGTGGGCGGATTTACCGTCGCTCTGAGTACGATTTTCTGGTTAGCCCTAAAAGCCACGGTCGGGTTACGGGTGCATCCAGAACAGGAATTTGAAGGATTGGACATTGCTGAACACGGGATGGAAGCCTACGCCGGATTCCTCAAGGATGAAGTCGGCCCAGGATTAGGCAGTTCTGGTTCTAGCTTTCCCTCCGAAAGCAGTACGTTCAAAAGTCGTTACTAATATTTCAGGTATTAGCGGCGATTAGGGAGCATCCGGTGCTCCCCCGACTCCTTCCCTGGCTTCCCCTAGCTGGGGATTTTTTGTAGATTGGAATGAAACCAAGGTTAAATATTAAATGAACAGGTTAGGCTGAGTTAGTCTTGTTTAAGCAGCATTGGAATCTGTGTGTTTATCGCTCGAAAACAATTCCGTATTGGGCTTGGATATCTTTAATCGGCAATGGATTACTCTTGTTTATCATCCTGGGATTGATAATGCACCGACA
This sequence comes from Planktothrix agardhii, assembly GCF_904830935.1. NCBI lineage: Bacteria > Bacillati > Cyanobacteriota > Cyanophyceae > Oscillatoriales > Microcoleaceae > Planktothrix > Planktothrix agardhii. Next base: position 736,120 of record NZ_LR882952.1, read on the forward strand.
ATCTGTTTCCCATACTCCCTCCTCCCTGACGGATGTTGTTCTGACCCATCCTTTGCCCTCAGAATCGGCGTCAATTAATGCTACAGGCCCCCGTCATCGCTGGACTTATGAACAATGGGTGGAACAGTTGCGGCGCGAAGCCAATGCTGTGGTGGCTATCCCCCCGGAACGTTTAACTATTTTAGCGGGGGATTCCTTAAGTTTGTGGTTTCCGGCGGAACTTTTACCCCAAGACAGAACTTGGTTAAATCAAGGAATTTCTGGGGAAACTTCCACAGGATTATTAAAGCGGGTTAAATTATTTGATATTACTCAACCGGAAACTATTTTTGTCATGATTGGCATTAATGATTTAATTCGGGGCATAGATGATAGTACATTATTAAATAATTATCGAGAAATTATTAGGGATTTACGTTGGGTACATCCCGATGCTCAAATTGTGGTGCAATCAATTCTTCCCCATAGTGACAAAAATTCTAATTGGGAAGGACGGGAACGCCTATTAAAAATTTCTAATCAACGCATTCGTCACTTAAATCAAGAGTTGAAATTCATCGCCCAGGAAGAAGGAGCTTATTTTTTAAATTTACATTCCCTATTTACCGATGCAGATGGTAATTTAAGACCGGAACTAAGCACCGATGGTTTACATCTAAATCAACAAGGTTATTTAGTTTGGAGTTCCGCCTTAAAAATTTATAGTCAAATTGCCCTAGAACCATCTTCTAATCCTTAAAATTATGAATCATCTCAAAATTATTATTATCGGTGCAGGAATTGGTGGTTTAACCGCAGGTTTAGCCCTAAAACGGGCAGGATATACCGTAGAAATTTATGAAAAAACCAGCGAAATTCGTCCTGCCGGAGCCGGAATTTCTATTTGGTCAAATGGGGTTAAAGTTCTGAATAGTTTAGGTTTGGGGGATGAAATTGCCAAAATTGGTGGACAGATGGATAGGATGGAATATCGCAGTCATACCGATAAATTATTTAATCAAATTAATCTCAATCCTGTGACCGAAACCGTAGGACAGCGACCCTATCCCGTGTCTCGAACAGAATTACAATCCCTGCTTTTAAACGCCTTTAATAATAATCTTGAAACCGTTAAACTAAATGCTCAATGTATTGGCGTTGAACAGAATACCCAGGGCGTGACCGCCTATTTTGCCAATGGATATCAAACCAGTGCAGACCTATTAATTGCCGCCGATGGTATTCATTCTCAATTGCGGGATTATGTAGTCGGTCATCCGGTAAAATTGCGTTATGCCGATTATGTTAATTGGAATGGTTTAATTAAAATTAATCCCGATTTAGGAGATAAAAATACTTGGGTTATTTATGTTGGCGAAGGCAAAAGAGCCTCGATGATGCCCATAGGAAATAACCGATTTTATTACTTTTTTGGTTGTCCGATGGCAAGGGGAACAATTGTTGAACCAGAGTATCGTCAACGGGAGTTAAAATCAATTTTTGCCCGATGGCCGTCTCCAGTTCAATCTTTAATAGAAAATCTCAATCCCCAGGAATTAAACCGTTTAGAAATTCATGATTTAGACCCCTTAGAAACAATCGTTAAAGGTCGAGTTGCACTGTTAGGAGATGCTGCCCATGCTTCCACCCCAACCCTCGGACAAGGCGGCTGTCAAGCCATGGAAGATGCAGAAATATTATCTCGATTTTTATTAACTACTAATTTAGGAGTAGAATATGCCTTAAAAAGATATGAAGCCGAACGAAAAGAACGGACTTCAACCCTAGTTCTCAAAGCCAGAAAACGAGCCGATATAATTTATGGAAAAGACCCCCATTTAACCCAACAATGGTATCAACAACTCCAACAAGAAACCGAACAGGATGTTACCAATGCTTTATCTAAAACCATCCTAGGCGGCCCCTTTCACTAAAAGAAAAGAAACCGGGTTTCTAAAAAAATCTTGATTTGAGTTAATAGACCATAATTAGAAACCCGGTTTCTGAGGTATTATTAATTTTAACCCTTAACTTTTTCCTATGGTTGGTAAACTAACAACCCATGTATTAGACACCGCCCAAGGTCGTCCAGTTGCCCATTTAAAGATTGAATTATGGCAAATCAATTCAGAAATAGGAGAACGAACCCTTCTCAAAACTGCTATTACAAATAAGGATGGTAGAACCGATATCCCCCTATTAACAGAAACCGAATTAAAGCAGGGAATTTATGAATTAGTCTTTGCCGTTGGGGACTATTTTAAAACCCAATATGAATCCCTAGATTATCCCTTATTTTTAGATAATATTCCGATTCGATTTGGCATTGCTAACCCCACCGTTGCCTATCACGTTCCCCTATTAGTTTCTCCCTGGTCTTATAGTACCTATCGAGGCAGTTAAACATCATGCAAACCTATTCCTTATCCCAAGTTAATCAAATGACTAAAGCGGAATTTATCGCAGTATTAGGAACTATTTTTGAAGCATCTCCTTGGGTGGCAGAACAGGCAGAATTAAAACGACCCTTTGGGACTATAGAAATATTATATCAAACTATGGTTGCCATCGTTAAAAATAGTAATTCACAACAACAATTAGCCTTAATTCGCACCCATCCCGACTTAGGAAGTAAAGCAAAAATGGCAGGATCTTCAGTCAAAGAACAAGCCGGAGTTGGGTTAGACCGTCTAACATCTGCCGAATATCAATACTTTCATCAACTCAACCAAACCTATAAAGATAAATTCGGGTTTCCCTTTATTATTGCCGTTAAAAATCATACCAAAACCAGTATTTTAGCGGCGTTTGAACAACGGTTAAATCATTCTATTGAAGCCGAAAAAATAACCGCCCTAGAAGAAATTTATAAAATCGCCCAATTTCGTCTTTATGAAAAAACAGTTCGCTAACAGCCAGAATCCTACCCCGTATCTATCGGTAGTATGGGCAATCTCCCTGTGGTTGCACCTAAAGATTGTGTGGTTAGTCCTAGCTATAATATTTAGTAGTAACACCAGGCAGAAAACTATACTGACCATATTAGTTGCCGACAACGTGCTTCCGGGGCTGAGTTTAGACGATTAACTGCTCGGATGGCTTCTCATCCAATTTGAGCAAAACTGTCCTAAATTGATTCTCCAGCATAAGAAAAACCCTGTAATGTAAGAAATCAAGAATACTAAAAACACGGAGTTAATTAGATGAACAAAATTACCTTAGAAATTCCTGACCAATTAATGAATCTAATCCGAGACAAATCAGAATCTATAGAATCTATTTTACTCAAAGCATTAGAGGATTATTTGACCAAAGAATCTTTAGATATTACTAAAACAAAAACTTGGGAACTTTGCGGTAGTTTAGAAATACCCAATCCCGAACCAGAATTTATTGTTAGTGAGAAAAAGTCAGAATTATCCACTAACTACGCTGAAAAGATTGATCAAATTTTATATTAAAGTAGGATTATGAATCAAGAAATAATTGTTGATACATCAGCTTTAATTGCTTTTTTTGTTAAATCCGAAACTAACCATCAAATAGCCAAACAGTATGTATTAAACAATTATCATTATCGCTGGGTGATTTTAGAGACAGTCTTTGATGAAACTGTAACTTGGATTAGAACAAAAATTTCTAGTTCTGCTTCCATTAAAATTGGTCAAATCTTAAGAACTGAACATCGCTATGTCACTATTTCTGATCAAGATGATCAGGCTGTTTGGGAAGCCTTTTGTAAATATGATGACAAAAAATGGAGTTATACAGATTGTTCTATTTTAGTAATGGCAAATCGTCTCAATATTTGTGAAGTTTTTGCTTTTGATGAACATATACGCCAAATGAAAGGATTAGGGATTATTTGCCTTCCTAACCTCAAATAAATGGTTTTAATATCACACAATCAACAGAATTATTAATACTGATATCAAACAACCAGGGGACGTAAACTTAAAAACAAAGGTAATGCTATAATCACAGTTTAAATACACAACAGCTTATCAACCTAAAATCCCTCAGTGATGACCCACTTAGAACTATTTCGCTCATCGTTTTTAGACTTTATTGATGATCCTTTTTATGAATCAGAAGAAACCAGCGTTCGTTATCTTGCCGATGGATTATTAGTTGTAGAATCTGGAATTATTATAGACTTCGATGATTATAACATTTTAAAAGACAAATATCAAGGGTTTACAATTACCCATTATCCTGATTTATTAATATTACCCGGATTTATTGATACCCATATTCATTTTCCCCAAACTGAAATGATAGCATCCTATGGGGAACAACTATTAGAATGGTTAAATCAATATACCTTTCCCATAGAACGTAAATTTAGCAGTAAAGAATATGCTCAAAAAATTGCGTCATTTTTCCTAGATGAATTACTCAAAAATGGAACTACAACCGCCTTAGTTTTTGCCACAGTTTTCCCCCAGTCCGTTGATGCTTTCTTTGAAGAAGCCTATCGCCGAAATTTACGCATGATTTCGGGTAAAGTGATGATGGATAGTCATGCGCCAGATTATTTAAAAGACACTCCCGAAACCTCCTATCAAGACAGCAAAAGATTAATCCAAACTTGGCATAAAAAAGGACGTTTACTCTATGCAATTACTCCCAGATTTGCCATAACTTCTAGTCGTGAACAGTTAAAAATAGCTGGAAAATTATTAACAGAATTTCCCGATGTTTATTTACAAACCCATCTTTCAGAAAATCTCAAAGAAGTTGAATTTGTTGCCGGACTTTTTCCTGAAGCTCCAAACTATTTAGGGGTTTATGACCAAGCTGGTTTAGTCGGAGAACGTTCAATTTTTGCCCATAGTATTCATTTAACCCCGGATGAATTTAAACGGTTATCTGAAGCTAAATCTGCGATCGCATTTTGCCCCACTTCCAATTTATTCCTCGGTAGTGGACTGTTTAAACTCCATCAAGCTAAATCTAAAACCCATCCCATTAATGTCGGTTTGGGTAGCGATATTGGAGCGGGAACCAGTTTTTCCCTCCTCCAAACTGCTAATGAGGCCTACAAAGTCGCTCAACTACAAAATCAAACTCTTTCACCTTTTCAAGCCCTATTTTTAGCCACATTAGGAGGAGCAAAAGCTCTAAAATTAGAGGATAAAATTGGTAATTTTGACATCGGAAAAGAAGCGGATTTTATTGTTTTAGACTATAACTCGACCCCGTTAATGAGATTGATAAATCAACAAATTTCCGAACCTCAAACCCGATTAAAAATTGCGGAAACTATCTTTAGTTTAATTATATTAGGGGATGACCGAGCTATTCAAGCCACCTATATTATGGGAGAGAGGGCATATTCAAAAGAATAGGATAAAATAAAATTAATAGACTTGCCAATTTTAATATAGCAGTCGCCAGACCTATTAGGACAAAGAGTGATGCAGCAAAGCTAGACGGTGAAGTCTTTTCCTCCGGTGTTCCCTCCCCCCCTAGCCCCCCGTGCACGGGGGATTTGGGGGGGCTGTTCCCTGTTCCCTGTTCCCTGCTATATGAATCCTATCGCTATTGTTACGACTCCCGATGATACCCTGAATGTGCGTTCTACTCCTAACGGTGAAATTGTTGATATTTTAGGCGATGGAACCCAGGTTGAAATTAGTGGAGATTCTGTTAATATTGAGGGTGAAATCTGGACACCTATTGGGATAAATCGTTGGGTAGCTGCGAAATACTTAACGCTTATTGATGCCGAAATTTTAGCCATTCCAGGTGCTAAAATTATATCCACACAAACCGAGGAACAAATCGGAGGTGGTTTACAAGTTTATCAAACAAAATTACTGGATAATACAGGTACAATTATTAATACCGTGCGCTGTGTTTCTGGTCGCATTGGTCAACAAATTCCCTCGGATATATCGGGTTCTCAAACTCCTTTACCCTTTGGGATTTATACCTTTGATGCTCCGGGTATCGTTGAAGATGCACCCGGAGAATTTGGCGGAGTTTGGTCAGCAATTACACCAACTTTTCCCACAGAAAGAGCGGGGTTAGGTGTACATTATGACCCCTCGGCTTTGTTATCTGTTTCTGAAACGGGAACATCGGGATGTTTAGCCACACCAACTATAGAAGAACGAGAGATAATGACAACATTTATTCTCGAATATCAACCCACCCATTTAATTGTTAAGAAACCAGAAAATCAAGATTGAACTTGTTTTAAACGAGCTAGATTTTTCTCAAATATCTGAATGTCTAAGTTATCCTCCTGTTGTTCAATAACAGAACGTTTAACTTGACCCAAATAGAGTGGTTGAGAAACATTTGCATCGGGGTGAACAATAGTTCTAGCGCGAATTAATAGTGGTGCTTGAAATTGTCCTCCCCGTCCAGAGGAATATAAATCTGACGCCGCTTGACGTAAGGTGGCATCTAATTGGGTTTTGGTAATTTCCGGGGCAACCGCAATTACAATCTGTCTACTGCCATCATCAAATACCCGACTATAACGCGCTGCCCCAGGAACTTGAACATGATGAAATAAACCTAAACTCAAACCAAAAACTCCACCGGTTAGAACCCCTGTAAAGGAGGTAATTCCTACTAACCTAAACCTAATTCCCCATTTAAAAATAAATGAGAAGATAGTAATTACAGCAAGAACTAAAGTAGCAATTCCTATCCATTTAGAAAAGTTTAGCAATTCTGCTGTTGATAATGAGAAGTCCATGACAGTGATTAAAGAAACAACATCTAAACTTATAGCTTAATCTTAAAAGAGTCACTTTGGATATTATATTATTTATAGTTAACCCTAAAATCATGGCAGGGGTTTGGTCTCCAAACCATCAAGAGGGTTGAACTTGAAGACTAAACCCCATACTTGGGATTATACTTTCGGAGGAAGTGGGGGTTTTTGTTGGGGTGGAACACTCAAATTTTGAACAAATGGGAGTAAATCTGAGGGAAGCACAACAATGGTTGTTGTATTATTTTCTACCCCAATTTCCGAGAGCATTTGTAACCGTCTTAACTCCAGGGCGGCGGGATTTGCCATAATTAATTGAGAGGCTTCTGCTAACTTAATTGAGGCTTCCTGTTCCGCTTCTGCTTTAATTAAACGGGAGCGTTTTTCTCGCACGGCTTCCGCTACTTTTGCCATGGCTCGTTGCATAGAGGTGGGAATTTCCACATCCTTCATTTCCACTGCTTCAATGACAATTCCCCAAGGTTCTGTCATCTCATCTACAAGTTCTTGAATTTTCTGATTAATTTTATCTCGATTTTGTAAAACATCATCCAAAATATTCTGACCAATCACATTTCGCAGGGTTGTTAAGGCGGCTTGATACACTGCTTTTTCATAACTTTCTACCTTAACAATTGCCTTAGTAGGATCAACTAAACGGTAATAAAGAACAGCATTCACTCGAATGGTTACACTATCAGATGTGATGGTCTCTTGCGGTTCAATATCAACGGTTTTGGTTCTAACATCCACTTGAACTTTTTGATCAATGGCGGGAATAATCCAATATAAACCCGGCCCTTTAATTGCTTGAATTCGTCCTAATCTGAAAATAACTCCCCGTTGATATTCTCGATCTAATTTAAACCCACTAATGGTTAAATAAGCTAATAGAATAAAGAAAGAGCTAAAGAAATAATTCATGATTTTTTGATCTCCAATCCTAAGTCTATTATAAATAGTGCTATAAGTTAAGCCTAATTTCTTAATATTATTTTATGATTAGGGCAGTTGATTTTTATGATATGATTTCCTATCGGTTTGATCATTTTTGGGGGAATCCCGAATTAAAAATTTTATGAATCCTTTGTCCTCAGAATCATCACCTGCTGTTTCCAACTCCGTTGATGCTTTATTAAGCCTGCGAGGAATTGCCTGTTTAGTCGTTGTATTATTTCATTGTAGTATTTCACGGGAATTAATTATTTATACCCCCTATGATTTTTCTTGGTTACTATTAGGAGATGGAATTGTTGCCGTCTGGATATTTTTTGCCCTTTCAGGATATTTAATGGGCAAAGCCTTTTATACCTATCGATATTTACCCACGGTATCGGGATATAAAGCGTTTTTTATGAATCGAGTTTTAAGGATTTGTCCTCTTTATTACTTTTCCGTATTAATTACGGCAATTTTTGTTTATCCTGAAATTTTAAAAGCGGAAAAATGGTTTGAATTATTCAGGATTCTAACTTTTACCTATACCTTTCCTTTGCCTTTATCGCCCAATCATCCAGATTTTAATTTTAATCCAGTGATTTGGTCATTATCAACGGAAGTTCAATTTTATCTAATTGTCCCGTTTTTATATACCGCGTTTCGACCGATTTTGGTTAATCGGACTAAAATTTTAATCACCGCCCTAGTCATTATTGGGATTACATCAATCTGTCGAGGTTTTGCCCTACTATTCTTTCCCCATCATACCTCTCTTATCCTCAGTTTAGATGTATTTCTATCCGGTTTTTTACTGAATGCTTGGTTTCAGTGTAAACCCCAGAAAAATACGCAACCTTCAATTTTCCTTCCCCTGAAGAAACAGTTTAAAAACTTCATCTCTTTAAAAGCTATGGCAATTTTTGTCATGGTCGGTTTATACCTACTTTCAGCCTATCATGGCTACCATCAAGAATTATGGAATCTCGCAACTCGTCCGGCTACATTAATGCAGAGAAGTCTATTTATTACGCCCTTTAGTTATTATGTTATGCCCGTAATCACTGGAATTTGTACAACATTTTTTATCTATGCGTTTGAACGTAATGGTCAGTATAATAATAGGGTTAAAAATAAAAAGCTATCTTTTGAAACCTGTCTGGAAAATCCAGTTAGAGTGTTGGAAATCATGGGAATATTATCCTATGGAATTTATTTATGGCATTACCATATTATCCAAAAAATAGCTCCTATTGTTCAAGTTACTGACCCCTTAACCACATTTTTTCATAAACTCTCCGTCGTTGTGATTTTATCCGTTATTTTATCTGCCGTTACTTATTCTTTGGTGGAAGTTCCCTATGCAAAAAGAAAAAAATATGGTGTAATAGGGAACAGGGAACAGGAAACAGGGAACAGTAGGTTATAACTAGGTTACAGCAGATAACTGATAACTGATAACTGATAACTGAAAAAGCCCATTACCCATCTTTTAAGGTAAACCATACCAACTTTGTAATGCTAATCTATGCACTTCTAACCAAGTAACTTTATGCTGTTTAGCGAGTTTTGCACAGTCTTCATATTCCGGTTGAACATTAGTGATTTTTTTACCTGAAAAACCAACTTTAACTCTAACTGCACCATATTGAGTTTCAACAGTTTGAATATCCCGTTTCAAAATACTGCGATTTTGTAGGGTATGACGAATGCCTAATGTTGTGGTTTCTCGAAATAATATGGCTTCACAAACTTGACGGTGTTCGGGATGACAAATAACCGTTAATAATACCCCCAAACGGGATTTTTTCATGGTAATTGGTTGGCTAAAAACATCAATAGCCCCCGCTTGAAATAATAATTCAAAAGTATAAGCAATCACTTGAGGACTTAAATCATCAATTTGAGTTTGTAGTACAGAAATAGTTTCTGTAATCGTTTGAATTTCTGTATTAACCGTTGAGAAAATATCGCTATCTAGGGATGGATGTTGTTCCCCAACCCATAGCCTTAAAATATTAGGAATAGGTAAATCCTGAGAACCTGCACCTAAGCCTATGGTTTGAATAGATAAAGCCGGAGGTTCTCCAAAACTTTGAGCTAAAGTCACCGCAATTGCCGCCCCCGTTGGTGTCACTAATTCCCGTTCAATATCATTACTATAAACCGGAACTTTCCCCATTTCAAATAACTTTAAAACCGCCGGAACTGGAACAGGTAATTGTCCATGTGCTGCCCAAACCGTTCCCCCGCCTGTGGGTAATGTCGAACAATAAAATTGTTCAATATTTAACCAATCTAAACCCAAACAAGTCCCAACAATATCAACAATAGCATCCGTCGCCCCAACTTCATGAAAATGAACTTCTTCAACGGGAATACCATGAACATCCGCTTCCGCTTCTGCTAACTTCCGAAAAATAGCTAAACTCCTAATTTCCACCTGTTGAGGCAATTTAGCTTGTAGAATAATGGCTTGAATTTGTGATAAATGCCGGGTGGTACTAGAATGGTGATGATCTTCATGATCATCAGAGTTGTGTTGAGTTAAATTAACAGAAACTTTTGTTGCTAACTGCCCTTGGCGACGAACAGGTTCAGATTTTAACTCATATTCTGCCCCAATTCCCAGCAACTCTAACTTTTCTTTTAAATAATCCAAAGGAACACCAGCGTGGACTAATGCTCCCAAACACATATCGCCGGAAATTCCTGTCGGACATTGAAAATAAGCAATCTTAGCCATAATTTGTCGTTAGTCTGCTAGTCTTGAAATAAAATTTGTTTTCTAAAATACAACCTATTACCATGGCAATTCTATACGAAATTCATCCCCAAAACCCCCAAGAACGCATCTTGGAAAAAATTAAAGACGACCTCAAAGATGGGGCGGTAATGCTGTATCCGACCGATACGGTCTATGCCATTGGTTGTGATTTAACCGTTAAGTCAGCCATTGAACGAGTCCGACGCATCAAACAACTATCCAATGATAAACCCCTGACTTTCCTGTGTTCTTCCCTGTCTAATATTACCGATTATGCAATTGTAAGTGACTCCGCTTATCGTTTAATTAAAAGATTAGTTCCAGGGACATACACTTTCTTATTACCCGCGACTAAATTAGTTCCTAAATTAGTCATGTCTCCTAAACGTAAAACCACAGGTATTCGTGTCCCGAATCATCAAGGTTGTTTGTCCATTCTTAAAACTTTAGGCAATCCCATTATTTCCACTTCTGCCCATATTACCACAGAAGAAGAAGGTCAAGCCCCAATTGCTTTACCCATAGAACATCAAGTTGATAAAGCCAGATTGTACGATAGTTTAGGTAAGTTAGTTGATATTATTGTAGATGATACCTCAGACCCAGGATATCATGTTTCAACTATTATTGATTTAACCACTGATGAACCAGTAATTGTGAGAAAAGGTCAAGGCTGGGAAGAAGTAGAAGAATGGTTTTAAGAATAATTGTAGCAGTTGTAGGGGCGGGTTAATCGAGATTTAGGTGATTAAAAAATATCTAACAAAAACCGCTCTTACACAACCTCTTTGTGCCTTTGTGTCTTTGTGTTTTAATTAAAATTATTAGATAAAAATTCTCTTTTTAAGGAGGATTTAGATGATTTTATCTTTTTATAAATTATACTTATCTCAAGACACTATCTTAACAACTGAATCTCAAGTATCCTACGCTCAGTAAAGAGCAACATAAGGAGCTTTTAAAGGCGAAAGAGATTCTGGAGAGCCAGAAATAAGCATGAGAATTGGTTGATTTAGCGATCGCCATATTCCTGTTTTTTCTCTCCTCAAGTTGATTATAGGTATAGCAACCGCCAAGGCAGTTAGGACACCAGACGGATATTGGAACCCAGACGGTGAAGTATTTTCCCCCCAGATCCGGCGTTCCCTGTTCTCGTTCGACAAGCTCACGACGCAGCCTGTTCCCTGCTATAATTTTAGAAAATGAGTGCTAGTATAAATATTAACTAAAATTATGTCTTAAGATTTGCCGATATGCCTCTAAGTTGGAATGAAATTAAGCAAAGGGCGATCGCCTTTTCTAAAGAATGGGAAACTGAAACTTCAGAAAAATCAGAGTCACAATCATTCTGGAATGATTTTTTTAATGTGTTTGGCATTTCACGGCGGCGGGTAGGAAGTTTTGAGCTACCGATTAAAAAGGCGGATAATAAACAAGGCTTTATCGATCTTTTGTGGAAAGGGATAATTTTGGTGGAGCATAAGTCTAGGGGCAAGGACTTAGATAAAGCTACACAACAGGCAAAAGATTATTTTCCCAATTTAAAGGAACATGAATTACCAAAATATATTTTAGTTTCGGATTTCCAAAAATTCCGGCTTTATGATTTAGATACGAACGAAACGACAGAGTTTGAGCTAAAGGATTTTGTAAATCACGTCCATCTATTCGGCTTTATGGCGGGATATGAAAAACGGGTTTATAAAGATGAAGATCCGGTCAATATTGCGGCGGCGGAATTGATGGGAGAACTGCACGATCGCCTGAAAGAAATTGGCTATACAGGGCATGATTTAGAGGTTTATCTAGTGCGGCTGTTGTTCTGTATGTTTGCCGATGATACGGGCATTTTTAATAAGGGAATTTTTTGGGAATATATTGATCTTCATACCAAGGAAGATGGCAGTGATTTGGCGATGCACATTGCTTCAATTTTCCATATTTTAAATACATCTAAGGAGAAGCGGTTAAAAAATTTAGATGAAAATTTAGCGCAGTTTCCCTATGTGAATGGGAAGTTATTTGAGGAGACTGTACAACCTGCGGCGTTTGATAAACAGATGCGTGAAATATTGTTAAAGGCTTGTGCGTTTGATTGGGGTAAAATTTCCCCTGCAATTTTTGGGTCGATGTTTCAGGCAGTAATGAATCAGACGGAACGGCGCAATTTAGGGGCGCATTACACTTCTGAAAAAAATATCCAAAAGTTAATTAAGCCGCTTTTTTTGGATGATCTTTATATTGAATTTGAGAAGGCAAAGGGTAGTAAGGGCAAACTAGAAACATTACATAAAAAGATTGCAAATTTATATTTCCTTGATCCTGCTTGTGGTTGTGGTAATTTCTTGATTATTACCTATCGGGAATTGCGAGATTTAGAGATTTTGATTTTGTTGGAATTGAATAAGACTGGGCAGTTAGTGACGGATATTAGCTCAATTATTCAAGTGGATGTGGATCAGTTTGCGGGGATTGAATATGATGAATTTGCCGTGCGAGTTGCTGAGGTGGCGATGTGGTTAATTGATCATCAGATGAATGTGAAGGTGAGTAATGAGTTTGGGCAGTATTTTGTGCGGTTGCCTTTGAAGAAATCCGCGAAGATTGTACATGGTAATTCGTTAAAAATTGATTGGGAGTCTGTTGTTGCAAAAAAGAAGTTAAATTTTATTTTAGGTAATCCTCCATTTGTTGGTCATCATTATCAAAATGCTGAACAAAAGAAAGATATGGGGCTAATCTTTCATGCAATTAAGGGACATGGTGTTTTAGATTATGTTGCTTGTTGGTATTACAAAGCTGCCTCATTTATTAAAGATAGTTTAATTAAAGTTGGATATGTGTCTACAAATTCAATTACTCAAGGCGAACAAGTGGGGCTATTGTGGACAGAACTATTAAACAATTTTGGAATTAAGATTCACTTTGCACATAGAACTTTTCAATGGAATAACGAAGCGAAAGGTAATGCGGCTGTACATTGTGTGATAGTTGGCTTTGCTAATTTTGACTCTTCATCAAAAATCCTTTATGAATACCCCAGTGTTAGGTCAGAACCTCTCAAGCTATCAGCAAAACAAATAAATCCTTATCTAGTAGATGGTGCTGACGTAGTTATTAAGAATCGAAGTACACCTATTTGTAATGTCCCTAAAATGATTTGGGGAAATAAGCCCTCGGATGGTGGTAACTTCCTTTTTGATAATGAAGAAGAGAAAAATGAATTTTTAGCTAAAGAACCTAAATCCATAAAATTTGTAAGACCATTTTTAAGCGGTGGAGATTTTATTAACGATCGAAAGCGTTGGTGTCTCTGGCTAAAAGATATAACTCCTAATGAGTTAAGAGAGATGAAGGAAGTTGTTAAAAGGGTAGAAAAAGTAAAGCAAATGAGATTAGCTAGTGTTGCTTCAGTAACTCAAAAAAAAGCAAATACTCCAACTCTTTTTGCTCAAATTTCACAACCAGATACAAATTATTTAGCGATTCCAGAGGTTTCATCTGAGAAAAGGAAATATATTCCTATTGGTTTCCTAAAGTCTAACATTATTGCAAGTAATAAGATTCAACTTGTCCCAAGTGCCACTTTGTATCTTTTTGGTATTCTCACATCTGAAATGCACATGACATGGATGAAGTATGTTTGTGGAAGATTAGAAAGTCGTTATAGTTACTCAAGTACAATCGTTTACAACAATTATCCATTCCCTGAAAATGTAAGTGACAAACAAAAGCAAAAAGTCGAAACCGCCGCACAAAAAGTATTAGACACAAGGGCAAAATATCCCGATAGTAGCCTCGCCGATCTTTACGATCCTCTCACCATGCCGCCCGATTTGGTAAAAGCCCATCAAGCCCTAGATAAAGCCGTTGATCTTTGCTATCGTCCCCAACCCTTTGTTAGCGAACTAAATCGCATTGAGTATTTATTCAGCCTCTATGAAGCCCTAAGTGCGCCATTGCTGAAAGTTGAGAAGAAAAAGCGAAGCAAGAAAAAAGATAGTTAATAAATTAGATGATGTGGCGATCGCTATTCGGTGTGAGTAGTGATTTTTGGGCGATCGCTTTTTAGTATAAGGTATTAAGGCATTAGCTAAATATAGCAATCCTATTTGAGTTGTGTTTAAAATCCCTGATCAAAAGGGAACAGCCCCCCCAAACCCCCCGTGCACGGGGGGCTAGGGGGGGGAGGGATCTGGGGTAATACTTCTGGCTGTTTCATGTCAGTATTAAAATGTTACAACCTATTTAGGATTACTATATATGGATTTTGTGGCAGTTTTAGGGGAACGGGAACACGCTCTGGTGCGACAAGTAATCATTGAAAAAACTTACACCCTATCAGGAATTGATGCGAATAGCACTAATATTTCTGATGCTGATGGTACAGGTAAGCGACTGCGGGTTAGTTTTGCAATTCTCGGCTCTCAAGATAATGCGATCGCAGAATTGATATTTTGGTAATCCAAGATAGTTTTTGGATTTTGGTAATCGAATCAAAACCTGCAAGACTAGACGTTACCACAGGAATTCCCCAAGCACTTACTTATTTGTTGAACGCTCCGAACTTACAGTCAAGTTGCTATGGAATGGTTACAAACCGAAGAGAAGTATTATTTCTGAAATGCGATCGCCACCAAAGTATCCCTCAATACTTCTCAATAGCTGAAAAGTTATTCCGGCTTTTCTTTAAGTTTAGTTTGTTCAATCCTCCGAACTTAGAAAAATATGATGCTTTTGTACAACTGATTTAGACTCGCTATATCATGCTCTTGATTCTGAGCCTTTATTTTCAGGAGATTGGCATTCTTTGGTAGAAAAAATGATTTTCAGTAGGGTATATAATCAGAACATTGGAGAATAAAAAAGGGTTAGGTGTTTCGGATTTGAAACACCTAACCACAAATATCAATGTTTAAATTTAACTAGCGTCCGTTTACTTGTTAAATTCAGTTTTGAACTTCGATCTAATTAGACAATAATGGTAATTATTCTGCCTCGGAAGTTAAAGGTTGAATACTAACAATTTTTGCACCCATCCGTGTTAAACGCTGCATTTCCTGGTTCATGCGGTTGTAAGGAACAATGATGAACTGGCTGGCACTAGAACGAATAGAATAATCAGTTTTGTCGGTTTCACCCGATTGATGTAAACCCACAACTTCATAACGAAAAAAGCGACTTCCCGATGGAGAAGCGGCTGAATTACCTACTGCAACTTGACCTAACATTGTTTTGAATTAATCTAATAAAGTTGTACAAAAACAATAAACAGGGATTGCTGATCAGCGCCCCCTGATTAAAAAAACGTCCTAAACAGGTGTAACACTGGCGACTTTACCACCTTGGCGTTGAATTTCCTGAAGTAGAGAAGATAAGCCTTCGTAAGGAACAATAAAGGACTTGCTGCTTCGACGAACTTTAGGATATCGACGCTCAATAATTCCAGCCACTTCAACCCGATAGCTACGGTCAGATTGTCCTAACACTCCGCCTGTGCTGAATCCCGTGGTCGGGACTACACCTTGACCGGAGGAACGATAAGACCAACCTCCGCTACCACCGGAGGGGCCAACAATCGGAGAAGTGCTGTTTTGACCCAGTTCTTTAGCCAAGCGAGACGAATTCCCGTCTAATTGAGAGCGATCGCTATTAGCATAACCGCGATACAACCGGAAGATCCGAGTAAAACCGACGCTTCTTTGTCCCCGTTGAAATTCAAAGGCGCGATAGTAGGGAACCACATTTTCCCCAAAGTTTTCCAGGTATTCGACTGAATCAATATAGGAATCAATATCAGCGTCATAGCCTTCATTTTGGTATAAATCCAAGTGAAAAACCACGTCAGATTCACTATATGGAGCGCGACCCAATAAATGTTTGTGATTGAGTTCAATTACACGGGTTTGGAAATTCGGGTAGAAAAACTTGGTTTTGTACAGTTCTGATTTAGCCACAGAACGGACAAACTCTCGGACAGTGATGCTACCATCATTCAAAAGAGATTCAGCACTTTTCAGGCGCTCGGAACTCATTAAATAATCATTACCCAGCAGTTGACGATAAGTGGCGCGAATCACCTGTTGAGCATCGTCCCGAGTCCAATCCGGTCGCAGTTCAACACGGGGCGTTTCTTGGAATGCAGTAGTTCCTAGTCTGGATGCTGCTGTTGTAATAGCCACCTAAAAT
This sequence comes from Planktothrix agardhii, assembly GCF_904830935.1. Taxonomy (NCBI): domain Bacteria; kingdom Bacillati; phylum Cyanobacteriota; class Cyanophyceae; order Oscillatoriales; family Microcoleaceae; genus Planktothrix; species Planktothrix agardhii. Next base: position 752,724 of record NZ_LR882952.1, read on the forward strand.
CCTCCTCTTATATTTAAGAACATGATCCAGAATCAAGTTGCGATTGTAGCGTGCATTGATTCGCTGTTAAAGGTTTGTTAGTCAGAGGAATTAGAGTCTAAGCCTCCCGTTTGAAAAGTCAGCCCAAACCCCAAATCTTCTGACACAAACTAGCATTAAAGCTAAAATTAATGAGATTATGCCAAAGTAATTCTCATTACCCGTCCCCCGGCGCGATGAATTCGCTGCAACTGAGTAGACAGTTGGTCATAGGGTACGGTATATTCAGTTTGGGTACGGCGCACTTGAGGCAGAGACTGTGTTGCTTTTTGCATAACAGTCAGGCGGTAGAGTTGTCCACGACTGCCGCCTGTCGTACCTGCTAGACTTTGACCATGATCCGGTGTTTGAATCGGAGCAGCCAAATTCCGGCCTAATTCCCAAGTTAAGCGACTTTGCTTTTGGTTTTGAGCGCGATCGCTACTGGCATACCCACGATAGAGGGTAAACAAGCGGTTGAAACCAACGGTTTTCTGTCCATCTTGGGTAGAAAAGCCCCGATAATAGGGGACGACATTTTCCCCAAAATTCTCCAGATATTCTGGAGAGTCCAGGTAAGAGTTGATTTCGTCTTCATAGCCCTGGCTGACATAGAGATCAACGTGAAACGCAATCTCTGACTCATCGTAAGGGGCGCGACCGAGCAGATGTTTGTAATTTAACTCAATAAACCGAGTTTGAGAATTAGAGTAAAAAAACTTAGTCCGGTAAACTTCGGATAAAGCAATAGCTCTGACAAAATCCCGAACGGTAATTTGTCCTTGGCGCAGTAAAGATTCCGCGCTAGTGAGCCGCTCCCGCGACATCAGGTGTTCGTTGCCCATCACCTGACGATATGCAGCCACAATCACAGTTTGCACGTCTGCTTCCTTGTAGTTGGGGCGCAGTTCTACGGGTTTTGTTTCTTCAAAGGCCCGGATACCAAGTCGGCTACCCTCAAGCAAGCCAACCATATCCTTATGCTCCGTAAGAGATTTTCAAAACAGACAAAAAAGAAAAACTTTGTTAATGTCGGATAGTTCATACCCAAATAATCAAAGATGCCCCTAAGCGTTAAACAACCGTTAACCCAGTTGCTAACAGCTATTTACCGCTTAGGAGCATCAAGCGCGCTAAGTCTAGCTCAGAGCGTTGATAGCATAGTCGATGTAGGAGTTGGCTTCAACACCTGCGTCGCCACTCAGACCGTGGTTGGCTTTGATGTATTTCAGAGCTTCCACATACCAGCTAGGAGACAGTTCAAAAGTCCGGTTGATTTCATCAACACCAGCAATCAGGTACTCGTCCATAGGGCCTGTACCACCGGCAATTAAGCAATAGGTGACTTGACGGAGGTAGTAACCGATGTCACGAGCGCATTTGGCTTTACCACGTTCGCTAGAAGCGTAGTTGGGCCCTTGCATTGTGGTGGTATAAGGGAATTTGTTATACACTGCTTGGGCAGCGCCACTGATCAGGCTGTCAGATTTTGCAGTCAGAGCTTTGGCTGCTTCTAAACCGGCTTTGGCTTGACGGAAACGACCAAAAGCCACTTGGATTTCAGTGCTGCTCAGGAAACGGCCTTGAGAATCAGCGGTTGTCACTGCTTCAGTCAGGGGGGTTTTCATGCTTGAGTTATCTCCCTATGGGTTTACAAAATTTAGGTACAGATTGAAGTCATTTAATTAGACTTCTATGGAGTTTTGAAAATCTAATTTTTGAAAAATTAGGCGACAGCAGCCGCAGCGAGATCAAAGTAGCCGGCGATTTCAGAAGCCAGGGCACTACAATCTCCAGGAGTAATTCCTGCGGGATCGTTAACAATAGCCAAAGCTGCATCTTTCATTTTGCCAACGCCAACGGCGACGGAAGCACCAGGAACGCCCAGAGCCAGGTAGGTTTCACGCAGACCGTTCAAGCAACGATCATTAAGAACGCTAGAATCTCCGGCGAAGACTGCGTAGGTGACATAACGCAAAATAATTTCCATGTCGCGTAAGCAAGCAGCCATACGACGGTTGGTGTAAGCATTGCCACCAGGAGCGATCAATTGGGCTTGCTCGTCAAATAAAGCGCGAGCAGCGTTAGAAACAATGGCAGAAGCGTTACCAGTGATGCGGTTAACGGCATCTAAACGCTTGTTGCTTTCGGCAACCATTTGGCCGAGAGCATCGATCTGGCCGGTGCTTAACATTTCGCCGCGGGTATCAGCTTGAGAAACCACCTTGGTAAAGGCATCAAACATGGATCAATCTCCTACTTGACTTGCTTAACTTTGTTTTTGGCTAAAAGTGAAATGATGGGTTTCCCCGATCATGACTCTTGAGAGTCTCTCTTGTTTGGCTACTGTTACTGTTTTTGGAGTAACCTTAGCCTCACTTAGAGGAACCTTAAAAAATTTACACCATTTTCTGAAAGGACATTAAACTTTTTTAATCAAATGTTAATCAATTATTGGGAGACTAACATTTGGCTGTTATCTTTGCCCTTCAGATATTAGTTATACAACGCTATCGCAATTTGTTGCGTTAAAATTTGTTAAGAACTGTATCTTTCATTAAGATTGCCCTCAAAACACCTTGATTTTATTTAAGTAAAAATACTCATTTTTATAAAAATATTCACCCTACTAGAACATTGCTGACTATAGCAGGGAACACCGGAACAGCCCCCCGAACCCCCCCCGTACACGGGGGGTTTGGGGGAAAATACTTCACCGTCTGGGTTCCAATATCCGTCTGGTGTCCTAACTGCCTTGGCGGTTGCTATAAAATAGCATTTGGGAGATTATAGTCTAGGCTAGTGATCGGTTTTGCTTAACAGTAACAGTTCTAATTTTCCCAGAATAAAAATAAGTATTTTTACTTAAATAAATCCTTATTTTTAATACTTGAGTTCGGAGTCACAGACCCTTGAATATTTCGGGGATTTTGACAACCCTGCTTAGTATTTCTTTACAGTTTTACAGTTAATGATATCGACGACTGAGTGTGGTTGAATCATCCCTCTATCCTTGCTTGATCCAGGCTAAACTGTTAATATTGTTGATTATTCAGACAACTATGCAGTGTGAGTCTCCCCCACTCACCTCATTCGTCCTAAATTCGTCTCAATGGTTCATATCAAGCGCGTCGAACTCACTAACTTTAAATCCTTTGGTGGTACAACAGCAGTGCCATTACTACCCGGGTTTACGGTTGTTTCCGGCCCGAATGGTTCCGGCAAATCTAATATTCTCGATGCGTTATTATTTGCCCTGGGGTTATCGTCTTCTAAGGGAATGCGGGCGGAACGTTTACCGGATCTGGTTAATAACGCCCAAAGCCGGAAGGGAACGGTTGAAACCCTTGTAAAAGTTACCTTTGACCTCTCCGACTACGAGGGCGAACCCTTGGGGAGTGATAGCGAAGAAACCGATAATAGTTCATACTTGGAAGCGGAAACCGACGGGGAGACGCACCATGGCTCGTCTCTACAAATACCGAATTTTGAACCCCCCTTAGAATGGACAGTTGCCCGAAAACTGCGGGTAACGAAACAGGGAACCTATACCTCGACTTATTATATTAATGGGGAAGCCTGTACCCAAACCGAACTCCACGAACAGTTAAACAAACTGCGAATTTATCCCGAAGGCTATAACGTGGTTTTACAAGGGGATGTTACGGGTATCATTACGATGAAACCCCGGGAACGTCGAGAAATTATTGATGAGTTGGCGGGAGTAGCTTCTTTTGATCGGAAAATTACCTTAGCCAAGGAAAAATTAGATGCGGTTAAAGATAGAGAAGAACGTAGCCGGATCGTAGAACAAGAATTAATTGCCCAACGCGATCGCTTAGACAAAGATCGGGCAAAAGCTGAAAAATATCAACAACTGCGGGAAGAATTTCAACAAAAAAGCCAATGGGAAACCGTTCTTAATTATCAAACCCTACAACAACAACAGGGACGACTGCGGGAACAAATAGAAGCCGACGATCGCACCTTAACCGAACTGGGTGAACAGCGTCAACACCAAGATCAACAAATTCAAACCACATCTGTTCAACTGGAACAACTCAACGCCCTAGTTAAAGCTATGGGTGAAGAAGAACTCATTGCCCTTCAGTCTGGTTTAGCTACCCAAGAAGCCCAACAAAGTCAACTGGAAACCCGGTCTGCGGAACTGCAAACCTGCCTGCAACAGACGATCACCCAAATTCACCAAACCGAACAGGAACTGCGCCAACACTATCAAACCCTCGATGGTTTGGCTATTGAAAAAGACCAAGAAACCCTGAATTTAGGCCAACGACAACGGGAACGCGATACCCTACAAGCAACGGTGGAACGGGGGCGCGAAGCCACCTCAGAAGTCGCACAACAGGCCGAAAGCTGGATGGTTCAACAGACAGAACTGCACCGCCAAATTGAAGCCTTGCAAAAAACCCTTGATCCCCATCGAACTGAACAGGCTAGACTGCGGGAGCGAGTTGAACAACTACAACGCCAACTTTCAGAACAGCAACAGTCTATTACTACCTTGAGTCAGGAGTTATCGCAAAAAACCATAGCGTTAGAAACCGCAACAACTCAAAGGGATGCAACTGCTCAACGGGTGACAACCTTAACCCAGCAGGTGACGGAAGTGGAAACGGAGTTACAGGTACAACAGGAAACCCAAACCCGTCTATTACAGGAACAACGGGAACGTCAGCGCAAACTGGACAAGTCCGAAGCCCAACATCAGGCGCAACAGGAAGCAACGGGCAGTTATGCCACTAAAATCATAGCTCAGTCGGGAATTTCAGGGATTTGTGGGTTAGTTTGTCAGTTGGGACAGGTGGAACCCCAATATCAGTTAGCGCTCGAAACCTCTGCTGGGGCGAGGTTGGGTAATATTGTGGTTGAGGATGATAGTGTGGCGGCGGCAGCAATTGAATTTTTGAAGCGTCAACAAGCGGGACGAGCGACATTTTTACCCTTAAATAAAATTAAGGGAAATCGTCCTAATTTACCCAATTTAGCCACGATGAGAAATGTATCGGGGTTAATTGATTTAGCAGTTAATTTAATTGAATATGAACCCCGTTATCAAGATATTTTTGCTTATGTTTTTGGCAATACTTTAGTTTTCAATAATCTCTCTAATGCCCGAAAAGTATTAGGGCAATATCGAATAGTTACCTTAGAAGGGGAATTATTAGAAACTACTGGAGCGATGACAGGGGGAAGTGTAGCGTCTAGGTCTAGCTTGCATTTTGGCACAGATCAAGGGTCAGCAGAAGCTCGAAATATTGCGGCATTGAAGGAAAGATTAGAGGAAATTGAACGAATTTTAGAACGCTGTAACCGGAGTATTTTAGAAGCGAGTCAAACGGTGAAAAAGCGATCACTAGAAATGAATGATGCCAGACAAACTTTGCGAGATCATCAACAACAAGTTTCCCTATTAGAGTCAGAAATTAGAACCTTAAATAATCAACAAGAACAACTGCGATCGCAATTAGAAAAAAACACCCAAGAATTCAATACCGCCCAAATTCGCCTAAAGAATTTAGAGGCAGAAATTCCCAATTTAGAAACAAAATTACAACAGGATCGGGAACTATTAGCCCAACTAGAAGACACCCATAGCCATAGTGAATGGCAACAACTTCAAGGGGTATTAAGAACCCAAGAAACCGAACTCCAACAGAAAGAGAATGCTATGAGAACCGTGCAACAACGGTTAACGGAAATTGAAAATCAACAAACCCGTTTACAAGAAAAAAATCAAGCCGGAAATCAGAAATTAGAAGCCACTCGTCAGGAACAAAAGTTTTTAACACAAAAGTTAGAAACTGTCAAGAATCAATTAACAGAAATTCAGATAAATATTCAACAAATTCGGAGCAATGTATCCAAAGTAGAAGCCAAATTAGGAGAAGAAAAAAGACAACGGGATCAGGTAGAAACCAATTTAGGAGAATTGCGTTTAGCCAAACAACAATTAGACTGGCAAATAGAAAAATTACAAGAAACCCAACAGGGAAGACGGGAACAATTAAACATCAAATTAGAACAAATTGCCGCCATTAAAATCGAACTACCCGAACCCCTGCCTAATATTCCTAATAACTTAGATTTAGCTGCTCTGCAAAGGGATTTGCGATCGCTCCAAAAACGAATGGAAGCCTTAGAACCCGTAAATATGTTAGCCCTAGAAGAATTTGAACGCACCCAAACCCGGTTAGAAGAATTAACCCAAAAACTCACAACCTTAGAAGGAGAACGAACCGAATTATTACTCAGAATTGAGAACTTTACCACCCTCCGCCGTCGAGCCTTTCAAGAAGCCTTTGACGCCGTTAATGAAAACTTTCAAATCATTTTTGCTCAACTTTCCGAAGGCGATGGGTACTTAGAAATTGATAACCCAGAAGATCCCTTTACCAGTGGTTTAAACTTAATTGCTCACCCCAAAGGTAAACCCGTCCAACGGTTAACATCCATGTCCGGGGGGGAAAAATCCCTAACCGCTTTAAGCTTTATTTTCGCCCTACAAAAATATCGTCCCTCACCCTTTTATGCCTTCGATGAAGTCGATATGTTTTTAGATGGTTCTAACGTCGAAAGATTGGCTAGAATGATTAAAAGTCAAACCGAACAAGCCCAATTTATTGTTGTTAGTTTGCGCCGCCCAATGATGGAAGCCTCCCAACGCACTATTGGAGTGACCCAAGCCCGAGGCGCTTATACCCAAGTCCTGGGAATTAAACTCTGAAAACCCAGGTTTTATGATTAATTCAACTAACCATCAAAGTCAATTGATAGATAAGGATAAATAAATCATGTCTGATGCGAAATCTCCATCTCTCAAGCGAGAAATTGGACTTTTAGGGGCGATTGGAATGGGGTTAGGTTCTATTATTGGAACCGGAGTTTTTGTGAGTATTGGAATTGCCGCCGGACTTACAGGAACCTCGGTGATTTTAGCCCTCATACTTGCCGCCTTGGTAGCTATTTGTAATGGATTAAATAGCGCCCAACTGGCTGCCAATCATCCCGTAAGTGGGGGAACCTATGAATATGGTTATAAATATTTGAATCCGGGGTTAGGGTTTATTGCTGGTTGGATGTTTCTGTTAGCTAAAACAGCTTCCGCAGCCACGGCTGCCTTGGGATTTTCCGGTTATCTGATTCAACTATTCGGATGGAGTCCCACTCTATTAATTCCCATTGCACTGCTAATTGTTATTCTGTTGACTGCGATTGTTTTTAATGGAATTCGTCGCTCTAATACGGTTAATTTGGTGATTCTTTCAATCACATTATTTTCATTATTATTCTTTATTTTTTCGGGTTTACCGATATTATTTTCTGCCACGGGAATAAATAATCTTGTTCCCTTTTTTCCTACCACCCAATCGGCTATTCCTAATCTCCTGCAAGCCACGGCATTAATGTTTGTTGCCTATACCGGATATGGACGAATTGCCACGATGGGAGAGGAAGTAAAGCATCCAGAAAAAACCATTCCTCAAGCTATTATTATTACCCTATTAATTTCTATGCTGCTCTATTTAGGGGTAGCATTAGTAGCAGTAGGCGTTTTAGGATCTCAGGAATTAAGTTTAGCAAGTTTAACGGCTGCTCCCTTAGAACAGGTTGCCAATAAATTCGCCCTACCCGGCAGTAGTTTAGTCATTACATTAGGAGCAATGACAGCCATGTTAGGGGTATTATTAAACTTAATTTTAGGATTATCCCGGGTTGTATTTGCCATGGGAAAACGTCACGATATGTCCCGAGTATTGGCTCAACTTAATTCAACTCAAACCACTCCGACTTTTGCGGTGATTGCCGTTGGAATTGCGATCGCACTTTTAGTCTTAATTGGTAATGTCAAAACCACTTGGTCATTTAGTGCTTTTACCGTTTTAATTTATTATTTAATCACCAATTTAGCTGCCCTAAAACTCACCCCGGAAGAACGGCTTTACCCCTCCCTATTAACCTATATTGGCTTAATTTCCTGCTTGTTTTTAGCCTTCTGGATTGAGCCTAAAATTTGGTTATTGGGATTAGGATTAATGATAGTCGGTTGGATAGGGCGAATGATTATTCGCTATCCAACAGAACATTGAAAATCAATTCAACCCAAAATCAACGGAGGAAGAAAAACATCTTAATAAATCTTTACACCTTTACAACCCTATCCCGGCGTTATACCCAATTTATCTTTCCTGTTTAGTAATTTTTTTTAGATAAAGTTGACATTTTCATGTAGAATATCATCATGCTACTAAGATTCAAGACAGAATGGTTAGCATTTTGTATCGGTTATGTTTAAGCAAGCCAGCACAATTCAAGATAATGGAACCCTAGTTGTTCCTGCTATGAGTCACTATGTTTGTCGAACATTAGTGAACGTCCAATATCCTGACTGGATTAATCCCCGTTATCGCCATATTCCTTGGCAACAATCAGAACATCAATCCTCACTGATTCGTCAACTGAATCAGGGATTAAGTCAAGCACGAAATCGAGAGGAACTATTAATAAAACTTAAAGCCTATCTCAGTCGATTATTTAGCGTTGAATTTTTACATTCTCCTGAATATAAAGTCTTAATTGCTAAACTCGAACAACTGACAGACCCCAATGTTGCCGCCCTATTTGCTCATTATCCTTTAGTTGATCATTCTTCTTCTCAGTTATTATTAAATGGCACAAATCCCAGGGAAAGCGGAATTAGTATTTTATTATTAGATGTTGAAAATCTGACTTTAGATATAGAAATAGAAAAATTTTTAGAGACTATTTGCTTATATCCCGTACAAATTAAAGTCGCCTTTGCTAACTGGCGGAGCATGGGAAAGAAGGATTTAGAATATCATCAAAGAAGTTATCAATTAATTCATGTTCCCCCGGGGAAAGATAGTGCGGATTTAAAAATGTCAACGGTGGGTTCCTCAATTTTTGTGCATTATCCCACCGCAAAAGAGGTTTTAGTTTGTTCTTCTGACCGGGGCTTAACCCATTTATGCAATGCCCTACAAACCCATGGATTAACTGTTTATCAAGTTACTAAAAATAAAACTAATCTTACCGTGCTGAATACCCGCACCAGTCAAGTAGATACCTATTCCCTAAAAACCGCCCCTCAAATTCCCACCTTAGATCAATTTATTCTACAATTACAAGAGATTATTAAATTAGAACAGAAACGCTGTCACAGTCAATGGATTAAACTGAATCGAGTTGATCTTTTATATAAAGATGCCTACGATTTAACTATTAGTCAAGTGGTAGCCACCCATTTTTCAGATTATCAAGCCAGAGATATCTTTGTTAAAAATCCTCATATTTTTGTAGTCCATAAATCTTCGGAAAAATCTCCTAGCTATGTGACTCTATTTGAAATTCAATCTTCTGTAACCGAACCTGTGGCTTTATTAAATACGGAATTATCTCAAAAAATTCTGATTGAATCTTTAGAAGACTTAGAAAATGCTTTAATTAAAATTATCCAAGAACTGACTTTAAATTCATTAGAAAATCAGGTTTCTCTGTCTATTCTAGGAACCCAATTTCATCAAAAGTATGGAATTTCTATTACTAAAATTATTAAAAAATTAAAATTAGGGGGTAATTTTCAAAGGCTATTAAATGTCAGCCCCGCCTTTAATTTAGAAAAAACGGATAAAGATTGGAGAGTTAAGTTAAATTCCCCGTAGAGACTTACCATGGCACGTCTCTACAGAGGTAACGTTGACATCCACCCCGCCGTAAACGGACGGGGATTCCGCACCACACCACCTTTTTAGGTTGGTCGCTGAATGGGGATAATTTGCTATACTAAGAAAGATGATTGTTAAGAAATGTAAAGTAAAATGAACAATAAAGTTGCTGTGATTGTGGGCGCCACCGGAGGAATTGGGTCGGCCGTAGCCAGAAAATTGGCCCAAATGGGAACAAAACTGGTCTTAGTCGCTAGAAATAGCAGTCAATTGCAAGCCTTGGCGACGGAGTTAGCCCCAACGGAACTGTTAATTGTCCCAACGGATATCACCGACCCCCAACAAGTCGAGAGTTTATTCCAAAAAACCACCGATTATTTCGGTCAAATTGATATTTTAGTGAATGCGGCGGGGGCGGGAATTTTAAAACAATGGAATAAAATTGAACCTGCTGATTTAGATGTTATGTTAGATCTAAATTTAAAAGGATCGGTCTATACCTGTCAAGCTGCTGCTAATATTATGAAGCAACAAAAATCAGGACATATCTGTAATGTTGTCGGAATTTTAGGGAAACATTCCATGGCAATGTCTAGTGCCTATTGTGCTTCTAAATTTGGTTTAGTCGGTTTTAGTAAATGTTTTGCGGATGAAGTCAGACGCTATGGAATTAAAGTCACCCTATTTTATTTTGGTGGTGTCGATACCTCTTTTTGGGATAATGTCAGTTTAAAAGTTGACCGCTCAAAAATGTTGAGTGCAGAAACTGCTGCTAATTCTATTATGTTTGCCTTAGCCGCCGAACCTCAAGCGGTGCCGATGGAAATTAATATTCAACCGGAAAGCCATTTATTCTTTTAAACTTAATTATATTGTTGCTTATTGAACGGAGAATTATGGAGTTTGATCATATCCATTTCTATGTTCAAGATGCCAAACGAACACGGGACTGGTTTATTCACAATCTAGGATTTCAAGGAATTGGCAATCGCAACCTTGGTCATACCCAAACAGAAATTGTTTATCATGGTTCAGTCTATTTCCTATTATCTTCGCCTTTAACTATTGAGAGTCCTATCACCGAATTTTTGCAATTACATCCGTCGGGAGTTGCAGACATTGCCTTTCAAGTTAAAGATTTAGAATTGAGACTTGAACAGCTTGTTAAACAAGGAGTTAGGGTGATTTCTCCCTTGAAATCTCAGGACTATTTAGGAGGACAATTAAAATGGTTAACCCTAGAAGGATGGCAGGGTTTACGTCATACTTTAGTTGAACAAATAGGAACAATACCCGGTAAAGCTATTCCTGGTTTTCTCGATATTATTCCTATCTCTTACCCCGATATACTTACCATCGATCATGTTGTTTTAAATGTACAATCAGGTAATTTAAAAACAGCAATTTCTTGGTATCAAAATCATTTGGGATTTCAACCCAAACAAAGTTTTGATATTCAAACAGAACGCTCTGGATTACAAAGTCAAGTTATGGTTCATTCCCAAGGTAAAGTGCAGTTTCCCATCAATGAACCCGCATCTAAAAATTCTCAGATTCAAGAATTTTTGGACATCAATCGAGGATCGGGGATTCAACATATTGCCCTAAGAACCTCTAATTTAGTCCAAACAGTTAATTGTTTAAAACAAAGAGGATTATCTTTTTTAACAGTTCCAGATGAATATTATCTGCAATTACAAAAACGGTGGATTAATCAACCCTTATTTGTGAATTGGGAAGAATTAAAAGCCCACCAAATCCTAGCAGATTGGGAAGCATTAAACTCGGAAGCGATGCTATTACAAATTTTTAGCCAACCTATTTTTGAAAAACCGACATTTTTCTTGGAATTTATTGAACGAAAGTTTTGTACTATCGAAGGTAAAATTAGACAGGCTAAAGGGTTTGGAGAAGGTAATTTTAGAGCCTTATTTGAAGCTATAGAGCAGGAACAAATTAAACGCACCAATCAAAATAATTCCTAATTTTATAATTAATTCTGATCACCCAGAAATCCCCTTGAAAATAAAAATGGACTGGTAATTCCGGTGTTATCTTTCTTTAAAGAACATTAAGGATAATTTCACCGGATAAAAACCTTGACTCCCTATGTTAGAAATAAAAAGAGTAAAATAGTGGTAGTCAAGGAGGAAAATCCCATCCCCAAATCAACAGGTCATGCACTGATTAGCCTCCACTATCCCGAATCAATTTGAAATTTTGGAGAATTATTATGACAACTGTAGGTAATTTAATTAATATTGCTGCGGGTGAAGTTGGATATACTGAACATCCATCGGGTAGTAATGGTAACAAGTACGGTGAATGGTACGGCATGAATTACGTTCCTTGGTGTGCAATTTTTATCTCCTACTGTTTCGATAAAGTCAGTTTACCCCTGCCCATTAGAAGCTCCAAGGGGTTCGCCTACTGTCCCGATGGAGTGTCCTGGTTTAGACAACGGGGTCAATGGTTTCAAGATCCAAAAGCCGGGGATGTGGTCTTTTTCTGTTGGCGGGGGGATGGAATTGCCGATCATGTTGGGATCGTAGAATCGGTTAAATCCGATGGCAGTATTATTAGTATTGAAGGAAATACCGGAGTGGGTAATGATGCCAATGGCGGTGAAGTTATGCGCCGAACCCGAACTCGGGGAATCATTTTAGGCTTCGGACGTCCCCCCTATACTAATTCTGTCCCGATTCAGGCCCAAGCCTCCCGTCCCGCGACCCCAGCCCCCACCCCACCCCAACGTGAAGTGGTTAAAGTCCCACCCAATTACCATAAAAATTTAGTTGATCAATTAATTGGGAAAAAAAATAAGTCCTGATTTTAATTCCCCCCTTTCCAATGGGGTTAGGGGGGATCATCTGTAGCATCTATAATGAGATTTCATCTAACAACTTCTTTGTGTCTTTGTATCTTTGTGGTTAAATTAGACTTAACCCTTGTAAACCTAGCCACAGGAACCGCTATAAAACACTTTCAGGCGCAATAAACATCGCATCTCCAAAGGAATAAAAGCGATATTGTTGTCCAAACTCATTAGCAGGTTCTTCTAAGACCTGTTGATATAAATTTAACAACCTTTTTCGTCCAATTAATGCTGAAACCAACATCAATAAACTGGATTTAGGTAAGTGAAAATTGGTAATTAATCCATTAATAATCTGCCATTGATACCCAGGATAGATAAAAATATCAGTTTTCCCGCAATAGCCTGTAAACGTTGATTCTTGGGGGGTTTCTGTGGCGTTAGCAAGGGCGACCGCAGCCCCTTCTAATGCCCGTGCAGAAGTTGTACCAACGGCAATAACTCTCCCCCCGGATGCCTTGGTTTTTGCGATTTTTTCAAAGGTTTCCGCCGGAACTTCAATCCATTCTCCGTGCATTTGATGGTCGATAATATTATCTACTTCAACGGGTCGAAAAGTTCCAACTCCAACGTGCAAAGTTAAAAAAACTTGATCAATTCCTTTTAATTGTAAACGCTGAAATAATTCTTCAGTGAAATGTAACCCCGCAGTCGGTGCGGCGACGGCCCCGGAACGTTCTGCATAAATCGTTTGATATTGTTCCGGTAAGGCTTCGGTTTCCGTCAAATATGGAGGAAAAGGAATATTACCAAAGGCTTCTAAAAACGGAATTAAAGACTTCCCAGGTGGGATTTCAAATTTTAATAACCTTCCCCCAGTTTCTTCATCGGTTTCTAATACCGTCGCCTGCAATCTTTCGCAATTAAAATTATTTTTTGAGGTAGGATTCAGTTCAAACTCAATTACAGAACCCGGTTTAAATTTTTTACCCGGTTTAACTAAAGCTAACCAGCAATGATGCTGTTTTTCTTCTAGTAGTAATACCTCCACCTCTGCCCCACTACTTTTATGTCCATACAGACGAGCCGGAAGTACACGGGTATTATTAAGTACCAGTAAATCCCCAGGTCTGAGAAATTCGGGTAAATCTTTAAATAGACAATGACGATGGGAGTCGGGAGAATCTACAACCAGTAAACGGGAGTTATCCCTTGGTACAACAGGATTTTGAGCGATCCTTTCTTCTGGTAGTTCATAGTTATAGCTTTCTAACTGATAATCTAACTGATCCATTTTTCTTAATTATCTTTTAACCTAATTTTTTTTATACATTATCCCATAATAGAGTAACTCAATATTTGCAGATCCCCGTGGTGATATTAATGGGTTTCACTTTGATCCAAGTTAATTCCCTAATTTGGGGTTGGGTAGAATCCCCCATAAAAAATCGGGTGCTTTTCCCCTATCGTATCGTCCCTAATCTTGTCAGTATAATGGGTATAGGGTTATGTTGCCTACAGATCTGGCGTTTATTAGAGTCCCATCATTCTTGGCTCCGTTTCAACTTCAGACCTGAACGGTTACAGTACAAGCAAAAATACCGCTCCTATTGCTTTTTGTTGCAGAGTTCCAGACTGGAGTTCAGCAACAAATAAAGCGGAACAATCATGCAGGAGATCACCGATGGAATACCTTTACTACCTTGCCAACACCAGTCTTACCCTGAGAGTCATAGACTTTTTATGCTCGAATCATTCTTTCCCAGTTCAGTTTATTACGGTGATTCACCAAATTGATGGCTGGATTGTTAAAGTTAAAATGTGTCAATATCTTACCCCACAGGAACACGGAGACTTTAGAGCTTTTATGCAGGAATTGGGTATTCCTTATGAACCCGATATGCGGATTTTAATGGCCCTTTGGGGTTTGGAAACCGGACAATCTCCCCTGAGTGTCATGCGTCGTTACCAAGTGGCGGTTGTTTCCCATGGTATTCCTAACCGCGAGGATGTTGAATCTTTCCGAACTCAATTTGTTAGGGGTTTAGGGTACTGTCCCGAAGCTCTAGCTTAATTTCCTCGATTATTCGCTAAATGCTGATTCAATATAGTCTTGTAGAATCAGTTGGTAGCCGTTTATCAATACAGACTGACCGATATTTATGGGAGGGGAAAAGCTGGAAACTTCCTCTGCTATCGGGTTTCGATTGGGGTAGGGAACACAACTGACTAAAGCCACATCAAACCGACATGGGTATTCTAGGAATTGGGGGCGATCGCTTAAAAATAATTCAGCCGATAAAATAATTTTGGCTTGCTTTTTTGGAGTAATCGCTAACAGTCCCCCCTGATCCCAATTCCGTTGACCACGAGTTTTCACTTCAACAAAACTTAAAGTCAAAATTCCCGATTCTCCCCTTTCAACGGCAATTAAATCAATTTCTCCATATCGACAATGCCATTGATGATGCAAAATCTGCCAGCCTTGTGATTCTAACCAATGGCCAACCAGTTTTTCCCCTAAAGAACCAATTACTCTTGATTCAGACATCGGATCTAGGATTACAAATAGAATAATTAATAAGTACGAATTTGATCTTCAAATATTGATTGATCCTGGAAAAAATATGAATCTGAGCAATTTGAGAATAGTTTCACCCCTGAAAACCCTAGGAGTTTTACTGAGCATCGGTTTTTGGATTATTCTAACCCTATTAAAAACCCCCTCAGTCCTAGCTGAAAATTATGAAAAACAGACTTTGTTAAATGCCGATTTTTCTGGCCAGGTTCTAACGGACTCAGAATTTGGCTTTGCCAATTTACGCGGAAGCAACTTTAGCCATACGGATTTGCGGGGAGTCAGTTTATTTGGGGCTAAACTCCAAGACGTGAATCTTGAAGGTGCAGATCTGAGAAATTCTACCTTGGACATGGCTCGTTTTAGGCGCACCAACCTAACAAACGCGATTCTCGAAGGAGCCTATGCCTATAATGCCACATTTGAAGGGGCAATAATTGACGGGGCCGATTTTACCGATGTCATGTTACGCAAAGATTCGATCAACACCCTCTGTCAAGTTGCAAGGGGAACAAACTCAGTCACCGGACGCAACACCCGCGACACCCTAAATTGCGATTAAATTAGGCCCAAGCACCGGACTTAAACCCTCGATATTCACAGGTTAGACAGGACTTACGCACAAGACCAAAGAAACCGGGTTTCTGAACGAGAAATCCAGATTTCATCCGCAAAATCAGGGCCAGAAACCCGGTTTGGTGCGTAAGTCCTATTAGATCAACTTGTGAATATTTTTTATTTCTATATTTGATTATTCTTTTCAATAATTTTTGATTCTTGAGAAAGAAATATTAAGAACTTAAATCATTTGTTTCCTAACTTAGATTCGGCTTAACCCAGATATTTAAGGCTTAAAGCCCCTGCAAAGAAGGTTAAATCCCCGAAAAGTGATGCCCTGTAAAAAAGGGCATATATTACCATAAGTGTTCCCAAAAAACAATTATTGATAATTACTTGCATTAAGTGTATCCTATCTTCTTGATAAACTATTGCATTAAAGCCAAATGAACAAAATCACTAGACGTGCATTTCTGACCCTGGGAACAGCCTTAGCTGTAGTTGCTGCGGGTGGACTTAGCCCGATGAAGCCATCAGAAGCTAACCCCCAAGTCCTGAATATCTACTCAGCCCGCCATTACGATAGCGATAACCAGATCTATCAGAGCTTCACCCAAAAAACGGGGATTAAAGTTAATTTGGTGGAAGGAAAAGCCGAAGAAATGGTAGAACGGATTAAGAGCGAAGGCGCCAATAGTCCGGCGGATATTCTAATTACCGTTGATGCGGGAAACCTTTGGAGAGCGCAACAACAGGGAATTTTTCAACCGATTTCTTCAGGAATTTTAAATCAAGCAATTCCGGCCAATTTAAAAGAACCAAATGGTCATTGGTTTGGGTTTTCTAAACGGGCGAGGGTGATTGTTTATAATAAATCCAAGGTTAATCCGGCTCAACTTTCTACCTATGAAGATTTAGCTAATCCGAAATGGAAAGGAAAAATTGTGATTCGTTCCTCTAATAATATCTACAATCAATCTTTAGTCGCTTCCATGATTGGAGATAATGGAGCAACTCCTACGGAAAACTGGGTAAAAGGATTTGTACCTAATTTTGCCAGACCCCCAGAAGGAAATGATGTGGCTCAAATTAAAGCGGTGGCTTCGGGTGCTGGACAATTAACTTTAGTTAATACCTATTATTTAGCCCGTTTAATTGCTTCTCCAAAACCTGATGAAAAAGCGATCGCCAGTAAAGTAGGTTTATTTTTTCCCAACCAAAGAGCCCAGGGAACCCACACAAATATTAGTGGGGCTGGAGTGATTAAAACTTCTCCTAATAAGGCGGGAGCAATTCAATTTTTAGAGCATTTAGCAAGTCCTGAAGCTCAAAAGATTTTTTCTCAAAGTGGTTTTGAATATCCAGCCGTGGCGGGTGTTCCCGTGTCTCCAGTTCTCTTGGGTTTTGGCACATTTAAAAGTAATCCGATCAATGTTGCAGCCTACGGAAAATTCAATCCCCAGGCGATTCAAATTATGGATCGTGCCGGTTGGAAATAAACCTTGATACGTTGTTGAGCTTTAGCGCTCTTTCTAGGGGCTAAAGCTTAACAACAAATTTGTTAATCTGTGCGAATCAAGTTGACCCATTCCCTAGAAACTCCTATTCAACTTGATAGCCTAAATCCGCCAACTGACTGCGGGACTGACGCCATTTCGGTTGCACTTTGACAAATAACTCCAAATAGACCTTACCATCAATCAACTTTTGAATTTGTTGGCGGGCATCACTGCCAATAGTTTTCAACATACTGCCCTGATGGCCAATTAAAATCCCTTTTTGGGAAGGACGCTCAACATGAATAGTCGCTAAAATCCGAGTAATTTTAGGGTCTTCTTCCACCCGGTCAACGGAAATCGCTACGGAATGGGGGACTTCTTCGCGGGTATTGAGTAAAATCTGTTCTCGAATCAGTTCTCCGATAATGAAGCGTTCCGGTTGATCGGTAACTAAATCCGGGGGATAATAATAGGGGCCAGGATCTAAACGATCTATTAATAATTGTTGCAAATCATTGACACCATCCCCGGTTAATGCTGAGAACTTAACTACAGGCCATTCATAAGGTTGGGAGAGTTGGCCATAACTCCGGTCAATAATTACCGTATCCTCCGGCTGTTGATCCAGTTTATTCATCCCCAGAATTACCGGAATTTTGACTTGCTCGAGTAACTCAATAATATAGCGATCGCCCCCTCCAGCCTCCACAGACCCATCTACCACCAACAACAGAACATCAACGGACGAAATCGCCAACTTAGCATTTTGTACCAAAACCTTACCCAATTGATGATGGGGTTTATGAATTCCGGGGGTATCGACAAAAATAATTTGGGCCTCAGCCTTGGTCAGAATCCCCCGCAGACGGTTGCGCGTCGTTTGAGCTACGGGGGAAGTAATGGCGATTTTTTGACCTACCATCTGATTCATTAATGTTGATTTCCCCACATTCGGGCGACCAATAATTCCGACAAACCCCGACTTATATCCCTCTGGCGGTAAGGGAATTATTACACCTTCAGACCCATCCATTCAATTTCTGTTCCAGTTTTGATAGTCCCCTGTTATTCTAACCTAAGCCCTTTTCCCTTGATATACAGACTAAAATTTGATAGAGTTGCCAGGTAGCTCTATCAAAATCTAAGATAGAAACCTACTCGAACTCAAGGCGATCGCAGAAACCCTTTCTGAATCTGGGTTAAGATAGGCTATAGTTCTGTAAAGCCAAATGGAGTAATGTTGATCAAACTAGAATCAACTGTACGTCCAGAGTTCGTTAATTTTTACGTTGGTGAGATTGAGGAGATGAAAACGATGAATTCTAAACTGATTGGTGGCCTATGCGCCCTGATTGCAGTAGCTTCACAGTTACCTGCTGTCGCTCAAAATCCTATTGGGACACCTGTAGTTCCCTCTGACTTTGATTATAAATATCAACCCAAAGATCCTGATCTTGGACGAGTTGAGCCCCCGATTTATTACAGCTTACCCGACCTGGGCTACCCGGATAGAACCCTACCTTCGGCCTTCAAATTCCCGATTATCTATGAATTAGGGGCTGATAGCAGCATCACCAGTGATGCGGTAATTACCGATACGGTGTTCATCCCTAACTTACCTCCGATCCCCAATGGTATTACCTTAGATGATGTTCCCCGGGTTCGGGCTGAATATAGTCGCAAAGTGGAAGAATGGGGCGAATTGGTTCAAGGATGTCTGGCTTTAAGTCCTTTAATCATCAAAACTGATACAGGCAACCCCGTTTTAATCCAACAGCAAAGTGCCGGAACAGTTGTTCTGAACGCTAATAATATTTCCGTTTGCCCTAAATAAGTTGATTTAATTATCCTTATTTTTTTTCACCTTCTTTGTTAATTGCAAAGGAGGTGATTTTATTAGGAAAGAAATGGCACAATAGGGTGAGGGCAAGAGGTAAAATCATGAAAGAACTCGAAGAAGTCGCGGAAGCCCTAGACCGTCAGGACTACCGCCAAGCTGCCAAACTGTTAAAGCAACTGCAAAAACAAGAACCCCAGAATTTTTGGGTACAGTTATATGCTGGGCGTTGGTATGAAGGGACTGATAAATTAGAAACCGCCGAAAAGGTTTATCGTAAATTACTCAAAGATGCCACTAACCCTAAAATTGTCTCCCAGGCGCGTCAGGGTTTACAAAGAATTGAAGATATTGAACAAAATCGACGTCAAGAAGCAATTATTCAAGCTAAAACTGACCCCATTAATCAAGAATTAGGTGTTTTAATTTTAGAACCTTTAGCCCCAGAAAAAAAACCAGCCGCCGCCCGAACCTTAGCCCGAATGTTGAAAACCGATCCCTATACCGCCCGAATGCAGCTACAAAGTCGGGGTTGGCGTCTGTATAAAACTGGGGAAATGGGGGAATTAAAGGTTTATGGTCAGGAAATGTTAGAAGCCGGAATACCAGTATTTTGGGTATCTTTAACGGAGATTCAAAAACTCCAGGTTTTTCAGGTACAATCAATTCAATCTTTATCCCCTCAACCGACTATTATTTGTCAAAATGAACAAGAGCAATTAGGGTCTATGACGTTTAATTGGCAGGAAGTTGCCCAACGGGTTGAGGGATTATTACCATTATTTGTGGAATCCTTAGATTATGATCCCCGTCGTCCTAAATCTGAACGATTTCGTCATAAAGAAACCACTCAAGATTATGCTCAAATCTATGATTTACATTTGCCTAAACGGGGTTGTATTTTAAGAATTTGTGATCAAAATTATGATTTTCAACAAGGAGTTGATTTTAGTCAATTTTCTCAAGAAACTCTCCCAGTTTCTCAAAATACAAATAGAATTAATTGGAATCTGTTAAAAGAACAGTTAAATTTATTGTTAACTCACGCCCAACTCTGGTCTGAGTTTACACCTTTTGCCGAAACTACATTAGATTATACTCAATTTCTTGGTCGGATTAAACCCCATATTGATTTATCTCGAAAATCAGAAAGTCTTTGGGATAATGCCTTTCATTTATATAGTGGTTTAGTATTTTTGAAGTAATCTGATTAAGTTGTTGAGATGAGTGTCCCTACAAAGAGCGCTGAAGCGCAACAACAAACACTTTTCTAAAGACTATACCTTATGCAAAATAACACCTTTAGTCTAATAATTAATAGTCAAAAAGTCGATATCCAAGACCTTTCTCCCACCCTGACTTTATTAGAATATTTGCGAAGTAGTGGACGGGTAGGGACAAAGGAAGGTTGCGGGGATGGGGACTGTGGTGCTTGTACGGTTGCTGTTGTGGGTCAGGGGGCGAACGGACAACCCCAATATCTAGCAATGAATAGTTGTTTAATTCCCCTAGCAATGATGGCGGGGCGGGAAATTATTACCGTTGAAGGTGTTGGGAAATACGGTCTGCATCCGTTACAGGAAGCGATGGTTAGTTTGGGAGGTTCTCAATGTGGATATTGTACCCCGGGCTTTATTATGAGTTTATTTGCTGCGTACTATAACGGTCAGGTTGATGATGAATCTTTAGAAGGGAATTTATGTCGATGTACGGGTTATTTACCGATTATTAAAGCAGCAGAAGCTGTTAATAACTCCCATCCCTGTGATCAATTTAGTCACCGTTTACAACAAATTAATTCACAACTTAATTATATCGAATATATTACCCCTTGTCAACAGTTTTTCCGTCCGATTCAACTTTCAGAAGTTTTATATCTTTTACAACAATATCCCCAAGCTCAATTAATTGCAGGTGGAACGGATTTAGGTTTAGAAATTAGTCATCATCGCCAAGAATTTCCTACCCTAATTTCTTTAGAATCCGTTACAGAACTCCAACAAATGCACCACAATTCAGATACAGTAGAAATTGGTGCTGCTATTCCTTTGAGTTATATTCAAGCACAATTAAGGGAAATATTTCCGAGTTTAGATGAAATGTTAACCTGGTTTGCGGGTAAACAAATTCGTAACCGTGCTACTATTGGAGGTAATATTGCTACAGCATCTCCCATTGGAGATTTAGCCCCGGTTTTATTATCTTTAGATGCTCAAATACGGTTAGCAAGTTTAACCGGAGAACGAATAATTTCTATCAATGAATTTTTTAAGGGTTATCGTCAAACCCAATTACAACCCCAAGAAGTGATTGTTTCAATTATTATGCCTAAAACTATTACTAAAAATGCTATTAGGCGTTTGAGTCAATCTTATAAAGTGGGAAAACGGGGAACCGATGATATTAGTATTGTTTCCGCCGCCTTTACAATTGATTTGGATACAAATAATACAATTATTTATGCTAGACTCGCCTATGGTGGAGTCGCAGCAATTCCCCTAAGAGCGATTGAGATTGAAGGAATGTTAATCGGAAAACCCTGGAATTTAGCAACTATTCAACAGGCTAAAATTATGTTAAAAAATGTTTTTAATCCCTTGACGGATTTACGGGGAAGTGCTAGTTATAGAAAACGATTAGTTGCTAATTTGTTTGAAAAGTTTTTCCTAGAATTTCCTCCCCGATAAAACGTTGTTGGACTTTAACCCCCAGTCCTTGTCAATTTTGATTCGGGGAATTTTTGATGGATATGCTATAAAACGTTTTTGGGATGAGTGCCCTTGTAAAGATTGCGCTTAAGCGCAACAACGCGCAACAACGAATCTAAGGATAAAAATATGAAAGACAATAATAACAATAATAAATCTAAACCCCATGAAAGCGCCGTTGGTCATGTTACGGGAAAAGCGATTTATACCGATGACCAAAGATTACCCCACGGAATGTTATATTTATGGCCAGTATTATCTCCTTATGCTAAAGCTAAACTATTAAAAATTGATAGTTCAAATTTAGATAATATTCTGGGGTTTGTTACTATTTTAACAGCAAATGATATCAAAGGTAATAATAACACCGGAACTATTAAACACGATGAAGTCCTATTACCTGCGGATGAAATTAACTATTGGGGTCAACCTGTGGTTTGGGTAGTTGCAGAAACAGAAAATGCAGCCCAAAAAGCAGCCGAAACTATAAAAATTGACTATGAAGTATTAACGCCTATTTTAACAATTAAAGACGCAATTAAAAATAATAGTTTTCACGCGGATAAAAATATTATGAGTCGGGGAAATATCACTAATAATTTACAGAAATCTGAATTTATTTTAACTGGAGAGATTGAAATTCCAGGTCAAGATCATTTTTATTTAGAAACTCAAGTTAGTTGGGTTATTCCCAATATGGAAGACAATTATCAAGTCTATTCCTCGACTCAACATCCTAGTGAAACTCAAGCGATTATTTCCGAGGTTTTAGGAATTCCTAGAAATCAAATAGTTGTCACTTGTTTACGCATGGGAGGCGCGTTTGGAGGCAAAGAAACCCAAGCTAATCCTACCGCAGCAATAGCCGCTTTAGCCGCCCAAAAAACCGGATGTCCGGCGCGAGTTCGACTCAAAAGAGATCAAGATATGATTACCACCGGAAAACGACATCCTTTTTTATGTCAATATCAAGTAGGATTTAACTCGGAAGGTCAACTTTTAGCCCTAGATATTGATTTATATTCCGATGGCGGTTGGAGTGCGGATTTATCCTTTCCTATTTTACAACGGGCGATGTTTCATTTGGATAATTGTTATTATATTCCTAACTTAGAAATTAGAGGTCAAGTTGTTAAAACTAATAAAGTTTCTAATACGGCTTTTAGGGGATTTGGTGGGCCACAGGGTATGGTAATTATTGAAGAAATAATTGATAGAATTGCGCGTCAATTGGGATTACCTGCTGAATTAGTCAGAGAACGTAATTTTTATCACGGTGAAGCAGAAACTAATACTACCCATTATGGTCAAGAAATTTTTGATAATCGGATTTTAAGGGTTTGGGAAGAAGTTAAATTAAAATCAAATTTTGCCCAGCGAAAAATAGAAATAGCACAATTTAATCAAAATAATAATTATCAAAAACGCGGGTTAGCAATTACCTCAGTTAAATTCGGAATTTCCTTTACTAAAACCGAATATAATCAAGGGGGTGCTTTAATTTTAATTTACCTAGATGGGAGTATTCAACTTAATCATGGGGGGACGGAAATGGGTCAGGGTTTACAAACTAAAATGTTACAGGTTGCTTCCCAAGCATTAGGGGTAAATATTGAACGATTCAGAATTATGCCTACGAGTACGGATAAAGTCCCCAATACCTGTGCTACAGCTGCTTCTAGTGGTTCTGACTTAAATGGTCAAGCGATTAAAAATGCCTGTAAAATCCTCAAAAAAAGATTATCAAAAGTCGCGGCAAAGTTGTTAAATCTTGATGAACCTCAAGAATTAATTTTTGATCAAGATTGGATTTATTGTCAAACTTATCCTAGTCAAAAAATAGAATTTAATCAGGTGGTTAAACAAGCCTATAATCAACGGGTAAGTTTATCAACAACGGGTTATTATCGGACTCCTAATATTTATTATGATCCCAAAATAGGCAAGGGTAGACCTTTCTATTATTATGCTTATGGGGCGGCGGTAAGTGAAGTGGAAATAGATGGATTGACAGGGACTTTTAAACTGCGTCAAGTGGATATTGTTCATGATGTGGGAGAATCCTTAAATCCTTTAATTGATATTGGACAAATAGAAGGAGGTTTTGTGCAGGGAATGGGATGGTTAACCATGGAAGAATTGATTTGGGATGAGTTAGGAAAATTAAAAACTTTTGCCCCCAGTACCTATAAAATTCCGACGATTAAAGAAGTTCCTAAAAATTTTCAGGTTCATTTATTACAACGGGCGGCACAGGATGGGGTAATTTATGGAAGTAAAGCGGTGGGAGAACCTCCTTTTATGTTAGCAATTTCTGTTAGAGAAGCAATTAAAGAAGCTATTGCAGCTTTTGGTAAAACGGATTCGGTTTTTTTAGCTTCTCCTGCTACCCCAGAAGCGATTTTAAACGCTATTGAACAGATACAATCTACTTAATAATTATCAATGATTTAATCTGTGATTAATCTTAGTTATTAATCCAGTATTCTATTGATTAATCACCTTTATCGTGTTATAATGATTCAATTCTACCAGCAACTTATTCAAGTTTTAAATCAAGGGGATGTGGTGGTGGCAACTGTCACCCGGATTAAAGGTTCAGTCCCTAGAGAAATGGGGGCTAAAATGATCATTTGTGCCGATGGTCGAACTTTTGAGACTATTGGAGGAGGCGCGGGAGAATTTAAAGTTATTCAGCAAGCTAGGGAAGTTTTAAAAACCGGAAAAAAGCAATTAGCTGAAATTGATTTATCCGGTGCTCCTGACCGGGAAACCCAGGGGGTTTGTGGCGGATTAATGCAGGTTTTATTAGAAAGATGGTCAGGGGAAAAAGCGATCGCATTAACGGAAAAAATTTTACGGAATTTAGAAATAGGAAAATCTGTTATTATTGTAACTTCTTTTGATCAAACTTTTCCCTATTTACTGACTAAAAACAACCCAATTTCAATCTCTGATCAGACCTTTATAGAAACTCTAAAACCCTCGCCAATTTTATTAATTATAGGCGCGGGTCATATTGGAGAAAAGTTATCTCAAATAGCTGATTTTATTGGCTTTAAAATTATAATCCAAGACTCTCGTACTGAGTTAACTAATCCAGAACGATTTCCTCCTTTTACCAAGATTTTTAATCAAAGTGTCAGCAATGTTTTAGAACAATTGACATCCCATAAAAACCTATATATTGCCTTGGTAAATCGAGGATATATTCAAGATATTGAAGCCTTAAAGGTAATTTTAAATTGGGATTTATCCTATCAATATATTGGAATGATTGGGAGTCAAAAACGGATTAACTGGGTTTACCAAGATTTACAGGAATCTGGAATTTCTCCCCATCAACTCGAAAAAATTCATGCTCCCATTGGATTAGAAATTGGGGCGTTAACCCCCGAAGAAATCGCCATTAGTATTGGTGCAGAATTAATTCGAGTTTATCGAGAAAAATAGAAACCCTAGGCTTGAGGCTGTTTCAGCTAAAGCCTTGAATTGAGATCGGCTTTACATTGATTCAGAATCCGAGTATCGTTTTCACTAACATTAGGAAGACGATTAAATCCTTCTAAAACCAGATTATTTTCGCTAACTTGACCTCCGGTTGTCGCTACAACAGCAGTATTATTCAAACCAATTTGATAGGAATGGGTTTCTTGAGTATAACTTTCAATAATCTTTAAACTCAGATAATTGCCTTCAGGAACTCCGGTGAAACAGTCAAAGGACGAGCGCGGCATATAAAACGCCCCAGTTACTTGACCTTGCTTGACTTCAAACACCATATAAGATTGTCCAATTTGTTCCGGTTGCGGAGATTGACCATAGAGGTAAACCCCATCTTTAAGGAAATTACGTTGGACAACGGCGGTTTCTGAATCAGTATTCCCAGGATTTTGTGAAAGTAAGACGGTGTTCGCCGAGGCGACTCCTCCTCCTCCCACCATAGTTAAGGCTAAAGTCGTACTCAGAAGGGAAAGTCGGGTAAATACCCGGCAAAACCCCCTCCAAGATGAAATAGAATTGAGCAGTTGATCAAGCATTTTTTGAATCTCCTGCGAAAAGGCCTTGATAACTGAATCTCTAGCTACACCATCAATTCAGTTGATTTCGATAAAATTTACTGCTAATTGCAACATACAATACTATTTTGAAATTATTTTGAAGTGGGCATTACCTTTTCGATTGACCTAGATCGCTAATTCATCGAAACTAGATTAAAGCGTTTCAATAGTACGCCCACCAGAGGTATGATGACGTTACGGAGCAACTAAGGGAACGCAAAATCAAAATGCGAATTCTATTTGTCGCCGCAGAAGCGGCACCTTTAGCAAAAGTAGGTGGGATGGGAGATGTGGTCGGTGCATTGCCGCAGGTGTTGCGGGCAATGGGACACGATGTTCGCATCTTTATGCCCTATTATGGCTTTCTCGCCGATAAGATCAAAGTCCCCAAAGACCCGATCTGGTGGGGAAATGCCATGTATCAGCGTTTCGCTGTCTTTGAAACGGTATTTCCAAAAACAGATGTGCCATTATATTTATTTGGGCATCCCTCTTTTATGCCTCGTCGCGTTTATTACGGAGAGGATGAGGAGTGGCGGTTCACTTTATTTTCTAGTGGTGCGGCGGAATTTGCCTGGAATTATTGGAAACCCCATATCATTCACTGCCACGACTGGCATACCGGAATGATCCCTGTCTGGATGCAAGAAACACCGGATATTGCCACAATCTTCACTATTCATAATTTAGCATATCAAGGGCCTTGGCGTTGGTATTTGGAACGAATTACTTGGTGTCCTTGGTATATGCAGGGTCACAACACCATGGCGGCGGCGGTACAAGCCGCTGACCGAGTAACAACGGTTTCACCGACTTATGCTGAACAAATTCAAACCGCAGCTTATGGGGAAAATTTAGAAGGATTACTTTCCTTTGTCAGTGGCAAAATGACGGGAATTTTAAATGGAATTGATACGAATTCCTATAACCCGGCGACTGACCCTTATATTCCCGAACGGTTTACGGCTGATAGTTTGGAAAATCGCCGCGCCAATAAAGTTGCCATTCAAGAAGAAGTGGGATTAGAAGTTAATTCTAATACTTTTTTAATGGGGATGGTCACCCGATTAGTCGATCAGAAAGGGATTGATCTGGTAATACAAATTATGGATCAATTCTTATCCTATAGCGATTCTCAATTGATTGTTTTAGGAACGGGCGATCGCTATTATGAAACCCAATTATGGCACATGGCTTCCCGTTATCCAGGTCGGATGACGACACAATTATTGTTTAATGATGCCCTATCAAGGCGGATTTATGCGGGTTGTGATGCCTTTATTATGCCAAGTCGGTTTGAACCCTGCGGCATTAGTCAAATGTTGGCGATGCGTTATGGTTGTATTCCGATTGTTCGACGGACGGGCGGTTTAGTTGATACGGTATCCTATAATGATCCGATTAATTATCATGGTACGGGATACTGTTTTGATCGCTATGAACCCTTAGATTTTTATACCTCAATGGTTCGGGCGTCCGAAGCTTTCCGGTTTAAAGATCAATGGCGAGAACTGCAACGTCGGGCGATGGGTCAAAACTTTAGTTGGGAAAATTCCGCTAAAGAGTATATCCAACTTTACAACAATGTGATGGATGGTTATGGCGGTGTTTCTAATGAACCCGCACCCGAACCCGCACCACCTCAACCACCACCACCAACTCCTGGTGTTGTAGTTTAACCTAAATAGGTAATGGGTAATGGGTAATGGGTAATGGGTAATGGGTAATATTTCTGTTCCCTGTTCTCGTTCGACAAGCTCACGACGCAGCCTGTTCCCTGTTCCCTGTTCCCTGTTCCCTGTTCTCGTTCGACAAGCTCACGACGCAGCCTGTTCCCTGTTCCCTGTTCTTAATTTATTAATTTTAAGCAAATAAATCTAAAGGAAAATGTCCGTATACTCCATTAATTCCATTTTCTTCGGTGGATTGAAAGGAAATTAGCACCCCACGATATTTTTCTAAATAGGGACTAATATAAAAATTTTGACTGCGACCATTGAATTTTAAATAGACCGATTCCGAGATGGGTTCTAAGGCATGATCTTTTACATTAACTGAATATTCAAAGGCTTTTAAATACTCAGTTAATGCGGTTAAAGCCTGCGCCATGTCATCAGCACAAATGCCAATCATTTGATATTCAGATTCACGGTTAAGTAATAATAATGCGGCTTGAATCTTCACCTTTTCTGGATCGGAAATAGGGGAAATTACATCCGTACAAATAAAGCCCTTTAAAATGGCTTGGGCTTCTGGAATAGTTAATGGGGATATCATCATTAATTAGGAATTAGGCTTTGAAGTTATGGTTAGAAATAAAAGAACACCTGATGCACTATAGCACTACGCATTACAGTTAGGACACTTCTAAATCCAGCAAACCCAAAACCCATTACCCATTCCCTGTTCCGGTGTTCCGGTGTTCCGGTGTTCCGGTGTTCCCTAGCGCTATAGACTAGGCAGTGGCGTGGGTGATCTCTTGCCATCGTTGATGCCAAAGTTCCATGGCGGTTTCCCCCTGGGGTATGTCAATAAATTCTTGGCTTTGTTTTTGGAGTTCGGGGGCCAAGCGTTCTAAGCCATCAAAGCTATTGCAGTAACGCAAAATGGTTTTCCAGCCGTCGTACCATTGTTGACCTGCTTGTTGACGCTCCCGCAGGGGTCTGAGACGTTCTTCTTCTTGAGCTTGACGTTGGGCTTCCAGTTTCAATTGTTGGGATTTTTGCGCCCAGGCAGACCGCCATGCTTCTAAGAGGGAGGAGTCATACTGAGTTGGGTATTGCTTCACTTCTAAACTGAGCATTTCCCCTAGTTGATCTAAGTAAGGGCGATCGCCACTATTTTTAATCGCATCTAACCCCGTTTCTTTCCAGAGGGGTAGGCGACGATAGCTGATAAAAACAGCTTTTTTATGTTCAATTTTTACCCAAATTTGGTGTTGCCAGAATTCCAGGCGCTCAATGTTTCGAGGTGCGATACTGAGTAAGGTAGCAACTTCCAACCAGACACGGGCTAGAGGCCATTGACTCGGAACAATCACTCCAGCCTGAATTAAATTATGAGACATGGGCAAACACCTAGATTCTGCACGATAGTTTCCCAAATACTAGATATAGCGTCTTAATTGGGAATCACCAATGATTATACCCTATATTTGGAGTTTAGTCTAGGTCTTGAGGAAGAAAAATTGATAGGGTTTTTGAGTACAGACCCTAATACAATAGCAGAAGTTAACACCGTTGGCAAAAGCCAAACCTTAATTTAGATAGTTTTAATCTCACGTTATTTATACTACACTAATATTACACAAACGTCTAGTTTTTCAAGGAGAAAAAATTATGTATACCCTTCCTCGAACCTCAACAACCGATATGGAAGTCACCAGCATTCGCCTAGAACGGGATCTCAAAGAAAAATTAAAAGGACTGGCCAAGAACAAAGGCTATCAAGCATTGATTCGAGATATCCTTTGGAATTATGTCCAGCAAAAATCAGGAGATTATCGACCCCCCTTGACCAGAGAAGATATCCGCGCCCATATTTCCGCTATTGCAGAACAAGAGGAACGCTGCGTTTTAACAGGCAATATTATCCGACCCAAAGAAGCAATGTTTCTGGGACTCACATTTCAAGGCGATATGGTTCCCCTGAGTGTGGAGAGTGTAGGAGGCCAGTAATCACCGAATCTGAGGTAAAGATTTCCCAGTCCCCCTAAATCAAACAGGGGGATTTGGGGACTTTTGGGTTAACCTAATCCCCCTATCTACCTCCTACACCTCTACTCCTTTGGAATACTTTTTTTCCACAACTGGATTTGAGTAGATTATACTGGAAAAGCCGCTCTAAAAAGGCGAGGGTTTAAACCTAGATTTTTGGTACAAACTTTATGTCAGATCATCAAGGTCATATTTTAATTGTTGATGACACCCCCGATAACTTAAGACTGTTATCCAAAACTTTAAGTGAACAGGGGTACGAGGTTCAATGTGCTATTAATGGAAAATTAGCATTAATGGCGGTAAAACATGAGCCACCGGATTTAATTTTATTAGATATTAAAATGCCAGAAATGGACGGGTATGAAGTTTGTGAACGCCTAAAAATGCAAGAAGAAACGGCTGCAATCCCAGTAATTTTTTTAAGTGCCTTGGATGATGTTTTCGATAAAGTTAAAGCCTTTACTGTTGGGGGTGTGGATTATATTACTAAACCCTTTCAGGTAGAAGAAGTTTTTGCTCGAATTGAAAATCAACTGACCATTCGCCGTTTACAACAACAACTACAAAATAAAAATATTAAACTGGAACAATTAAATCAAGAGTTAAAGCGTTCTAATCGAGATTTAGAAGAATTTGCCTATGTCGTTTCTCACGATTTACAGCAACCTTTACAAACAATCACGGGATTTGCAGAACTGTTATTAGCCTTAAAATCCGAAATCAATTTAGAACAAGAAGCGGAGGAATATGTTAGCCCAATTTTAGAAGAGGGGATTAGAATGCAAGAACTAATCAAAAACTTGTTAGAATATAGCCGAGTCGGAACCAAAAAACGTAACTTTGAACCGACAGACTGTCAGGAAATTTTAAGAAAATCTTTAGCTGATTTACATAGTATAATTGAAAATAGTCTTGCAATTGTTACTTGTGAGAAGCTACCAATACTAATGGCAGATCGGATTCAATTAGGACAGTTATTTCAGAACTTAATTGCGAATGGAATTAAATACCAAAGTCCTAATATTCAACCTAAAATCGTAATTTCTGTTCAAGAAAAACCCGAAGAATGGCTATTTAGAGTTGAGGATAATGGGATCGGGATTAAACCAGAAAATTTTGATCGGATTTTTCAAGTATTTCAGCGTCTTCACACCAATCAAGAGTATCCAGGAACTGGGGTGGGGTTAGCTATTTGTAAAAAGATCATTGAACGTCATCAAGGGAGAATTTGGTTAGAATCAGAATGGCAAATTGGAACCACATTCTACTTTACCTTACCAAAATTAGATCAGGGTAATTAATTATGAAAAATTCTAAAGGGTCAAAAACACAAGTATTACAACAGCAACTCGAAGCAGAAATTAAAGCGCGTCAGCAACTGGAAATTGCACTCCAAGAAAGGCAATCCCATTGGCGAGATTTATTCCACTTATCTCCGATTGGAATGGTAGAAATTTCCTTGGAGGGGAAGTTTTTAGAAGTCAATTCTTCTTTTTGTAAGTTTGTGGGGTATTCTCAAGCTGAACTAATCGAATTTCAATTTAATCAAATTACCCATCCTGATGATCAAAACATTAGTTTTGAATCTTTCAATCAGTTAATTACTCAAAAAATATCACAATTTCAACTAGAAAAACGTTATCAACATAAACAAGGACATTGGGTTTATGCGATTGTCAATGGTTATTTACGTTTAGATGCTCAGGGGAAACCTTATTCTGTGATGACTCAAATTCAGAATATTACCCAACGTAAATTAGCGGAAGAAGATATTAAAGAACGAGAGGAATATTTACGTTTAATTTTAAATAATATTCCTCAACAAGTGTTTTGGAAAGACACCAATTTAGTCTTTAGAGGGTGTAATACAAATTGGGCAGAAGCCGCTAAGTTAGAAAGTCCAGAATATGTGAGGGGAAAAACCGATCATGATTTATTTTCTGATCCTAAAATTGGAGACTTTTTTCGCGCCCAAGATCGG
Source organism: Planktothrix agardhii (assembly GCF_904830935.1). Classification (NCBI taxonomy): domain Bacteria; kingdom Bacillati; phylum Cyanobacteriota; class Cyanophyceae; order Oscillatoriales; family Microcoleaceae; genus Planktothrix; species Planktothrix agardhii. The sequence continues at coordinate 784,205 of NZ_LR882952.1, forward strand.
CGGGTAATGGCATCTAAACAAGCGGAAATGCACTTAATTGCACCCAAACAAAAACTTTCTGCTGATGGGCGACAATTATGGTTAGATATTAGTCGGATTCCCATGCAGGATTCTGATGGAAATGTGATTGGAATTTTGGGGGTAATTGAAGATATTACGGAACGAAAAGAAATTGATGAAAAATTGAGATTAACGCAGTTTTCTATTGAAAAATCAAGGGATTATTTCTTATTTACAGATAGTAAAGCACAATTTTTTGATGTTAATGAAGCCGCTTGTAATGCTTTGGGATATTCCAGAGAAGAATTATTGAAAATGCAGGTTAAAGATATTGATGTTCAAGCACTTGATGATGCCTGGCCAATTTCTTGGGAGGAGTTAAAACAACAGGGTTCTTTTACCTTTGAATCTGTTCATTTAACCAAAACAGGTCAAGAAATTAGTGTTGAAATTACGCTCAGTTATTTAGAATATAATAATAAAGAATACGGTTGTGCAATTGTTCGGGATATTTGCGATCGCAAACAAGCTGAAATTGCCTTACAGCAAGCTAAAGAATCGGCGGAAACCGCAAATCGTGCTAAGAGTGAATTTCTCGCCCGCATGAGTCATGAATTGCGAACACCGATGAATGCTATTCTAGGATTTACGCAACTAATAGAACGAGATTTAAAGCGAAATCCTTTGGTATTGTTAGCCGAACATCAAGAGCATTTAGACATTATTGGTCGCAGTGGTGAACATCTGTTGAATTTAATTAATGATGTTTTAGAGATGTCTAAAATTGAAGCGGGACAAATTGTATTAAATCCCAGTAAGTTTGATTTACCGCGTCTTCTTGATTCGATTAAAGATATGTTAGCATTTAAAGCCAAATCTAAAGGTTTAGAGTTTAATATTATTTCCGATTTGGGTATGGCTGAATATATTGAAACTGATGAAAGTAAATTGCGACAGGTATTAATTAATCTATTAGGAAATTCAATTAAATTTACCAAAAAAGGGTCTATTACTTTAAAAGTTAAACCCTTAAATAATCAGATATCCCCAAATCAAATTTTACTCGGCTTTGAAATTGAAGATACTGGATCGGGAATTTCAGCAGAAGAATTAGAATTACTATTCCAACCGTTTATCCAGACTGAAACAGGCCGAAAATCTGAACAAGGAACTGGATTAGGTCTATCTATTAGTAAACAGTTTGTGCAATTAATGGGAGGAGAAATAACCGTCAATAGTCAAGTCGGAAAAGGCACAATATTTCAATTTTATATTCAAGCTAATTTAGCTATTTTTTCCGATATTCGTTCTGAAGAATTGACCCGACGAGTCATCAATTTAGCCCCCAATCAACCTAACTATCGGATTTTAGTAGTTGATGATAATTGGACAAATAGACAGTTAGTGATTAAGGTTTTAAAACCCTTGGGATTTCAATTAAAAGAAGCAGAAAATGGTCAAGAAGCCGTTACAATTTGGGATAATTGGCAACCAGATTTAATTTTTATGGATATGCGAATGCCGATTATGAATGGCTATGAAGCAACCCAAAGGATTAAACAGCATTTACAAGCAGGTCAATCTACGGTGATTATTGCCTTAACTGCTAGTGCTTTACAACAGGATCAATTAGTGTCTTTATCGGCGGGATGTGATGATTTTATTAGAAAACCCTTTCGAGTTGATTTGTTATTTGAAAAACTTTCTGAACATTTAGGAATTAGTTTTATTTATGAAGAAAATTTAGAGGATTTAAAAACCTCGACCTTAGAATTAAACCAGCTTGCAGAATTAACTCCAGAGGTGTTAGAATTATTGGCAAAACCGATTGTTCAAGAGTTATATCAAGCCGGATTAAAACTTAACTCTAGGTTAGTTGCTGAAGCGGTTAAAAAGATTCCACTTTCTCAAGAGTCGATTGGTAAATTATTAACTCAATTAGCCGATGATTTTCGGTATGATGTAATTATTGATTTAACAAAAGCGATCGCTGAAAATAATTAATGTTCTGGGAAAATTAACCTTAACTTCCACGTCAATCTTAGTGAGGGATTTAGCCATCAATTCTATCAATCCTCTTGCTGTTGGATCGGAGGGTTTTTGGGTTTTTAAGAAGTTACAAATTTTGTATTTTTCCGGTTTAATTCTATTCAGGTTAGATTTGATCATAAAATACAAGTATTTAATCCATGAAACAGCTAATGAAACAACAAGCTATTCCGGGAATTATTGGGGGGTTGGGGCCTTTAGCTCATATTGAATTAGAGCGTCACTTAATTGCTATAAATCAAGCGCGAGGAGCCTGTTGTGATCAAGATCATCCCGTTTGGTTTTTAGTTAATGCTACGGATATTCCGAATCGGACTCAAAGTATTATTGGAGAGGTGGAAAGTTGCACCCCCTGGTTAGTTAAGTATGGCAAAATTTTACAAACCGCCGGGGCTGATTTTTTAGTCATTCCTTGTAATACCTCCCATGCTTTTTATGATCAAGTTCAACCTCAATTAAATATTCCTTGGATTCATTGGATGCAGTCTACAAGTCTATTCATTAAAACCCATTATCCGCAATATCAAAATATTGGGGTTTTAGCAACAACAGGAACACTCAAAACCCAACTTTATCACCACAGTCTAACAGCATTGGGACTAAATTCTATTCAACCTGCCTTAAATTCTGAAGTCCAAAACCAGATTATGAATGCCATTTATCATCCGATTTGGGGCATTAAAGCCACAGGAATTCAAGTTTCTGCCCCGGCTTTAGAAATCTTAGTTAATGCGACTTATTGGTTAGCAGATCAAGGAGCAGAATTAGTGATTGCTGGATGTACGGAACTTTCTGTAGGTTTTGATTATTTAACAGATCTGCCTTTGATTTGGGTTGATCCGATGAAAATCATGGCCGAAATTACTTTAGATTTAGCTTGGGGATATTCTGCAATTTAGACCATTTCTCCTTGATCTATTACTGGATATTCAACTAAAATTCTAGGATCGGCAATAACCGAGGTTGATGCGATCGCAGTATGAACAATACATAAAGTTCGGAAAGGGTCAATAATCGGGTCAATGGCAATTAACAGGACTAACACCGCTTCCAAGGGTAATCCCAAGGGTTTTAGAACTAAATCTAATAGAGTTAGGGTTAAAACCCCCGTTGTCCCTGACGTTGCCATCCCCGCAAAAATCGAGGCAATAATAATAATTAAAAAACTCGATAAATTTAAGGATGTATTATACAACTGGGCAATAAAAACCGAAGATATTGCAAAATAGGTAACGGAACCAAATCGACAAATTGTAATCGCTAAGGGAGTGACTAAATCAACCGTTTGCAGATCAAATTTTAAGATTTCAGTTAAGGAGGAAATAGAGGAGGGTAAACAGGAAAAACTACTTCGGGTTGCTAGGGCTAATATGGTCGGTTCTTTTAAAGCTATACAGACATTTTTGAAGGAAGTCTTAGCTTGTTTAGCAACCACTAAGGTACTGAGACAATAGATTAAGGCATAGGCAAGAATCACCACTCCCACAAAATCACCCATAGCCAGAACAATGCCAAACCCGGTTTTAGCAATTTGGCTGGCTAATAGACAAAATAAGCCAAAAGGTAAGAGCAGAATCAGCCAATCAATTAATTGTTTTGAACTTTTATAAATAGTATCAAGAAGCTGAAAAAAGCTAGAAGATGATGATTCTTTTACCGACCCTAAAGCGATGCCAAAAATAATTGAAAAAAACAAAATTTTTAGGGTATTACCATCGCTCAAAGCTGAAAAAATATTGTCAGGAACTAAGTTGAATAAAAAAGAGATTAACATAGAAGTTTCTTCTGGTTTAGGGTTATCACTGCTCAAAGAAACTTCTAAATCTAGTTCTGATGAATTAACAATTACCCCTAAAGCTGTTAAAGTTGATTCATCTAAATTTCCCCCTGGATTAGTCACGACAGCTATGGTCATACCGATGACGCTAGAGGCTAATAGTCCAAGAGAAAAAACCAGCAGAATGCGTTTGATATATTTCTCAGTGTCTTGACTACTAATTAACCGCCCAACACTCATGGTTGTCGCCGAGAATAATATCGGCAAAACACACATTTTTAATAAGGCTAAATACAAATTGCCAAAGGGCGTTAAAAAAGTGGCTATTTCTTTTTGGAATATGCCAAAATATAGCCCTAATACAATTCCTGGAACAATCGCCAAGGGATGACGCAATATTTTGAATAATTGAGCAAAATTAAAATATTTTTTCAGCATTTTCAGGATAATATTTATTGTGGTTTGGGTTGTCCGGTTTTTCCAAAGATATGAGAATATTCTTCGATGAGACTATCAACGGTATAGTTGATTTTGTTCAAGTCTAGGTAGAGATTAACAAATTGTAAAAGATGCCCACTTGACCAAGGAAGGGCAATTGCAATCGGATCGTAACTATCTGAGAGGGCAACCGTTTTAAAATTTAATGCTATATTAGGTTGATTCAGAATAATTTTTTTTACTTCCAATTCATCCCGATAAGCTGCTAAAACATCACCATTGATTGCGGCTTTAATTACATCCTCCCAAGTCGTAAATTCAACAATTTTAGCTTGGGGAAATTTCTCTTTGGTAAATCCCACATAGGATGATCCTTGAATCACTCCAATTTTTCCTTCAAAATTCTTTAAAAAATCAACCATATCTTTCCCTTTTGACGCTTTTGCTAATTGTAAACGATTGATTAATAGACCATGCCTTAAGGTTAAATAGGGACGGGAAAAAGAAACCATTTTGGCTCTGGCCAAAGTCTGACTTAGTTTAGAAATCCCTAAATCGGCTTTTTGAGAATTGACAATATCCACGACATCATTAAAGGTTTTAGCCGTGCGATCAATTTTGAGAGAAACACCTAAAGCCGTGGCTAAATCTTGGGCTATTTTAATATCTAACCCGATTAAATTACCATGTTTATTTTTGACAAAAAATGGAGGACTATCAATTCCTAAAATAGCAACAATTAGCTGATTTCGATCTACAATCGTTTGCAGGTCGGGGGACAAACCAACAGAGGAAGTAGTTAACCCGATGGTGGAAGTAGCCTCAGCCCTAGTGCTATCATTGGGCTGGAGGTATTGCCAAGTTTGAGGATCAACTGTTCCCGTTGCCTCTAAGCCCATACTGACCTGCAAATTATAAACAGCCTCTTGTGTCCCTTCTCCATAAACTCCATCTAATGCACCAGGGTAATATCCTCGTTTTTTCAATTGAGTTTGTAAGTCGATGACTTGATTTCCCTGACTGTTAGGAGTGGGTAATGGTTGATCGAGATTAGATTGAAAAGTCACAGATATTGCCTGGGTTTCAGCAGTTTTTGCTGTTGTTTCCTTCGATAAGATATTGCTGGTTGAAATAGCAAAATCTGCCCTTGTCACCAGGATAGCTACAATGGTTGCTATACAAAAAATAATCCCGATCAATTTTATGAATGTCTGCTTCCTACTAGGGGGAATTGACATATTATTTTCCAAACTCTAATTCCTATTATACTCTGGTTGTGCTATTCTTATAAAAATTCATAACTGCGTCAGGAAAATTCTACATATTTATTTGGAATTGGGCATAATTTCTGACATTTTGCAGATAAAGCATCTACTTTTAAACTTTCCCACCGGAACACCTCGGTTTAATAAATTACCGGATTTCAGTCATATTGCCTATCCTCATGGGGATTATGTCGGCGCTCAACGGGTGACAACAGCTTTTGAAAAGCAAAATACGTTTAAACTGCATTTTCGTCAATGGGATGAAGAAAGAAAATTAGCGATTAAAACAACAGATCAGTATGAATTAATCGGCCAAAAACTGCAATTAATTAAAACCACCCAAATTGAAGAACCGAATTGGTATACCCCTGGTTGTCCTTGGTATCGAGATGCACTGAAAACCCTAGGTCAAGCGGCTTGGACTGTCTATGTTTATCGCTCTACCAATACCCATGGAATTGACTCTAATATCGCGCTTTATAAAGAACAAACGGATAACATCTATTGGCGGTTAATCAATTACATTGGTTCATCGGAACAGTAATTCCAGAAGATCAATACATGGGAACAATCAAAAAAAATAATAAGATTTTATTGGGGTTTGTAATAATGTTGGGTCTCGGTTTTATTTACCGATATTCGCATATTATATACGGTAATTGGAGATGCAGTAAATGTGGCGGCGCGTTTGGAAACCTTAACTAAGGAATATCCTGAATATACCATTTTAATTAATGAATTAACTGCTAACGCTATTGCAGAACATCATGGTATTGTTCTTAAAAGTTTAGGTGAAATTAAAGTCAAAGGTCGCCAAAAGCCCGTAGAAGTTTATGCGGTTTTAGATTGGATAAAAGAAGAAATTTCTGTTATCACCCCGGTTTAAATTAGGAAGGCAAAGGTAACATATAACATCGCCACGAATATTTGCACAGCCATGACTGGAATCCCATAATGAAGAAAGGTTTTAAAGGAAATAGTGCGCCCATGTAGTTCGGAAATTCCGGCGGCGACAATATTAGAAGAAGCTCCCACCAATGTGCCATTTCCGCCCAAGGTTGCCCCAAACATCATTGCATAAAATAGCGGTAATACTTCCGGGGGAAACTGTCCGTTAAAAGCCGGGTCAAGCACTTCTGCACCGACAAATCCCACATTAACTAAATATTGTTTTAATAGGGGAACCATCGCCACAACTAAGGGAATATTAGGCACAACACTAGAAATAATCCCTACTGTTACTAATAATAAAATTGAACCTAGAGCGATATTTTTTCCTAAAATCACCGCTAGAAGTCCCGATAAATTGCTAATCACTCCAGTTTTTTCTAGTCCTCCAATTAAAACAAAAATTGACATAAAGAAAATTAAGGTACTCCAGTCTAAATCCCGCAAAATATTATTAACGGTATCAATTTTACTATGATGAGCTAACATTAAGGCTAAAGCTGCCCCTAATAAAGCCACCGCCGCCGGAGAAATAGGAACGGGTAAGGTTTCTCCAATTACAAAAAAAGTTAAAACAAAGACCATAATTAAACTTCCCAGTGCTAGAATCCGAGGATGATTAATTTTAGGATGGGGTAAATCTTCTAAATGTTCAAATTTTGTATTCCAGGTTTTACGGAATAAAATTGGTAATAAAATCACTACACTCACCACCGCCAATGCTCCCCCTATACTCAAGCGTTGTAGGTATTCAACAAAGCTAATATTAATCGCATCTCCGACAATAAATGTGGCAGGATCTCCTACTAAGGTTAATAATCCTGAACTATTAGCAATGAATACCATTAAAATTAATAAGGGGACAAAATCAATCCCTATATCCTGAGCAATAGGAGGAATTAAAGGCGCTAATAACATCACGGTTGTAGCGTTGGGTAATACGGCACAAATGGGAGTGGTTAACGCTACTATTCCTAACAATAACCTTTTCCCTTCTCCCTTAGCCATCAAAATCATTTTAACGGCTAAATAATCAAAAATTTTAGTCGGTTCAAAGGCACGAACTAAAACCATCACGCCAAAAAATAAAGCTAAAGTTGCATAACTTCGACTGATATAATTAACAGCCTCGGTTAAAGTCATTACATGGAAAAAAATCAGGAGGAGAGCCCCTAAAAACGCTGCAATAGTGAGGTGTAACCATTCCCCCATGATTGAAATAATCGCCCCAACAAAAATAATTCCAGCAATAAAAGAATCCATGGTTTCTATTGATAATAGGAGTTGAAAACAAACAAATACCCGAAAATTAATTAATTGTTTTAATGGTATCACATATTTGCCAAAATAGCACTAATTTTTAGTGATTAATGAATTGGTTTTTTTGAGGAGGAAACAGAGTTTATTTTTGCGGTAAAATTGATCGGCTTTGATAAGGTTTTATCCTGTATTTTACCCATAAATATTTTTTCTTTAAATTCTCCTGTGAGTGTTAATTGATTGGGATCTGGGGATAGATATGATGAACAAAATAATAACGGATTTGAAATTCCTGATAAGATCATTTCTGGCTCTTTGAATTTGCCACTTAATACAATTTTATCCAGATTATCTTTAGATTTTTCTAATACTAAAAAGGCTCCAAAAATCAAGTGAATTCCGATCAATTCGGTAATTAATGCAGAAGCCACCACTCCCATATAAATCCAAGCTAAAACCCATTGGGTAAGTCGCCCTGTGCGTTGATAATGGATCGAGAGTTTTCTTAATAACCACCGTCCGGCGGTTGCCATTAAAATAATATACAGAATTGAGGCAATAATTGTGGGAAATGCCCCCGATATACTGTTAGTTCGGGTAACGGCGATCGCTAAGGCTAATAAACACCATGCAGTCACATCATCAACGGCGGCGCAAGTTAAAGCCAACGTTCCTAAACGAGTTACTTGTAAATTATTTTCTGTTATAATTCGGGCTAAAACTGGAAAAGCGGTAATTGATAAAGCCGAACCTAAAAATAAAGCAAATGCTGTGAAGGAAACGCCATTATTAGAAACAATTGGATATAGAATTAATGCGGTCGAAATTCCTAATGCAAAGGGAACTACAATACTAACATGAGAAATTAAAACTGCCTTTTCTAGTTGCCCACTTAAATATTTAGGGTTTAGTTCCAACCCAATTAAAAACATGAAGAAAATCAGTCCAATTTGTGATAAAATATTCAAGTAGGGCAAAGTTTCGGCAGGAAATAAAGCCGTCATCACATTAGGAGCAATTAACCCTAATAATGATGGCCCCAACATAATTCCAGCAATAATTTCTCCAATCACTAATGGTTGTTTAATTTGACGACAGAATAATCCCATTAATCGGGATAATCCAATCACGATTAAAACTTGCAGGAGAACTAAAATCGCAGGGTTCATAGTCAGCATCAAATGGGAATAATACAAAATTCAAGGGTAGATTAATGTTTGTTAATCCCCGCATTCGTTGAATTTTAGGATGGGTTATATATAATATCTGTGATTACCGAAAATTAGCAAACCAAAAAAACTAGCCATTTCCATGACCCTCACACACCTTTGCAAGTGGGTTTGATTCTCGTATTCAACCCTCAAGGATTGAGTATTAATAACAGAGTCTGATGTACTTAGAATTCCGGTGAGGGCAATGGTAAAAACTTTGCCGATCAACAGTCTTCTCTCACAGCCGACGGGGTTAGCTGACGGGCTAGGACTGAGAGATGTCCTTCTCGACAATCACAAACAATCGAAGATAAGCCCCTAAAGATGGTTCCCCCGCTCCTAACTCATTAAAAAAGAGTGGATTAGGCTGACTGACTATACTTGATAGGTTAACTTAACATATTGATTGAATTTTGTCTATCCATAGCAATCAAAAGCGCCCTGAACTTCGATTCAAGGCGCGTAAAGTTTCGATTAATTCGTTGAAATTAAGATAAAATTCGTTCAACGGTAGCGCGATAGGAATTGCTATCTAATCCATCACCTGAATTAACCTGACTCGGATCAATAAGTCTTTGCATGGCGGAAATCCGATCGCCTGTAGCCGGGTGAGTGCTGAGAATTGTTGGCGGAGAACCACTTTTTAACAGTTTAGCCATAAAATCAACGGCGCCTCGTGGAGCATAACCCGCCCGGGCTAGGGTAGCTAAACCCATGCGATCGGCTTCATATTCAGCTTCACGGCTTTTAGGGCGGTTTAAGGCTAATTCCACCCCAATTTGGACTAATTTATTCTGATCCGCACCCACAGCCGTAGCCACCCCCGCAGCCACAGCTGCTTGGCGCATTTGTTTAATCGCATGACGTCCGGCAATATGTCCGATTTCATGGGCCATTACACTCGCTAATTCTGCTTCATTACTAGCAGCGGCAATTAACCCGGTATTAACATAAACAAACCCGCCCATAGTAGCAAAAGCATTGACACTACTATCATCAATTACTTGAAAAGTATAGGGAATATTCGGGCGATCGCTGGCTTGGACTAGACGTTGACCAATTTGATTAATATAGCTTTGAGCCTCTTGATTACGAAATAATTTAACTTGTTTTGAGAGTAATTCTTGATTAATTTGTTCCCCGATCGCAATTTCCTGACGTGCAGATAAATTCGATAATTGGATGACTTGAATTCCTCTAAAAATTAATTCTGGTAAAGGAATTGCCAAAGTTGCGACCGTCGAACTCAATACAATACTCAGGCTAAGAGTTATTGAAATAACCGGATATAACCAACGACGGCGCAAAGATCTGGCAATTGTCAAACGTTTTAACATAATAAGTGCAGGGATAATTTACAGGTTATACCAAAAAACCCGTTGTTGCGCTTCTAGCGCATCATCAGAGGGTATTTAAACTGATCGACGCAGATCTAAGAAACTAGGTTTCTCAATCAAAGATAACGGTTAGAAACCTAGCGAGTGATCAATGATTTCCTAAACCGACCAAGTGGCTAAATAAGCATCATTTCCTCCTAATGGATTAGGATTAATCGCGTTAGTTGTTATTGTAACAGATGGTTGGGTTACTGTTCCCAAAATCACCGCTTGACCCTTCGCAACTGCAAAACCATTCACACTGCCTTTAGCACCATCTACGTCACCAGTTTGGGTTAACGGAGTCCAGAATTTTCTGATAGTATAATCTGCAGATAATCCTAATACTGCCATTTCTCCCAAGGTATAAGCACCAACGGGTTGACTATTAATCGTTTTACCAGGACGATTTTGTAATTGGAAAGCCGAAGATCCTCCTATATATATATTACCAAATTCGTCAGCCGTAATCGAATTGGGAGTAAAACTATTCGCCCCAGTGCTAGTGCGGGTGACAATAAATTGACCCTGATCAACTATTCCAGTATTAGGATTAATTTTGGCGTGAAATGTGAAAGATCCTGCACCAGCGCCAGAGAAATTATTAAAAGAATCCACATTAACTAAGGTTGCTAAAGTTTGAGTAATGTTTTGACCATTGCGTTGAAAAACGTTATTTCCTCCATCGGTTTTTCCTAATAAATAAAGTCCGCCATCTTTACCAATAGTAATACGTTCTCCCCGGGTATCTGCCCTTAAGTTTTGTCCGGTGACTTCCGTTGCACTGAAATCCCAAGTTTTCCATAAGGAATTCAAGGCAGAATCAAACCCTCGTAAGAAAGGAGTTTGTAAAAGACTGGTAACTTGATTATACCCGGTAACAAAGACTTGTTTTGTGGTAGGATCAATAGTGATATCCGCGGGATTGACATTGGTTCCGGTTAAGGTTGTGCTAGTTAATTGAGTTCCGGTTCCATTCCATAAAATAATAGTATCGGTACTATTATTTAAAGTGGCAACTGTACCATCATTGGCGATCGCAACTCGATTAAAAGTTCCCGGTTGTGACCATAAAACTGTATTAGCTGTAGGGTTATAAACCTTAATTCCAAAATCCCCAACTGCTACAATTTCCCCACTATCTCGATCCACATCTAAATCATTAACAATACCGCCTAATGGTGTATTGGATAAGGAGGCAGTATTGCCATTTTGTAATCGTTGAATTGCTCCCACACCGTTAAAATTACCAGCAATAATAATATTATTATCAACCGGGGAAATTTCAACCGATGCACCACTATCATTTCCAGTAGTTCCTAAATAGGTTGCACTATTTAACAGGAGATTATCACTCGGATCATTATCAACAATTTGCAATATAGCTGTGTTTTGAGTTCCGACCGTTGCAGTTCCGGCGGTAATAGTTAATGCTAAATTAACGGTTTCCGTCGGTTCAAATATCGTATCATCAATGACCGGAATTATTACAGTTTTTGGAGTAATATCTCCATCTGCAAAAGTCACAGTTACGGGAGTATTAGTATAATCTAAAATTGCCGTTGCAGTTCCATCCGTTGGGGTGATTTGTGCCGTCACTAAACCACTACTTTCTCCCGTTCTATTAATGGTAATAGTGTTAATAAGTGTGCCATTTTCATTAACACTAAAATTAGCAGAACTAAACCCTAAAACACTAAGAGGTACTGGTGTTGGAACTGGTGTCGGTACAGAGGTTGGTATTGGAGTTGGTATTGGAGTTGGTATTGGAGTCGGTACTGGTGTTGGAACTGGTGTCGGATCGGGTGTTGGAACTGGTGTCGGATCGGGTGTTGGAACTGGTGTGGGATCGGGTGTTGGTATTGGAGTCGGTACAGAGGTTGGTATTGGTGTGGGATCGGGTGTTGGTATTGGAGTCGGTACAGAGGTTGGATCGGGTGTTGGATCAAAACCGTCAAAAACAAAATTATCAGAATTGAGACTATTACTATTTACATTTTTGAGAATTGCTAAATATTCACTAGAATTTTTATCCTGAATAATCGTATCATTAGCATATTCTCCAGTACCTTGAGTAATATTTAAAGCCAAGAATGTCAGATCTGCTAATAATCCAATAGTATCTTGATTTAAAGTAAAATCTGTGATAATATCAGCATCATTAATAGCAAATTCTCCCATCGTTTTGCCAATATAAAATAGATCATTACCATCTCCACCCGTTACCGTATCAGCACCAAAATCTCCATGGAGAATATCATCCCCAAAATCACCAAATAATTGATCATCTCCTTCACCTCCGGCGACTAAATCATCCTCTTTTCCCCCATAAATAATATCGTTATTCTGATTTCCAAATAATGTATCTGCACCGCGATCGCCCAAAATAAAATCATTTCCTACATCACCAAAAATCAGATCATCATCTTGACCTCCCGCTAAAGTATCGTCATCTTGACCAGCATAAATACTATCATTTCCTAGATTACCAAAAATTAGATCAGCTTGTTGGTTTCCTCCTAAAATATCATTCCCTTCTAAACCATAAATAGTATCATTTCCCCCCAGAGCAAAAATATTATCCTGAAATGCAGTACCAATAATTAAATCAGAATTATTGGTAGGAATAAAATTAGTTTCAGTCGGAGTAATATTTGTAAAACTTCTACCCATGGGAAGATTAACCCCTAAACCAAAAGATAAGCTTTGAGGATTAGGAATAATTTGGGTCGGACTGAAAAACAAATTTCCAGAATCAAAAGTGTCGAGACTCATAATCTAATTTTCCTCGCAAAGACTCGCAATAGCTATACTATTTTTCAGGATATTTTCAATTAATCAGGAAAATATTTAATTTAATCTGATTAAAAATTTAGTAGATTTAAAAGCTGTTTAAACCCTGATCCTGAAATTAATGCACTAAACAGCGAAGACGATTTATTGAGGCAAAAAGTTTCTCAAATTTAGATTTTTTTATCCAAATTATTGATTTATAAAAGTAATTTAATATACATCAAATTTAAAAAATACCGTATTTTTAAGGATACTCAGTTATTGATTACATCCTGTACTCATTGAAAATACTGAGTAAATTCATGACTTTTATTACAGTTATTCTAGTTTTGATCAGTAGATCGACTTAGATCTATAGAATTTGATAGAATTGACCCATAATGGGTTAAAATAGGATCTCAGTGAAAAACAGTCGTCGAAAAATGATTAAACCTGATAGCACTCAACCCGGTTTAGGACAGCAAAGTTGGCAAAGTCAGTTGGATCGGTTTGTGAAAGATAACCGTCAGGAATTCGCCGCCTTAACTTGGGGTTTACACCTACAATGGGGAGAAGAACCCAATACCCTCGGAATTGATCTCAAACCTGCCCCCCACTTTGTCGCCTGTCCGAAATCAACTATTGAACAACTGAATCAAAATGTTGAAAATCGCTTAAAAGAAATTGTCGGAATTGTAGACGGGTATCAACCGGAAAAAGAGGTATTAATCATTGGAATTGGTTTTGATCATGTCAGATTAATTTATTTTGAATCTAATCCTACTCCCCCAGAATGTTTTCAACAAGTTGGAAAAGATGTCGATACTTTATTAAAACATTTAGAAGATTCTATGAATCAAATCATAAATATTTCTAATCAGTAGATACTGTCCAGTTTTGTGTGGGCCTGTCATCTTATTTACCTTGAGTTATTTACCTTGAAAAAGAGCGATCACCCTCGTAGATTTGGCATTAATAGAGTGCGTGTGATGTAGAGTTGGTTTAAGGGCGATCTATATTGCCTTTTGCTATATATTCAGCATTTTAAGTATTTGAGTAGGTTTGAGTAAGTGTCATGAAGCGGATAGAGTACAATGGACACACCGACTATAAGGTGTCAATTTCAATGTCTACGACTCAATTGCACCGCCCAGTCAACATTTTAGAGTTTCCAACATCATAATGCTGATTGCCAAACTGTTAAATTCAATCACCCTTCCCTTGGGGTTGACACTCCTGTTACCCATTGCCCTAGTTAGTAGTTTCCTTACAGATAGTGTAGTCAGTTCTGCGGCTAGTTATGCCCAAGCCCCCCCAGCAGCCAAAAACGCCGTCGGGAGGGCGATGACCGTGCGCTCCGATATTCAAGAAGCCGATGCTCAAACGGGAATTGTCACCGCTAGGGGCAATGTTCAAATTAACTATCCCGCCCGCAGTATTCAGGCCACCGCAGCCCAAGCCCAATATTTTAGTCGAGAACGTCGAATTATTCTCAGTGGAAATGTATTTGTTTTGCAAGAAGGGAATACAATTCGCGGGGAAACCGTCACCTATTTAATTGATGAAGGACGGTTTATCGCCTTACCGCAAGGGGGAGGACAGGTCGAATCTATGTATTTAGTACCCGATGAGAGTGCCAGCCCGAAAAACGCAACAGTTGAACCTTTTAATCCTAAACCTGCTTTTAAAAACCCATTAAGCGCGCCTTCAGCACCGCGTAATCCTTAAATAATTTCTAACAAATCTGGTTATGAAAATAGTGCTGGAGAATATTCACAAATCCTACCGGAAACGTACCGTTGTTAGTCGGGTTAATTTATCGGTTTGTCAAGGGGAAATTGTGGGATTATTGGGGCCAAATGGTGCTGGTAAAACTACAACCTTTTATATTGCTACGGGACTAGAAAAACCGACCCAAGGGAATGTTTATCTGAATGAAATTGATATTACCCATTTACCGATTCATCAACGCGCCCGGTTAGGAATTGGTTATCTAACGCAACAGGCGAGTATTTTTCGACATCTGACTGTCAAGGATAATATTTTATTGGTGTTGCAACAAACCCATGTTCCGCGTCATTTGTGGCAAAAACGTCTGCATACTTTACTAAGGGAATTTCGCTTAGAAAAAGTAGCATCAACTTTAGGTTATCAGGTTTCTGGGGGAGAACGACGACGGACGGAACTGGCCAGGGCTTTAGCGGCGGGGTTAGAATTACCTCAGTTTTTACTCTTAGATGAACCCTTTGCTGGTGTTGACCCGATTGCAGTTTCTGAAATTCAAGAAATTGTCGCTCAGTTACGCACTCGAAATATGGGAATTTTGATTACGGATCATAATGTTAGGGAAACTTTAGCTATTACAGACCGAGCTTATATTATGCGAGATGGACAAATTTTTGCATCGGGAACTGCTGAAGAACTCTATAATAATCCCCTCGTGCGGCAGTATTATTTAGGTGACAGTTTTCAACTATAGCAATCCTATTTGAGTTGTGTTTAAAATTCATGATCAAAAGGGAACACCGGAACAGCCCCCCCAAACCCCCCGTGCACGGGGGGCTAGGGGGGGAGGGAACAAGGGTCTAACTTCTGGCTTTTTCATGTCAGTATTAAAATGGTACAACCTATTTAGAATTGCTATATGAAAATTACTTTTGATCAGTCTTTTATTTCTGGTAAATTTCTCCCGCCCTATCTTTCAATTTTAGATCGATATTTAATCCAAGAATTAGTTCCGCCCTTTGTGTTTGGAGTGGGATTATTTAGTTCCGTTGCGTTAACTGTAGGAACGGTTTTTGACTTGGTTAGACAGGTGGCGGAGTCGGGTTTAGCCGTGGGGATTGCGGTTGAGGTTTTTCTTTTAAAAATGCCAGAATTCATCGTTTTAGCCTTTCCCATGGCGATGATTTTAAGTACCTTAATGGTCTATGGTCGTTTATCGAGTGATAGTGAATTAATTGCCCTGAAAAGTTGTGGAATTAGTATATATCGGCTATTAGTACCAACATTGATTTTTAGTTTAATGATCACGGGTTTAACCTTTTGGTTTAATGAGGTAATTGTTCCGGCGGCTAATTATAAAGCATCTGTCACCTATGAACAGGCATTAAATGAAGGCAACCTTCCTGTTCAAGAAGATAATATTTTTTATCCCGAATATGAGAAAATTAAAATAGAAGGAACTGATAAAAAATTTAGTCGTTTAGTGCGGTTATTTTATGCCCAAAGATTTGACAAAGGTAAAATGTTAGAGGTGACTATCTTAGATCTTTCCCAACCGGAATTAACTCAAATTATTTCTTCAAAATCTGCTAATTGGAATTTTTCTGCTAATACTTGGGATTTCTTTAATGGTACGGTTTATATTGTCAATCCCGATGGCTCTTATCGTAATATTGTTCGTTTTGATCATAAACAGATTCAACTTTCTCGTACTCCCCTAGATTTAGCGTCACGGAAACGAGGGTTTGATGAGATGAATATTGCTCAAGCTCGAGATTATTTAAAGTTAATGAAATTGAGTGGAGATCAACAAAAAATTGTTAAAACTCAAGTTAGAATTCAACAAAAATATGCTCTCCCTTTTTCCTGTATTGTCTTTGCATTATTGGGTGTTGCATTAGGAAGTAGACCCCAAAGTACCAGTCGAGCAACCAGTTTTGGGATTAGTGTAATCGTGATTTTCGGATATTATTTACTGTCTTTTATTACCGGAGCATTAGGTCAAAAAGAAATTATGACTCCCTTTTTTGCAGCTTGGTTACCGACATTTTTAGGAATTGGAATTGCGAGTTTTTTATTAGTTCGTTCTTCTAAATAGAATATGTCAAATCTCTAATTTCATCAGGTGCAAGAGTTTGAGACATACTGGAATCAGCAGTTTTCCAATTCGATCCAAAAGATCGCAATGGAAGTTAAGGTGGACGATCCCAGAAGCTTTCTCGCGCCTGAGACTGCGGTTTCCTACGGAGATGCGATCGCAACCTTCTCTTTCCAAGATGGTAATTCTGCTAATATGGCAATGCGCTCGACTTAATGCTGATCTTTTTAACCAACTTAAATTTCAGCTTTAATTATCATTTTAAATTCAAAATTTTTGTAAAAAGCAAGCGATCGCTCTTGATTTTATAGCAACCGCCAAGGCAGTTAAGACACCAGACGGATCTTGGAACCCAGACGGTAAAGTGTTTTCCCCCCTAGCCCCCCGTGCACGGGGGGTTTGGGGGGCTGTTCCCTGCTATATCAGGCTGCGATCGCTAACTTTTTACTCTTTCAGGACTTCCGCAAATTTGGGGATGTAACCCTATATGTAGGGGTAATTCATGAATTACCCCTACTAGCGTTTTTTACCGTCATCTCAGTGGGTTGTTAACCGCGTTAATACTTGGTTAGAACGTTCTACAAAGTCCTTCATTCCTTCAGCATCAAAGCCTTTTTGAGCAATTAAAGCCAAGTCATAGACATGATGACAAATCATATTCGCTAATTCCGTCGAAGGAGAATCCCCACCTTCTTGAATAATCGCCCCTTGACTCAAATTCACTAAATTCTGAATCAACGGATGGGCAATATTAATTAACAGAATATGTTCCTCTGGAAATTCAACTTTTTGTTGCTGCATCAGAGCTGTCATATCCTGTAAACGTCGCATAAATTCCGGCAATAATACCATCGCGGGCGGGGTATTCTCAGATTTCAAGGATTCAGTCCGAATCGTTAATTTAGGCTTGTTTAAAGCTGCGGTAAACAGGTCTTTAATGATTTCACTACGGGTTTTATTGGTTTTCGGATCAACAATTTCAGGACTATTATCCTTAGCAATTAAATTGTCATCTAGTTCCGCATCCACCCGGGCAAACTTAACATCAGTGTGTTCCCGTTCTAGGAAACTAATAAAATGACTATCAATAAAGGAATCGAAGAATAAAACTTCTAATCCTTGACTGGTATGTAACTGAATATAAGTGGCTTGAGTTGTTTCATCGGTACAATAAAATACCCGATTTTCATGGCGTTCTTTATTGCGTTCGAGATATTCGCTTAAGGTTGTATAGTAACGACCTTTTTCGTCGGTATTTTCAGGGGTTTGGGAAGCAACATCTTGCCACACATCGCCGCCTTCAGTTTGCACCTGGACATCAACGGCTTTTTCCTCGTTGTTAACAGATTCTGGGGTATAGGTAGTACGACAAATCAGAATATCCTCAACTTGTTTTTTAAACTTATCATCGTTGAGGGAACCAAACTTAACAAATGTACCAATATCTTGCCAACAACGGATATATTCTTTGCGGTTATCCCGATATAATTCTTTCAGGCGGTCAGCGACTTTTTTCGCCACGTAATCGGCAATTTTACGGACAGTGCGATTACTTTGTAAAGCACTGCGGGAAATATTTAAAGGAATATCCGTACTATCAATTACCCCCCGTAATGGCATCAAGAATTTCGGGATAATATCTTCGCAGTGGTCACTAACAAAGACTTGATTACAGAACAGTTTAATATTGCCCTGGGTGACATCCACATCGGGTTTGAGTTTGGGAAAATAAAGAATCCCATTCACAATAAAAGGATAATCCGTATTCAGATGTACCCATAATAGGGGTTCTTCTTGGAAGGGATAGAGATAGCGATAGAGCTCTAAATAATCTTCTTGGGTTAAATTATTAGGAGATTCCCGCCAGGGTGCTATTTGGCGGTTGATAATTTCGCCGTCCAACTTAATCGGGACGGGCATAAAATCACAATAGGTTTTAATTAATTGACGGATGCGGGAGGGTTCGGTATATTCGATTTCCTCATCCATCAAAGTCAGGGTGATAGTAGTTCCCCGTTGGATGCGGCCAGAGTCTTCCAATTTGAATACCGGAGAACCATCGCACGTCCAGTGAACCGCTTGGGAACCCTCTTTGTAGGACAGGGTATCAATTTCGACTTGACGGGCGACCATGAAGGAGGAGTAAAACCCTAAACCAAAATGACCAATGATAGACTGGTCAGAGTTGGCCTGATATTTTTCGATGAATTCTTCGGCGCTGGAAAAGGCGACTTGGTTAATATATTTTTTGACTTCCTCGGCGGTCATCCCGATGCCATTATCGGTGATGGAGAGGGTTTTGTTGTCTTTATCGAGGGTGATGCTGATTTCGGGTTCGCCCGCATCCCCGGAATATTCCCCAGACCGGGACACCATATTCAGTTTAGCGATGGCGTCAACGGCGTTGGAAACCAATTCCCGCAGGAAGACTTCATGGTCTGTATAGAGGGATTTTTTGATAATCGGGAAGATATTCTCCGTATGGATTGTAATTGTTCCCTGTTCGAGTACAGTCATAGTGATGTTAGAGTATGTATAAAATCATGGTTGTTGTTTATAATTGTGAGCGATCGCCTAACCCCGATAAACGTAATCCCCCTACAAATTTGATTCGGTTTTCCCTACGTTCACCAAGGGCGAGTCCAACTAATTATCGTCTTCTAGGAATTTTGCATATCGTGTTTGTTGAATTTTTGCGGTTAATTCGGCATAGTTTTCTATGGAATTAGATAAGTCAGTAGACATTAATTTAACTAAGTTAGTAGTTACGGATTTTGACTATGGGTATTTAATAAACTGACCAATAAGGTACTTCCTGAACGACCTCGACCAAAAATAACAAATCGTTTTTCGGGTAAAGATGGCTGGTTCCATAGGTAAGTTCCATAGTGTTTTAATTTGGAAAAAATACTTTGTTTCAGGTTTAAATTCATAAAAATCTAAAGATTATGTTTTAAATATTTTACTACTTTATTATCATTATTGATTAAAAAATAATCTGCAATTTAGCTAATTTTTCGCTAAATTCCAAATTTGCTGCTGAGAGTTCTTGAAGAATATACTGTTTCTGTTCTTCATTAAACAATTGATTGAATTTTTGACCCGAGGTATTATAAATTCCCTGTTGGACGGAAACCTTCCAAGATTCAAAGGGTAAGATTACGTTTTCAGCAACTTTCTGATAATTCTCTAACATTGTAGGTTCATATTTTACGCCAATAAAATCGCAAAGTTCAGATAAAACTAAAAGTTGATTATCAATTAATTGTTCATATTGAACTAGGATATGATTGGGTTTATGGACATGGTTCAAACTTAACCGAACATCATTAATCCATTGTCTGATACAACGGTCTAAATCCCAAGCCCCTCGCCAGTCTTCAGGATACTGGTGAGTGACATCATAAAGGGATGTGACAACATCGGCCCCATTCCTAACCAAATGAATAAATTTTGCACCTTCAACTCGTTTTTCAATATAGCTAATATAATATAAATTTCCAGGGGTTTTTTCTAACCATAGGCTTTTTTCTTGTTGTTGGGTTAATTCATCTAAAACTCGAATAAATCCCTTGATATACTGAATAGTAAAAACCGCCGTTTTGGGTAAATATCGTTCTAATTCGGGATGACCTGTTTCTACTAAAAATTGGTCAAATCGTTGTCGAGCTAAAGGAGAAGAAATTCTCAATTTTGTCCGCCAAGTTGAACGATTTCCCAATAAATAGCGGAAAAAATGGGATTCAGGAAAAGAGGCAATTTGAGAATGAGCCGCTAATAAACTTTGTAATAGCGTTGTTCCTGACCGGGGACAGCCAACTAGAAATAATCGGGGGTAAGAATGTTTCAACGGAAGCCAGACCTCTACTGATAGCTTTGGGGTAATTTATATCATACAATTTGTTTAGGCGAATTGTCATCATCGGAGGTTAAATTTAATGCTAAATACTTCAGCAAGGACACTATTTATTACCCTTGATTTACCCTATCCCCCCAGAGCCGGAGCGCCCCTTCGTAATTGGCAGAATATTAACCTGATGAAACAATATGGGGATGTGGCTGTATTGTCTATTTTCAAAGGACAACCACCGGAAAAAACCTTACCCGGGATTGAAAATTGGTATCACTATGATTTGGGGCAAAAACGTCCTTTAAAAGAACGCTTAGAACGTCGTTTATCGGTGTTACAACCCTGGAGATATTCTTATATTGACTGGTTTTATACTCAACCTGCTGTCGAATTATTAAAACAAATTCTTCAAGATTTAAAGCCTTCTATAGTAGTTTTTGAGCATTTATGGTTATGTCGTTACCTTCGAGTTGTTCAAGGTTATCCCTGTAAAATTATCTTTGATGAACATAACATAGAAGCGGATTTATTTGAGCAAAAAATTCATCAAATTATAGAGTCTTTACCCAAAATTAAGATGAACTTACAAAAAAATTATATTCAATCAATGGAAAGAAAAATGGCATACAAATCCGATCAAATTTGGGTCTGTAGTCAATCCGATGCTGATAAACTACAACAGCGATATGGACAGAATCTTAATCCCCATGTTGTCCCGAATGGAATCAATGTAACTAACTATGAAACTGTGCGTAATGGTCAATGTACTCCTGCTTTTGAGGCTCAATTTAACCCCCATACTTTAGTATTTATTGGGACATTTTGTTATCCTCCCAACGTCGAAGCAGCACAATTTTTAACTCAAGAGTTTTATCCTAAAATTAAACAGCTTTATCCTAATACTTTATTAATTATTGTCGGGAAAAATTCCCCCCCAGCTTTAACAGCCGCAACACAAAAAGAACCTGGAATTTTATGGACAGGATTAGTTGAAGATGTTAAACCCTATTTAGCAGCAGCTAGTGTGGTAATTACTCCTCTATTTAAAGGGGGAGGAACTCGCTTAAAAATATTAGAAGCCTTTGCCGCTGGTCGTCCCGTTGTTAGTACCACAAAAGGGGCTGAAGGGCTAGAAGTTGAAACTCAAAAACATTTATTAATTGATGATACAGTCGAGGGAATGGTTGATGCTGTTAATCAATTTTGGTCGAATCCTACCCTGTATAAAAACTGTGTTGATAACGCTTATAATTTAGTTAAAACTAGATATTCTTGGGAAGCGGTTGCTGATAAAATTCAACCCTTAATTCAAAAATTGATATCTCAAGATTAATTAAATTTTACCTAGAATATCTTGATAAAACTGTGCCGTTTTTTGAGCAATTAAGCCCCAATCTAAAGCATCACATTCCTGTTTAACTAATATACTTAAAGCCTGTAAATCAATCGTGGTGCTTTGTTGTAATGCCTTTAGTAAACCTTGTTCATCATTAGGGTTATATAAAAGTTGACTAGCAACCCCCAAAGTTTCAGCAATTCCCCCTAAATCCGGTGCAATAATCGGTTTATTATAGGACATGGCCAAAATTAAACTTCCAGATGTTAAGATTTTTTCAAAAGGAAACACAATCACATCCGCAGCACTGAAAAAAAGATGGATTTTACTAGATTCAATAAACTTTGGAATCAGAATTAATCCAGGGATATCTTTAGAAAGTTCCTGTAATTCTAAATAATAAGAATGGTTAACAGGTCTCCCCGCAATCACCAAGGTATCATCAGCAAAAATATCTTGATTGTTTTTCCAAATATCAATCAATTTTTCTATTTTTTTATAGGGTTTGAGGAAGCCAATATTCATATAAATCCGACCTGTTAAGGGTAATCCCAACTGTTTGCGAGCGTCAATTGAATTAACAGAAGCCCCATAAACCTCTCGATAATGACCATGGGGAATAACAATGGCTTTTTGGCTATTAAATTTAGAGTCAGTTTCTACTAATTTCAAACTGGAATAACTATGAAAAATAATCCCATTAACTAACTTTGATAAAATCCCCCTTGTCCAAGATTCTAATTCTGAAAATTTATCATCATGGGAAACTTGGTTATGAACTGTCCAAACAATTTTAACTCCCAACATCCGAACTAAAATAATATCCAATAAAAATTTGATACAAGCCAGAAATTTATATCCTTTTTTCGGTGCATTGATATAAAAATCTAACCAGTGCAAATGAACAATATCAACCGCAGGAGGTTGATTTTTTAAAACACCTCTTAAAATTGGAAAATAGTTTAGATAATAATACCAAAATTCAACTTGAATCTGTTCTTGTGCTAACCCTTGGGAAAGTAGGGATTGATAGGGGTTATCGTTGCGAAAATCTGGTAGCATTAAAATCTTAATTTTGGTACAAGGTGCAATGTCTTGAGAATTCATAATTTGAGGCTTACAATCGAAAATATTTTGATAAAATAAAATATAAAGTTAATCTACTATAGATTTTCTAGTTATTGGCTGGATATTTCATTAATTTTTTCAACATTATTTTAAGTTTTATAACTATGGCTATTATCTCTGTTATTATTCCCGCCTACAATGCAGAAAAAACGATTCGACAAACCATTGATTCCGTTTTAAATCAAACCTTTCAAAACTTTGAAATTATCGTAATTAATGATGGTTCAACGGACTTGACTTTAGATATTATTTCTGGTATTAATGATCCTAGAATTAAGATTTTTTCCTATCCTAATTCTGGGGCGGCTGTCAGTAGAAACCGAGGATTTGATGTTGCTAAAGGTGAATATATTGCTTTATTAGATGCCGATGATCTTTGGACTTCTGATAAATTAGAAGCTCAATATAATGCTTTAAAAAGCCATCCTCAAGCGTCTGTAGCCTATAGCTGGACAGATTATATTGACGAGTCAGGGAACTTTTTAAAATTCGGTAGACATCTAACTTTTAATGGAGACGTTTATCCTGAATTATTAGTTCAAAATTTTTTAGAAAATGGTTCTAATCCTTTAATTCATAGAGAATCTTTTGCAGAAGTTGGAGGATTTGATCAATCCCTATTGGGGGGACAAGATCGAGATTTATATATTCGTTTAGCGGCTCATTATCATTTTGTAGCAGTTCCTTTGGTTCAGGTATTTTATCGAATGTCTCCCAATTCTATTTCATCTCAAATACTCCGACAAGAAAAACAATGTGTAGCGGTTATTGAAAAAGCCTTTTTACAAGCCCCTCCCTCATTACAGCATTTAAAAAAACAAAGTTTAGCCAAAATTTATAAGTATTTTATTGATCGTGCTTTACAAGGATATCCCTCCCCAGAAAAGGGTCGTGCTACCATCGGATTTTTATTCAATTATATTAGATATGATTCCTCCGCTTTACAACAATGGAGATTTTGTCTGATCATTCTTTTTAAAAGTTTAATTATTGCTTTATTTCCACCGTCAATCGCCAAAAAAATCTTATCTACCTTAAAAAAGATTGTTTAGTATTCAGTTGTTTTCACCTGAGAAAACTAAGATTTTTTGAATATAACTTTTTGTAAAAAATAAAAAGGACTGATAGCACTCGCTCGAAAAAACTCCAATTCACAAGCAGCAACGATATCAATTTTAATATCTTTTTTATGCTTAATTTGATGTTGAATATAACGTTTAATACCTCCTAACATAACTTTAAAAAATGTTATTGTTTTTTTCCATTTAGGCGTGATTAACATTCTAAATTCACAGGATTTTAAACCATATAAAGAAGCCAGAGATAATAAATATTTTTTTTCGAGACGATCAGAAGGGATATAGTGATTAAGGTGCATTTCTGGGTTGTACCAAATTTCCCAACCTCCCTTATATAAATTTAAGGAAATTTCATAATCATTTCCCCCTCGTCCCGTATTCATGAGTTGCAAAGGAACGTGATCTAACCATGCTTGTTTACGCACAACTAACCCCGCACCTGATGGTAATTTTAACTGTTCTGGACAAAATAAAAAGGGTTGATCACCGCTTTCTCGAATAGCTAATAATAAATGTTCAATACGTTTAAAGTTTTCAGGTGGTTTAACTTCATAAATACCATGAATTTGCCCCCCATAACTTCCAGCTTTAGGATGTTCTTGACCAAATAAATAGGCTTGTAAAACCCAATCTGAATTAGGGAAATTATCATCATCAAGAAACCCAATTAATTCTCCTTGACTTTCTTCTATTCCTTTTTGTCGGGCAAAAGCAATTCCCTGTTTCGCTTCAAATACATACTTTAGCGGAAAAATTTCTTGCCAAGATATGATCATATTCTGAACTACATCAGCCGTTTGATCATTACTATTATTATCAACAACAATAATTTCCCAAGTGATATTTTCTGTTCCGGTTTGCAATCGCAATTTTTCTAAAACATCGAGAACACGACTAGCACCATTATAGGTGGGAATAACAACTGTAAAAACTGTAAAATCGATCATGATTTTTTCAAATAAGATGTTTTCCACAAATAAAAAGGACTGGTCACACTACTTTTTAAAAATTCCAGTTCACAGGCTGTCACCACATCAGTTTTTAATTCTTTTCGATGTTTCAGATAATAAGCGATCGCTTTTCTAATATCATTGGCTAACCCTATGGGAAATAATAACGGCCGTTGCCAAGGTTTTAACCGTAACATCCGAATATGATGCCGTGCTAACCCCGTACTCCGCATCAAAAATAATAAATACTCCCTTTCTAATCGTTGTTTGGGAATTTGATGATAGAGGTGCATTTCTGAATTATACCAAATTTCCCACCCAGCATTTTGAATATACATGATCGCTTCTAAATCTTCACTATTCAAAATAGATTGACTAGAACGTCCAGTTAAAAATGTTTTTTCCGGTACATTTTCGACCCAAACTTGACGACGCACCACCAACCCAGCAGAAGGCGGTAACATCTTCAGATTGGGTTCATATAAATGGGGATTATCTCCCCGTTCAGTAATAGCAAAAAAACCAGAAATCCGATTAAAATTAGTCGGGGTTTCTACTTCATAAACCCCATGGATTTGACTTCCAAATGCGCCAGCTTGAGAATGTTCTTGAGCAAAATTATAGGCTTTTTCCACCCAATCTAAGTCAGGAATAGTATCATCATCTAAGAAGCCAATCAACAAAGATTCCGACTCTTTAATTGCTCTTTTTCGGGCGAAAGCTGCCCCTTGTTCTGTTTCTAAACAGTATTTTAAAGGAACATTATCTAACCAATTATGTTGATAATTTTTAACTAATTCTGCGGTATGATCTGTGCTATTATTATCAACAATTAAGATTTCCCAGTTTATCTGTTCTGTTCCGGTTTGCGATCGCAATTTTTCTAAAACCGCAGGTAAACGGGTCGCGCCATTATAGGTAGGAATAGCGATAGTAATATCAACCATAATGAGTGATAGGGATTAAAATTTCCTGTTTTTATTATAGCTCAGTTGAATAGCAAGAGACGGTGCACCAAATGTTTCTTACTATTCTAAGTACCTAAACAAAATTAATTACACATCCTCCACCCTGTTCCCTCCCCCCCTAGCCCCCTGTACACGGGGGGTTTGGGGGGCTGTTCCCTCTCTCAACTAGGTAATTTATTTTGTGTAACTACTTATCAAGACCTATTCATCTTTCACCGTTTCAACGGTAATAATATCATCCCCCTCTGCTGTTTTAGAAGTGTTTAATATCACGGGTTTAACGTCCATTTCTAATGGGTCAGATGTGTTTTTTCGCAACGGTTGAACATTCATAATTAACGGTTCTTCTTTCGGTTTAGGAATCAAAGGTTGATGATTAAACACTAATTTGTCATCTACATTATCCACATAAATTGTATCTCCCGTTATGAATTTTTGTTCTAATAATAAGTTAGCAATATGGTTTTCTAATTCCCGTTGAATTGCTCGTTTTAATGGTCTAGCTCCATACACAGGATCATAACCAATATCAGCTAAATAGTCTAAGGTTGTAGGCGATAATTCAATGGATATTTTCTGATCCGATAATAACCTTTGAATCCGTTTAACTTGAATCGTCACAATATACCGTAATTCCCCTTTACTTAACGGATGGAATAGAATAATATCATCCACCCGATTTAAAAATTCGGGGCGAAAATGCGATCGCAAAGCCGTCATAACTCGCTTCTCCATTTCCCCATAACGGGACTCATCCCCCGCCACATCTAAAATATGTTCCCCCCCAATATTACTGGTCATTACAATTACGGTATTTCTAAAATCAACCGTCCTTCCTTGGGAGTCGGTAATTCGGCCATCATCTAATACTTGTAATAAAATATTAAACACATCGGGATGGGCTTTTTCGACTTCATCAAATAAAATCACCGAATAGGGATGACGTCGCACCGCTTCCGATAGTTGACCGCCCTCGTCATAACCCACATAACCCGGAGGTGCCCCCACCAACCGGGAAACCGCGTGTTTTTCCATATATTCAGACATATCAATCCGAATAATCGACTCCTCACTATCAAATAAAAACTCTGCTAACGCCTTCGCCAACTCGGTTTTTCCCACCCCCGTTGGCCCCATAAACAGGAAAGATCCAATCGGACGACCGGGATCTTTCATCCCCGCCCGCGCCCTTCTAATAGCAGCAGAAACTGCCGCCACTGCCTCCTGTTGCCCGATTACCCGTTGATGTAAATGACTCTCTAAGCGCAATAATTTTTGCCGTTCTGACTCCAATAAACGGTTAACAGGTATACCAGTCCATTTAGCAATAATCCCCGCGATATCGGCTTCTGTAACCTCCTCGCGCAACATCGAAGAACCTTGAGATTGTAACTTAACTAATTCCGCTTCTTTGCCTTCCCGTTCTTGATGTAAAACTTCCAATTGACCATACTTTAATTGGGCGGCTTTGTTTAAATCATAGGCCCTTTCTGCCTGTTCAATTTGTACCCTTAATTCTTCTTCATCTTCCTTGAGTTTATTAATACTATCTAATAGGTGTTTTTCCCCTTGCCATTGGGAGGCGAGTTTTTCCTGTTTGGTTTTTAAACTCTCTATTTCTTCCTTAATTCTGCCTAAACGAAGGGCTACCCCGCCATCATTTCGGCGGTTACTTTCTCCCGTTCCTAAACTTTCTCCTTCTATGGATAATTTTTCCATTTCTAACTGCATTACCCGCCGATCAATTTGTTCTAATTCAACGGGTTTAGAAGTTATTTCCATTTTTAATTGGGCGGCGGCTTCATCGACAACATCAATGGCTTTATCTGGTAAAAAGCGATCGCTAATATAACGACTTGATAACATTGCCGCGGCTACCAAAGCACTATCAGTAATTTTTACCCCATGATGGCGTTCATAACGATCTTTTAATCCTCTTAAAATTGATATGGTATCTTCAGGAGAAGGTTGATCGACATAAACTTGTTGAAACCGTCTTTCTAAGGCGGGATCTTTTTCAATATGTTTACGATATTCGTCAACGGTTGAAGCGCCAATACAACGCAATTCTCCCCGGGCTAACATTGGTTTTAATAAATTACTCGCATCCATTCCTGACGAACCGCCCCCGGAACCCGCCCCGACAACGGTATGCAATTCATCAATAAATAATACAATTTGCCCTTCGGAATGGGTGACTTCTCTTAATACCGATCGCAGTCTTTCTTCAAATTCTCCCCGATATTTTGCCCCGGCAATTAAACTACCCATATCTAGGGAAATTAACTGGCGATTTTTTAAGGATTCTGGCACATCTCCGTTCACAATTCTTTGAGCTAAACCTTCCGCAATGGCGGTTTTTCCTACTCCTGGTTCGCCAATTAAAACCGGATTATTTTTAGTTCTGCGAGATAAACAACTGACCACCCGACGGACTTCTTCATCCCGACCGATCACCGGATCAAGTTTTCCAGCTTTAGCGAGTTCTGTTAAGTCTTTACCATATTTTTTTAAGGCTTCATAACTGGTTTCTGGGCTTTGGGTTTCGACTTTTGAACTACCTCGAATCGCTTTAATCGCCTCCTCTAATTTGGGACGTATGGAGGGAGCACTTGATGGGCGATCATAACCCGGACGTCCGGGGCGTTGACTGGTAGGTTGTTCTCCGGCTAAGAGTTTACGACCAATGCGGTCATCTTCTGAGAAAGCCAGGATTAAATGTTCTATGGAGATAAAACCATCTTGTAGGGTTTGACGAGCTTCTTCTGCCTTATCTAATAGGATATCAAGGCTTTGTCCCAAATATAAATGTTCAATGCGTCCAACTCGGGGTTGACGTTTGGTGAAGGCTTCCAACTGTTGGCCAAAAATATCCGTATCGACTCCCGCCCGACTCATGAGGTTAGTGGCGAGTCCATTTTGTTCCAGTAGGGCGGTGATCAGATGTTCGACTTCTAAATTCTGATTTTGAAAACGACGCGCCACATCCTGGGATTTAACCACGGCTTCCCAGGCTTTATCTGTAAATTTTGTCGGATCGGTCGGTTGCATCGTTCAGGTTGTCAATAAAGGGTAAAAATAATCAACAATATACTGCCCCTATTGTAACTATATCTGGGCACAACCCGTTAATTCATTTTAAATGAAGGACAGTTATCTATTAAATGGGGACGTAAACTTAAAAACAAAGGTAATGCTATAATCACAGTTTAAATAAACAACAACTTACCGATATAGCGGGAGTCTCCAAGGGGGAAAAAAGATGAGCTTAGATAATACAAAAATAGAAATAACTGTTTCTTCAGAATGGGCTGAACAACTCAATCAATTATCCCTAGAAACTGGACATTCCTTAGAAGAATTAATTCAAGAAGCGATTGGTCAGTATTTAGATAAAACCAGAGTATTTTTGAGTAGTCATTCAATTGATTTGGAATATTTTAATCTCCAAAAAGAATTATTGAATTTACAGGAAAAAGTCGAATCTTTAAAACCATTATTAAATAAAGTTGCTAAATTAGAAGCCAAAATAGTCGCATTGGAAAAAATAGTTATCCCTGAACTTTCTATTTCCCCTAGTTCTACTTTTTCCCAACTTTTAGCCGATGATAATGATCAAGATGAACCGGATGAAATTCTGACGGATTTTTTAGTGAATTAAATTGATTTAGTTCAGGTAGATATAAATTTTTGTTAGCCCTAAAGAGCTTACTAGAGGTCTAGGGGAGCCATAATTCCTAGTTTTTCTTCTAATAAAATTTTAAGGAGAAATTGGGTAATAAAAACCAAACCTAGTCTAGCTTGAGCTAACTCAGTTTTGCCTTGTTTGACTTCTCCCCAGATTTGACAATAACGATAAAATTGTTGAAAACTTTGGCTAAATTGATCGGCAATTTTGAGCCATTTTTGAGGACTAGCAGAACAGAATAGAATATCAACCAGATTCACAGATTCGGTTAGTAGCTGATATTCATAACTTTGGGTAAATTGTAGTTTTTCCTGGGGATTTAACCAGGGAATTGGGGGAGAATGGGGACTAATTTTTAAGGGTAATGTAGAAATTAGGTTAGATGCTTCTAAGGTAATTAACTGATCGCGATCGCCCAGACGCAATAAGGAACAACAGCGAGCATGACTATATTGAATCCCAAATAGATCGGGCAGAATTTGCCGATCCTGAATTGGAGTGGATACCCAGGGATATCGGATCATTTGTTCTAACCAAGCGGCAATTCCGAGATCGGTGAACTCAAACTGCAACATCCCCGAAGGTAATACCTGAATTGTGACATCCGGCGGGAATTTACCTAATTCTGCGTTGAGGGTTTGGAACTTCAGACCGATGGACGTGGCCAGATCCAAAGGGGATTGATGCAAACGGGAAGCTAATTTCAGGGCGATCGCCGATCCATAGATTACGCCAGTTTGATTTTTAATCCGATTTACGGGAATTTCCTGAGAGTCAGCCGTATTAATTCCTAAACAACCCAAGGTTCTTCCCAGTTGTGCCCCTAACCTTCCTGCTAGAGTTAGCATGACTGATCAAACTCCATTGGCAAGTTGTTCAAATCTGATATTATCAGTAGATTGGGTTAAGGCATTACCAAAATTTTTTGAAATTTATTTTTGAAAAGAATTGATTATTGATTCCCAAAGGGATGTGTTTTTTGCTACATTGGTTAAGATGTCTTAAGCCCATATACTTCAAGTCTAAAACACACTGTTCAACCTCTAAGTAGGTAGGCGTAATTAAACCTAACTATGTAGATAGGGTAAACCCTTGCTGTAAATGGCTTTCAGCCACACTGGGATGGTGGGATATTCTCGCCCACCTACTTAGGTGTCTTAATATTCCTCCTGCCTTTGATTGTGATTGAAAAATTTTAATGAGCCGATCTAATGATGCAGTCTTCCCCGATTCCGACCGATTCTAACCGACCGTTTTTAACTTGGCAACGGATTACTGACTGGGCGCAGGAACATTACCGTTGTCGAAGTTTCAGTAAAGATGAGCGGATTCCAGCCCGTCCGGGGTTACTTTATTTAGTGCAACGGGGTACCGTCCGGTTAGTGGGTAGCGCCGAACTAAAATATGCCGAGAGTAAACCCAAATCCAGACCGCGTAATCGCAAATTAGACCAAGCCTTTTTGGGTTTTGTCGGTGCGGGTCAACCCTTTGAATTAATTGCCCAGTCGCCCTTTAGCCTGCAAGCCTATAGCCACGCCGATGATACAACGATTTTATGGATGTATTGGCATGACTTGGATAACTGGCCCCATTTTCGTCGGGAAGTCCTCGATGCTTTCCGGTATCAACATCAACGGAAATTACTGTGGTTAAGTATATTGGGTCAACGACGTACCATTGACCGACTTCTAGGATTTTTGACCTTACTGATTGAAGAACACGGCGAGTATTATACCAGTGGTGACAGGGAAGATGGGTTTAAGGGTTATCGTCTCCCTTGGTCATTAACTCATTCTCAAATTGGTAGTGCGATCGGGACTACACGGGTTACTGTAACCCGGCTGATGGGGAAACTCCGTCAACAAAACCTGATTTATACTCAGGATGATAACTTCATCTGTATTCCCGTTGACCCGGAAACCCAGAATCAAACCTCAGATTTAACAGCAGAATCAGGCTTTGAGGAAGAAGAATAATCAGTCATCAGTCATCAGTTAAAAGTTATCAGTCATCAGTTAACAGTTAACAGTTAACAGTTAACAGTTAATAGTTAGCAGTTAGTAGTTATCAGTTTTTAGCCCACGACTATTGACAATGAACTCTTTACTGATGACTCTTACACTGATAACTCTTACACTGATAACTCTTACACTGATAACTGATGACTGTTAACTGATAACTGATAAAACTTGCCGTAACTGTTCCGTTGTCTGGGTTTGATTCTGGGAGATTTCAAGCAATTGATTTAATTCAGTTGTGGTTTGTTCTAACTGTTGGCGAACTTGATTCCAGGAATCTTGAACTGGTTGTAACATTTCCTGATATAAACTGATCCGGCCCCAAAGTTCTGCTACCATCCGTTGCTGTTCGATCCAACTTTGTTCAGTCGTTTCTAACTGTTGGCGGGTTTGTTCGGTGTTGTTGATACGAGTATTAAGATCGGTTTGCCGTTGTTCAAAGCCCGAACTGATTTGTTGAATTTCGGTTTCCAAGATTTGGAGTTGTTGTTTTTGTTCCTGTTGTTGGGTTTCTAAAGTGGCAATCACCAATTTGAAATCAGCAGCCCCTCCAGAGGTCACGGGTGGCAGACCTTGGCGACGGAGTAAAACCGCTTGATATTGGGTTTTATGTTCCTCCCGTTCTTTGAGGGTACGACGCTGACCCACTAAGGTTTCATTCAGCATTTGATAGGCGTCTTGTTCATCGGTTAATTCCGTTTGTAAATTTTCCCGTTCGGAATCACTGATGGTTTTGAGTTTTTCCTGGATTTCCTTAATATCTTCGAGCTTGTATTTGAGTTCCTCCTCCTGTTCTCTCACCATCCGAAACCAGCGATCCCACTCTTTTTCCAGTTGTTTAACTTCGGTTTCTAATTGTTCCAATGACATCGCTTCTAAGGCTTGAACATCTACCTTGACACTGACAGTAACCTGATCACTTTCAGATTGACGGGAGGCTAAATTTTGTAACTGTTCTAATAGGGTTTGACGGTTTTGGATCAGGGTTTTTAAGGTTTGGGCATAGTCCTGTTTGGTTTGAAGTAACTGTTGTTCACCGACTAACTCCGCTCGGTTTTGGGTTAAAGTATCCTGAGCTTGTTGCCATTGTTGCCATTGCTGTTCAATGTCTGTGGTTGTACTATCTACGGTTTGTTGAAGTTGTTCTGCTTCTAAACGTTGTGACCGTAAACGTTGGCGATGTTGTTCTAGCCCATTCAGAGCAATAGCCACCTGTTCCCGGGAGCGATCCAGTTGTGTTTGTAGGGGCGAAATCGAAATGGGGTTAGACAGTTGATTCAGTAAATTCCCCAAGAGTGCCGACTGTTCCGTATTTAAGGAGGGAGACGACTTTAAGCTGGCCTGTTGTTCTTCAAGCTGTTGTCGTTGCTGTTGTAATGCGGCTCTAGTGGTTTCAATATCTTGACGGGCTTGGTCAATTTCAGAACGCAGACGTTTACTTTCATCCTTAGAGCGATCAATTTCTTGACGCTGCTGTTCTAGTCGCTCTAATTCTCCCTCCAGTTGTTCCATTTGTTCCCGTCGGGCTTCCATTTCCATTTCCCGACGATTTAATTCCTGACTTTGGTAAGTCAAAGACTCTTTCCACTGTTCGATTTCTTCCTGTTGGGTTTTGAATTTTTCTTGCAAGCGAGAAAAATCCTGGAGAATTCCCACCAGTTGGCGTGCAGCTTCTTGAATGCGCTGTACCTGTTTACCCGTATTTAGATCGACTAAAACTAAAGTTCCATCCTTGAAATTAGTTGCATCTTCAGCGAGAACGACCTCATCCCCGGATACGGCACTCCAATTGTTTTCACCTCGCTGACAAGCCAATAGCTTGAGTTCCGTCCTCCCGCCTCCTAGACCAAATTTGTTACTCTGCTTTTGTACTTCCGCTAAATAGAGCATCGGCCCTTTATCCTCTTGAGGTGTTCAAGCATGATTTTGATTTACCTGTCCTAATCATAAAACCTTCTGGGAGTAGCAATTAACAGTTTATATTTTGTCCTATTCTACAGGCTCAATTCCAGCCGCGCGTAGTTGGGCTTTTAATCTTTCTGCCCGTTGATATTCCTGCTCGGCCCGTTGATATTCCTGCTCGGCCCGTTGACGTTCCTGTTCAACCTTTTCTGTACCCCACAATAGCAAATTACCCTGTTCATCCCACCAGCGCAACCAATGGCCCTGACGGTTTTCGCGAGTTCCTTGCCAGGCTCCTAGAAACAGCTGCATTTCCGGTATCCAAAACCAGCCCTGCTCATTGGCCGATTCCAGTCTATACCTTTGGATGTCACCGAAACGATACAATTCTAAGCTCCCTGAGTTGGGTTCAAAAATTCCATAATTGGGGACTTGCAAAATCTGTTCATAGAAGAAGAATTTCCCAGGGGGATAGGTTTCTTTAACTGAATATTCTCCCCCATCGGTATCGGACAAAAATTCTAAGACCAAGGCGGGAATTTCTCCCTGGAGTTGCGGGGTATAACTGCGAACCACTTCCCCCCGACTCACGGAAATCTGGGGAATATAGGCCCAGTCTGGGGCTTTTACGGCCATTTTGCCATTGATAGTGGCACAAATACCGTAGTTTGTTGGGGTGAGGGCTGTTTCTGGCAGTTTTCCGGCCAGTTGCAAACTTTCGGTTAGGGCCGCAGCCAGGGCGGGTTGATTGATATTATCCACAGGGTCATCGGGTAGCAAAAAATCATCTGGCAACTTTTCCCAAGTAATTGTGTAGGTGGGGGAGGTGGCTAACATGATCATGCGGGTAAGAGAAACTAATTTATATAATTATATCATTGATGTTTCAACCATGCAAATATATCTCCGACTTTTAATTGTAAATCTTTAACTAATTCTGGAGTAGGCAAAATAGCAGTTTCTTCTTCTAATAATTGGGGTTGTTGTTGGGGCGGATAAACTAAAACGGATTCGGTTTCTGGATCAATTAACCAACCTATTTGACTCCCCTGATTGAGAGCGTGTAAGATTTTTCCGGTGACTTTGATTGGGTTTTGTTCGGGAGAGAGAATTTCAATGATCCAATCGGGTACAATATTAAAAACATTAGCAACTTTTCCCTGTTCATCAATGGGAATTCTTTCCCAGGCAAATACCGTAATATCAGGGACAATTGCCCGTCCTCCAAACACACAGCGAAGTTCTGTATAAGCTCTAGCAATTCATTGTTTTTTAACCACAGAATTAATTGCTTCAGTCAGATCAACCTGAATTGTACTGTGATGTCCTTGGGGTATAGGTTTTTGAATAATTTGACCTTGAATATATTCACTGGCGGGTTTGGTTTCTGGAAGTTTGAGAAAATCTTCTAAACTGAGAGTTTTAATGGGGGATTTTAGCATAATTTATTTTTGACTCAGTTATTAATAAAGATGCGCCCAAGCGCAACAAGATGAATTTTATCAAGATTTAGGTGGCTGATGCCACCCTCGGTTTAGATATATTTTTTTAACAATAATTCTAACTGTTGTCTGCGATCAGAGGGAATTTGATTTAAGGGGGTTAAAATCGCATATTTCAAGGCAGAATGGGCTTGGGATTTTGGTAAATGATATTTTAAACGGCGCACGGTTTCTTGAATGACTTGTTGAGCATTGACCGCATTTTTATGGAGATTTTGAATTACCATTTCTACGGTGACATGATCATGGTCTGGATGCCAACAATCATAATCGGTAACTAAGGCTAAAGTTGTATAGGCAATTTCCGCTTCCCGGGCTAATTTGGCTTCGGTTAAATTGGTCATTCCAATAATTGTTCCCCCCCAACTACGATATAAATTAGATTCGGCTTTGGTAGAAAAGGCTGGCCCCTCCATACAGACATAAGTTCCCGATAAATGATAATCTATATTGGGTAAATTTAAACTAGCGATCGCTTCTCCTAATACTTTTGATAATTGCGGACAAAAAGGATCACCAAAGGTAATATGAGCCACAGCACCATTCCCAAAAAAAGTAGAAACCCGTTGATTAGTTCGATCAATAAATTGATCAGGAACAACTAAATCTAAAGGTTTAAATTCTTCTTTTAATGAACCCACCGCCGAAGCAGAAATAATATATTCAACTCCCAAACTTTTGAGAGCATAAATATTAGCCCGATAGGGTAATTCCGTCGGCAAAAATCTATGGGTGCGTCCATGTCTGGCCAGAAATGCCACGCGCATTCCTTCTAAAGTTCCCACCAAAATAGCATCGGAAGGTTGACCAAAGGGAGTATCAATGTGCATTTCCTCCACATCGGTAAATGCCTCCATCTTATACAACCCACTGCCACCAATAATGCCAATTTTAACCTGAGTCATGCTTTTTCCTTGATTAAGTTGTACTCAAATATTGTACCTAAAATTGGGCATAATTAACTTAGGGAAGATATTAATTTTTTCCCTATTGGGATTATTCCCTTGTAAGATGTCCCCTTCTTAGTTAAACTATTAATCAGTCATCAGTCATCAGTCATCAGTCATCAGTCATCAGTCATCAGTTATCAGTTATCAGTCATCAGTGAAAGAAGTTAAATTAATACTTAACTCATCAATGATCACTGTTAACGATTTCACAACTGATAACTGATTACTATTTACTGATAATTGATATTAGTCATATCCTTTAACAAAAAACATGAATTGGAACTCCATTAAACAGCAGAATTATTTTGGGTATTTGCGAATTAAACCCTTAAAATATTTAACCCGTTCATTTCAAAGTCAAATTCAAAAAATTAGACTTGGAAAAATTACCAAATTTCAACGATATTTGGCATTAAGCTTTTGTTGTATTTTCTTGGGATTAACCTTAGCTCAATTTCCGGTTCTTTCCACTTCTATTAATATCTCAACAGTCAGACAAGAACTATCGGAAAATTTACTATCTCAGGGAATAATTAATCCGACAAACTCGATTAGTCATCAACGAGAATTTAGGGGAGTTTGGGTAGCAACCGTCGCTAATATTGATTGGCCATCTAAATCAAATTTGTCAGTTGATCAACAAAAATTTGAACTAATTGCTATCCTAAATAGGATGCAAGAATTAAACTTAAATGCCTTAATTCTGCAAGTGCGTCCGAATGGAGATGCCTTGTATAGTTCCAGTATAGAACCTTGGAGTGCGTGGTTAACAGGAACCCAAGGAACCCCCCCAAATCCCTATTATGATCCCCTACAATTTGCGATTGAAGAAGCCCATAAACGCAATATTGAACTCCACGCTTGGTTTAATCCTTATCGGGCAAGATTAAGAGGAAATGCTGCTTTTGCACCGAATCACATGGCATCAAAATTCCCCCAATATGCCTATAAATATGGGGATTTAATCTGGATGGAACCGGGGGCAAAGGAAGTTCAAGATCAAACCTATAATGTGATTATGGATGTGGTACAACGTTATGATCTTGATGGCGTTCATTTAGATGATTATTTCTATCCCTATCCTCAAAGTGGGGTTCCATTTCCTGATAGTCAAACCTATAATGCTTATCGTGCAGCAGGAGGAAATTTAGCGCTATCAGATTGGCGACGAGAAAATGTTAATCTGATGATTAAACGCATTCATGAAGGGATTAAAGCGATTAAACCTTATGTTAAATTTGGCATTAGTCCCTTTGGGATTTATCGCCCTGGAAAAGCTCCAGGAATTGTTGGATTAGATCAATATGCTTCTCTATATGCGGATGTTAAATTATGGGTTGAACAAGGGTGGATGGATTATTTAGCGCCTCAACTTTATTGGAAAATTGATCCCCCTCAACAAAGTTACCCCGTTTTGTTAAATTGGTGGTTACAAAATAATCGTCAAAGACGTCATATTTATGTCGGAAATGCTCTCTATCGAATTGAAAATGAATGGTCTATTTCTGAAATCCAAAGACAGATCGCAATTTCCCGACAAACAGCCCCCCAATTATCTTTAGGAAATATCTTTTTTAGTATGAAGATATTTCGAGATAATCGTCAGGGAGTGAATGAAATTTTCAAAAGTGCGGTTTATCCCACTCCAGCTTTAGTTCCGATTATGCCTTGGTTGGATAATCAACCCCCGGAACCTCCTAGCGGAATTGAAACTAATTCTGGGATGATTTCTTGGATGCCTTCTAATAGTAATGATATCCGTTCTTGGGCAATTTATCAACAATTTTCCACGGGTTGGCAGTTAGTTAAAGTGGTGAATAAAGATACTACTTCTATTCGTGTTAACCCAGGAAATTATGCAGTTCGCGCGGTAGATAGAATGGGAAATGAAAGCGTTGAACAGGTTATTTCTGTGTCTTAAAATTGGGAAGACATAATAACTCCCATTATAGCAAGAGGCAATAGGGAATAGGCAATCTCGCTATAGGTAAATACTTACTGTGAGCAGCTTTTAGCTTTCAAGAATGTCCTAATAGATGTGGCGACTGCTATAACAAGGGAATAGGGGGGATCAAAGTCCCCCTTTTTTATGCAGCAGGGCTGTTTCAAAGTCCAGTGAAAAAGAGTAAAGAAAGAGCGATCACTACCTGATAAAATAAAGAGTAGTCGCTAACTTTTTACAAAAATAAAGATGTTATAGCAGGGAACAGGGAACAGCCCCCTAACCCCCCGTGCACGCAGGGCTAGGGGGGGAGGGAACAGGGGGGAACAGGTTAAACAATTAAGTAATAACAGTGGGTTGTTGACGTCCGGTTATGGTTTTGATTTGGGCAATTTCATCGGCAATAGTAATTAATTCTCCTAGCGCCTCTTGGGGATCTAAATTGTGTTTAGTGGGGTCGGGTTCATAACTTTCTAAATAAACCCGTAAGGTTGCCCCTTTAGTTCCCGTCCCTGATAACCGAAAGACAATCCGAGAACCATCGGTAAACCCAATCCGAATCCCCTGATTATTACTAATACTATTATCCACCGGATCGGTATAGCTAAAATTATCACTATATTCGACTTGATAGGAACCGTATTGTTTACCTTTTAGATTTGGTAAAATTGCCTGTAATTGATCAACTAATTGATTGGCTTTTTCTGTTTCTACTTCTTCATAATCATGGCGAGAATAATAATTGCGTCCGTAGGTTTGCCAATGACTGCGAACAATATCTTCCACGGATTCTTGACGGACGGCTAAAATATTTAACCAGAATAATACCGCCCATAATCCATCTTTTTCCCGAACATGATTTGATCCGGTTCCAAAACTTTCTTCCCCGCATAATGTAGCTTTTCCTGCATCTAATAAATTGCCGAAAAACTTCCATCCGGTCGGGGTTTCATAACAGTTTATGCCTAATTTTGCCGCCACACGATCAGGCGCTTGGGAAGTGGGCATGGAACGGGCTACCCCGGCTAAACCACCTTTATATCCGGGAACTAAATGGGCATTGGCGGTGATGATGGCTAAACTATCACTGGGGGTGACAAAAAAATTATTTCCTAAAATCATATTGCGATCGCCATCTCCATCGGACGCCGCCCCAAAATCCGGGGCATTTTCCCCGAACATAATTTCGACTAAATCATGGGCATAAACTAAATTAGGATCGGGATGACCGCCACCAAAATCCTCTAAGGGAATACCATTGACCACGGTTCCGGGTGTGGCCCCTAAGCGGTTTTCAAAAATGGCGCAGGCATAGGGGCCAGTTACCGCGTGCATGGAGTCCACACACATCCGAAACTTACCCGAAGTTAATAATTTTTGAATTAGGTCAAAATCAAATAAGGATTCCATCAATGACCTGTAGGGTTGGACGGAATCGAGCACCTCAACGTCCATGGTTCCCAGTTTAAAACTTCCGGGTTGATCTAAATTAATATCAGCCGCCTCCATGATGTTGTAGCGGTCAATCACCAGGGTACGGGCATAAATCGCTTCGGTGATTTTTTCGACGGCTGGCCCACCATTACTGCCGTTGAACTTGATCCCAAAATCTCCTTCTGGCCCTCCGGGGTTATGGCTTGCAGAGAGAATAATCCCCCCAAAGGCTCGATTTTCGCGGATTATACAAGATGCGGCTGGAGTGGAAACAATGCCCCCAGATCCGACGAGAACCTTTCCAACGCCGTTAGCAGCGGCCATTTTTAAGATAATTTGAATGGCTTGGCGGTTATAGTAGCGACCATCTCCACCTAAAATTAGGGTTCCGCCTTCATACCCCTCTTGGGTATCAAAAATCGCCTGAACGAAATTTTCTAGGTAATGGGGTTTTTGAAAGGCAGGAACGGACTTGCGTAGGCCGGATGTTCCCGGTTTTTGGTCGTTAAAGGGTTGAGTTGAAACGGTACGAATATTCATGAGAGATTGACGATGGAATGCTTGCCCCAATTGTATCGGTATGCACCTCTCCTTTTCACACTTTCGATAAAAATTCAATCAGTTATCGACAAAACTAAGAAGTACCGGGTTGCACGAATAGGAAAATCTCAAAGGTTGTCCCTTTTCCGTCTTCACTCAGACAGAACATTAAGTCAGGAATTGCTTGAATCAAACGGCTGGTTTTTAGTCCCCATTAACCAGCGTGTAATTGTTCCATCATCTTCGCTTTGGGAACGTTGTAGGGCTTCAGTCACTAAGGCTATTTTTAATCCGGGTAAAACTTGGGATTCTTCGATTAATCGACTCCCTTGGTTTTCGACCGCAAAGGCTAATATTGTGTTATCTTCAACGTTTACAACCCAATATTCTTGGATTCCTAAGTTTTCATAGAGTAATCTTTTTCGACCAATATCATCTACAAAAGATGATGCAGCTATTTCAACAATTAAGCTGGGGGAGGTAAATTCATCTAAATTAATTGGGGAATTATTGCGAGGAGGAAATGGTAAGTTATCCCCAATATAAAACCCGATATCTGGCTGACTTTCTCTGGCTCCTGTTTTTCGGAAAGATGTGTTAGTAAATCCTTTAATCCGAATATTTTTAATAGCCGCATAAACTAAGATTACCGTTGATAGAATTGTGTTATCGTGTCCGTGTGCTGAACCTAGTGGAGCCACTTCTATCCTCATGTATTCTTGATCATAATAAAACTTACCCTCAGCATACTGAGGATTCTCGGCTAGGGCTGAAAATTCTTCCCAGGTCGCTTTTACCCAAGTATCCGTCGGTATTGTGATTAAAGGAGGAGCTTGAATCATCATTAACACCTAAACCTTAAATTTAGCGTTTTTATAATTATAACCGATCAAACCAATCTTTACCACCCGATAATTTAGCTAATTCTTGATCAATGGGGTTGGGTAATTCTTTCTAAAACTTATATACTAGCGGGGCGAATGGCTTGTTCTATGGCTTCCTCCAAATAAGATTGCCATTGATCGGCTTGAATATAATAGGAATTTTTATTATCTTTTGAATTAAGTTTTTTAATCTTAATGATAGAATCAGATATTGAAGCAATCCAAGAATTTATTATATGCCATCTGTTACAACTTCTCCTCTAATTAAAGATCCTGAACGTTTAGAAAAACAGTTACGAGATATTCCTCCGGTTCCGGGGGTGTATTTAATGCGAGATGGTCAGGATAATATTCTTTATATTGGTAAGTCTAAAAAATTGCGATCGCGGGTACGTTCCTATTTTCGAGAACAGCATCATCACACCCCACGCATTTATTTAATGGTACAACAAGTTACCGAGATAGAATTTATTGTCACCGATACGGAAGCAGAAGCCTTAGCTTTAGAAGCCAATTTAGTTAAACAACATCAACCCCATTTTAATGTTCTGCTCAAGGATGATAAAAAATATCCCTATTTATGTATTACTTGGTCGGAGGATTATCCGCGAATTTTTATTACCCGTAAACGCCTTTTAGGTAATATTAAAGATCGTTATTATGGCCCCTATGTGGATACCAGGGTATTAAGAAATACCTTGCATTTAATTAAACGAATTTTTCCCCTGCGTCAACGACCTAAACCTTTATTTAAAGATCGTCCTTGTTTAAATTATGATATTGGTCGCTGTCCGGGGGTTTGTCAACTATTAATTTCTCCTGAAGAATATCGAAAAATTGTGCAGAAAGTGGCGATGATTTTTCAGGGAAGATCGGGGGAATTAGTTGATCATTTAGCGGAACAAATGGAACAAGCCTCGGAAGCCTTAAACTTTGAAACGGCGGCGATAATTCGAGATCAAATTCAAGGGTTACAGTCTTTAAATGCAGATCAAAAAGTTTCTTTACCCGATGATCGTGTGTCCCGTGATGCGATCGCTTTGGCGGCTAATTCTCAACAATCCTGTGTGCAGTTATTCCAAATTCGCGCCGGAAAATTAGTCGGACGCTTAGGGTTTACCGCCCAAGTTCCCCCGGAGTTAAAATCAACGGAAATGGGGTTAATTTTACAGAGGGTTTTAGAAGAACATTATCAATCTGTTGATCCGGTGGAAATTCCCAATGAAATATTAGTTCAATATCAGTTACCAGATGAATCTATTTTAACAGATTGGTTGAGCGATTGCAAGGGAAAAAAAGTCACGATTTTAACCCCCCAACGTCAAGGTAAAGCGGATTTAATTGAGATGGTAGAACGGAATGCGGAATATGAATTAGAACGGGTGCAAAAGTTAAGAGATCGTAATACTTTAGCCTTAGAAAATTTAGCAGCAATTCTCGATTTACCCGATCTTCCCCATCGTATTGAAGGTTATGATATTTCCCATATTCAAGGGTCAGATGCAGTCGCCTCCCGGGTAGTATTTATTCAAGGTTTACCCGCCCAACAATACTATCGTCATTATAAGATTAAAAACCCCACCGTTCACGCCGGACATTCCGATGATTTTGCCAGTTTAGCAGAAGTGATTGGGCGCCGTTTTCGAGACTATGCTACTTCAACAGATAAACCGGATTTAATTATGATTGATGGGGGAAAGGGTCAACTTTCGGCGGTAGTTACTGTTTTAGAAGAACTGAATTTATTAGAGGAAATTCGCGTAGTTAGTTTAGCCAAACAACGGGAGGAAATCTTTTTACCTGGAGAAAGTTTACCCTTAAAAACCGACTCCGAACAACCTGGGGTTCAACTATTAAGAAGATTACGAGATGAAGCTCACCGGTTTGCGGTTAGTTTTCATCGAAATCAAAGGACTCAACGCATGAAGCGATCGCATTTAGATGATATTCCCGGGTTAGGACATCATCGACAAAAATTATTATTAGCTCATTTTCGTTCCCTGGAATATATTAGAATAGCTACTCCAGAACAGTTAGCAGAAGTCTCGGAAATTGGGCCGAAATTAGCTCAAGAAATCTATAATTATTTCCATTAAAGTAGTGAGTCCTTGAGGACTCAGAAAGCCCTGAAGGGCTTACTACTGGTAGTCAGTCCTTCTGCTATCCTCCCTAGCCACAAGCCCAAACAAACGCAAACTGATCTTTATGGGTTTTGCATTGCAGAATATGGGCAATTCCCAGATCACCAAACGCATAGTTGAGGTTTTGCTCCGAAGCTAGTTGAAACACTTGCCGCATTGGAGCCTGACAAACGGGACAGCCTGGACACTCCATACCCTGAACCCAGCGCGGGTAGCCCCCCAGCTTATCGCTCTCATCCGTCGGGTATAGCTCATCGTAGTTATCCAAATCATCCAGACCCAAACGCTCCA
Organism: Planktothrix agardhii; assembly: GCF_904830935.1. NCBI lineage: Bacteria > Bacillati > Cyanobacteriota > Cyanophyceae > Oscillatoriales > Microcoleaceae > Planktothrix > Planktothrix agardhii. Next base: position 827,727 of record NZ_LR882952.1, read on the forward strand.
TCACTGCATCCCACAAGTCATTTTCTTGCAACCGCTCCCAGCCGCTTACCAGCTCCACCAGATCATCAGGGTCAGGATAGTCTTCAATTTCTAGCCATTCGGTGATGGTCTTGGCTGGTAAATAAGTTCCATAATCTTCTCCATCAATTTGCGGTAGTGGTGGAGTTGAGCCCATACCCACTGGTTGTACTACACGAATTCTAACGTTTTTAATTAGGAATGGAACTCTACCATAATAAATTGTTCCTTCTTCTGCCTCGAACCCACATTTATCAGACATACAGTGGAACATTTGCAATAGACCTGTACCAAACTCCTCACGGACAGGTTCTGGCAATTGACTCAAATTCAGTTGCAAAAACAGTTGCAGGGGCTCGGCGCAACAGGGGCAACCGGGCCAGGTTTCATCTATTCCCAGCCAGGGACGACCGGAAAACTTGGAAGCTAGGCGATCGCTATCCCCTTCAATCACAATCGGCTTCCAGGCGGGACGAACAAATTGGGTAATATTGAGATTAGAGTTAGGAGAATCATTTACTATTTGGGTAGGTAAAGGTGCTCCAGAATATTGGGATGGGCTTGGCTTCCCTTTAGGCAATAGCACATAGCCTTTTTTCAACTTTTCATTGATTTTCTTATAGGCAGCATTTAGGGCTTTTCTGGGACTGCCATAGGTACTGTTGTCGGTTTGTCCCGTCGTACCAATACGCCCATAGCGGAACGTGACCGTTAATCCACTCACCGTGACTTCATAGAATTTGTGGGACTTGTCATCGGAGAATTCTAGGTAAATGGGTTCATTGATATGACCTGGTGTATAGTAAGGGTCATGAATGCAAATGGTGGAATAGTAATATTCTTCGGCTGCTTCTTCGGAATCAAACTCACGCAGTTTGTCAGACAACACATTCCCACAGTAACCACTCTCAATCAACCTTACCTGGCGACCATCTAGGATTATATTTCCATAATCAGGCATTTTACCCGTATCAATCTCAAACTGATGGTTATTTAGATCGGGCTGAGGTAAGGGATAGCAAGGAAAGTCATGATTGCGTGATTTATTACTGGGAATCAACACACTCCCACCCAAGAAAAAACTCCCATCCGCTAGGACAAATAATTCTTCAGTGAAAGCAGGGTTTGTCCAATTTAGCAAAATAGAGCGGGCATCGGTTGAGATGGTGTAATCACCCGAACGATGGTGGTTTAATATCTCGCAAGTGCCATTGGGTTCAAATAAATAAGGGTATTTCTTATTTTGCAGCCAGATGGAACCCGTTAGTTTTTCCTGAAGATATTTAGAGGATAATTGAGATGGGGGATTCTTAGGCATAGACACTTGGGTATTTTTTATATTCAAATATAACTCAACTCCATATCAACTTCGGTCATAATTTCTAAAAACTCCTCTTTTCCCTCCCAAGGAGTAGCTAAAAATTCTTTCATCTGATTTAGTTTATCCTCCAGGGTAATTTCTTGAATAGATTCTTTTTGATTAATCTCCCAATCTCTTTCTCGTATTTTTCGAGCAATATTTTCTAATAACCATAGTTTTTCAACTAAGAATAAATTATTGATTGATTTTTCTATTTCTAATAATTGTGGTGAGATCATGTTAAATTGTCCTTTAAATTTAGATGGGTTTAAATTTTTGATATCAATTATAAAAGATGCAAAAAAAATTAACACGAACATTTGATGTGATGATTGAAGATTTAGTATAAATTAGATAGGCTGTTAGTGAAAACTGACAGCCTGTTTAATATCTAAAATTAATCTTGTAGAATTTGTTAGAGTCTGAAAAAGGTTTTTCCTCTGAGGTCTTCATCCCAAGGAATATTAATAAATTGGTAATTTTCCCAGTCTGTGGGATAAACAGGAGGGATATGAATATGATTTGATCTGACTAAGATTAACCAACGTCCATCTACGGTTAAATAACCCAATTCTGCGATATAATCTCGATCACTCATCGCAATGGGGATATGCCATTCTCTAGCCATCTCATCACACTCATATTCCTGGGTGGACAAGGGTGGCTGGGTATCAATATCAATTGAGGTGACATCATAAACCCGCAGGAGAAGGTGTTTTCCCCCTTGGCGACGCAAATGTTCTTTATGATCGTTGGGAATATCCCAATACGCATAGGCCCAATTTGGGTCACGGGGTAATAGGAAAATTTGACTTTGACCATATCCATTTGGTAATGGTGGAAGTCCTTGGTCTACATCCGCAAGGGAGGGTTCAAATTTTATCTCTCTCCCTACATTAAATTTAGTAGCCGCTACGTCTGTTTCTGAGCGAACATCTTGATGGGATACTCCTAATTCTATTTCTTCATATCCCCCCGTAGACGGGGAATTGGGGGGGGCAGATTTTACTACTGTTAATTGATCATCAACCGTAGCAAGTGTTGATTCTATTTCTATAATATCCGATTCCAAAATAATAGATTTATTCTGAATCTCAAGCTCAGATTCTACTATTTCTGAAACTGGTATTTCCGGTTCCGTTAATTGATCATCAACCGCAGCAACTGTTGATTCTATTTCTATAATATCCGATTCCAAAATAACAGATTTATTCTGAATTTCAAGCTCAGATTCTACTATTTCTGAAACTGGTATTTCCGGTTCCGTTAATTGATCATCAACCGCAGCAACTGTTGATTCTATTTCTATAATATCCGATTCCAAAATAACAGATTTATTCTGAATTTCAAGCTCAGATTCTACTATTTCTGAAACTGGTATATTCTCAATTTGTGTTTTTGTTGTCAAAAATTCTGCAATTACAGTTTCAGCTTCATCCGGGTCAATTTCCTTGATTAATACTACTTCTGAAATTTCTTCAATTCCCCCATTTTTAATAGGATAAAATTCCGGCTCAGGAGAGTTTGCTGGGATGAAAAATTCTCCTTCCGGTGGGATTTTAACCTGATTTTCAAATAGGATTAATTCATGCGGGGAAATGGCGATCTCAGAATCTAAATTATCCCTCTCCGATTCTATTAAACTAATAGATGATCCTTGGGTTTGTAGATTATTTTCTAGTTGAAACGTTTCTGTCTGATGCCGTTTTTGAATAATAGTACGAGGGAGAGAAACAGTAGTAACTGCTGGAGAAAATGGTGTTTTTAAAGGTTCTATAAACGGGTAATTACTATTAGGAGAAAATGGTGTTTTCAGAGGTTCTGTCAAACTATTAAAATCCAGTTGAGTAGAATTTTTCTGAGGTTGCTCCCCTGTGACATCGGGTTTTGTAGATAAGGGAACAGAAATAGGGTCTTCTTGTTTTTTGACTGGGGACTTAGAACGTTGAGCTTTCAATTGTAAATTAACCCATAAACCCAAAAACGGGATCACAGGGAGTAACCACCATAACCAAATCGGGATTTCTCCTTCCGTTGCGGGAACCGTCGTCGGCTGCATCTGGGAAGATTGCCCAACTAGGCTATCATTATTCGCGTTAGTTTGGGGTGAACCCGAATCAATCTGGCTCAATAGAATCTGTTGTTGAGAACTCAACCCTAACCCAGAATCTGATCCCGGTTTGGGTTTAAACTCTCCTACTGGGGGAACAATATTAATATTCCTAACCTGTGCGGGAGACAACAAGGACGACTCTGAAAGCGCGGAAGAATTGACGCTAGAGTTAGAGTTCCATCGAGAAGTCGCCCAGGCGATGGGACTCGTCGCTATTGATAACAATAACGTTAAGGTCAATATCGATGTATCTTTTTTATTTAACAACATATATATAACCGCAAGCTGTTGACCGAAAATCCGAGGACGCCAGCCCCCAAATTCATTGGCGGGGATCAGTCCGATGGGGAATTCGTTCCCCATAATTTCTAATTTAACTGAAAATCACAGTTAACGATCAATATTTGAGCTTAGTCTATCAGAAAATTGGAGTATGGGGGACTGGGGCTGAGTCCCCTGGAACATCAAACAGGCTGATTAATTGTCTATCAAAACTAATTTCTACATCCTGATGATGTAGGTTTTCAAGGAGTTACACTAGGTTAACAATAATCGGTTATTGTCAATCAATGATCAATTCAATTGTCAACCTTGAGTATTATTGAATTTCTAATGATTAATGTTTTTTATTCATCGTCATGAATATCATCCCCATAACCGGGAGAAGATTTATATAAATTATCTAATTGATTTCGCGCATCTTGAACGGACAAAGAGCGCATCACTAACAAAGGTTCATTAATTAAATTTCCCGTTTCATCGAGTAGTTCTGGATGTAGGGTTTTTCGCGTCTGTCCTGAATTATTTAACCCGCCATAGTTTCGAGGGTCATGAAGTTTATGGGATTCCATACTCACTGTCAAAAGACTTTGAATTAAATTCCGAACCGCGAGAAAAGCCAAAATTGTAAAAGCTAAGACGTAAACTAAATGTAACATTTTTATCTCCTTAATGCTAGGGTTTATTTGGTTAATCTAAAGCCGTTTTCTAATAGAAAGGGTATTTTATTTTAGAGCTTGATCCGGGGTGGGTCATTGAAACTCTCATTTACCTGGATTTTGATATATTCTATCAACAGATTGAACCTTTCTACTTAAAAAGTTGATTAATTTTTGGGGAGTTCAGCCTCCCATCTCAATTTTTGACATGATTAGCCTGTTCTACCCGAAAGCGAGTCGCCACTTGCCAACATTCTGTCAATAGTTTATGCCAAGGCATTAATACGGTCATTTCTATTCCAACTTGTCCCCCCGTGGCATAAAACATGGTTTTGGTCGCTATCACCTTCTGTTGGGCTTGGATAATTCGGTTCAACAGGTCAGATTGTTGAGGCTGAGTCAAAAAGGACATCTCCTCCGTTTCTAAAAGATGGCGCGATCGCTCAAACCAGTATTCAAAATCCTCTAGTAGCGGTTCTAAGGTCGATTTGAGAAGCTCTGACTCTTCGGGCAAGTTGGAACTTAGCATGGATGGTTAGATTAAGACTTCAGTATAAGACAATATTAACACTCTTTACATTTCTTAATAATTTTCTTAACAAAAGTTTTATAGCCATGGATCTAAACCAGAATCAACCCTCTCCCCCAACGCAAATTGAGAGATCATTCTTAAATAATTGTTAAGTTTATGGATATAACCTGAAAAAGTGTAACAATAAATACAGAAATAAAAAGATCATTTAAAATTCATTTACAATTTGTCTCAAAGACAGTCCCTTTAAAACTAAGCTCAGGAGAAACAGCAGATGAAACTAACCTATCGTGGTCATCAGTACGAAACCTCTTTTTCGCCAGTTGATCTGGTAGAAAGCGAATTAACAGGCAAATATCGGGGTCAAAGCGTCCACCTTCACTATCCTCGCCATGTTCCCGTGCCTCAAACCCCGCACCCCCTGAAATATCGGGGTATTTCCTACGGAAGTACGGAGCCACAACATCCTCATCCTCTGCACGAAGTCAAAGCCATTGCCTCCAACAAAAGCCAAGTGGCGGAAACCCGTGGAGGAGCCTTACTCCATTTAGTCGCATCTGAGAAGCCACTGGACGAGAATCTGGCAAAAGTTCATGCCGATCATTTATGCCGTTTACTCGACCGTAGACGTCAAGCAGCAGTGGCCCGGGGCGATCTTCATCTGCTGCGTTTATTAGATTTAGAAGCAGAACATATTGCCTGCTAGAGCAAGGCTTGACCCGGTTGGGTTTGAGCGATCCCATCAGATATCTAACATCAAAAAACTTAGGAATATTGCTTCCTTAGTCTAAAATTGTTTCTGGACTTGTAGACAAGAAAAGAAGCCTTATGTCCGTTCTTCGTAATTTGATGGCTGTGGGAGTGAGTGGAGCAATCACCTTAATCAATGTGGGGCCAGGAACAGCAGTTCCTTCCCCCATTGCATCTCAGGATAAATTGCCTGACTCGAATACAACTCAACCGCAGGATTTTCAACAAAATTCAACCAAATCTCAGTATCCGGCTCCTGAGCAAGCAGAAACGTCTTTACCCGCAGAAATCCTAACTTCAACCTTTAAACAAAATCCTACAAAATCTCAGTCTAGGGCTTCTAGTCCTGGCCGTCGGATCATTGATAATCTATTAATGACAAAGGAATCCGTTACTGAGTCTTCGATACCATCGAAATTACCCGCGCCAGTTTTTAAACAAAATCCTACAAAAACCGCCCAACAGCCTGCACCCATGACAACGGCATCCACTGGTGTTGAAGCAACACCGAGGATGACCCCGGCTGTTTCTAACCCAACAACCGCAGAGACTCCCCCAACATCAACAACTAGGGTCAACCCAGTTTTTAACTTGCCCCATCCCCTAGGGAACAATAGACTATCCTCGCAAAACAATAGTCTCCAAGAGATTGAGGTTGCATTACCCAATCCCTCTACCCAAGCTGCAACCCTAACCGATTCTGTGAATCGAGTTCAGCAATCTCAACCCACTCAACTGGCTCAAGTCAGTAGACCCGCTTTAACGGTTCCTGACCTGACCCCTCCCACGACTCCCTTTCCCCCTCCGACTCCCAATGGAACCTTACAAACCAATCCTCCCCGGATTCTGCTCCCGAGTAGTGATCCCTTGTATCGCCCCACCTTACCGGAACAGGTGAATATTGAGGAAACGGTTCCTGTCACCCTTCAACAAGCGATTGATTTAGGGATTCGGAATAATGAAAATGCCAGTATTGCCCAACTGCAAGTTGAACAAAGCTTGGCGGCGGTCAGGGAAACCCAAGCAAATTTATATCCGAGTTTGGTCTTTCGTTCCGGTTTTTCTCGCAATGTGTCTGCTGCGGAGGACTTACAGGTTCGTGCAGCCAACCGTACCCTACGAGTGAATAGGTTCAATAACGTTCCCGGGGCGAATGATAGGGAATTTCAGACCCGCTATGGAACCTATTCCTTTGATAATTCCTTTCAATTACAGTACGACCTGGGAATTAATGGATTGAGGGGGGCTAGAATTAAAGCATCAGAAGAACAGTTACGGATTCTGGAGTTAAGGTTAGAAACGGCCTTAGAAGAAATCCGATTTAATGTGGCTCGTTCCTATTACAATTTGCAAGAAGCAGATGCGGCGGTGGAAATTCAAGCAGCAGCTGTGCGAAACTCTCAAAAGAGTTTAGAGGATGCCGAAGCTTTGGAACGGGCTGGGGTGGGAACCCGTTTTGAAGTGTTGCAAGCTCGTGTCACCCTCGCCAATAACCAACAGGATCTGACTAATTCTCAGCGCAATCAATTTCAAAGTCGGCGAGAACTGGCCGCGCTTCTGAATATTGATGAAAATACGAATTTATTGGCGGCTGACCCGATTGCTTTGGCGGGAGCTTGGGATTTAACCTTGGAAGAAACGATTGTTCAAGCCTATCAAAATCGGGCGGAGTTGGAAGAACAGTTAGCTGAACGCGATCGCGCTCAACAATTACGCCGGGCTGCCCTAGCCGCCACTCGTCCAAATGTTACCGTGGGGGCGACTTACAACGTTTTGGGAAGAATCAATGATAACCCTGATTACCGGGCTGTGCGGGGCTGGGCCGATGGCTATGATGCTCAAGTTCAGTTATCTTGGAATTTCTTTGATGGGGGTGCTGCTAAAGCTCAAGCCCGACAGCGTGAGTTAGATATTGGTATCGCGGATGAGCGCTTTAATCAATTACTGAATCAAATTCGTTTGGATGCGGAACGGGCTTACTATGACCTCCAAGCTAACTTTGATAATATTCAAACCTCTAGTTTGGGGGTTGAGGAAGCAACGGAAGCTTTACGTTTAGCGCGTTTACGGTTTCAAGCCGGGGTGGGAACTCAGTTAGAAGTGATTAACCAAGAAACGGACTTAACCCGCGCTCAAAACCGACTCCTCAATGCCATTATTGGTTATAACCGTGCTTTGTCTGCCTTGCAACGAGCTGTTAGTAACCTTCCGGGCAATATTCTGTCGGATTATCCTCTTTAGTTGATAATTGCTCAAAACTCTACTGGTTAAGATTTTAGGAAAATAGGACATCAAAATGGGTAATATCAGATTCGTGAGTGAAAACCAGGAAATCATTGCTGCGGATGGGGCAAATTTAAGAATTAAGGCCCTAGAAAACCAGATTGATTTATATACTTTCACGGGCAAAATGATGAACTGTGGGGGTTATGGTCAGTGTGGGACTTGTATTGTGGAAATTGTCGAAGGTATTGATAATCTTCCTCCCCGCACAGAGGCTGAAGCCCGGATTCTGAAGAAAAAACCCGATAGCTATAGATTGGCTTGCCAAACTATTGTTAATGGCCCGATTAGTGTTCAAACTAAACCGCAAAAACGGAAGTAAAGAGGATCACGGATTTAAGAGGATTTCACGGATTTTAATTTGTGTTAATCTCTCCCATCTCCTGACGCAAAAAACAGTCTATCAGTTATTAGTTATTAGTTATTAGCTATTCCTTGCTATAAAATCAAATAACTGATGGGCTAATTGTAACTTGCTACAAACTCCAACTTCTAATTTCTGTCCCTGACGACTTAATAATATCCCTTGATTGTTTTCACTACTAAATCCAGCATTAGCTAAATCAATCGGATTTGCGACAATAGCATCTAAATTTTTTCGCTGTAATTTATCTTGAGCAGGTGTTAAAATTTCCCCGGTTTGTGCCGCAAATCCGACTAATTTTTGGTGAGGTTGTTTCATTTTTCCCAGTTCTCCTACAATATCAATAATGGGTTCTAATGGTAGTTCCTTGGGTAAAAGAGCTTTGGGTAATTTATCCTGACTATAAATAGCAGGTTTCACATCTCCCACGGCCGCTGCCATTACTGTTATATCCGCTTGGGGAAATCTGGCGATCATTTCCTGATACATTTCCTCACTACTGGTGACAGAGACTAACTCTACTTCTGGCAAATTTCCCAGTAATTCCGTACTCATGAGGCCATGAACCAAGGTGACTGAGGCTCCTCGGTGAATTGCTGCTTGTACTAAAGCCAGTCCCATTTTACCCGTTGACGGGTTGCCAATAAACCGCACCGGATCAAGATGTTCCCGGGTTCCACCCGCACTAATTAATATTTTTTTTCCAATTAAATCTCGCTTGCCTTTGGTATTTAATAAAGAATTAATATGAGCTAATATTTGTTTGGGTTCAGCCATTCTTCCGGCTCCTGGCGTCGAGAAATTGCCTGGGTTTGTGGCGGGAAGATCACAGGCGAGAATTCCGGTAGTGGGAGTAATACCATGAAATCGAGAATCAGTTAACAGAAGTTGCCAATTGCGTTGTACCGAAACCTGTTTCCACATTTCTCGATTCATAGCTGGAGCGAGTAACACCGGACAACTAGAGGCTAAAACCGTATTGGTGAGTAAATTATCCGATAATCCTGTAGCTAATTTAGCTAAGGTATTAGCGGTGAGGGGTGCAATCAAAAAAATATCCGCCCATTCCCCTAACTGAATATGTAAGGGACGGCCGTGAGTTGGTTGCCAGAATTCTTGATCCGTATAGGCCCGATGACGGGAGAGAGTCGCAAAGGTTAAAGGAGTAATAAATTCTTGGGCTGAGTCGGTCAAAATCGCCCGCACATCAGCCCCAGCTTTCGCTAAAGTTGAAACAATTTCACAGACTTTATAAGCTGCAATGCCCCCACTAATTCCAATTAGAATATGCTTGTTTAAGGTGGAAGGCAAAATCATTTCTATTCGTTAATCCAGTTGTAACCTAAAAACGATCAAAGAGTTAGGCTTCATCATAGGCTTCAAGGTCGAGCAAGTAAACATAGGGTTCCACTAGCTCTGGACGTTGAAATGCGATCGCGCGTAACAAATGCCAATCATTGAGTCCTTCAAAGGCATTATCATAATCATCTCCTTCCAGACGAGCAGCCAATTCCGCCACATCATCGGCCGTTAGAGTAGGAATATTCGGTGAGGATAGAGTCAAGGTTGCCATGAGTTAAACCTCCCGTGAATTGCATTTGCTTTGATTATGACTGGCGGAGTTCCCATGAATGGATCACCCCATCTCTATACTAAGGCTATTAGGTTGATTGTGGTATCGAATCTATTACAAAACTTCTTATTAAGCCTAAAACCTCGGGTCGAATTTCATGACCCATATTAAATTCTTGGTACTGAACTTTTGCCCCCAACTGTTCAAAAGCAGTCCTGGCTTGCCCGGCGGCTTCTATGGGAACAATCGGATCTTGTTTTCCATGAACAATTAATACCGGGGGTAAATCATGGTCTAAAGGTTCGGGGGAAAAATGCAAATAACCACTTAAAATAATTAAACCCGCTAAAGGAAAATAACGTCCCATATCCAAGGCCATCGCACCCCCTTGGGAAAATCCCCCTAAAATAGTTCGGGACAGGGGAACTCCGGTACTCGCTTCTAAGGATTCTAGCCATTCCTTGACCTGCTGTTGGGTTTCGGCTAATCCTTCATATTCGGGGGTTTCCAAGGCGTACCAAGCCCGTCCCATCGGGGCTTGAGGATGGGGAAAGGGGGCTTGGGGAAAGATAAATTGATAGTCGGTCAAACGCAACATCGGAGCCAGGGAGGTGAGATCCTCTGCATTTGCCCCCCAACCGTGCATCATTACAATTAACCCTTGAGGGGGTTTGCCAGTTTCAGGGGGGATGGAGATAAACTTTAAAGCCATGATTGTCGTTGGTTTTTAACTTTCATGGTTTATTTTAATCCCCATTCAGTAGGTGGGCGGTAAAATTTATGAGTCTATTTGAACCTATTAGTAGCGACTTGAGGCTGTGGATTCCTGAGTATAAACGTGGCTTATATCCAGATATGATGCTCTTTGATGATGAACCGCAACTCAACGGCAATCGCCATGATGAAGTTTTGAATCCCCTCCTAATTGTTGAAGTGCTTTCGCCAACAACTGCAAGTTATGACCGCGAAAGTAAGTTTCGGATTTATCGAACAATTCCCAGCTTTTGTAAATATTTGTTAATTGAGCAGGATGAACCCTTTATCGAACACTATAGTACCCACATTCCGCAGATAGGGGTCAAATTTTCCACTAATTCTAAAAAATAGAAACCTATTCCAATTTTTCGGTGAACTTCCGAGGCTTTACTATCAAATTATATAGCTAGTTTACCGCTATTTAACTAAACATAAATAATTGCTGTTTTTTAATAGAAATAGAATCCCATTTTTTAAATATATTTGTATTTTATCACCAAATTCGTTTCAGCCAAGAGTTCTCATCTTGACTCATAACTTAGATTTTTTACAACTATTTCACCCTTTCTCTTAATCTTTATCCTCCAGAAATCATTAAATAGTATTGACAGCAATCTTTCCCTAAATGCTGCAATATTTCTTGACGTTCTTGGGTTAAGTTACTCACTTGTTTCTCCCCATTTATCCTGACTAAATGTACCGCTTGAAACATTTGAAATATCCACCGCATCGTCGGTTTATTCGTTAATTTCTTGACCTGATTTCTTACCCCTTCTTGGGCTGTTTCTAATTGTTTTCTCAATTTTCTTTGAGCTAGGTTATACACTAACAAGCACAATCCCATTATCATCGCTATTGCTTCCACTCTCTCTGGTTTTTTCACGAATACACTTGCTGTGAAAAATAACGGATCTTTTAAAAATCTAAATCCTCTCTCGTTACTTTGCTGCGCTTTATATTCGGCTAATAGCTTTTCATTACTCACCTCTTTCTTGTCTAATATATTTGTCGCTAATATAAATCTTCCGGCTTTGATTTTTTCCGCTTCTATCACTGATTCTCTAGGTTCTATCTCTCCTGTTACTTGATAAACTATTGTCTTTTCTTGATTCCCTTTTTCTGTTTTACTTTGGCTTTTTTTACTGGCTTTTTCTGTGCATTTTATTTCTTTTATTTCGTGATATTTCCACGAATCTGATAACATTTTTATCCCAATCTCTGCATCCGCTATGCAAGCATACTCTTGTTTCAATAGCTTCCGCAGTGATGCTTTGGCGTTCTCTAACTGTTTTTCTACTTGCTCTGATATTTTTTTTAGGGCTGCTTTTTTCCTGGCTTCACTTTCTACTACTAACCATCTTTGTTTTATGTTTGCGTACTCACTTGATTTCGTTGCTATTCTATATCCTTTTATTTGACTCTGCTCCCATTCTTCCTCTTCTATCTCTACAATCTTATTTTGCGCTTCTTTTATACTTAATGGTACTCTTGTTATCCATTTCATTCCTGCCATTGCTCCTATATTCTCTGCTGTGTATAATGCACTGTCTGCTACACATATTCCTTCAAATGTCCATTGCTTTTTAAATTCTTTTAGTCTTTCTACAAATACGCTTTTATCATCGGCGTTTCCGTCATCTATTTTTAGATATAATGGCACATCTCCGTCTCCGCTTACTACCATATCTATTATAAATTGTTTCAGATCTGGTCTTTTATCTCTTGAGTATCCATGCACTATTTTTATGGCTTTCATTTCTTCTTCTATTTCCTGATTTTCTTCTTCTTTACTTTTGTATTCTCCCTCTACTGATATCGAACTGCTATCTAGGTGTACGCTTTCCTTTTCTACTTGGAATTTTTGGGCGGCTTTTAGGGCTATTGCTGTGAATAGATTTGTTGTTCCTACTTCATAATATTTATCTAATGCTCTCCCGATTCTGTCATCATTTAGTTGCTCTGCTATTACTCCTTCTCCTATTAAATGTTCTGTTGCTTTCCCTACGAAAAAGTTCTCGAATAGGTACAGCGGCGCGCTCAAAAACCCTAATCCATTCAAAATCATTGCTTTCATTACCTGTCCTGGGCTTACTGCTTCTTTTGCTCTTAATCCCACTTTTTTATTCACTTCTTCTACTAATTCCATCTCATCTATTATCCCTGCTACTATTCCTAAATGGTCTAAATTTACGATTTCTATCGCTTCTAGGGGGTTTTTCATCTTTTTATTGGTTCAGTTACTGCAATTATTATTCTACATTAAAAATAGTCCAAATTATTACATGGCAATTATTTGGGCTTTTATTTAGAACAATTTAGTTGAAAATTAAATTGACTTAAATATCTGCGGAATGTGGGATTTAATGAATCAGAGAAAGTTAGGGATCTCTCACCAACTTCCTCTTTTTCTTTTCTGTCCCAATTTACGGATACAAACCCCGATCTTTTAAGGCTTGAGCCACTCGACCAACGCCTAAAGTATAGGCGGCTAATCGCATGGAAACCCCCCGTTGTTTCGCTAGTTCACTCACCCGAGTATAGGCTTGTACCATCAGGTGTTCCATCTCCTGATTCACCCGTTCTTCATCCCAGAAGACAAAGGATTGACCTTGTACCCATTCCCAATAACTGACGACCACGCCGCCCGCATTGGCTAAAATATCGGGTAAAACCATAATTCCCCGGGCTTCTAACATTTGATCCGCCAATAATGTAATCGGGGCATTAGCTGCTTCGGCGATCATTTTAGCCTTAATTTGATCGGCATTTTCTTCGGTAATTTGATCTTCCATGGCCGCCGGAATTAACACATCACAAGCTAATGTTAATAATTCGGCATTGCTAATCGGTTCACTATCAGGAAATCCCGTGATATCATGATTGTTTTGAGTCGCGTAGGCTTGCAGGGCAGGAATATCTAAGCCATTTTCTGAATAGATCCCACCATGGACATTAGAAACCGATAAAACCGTCGCCCCGGCTTCATAAAACAATTGCGCCGCCGCCGCCCCCACTTTTCCAAAACCCTGAATTACAATGGCTACACCTTCGAGGGATTTGCCCTGTTCAGCTAAGGCTTCGCGCACGGTAATCATTACACCTCGTCCGGTTGCCATTTCCCGTCCTTTTGACCCACCAATAGATAGAGGTTTTCCAGTCACCACACCCAGCACCGCCCTTCCCATATTCATTGAATAGGTATCCATAATCCAAGCCATTTCTCGAGCGGAAGTTCCCACATCGGGCGCGGGAATATCGGTTTCTGGCCCAATATCTTTAATCAGTTCACTCGCGTAGCGACGGGTGATCCGTTCTAACTCGTTAATACTATATTGGTGGGGGTCAAAGCCAATGCCACCTTTAGCACCCCCGTAGGGAATCCCCAATAAAGCACATTTCCAGGTCATTAACATCGCTAGAGCGGAGAGTTCCCCCAAGTTCACCGAAGGATGATAGCGTAAACCTCCTTTATAGGGGCCAAGTACATCGCAATGCTGCACACGATGTCCGGCTAAAACCTCAACTTTACCGTTATCAAGTTTGACTGGAATTGAGACGGTGACAACTTTGCGGGGTTGTTGTAATACCACCAGCACATTGTCATCAAGATCCAATTCAACCGCCGCTTGTCCTAAATAGCTACAGGTGCGATCGTAGGGACAAATATAGGCTGGAGTCGTTGCGGGATTAATTCTGACGGGAGAGGATACCATTTGCAGACCTCCTATTGAGATCAGATAGTTGAATTTGTCTTCCTATCTGTAGCCTAACCTGTGATCCCGAAGAAAAGGTTAAATTTGTAATAATTGTTACAGAATTTTACGTTAATGAGTGATGGAGGAGGAAATAGGGAACAGTTTGCTTTCGTAATTCGTAATTCGTAATTCCCTAAACCCCCAATTCTAGGGGACAAATACAGTGACTATCCTTTAACCAGTGTTCTCCCACCTGTTTCAAGGCGACTAAAATCGGTTGAAGTTCCCTTCCCTTATCGGTTAGACAATATTCTACCCGTGGAGGAATTTCAGCATAAACTGTGCGGAGGATTAACCCATGTTTTTCTAACTCCCGCAAGCGGACAGTCAGGGTTTTGGTACTAATTCCGGGTAACGATTCTAATAATTGATGGGTGCGTTGGTGTCCCTGAAATAACTCCCGCAGGATGGAGATTGACCATTTTGTTCCGATTAACTCTAGGATGAACTCAATGGGACAAATGGCGTCCAGACATTGGTTGCTTTCCCAGATTTCCGTGGTTTTGTAACATTCCTTAACTTTCATTCGCGCCTCCTAATAAAACTTAACGTTTCTTAAAATATCTCTCAGAAGCCGATAGGTCGTTATTCTTTCCTTTAAGTAACTAAGACTATTTTAGCAAGAGGGATACCGATTTCCCACAGACCAAACAAGGCAATTACAGCTTACGCCTATTGGTATTTTATTACCTATGCTAATTTAGAACAACAACTCAGACAATTAAGCGATTAAAATGGTCTATGAACTGGGACAAACTACCAAAAATATTAATGTTCCGATTATGAAAAAAGCCAGTGCCATTATTACTAATTCTGGGGGTAGAACTTGTCACGCGGCGATTATTGCCAGGGAGTTAGGAATCCCGGCAATTGTAGGATCAATTAATGCCACGGAAGTCTTAAATACCGGAGATAAAATTACGGTTTCCTGTGCGGAAGGAGAAGAAGGAAAAGTCTATCAAGGTTTAATTCCTTTTGTGGTGGAAGAAACGGTATTAGACTATCTTCCCAAAACCCATACCAAAATTATGATGAATGTGGGAAACACGGTTAAAGAATATAATCGTAAAATCGGAATTTGTGGTCAAGCACCGAGTGACTATCCTGAATTTGCTCGTTTCTTAGTGGAATTAGGAATAGATTCCATCAGTTTAAATCCTGATTCGGTGTTGAGGACAACTTTGGATATTGCTCAGATGGAAGCATCCCTCTAGGTCAACAGGTTTAAATATAGTGTAAGTCAATCTCTGCTTTAGCATCTGCTAGAGCAGTTTTTTGTAGGGTGCGCAATATTCTATCCTTTAATCGCTAATTTAACCACAAAGACACAAAGACACAAAGAAGTTGTAAACCCTAACTTTGATTTTTGGAGTTGTTTTAAGTTAAATTGTAGATGGAGTTAATTGTTAGTTTTTGATTGAAATTAAATGTTTATCTATGCCAACTCAACCCCCTCATTGTGTGTTAATTTGTCAACATCAGTCTTGCCAACTCCAAGGGTCTAGTAAAGTTCTGGAGGCTTTCCAAAATTGTAATATTGAGGGCGTCACAATGGAAGCCAGTGGTTGTCTGGGTCAGTGTAATATTGGCCCGACGGTGCGAGTAATTCCCGATGAAATTTGGTATTATCGGGTTACACCGGAAGATGTTCCCCTGATAGTTGAACAACATTTAAAACAAGGCGAACCCGTCCAAGAAAAACTCAACCCCCGCTTTCATCCCCGATATCAATATTATTAAACCGTTGTTGCGATTCATCGCATCTTAAGGATTTAATTCATGGGCAAAGAATTCACTACATCCCCCTAAAAAAGAGGGATTGAGAAGCCATAATTAGGCGATTAAACCCGTTCCAAAACCCAAGAATGAATAATATCATTAACCTGTTCGGGAACTTCATCATGGGGGCAATGACCCGCACTTAGAAAGTATTCTTTTAATTGGGGATAATATTGATGAAATTTGCCACTTCGTTCTCGACATTTCATCCAAGGATCACCCTCTCCCCAAATTAATAATAGAGGAGCAGTTAACTGATTTAATAATATATCAACTTTTTCTCCTTGGGGACTTTTGAATACTGAGGCAAACACCTGCGCTGCACCAGGATCACAGGAGGGAAGATAAATTTCTTCGACTAATTGATCGGTAACTGCATTGGGATCAAGATAGACTTTCAGTAGGGTTTTACGAATAATTGAACGGCGTTTTGTCCATTGAAAAATCAAAAAACTCACCCAATCTTGGCGAAATAGCGATCGCATCGTTTGAGAAATGGCCTTTTGCCAAAAAGTCGGTTCTGGACGGGGATCAATCTCCGTAAATGGCCCGGCACTATTGAGTAAAATGATCCCTTTTGCCGTTGATGGATATTGGGCGGCAACACATAAACACGCATACCCTCCTAAAGAATTTCCAGCTAAAATCACGGGTTGACCAATCACCTCCGTAATGAAGTCATGGAGTTGATCTCGCCACAGTTGTCCACTATATTCGACCTGGGGTTTTGCAGACCGACCAAACCCTAATAAATCAATTGCCCAGACCTCAAAATCCGATTGTAACCCTTGTATATTTTTCCGCCAGTGGTCAGTAGAAGCCCCAAACCCATGCACCAGAAGCAACGGTGGACGCTGGGGATGACGTTCACCCGCACGGACATAGTAAATGGACTGATCTCGCCACTGCCAATATTGTCCTAGGATCACTTCCGGGGTAATTGTTGGGGGGGTTATCATGTAGTTTTATCAAAAAATGTTAAGTTACATTAATAATATTAACAAAAGTATTATAAGAATGAAAGCTAATTTGGTCTTTTGTATCAATAGCTACTAACTTTTATCCATTAGGATAAATCAAGAGGGTTGATTTTATCATCATAATCAACAGTCAAATCTCGGTCTTTTCTTGACTGTTTTACTGCAAAATTCCTTAATTTATCGAAGGTTGAGATTGCTTGTATTTCAGAAATAATACAAAAAAATACACTATTTTTCAAAATCAATTGTGTTTTTTCCTATTCTTTTGGTAATCTAATGAATGAACGGGTACTCACGCTCACCCACTCAGATTAAATTCCAAAGTAAGAGAGAATTTATAACTATGTAGGGTGTGAGGTTTATCCACCACGTTGCCAGGGAGTTTTCCGTGTGATTGCTTTAACATCGCGTCCGGTTAAACGAAACTGGGTCACTATCAGCTTTGCTTCCACATTGTATCTCTGTCCAGTTTTGGACTTGCTTCTGTATGACATTCCAGACCCGTTGCAAGCCGAAATTCGTCTAGGACTACAGGAAGCTCTTGTCAATGCTGCCAAGCACGGCAATAAGCTAGACCCAAGTAAAACAGTAGTCGTCCGTTTTTGTCTGATTCAAGATTATTGTTGGTGGATTATATCAGATCAGGGCGGTGGTTTTAAACCTCCTTGTCAATGTCAATTGCGTCAGGAGGAAGATTGCGAACAAGAAACCCACGATTCTAATTTACCTCATGATGAACATGAATGTGGACGGGGTTTGTACATTCTCTATCAAATCTTTGATCGTGTGCAATGGAATCGAACCGGAACAGAACTGACGTTATGTAAGAAAGTGGCAACTGCTTATATACGACAGGATTGGTAATAGTTTCAATATGTTAAAATCAGTTAAAACTACTTATTCCATAGGGAGTTGAGCAACTATCGGTAGAGATTTGATCTCTAATTTTGTCCTAAATTGCTTGATTTCAACTCCCAATTTTAGGGTTAGTTCATGATAGTTATGACTTATTTTTTTTAGTTGTGCCATGGGTAGGACAGGGGGGAGCGGAAATCAATCGTTCTAACCAACCCACCGCTTGATTTAACCGAGGAATCACTTCTTTGGGCTGATTCTTGAGCAGAAAGACTAAGGCGGCTGCTAAATGTTCCCCAGCGCGAGCATTGCGGTCAGACTTGAGGCGGTGCCAGTCTCGTTCAGGAATGGCTAACCGTTCCGACAGGGCTTGGGCGAGTTCTAATGTGCTATACTCGCTGAGACTAGCTGTGCGCGGACTGAGATTAGGGTGAGAAAGGTCGGGAGTCGTGGAATTGATGTAGGTCATAAATGATAGTGTTAATTGCGGGGTGAATTCGGTCTTTTATTATTATGGCAAGTCAACCATCGTCTCAACCCCCATCAACGAATAATTCTGATCAGGATGGGACTCAAGATATTGAACAGGGGTTAACAGAGGTTGAACAATCTTTGATTAATCTTAAACGACGATTGACGCAAATTCAACAGGATGAACGGCGTCAAATTGAATTGAAAAACCGTATTGATGAAATTATTCCTAAAATTCGTCAAACGAAATCGCAACAATTGAAAGACGAATTAAACCAATTAAAAACGCAGTTAGAAACTATAGAATTTGATTTAGAAAGTCGTTTGGTAACTTGGGGCAGTTTTAAAGAACCTTTTTGGCAAGCGGTTCGGTTTGGCGGGTTAGGAATTGTCATCGGTTGGGTGTTAAAATCCTGTTCTGGAGGGTAAAAATAAAATCAGATCAGATATTCTGGAACAACTTAAACCTTGGCGAGATGCCAATAAAAATATGTTTTTCGTCAAACAAAATTCCCACTTTTGAAATCAGTATATCTTATCTAAATTGCTTCCAATCAATTTTATCACTTTCTTTTAATTTTGGAATATCTTCTACTGCTGTATAGTATTGATCTGTCTTTGCTAATACATCAACAAGTGTTAATAAATGAATGGTAATATTTTCCAAATGAGGATGACCGAACAGACGTTCTATAAAAGTTGGTTTATATCCTACACCTGAAAGCATAATGCAGATTACAGCACGATGGTACATTATATCAGCATAGAAAAGCTTGGCATGATTAACATCTAGTTCAGATTGACTGAGCTTACTTTGGAAATAAATTAAGCCCCTATCTTCTCTATAAAGTACACCATCTATCCCACCATCTTTACCAGGAGGGCCAGGGTGAAAACCTAGAATTTGTGCAAAATCACGACCAAGTTCTTGTTTTCGTTGAGGACTAATATTAACTATCCCCAACGCGAGATTATAAGCAATATACTTTTCCACTCAGTTAATTATTGATAAATAAAGAAGGCAATTTTTTTTGATCAACTAAACGATAATAGAGTAACTCTATCCCGGTATTGATATAAATAAAATACGCATCTGCTATTCGAGACTTCAAGACAAGATCAAGATTTGACTCAAGTATCTCAAAAGAGATAAGTTCATTATCTTTAGCTACAGATTCAAGTTTTTCTCTGAGTTCTTGAAGTGATAGTTGATTTTGTTGAATTTCATCATATCCATAAGCAAATGCGATATTCAGAAGATTTTTCTCATCTGAACGCAGTTTTTCTTGAAGTTTACTAAGCTTAAGTTTTCCTTCTTGCAATAACTGTACTGGTTTCGGTGGCATTGTTTCTTCGCGTAACGACTCCCGAACTGATGATTCAACAATTTCCCCTATATACTCTTCATGTTTCTTCTGTTTTTCATCTTGACTTCGAGCCATCAAAGCTGGATCACGGCGTTTTTTAGGTGGTAGCGTTGAGGACTTAGGATGAATTTCTGCCATTGTATTACTCCATTATAACTCTATTGTAATAATCCCAAATATGTTCGCAACCCAAGTGATTCCATATATATTCATAAGGTGGCTTGAAAACGGTATTTCCAACTTCCTTGGGCAACCAATTCGATTTCCTGTCTCCAGAAAAACTCCTGTAATATGAATAGCTGTTGTTGTTTTACCAACTCCACCTTTATGATTTACACAAATAACTTTCATGCTTCAATTTAATAGATTGATTTTTTGTTATAAAGTTTGTAGGCACATCTAGTAAAACCTGCCAACTCTAGTATATCCTAAATTGAAGATAATAAGACTACATTTTTAATTGATTATTAGGTGTCAGTTCGGAATTAGTTACTAATGCGCCATCTTCCATTTTAATAATCCGATCCGCAACATCTAAAATCCGGTTATCATGGGTAACAATTAAGATGGTACAACCCTGTTCTTTGGCTAAGGTTTGCATTAAATTAACCACATCTCTCCCCGAATGACTATCTAGGGCGGCGGTGGGTTCATCGGCTAATACAATGGGGGGATGACTGACTAATGCCCGGGCGATCGCAACTCGTTGTTTTTGTCCTCCCGAAAGATTATCAGGATAATAATTTAAGCGATTTCCTAACCCAACTTTTTCTAACATTGCCGTGGCTTTTTGCTGGATTTCTGTACGGGAAAATTTACCCTGAACTTCCAACCCCATTTGCACATTTTGTAAGGTCGTTAAGCTACCATGTAAATTATGAGCTTGGAAAATATAACCCGTATTTCGTCTAGCTTTAACTAAGTCTCCTGAACGCGCACCTAAGAGTTCTCGTCCTAATATATTTAAACTTCCCGACTGTACAGAACGTAACGCCCCAATTAAGGTTAATAATGTGGTTTTTCCTGAACCAGAGGGGCCAGTCATAATCACAATTTCACCGATGGTAATTTCTAAGTTAATATCATATAACACCTGTTTTTGCAATTGCCCTTTCCCAAAATAATGATCTAAATTTTGAATGGCGATGGCTGTATTGGTTTTTGTGGAATCTTGAATATCTTGGATTTGAGTTTGCATGGAGTTAACCTACAAATGGATATTTTTTTAGAAACGAAACGGTTAATTTTAAGGCAGTTTACTGAACTGGATGCAGATTTTTTATGGAATTTAGATAACGATCCCAGGGTGATGAAATATATTAATGGCGGACATCCCACACCCAAAGAAGTTATTCAGACTCAAACGTTACCGAGATTTATGAGATATTATAGCAGATATTCATATTTTGGGGTGTGGGCTGTTGTTGAAAAAGAAACCGGAGAGTTGATCGGATGGGTACATTTTTTCCCAGCAATTGATCACCCTTTTGCCGTTGCGTTAAATCTAGTACAACCCAATGAAATTGCGTTAGGATATCGGTTTATTTATAATAGTTGGGGGAAAGGATATGCAACCGAAGCCTGTGAAATTCTCATAGATAAGGGGTTTTCAGAATGGATAGTAAAACGAGTTACTGCTTGGGCATTAGTGACCAATAAAGGCTCAATTCGAGTGATGGAAAAGCTAGGATTAACCTTGGAAAAGCAGTTTAGATTTAGTGAACATCAACTCCCTTATATGAGTTTTGAAGAACGTTTAGCTGTTAAATATAGTCGGGGTAAGTAGATACTGAAATTGCCCCAGAAATAGGGTTGTTCCGATAACTTTTGCATCCTAACAAAGATTTTGTTAAGAAGCCAGGTTTTTTATCCAAAAACGAACAGCAAGGGATAAAATAGTATGGAATATCAAGACAGTATCCATGCCCAGGAAGATTCGAGAGTTGAAAGCTCAGATTTTGCGTGAAGGATTTATTTACTTGCCCAAGCGTGGCAAGGGTAGTCATCAGCGTTGGCGACATCCTCTTCTGAGAAAAACACTAACCATCCCCGGCAAGGATGGAGATGATGTGCCACTCTACCTCGAAAAACAACTAGAAAAGTTACTGACTGAACTAGAATATCTCAATGAGGAGGATAAGAGCTCATGAATCAATACAGTATGATTATTCAATGGTCTGATGAAGATCAACTTTTTCTTGTCACAATTCCAGAGTTTGCCGACCGAGTTGTCATGCCTTGCACTCATGGAAAAACTCGTGAGGAAGCGATTTATAACGGCGAAGAAGTGATTGAAATGTATTTGGAAGCTTGGCAAGCAGAAGGCGAAATTATCCCTCAAGCCATGACGCTTCAAACTGCTTAATAATTATAGCGATAAGTGTCTAACTCACCCGCGCTCCAGAAACAGGGTTTCTTTTGCATCCTAACAAAGATGTGTTCAGAAACCCCGTTCAAAATTACACAATAACGGCTTTTATAATCTATAATAGATCTTATCAAGTCTAGCTGGAATAAAACTGATGTCAAATCAAAGTCTCTACAGTATTAGTCTGGAAAATCAAGATATTATTATTAAATTTAATCGAGAGATGGTAAATTTGGAGTTATTAACTCAATTTTTAGAATATCTTGAGTTAGAATCAATTCGTAATCGTAGTCAACTGACAGCAGAACAAATAACTAACCTGAGTCAAGAAGTTAATCAAGAAGTTTGGGATACCTTAATGTCCAAGTCTTGGGTTAGTTAATTATGTTAACTCAAAAGCCGATTATTGTTGATACCAATATATTGTTTTCTGCATTGCTTAGGGAAAATTCTCGTTTCAGTGAATTATTGCTAACTTCAGAGTATGCGTTTTTTGTTTGCGAACTTGTATTTGTAGAACTATTTAAGCGCAAGGAAAAAATTATTCAACTTAGTCATTTAACCGAAGAAGAAATTATTCAAATCTATTATATTTTGCTAAAACGCCTTCATCTCTATAAAGAAGATTTAATTAGTTTAGAATATCGTAGACTAGCTTACGAACTATGCCAAGGTGTTGATGTGAGTGATACCCCTCATGTAGCATTGACGCTGCAATTGGATGGATTATTATGGACTGGAGATAAAAAATTAAAACTAGGCTTAAAAAATAAAGGATTTGAACAATTTTTTGAACTCAAATAAATATCAACCCCGTTTTTTTACTCCTCATTCGCAACCAGACACTTATAAGTAAGAATCAAAAGATATCGGCAGGATCGGCGGCTTGTAATTTACGAGTGGCGATCGCACCCGATAACATACACATAATAATCGTTAATACTAACACTTGAACCGCACGAATTAAGGTCATATATAACGGTAAATTTGTAGCTTGTCGGGTTAACCGATATAATCCTAAAGAAATCGTAGCACCAGGAATAAATCCCATAATTGCTAAAATAATTGCTTCTTCAAAAACAATCCCTAATAAATAAGCATTTCTAAATCCCATGGCTTTGAAAGTAGCATATTCGGGGGTATGGTCAGCAACATCCGTAGCCAGAACTTGATAAACAATAATCACCCCGACTACAAACCCCATGGCTGTCCCCAAACTAAACACAAATCCAATCGCAGTATTTTTTGACCAATAATCCTTTTCAAAGGCTAAAAATTGTTCATTAGTTAAAACTTTTACATCTTTGGGTAAATAATTTTGTAGGTCTGTTGCGACTTTTTGGACATCATAACCAGGTTCAACTTTAACCAGTCCAGCACTAATTCCCCCTGGTTTTCTTCGGGGAAATAATCGTAAAAAATTGCGATCGCTAGTAATTAATGTTCCATCCGCCGCAAAGGAAGCCCCCACTTTAAATAATCCCGCAATTTTAAGGGTGCGTTTTTCTAATTCGGTACTAACAATTTCACCCTGATCTACTTTAGCAATAACTTCTTGATAATCTCCTCTCGAAGCCCGATCAAATAACACCTGATCCGCTAATTTAATCACGTCTAAATTTTGTTGAACTTCGGGTAAATTAAAAGCTGACTGACGCGGATCAAATCCGATGACTAAAATCGCTGTTTTTTTCCCAGTTTTAGGGTTTTTCCAATCGGAAAAATTAACATATAATGGGTCTGCGGATTTCACCCCTGGAACATCCATTGCTTGATATAAACGTCGCCGGGGTAAGGTTGATAAATTAACTAAATTTCTAGCTTGGGGACTAATAATAAAAATATCCGCATCTAAATGATTATGCAATCTGGTATTACTATCATATAATGCTGTTTGAAATCCTAATTGCATAAAAATTAAAACATCGGCAAAGGCAATGCCTGACAATGCCACTAACATTCGGGCTTTATCATGACTTAATTGCAACCATCCTAACGGCGTTCTATTTGTTAATCTCTGTATAAATCCAATCATAAATTACGAATTACGAATTACTGGTTAATGGTGACTTTAACCTGTAAATTAGTTAAACTAGCAGCTTTTTTGCTAGAAATATCATCTAATTTTACTCTAACTTCGATAACTCTAGCATCAATATTTGTGGTCGGATCAATATCTAAAGCACTTTGTTTTTTCACCCTTAACCCAACTTCTTCCACTGTACCTTTTAACGGTTGGAGTAACGCATCAGCCGTAATTGTTGCGGTTTGTCCCGAATGTATTTTGGGAATATCGCTATCATAAACTTCAGCAACGGCATACATTTGTTCGGTTTGTCCCAATTCAATAATACCTGCTGAAGAAATTAGTTCTCCGGCGTGGGTATTCACCTCAATTACTCGGAAAGACGCGCCATGACTCGTCTCTACAGGCGATCGCACATAGGCTTGTTCTAAATTAGCTTCGGCTTGTTTAACAGAGGATTCAGCCTTGGCTAACTCACTTTTAGCTAACTGGACATCGACGGGACGAACTTCGCTCACCGCAGTTAAAGTAGCTTCCGCCTCAGCAATTTGTAGGTCAACGGTGGCGATGGTGCGGCTAAGGTTAGCTTGGGCTTCTCGAATTTGTTCAGCGCGGCTGCTAATAGTTTCGTTAAGGTTAGCTTGGGCTTCCTGTAAGCGTTTGCGACTGGTTTCGGCCTGCAAACATTGACTATCGCGATCTTGGGCGGATACGGCCCCATCCTGATATAAATTGTCGTAGCGTTGACAGTTAGTTTCGGCGTTGTTGAGTTCCGCTTGAATGCGGTCTAGGGTGGCTTTTTGGGCGCTACGTTCTCCCCGCAGTTGGGCTTCTAGGGTGGCAATGGTAGCCTTTTGAGTGATAATTTGCCCCTCTAACTCCGCTTGGTTGCCCTGAAATCGGGCTTTTTGGGCTTGAATATCCCCCTGTTTTGCCCCGGCTTGAACTTGCTCTAAACGGGCAACGGCTACTTCTACTTCAGTTTCAGCTTGTTCTAGGGCCGCTTGTAGCCGATCTCGACTATCCAAAATTGCGATCGCTTGTCCGGGTTTTACCAAGTCTCCCTCTTTCACCAAAAGGTGATCAACCCGACTCCCTTGGTTGGACTGGGGGGCCGATAGTTTAATAATTTCTCCCTGGGGTTCTAACCAACCTAACGCCGTAACGGTTTTTACCTCCGGGACAAGGGTTTCGGGCAAGGCTACGGGTTCGGCGGGACTGGGACGATACCGCCAGAAGGTATAGGCCGTTAAACCACTTATAGCCAGGGTGGTTGCAGCAACTAAAATCCCCGCATGGGGCAATTTTGGGGATGAAAGTTTACCGACTGTTGTTTGGCGCACCATAATTTTTCCTCCCGCCCAATCTTGAAACTAAACTGTTTAGTTTACTATATCATAAAGATCCCGTTGTTGCGCTTGGGCGCAGATCATAAAAATCCCTTTAAGTAGGTGGTCATAATTAAAGTTAAAATCCTAAATGCTGTAAGCCCTTTAGAATAAGGATTTTAGCTTTCGGTTTGTTGACGTTATTTATGCCCGCCTACTTATTCCTTTTTTCTATGCAAGGATTTTTGCCTGTTTTGGCTTAAATCCTTAGCCCGACAACGGGTGTGAGAGTTTAAGAATCTGCTAATTGTTTAGGGATATTACTATTAGCGGTTCTAACTTCTAGGGTGACATCTCCTAATTTTCGTTGTTCCCCATCATGGAGTTCTTGTTTGAGAATTTTCATCCCTCTTTCCTTCATTTCCTCGTCAAATTCCATAATAATTTTTTCTCCTTCGGTGTAGATTTTGGCAGTAATGGGGGGATAGCCTTGACTTTTTCTCAGGTAAATATGGTTATTTTCTGAACTTCCTAATAAAACTGGTTCTGATCCTAAATTAATCTTAGTTTGTTCGTTCGGTGTCCAATAAACAATTAACCAAGATTCACGACTGAATTGTTCAATTAAAGCAATCATTAAACCGATAAAAAATCCAATAATTGCCGCCCCAATTAATCGCCCCACTAAATCACCCGATACGGCCGAAATAATCAGAAATCCAATGGCTCCGGCTGTTCCACCCATGGCCCCGCCCTGCACCGCCCGCCCCCGTTGCAAGTTCGGAACAAAAAAAGACATTCCCCCACCGACCACCGAGCCTAAAATTGTCCAGCCGATAATTCTGCCCCCAATGGCCAGAATCGGCATACCAGCAAAGGGAATAAACAACAGTTGGCCCACTCCTCCGGCCACCAGTCCCGCCATTAAACCCCCGGCAACACCCATACCCACCTGTTGGGGAGTTAGAAGACGGCGACGGAGGTAATAGTTTTGGCCCGCAATTAGGGCCAGGGATGTACCAATAGCCAAAAGTGCCGTCCATCCGCCTATCCGTAAAACCGAGTAAATAACGCTATAATTTCCTGTGGGGCCAGATTCCACCAATTGACTGCTATATATAGCTTTTTCGGCTTGTCGAAAGGCTTGGTCAAAGTCACCGGAGTTCACATAAAAAACCCTGGAAGGGTCGCCTGTTAGTTGAGCGAGAAAATTGGTATCAGCATCCCCTGTAGCAACGGCAACTAAGTTAATATTCTGGGATGCGGCTGTTCTCATCGCCTCCAAGGTTTTTGCCTGTTCTCGGTTCAGATTTGCTCCGGCAAACCCTGGTTGTCCATCGGTAAATAGGAGAATATTGCGCCGTTGTGGGGTTGACTGGAGTTCTTGAGTGGCAGCCAGGATAGCCTGATCCATATTAGTCCCACCACCATCAGAAATTTGGGCGATCGCTTCTTCTAAAGTAGGTTTATTGTCAGTTAAACTAGCCGCAGCTTGAACATTAGTACCAAAACCAAATACAGCTAAACGATTTTCCGATAAATCTTGCCTTTCCACAAAGGCTTGAGCCGCGGTTTTGACTTCTCGGAGTTTGCCATCATCATTCATACTGCCAGAAGTATCAATTAATAGCACAATTGCTAAGGGAGATTGATCGACTTTGGGGGAAATTTTTGTTAATTGTAATAGAGGTTCACCGAATATTGTTGCCGCACCTAAACAACCCATAGCACCATATAAACCAAATAGTACAGGTTTGCTCAGTTTTTGTCGGAGTTGTCCAAAAAAATTGTTCATAATTTTAGTTTTTTGTCTAATAATAAATTAACATTTAACTATTAACTCTTACACTGATAACTGTTTACTGATAACGGATAACTGTTTACCAAAGATTGCTACACAAACCCGTCAATAAATTCCAGAAAAAATTTTCTAATTATTGCCAAGGGGAGATTATCGACTAAAATTGCTACAATGTAGGGAATTATAGGAGGAATTTCTATTGAATGTATTAGCCTGAGTCGATTTTCCTCTGGTGGTTTCAAAACACACTCATTCACAAATCTCCTCTGTATTTTTTATGGACGCAGTAGAACAGACCGAAATCTCCCAGTTGGATAATATTGGCGAGAAAGCAGAACAAATTTTTGAAGGGGCGCTGCAAGAATTTTTAGTCCATGGGTATGCGGGTACCAGTATGGATCGGGTTGCTGCATCGGCGGGGGTGTCGAAGGCAACGGTTTATAACCATTTTGGGGACAAAGAGGGGTTATTTATTGCCCTGGTTAAGCGGTTAGCTCAGAAAAAATATCAAATTATGGTGGAGTCCCACAAAGCCGAATTGATGGAAACTGAACCTGCTGTGGTGGTGCGACAAATTGCTAATACAATTTTAGATAATTCCTTGGATGATCAAGAACATTTAGCTTTTGTTCGGCTTGTAATTGGGGAGTCGGGGCGATTTCCAGAATTAGCTAAAACCTTTGTGCATCATTTGGGAAAACCAGGAATTGAAGTTTTAACAGAATATCTAACAACTCAGTGCTATATTACTATTCTTGACCCCGAAGCGATGGCGCGGGTAATTATTGGAACCCTAGCCCATTATGTATTAATGCAAGAGATTTTGCAAGGTAAGGAAATTATTCCGATGGAACGGGATCGAATTATTAATACTTTGGTGGATTTAGTTGATCACCACCCGAAACCCGAAATTTAATGTTTTATGACCTCATCTACTGTACGACTTTTAATCATTGATGATGACCCTATTTTTCGGATGGGGTTACTGAGTGCATTAGAACCGTTTTCTGATTTGGAAGTTATTGCAGAAGTTGAGAGTTTAGAGAGTGCCTTCAGGGTTTTAGAAACTGAGACTAATTCAGAGGATCAGAAACCCGTTGATTTAATTATTTTGGAATTGGGGTTAAAAATCAAGGAAAATCCGGCGCTTAAAACTCACCCTGTTTTAGATTTTTGTCAACAATTAAAAACTCAATATCCTCAAATTCCGATTCTATTATTAACAACGGTTAAACTACAAAATTTATTACTATCAGCCCAAAAAATTGGGGTAGATGGTTATTGTAATAAGGGGATTCCAGTTAGAGAATTAGTAATTATTATTAATCAATTAGTCGCGGGAGAACGCTATTGGTTAGAATCCTTGGCAGCGTTGAATCGAGAACCGTTTATGGGAATAGTATCTCGAAAAACCGGATCATTATTGGGAAATATTCAAGGGTTTTTAGTTCAACCCGGAATGCGACAAATTGAACAAGCGATCGCAGAAGTTAATCAAGAAATTAAACGAAATTTAGAACAATTCAATCAACAAGATACTATTACGATTATTAATAAGTTAATTCTAACGGGAAAGCGGCGCGAACTTCTAACAGCAAGGTGGATTGTTAGTCAACTTTTATCGGAGGAAACCTCACCCAGTCTTGAGGTATCTGCTCAAGTTTCTAGTGATAATTTTAATGCCGATAATTATGAACCTCTGAAAAACTATCAAAGTATTGCCTTAGTGATCAATTCTGACCCTGCTAATCATAAAAGTTCAGGAATTGTAGCTAATAATTTAAAATCAGTTTTATTTGATAAAACCGTAATAAAACTGCAATCAGGATTAATTAATTTAACCGGAATGCCTTTAGAAATTGATATTCTAAGATTATCTAAAAAACGAGAATTGTTGTATATCTTGTTAAAACAATTAGAAATATTATTAGATGAATTAATCTTATCTGACCTGCAATATGAACAACTAGCCGAAAAAATACCTAATTTAATTACAGACTTTTGGCAAGCTGCAACTTTCGATTTTTTTGGGAAATATTATACTGTGACTAAGAATAACCAAAATATTGAAATTGTGACAATTATCTTAAAAGATGCTGATTTGATTCAAAACAATATTTTAAATAAAATCCCTTTAGTAAAAGATTTATTTGAGCATTTATTATTTTATAGACCCTTAACTATTGATAATTTATCCTGTCCGGCGGGAGGTTTAGACGCAATGGAACGTGCGGAAGCGTTATTACAAAATCTGTTAATTCAAGTAGCAAATGCGATCATTCAACCGTTACTCAATTATTTTTCAGATTATGAAGAAATCAAACTCAAATTTTATGATCGACGTTTATTATCGACCCGTGAAATTGAGAAATTTAGGAATAGTTTATCCTGGCGATATCGTCTTGATCAATATGTCGCCGAACCCAAGGCAATTTTTGAAAGTTCTTATTTACTCCTGGTTTTAGGAGAAAGAGGAATTCAAAAACAGGTAATTTATTCCCCCCGCCGAGACGAATTAGAAAAGTTATCGGGAATTCCATTAACGGTAACACTAATATTAGAAACCCGCGATGCTGTTGCTCCTCCTCTACGGGCGGCGATTTCCTTTGTCGGAAGTGCGATTATTTATGTTTTAACTAATATTGTCGGTCGAGGATTGGGTTTAATTGGAAAAGGGATTTTACAGGGAATTGGCACATCTTTTCAAGATAATCGCACCAGGAAAAAATGAACATCTCGGAATTTACTAAGTGGTATTTCCCATACGGTTCTTTTATTTCTACCTTTGGGATGGAAAGCTTGATCCCATCTGCCATCGTGTAAGTTGCTATTTCCTGAGTTTTTACCTATTTCTGGTGTTCCATTTGTTTTGCCAAAATGGTTTCGTCCGCCTTTCATCTTTGATTTGTCTGTGAAAGTTACATGAGGTTCTCTAATGGCATCCGCATCATAATAATATTCTGGGTTTCTGGCAAAAAGAAAGATATATTCGTGATCTGTTGTCGGACGGTTTTTAGTGGATGAAGGCATGGCATTTGGCTTGTGCCAAATAATATCACTTCGCAGTATCCAACCATCATTTTGCAAAGATAATGCGACTCTCCAAGGAATGCCGAGTAATGATTTTTTTCTATAGGTATCACCCAAATTTAACCACAATAAACCATCAGGCTTGAGTTTTTTTCTGAGTTCTCTAAATATACTTACTAAGTTTGATATGTAGGTTTCAACATCACTTTCTTGACCAATTTCATTTTGATTTTCTCCTTCTGCATAGTTTCTATGTCCAAAATAGGGTGGGCTGGTGACTATTGCTTGGAAAAAATCATCTTGAAGTGTGTGTACGATGGTTCTAGCATCACCAAGAATTACCATATTTTCGAGATTACTTGTCATTTGATGCTCCCAGAATAGTTGCCATATATTTATTAAACTTTATTTGTGCTGCTTCATCAAATCCCATAAATTTGTTAGGGTTCATATTAGACATCTCCAAAATAGAAACGGGGAGGGATAGCAAGATGGTAAAATTGGATTTTACCCCAATGAGAGATGAGTAAATTAAGAGACTATCTGGACAAGAATCCCCAGCAAGCAAAAAGGCTATTAGGGATGGAATACGAACAGCTAATAAAACTTATTCAAGCCGCGGAGTTATTAGAGCAAGAAAGACGGCAGGAACAGGAAAAAGCTAAGATCAGGTTGATTAAAGCAGGCGGGGGTCGTCACCAGAAATTGTCTGTGGAGGAACAAATCTTACTAACTCTAATTTATCTGCATCAGATGCCGACATTTCAAATGTTAGGGTTACAGTTTGAAGTGAGTGAATCAACAGCGAATGATATTTTCCATAACAAGATAAAAATCTTGAGAGAATTACTGCCAGCCAGTTTAGTTGAGCAAATAAAAAAAAACGAGAGTGATTGGGAGTGGGTAGAAAAAATTCTGCTGGAATTTGAGTTAGTAGTAGATAGCTATGAACAGCCCATGCAAAGACCAACAGACAATGAAGAGCAAAAAAAATATTACTCAGGAAAGAAAAAAACACATACCTTTAAAAATCAAGTCATTGTCATGCCAAACGGGAAAGAAATAGTGGATATAGCTGTGGGTTATACCGGAGCAACAAGCGATCTAAAATTGTGGAGAGAAAGAAGGGAGGAATTGGGGAATAATCAAAAATACAGAGGGGATAAAGCTTATGTAGGGGAAACAGCAATTAATACACCATATAAGAAACCGAGGAATCAAGAAATATCGCTTGAACATCGAGAAGAAAATCGGTTAAAAGCCAAACAAAGGATTGTAGTCGAACATTTAATAAGACTGATAAAAATTTATCGAGTTGCTTCAGAAAGATTTCGGTTAAAGAGCCAAAATTATGAAGCAGTAATCTTGACAGTATGTGGACTAATAAGATGGCGAATAGGAGCGATTGTATTATTATCTAAGAATTGCCCAGAATGCTTTTAAAAAATGATTGAATATCAGAGATAAAATTCATTAATTATTATTAATGTAACTGAAAAAGCCTATGAATCCGTTACTTTGGGAGAACCAGGCACAGGAGTGCTAGAGGTTCAAAAAGTAGCGATAGAGAGCATTTGGGAATTTTCGGAGATGTCTATTGAAATGAAAAATCATGTAAATCTGAGCGTCTATATTTGTTATTTCTGAAGCCGACCAATTTTCTGCAACTATTATAACAACAATATGATAGTTATTAAGTTCTTTTTTTATATCACTAATTGCAGTAATGATGTCGCGAGTGAACAGATGGGAATGACCGCCACCCTCTGTTTCTCTTGTTTTTACTGGAATTAACAAATTTACTTTATCTGTGCCATCTTTCGGCGTTAAATTAGCAGAAACATCAATAGTATGTTTTCCCAGCTTTATTTGCTTGTTGGCAATTTCAATATTTTTAAATTTTCCATAGTTGCCATAAATAGAATAATAATGCTGAATCGCTGTGATTAGACCCGTTCTTATATTTGCCTCAATATTATGACCACTAATGCTACGACGAGATCCTTCTAAACGATCAATTACAACTTCCCTTACTGCTTGCCACTCAAAACTTTTTACAATCGTGCGATACTCAAATATTAGTTCAACTAAGGAATCAGTTTCAGCGAGTAACTTAGTTACTCCATTTGCTTTTTGCATCCGAGAAATCAAAGGAGATAGTCTTTGCTGGGGAGCATCTCTTATCATCCATGCAAAAAAGTAGAAACACGCCTTATTATGTGAATAAACACGGCCAATACCATCAAATAACAAAGGCTTTTCATCGTTTTTATCATCATAACAAGCCTTGATTATTTTTTTTATTTCTCTCTTTGAACAAGCAAATAGTATTTCATTTAAACACCTATGAGAACCTGTGATGCGCTTGGCGTGTTTTTCAATCCAATCATAAAATGGTTTGGCTTGATCCGCAAGTTTTGTAAGCTCTATCAAGCGATAATGAGCAATGTTAATTTTATGGACAATCAGATCATTCATTTTTGTTAAATTTCCTTACGTTCCATAGAAAAGCCTTGACCTATATGATGATAGTCATTGGAGGCTGGGCGATCGCTCCTATTTGAGTCACCCACTCAAGTCAAACCATGGGAGCGATCGCAGTTGCAGAACTCAAAACCTATAGAGTACATTTTTTCCATCACCCATAGCAAGATTGGCTATTCCCCGCCCTCCAAGAATCAAACAACCATTACGGGGTAATTTATTTAGGCTTTATTGAAGCTAAATTTATGTTAAGGGTTAAAATATAAGGACAACAGTTTTGACTAGACTGATCACCTTGTAATCCGGTATACTACCAGGTGCTTAGGTATCCTGTTCAACCTTAAATACTTAGGTTCACAGGTGAAATTCAGATCAGCCAGCGAACTTCTCAGGAAAAGTAAAAAATGCTACATCGCAAGATTTATCAACTTTGTTGTGACGGTCGGGAAGTCTCTATTTTCTTACGAGATCAGCAACGTTGGATTGAGAAAGCTCGAATTACAGACATTGAGGGAGATCTAGTCACGCTACGTTATGAGACAGATGAGGAAGATGAGGTCTGTTCTTGGGAAGAAATGATCCGCATAGAAAGCATTGGATCAATTAGTCAGAAGTTGGCCTCCGTTCCCAGGTGCTATTTTGATCTGCCAGTTTCTGAAGATTGTCCCGAAGCGGAACAAATTCGTAATCCCACTTCCGAATCTAGTCCCGAATAGGTTGGACAATTGTTGTTCAATCCAATTTTCCAAGGGAATCAAGCTCCGTCCTTATCTCGACAGGCTCAGTGGCTTGATGGGGCGGATTTTTCTCGTGTTGGCTTGAGATTTGGCGGTTGCAGCAACAAGTCAGGGCTGCTAATAACTGATATGATCGGGATTGGAAAGTTTAACAAACACGCAGAAATCATGCCCAAGACTGTTGCTGAGGTGATGACCCCAAATCCAATCCTGGTTAAGCCAGAGATGCCACTCAGAGAAGCACTGCAACTGATGGTGGAAAGACATATTGGTTGTTTACCTGTGGTAAATGAATCCGGCCATTTGGTGGGTTTTATCTCGGGAACGGATTTGATGTGGCAAGAAAGCGGTGTGACTCCACCTACTTATATTACTTTTCTTGACAGTATTATTTACCTGGAAAATTTTTCCCGGTATGAACAGGAATTGCATAAGGCATTAGGCCAAACTGTGGGAGAAGTGATGACTCCTGCCCCGATTATTACGATTACCCCTAATAAATCTTTATCCGATGCCGCCCGGTTATTGAATGAAAAGCGCATTCATCGTTTACCTGTGGTGGATGATTCCGGTAAGGTGATTGGGATTCTCACCTGTGGCGATATTCTGCGGGTGATGGCAATGGCAAAGAGTTAAAATTTATCGGATTTTGTGAATAAAAACAAGGCTGGTCGGGACATTAGGTTTTGACCCTGGCTTGGTGTTCGTTTTTGCCAAGTTTTTAAAAAAATATTGATCTATTGAAGTCAAAAAATATGATATTATCCTGATCATTTCAAAACCATTTAGAGCGTTCATTTCAAAACCTTAATTTTTATGACAATTACCCCTGAATCTGTTGAGAAGTTGTTAAGTTCTAGTGATTTTGGCGATCGCTTGCGCGGTGTCAATCAACTCCGACAACTGCCCCCAGCGATCGCTTTTGAGTTAATTCAAGTCCCGATTAAAGATAGTAATAGTCGGGTACGATATGCGGCTATTAGTCAGATGGCAACTTTGGGGAAGCAGGATTTAGAAACCTCCTATCAAGTCCTGCATTATCACTTATTAAATGATCCTGAAATTGATGTGCAATCGGCGGCGGCGGATGGGTTAGGGGCGTTGAAACTTAAGGATGCCTTTGATGATTTACAAAACATCTATAATACTACACCAGAATGGTTACTTAAACTGAGTATTGTGGCGGCGGTGGGAGTTATCGAAGAACCTCGCGCTTTTGAATTATTAGAAACAGCCCTTCAAGATGAAAATAGTTTAATTCAAACCATTGCTATTAGTGCATTAGGGGAATTAGGTGACAGGCGGGCAGTGCCTTTATTAGTTCCCTATGTGACCAATTCAGACTGGCAAATTCGCCATCGGGTCGCCCAAGCGTTAAGTCGTTTAGGGGGTAGCGAAGTTGAAACTATGTTAAAACAATTAGCGGAGGATGAAGTTGAGATTGTGGCTCAAGAAGCTAAGGCTAAAGTATAATAAATTTTTTCCCAACTCCAGTCGATAAACCAAGGGAAACTATTGGTTTTTACCTTTTCCCTTGTACTATAGCGCTACGCGCAAGGGAACAGGGAACAGGGAACAGTAAGAAGTGAAAGGGTTTCAGGATTTAGAAATGTCCTAACTGTAATGCGTAGTGCTATATTTTAATTTCTGCTTTTGTTAATTAGTTCAATTAAAGTTACTACTTCTAATATTCCCTGAAGGAATAGACGCAATTAATTGACGGGTATAGGCTTGTTTGGGATAACGATAAATTTCTTCGGCAGTTCCGGTTTCTTCGATTTTTCCTTGATTCATAACAATAATCCGATCGCTCATAAATTTAACCACACTTAAATCATGGGAAATAAAAATATAAGTTAGATTAAATTCCGATTGTAACTCTTTTAATAGGTTCAAAACCTGCGCCTGTACCGAAACATCTAGGGCGGAAACTGATTCATCACAAATAATAAATTTAGGGTTTAATGCTAAAGCTCTAGCAATACAAATCCGTTGTCTTTGTCCCCCGGAAAATTCATGGGGATAACGACGCATTAAATCAGGATTCAATCCAACTCTTTCTAATAAATAAGCCACGCGATCGCATTTTTCCTGAAAATTATCTCCCACTTGATGAATAATTAAAGGTTCCATGACCGCCTCGCCAATGCTGATTCTAGGGTCAAGGGAACTAAACGGATCTTGAAAGATAATCTGCATATTTCGCCGCACCCAACGCATTTTATGATTAAACTGTTGCTGATTTCGATAATTGTTAAATCCACTAAATATAGCTGTTTCTAAATAAGGTGCAGTAATATCTTGACTTTCAAATAATACCTGACCACTCAAGGGTTTAATTAGTTGTAAAATTGCTCTGGCTAAGGTACTTTTTCCACAGCCTGATTCTCCCACTAATCCCAAGGTTTCCCCTGGATAAACCTCAAAAGAAACATCATTAACCGCCATAAATAACCGTTTAGTTTGACCCAATACTCCGGGTATTTTAAAACCAACTCTTAAATTTTTAACGGATAAAAGTGTATTATCTGATGGAAGACTTGATAAAAAAGATTTAGAACTTAAAGCAATATTAGAAATATTATTATAAATTTTATTAACTTCTGCTTGAGGTTTTTCTCGAATTTCTTTTTCCCCATTTTCCAAGGTAACAACCTCCATAAAATCCGCCACCGTTGGCAATCTTACCGCCGGGTTATCTAAGGTGGGACGACAGGCTAATAAACCTTTAGTATAGGGATTTTGAGGGGCTGTAAAAATTTGCTGAATAGTTCCTGACTCGACTATTTTTCCCTGGAACATTACCGCCACTTGGTCAGCAATTTGAGCAACAATTCCCAAATCATGGGTAATAAAAATCATCGCCATTCCCCGATATTCTTGTAACTCTTGAAGTAACTCTAATATTGTTGCTTGTACCGTCACATCTAAGGCCGTTGTCGGTTCATCCGCGATTAATAATATGGGGTTACAAGAAATAGCCATAGCAATCATTACCCGTTGCAATTGTCCCCCGGATAATTCATGGGGATATCGATCTAACATAGCTCGTTTTTGAGCATTAACCTGTTGAATAACTTCTCTTTTTCTAGTGCGTTTATCTTGTAATTCCTGGGGAGAACGGGATGTTGCTTGATGGTTTTGTTCTTCTAATGCTTGCTGCATTAATTGATCATCACTTGGGAGTAATTTAACTTCCTGTAATAAGGATGCAGCTTTCCACATCGCCTGTTTAGGGGATATTTTTTGATGCTGAATAATAGCTTCGGTTAACTGAAACCCAATGGTAAATACGGGGTTAAGGGAGGTCATAGGTTCCTGAAAAATCATGGAAATTTGACCGCCGCGATAGGTTTGTTTTTGAGTTGATGAAAGTTGTAATAAATTAACGGGTTGGGAATAGGAGTTATAGTCTTCAGATTCGGGAATTTGAAACCAAACTTCCCCGCTAACTTGAGTGGTTGCGGTCGAAAGTAACCCCATAATTGCTAATGCTGTCACGGATTTTCCTGAACCGGACTCGCCTACAATTCCCAGGGTTTGTCCCCGTCCGACCTGGAAGGAAATGTCATCAACGGCGGTAAGCGTCCGTTCGTCGGTTTCAAACTCAACCCGCAGATTATTTACGTTCAGGACAGCATATTGCATGGAAGTTACCCTTTTGATTAATTGTATTCTTGAATCAATTATGATATAATATAGATAGGTTTTAAATGTTTGTCAAATTAACTCTTTCAATTTAGCTAGATAGGTTAGAGACATGATTAATTCTCTCAACATAGCTCGCTATTTTATTGTAAAAGCTTATCAGGATGGTATAGAAGCAGAAATGACAAATATGAAAGTACAAAAACTTTTATATTATGCACAAAGCTTATATTTAGCCCTCTATGATCAGCCTTTATTTGAAGAAGAAATTCAAGCTTGGCGTTATGGCCCTGTTTGTCCTCCTGCTTATCAATATTATAGTGAATTTGAAGCCAATCAACTCCCAATTCCTGATGCAGAAATTATCTTAGAAATTCCTGATGATCAGAAGTTAGTTTTAGAAGAAGTTTGGGATTATTTTGGCGGGTATCACGCCTATAGATTAAGTGGGATGACTCACCTAGAATTTCCTTGGAAAAAAGCGCGTCAGGGTTTATCCTCAGAAGCAAGATCAACTCAACCAATTTTGATTGAGGATATGAAAGCATTAGGATATCAAAAATTAGAGGTCATAGAACGAGATCATCCGGCTTATGAACCTGTAATGTATGAAGTTTTGAAAGATACTATAACTTCCGTAAATAATCAATCAGAACCTTCAAATCTTATTCATAAAGGAGAAGTGCGTGACTGGATTAACTCCCTTCTCAATTGAATCTTCTTTGCGATCGCTAATTATCCTGAATTTGAATTAAACTCGTTATTAAGGAAACTTTAAATGATGTTAACAGATTATATTTATGCAGGCATGAATCGGGCAAAATATGAGATTTTAGATGATGGGATATTTTATGGAGAAATACCCGACTGTCAGGGAGTTTGGAGTAGTGGTAAAACCTTAGAAGAATGTCGAGAAAATTTACAAGATGCGTTAGAAGGATGGATCATTTTAGGGTTACGTTTGGGTCATCAATTACCGATTTTAGACCAGATTAACTTAAATCTTGAAAACGAGGTTGCTTAATGCCACCATTTTCTGCAATTAAATGGAAAGATTTTGTGCGCTATTTGAAACTAGCTGGTTTTCAAGGGCCCTATCCTGGGGGAAAACATCAATATATGATTAAGGATGAAGTCAGGTTAACTATTCCTAACCCCCATCAAGGTGATATTAGTAAAAATTTACTGAGTCGGCTGTTACGTCAGGCGAATATTAGCCGAGATGAATGGGAAAAACTATAGTAAGAGGAGAAAATCAGAGGAAGTGGATCATCTTTTCCTCTTGTTCCAATGCTCTGCATTGGAATACTAATATTGAGGCTCTGCCTCAAGTAATAATAGGAGCCGGAGCCTCCATGAATAGCATTTCTAGGTAGAACCTAGAAACGAGGGGGAAATGATGGGAAATGGATAATCTTTTTTTAGGTTTTACCCTCAACTATTTTAATTTCTTCTTCTGTTAATCCATATAATTCATAAACCAGTTGATCGATTGTTGTTTCAATCTTTTTAACATCTTCCTCTTGAGGATTAAGACATTTTTGAACAAGGTTTTTTATGGCTTCACACTCTGATTGGCTGGCGGTGGGGATAGGGAAATATTTTATAAATATTGAGCTTGGCTCGTAGAAATCACCCTGTAATTTTGATAGTAAATGCTGAAACAAAAACCGCACTACGCTAGAGTTAAGAACTGCTAGTAGAAATTTATCATGGGTGGGAATAATAAATGCCTTCTGATTTGTGTAATAGCCTAATTCATCCCAAGCAAATTCATTACTCTTACAAATATTTGGATAAATAATCTTAGATTGTTCAAATTCATTCCAGTAAATACAAGATCGCAATTCCCAAAAGAATTTACCCTGATCGCATCTTTTAATTAAGGATTCCTTAAATTTATTAAAATATTTAAAAATCGCAGGATATGTGTTATAAAAAATTTTTTCTGCTTCTTTTTCTGGTTGATCAGACCAAGGATGTTTTTTATTTTCAGAAGATTCAATTTTGATCAAATATTGATCAGCAAAACCAACTCGCCATCTTTTAACATCACGACCACGCAGCAAAGGTTTAATAACTTCCGCAGACGAAGAATGTTCAGCGATTAATTTATCTCTTGTTTGGCGATCAATTATAAAAGCCTCATTAAAACCTGTTTTAATACCATAATAAAATTTACCGTTTACATATTCTCCTAACGGTGTACCAGTATTTTGCAGTTTCGCAAGCAAGTCCAATACCTGAGAAGATTCTAGTCGCCAACCATCAGATTTTAAGTTTCTCTGAGGAATTATAAAACTATCCTGCTCTAAAACCGTCACAAATTGTGCAATATTTTGTTTTTTTGTTAGATCCCATGATAAAGCCTTTAATTCATTCGCGTCAGATTTCAATTTACTTAAAGAGATAATGCTAGGATAAGCGATCGCTTCTTCAAAAACCGGAAAATCACCGAAATCTATTAAATTATAAATTGTTGTTTTATCTGTCAAAAGTTGACGTAACTTTTCACCATAACCTGCTCTCAAATATTTATTAGAGGAGATATAAATTAAATTACCTTTTGCTTTTAATATATGTAAACCCAACTCATAAAAGTAAACAAATATATCACTAACACCTGTATAACATTGATAATTTTTCTGTAAAATTGCCTTAAATTCCTTAATTTCTTCTTGTCGAATATAAGGAGGATTTCCAATCACAACATCAAAACCGATAAACTTTCCTTCATCATCCAAAATTTCAGGAAACTCAAACCGCCATTCAAAAGCATGATCATAAATTTTACCACTTTCGATTTCCTCAATTTCCACCCTTAATTTATCAATCTCATTATTTAACTTAACAACTTTTTTCTCCCGCGCTTTTTGTTCGGTTTTAGTTTCCTCAAACAGCGAAAGTTGATTCTCTAAATTATAAACTTCCCCCTCTAACTGTCTTAACTTCGTTTTCTTGGGGTCAATTCCTTGAAGGGTAGTTTTAAAATCACCTTTAATGGTATTCATTAACTTTTCCATCTTTCGCTTTTGCTGTTTATTCTCCGCATGGCGATAGGTTTGGACAGCGTTTTGATAGGTTTCAATATCAATACTATTTTTCTTTAACGCTGGTTTTAAATCCGCATCCAAGGGAAAACGACTAATTAAAGAGTTACCGTGCTTGATATTAATATCAATATTCGGTAAAGTTTCCAATTCCGTGTAATTACTCTCCGCTTTATAATAGGCATTTTTTAGCAATTCTATCCATAACCGTAACCGACAAATTTTAACCGAATTGCGGTTAATATCCACACCAAATAGGCAATTTTCGATAATCGTTTGCTTTTCGTGAAATAGGGTTTCTTGGATGCGTTGACTTTCTGAGTTTTTCGGGGTATAGGTAAAGGGTTGATGATCTTCGTCTGTTATGATTAATTCATCATTTTCTACAACAATTTGATATTCTTTTAATCGTTTTCCAGTTTGATCCTGTAAAATTTTCAGATCATTTTTAATCGCAATAATTTCATTCAACGCCGACACTAAAAAATGTCCCGACCCCACCGCCGGATCACAAATTTTTAGACTATTAATAATTCGATTTGCTTCGGTTCTATCTTCTATTTTATCATATAAATCATCAAGAGTTTGGCAATTCCAACTTTTAATTTCATTGAATTTCTGGACAACTGCTTTCCGCAAAGTTTCCCGACACATATACATGGTAATAAAACCTGGGGTAAAATATGACCCATCTTTATAACCGTTAATTTTCTCAAAAATGAGTCCTAAAACCGAAGCATTAATTAGGGTTTTTTGTTCTTCTTGAATTCCTTCTAAACCTTCGCTACTAAAATCATAGGCATCGAGAAACTCAAATAAATATTGTAGGGTATTCAGTTCTCCGGTGCGTTTATTTCCGTTAGTATCTTTTAAAACAGTTGTTGATAAAATTGGTAGTTTTTCGGCTCTCAGATTACTAATAACTAGGGTTTGATGTTCGAGTTCGGTAGTTTCAAATAGGGAACTATTCAGATAGGGAACATTAGCAAAAATCTTTTTTACATCCGGTTTTCTCTCACTAGATTTAACGGCTAATACCTGAAAAAATAACCGATCTAAATCATCAAAATTATGGATTTTATCTAAATTGAGAAAGGCAAAATTGCGATCGCCTTTATGATAAGTTATTAATTGAGATTCTAATAATTTTAAGAATAGAATCCGGTTTATCCAAGTAATTGATAATTCTAAAGCAATATTAAAAACCTGTTCGGGTGCAGTTTCTCCAAATTGTTCGGGTTTTTCCAGTCGGGAAATTTTATCTAAACTATCGAGTTGTAAAATAGCATTTTCGAGCAGTGAAGCTGGATTTCTTTGTGCTTCTAGTTGACGTTTGATCAGTTTTTTATTCTTTTCTTTGGTTTCCGTTAAACCGATAAGATAGAGTAATTCACTATAAAAGCCTTTATCTAGGGTATTACTATCGTTAACAGTCGGTAATTTTAATAAATGTTGGGGCGAAAGTAACTTAAATAAAGCGATCAGTTTTTCATCATTTTCGGGGTTATCATCTCTAACAAATGCTTCATAGTCTTGAATATTAAAATAAGTGAATTGTAGTTCATTTTTAATCTTTTCTATGGCAGGTTTAGCAATTTCTTTATAGAAAAAATCGGTGGTTTTCCCCGTTAAGCGTCCGGCTGCAAAATCTTCAAATTGTTGAATTAATTGTTTATTCTCACAAAAATATTTTTCAAAAATCTGGGCATCAAAAATAAACCATTCATTAATATTAGTAGCAATTAAATGTTTAATTTCTAGGTTATTATTGGTAATTCGTTCTCTCAAAAAATATAAAACTAACTCTTGTAAGGCTTTAGCATTCAGGTTTTCAACCTTAACCATTTCTGCTTTATTTTTGGGTTTCTTGACTTCGAGAATAACACCCACACTGCTTTTAGAATCTTTCTGATTGTGAATAACCAGATCATTACGTTCTCTGGTATTAATAAAATAATTAGGGCTATAATAGGTATTTTTCAGGAAATCAGCCATCAAATTTTTATGAAATTCTTCTGATTCCTTTTCATTGATATGCTCTAGGAGATTAATCAAGTTAGTCTTGAATTGTTCAATGTTGCTGCGGCTGACTTTGACTTTCAGAAATGCTTTATTTAATGCTTCTCTCGGTTGTCTTTGGTTATTGTTCATGATCAGCAACAAAGTTACTCAACTATCTATATATAGCAGGGAATGGGAAACACCGGAACAGGCCCCCAAACCCCCAGGGCTGTTTCATTCTCTAGGAAAAACTGTGTGACCTCTCCCCGAACCCCTTTTGATGGGGAGAGGGGGGACTAATTATTACTATTAAACATAAAAAATTATTTATTACTCCCCCTTCCCTACTAGGGAAGGGGGTTGGGGGGTTAGGTCTTAGGGGTTGGCAATGGAAAATGAAACAGCCCAGGGCCGTCCACCCACACAATGTAACGAAATATTACAAAAATGCCGTTATAGAGGTATAACGTCTTGACATCTGGAAAAAGGTTCGTTATCTTGAGACACATACCCGGGTACACAAGTTCACAGTCTTATGCAAAATAAGCAAAAAGTCACTTTATATATTCCGCCGGAACTGCATCGCAAATTAAAAATAAAAGCGGCAGTTGAATCAGAGCCGATGTCATCCATTGCTGAACGGGCGATTGTTTTTTACCTGAACAATTCCGAGTTAGTCGATGAAGTGGAGGCATCCTATGGACAAGCCCATCGGGTTTACTCCTGTCCAGACTGTTCCAGTTCCATCATCCTCAAGGAAGGGGAATTGACCTCCCTGAGAGAGCAACCCAGCATCCTATCCGATGACGAACTACCAGTCGGGTCTGTAAGAGAGATGGAATCTAGCACAGCCCAATCAGGAGAGGAAAAACTGGTTCCCTGCTAAATCCCTAGCTTCATCGGAGGTTAGGACTAGCAAATTCTGTAAACGTTAAACCGTCTCTATTGGATCGAGGACTATGCAAGAAGAACTCAGTATCTTAATTGAAGCCCGATATCCTCTGATCTACCTCGTCACCTCCGAGGAAGAGCGGTCTGAGCAGGCTATAGCTAAAATCGCACAAGCCAAGCGCCAGAGAGAGGTTTATGTGTGGACAGTCACTCGCGGTTTAGTCAAATATGATCAGGCCCGAACGGCGGTTCAATCTAACACAGTCTCTCCCCAAGCGGCGATTGAGTGGGCGATTCGGCACAAGGAGCCTAACGTAAGCGGAAGTATCTATATATTTAAAGATTTGCATCCCTTCAAGGATTCCCCTGAAGTGACTCGGTGTTTGCGGGATGCGATCGCCAGTTTCAAAGGCACAAATAAGACCATCATCTTAATGTCGCCGATCCAATCTATTCCTATCGAGCTAGAGAAGGAAGTTGTGGTTCTGGACTTCGCTCTACCCGATATGAAAGAACTGAATTTAGTCTTAACCTCCCAACTGGAACAAGCTCGGTCTCGACGTTTAACCACCGAAGGACGAGAAAAACTGCTCAAAGCAGCTTTAGGCTTAACCCAGGATGAGGCCGAAAAAGTCTACCGCAAAGCCCAAGTCACCGCCGGACGTCTGACGGAAGAAGAAGT
This sequence comes from Planktothrix agardhii, assembly GCF_904830935.1. Lineage (NCBI taxonomy): Bacteria > Bacillati > Cyanobacteriota > Cyanophyceae > Oscillatoriales > Microcoleaceae > Planktothrix > Planktothrix agardhii. Next base: position 871,667 of record NZ_LR882952.1, read on the forward strand.
GAATGTTGTTCTCACCGAAAAGAAACAACTAATTCGACGCAATGGCATTTTAGAATACATTGATGTCGATGAAACCATAGATTCCGTAGGCGGTTTAGAAGAACTGAAACGCTGGTTACACCAACGTTCCAACGCCTTCACCGAAAGAGCAAGGGAATATGGTCTACCTCAACCCAAGGGGATGTTAATTTTAGGGATACCCGGATGCGGAAAGTCCCTAATTGCTAAAACCACCTCTCGGTTATGGGGATTACCCTTACTCCGGTTAGATATGGGTCGGGTCTATGACGGTTCTATGGTAGGTCGTTCCGAAGCCAACCTGAGAAACGCCTTAAAAACGGCTGAATCAATCTCCCCCGTGATTTTATTTATTGATGAATTAGATAAATCCTTTGCGGGTAGTGGCGGATCAGCAGACTCCGATGGTGGAACCTCAAGCCGGATCTTTGGATCATTCCTGACCTGGATGCAGGAAAAAAGCTCTCCTGTATTTGTCATGGCAACGGCAAACCGCGTCGAACGCCTTCCGGGGGAATTCCTCAGAAAAGGTCGATTTGATGAAATCTTCTTTGTGGATTTACCCACCCAAGAAGAACGCCAAGATATTTTTAAAATTCATCTGTCCAAACGCCGTCGGGAAATCGAACGCTTCGACATAGAACAACTGTCTAAGGTTTCCGAAGGCTTTTCTGGAGCAGAAATTGAGCAGGCCGTAATCGCTTCGATGTACGAAGCCTTTGCTCAAGACCGCGAGTTTACGCAGCTTGATATCATTGCCGCGATTAAGTCCACGATGCCCTTGTCCAAGACCATGAACGAACAGGTCACCGCACTACGAGATTGGGCAAGACAGCGTGCACGTCCGGCTGCGTCCTCCGTCGCTGAATATCAGCGCATGGAGTTCTAAAGGCTTACTCCTAGTCCAAATAGGAGTTAAGGCTAGTCCCCAAAACCGACTAGCAGTTCCCAAAACCAAAAAAAGCCGTCCCCTCTTATAAAGACGGCATTGATTCTAACCAAACCGTTGTTGTTTCGTTTTCAGTTCACGGAGGATACCGAAATGTCTCACTTTAGCACACTGCGTACTAAAATCGCCGATTCCGAAATCTTGAAAGCTTCTCTGAGTGATATTGGTATTAGCACTAAAACTAATGCTGATGTTCGTGGCTATAATGGCCAACGGGTTCGTGCCGACTTGGTTGCAGTCCTTGAAGGCGAATATGACCTCGGTTGGTCTCGCAACAGCGATGGTACTTTCGATTTAATTGCTGATCTGTGGGGTGTGGCTAAAAAACACAACCAAACCGAACTGATCAACTCTATTAATCAAAAATACGCCGTTAATAAGACCTTAGCTGATGTTAAACAGCGCGGTCTGCAAAACGCCAACGTGAAATTGGTTGTCCAAAAATAGTTGGTCTAAGCGTTCCCAAGCTTGCGGGTTAACCTGAATTTATCAGGGTTAACCCGTTTTTCTATTTGCAACTAGATCAATTTATGAGATATTTTGGTAATATTCATCATAGTAGATCGGTAATCTACTAATTAAAAAACGTAGCAAATTCTCATGCAAACTGAAGCTTTTAGCGAGCTTTTTCCACTATTCAAAGGGGCCAATCCTGAAACATTAGAATGGCTGCTATCCGTTGCTGTCAAACATGAATATCCGGCTGATAGGGCGGTGGTCATGGAAGATGCTTGGGGGAATGCAGTCTATTTTGTCGTTTCTGGATGGGTGAAAGTCCGACGGTTATCGGGGGATGAAGTTGTCACATTAGCCATTTTGGGGCGAGGAGATTTCTTCGGAGAAATGGCGATTTTAGATGAATCTCCCCGGGCCAATGATGTGATCGCCCTATCTTCGGTGCGGTTAATTAGTGTTTCGGCTCAACGCTTTATCCAGACGCTGTTTAAAGATCCCCAGCTTCACCATAGAATGTTGCAGTTAATGGTGCGTCGTTTGCGTCAAACCAACCAACGGTATCAAATTCGTCACCGACCTCCGGCGGTTAAACTCGCCAATACCTTGGTAGAATTAGCTGAAAATTACGGTCAGCCCACGGAAAAAGGGGCGGATATTTTTAATATTCCTTTCCAAGATTTAGCAGATGTTACGGATATTTCTTTAGAAGAAACAACTAAAATTATGGATAAAATTATGAGTAAAGGATGGATGAATATTGATGAAGAAAAACAAATGATTCATTTACTCAATCTCAAACATTTAAACCATCTTTCTAGCCAATAAATCCCAAATATTCAACGCTAAAATTCAGCGTTGTTAATTTTCCCTTCTCTTTGACGGAGGGGAAAATTATTGTTTATTAACAATTTTTTTTATCTTTAAAAATCATGACTGAAGCAACTCAAACCCGTGCTTATAATCAAGCTATAATTATTCCTAGCTTACAGTATTGGGTAGCCATTCCTAAACCAGAATCCCATTTATTTGAAGTTACCTTACGGATTCAAAAAGATATTATTTCATCCTCCGTATTAGATTTAAAAATGCCCGTTTGGACTCCGGGCTCCTATTTAGTGCGGGAATATTCCCGACATTTACAGGATTTTGCTGTTCGTGACCAGGATGGAAGCCCTTTAAATTGGCAAAAAATTAGTAAAAATCATTGGCGAATTACAACTAATTCCGCCACAGAAATCACAGTTGATTATCGAATTTTTGCGAATGAATTAAGTGTAAGAACCAATCATTTAGATAGTTCCCATGGTTATTTTAATGGGGCGGCTTTATTTTTATATGTACCCGAATATAAACAACAATCAATTCAAGTCACCATAGAACCCCCTAAAAATTGGATGGTTAGCACCACTTTACCCCCGGTTTCCCATCAACCTAATACGTTTTATGCTGATAATTTTGATACCTTAGTTGATAGTCCCTTTGAAATCGGAACCCATCGTTTATATGAATTTGAAATCGAGGGAAAATCCCATCAATTAGCGATTTGGGGCGAAGGAAATCTTAATCCTGAAAGGTTAATTACGGATTTCCAAAAAGTTATCGCCATAGAATCGGAATTATTTGGGGGACTACCCTACGAACGTTATTTATTTTTGTTACATCTTTCTAATCATGGTTTTGGTGGTTTAGAACATAAAGAGTCTTGTTCTTTAATTTATTCTCGATTTGGCTTCCGTAGTCCCGATAAATATAATAGATTTATGCAGTTAGTCGCCCATGAATTTTTCCATTTATGGAACGTTAAACGCATTCGTCCGAAAGCATTAGAAGTGTTTGATTATGAACAGGAAAATTATACTCCTTCCCTGTGGTTTTCCGAAGGAACAACCAGTTATTACGATATGGTAATTCCCTATCGGGCGAGAATTTTTGATGTTAAGGGCTTTTTTCATGCCATTTCTAAAGAAATTACTCGCTTACAAACCATTCCCGGGCGGTTAGTTCAACCATTAAGTGAATCGAGTTGGGATACTTGGATTAAACTTTATCGGCGAGAATCCCATAGTGATAATAACCAAATTTCCTATTATTTAAAAGGAGAATTAGTTTCATTCTTACTGGATTTATTGATTAGAAGTAAACATGGAAATTCCCGTTCTTTGGATGATGTAATGCGCCAAATGTGGAAAGAATTTGGTCAACCAGAAATTGGCTTTACCCCCGAACAATTAGAACAGATTATAGAGTCCGTTGCTGAAACATCTTTAAGCGATTTTTTCCAACAATATTTGTATGGAATTACCGAACTTCCCTATAATGAATATTTAGAACCCTTTGGTTTACAATTAATTGCAGAAACCACCGATGAAACCCCCTATTTGGGTTGTAAAGTTGCATCGGAAAAAGGCAAAGAAATCATCAAATTTGTAGAAACAAATAGTCCCGCCGAAACCGCAGGATTAGATATTAACGATGAACTTTTAGCCTTAAATGGATTCAAAGTCACCTCCGACCAATTCCATGAACGTTTAAAAGATTATAAACCTGGGGATATAGTAGAATTAACATTTTTTCATCAAGATTTGTTGCGAACTTGTCAAGTTACCTTGACCTATCCCCGTCCTAATCATTACAAAATTATTTCCGTAGCCCAACCCACCCCTGAACAAAAACGAAACTTTGAAGGTTGGTTAGGTTGTCCCTATCACAATTTATGACATAATTAGGGGGAAATATTCACAGGTTAGGTTAATGGAAGTCCCGCCTCCCCCTTCAATTACACCCCGTCAGATGAATCTTTTGCGGGTTGTAGCATCGATGGCTTGGTCAGATGGAGAATTAGCCACTGAAGAAGTTAATGTGATGCTAGATCAGTTTAGCCGTTTATTTGCTAAACAGGAACAACAACAGCAGGAACTTCAACAGGAATTAAGGGATTATTTAATGCAAAATATCCCCTTGGAGGAGTTAATTCCTAAACTAGAAACCCAACCAGAACGGGAATTGGTACTTATTTTAGGATATGAAGTAATTAATTCCAGTTCTCGCACGCCAGATGAACCTAAAATTAACCCCGACGAAGCCGCAGCTTATCAAAAATTATTAGACTTACTTAATCTTCCTTCCGAGGTAGTTGAACGTTTGGAAGTTGAGATGGATAATCCCTCTGATTCTAAAGCACAACTGATTGAAACCATTACTCGTAAATTAGGAGAATTTATTCACAAATAAAAGACTATTAAATAGATAGGGGATAACTTCTAAATCCCCTTTATATTTTTCAAGAAAAAACCGGATTATCGAGTTAAAAATTTCAAATTCCATGAATGACATCAATAAACAAGCTCACAAAGGCCGTATTGCAGCTATCATTGAAATTCTTAATCAAGAAATGACTGATTTAGGGGTAACTAATCGGGCTATTTATATCAATAATATCTTGCAATTGCTGTGTGAAGCGAAGAATGCTGAATCCTTAGAAAAATCAATAGTTGTTAGTAAAGTTCGTGGGATTTTAGAATCAATTTCACCGCCTAATATTCGTCGAGTCCATATTAATAGTCGTATCCGACAAGAAAAGCAATTACTCTGGTTAGAGGATATTACTCAAGATCCTGAAAATCAACTATTATGGTCTGAAAAAATTATTCTTAAAAAACCTAATATTTTTTATAAAATTTCAGGTTCAAATCCAAGAGATTCCGCCATTGAATCCTTATCTAATCAACCCAAATCTAGTCAAATACAACAAAATTTAATTTGGGCTATTGCTGTTACTGTAGTATTAATATTAATGGGATTTCTTCTGTATAATGCCTTACAATTTCAATTATTAGAATCCCTACAATCTCAGTCACAAAATGATATAAAATCATCTCCTCAACCGCCAGAAATTTTATCTTCAGCCCAACAATTTAGTCGCGGAGTAAAAATCGCAGAAGAAGCCGCCTCCGAGGGAAAATTTGCTGATACCCGTCAAGAATGGTTAGAAATCGCCCAGAAATGGCAGCAAGCCGCCGATTCTATGGAAGTAGTTTCTCCCGATTTTGAACGCTATGCTACCGCCCAAAATCGGGCTGCATTATATCGTCGCAATCAAGAACAAGCTCAACAAGAAGCTGACGCGATGAATAATTAAGGTTTTTTGGTAAAACCCAAGTCTAAATCAAGAAACTCTGCGGGTGGGTATTCTTTAATCCAACTCCCGCCGCCCTTCTAAAGCCCGGGCTAAGGTAATTTCATCGGCATATTCTAACTCGCCGCCCATCGGTAAACCAAAGGCAATTCTAGTTACTCTCGTGAAAGGTCTTAATAGTTGACCGATATATAAAGTTGTGGTTTCCCCCTCAACACTGGGACTAATAGCAATAATCACTTCTTTAATTTGTTCAGGGCTTTCTGAGAGAGTCCTAAAGTACTCACCACAAAACGTAGTAAGCCCTTCAGGGCTTTCAGATTATGGCATTAATGTTTCAACCCTCAATCATCTTGACGCTTGGAAATGATATTAAAGTTTTGATCAAGGTAAATCTCATAAATCTTTCCATCGGAGCAAATCACATCATCAACTTCATAACGATTGCGATTGAAATAAAACTCTACATCATGATCATCATTGAGTGAACAACCTTGACCTGCCAAAACCTGTTTAATTCTAGCAATTTCCTCCGGGGTTGCGTCTCGATCATTATCGGCTCGAACACTGTCTATCCCCAAGATCAAGCTAAAAAATGACAGAGATACCAATAAAAGACAACCTGAACCTGTTTTTTTAATCATTTTTCTAGGACTTACGCAGAATACCCAATTATACACCATCTGTAGGGGCGAACGGCCGTTCGCCCCTACTAGATATGGTTGTTTTGCGTAAGTCCTGTTTTCGCAACTAATCTATAACTTAGGCAAAAACCCGGTTTATTAGCGGGTGGGTGTCAGTTTTAATCCAACTCCCGCCGCCCTTCTAAAGCCCGGGCTAAGGTAATTTCATCGGCATATTCTAACTCGCCTCCCATGGGTAAACCAAAGGCAATTCTAGTTACTCTCGTGAAAGGTCTTAATAGTTGACCGATATATAAAGTTGTGGTTTCCCCCTCAACACTGGGACTAATAGCAATAATCACTTCTTTAATTTGTTGTTGACTCACCCGACGGACTAGGGGTTGAATGGTTAATTGTTCGGGGCCAACCCCATCCATCGGGGAAATTACCCCGCCCAAAACATGATATTTACCCTTATATTCCCGGGTTTTTTCTAAAGCGATGACATCCCTGGAGTCGGAAACCACACAAATTGTATCGGGGTCGCGTTGAGGGTTGCGACAAATATCACAAACGGGTTCAGCCGAAAGATGGAAACAAACCTGACAAAAACCAACTTGCTGTTTCGCATCTAATAACGCCTGGGCTAAGGCTTGCACATCTTCATCAGGACGCTTAATAATATGAAGCGCTAGGCGTTGGGCGGTTTTTGGCCCCACACCTGGTAAACGTTGCAATTGCTCAATTAACCGAGCTAAGGGACGAGTATAAACCGTCGGACTACCTCCAATTCCAAACCGTAGTAAGCCCTTCAGGGCTTTCTGAGAGAGAGTCCTAAAGGACTCACTACATCTTACCTTAAAAATTCCCCCTCTCCTTCCCGACCTATCTATTCGGTTTCCGCATAGAAACTATGCTTAATGGGTTTTGATTGTTTTAAGAAGTGTGACTAAGCTAAGGACAACAAGCGAAAAACGAATAACCTAAATAAAATCTGTATGTTTGAATTAATCCCCTTTCATAAATTCCGCGATACTCCCAGTGTTCGTTTTTTTGATATTACAATTGCTAATTCTAACGCCCGGGATTTAGTCTTCCATGAAGGGCCAGCCATTAGTCCCAATAACACCGAAGCTGGATATTGGCAATTTTATCTTCATCCCCATCAAGAAGATAATTTGTTAGCAGTGAGTGGGGGACGTACTTTTTATTTAGTTAATTTTACTTGGAAAAATCCCTATCATATTGTTAGATTAGATGCTAACCGTCACATTTTAAGGATTCCCCCCGGAACGTTCCATCGTTCTGTTTCTGACCCCGATGGTTCTTTGGTATTAAACCAAGCCGTTAGAACCGCAGAAGCTACTATTAAAAGTGAGTTTCGGGTTTATAATAGTTTTGAAATTCCCCGTTTACTCAGAGTTACTTCTAAATTCGGCCCGAAACCAATTCTACATGGTTTTGATCAGGAAGAACGACAAGCGGCTTAAGTTAGCACCTCAGAAACCCGGTTTCTTTCAGAAACCCGGTTTCTCTGTCTCTCAAGAATCTAAACCTTCTAAATTTAAGACTCGCACAGGTAAAAGATTTCCTGCTAAAACGGCAATTTCTTGAGGAATTTCTCGACTGGTGATCAGAATACAACTTTGATGGTTAATTTCTCCTAGTTGTTGCAGTAGTTGTCCATATTCTTCATATCCATTTCGGTAGTTTCCTGTTAACATTCTATCTTGAAAAATGGCATCAAACCCATCAAAAATAATTAAACAGCGATGGTATTGTAAGTATTCAATAAAGCGTAAAATTTCGACTTCAATTCTCTGATAAATTCGGGGGGGGGGGGGAGAAATCAAACAATAATCACATATTTTTGTTAGTAATTCAGATAAAGATAAACCAGTATTAAGGTTATAATAGAAAACAAATTCAAACTGTTGCTTAATTTCCTGAGTCAGTTTAACTGATAAGGCCGTTTTCCCAATTCCTACCATCCCTAAAATAGCAATCAAGCGACAATTTTCTTCTAAAATCCAGTGTTTCAGCGTTGAAAGTTCAGTGATTCTACCATAAAAAAAGGAAACATCAATTGCTGTATTTAAACCATAATATTTGGGATGATTTCTAATTTTTTCTGATGCTAATTTTTTAGCTATTACGATCTTTAAACAGGAAGAACAATCATGGGCTGTTAATGGTTTTGATCCAATCTCAGACTGACTAGATATCTGTTTTGATTGATGGGAATAGGAGCGAATAACCGCATGAAAAGTAGATTTACTAACGGGAGTTCCTAGGATTTGAGAGAGCGATCGCCACAATTGAGAACCGACCCCTTTAATATAGTCTGTATCGTAGTCGAAGGCTGTGGCAATTTGTCGATAGGATTTTCCTTGCCAAGACTCCCGCAACACCAATTCTTGAGTATCATTCAACCGATTTGATCGAAACAGAGGAGTTAATAGAGCTAAAACCTCATCAGGTGTAATCTCTGGCATGGTTTATTCCCGTCGCACTATCATTTGATTTGTATTTTATCACCTTTTCTTACTTTTTTTACTGTTCTTTGTTTATCTTTAGGTTTCTTTACATGAAAGTGATCACCTTTTCTTACTTTCAATCAACGATTTAGGAAGTTAGTCTAAGAACAGAAAGTTAGAAAGTCTAATAACTTAAGGAGAGTTAAGGAGGAATAAGATTATGAAAATGATTTTCGGAGGAGCAAAAATGAAATTGCAAAAATTAATTTTCCTCAGTACCCTGGGGTGTTTAGCTTTTAATTTTTCCTTTTCTCCTTTAGTGAAGGCAGGAGAAATATCCTGGGTATATGGCAGAAATGGTGCTTTGTCTAATAATCCAGTCAATATCAATGATGAACAATTCTTCGTCTGTCAAGTTAGCTTATCGGATTCTAAAGGTAATTTTGTTTTACCTGGTAAACTATCACCTGGTCTTCAAAAGTGTCTCATTTCCTATGGCGGTCGGGAATTCGGTTATTCAAACTATAGAGTTCTCAATGTAGTTTCTGGTCAAGCAATTTGGGTAGCTAAAACTGGAAGTTTTGAGCCTGATGGTGCAATTATCGGCGGTCGTACTTCAGATGGAAACAAAATCTTTATTTGTGCTGTTCCTATTGGTGGTGGTTGGACAATAGGACGATATCATTCTGGTAGTGATCAATGCTATATACCTTATGGGGGTGATGAAAAATTTTTTACTGGAACTAACATGAAAATCTTAGTATTAAGATAATGATTGTGTAGCCAATCTAAAAAAGAAGCATCCTTGCTTTTACTGGTGGTGTAGGAAAAGGAAAGTTTCATATTTGAAACTATATTTTGTGAGAGATAACCCAATCATTTCAGTCAATTTTAGGCTAAAAGCAAGCACAGTATTTACAGGCTATTCAATCAATTCTAATTTCGATTGTTGATAAATAGCCTCAAATCAATACATATCAAGGAGCAACTAAAATGTTTGACAAACCTCGCCGAATTCTTTCTTTTGATGGTGGCGGTATTCGCGGACTTTTAACTGCCGTAATGTTAGAAGAAGTTGAAGATAAGCTCAAAGCAATCAATCCTGATAAAGAATTGAGAGAGTATTTTGATATTATTGCTGGTACATCTTCAGGGAGTATTATTGCACTGGCTGTTGCTCAGGGAATATCTGCAAGAGAAATTAGAAGTTTTTTTAAATGCGACGGCGATAGAATTTTTCCTGACCCTAAATCCACCGTATTCAGTTTAATTCAACGATTCTTAGAGCAAGATTTAGATTGGACAACCTTTAACCCTTTTAATATTTTAGATGTAGATAATGAAAATATCAAAAAAATATCGACTCAGCCTGTTTACGATGGTAAAGGTTTAGAGGAGGTACTTAGAGAAAGATTCTCAGAACAGCTATTTGGAGAACTTAAACCTTTACTGATTATCCCTAGTTATGATGTCTACAATCGTCGAGCAATGATATTTAAAAATAACGACGATCTCTACAAAAGTGTACCAATTTGGGAAATTTGTAAAGCTTCTTGTTCTGCTCCTGTTGCTTTTCCGGCTCATCTGATTGATAATGATAACTTTATTTATGGAGTCCAAAAACAAGCTAAAGAAGCTAAAAAACTTGGCAAAAAGTCAAACTTAAAAGTTCCCAATGAAGGTCTTCCGTTTATTGATGGCGGTTTAGTTGCTAATAATCCAGTTCTTTGTGCCATTGCTGAATGTCGAAAAGTTTTCAAACAACTTCCCAATTTAGTTGTATCTTTTGGAGTTGGTGCAGGATTACATCGAATTACCATTCGACAATCCCAAGGATGGGGAGCTTTCAATTGGGCAAGTATTATTAGAAGTATTCCCTTAATGGATGTATTTGCAGATGGTTCCACTGATGCCACAGATTATATTGCTGAACAACTTCTTGAACACGAAACTGACTATGTACGATTTCAATCTTTTTTCACAGAAGATGTCAGCACATTTAGTGCAGATGAAAAAAACATGATGGTTTTAGAAGAATCTGTTGCTGATTATATTACAACTAAAGATTATCAAGATAAAATGCAAAAGATCGTTCAAGAACTGACGTAATAAATTGGGCTTTTAATAATCATAATCTAGCCCAACAATGTCACCTCAACTATCAACATAATTCCCTTTTAATGTTCCGACTTATAAGCTAGAGTTATCAACTAGAGTAGGGAATAAGTTAAAAGGGTTTTATTGATTGATGGTTAGGGTAAATTCAGCCAGAGGATAACCCATCATGAAAAGATTAACATCGTCATTATTAATCGGACTTGTATTAACTCTAGGAATCTCTAACGGTTATTTATTAGCCCAACCCCCAACAGAGTTTAAAACCTTTGCCCAATGGTGTGAAAATCAAAACCAACTTGGCGAAGAAACTAAACATACGATTGAAGTGTTATTACAAGTAGCAGAAACAACGGATTGTAATAAAGCAAATCAAATCTTATCTGAAAGCACTAAAATTGATATATCTAGCAATGAAATTAGTGACATTAAGCCTTTATCTAGTTTAAATCAATTGGCAAAGATTGACCTCAGTTACAATAACATCAGAGATATTAAGCCTTTATCTAGTTTAACTCAATTGACATATCTTAACCTCAATTACAATGAAATCAGAGATATTAGTCCTTTATCCACTGTGGCTCAATTGAGAGAGCTTGCCCTCGGCAACAATGAAATCAGTGATATTAGCTCTTTATCTTTTTTGACTCAATTGAAAGGTCTTTATCTCTATAACAATGAAATCAGTGATATTAGCTCTTTATCTTCTTTGACGCAATTAAAAGTTTTTTCTATTATTAACAATCAAATCAGTGATATTCGCCCTTTATCTGGTTTAACTCAATTGATAAGTCTTTACCTCAGTAACAATCAAATTAGTGATATTAGCTCCTTATCTTCTTTGACTCAATTGCAAAAACTTATTCTCAGAGAAAATCCCATAAAACAGAAAATCTGTCCTTTACCCAATCAATCAATCTGTTTTTTTTGATATTAAATTAAAAAATGTGATCGCACTCTCTCAAACACCTCTAAATCTTACCTAAACAAAGGAAAACATCATGAAATCTTACACTGACAAAGAAGAATTAACCCAAATCGGCTCCCCCAAGCTTTGGGTAATTTTAGGGTTAGGAACCGCTTTATTTGTGATCTCCATGAGTTTTATTTATCCATTAATAGCAAAGGATTTACTATTAATGGTTGGAATCTTTACTCTTCTTGTTGTCTCAATTGTAATGATTGTCATTTATATCGCTTGGGCGGCTATTCTTAATCTCAAAAAAACTCAGATCACCGATCAGATTAATCGTCAACTAGCGGGAGATTTTATTAGTAATCAAGACAACTATTGGTATCGCTGGCAATACACCGAACGAGATCGAAAATGGATTGCATCTCATATTTTTTTAGAAGGACTTGGGATATTATTATTATGGTCTCCGTTTATAATAATTGTTATTCTAATCATTGAAATTTTAAACGGCAGAAAATTTCATTATCATCCGACGGGAAATTGGCTTCAAGATCTGATTAACTTACTGGGAGTAGAGATCTGTATTGGCTTCGGAATAGGATTAGTATGTTTTATAGCTGGGATTTTTGAAGCAGCCAAAAGAAGCAAAAATATTTGTGATGTTTATATTGGTGAAAATGCGTTTTATGCGGATGGTGAATATTGGCGCTGGGAAGGAACACCCTATCATTTATCTAGCATCAATTTATCAAAACGAGTCTTAAAATTTGAATTATTTTATCAAGTACAAAAATCCGAACCCGATCGAGATTTTGTTCTGACAACTCGCTTATTTGCCGATGAACCCAATGGGGAGATCACTCGCTCTATTTTTGTTCCTCTCGGTCAGGAACAAGCTGCTGATCAGATAGTGAAAGAATTAACTAAAAAATGTATTCCAAACCCTAAAAAGGGCAGGTATTATAATAGTGATTATTATGGCGATAGTTACTACAGTGATAATGATTCCTCTGACTCTGATAATAGTTGTTCCTGGGGTGATTCTGGAGATTCTGGAGATAGTTGTTCTAGTGGCGATTAGTCTATTAACTTTTTCTTTAGTATTAGATCCCCCTAGCCCCATTTTCAAGGACTTCAAAGTCCCCCTTTTTAATGGGGATTTAGGGGGATCTCATCTCAGGGTAAAACCAGAAGTTTTCAGCTAAAATTGACACCAATACGCTTGCATCCCCCACATATTAATGTAATCTTAGACAATTTTTAAAACTGATTTAGACTTGCTATATATTATTTATTCGTTTCAATCCAGTGTTCAATTTCATACAACATTCGTCGATCATCGTCTTCTGGTTCTCCTCCAATTATTCCCAAATAAATATTTTTCTTAGATACAAATTCAAGATATACTGAAAGTTCCTTGCCACGGTCAGATGATGATGACTGTGTAATCTTGAATTTCAAGAAATTATCAATACTTTCTGTGATTTGCTGTTTCCTAATTCGACTTTCTTGAAATAGTTCAATTTGATGAGTTTTGAAATTGAAAGTACATAATGAACAGTAGAATTGACAAAAAGTTATAAAAAAAATATAAGCACAAAAAACAACAAATAACAACATGATAAAGAGAGAAGATAAATTGCCATCAAGAATATCAGAAATCAACGACATTAATACCGAAATTGAAGAACCTAAAGTCAATATAAACAGTATGATGATGAAAACTGTTGATAAATAACTTTTTTTTTGACCAATTTGAAAAGTAATTTGATCAGCGTTTTTTTCCAAAATTTTGACCTGAGACATCCTATACATTCTATACATTTTTACACCTCTTATTTTTAGGGATAAAGCCCTGAAGGGCTTACTACGGGTTTACCAGATTAAGGTTAAATCTAATAGAAATCCGGGTAAAATATCTTCTCCTGATAATGTTGTCGGATTTTCTAATATTTCTACTTCTTGTTGAGGGCGATAAATTTCGACCCGTTTATGTTTGGGATCAATTAACCATCCTAATTTTGCCCCATTCTCTCGATATTCATTCATTTTATCTTGTAGAGATTTTAGGGAGTCAGTTGCTGAACGTAATTCTACCACAAAATCAGGACACAAAGGCACAAATTCTTCTCGTTGTTCGGGTGTTAAACTGAACCAGCGATCGCTTCTAATCCATGATATATCAGGAGAACGATCCGCACCATTGGGAAGTTTAAACCCTCCAGAAGAATCAAAGGCTATACCCAGTTGATTCTGCTTATTCCAGATGCCAAACTCCACAGCAATATTAAAGTAAAGAAAGTCCAGAACAATTACAGGTATGGTTTTGGGATGAAATTGGATTTAATTTAAGAGTAATAAAAAGAAAGAACTGGTGTAAAAAAGGAAAGAGAAGAAAGATTAGAGGAGACAGAAGAATTTGAATTAATCCCCTTTCATAAATTCCGCGATACTCCCAGTGTCCGTTTTTTTGATATTACAATTGCTAATTCTAACGCCCGGGATTTAGTCTTCCATGAAGGGCCAGCTATTAGCCCGAATAACACCGAAGCTGGATATTGGCAATTTTATCTTCATCCCCATCAAGAAGATAATTTGTTAGCAGTGAGTGGGGGACGTACTTTTTATTTAGTTAATTTTTCTTGGAAAAATCCCTATCATATTGTTAGATTAGATGCTAACCGTCACATTTTAAGGATTCCCCCCGGAACGTTCCATCGTTCTGTATCAGACTCCGATGGTTCTTTGGTATTAAACCAAGCCGTTAGAACCGCAGAAGCTACTATTAAAAGTGAGTTTCGGGTTTATAATAGTTTTGAAATTCCCCGTTTACTCAGAGTTACTTCTAAATTCGGCCCGAAACCAATTCTACATGGTTTTGATCAGGAAGAACGACAAGCGGCTTAAATTGGACTTTAACTAGAGAAACTGGATTTCTTCCAGAAACTCGGTTTCTCTGTCTCTCCAGTTTAAATAACTAATTAATCTTTAATTCTAAAATCTGTTGCTCTAAAAATTGATACCATTCATTCATCCCAACACCTGTTTTAGCAGAAACTTCAAAAATTCGAGCTTGGGGAACAATTTTTTTAATATTATTTAAGGCTAATTCTCGATCAAAACCCACGACTTCCGCAATATCAATTTTATTAATAATTACCACATCAGCAGTTTTAAATAATGTCGGATATTTCAAGGGTTTGTCTTCCCCTTCCGTGACGGAAAGTAAAGCAATTCGTTGATTTTCTCCTAAGTCATAGGCCGCCGGACAGACTAAATTTCCGACATTTTCAATAATTAATAATTTGACTGAATCTAAGTTAATTTCAGAAAGGGCTTTAGCGACCATATCCGCTTCCAAATGACAAACATTTCCCGTGGTAATTTGAACCACTTGCGCCCCCGACCGTCTGAGTCTTTGAGCATCATTATCGGTGGCTAAATCTCCAACAATTACAGCCCCAGGAAGATAGGAATTAATATCAGTTAGAGCCCGTTCAATAAAAGCGGTTTTTCCCGAACCAGGGGAGGATAAAACGTTTAAAACAAATAGTCCTTTACCCCAAAAAAAGCCTCGATTTCGTTCTGCTAATCGTTCATTTTTAGAGAGAATGGCTTCGTGAATTGTTAAGGTTTGATGGGGATGTTCATGATCAGAATGTTGATCATGGTGATGATCATGGCTGTGGAGATGGTCGTGATGATCATGACTATGGATTTCAATTGTTCCAGGGGTAACAGCGCAACCGCAATTTGTACACATAATCAAGAAACCTCTAAAGATGTTAATTCTAACTCTTTTCCCTGAAGAATATCAAGGCTATATTGATGACAATGGGGACATTCATAAATATAATCGTCCGGCTGAAATTCAACCTGACAATTATGACAATAACAGCGAACAGAAATTGAATCGATTTCAAAAATAGCGGTTTCTGCCATTGTTCCTTTCGCCACCACATCAAAGGCAAATTCTAACGCCTCTGGGATAACTCCCGATAGAGCCCCTACTTTCATTTTAAGCCAATGAATTTGAGTTGCCCCTTGTTGTTTAGCATGGTTTAAGGCAATCTCTAGGGTTTGTTCCATAATACTAACTTCGTGCATAATTATTTGTAGTAACCTCTTTAGGGTTTTTTTTCAGTCCTGAAGGACTCACTACGGTTGGTTTTAATTGTAACTTATTTTTAGGTTTTATTGATAAAAGTTTTAATAATTCTTAAAGCCTCTTGGATGCCTTGTTGAGCTTTTTGCGAAAGGCTTTCAGAGAGTTCAAAATTTTCGCCAGGAATAGCAATTAACCATGATTGGGGTTGCTTTTGATAGAGAAATTGGGTTAAGGATAAAAGCGATCGCGGATTTAAAGAATGTCCCCAATTAAATAAATCTGAGGGTAAAGGTTCTAAGGAGGTAATATTAACTGTCTTCCCTTCTAAACTCGCATCGACAAAAATTACTGTATCCACCTCAGCCATTTCTGCTGCAACTTCCGGGGTGAGTTGATGCAGAGAAAGCGATCGCACATTCATTAAATTCAACTGTTCCAACTCAGTAATTACCGCTTGACCAATCCCATCATCCCCTCGAATTTGGTTCCCATATCCCACAATTAAAATCATATTATTTTCTATAGTTAGTGTTGGGAAATAATCAAAATTAATCACTTTAAATTTAGAAGTTTTTAACCTTTATTTGAATCATAGTAAGTGTTTTATTTTATTCAATTACTTTCGGGTTAAGCTGTACTCTCATTAAATGGGATAATTCTTAATTCCTTACACCTGACTTAACCCAATTGTTGAGAGTAACAGCCTATTCCCTATTCCCTCCGGGATCACATTTTACTAATAATTCGTTGGACGATTTCGACTCCGGTAATAGCTTGCCAAGCAAACAGTCCCAGGATGATAGTATTCAGGGTAATATGACTATATCTCGCCCAATTAACTCCTTTTTGCATATAGGGAGTTAAGGAAGCAGAAATCGCAATCATTCCGGTCATTCCCAGTCCCGCCAATAAGTGGGGGCCAACAAACAGTTTCCCGTTGTTAATATAAGTCACACCCATCCCGCCAATACTTCCTAACACCATCAAAGCCAGTAAAACTGAACCGATTTGGTGATGTTTAATATTGAATTTTCCCTTAATTAACTCTTTTTTGGTGTCTCCGTCCGCTTCTCGGGTACGACGAATTTGTACCCCCAAATACATCGCATAAA
Source organism: Planktothrix agardhii (assembly GCF_904830935.1). Classification (NCBI taxonomy): domain Bacteria; kingdom Bacillati; phylum Cyanobacteriota; class Cyanophyceae; order Oscillatoriales; family Microcoleaceae; genus Planktothrix; species Planktothrix agardhii. The sequence continues at coordinate 888,576 of NZ_LR882952.1, forward strand.
TAGATAATCCTAACAAAATCCACATCAACACCGGATGAAAAAAATTCAGCCAAGGTTTAATCGAGACTAGAATCGGCGAATCCATAATGTCCTCTCAGCAAGCCACAAAACTTAATAAAAATTAGCATACACCAGTTAACAGTCGCCCGTCTATGATATCCTGCTGCTATTCTAGTTGAATCCTTAATCAAGTTTGGCAATGAAACCCTTTAAACTTCATGCCCCCTTTCAACCCCAGGGAGACCAGCCCCAGGCGATCGCCCAACTTACCGATAATATTCAAAACGGGCAACCCTTCAGCACTTTATTGGGGGCAACGGGAACCGGAAAAACCTTTACCATCGCCTCGGTAATTGAAAAAATCGGACGTCCGACCCTAGTTTTAGCCCATAACAAAACCCTAGCCGCCCAATTATGTAACGAATTTCGGTCATTTTTTCCTGAGAATGCTGTCGAATATTTTATTAGTTATTACGACTATTATCAACCGGAAGCCTATCTTCCTGTTACCGATACTTATATTGAAAAAACCTCATCAATTAATGAGGAAATTGATATGCTGCGCCATTCCGCTACCCGTTCATTATTTGAACGGCGAGATGTGATTGTTGTGGCTTCAATTAGCTGTATTTACGGGTTAGGAATGCCCGCCGAATATTTAAAAGCAGCTATTTCTTTACAGGTGGGAGAAGAAGTTGATCAACGGGAATTGTTAAGGGAATTAGTGTCGGTACAATATACTCGCAATGATATTGAGTTAACTAGGGGAAGGTTTCGGGTGAAAGGAGATGTTTTAGAAATTGGCCCTGCCTATGAAGATCGAATTATTAGAGTGGAATTTTTTGGGGATGAAATTGAAGCTATTCGTTATACAGACCCGATTACAGGGGAAGTTTCGCAAAGTTTAGACTGTTTAAATATTTATCCCGCCCGACATTTTGTTACTCCAGAAAACCGTTTAGAAACAGCTTGTGATGACATAGAGCAGGAATTAAAACAACAGGTAACAGCACTAGAAAGTCAAAGTAAACTACTAGAAGCACAACGGTTATCCCAACGCACCCGTTATGATTTGGAAATGTTGCGGGAGGTGGGATATTGTAATGGGGTGGAAAACTATTCTCGTCAGTTAGCTGGTAGACAAGCGGGAGAACCTCCAGAATGTTTAATTAATTATTTTCCCAATGATTGGTTATTAGTTGTAGATGAATCTCATGTCAGTGTGCCTCAAATTCGGGGAATGTATAATGGCGATCAAGCGCGAAAAAAAGTCTTAATTGATCATGGGTTTCGTTTACCCAGTGCGGCGGATAATCGTCCGTTAAAAGCGGAGGAATTTTGGCAAACAGTGAATCAGTGTATTTTTGTTTCCGCGACGCCGGGAGATTGGGAAATTGAGCAATCTCAAGGTCAAGTGGTGGAACAAATTATCCGTCCGACGGGAGTAATTGACCCAGAAGTTTTTGTCCGTCCAACTTCAGGACAGGTTGATGATTTATATGGGGAAATTCAAGAACGAGTTATCAGAGATGAGCGGGTTTTGATTACGACCTTAACCAAAAGAATGGCGGAAGATTTAACCGAATATTTGCAAGAAAGGGGAGTTAAGGTTAGATATCTGCATTCGGAAATTCAGTCTATTCAAAGGATAGAGATTATTCAAGGATTACAAAATCGAGAGTTTGATGTCTTAATTGGGGTGAATTTATTACGGGAAGGGTTGGATTTACCCCAGGTGTCTTTGGTGGCTATTTTAGATGCGGATAAGGAGGGGTTTTTGCGATCGCATCGCTCACTAATTCAAACTATCGGACGAGCAGCGCGGAATATCCGAGGACAGGCGATTTTATACGGGGATAATTTAACCAAAAGTATGATTAAGGCAATTGATGAAACTAACCGACGGCGGGAGATTCAACGGAAATACAATCAAAAACATGGAATTATTCCCCAACAAATTATTAAAAAATATAGTAATTCTATTTTGGAATTTTTGGATGTATCTCGACGGTTAAATGCTCAAACCACAGCGAAACAGATAGAAACCTTTGAGGAATTTCCCTTGGAAAGTATTCCCGATTTAATTATCCAATTAGAAACTCAAATGAAGATGGCGGCGAAACAGTTGGAATTTGAAGAAGCGGCTAAGTTACGAGATCGGATTAAACAGTTACGCGATAAATTGCTTGGACATTAGGGTTTTAAAAAACCACAAAGACACGAAGAAGGAGAAGGGGAAACTCCATTTTTGGAGTCTGTTGCACAAAATGTGCTTTTTGTCAAGATACCTATTTTGAGCTTGTGGTTTTTAGCCTAAAATTGGTGCATCATCTTTCCTTAATTGTGTCAGGAAATCAAGATATTTTACGATGGAATAGGAGTTCTGGCTTCTGTTTTGGGCTTTAGACACAGTAAACCCTTGAGAGGTATTCCCTTAACTATACCAGAACCCCCATGATTCCGTCAACTATTTGAGAGTGATTTTCAATAAAATATCAAGATTCCCTGATAATCCTTTAAAAAACAAAACATTTTTGCAAAAAACATCAGTAAAACTTATCAATAAACCCCGTTGTTGCGCTTCAGCGCAATCTTCTCTAATTCCCTGTCCCCCAAGCTATTCCCCCTGGTAATTGAATTAACGCCTGGTTAACAATATTTGGTAACTCCTTTTTAGAAAAACGATAGGTTAAATTAATTAAACTATCACCCACTGAAATCACAGCCTCCCTATCGACCATTTCCGATAACTGAAAGGGGGTACAATTTCCCTGGAAAACCTCTACGGAAGCATCACTAATTGCTGATTCTAAAGCATCTTCCATCAAAGATTGCCATTCATTCTGCTTGATATAAGTAGATATTCTATTGTCTTGCAAATTCAATCTTTTAATTTCAACTAAAGCTCCGCGAATAGATGCAGCCCAAGAATTTGTTAATCGCTGTTCTAATTGATTTTTAACTAAGTGAATCAACATTCTGACTAACTGTGATTCAATGGCATCAATTTTAGCCTGTCTGCTCATGCCATCCAATTGTTCAACAAGGGTTAGCGCATCCTGATATCGTCCTTCTAAAAGACTTGCTTTTAAATCTGCTAATTCCTGAATCATCAGCTTTTCCTCCCCTTAATTTGGTGTTGGATTTGGATTAGGATTAGGGTTATTTAATACTTCATTAGCCGAAATTCCTTCCCCTTGAAATCCAAAATACCAAAGGGTAGCTGCGGCTTGTGCGCGAGTCACAGTTTTTTTCGGTTGGAATAAAGTTGTATACCCAAAAACCCGACGAATATTGGAATTATCAGCATTATTATAGTCTTCTAAAATAGCAGGTAAAGCCCCAGGATCAATTTTAGAGGTATCTTTAAAACCCCATCTTTCTTTAACTGCATCAATATTAGCTTTTGGTAAAGACTGTCGAGTATCTAAGGGAACTTTCCAGGCAATTAAATCCTCCCGGGTTAAGGGAGAATCTGGACGAAATTTTGTTATTGTATTATCTCCAGATAACGGACTTGAAATTAAACCAGCTTCTGCTAATCCTTGAATTTCAGCAAAATTCGGATGGGTTTTGGGAACATCTGTAAAAATGGGTTGATTATTTTCCGTGGCTAACCGAATTTTTTGGGCTGGATTATCGGCATATAATTTATTATTCACTTCCACCAGCCAACGGGCGTATTGACTGCGAGTAATTGTACCATTTGGGTCGGGTAAAATTCCGGTTTCTTGGGAATTGGGGGCTTTAAAAATACCCAATTTTGCGATATCAGCAATAAAGGAAGTTAACTCCTGAGAAATAGCATTATTTTCTGGTGTTTCGGGATTAGGACTTACGGTAGGTTTAGGCGTAGGAGATGGAGATATTACCGCAGCAACCGGAATGGGTTGATAACGAATTTGAAAATAGGTTTTTCCGTCTGGTTTAGGATTAGATTGTTGAGCAATAGTAACTTTTAAATTATCTTTCTGAGCATTCAGATTATTGCTATTTTCATTATCTGAATTATTGATAATTTTCCAGCTTTTTGTTTCTAATTCTTTTTTATAGAAACTCTGAACAGCATTACTCGGATCACCCGTTTCCCAGAGGGTAATGACAGCCGTTTTATCGGTGGTTGAAGGCATAACCTCTCGTAAACTGGCATTAGGATAGGGCGGAATTTCTGAGGGAAAATCAGCCGGAAGTTCAACCGCAGGAAGTATGGGTTCAGGGGTTTGAGTGGGTGTTATTATTGGTTCAGGCGGAGGGGCATTGGTTTCCAACTGAGGATCGGCTTTTAGAGAATTTCCGATAGCTTCCCCCGTGGGACTATTCGCACAGGATGATAGAGTGGCAATTAAACTAACTGTTAAACCCGTAAATAGAAGAATGTTTTTCATTGATATAGAAAATGGGTAATTGGGATCACGGATTTAAGAGGATTTCACGGATTTCACGGATTTTAATTTGTGTTAATGTGCGTAATTCTCTTAAATCATTGATGGGGAATGGGGGGGTAATAAAAAGTAATTTGACTTGATAAACAAGATTAAGGTTTAATATTCCTTTATTATACCTCTTGGTGTCTTTGTGCCTTGGTGTTTCCTTCAAAAATTATATCGGTTAAAACTTGAACCAATGTTTGCAACTGCATGGGGGTGTGAGTTGCCATTAAGGAAATCCGAATCCGACTGGTATTGACAGTTGGGGGACGAATCGCGGCGGCAAAAATTCCTTGTTCTTTGAGTTGATGTTTTAGGGTTAATACCGTGGCTGCATCTTTAATCGGAATACAAAAAATCGGTGAAAGGGAGTGGGAAATCTGTAAGTTAGATATTTTTTTCTGATCTTGAAATAGGGTTTCTAAGGTTTTCACATTTTGCCATAACTGTTCCCGGCGTTGGGGTTCGGTTTGGACAATATTAATCGCTGCTAAGGCGGCGGCGGTGTCCGCAGGACTTAATCCAGTCGTATAAATCCAACTAGAAGCGCGATTTCTTAAAAAGTCAATTAATTCCGCCGAACCTGCTACATAACCCCCCAAACTTCCCAGGGCTTTACTAAGAGTTCCCATCTGAATTAAAGGCTCTCCCGTACAGTTAAAATGGTCTACACATCCGGCGCCATTTTTACCAAAAACTCCTGTACCATGGGCTTCATCTACTAATACCATACAGGAAAATTCTTCCCCTAAATCGAGTAAATCATGTAGGGGACATAAATCCCCATCCATGCTAAATACACTATCGGTAATAATCAGTGCTTTGCGGTGGGGAAGACGATGTTCTTCTAATAGTTTTCTCAAATGTTCTGGGTGATTGTGTTGATATTCTAACACCGTCGCCCCACTCATTTTCGCCCCATTTTTAAGGCTAGAATGATTATATTCATCGGATAAAATCAAATCCCGTTGTCCGACTAAAGCCGCAATTGTGCCAATATTAGCTAAATAACCGGAACTAAAAACCAAAGCATCTTCAGTTTGTTTAAAAGCAGCGATCGCTAATTCCAAATCTCGATGGAGTTGGCGATGTCCAGTTAATAATCGAGAACCTGTTACTCCGGTACCGAATTGTTGGGTAGCTGCGATCGCTGCATCAATTAATCGTTGATCTCCGGTCAATCCCAAATAATCATTACTGGCAAAATTAATTAAGGATTTACCCTCTATCATCAGAGTAGATCCGGGTTGACTTTCGACAGTTTGAACTGAACGATACCAGTCCGCTTTATGAATCGTATGGAGTGCTTTTTCAATCCAAGCATAAGCATCATTGATCATGTTGAATATCATCAGGATAGGGTTGACTAATTTCGGCACTTTTGCCACGAACTGGGGGTAATTTATCCACTAAACCCAGATCAAAAGCAATATCGGGTAACTCTCCAGCAATATAATGTCCGGGTTCAAAAATGCGACTGGGAGTAAAACAGATTTGTCTCAATTCGACCGTTTCTGTTTGTTCAAACATTCCTCTAAATAGTTTACGTTCTAGTCCCATGATTAAATTCCCTTTATTTTAGCAAAATTAGATTAAACCTTTTCAATCATAACCGCAAAATCAATTAATTATCAAGATCCGTGGAATTTTCCAGAGGTTGATCAATATTTTTACCACAATGGGGACAAATTTTAGGATAAAGGGTTTGATTAGCTTGTTTATTCCGAGCAATAACTTCAGTAAAACCCGATGCAATAATCCCCGCAGGTAAGGCAATAAGTCCAATTCCTAATAACGCTAAAATACCCCCTAATAATCTTCCCAGGGGAGTAATAGGATAAACATCTCCATAACCCACCGTTGTTAAGGTAATTACCGCCCACCACATTGACGCCGGAATATGGGGAAATTTATCCGGTTGTGCTTCATGTTCGGCAAAATAAATTAAATTCCCCGAAAATATCAACAAAAAAAATACCACATTTAATGTTAAGACTAATTCCTTTTTTCGCAGATAAATTACTTGATTTAAAATTTGAGTTACCTGGGAATAACGACCTAATTTTAAAATTTGTAAAAAGCGAGTCAATTGCAAGAGTTTCATCTCTTGAAAATTGCCAGGATCAAAATAAAAATAGAAGGGTAAAAAAGCAATTAAATCAATAATTGCTAGGGGAGTTAACATATATTTTAGCCTTCCCCAAACCGGATGACTATATTTTTTAAGGATCGTACATGACCAAACCCTTAATATATATTCTAAGGTAAAAACTCCCAAGGAAAACTGATTAAATGAGTTTAAAATCGTTTTATAAATTTTAAACATTTCATCTATCGATTCAATGCAAACCACCAGAGTATTTAAAGTAATTAAAAAGATTAAAAAATATTTAAAAAATCGACCTAACGGGTGTAGGTGTTCCTTCGTCTCTAAAAGCAGAAACACACGATGCTTCAATTTTTCAACCATATTATCCCATTCGTGCCAAGATAGAGTATTAAGTTCAGTTAATATCATCTTATGGGTAAACAGCGAGTTCTATCTGGAGTACAACCGACCGGAAACCTACATTTGGGGAACTACCTGGGTGCAATTCGCAACTGGGTAGACCATCAAGCGCAATACGATAACTTCTTCTGTGTCGTTGATTTACACGCCATTACCGTCCCCCATAATCCTGCGACCTTAGCAACCGATACCTACACCATTGCGGCTCTTTATTTAGCCTGTGGCATTGATTTAGAATATTCTACAATTTTTGTTCAGTCCCATATTTCCGCCCATACTGAACTCACCTGGCTACTGAATTGTATTACCCCAATGAATTGGCTAGAAGACATGATTCAGTTCAAGGAAAAAGCAATTAAACAAGGGGAAAATGTGAGTGTGGGTTTACTCGATTATCCCGTATTAATGGCGGCGGATATTTTACTCTATAATGCGGATAAAGTCCCCGTTGGGGAAGATCAAAAACAACATCTGGAATTAACCAGAGATTTAGCAGTCAGGTTTAATCATTTATTTGGAAAAGGAAAAACCCTATTAAAATTACCTGATCCTTTAATTCGTCCCGAAGGTGCGCGGGTAATGAGTCTCAGCGATGGTACTCGCAAAATGTCAAAATCCGATCCCTCAGAATTAAGTCGGATTAATTTATTAGATGATCCTGATACGATTACTAAAAAAATTAAACGCTGTAAAACCGATGCAGTTCGCGGTTTAACCTTTGATGATCCAGACCGTCCAGAATGTCATAATCTATTAATGCTCTATGGAATTTTAGCGGGTAAAACCAAAGCAGAAGTCGCAGCAGAAGCTGAGGATATGGGATGGGGTCAATTTAAACCTTTATTCACAGAAACTCTGATTGAAAGTCTGAAACCCATCCAAGCAAAATATAAAGCGGTGATGGATGATAGAGGCTATTTAGAATCGGTGTTAAAAAACGGTCGAGAAAAAGCCGAAGCGGTAGCCAACCAAACCTTAACTCAGGTTAAGCAAGCCATGGGATATTCCCTGCCTTTATAATTTTAATTCCGATGAATTAAAATTGATCATCCTGATTTTACTATCCAATTCAGGAACTTTCAACCGGGCTACAAATTCTAAACATTAACCTTTGAAAAACAACTTTGAATTTTAAGAATGAATCGTTTTCGTACTGCTTGTCAAACTTTAGATGAATTTATTGTGACGGCGGAAGTCGCCCCCCCCAAAGGTGCAGACCCTAGCCAGATGATTGAAATGGTCAGACTCCTCAAAGGTCGAGTTCATGCGGTTAATATTACCGATGGGAGTCGGGCTGTTTTAGGAATGAGTTCCCTGGCCGCTTCGATTATTTTGATCCATCATGGGGTAGAACCGATTTATCAATTGGCTTGTCGCGATCGCAATCGGATTGGTTTACAAGCGGATTTATTAGGAGCCCAAGCGTTAGGAATTAGAAATGTTTTAGCCTTAACTGGTGATCCGGTCAAAGCTGGAGATCATCCCGATGCTAAGGCGGTTTTTGACTTAGAATCTGTGCGCTTATTACAAGCAATTGATAAACTAAATCAAGGCAAAGATTGGAACAATAAAACCCTACCCGATGGGGCGACGGATTTATTTCCTGGGGCGGCCGTTGATCCCCAATCTTCCAGTTGGTCAGGGTTAAAAAGCCGATTTGAACGTAAAATAGAAGCGGGGGCGCAGTTTTTTCAAAGTCAATTAATTACGGATTTTGATCGATTCGATCAATTTATGACCGAAATTGCTGATAGTAGTAAAAAGCCGATTTTAGCTGGAATATTTTTATTGAAATCTGCTAAAAATGCTCGATTTATTAATAAATATGTTCCTGGGGTTTGTATTCCTGATTCAATTATTGATCGTTTAGAACAGGCTAAACACCCCCTAGAAGAAGGCATTTTAATCGCATCAGAACAGGTTAAAATAGCCCGTGAACTTTGTCATGGAGTGCATATTATGGCGGTTAAACGGGAAGATTTAATTCCTAAAATTTTGGATTTATCGGGAATAAAACCTTTGTTTTAATATCTAAAGTTCCTTGCCCAGAAATCAGTTGAAATCGGTGTACAAACTTCCGATATTATTCTGGGTTTTAATTACCCACTGATGAACCATAAAAAGATGTGCGTATCTAGCAGAATCTTCATTTACCCTCGAATGCACTGAGCAGATCTTCTGGTAAAGGAGCATCGAAATCATTTGGAACGGTAAACTCACCTGCACACAAACCAAATGGTCGTAACTGCTTATGCTTACTACTGGCAATAGGTCTAATCTCAGCGATCGCCTGATCAGATCTAACAATGACAATAGTTTCACCTGCCTCTACTTGGCGCAGATATTTCAAGGGATCGCGTTGTATTTCATCAACAGTGACGTTCAACAACGAAAGCCAACCGTTAAAGCCAGTATCAATAATTGCATCTTGCGTGTAAACTTTTCCATCAGAGTCACATATCGAAAGCGAGATAATAGCCTCAAAATCTGCGTTAACGATTCCTTTGATCATACTGCTCTCTTTGTACGTCCACCAAATCGGCGAACGTGGCGAGAACCAACACGAACAATCCAGATTTGAGCATCCCGATGACGAGCTTCAAGGCGATCACAAGCAGCTATTTCACTAGCATCAATTTCAAAGTCTCCAGTTTCAAGGTCGATCGCTACGATTTTGCCATGATTATCCAATTCCACTTGTGGGCGTATTTGAGTTTGGTAAATCAGATCGCCACGTTGGGCAAATTCTTCCTTGTTATAGCGGGGTTGACGGACTACCATGATTAATACTTTTGCTCGAATGTTATCTAGCATTATAGCTGACCAGAATCTGCTCCGAAAGAATCACTTGCGTTAAAACAAAAATAAGGTGCGTTACATTTCATTAACACACCCTACAAGATCAGCGAACGCACTAACAGTTGCCGAGAGATTAGTTGAAATGGGTGTACTGACTTCCGAAAAGTTCCAGTGTATTGCAGTTGTTAGAACCTTTAATCTAAGAACGATCAAAGATACAGGAAATTAATTCCTGATAAACCTTCATCTCCTTCGAGATACACTTAGAAAGATTCGACTTAAATTCTTTAGGATTAACGTTGAAAGTAATTCCACAAATATTTTTTATTTTTCCAGTGAGGTCTTTTAAGTTCTGATTGTTTATATCTTTCACAAGGTTATTGTATTCATTTTCATCAAATTCAAGTTCATTTTCTAAACAGTATTGCAAGAGAACTTCTTTGTCGTATAAATAATTTTCAATTTCCCATCTTGTCAGGACTCTGTGATTGGCTGAATTATTATCGAGATATAATTGCCTGTTCTTCTCAGTAGTATCTCGCCCTGATGCCATATCTCTATCCTTTAAGACTAATATCTCTAGGCTAGAAAAGACCTTGCTTAGAATCGCAATTGCAATATCACTTCGCTTGTTGTAACTATAGGAGCTACGAAATGAGAATATTGTATTTTCTTTGCCAGACTTTGCCTTTTTATCTCTAATTTCCTGAAATGTTCCTTCCGAAAACTCAATAGAAACATTTTGATAATTGTAATTTGGAATTCTGTTCACAGAGAAAGCGTTGAGTATCTTTGCACAATGGTTTCTGGAGAAGCACCATCCTGGAATCCTCGGATCACCAGTTCCAGCAGAACCCTTGAGTTACCAACCCGAATTGCTCCTGTTGCATCTTTTCTAAGTGGTGGAGACTCGCACTCCAAGACAAGACTCACAATTTTATCTCCATTAGGGACTACTAGAGCAGGCTTTAAGTCAAAAGTATTAGTCCTAATTATACCTACTAATTCTGTGTCGTTACGATATACGGAAAACTTCTGCATAAAGCTCCCGAAATTGTATGTCCTAAACGCGCCTGGGAGTTGCTATAATTCTGGATTGATGTCAATAATCCTATGGGGATAATTCGTTGTTGCGCTTCAGCGCATCCTAAAGAGCCCTGAAGGGCTCACTACTAGGGTATGGCAATTGTCCTTAATAACTGTTCAATAATTGTTTTTGCCCGCCTTCCTCCGGCTGGAATTAAACGATGGGATAGGACATGGGGCGCTAGGTATTTGACGTCATCCGGTGTGCCATAATCTCTACCTGATAAAAATGCTAGGGCTTGGGTGGCTCGATGTAAAGAAATTGCACCGCGAGGACTCACCCCTAATGTGATTTCATCTGATTCTCTTGTAGCTCTAACTAAATTTAAAATATACTGTTGTAATGATGTTTCAATCTTAATTTGACGACACCAATTTTGAATTTCTAATACCTCATCCTGAGATATACAAGGTTCTAAATCATCTACCGTTATTCCATGAGATAATCCTTGTAACATTTGCAATTCTTCGGCTTCGGTGGGATACCCTAAAGTTAGGGATAATAAAAATCTATCCATTTGGGCTTCCGGTAAGGGAAATGTTCCTTGATATTCAATGGGGTTTTGAGTTGCGATGACAAAAAACGGTTTTGGAACTAACCTAGAAACTCCATCAACGGTGACTTGTCTTTCTTCCATTACTTCTAATAATGCCGACTGAGTTCGGGGGGTTGCCCGGTTAATTTCATCGGTTAATAAAATATTAGTAAAAATCGGCCCTGGTAAAAATTCAAATTCCCCAGTTCGGGGATTCCAAATATTAGTTCCGGTGATATCTGTAGGTAATAAATCCGGTGTACATTGTATCCGATGAAATTGTCCTGCTATCGAACGGGCTAAGGATTTTGCTAATAGGGTTTTACCGACACCCGGAACATCTTCTAATAGTGCATGACCCCCGGCTAATAAAGCTACTAATGTCAGCCGAATGGCGTCTTCTTTGCCTACAATTGTCCGGCTTAAATTCTGTTTTAGATGTTCAATTCGTTGTTTCATGGGATATTTTTATTGGGAATAAGATAAAATGCACTTGTGTTAATTATAATGCTTGTGGAGAGAGTGGAGAGAGACGCGCCGTGGCTCGTCTCTACATTGGGTATAGTATCTCCTTAGCTTGTAAACAGTCCGCCTTAATTTGAGTTTTAAGGGCATCCAAACAGCTAAATTTCTGTTCTGGGCGCAGGAATTGTTCTAGGCTAACATTTAAGGTTTTACCATATAAATCCCTCGACCAATCTAACAGATGAACCTCCACGGTGATGTTTTGACCTGCGACCGTTGGACGACAGCCAATATTCATCACCCCCGGATGATTCACTAACTCAAAATTAGCATCACTTCCGGTTTCTGTGAGTGATTTCATCCCAGTTTCAGATACTTTTACGGCATAAACCCCATACCGAGGTAAGAATTTTTCCGGGGGTAATTGTAAATTAGCTGTGGGAAATCCGATAGTTCGTCCTAACTGTTGACCCTGAACCACCGAGCCAACTACATGATAGGATCTTCCTAATAATTGATTGGCTCGACTAATCGCACCTTGTTCTAAGGAGGTGCGAATTTCTGAGCTACTAATCCGTTCGCCATTTTCACATAAATATAAAGGAACGGTTTCTACCTTGATTCCGTAATTTCCGGCAATTTTTTCTAAATCCTTAACAGTTCCAGCCCGTTTTTTCCCAAAGTGAAAATCAATTCCGACACTAATATAATTAGGTTGTAATTTTTGAATTAAAATCTTTTCCACAAATTCTAGTGGAGATAAAGCCGCCATTTGTTGATCAAAAGGCAATAAAACTAACTGTTTTACTCCCATTCTTTTTAACCATTCCGCTTTTTCATCTAGGGGAGTTAGTAACTTTTTGGGTTGACCTGTAAAAAATTCTTGAGGATGGGGATGAAAGGTTACGACTGTACTATAACCGAATTCCGATTCTCCTAAATTACTATCCAAAGGAAATCTATCCCGCGTTAAATGGGCGGCGGGGTTAGCTAAAAGCATCTCTGTCGGTTGTCGGGAATCAATTTGCGACTTTACACTTAAAATCGGCTGAATCACCTGTTGGTGGCCCCGATGTAAGCCATCAAAGTTCCCTAAAGCAACGGCAGTAGGCGTTAATATGGTATCGAGCGATGATGTTATCCACACGCTTCACATTTTGACATAATTTTGAAATTTGCGATCGCCATTGTCAGAAAATCTGGTTAGATTAACCCTAGAGTTAGGCTGACTGGGAGACAGGAGGACTTGAATTCAAAGGTGAACTTAACTGAATCGACAATCCTTCCCTGGCGATTAAACTATTGGGAAACTGTTCGGCCACCTGTTCCCCGGTTTTGTCCATAAAATCATCATTATGCAGGGGGTCATGATGGAAAATCACTAACCGTTTAACATTAGCTGCTTTTGCCACCTTGACTGCTTCTTGCCAAGTTGAATGTCCCCAACCTACTTTACTGGTTTTTTCAGAATAATATTCTTCATTCGTATAGGTGGCATCATAAATTAAAACATCCGCATTCCGAGCTAAAAATAACACATTTTCATCTAGGCGATCGGGAAAATGTTCCGTATCACTCACATAAGCTGCGGCATAATTTCGCCAATTGACTCGATATCCGACTGCTTCCCCCGGATGATTTAATAGGGCTGTTTCCACAATAATATCATCGCTAATTTTGATCGACTTACCAACAGAAATATCAACAAACTTTAAGTCTGCTCCCATAATTTGTAACGGCACTGGAAAATTAGGATGGAGCATTTGATCATTCAAACGATGCTGCACCGTTGAACCATCGGGGGCAATTGTACCATAGATATAAAAAGTATTAATTTTAATAAAAGCGGGAACAAAAAATGGAAATCCCTGAATATGATCCCAATGATAATGACTAAAAAATAAATGCCCAGTTACAGGCATTTGAGCAAGTAAAGATTGTCCGAGGACTCTTAAACCCGTACCCCCATCAAAAATCAACCGTTCTGAACCAACCCGCATTTCAACACAGGGAGTATTTCCCCCGTAGCGAACTGTTTCCGAACCAGGACAAGCGATGCTCCCTCTGACTCCCCAAAAGTGAACCGTGAACTGGTTTTGTAAATTAGACATGTTAATTGCTAGTTGGAGTTAGGCAGTTGAGTGGGTTAAGATAATTAAGTTTTGGCTGGAAAACTTAATCGTAACCGATTGAAATGCGAGTTGATCTCGGATCAATATTAGCTAATGTGACAAAATGCCATAAACTAGCCATAATGCCATTTTAATATTAGATCAAATTTGAGATCACAAAACGTAAGACTTAACTTGGGATCGTCAGAATGGATAAAGTCAGTAAAACCCTTGATCATCTTGAGCTAATTCGGATTAGCCTATCAACCAACGGTCAGCAATTCCTGCATCAAGTTCAAACTCTATTATATTCCAGGGATAGGAGAGTTAATTCTTCCCAGATGTTCCTGGCTTTACCGCTAGGGCTTAATCTGAACTGGGTTCAACCTTGGAAACGATTACGCCACCGTCGGTATGAACGTTTGAGGAGTTGGTTATTCCTCCTGATTCTATGCGGAATTTGGGGCTGGTGGAATAGTAAACTTTTATTTTCAACTGCTTTGGCTATGGCGGTCGTCGGTTGGGTATATCGTTTACGGGAACTTCCGGTTAACTTCAACCAATGGGACTGGTATCGACACCTGGAAAAATCTCAACGTCAATTTTTATTGGCGCTGGGGAGTGGAGTGAGTTCCGGGATATTTCTCTATATTTGTTTATCAGTTAATGTTATATCAAGAAAATGAACCCTTCGTCCGTGAAGCGTTATTGGAAGGGTTACAAATTCTGGAACAGAATCATCAGCATTATTCTTAGAAATTAAAGTTTAGAATTGAGCTTGAAAATGATGTAAGATTAATTGACCATCAAAGGTTTCAAAAGTTACTTTTTGAATATTTAAACCCGTGAGTTTTAATTGAGCATGGGGGAAATTAAGGGCATCGGAACTAATATGATGGGAAACGCTCATTCCGGTTTCTGCTACTTTTTTGCCTTCGGTATCATAAGCCGATAAAACCGTTGCACTAGAACTGGTAATCATTCCACAAAATTTATGAATGGGATATTTAAAGTTGATTTCTAAATCTCCCCCTTTGGGCGCACCCATGATGACAGTCGTTGTGGGTTTAATCACAAAAGCGGGATTAGACGGTTGGAGAGCGATCGCATTCTTAAAAGTAATACCCCAATGTTTAAACTGATTTTCAATTACTTCAAAACAATTTAAGTCTTCTAATGCTAACCGAATTTTAGTGGAGGTTTTAATTGTAAATTCTTGATCTAAATTTAGTTCTCCCCGTTGAGGATAAACAGTAATTTCAGCAGAATTGGATTCAGAATAAATAGGAGTTTCTAACTCAAAGAGCTCAATTACATCAACCGCCGGAAAGTCTTCGTCTATCATAAGGTTTTTCATAATTACCCAAAGCCAAATTATTGATACGACAGGGTTGATTCCACCGTTCTGGTGTCAAACTGCTATCTTTTAGGAGGATGTGTCCAAAAAGAAGTGCTTAAACCATGAGGGGTATTACCCCCTATTATAAACAAGTGGAGAAAATTTGCAAACACTGGTCTAGGATTAACAAGATCCTACAAAGGTTCTGAGGGGGAATCGGGAAGATTTGGCAAGGAGAGGCAGGGGAGACAGGGGAGGTAAACTCTTGTTATTACCCATTACCGATCACGGATTTAAGAAGATTACGCAGATTAACACAAATTAAAATCAGTGAAATCCGTGAAATCCTCTTAAATCCGCGATCCCCATTACTTATTATTTTTCAAGAGGTTAATAATGTTTGAACCCAATGGATTTGGTCAGCGTTCAATTGTCACATCTCTAGGCAGAATGGTCTATTACACGGCGGAGACTGCCCCCTGGAATATTAATGAAGAATTACCCCCATTAGTATTTTTACATGGATTCGGTGGGGGATCTTCTGCTTATGAATGGTCAAAAGTTTATCCCGCATTTGCGAATGAATACCAAATTTTAGCCCCCGATTTAATCGGTTGGGGACGTTCAGAACATCCAGCAAAAAGTTATAAAATTGAGGATTATCTAACCACAATTACCGAATTTTTAGAACAAACTTGTTCAACTCCCGCTATTGTAATAGCCTCCTCCCTAACCGCAGCTTTTACCATTCGAGTCGCAATTCAACGTCCTGATTTGTTTAAATCACTTATTTTAGTAACTCCCTCTGGATTATCTGATTTTGGCAAAGATTATGGACAAAGTTTATTCAGCCAAATAGTGAAAACACCTTTCTTAGATCGAGTTTTGTATTTTACCGGAATTGCTAATCAGGCTGGGATTTACGGTTTTTTACACAATCGGCAATTTGCCCAACCTGATCGAATTTATTCCGAAATTGTAGAAGCCTATTTAAAATCGGCTCAACAACCGAATGCCGAATACGCAGCTTTGTCTTTTGTGGGGGGAGATTTGTGTTTTGATTTATCCTTATATATCAGTCAACTGACGACACCTACGGCTATTATTTGGGGTGAGAAATCATCCTTTACCAGTCCCGAAACGGGTGAACGTTTAGCTAACTTAAATCCAACGGCGATCAAGGTTTTTCAAAAAATAGATAATGTGGGATTAACACCCCATTTAGAACTTCCCGCCGTTACCATTGGGGTAATTCGTCAATTCCTGAAAATGTTTTAAGGCTGTTGTTCAACCCTAGGTAAAATAAGACTATGATTCCAAAGTAACTGTTAAGTTTATGGCTAATACCGATTATTTCGATGAACCCCAGTGGCTTCCCGAAGCCAAGGTCAAACTGAAAAATATTCCCTATTTTGTTCGGACTCAGGCTAGACAACGTATTGAACAACTGGCCAGGGAAGCCGAACAAGGAATTGTGACCCCAGAAATGGTGGAACAAGCCCGCTTAGAATTTGGCCAATAACCCATCCCTTTGAAAAACAAAACCCAGAACTTGATTCTTAACTCTCCCCGACCCCCTGACTATAAAAATTGACCCTAACGCTTTAAACTGAAGGGTAGGATTTTATTGTTTTTTAAGGTTAATTACATTAACGGTGAGAAAAGTAATTATTGCGGGTAATTGGAAAATGTTTAAAACCCAATCGGAAGCTCAAGAGTTTCTGCAAGGGTTTACTAATCATTTAGATGATACTCCAGAAGACAGGGAAGTGGTGCTGTGTGTACCCTTTACCACATTGGGTGTCATGTCGAAAAGTTTACATGGGAGTCGAATTTTCCCCGGTGCTCAAAACATACATTGGGAAGATTCTGGAGCCTACACGGGGGAAATTTCTGGCCCGATGTTACTAGAATTTGGTATCCGTTATGTTGTTGTCGGTCACAGTGAACGACGTCAATATTTTGGCGAAACCGATGAAACTGTGAATTTGCGACTTAGAGCGGCTCAACGCCATGGTTTAACCCCCATTTTATGTGTGGGAGAAACCAAACAACAACGGGATGCTGGAGACACCGAAGGGGTGATTTTCTCTCAGTTGGAAAAGGATTTAATTGGGGTTGATCAAAATAATTTAGTCATTGCTTATGAGCCGATTTGGGCAATCGGAACTGGGGATACTTGTGAAACCACTGAAGCGAATCGGGTAATTGGTTTAATTCGCAGTAAATTAGTCAATTCTAATGTCACTATTCAATATGGTGGCTCTGTCAAACCTGATAATATTGATGAGATTATGGCACAGCCAGAAATTGATGGGGCTTTAGTTGGAGGCGCTAGTTTACAACCAGAAGGTTTTGCCCGTATTGTTAATTATCAATAATCAGTTATCAGTCATCAGTTATCAGTCATCAGTTATCAGTCATCAGTTATAGCAGGGAACACCGGAACAGCCCCCCCAAACCCCCCGTGCACGGGGGGCTGGGGGGGCAGGGAACACCGGGGGAAAACACTTTACCGTCTGGGTTCCAAGATCCGTCTGGTGTCTTAACTGCCTTGGCGGTTGCTATATCAGTTAAAGAGTTTACAGTTAAAAAGTTTATAGATCAAACTTATATTTTTCCCGCTACCTATTACCCATTCGTAATTCGTAATTCGTAATTAACTATAAAAATTTATGACTATTCTCAACCCTTTAAATATTAGAAATAAAAGTCTGGAATGGGGAAAACGAACTTATATTATGGGGGTTTTGAATGTAACTCCTGATAGTTTTAGCGATGGTGGGAATTTTAATAGTTTAGAAAGGGCTTTACATCAAGCGCAACAAATGGTGGAAGCGGGAGTTGATATTATTGATATTGGCGGACAATCAACCCGTCCTGGGGCGGAAATTGTGGGTTTAGAAATAGAATTAAATCGGGTTATTCCTGTGATTGAAACCATTAGAAATAGTTCTAATCAATTATTGGCAAATATTCCGATTTCTGTTGATACGACTCGTTCTCAGGTGGCGGAAGTTGCAGTTAAAACCGGAGCGGATATTATTAATGATATTTCCGGGGCTACTTTTGATGTTAAAATGTTATCTGTGGTGGCTCAATTGCAGGTTCCTATTATTTTAATGCACCTGCGAGGAACGCCTAAAACCATGCAAACTTTGACGGATTATCAGGATTTAATTGGGGAGTTAGAAGGGTTTTTACAAGATAGAATTAAAGAAGCGATCGCCGAAGGAATTTCACCTCAAAATATTATTATTGATCCGGGGATTGGTTTTGCAAAAACCTTTGAACAGAATTTAGAAATATTGAGGAATTTAACAAAATTGCGATCGCTTAATTGTCCGATTTTAGTCGGAACATCTCGAAAAAGTTTTATCGGTCATATTTTAAACCAACCTGACCCAAAACAAAGGGTTTGGGGGACGGCGGCGACCTGTGTGGTAGCTATTGCTAATGGTGCGGATATCTTACGAGTTCATGATGTTAAAGAAATGGTGGATGTGAGTCGAGTTGCAGATGCTATTTATCGGGTGATTCTCGAAAAAGATTAGGAATTATTATTGCCACTTAAGCGACAATAGCTGTTAAAATAAATATAATCTGATTTATAATTAATTGTTTAACCTTTAAATAGTCTATTTCTATGTCTACTCCCCAAAAACTCTACGAAGGAAAAGCTAAAATCATCTATCCAACGGATGAACCTGAAGTATTACTCGCCTATTTCAAGGATGATGCGACGGCGTTTAATGCTCAAAAACGCGGGACAATTCAAGGGAAAGGAGAAATTAATAATGCGATTTCTAGCCATCTATTTCAATGTTTAGAAGCAAAAGGAGTTCCGACCCACTATATTGATTGTCCTACCCCCAATGAAATGCGGGTGAAACGGGTTAAAATTGTGCCGATAGAAGTGATTGTTCGCAATATTGCGGCGGGAAGTTTATGTAAACAAACTGGGATTCCTGCGGGTACAATTATTGAACCGACTTTAGTAGAATTTTGCTATAAAAATGATGAATTAGGCGATCCATTATTAACACGGGAACGGCTATTATTAATGAAATTAGCCACGCCGGAACAGTTGGAAAAAATTACCCAGTTATCCTTACAAATTAATCAAATTCTATCGGGATTTTTTAATGAATGTGGAATTACTTTAGTGGATTTTAAATTAGAATTTGGGATTACTTCTCAGGGTCAATTGGTACTCGCCGACGAAATTAGTCCTGATACCTGTCGTTTGTGGGATCAATCCGAAACAGACCCCGACCGCAGAGTTTTGGATAAAGACCGCTTCCGTCGAGATTTAGGAAATGTTGAATCTGGGTATCAACAAGTGCTTAAACGGGTTTTAGAGCATAGCTCCAATCCATCGGAATAAAGCTAAATATTTTGATCCCCCTAAATCCTGTTGTCATGGGGTGTGGGGGTATCACAACCTGTGATTTTCAAAGTTTTTCGATGTAGAAGTGTCAAAGCTTGTTAAGATGTCAGATGTCGCAGCAATGGCAACGGGTGTAACCATCTCTCTAAGCCTTCGCTGAGGATCGACAAATTGTAGGTGTGGGATTGTCTAAAAGAGTGAGTATCATGCGTTTATCTCCCGTCTTAGTTGCGGTTTTTACTGCTTCAGCTACGTTTGGATTATCAAACTCTGCAAATGGTCAAACCGCCTATTCAGAATCTGAAAGTTCCCTCAGTTCTAAAGAGGCTTTTGAGCCAATAAATTCGAGTTTAAACCAATCGGAAACCCATGCAAAACCATCTTTAGATGTTAATCAGAGTATTCCCTCTACACCTATTAATTCTTTTGAAGGAATAGTTTTAAATAAAACTAAATCGCCGTATTCAGATCTAGCTTTTTCTCTAGGTCAATCCACAGGAAACCAGGTTTCCTATGCTTGGGTTAATACTTCATATTCTCAAAATTTACCCGAATTTAATCCATCTCAAACTCTAATTAATTCTGCTGTAGATTCTTCTTTGAATCCTACGGAATCAGAGGTTTTACCAGAAAATTATATTAGTCTAAATAAAGGTAAAAATACAGAAGATTTAGAAAAATTAGAACAAGTTTCAACCGAGGTTTCATCTGAAATTAGCAATACTGAAGCTAATGATTTTTCTAATTCAGCCATTATCCTGAATAAATCTGAAACTGAAAAAGTCGGTAATTTTAGCTTTCCAGTATTAACAGAAGATGCGATCGCCCTCAATTCCAACTTACCTGAATCTGATTTATTTCAACCAAGTTTACATAAAGATTCCGAAAAAATAGCCCAATTCCCAACTTCAGTTCCCGAAAAAATTGCCAGTGCAGAAATTAATAATTTCTCGAATTTAGGAATTATCCTGAATAAAGCTGAAACTGAAAAAGTCGGTAATTTTAGCTTTCCAGTATTAACAGAAGAAGCGATCGCCCTTAATTCCAACTTACCTGAATCTGATTTATTTCAACCAAGTTTACATAAAGATTCCGAAAAAATAGCCCAATTCCCAACTCCAGTTCCCGAAAAAATTGCAATTGCAGAAATTAATAATTTCTCGAATTTAGGAATTATCCTGAATAAAGCTGAAACTGAAAAAGTCGGTAATTTTAGCTTTCCAGTATTAACAGAAGAAGCGATCGCCCTTAATTCCAACTTACCTGAATCTGATTTATTTCAACCAAGTTTACATAAAGATTCCGAAAAAATAGCCCAATTCCCAACTCCAGTTCCCGAAAAAATTGCAATTGCAGAAATTAATAATTTCTCGAATTTAGGAATTATCCTGAATAAAGCTGAAACTGAAAAAGTCGGTAATTTTAGCTTTCCAGTATTAACAGAAGAAGCGATCGCCCTTAATTCCAACTTACCTGAATCTGATTTATTTCAACCAAGTTTACATAAAGATTCCGAAAAAATAGCCCAATTCCCAACTCCAGTTCCCGAAAAAATTGCAATTGCAGAAATTAATAATTTCTCGAATTTAGGAATTATCCTAAATAAAGCTGAAACTGAAAAAGTCGGTAATTTTAGCTTTCCAGTATTAACAGAAGAAGCGATCGCCCTTAATTCCAACTTACCTGAATCTGATTTATTTCAACCGAGTTTACATAAAGATTCCGAAAAAATAGCCCAATTCCCAACTCCAGTTCCCGAAAAAATTGCAATTGCAGAAATTAATAATTTCTCGAATTTAGGAATTATCCTGAATAAAGCTGAAACTGAAAAAGTCGGTAATTTTAGCTTTCCAGTATTAACAGAAGAAGCGATCGCCCTCAATTCCAACTTACCTGAATCTGATTTATTTCAACCAAGTTTACATAAAGATTCCGAAAAAATAGCCCAATTCCCAACTCTAGTTCCCGAAAAAATTGCAATTGCAGAAATTAATAATTTCTCGAATTTAGGAATTATCCTAAATAAAGCTGAAACTGAAAAAGTCGGTAATTTTAGCTTTCCAGTATTAACAGAAGAAGCGATCGCCCTCAATTCCAACTTACCTGAATCTGATTTATTTCAACCAAGTTTACATAAAGATTCCGAAAAAATAGCCCAATTCCCAACTCCAGTTCCCGAAAAAATTGCAATTGCAGAAATTAATAATTTCTCGACTTTAGGAATTATCCTGAATAAAGCTGAAACTGAAAAAGTCGGTAATTTTAGCTTTCCAGTATTAACAGAAGAAGCGATCGCCCTTAATTCCAACTTACCTGAATCTGATTTATTTCAACCGAGTTTAAATAAAAATTTAGAAAAAATATCGCAATTTTCTCCCATAATTCCATTAACTATTGCTCAAGCAACACCCGAAACTTTACCCCCTAATTCTGAAGTTCCAATACAACCTGAAACTCCTGCTACTATCCCCCTTCCTAGCACACCCGCACCCTCTGAAACCGAAGTATTAGTCGGAGAAATTACGGTAACAGGAACCCAAGACCAAGGATTAATTGAAAAAGTATATAGCGTTATTTCCACCCAACCTGGACGAACAACAACCCGAACTCAATTACAAAGAGATATTAATTCGATTTTCGCTACAGGTTTATTCCGAAATGTCAAAGCTGTTCCAGAAGATACACCTTTAGGAGTACGGGTTACTTTTGAAGTCGAAGAAAACCCCATCTTCAAAGAAGTTGTAATTCAAGGGAATACGGTTTTACCCCAAGAAATTATTAACGAAAGTTTCGGCGAGCAATTGAATAAAACCATCAACTTGAATCAAATAGAAGCAGGAATTAAAAAAGTCAATCAATGGTATCAGGATAATGGCTATGTTTTAGCGCAGGTTGTCGCCGCTCCTGAAGTTACAAAAGAAGGTGTTGTTAACCTAGAAGTTGCAGAAGGGGTAATTGAAAATATTGGGGTGCGTTTCCTGAATAGCGATGGAGAAGCAACCGATGAAGAAGGAAAACCAATTTCGGGAAGAACCAGAGACTTTATTATCACCAGGGAAATTCAGTTAAAACCAGGGGACGTATTTAACCAAAAAACCGCACAACAGGATTTAGCTCGGGTATTTGGTTTGGGAATTTTTGAAGATGTCCGCTTGGAATTAGAACCCGGAAAAGATAATCCCCGGGAGGCGGTAGTTGTTGTGAATGTGATCGAAAAAACCACCGGATCACTCGCATTTGGGGGAGGTGTAAGTTCCGCCGCCGGATTATTTGGAACCTTGAGTTATCAAGAAGTTAACTTAGGGGGAAATAACCAACGCTTAGGGGCGGAATTAGAGGCGGGAAATCGGGTATTTCAAATGGATTTAAACTTTACCGATCCTTGGATTGCGGGTGATCCCTATCGCACCTCTTATAGTGTGAATGCTTTTAGACGTCGGACAATTTCCGTGGTCTTTGAAAATGGGCCAAAAGAGGTTTACTTAGCCAATGGCGATCGCCCCCGGGTAGTGAGGACTGGAGGAGGTATTAGTTTTACTCGTCCGTATGCGGATAATGTTTTTTCTGATCCCAATTGGGTCGCTTCCGTCGGATTCCAATATCAACGGGTGGAAATCACGGACTCCGATGGGAACATTAACCGTACCGATGAATTTGGGAATCAACTCAGTTATAGCGGGAGTGGAAAAGACGATTTATTCACCGTTCAGTTTGGATTTCTTCGAGATCGCCGCAACAATAAGCAACAACCCACCTCCGGTTATTTAGTGCGTTTTGGTTCGGAACAATCTATCCCGGTAGGTTCGGGAAGTATTTTAATGAACCGTTTGCGGGCTGCATATACTTTTTATATTCCGGTGAAATTCCTATCCGGTTTGATTCCCGAAGGCGATCAATCCTTTGCTTTTAACTTCCAAGGAGGTACGGTAATTGGGAACTTACCCCCCTATGAAGCCTTTCCCTTGGGTGGGACGACTTCAGTACGGGGTTGGGAAGAAGGGGCGATCGCTTCTACCCGAAGTTTTATCCAAGCCTCCATTGAGTATCGTTTTCCTCTGTTTTCCAAGTTTCTTGGCGGAGCGCTCTTTGTGGACGCGGCAACGGACTTAGGTTCCCAGGGGACAGTTCCTGGCTCTCCTGGGGGTGTGCGGGATAAACCCGGAAGTGGTTTCGGTTATGGGGTTGGTGTGCGCCTACAAACTCCCCTAGGGCCAGTACGGATTGATTATGGGATTAATAATAATGGAGATGGTCGGATTCACTTCGGTTTAGGAGAACGGTTCTAAAAAGTATTATCTGGTTTTCGTAATTCGTAATTCCCTATATAGATGGATTTTAATTTTTTCCTACAATCATTTTTAAATGGTTTATCAATTGGGAGTGTTTATGCTATTTTTGCCTTGGGTTACACTCTAGTTTTTTCGATTTTAGGGGTGATTAATTTTGCCCATGGTGCTATTTTTACCTTGGGAGCTTATTTTACCTATATCTTATCCGGGGGCGTTTTTGGGTTTAATGGATTATTAGCCAATGGTAAGTTACCCTTTCAATTCCCGTTTTTTATAGCCTTAATTCTAGGGAGTATTTTAGCCGGGTTAGCCTCAATTGTCTTGGAAAGATTAGCCTTTAGACCCTTGAGAGTTAGAGGGGCTGATTCCCTATTAACCTTGGTTTCCAGTTTGGGGGCTGCGGTGGTGATTGTGAATACAATTCAATATTTAGTCGGGGCAGAAATTTACACATTTCCTGATAATATTTATGGCAATATTCCCGCAGCAATTAATTTCGGTACAGCCACAAAACCGATTATGATTAGAAGCGTTCAGGTGATTATTTTTACGGTTTGTATGGTCATCGTGGCTTTATTAACCTATCTGGTAAATAAAACTAAGATTGGTAAAGCCTTACAAGCGGTGGCTGAGGATGAAATTACCGCCAGTTTATTAGGAATTAACCCGGAACAGTTTATTATATTAACGTTTTTTGTCAGTGGATTTTTAGCGGGACTCGCCGGAACTTTGGTAGGATCTAGTGTGAGTATTGCGGGGCCTTATTTTGGCATTGCTTTCGGTTTAAAGGGGTTAGGAGTAATCGTTTTAGGGGGGTTAGGAAGTATTCCAGGGGCTGTAATTGGGGGATTATTATTAGGGTTAGCAGAAGCTTTTGTTCCCGCCGATTTTTCCGGTTATCGAGAAGCGATTTCCTTTGCTATTCTATTAATAATGCTATTAATTCGACCCCAGGGATTATTAGGACGTAAACGCATTCAAAAGGTATAATTCATTCCATGATTAATTTTTTGAACACCTACGGGTTTTTAATCGTTTCTATGTTATTTGGAGCGATTTTAGGGTTATCCGTTTATTTACCCTTAATGGCGGGTCAACTCTCCTTAGCAACCCCTGGATTTTATGCGTTAGGGGGTTATATTGCGGCGATTTTATCTACCCAGGTTTTTAAATTTAAAGGGACTATTTTTCCCTTACCTTTTTTGTTTTTAGAACTATTGATCACTGCCATAATTTCTGCTATTTTAGCCATAGGATTAGGCATTCCAGTATTGAGATTACGAGGAATTTATCTAGCCATTTCAACTATTGCTTTAGTCGAAATTTTACGGGTTTTAGCCTTAAATCTAGAGATAACTGGAGGTGCAGTTGGTATCTTTGGGATTCCCCAACCCTTTGCAACTCCCCTAGAATATTTATGGGTGGCAATTCCCCTATTAATTCTGAGTATGATATTCTTATATCGCTTAGAAAAAATTAAAGCCGGACGCGCTTTTAGTGCAATTCGAGAAGATGAATTAGCCGCCGATTCTATGGGGGTTAATCCTACCCATTATAAAGTGTTATCCTTTACCTTGGGGGCAATTTTAGCGGGATTAGTGGGAACTATTAGCGCCCATTTTCTTAATACTTGGAATGCTCGTCAAGGAACCTTTGATAGTAGTATTATTTATTTAGCGTTTGTTTTAATTGGCGGGTCAAGAACCTTTTGGGGGCCAGTTTTAGGGGGAATTATTCTCACCGCTTTACCGGAAGTTTTACGGGGAATGGGAGAAATTAGTGGTTTACCCTTCTGGTTAGCCCAATTCTTACGGGAAGGGCGTTTAATTATTTTTGGGGTGTTATTAGTTTTGGGATCAATTTTTTATCCTCAAGGTTTAATTACTCCAGAATTATTAAACCAAATTACCCGAAAAAATCCCTGGCGGGGACTCTTGAATAAACAATCAGTTAAGGGTTAAAAATGAGTTCATCCACCTTAAAACCCCTTTTAGAAGTCCAAGGTTTAACCCGATATTTTGGGGGATTATTAGCCGTTGATCAGGTTTCGTTTTCAGTTCAAGATCAAGAAATATTTGGTTTAATTGGCCCTAATGGGGCGGGAAAAACTACGTTATTTAATTTAATTACAGGGTTAATTCCTCCCTCCCAAGGATCATTGATTTATCAAAATAATTCTATTACTCAATTAAAACCCTATCAAATTGCTGAAAAAGGGATAGCCAGAACCTTTCAAAATCTTAGGTTATTTGGCAATTTATCAGCTTTAGAAAACGTTGTGATTGCTCGTCATATCCATAATCAAGCTAATCTAGTTTCAGGGGTTTTAGGCTTACCAAAAGGGAGAAGAATAGAACAGGAAAACTATCAAAAAGCCAGGGAATTATTAGATATATTTGGATTAGCAGAAAGGGCTGAACAAAAAGCTCGTAATTTTGCTTATGGCGACCAAAGACGCTTAGAAATTGCTCGTGCTTTAGCCTTAGAACCGAAATTGTTATTATTAGATGAACCTGCGGCGGGTATGAACCCTAGTGAGAAAAAAGAACTCAGTGATTTAATTAGAAAAATTCGAGATCAATTTCAATTAACAGTAATTTTAATTGAACATCATGTACCCTTAGTGATGGGGTTATGCGATCGCATTGCGGTGTTAGACTTTGGAAAATTAATTGCTTTAGGAGAACCGGAAATGGTGAGAAATAATCCGGCGGTAATTGAAGCCTATTTAGGAGATGAATAAATTATGTTAGAATTAGTTAGTCTATCGGTTAATTATGGTGCAATTCAAGCATTAAAAGAGATTAATATTATTGTTAATCAAGGAGAAATTGTTACTCTAATTGGAGCCAATGGAGCCGGGAAAAGTACCACCTTAAAAACCATTTCTCGATTAGTTAATCCCCGCCAAGGAAAAATTATTTATCAAGGAAAAGATATTACTGATCTACGTCCAGATCAAGTCGTGAAAATGGGAATCGCCCAAAGTCCAGAAGGTCGCCGAATTCTAGCTCAACAAACCATATTAACCAATTTAGAATTAGGGGCTTATACTCGCAGCGATCGCTTAGGAATTAAAGCAGATATTGAAAAACAATTTATGATTTTTCCTCGGTTAGCAGAACGCAAACATCAATTAGCCGGAACCCTAAGCGGTGGAGAACAGCAAATGTTAGCGATCGCCCGGGCGGTGATGAGTCGTCCTCAGTTATTATTATTAGATGAACCCAGTTTAGGTTTAGCCCCTCAAATTGTTAGAGAAATCTTTTCGGTAATTCGTCAATTAAATCAATCCGGTGTTACAATTTTATTAGTGGAACAAAATGCCCATTTAGCATTAGAAATTGCGAATCGAGGTTATGTTTTAGAAGCCGGATATTTAACCCTCACGGGTAAAGCCTCTGATTTATTAATAGATGAACGAGTTAGACAAGCCTATTTAGGTTAGAAGTTGAAAAAATGACCCTCACTATTGATAAAATTCTTTATAGCAACCTATTAGCTGAAATCCGCCCTCAAGTGATTGAAACCGAGGAGGAATATGATCGGATTTTAGCAATTGTTGAACGATTAACTTTTAGTAAAACTCTCACCCCTGAAGAACGAGTATTATTAAAATTACTGGTTCAGTTAATTGAAACTTACGAATCAGAAATGTATCCCATTGATGAGTCTACACCTGATCAAATTCTACAGCATTTGATCTAAGTTACTGGAACTTGTGAAGGGGATTTAGTAGGTGTTATTGGAGCAAGTGATGTGGTCTCTGATGTTGTTAATAATAAACGTTCTATCAGTAAGACACAAGCGCAAGCACTAGCTGATTATTTTCAAGTTTCGATCAATTTATTTATTTATTTAGGTAGATCTAAATCAAATATGAACACTACCATCGGGTAAAATAGCACCTTCTAATTTAGCTCCAGTTAGTTTCACCATAATTTTATCCCCAATTCCTACCTTGGCCCCGGTTAAATCTGCACATCTTAAATCAGCACCACTTAAATCAGCCCCAATTAAATTAGCTTCTTTTAAATTAGCATAGGTTAAATTAGCCTGTAAAAAATTCGCCCTAAACAAATTCGCCTTATATAAACAGGCGGCACTTAAGTTAACTTTATGCAGAAACCCATCACTTAAATCGGCTTCAGTTAAGTCCGCACCGCTTAAATTGCGACTGGAAAAATCCCTTTCTTTTAAATCCGCACCTTTAAAACTTAATCCACTTAATTCCGTCGGTCTAGCGGGGGGAGGCGTTGGTGCGGGGGGAGTTGGCGGTTTGGGCGTAACCGGAGGTTTACTGGCTGGAGGGCGTTGAAAATTATTATTTTCCGAGGTTTTTACTTGGCTTTGATAGGTAGAGGATTGATAATTGGAATAGGGTTTTTGATAGGTATAGGAATTTCCTGTACTATTTGAGGAGGCTCTGGAATGGGATTCTGCACGGGAAACAGTTGAGGAATGTTGAGTTGAATTTGAACTTGATCGACGCAATAAAGAACGCAATTTTTCCCTAGCTTGATTAATTTCCTTGAGTTTTTCCTCAGCGATTTTTTTTAATCGTTGATTTTCTTCAGGAATGCGATCGGGATGCCAAATAAATGCTAAGTCTTTATAGGCCTGATCCACCAATTCTAAGGAGGCTCCAGGCTTCAGATCTAACACTTTATAATAGTAATTCAACTCACTGGGAGTGATCATGGCAGGAGTCCGCAATTAAGAATTTAGCTAAGAATCTATATTAGTGCTACAGCTTAACATATATCTCTAACTTGGGGTTTTTTAGCGCCGAAATACCCCTAAACCATTGTGAACTGGGGCGGCGGTATCGGGGATGCGGTTTAAAAGTTGACCTCCTAAGACTAAATTCGTCGAACTTCCCCCGTCTAAATTTAACGCATCAGTGGCTCCTAATTGCTGCATTAAGAGTGCCATTTCGGTTAATTTGGCCCCCACCCCTCCGACGCGGTTATGGACGGTGGCAATCAACCATTCTCCCTTGGCGGTGATCCCGACACTACTGCGAATGGCAGACTGATCGGCAAAGGCGGGACTAAACCCTTCGGCGATCGCATCTACCACCACCTGGCCGTTTTGTAATAATAATGGCCCGCCGCCTAAAATATGGGGAAAGGAATTAAAATCTGAAGGCGTAGTTTGGGATTGAATTTGAATAGATGTGCCCACAGAAAAGGAATTTAAAACGCTACGAAATGAACGTAAGGTTAATAAATAACCAGTTTTAGGAATAGGAATAGTGGCGGTCGTATTTGTTTGTTCGAGTTGTTGTTTAACAATATTATTTTCTACCACAATTATAATTTCATTGGCGGTTAATGGGGTATAACTTTCGCCCCAGTCGGGAGTATAACGAGCTATTCCAGCTTTCACATATCCGGTATTGAGTAATTCACAATCTAAGGTCTGTCCCGATGATGAAATCAGGGTTTCTTTTAAACTTAAACGAGCAATTTTGAACTGTCCTCTATCATTCCAAGCGATCGCTCCTCGGTTTAAAATTGGCCCCGAAAACCATTTGTTTTCCCGCCGAATTGCTCCTAAAGGTAAAAGATTATTCCGGTTAAAATATCCGGCATTAATTGCCCCTATACATTGACTATTATCAACGGTTTTGGCTAAACTGTCAATGCCTTTCATTCCCGTTTGACTTGCCCAAATTGGTCGTAAAGTCAAGCCAAAATCCGAATTTACAATTAACCAAACCACGGGAAAACGGCTATTATTTAAAGTAATATATTGTTGTCGCCAACGCAATCCTTTTACCCAGGTAATATCCCTTTCTATTAAGGCATCTTGGCGCAATTCAACTACAATACGATTGGGATTATTCAAGGTAGAAACTTTCACCCCATAACCATCGGGCAAAGTTCCTTGAATCATTGTTTGATTATTCGTAATTTTTACCAAAGGGCGAGAGGGTTTTTGAGTTGTTACTGCGGTTTCTCCTTCATTTTGCTGTTCGGAAGTTCCAGAAGTGGGTGTAGGTTGAGTCGGGTATTGAAAGGGTTTAGCAATTGTTGGATTTGTAATTCCATCTACAACAACTTCCCATTGCGTATTTTGTTGATAGATTTCCCAGGGAGTCGGTTGATTTAATGTTATTGTCATTTGAGAAATATTAGCACGTTCTTCAAAATTTATGGCTTGAATAGTACCTAGTTTAGAAATAATATTAAGGGTATTTTCTTGAATTTCCAAATCCCAGGCTGATAATTCTGCTAATTGATCAATTTTTAGATAACGATATTCGGCATCAAAAAAAGTCCCCGGAGTTGAATGCAAAGCAAACCAATTCAAGGGTTGAAGACTAAATTCCGTTGTATTTAAGGGATTAATTCCTAAAACTTGGATAATTCCTTTATCACTAATTCCGGTATTTGTAGCAATTCCTGAATTCCATTGACTCCAGGGTAATTTCCATTTTCTCCCATTAACAGAAAGATGGGTTCCTGTTTTAATAATTCCGGGGTGAGCTAAGGATATAATATAGGGACAAATAATTGGATTAACTTTTTTTAGTAACACTAAAGCCTGATAAATAATACTAACCAATTCTCCCCGAGTTGCATTAGAATTAGGATTAAAAAGTTGGGGATAGGGGTAATTAACTACCAATTCACAACGAGTGGCTGTAATCATGGCCTGAGTCCCATAGCTAGGAATGGTATCCCCATCTTCATAAATATTTTTTAAGTTTAAACTCTCTCCTTGAGGTAAATTCAAACCCGAAACTAAAGCCAATAAAACCTGTAAGCGAGTCACCGGACTTTGAGGAAGAAACTGTCCATCAGGAAACCCCGAAATAAAGCCAGATTGATAGGCAATTTTAATTGCTTCCGCCGCCCAAAACTCCTTGGGTACATCCTTAAATGGGATATATTCACGTTTAATAGAAGTGGGAAATGCCACCTTTAAAATAGTAGCAAATTCCCCACGGGTTAGATTTTTGTCGGGGCGAAATGTGTTATCTTTAAATCCACTAATTAAACCTTGAGCTTGCAAACGTTGAATAAACGGACGCGCCCAATGTTGGCTAATATCTGAAAACAACGGTTGTGAACTGGTCATATTATTAAGGGAATAGGGAATAGGGAATAGGGAATAGGGAATAGGGAGGAAAAGATTGTACTATCTAGGTTTAATTAAATAAATGAGAAAACTGTAGGGGTTTGGTCTCTAAACCCCAAGCATGAAAAGGGTTTGAACTCCAAAACCTTACAATAAGATATTACAATCTATTTAAGATTGCCACATCATCATCAGGATTCCTGATTTTCCATAACTTTTTGCAGTTTCTCCGCAATATCTTGCCAATTTTGAGCTAGATCTGTACTCCGATCTTGCCGCAAAAATTCTGCTTCTTTAAAACAATGATGGGCTAAAGAATGCACAAGATTTTTAATCCCATGTTCCTCAATTAATTGATTTAAAGCCCGAGTTAACTTTTCGCTTTTAGGTTCAGTCATATTCTGATCAACTCATAATTCAGTGGTTACAACTTCTATAATACCGCTATTTGTTACCCGATAAATATGAATATCATATTTCTATAATAAATTCTGTTGTTGGGCTTTATACCCTACTTAAGAGTGCTAAAGCACAACAACGAACAGTTATAATCACCTACTTAGTTAAGTTTGATTTGTTCCCTGGAGTTAATTACACCTTGAAAGTAATTTTTGATTAAATCATTATCTATTGTGATCACACCATCTTTTCCAAACCATTGATCGACAATAGCCACTGATTCTTTATCTCCCATGACATAACCTTGCATCAATTTTACGATCGCAAAATTTACCCGATCTAAAAAAGCAGAATTATTTTCAGGGACAATACAAGCAATTCCTTCCCGGGCATAGGGAAGATTAGGAACTACTTCTAAAGCATCACGGTTAGGGAGGGTCTGTCGAGCCCCTTCTAGCAAAACCCCATCGGAACCAAAAGCATCAATTTTACCCTGTTCTAAAGCGGCAATTCCCTCGCCAATAGTCTTAAATCTGACTATTTTGGCTTGGGGTTGTACGACTTGTATAGTTGATTCACTGCTGCCATTTTCTAATACACCAATTTGCCGATTTACCAAGGATTCTGGTGTGCCTAAATTACTTCCTTTTTTAACTAATAACCGGGTTCCTGTCACCCCATAACTCACAGAAAAATCGACATAGCGATCGCGATTCCATGTAAAAGTCACATCCTCACAGACAATATCAACATCCCGCGATAATACCTTGGGAATCCGATCACCGATGCTAATAGGAACCAGTTCTAAAGTGATTTCCCGTCCTAAATCCTTGGCAAGTTGGGCTTTAATTTGATTCAGAATATCAATGGAATAACCAACTAATTCATCCTGATCATTGACATAGGAAAGGGGAATAAAATCCGTCTGAACTCCGGCAGTTAATACCCCAGTTCGGGCTACTTTTTCCATTACTGTTTCTGCCCAAGCCGGACTTGATAGACCCAGGGACAAAACAGCACTCAAAGCAGCGATCGCAATTTTTTTAGATAAAATCATTTTTTTCCTCACACAACTTTAATCAAGTTTTCTTAAGAAAACCCACCCGATTATATCAAAATTTATGTTATAGTGCAATAAAAATTATCAATAAAAGGATTAACCATTTTGAGCATTAGTACAAAAACTGGATTAGTGGGCTTTTTCTTGGCTCTTGGCGCTTGATATCAAAATTTATGCTATAGTGCCATGAAATTTATTAATAAAAGGAGTAACCATTTTGGAAATTAGCACAAAAATAGGATTAGTTGGCTTTTTCTTGGCTCTAAGTGCCTTAAATATTCCGGCGGCTAATGCCACAGTCCAAACAACAGATTCAGCCATCCTATCTACAACAATTGAGTCCCGTTTGTCAAGAATCACAGAGAGTTTAAAACAGCGAGAAAACCAATTGCAAGAAAAAACGGAAGCACTACAACCCGGAGAACAAATCGCCAGGGGAGTCTGGGGAAATGGTGGGGGACGGGGAGGCTGGATTAATCGCGGAGGTGGCGGCTCCTGGGGAAATGGGGGTAGTTGGCGCAATGGGAATAACTGGCGCAATGGTTGGGGTGATGGGGGGCGCTTTGTGAATTTCCGTTAGATTTTTTCTCTCTCAAAAAGCGTTGTGATTTCCAGCAACGCTAATTTTTTAATACTTTTAAATTAATTAAAATCAATGATAAATCCAACTTTATTAAATCCTAAAAAGATTGATCTTAGCAAATTTGGCCCGATTAATTTAGTCGTAATTCAAGGCACATCTTTTTGTAATCTCAATTGTGATTATTGTTATTTACCTAACCGAGACTTGAAAAATACCCTATCCTTAGATTTAATAGAACCTATCTTTAAAAATATCTTCACCTCTCCGTTTCTAGGTGATGAATTTACCGTTTGTTGGCACGCTGGAGAGCCTTTGGCGGTTCCGATTTCTTTTTATGAATCGGCATTTCAACTAATTCAAGAAGCCGATCAAAAATACAATCAAAAACAAGTAAAATTTTGGCATTCAGTTCAAACAAATGGCACATATATTAATCAAAAATGGTGTGATTTTATTCAAGAACATAATATTTGTGTCGGGGTGAGTTTAGATGGGCCCCAATTCATCCATGACGCCCATCGCCAAACCCGAAAAGGAACAGGAAGTCACGCCCAAACTATGCGAGGAATTTCTTTCTTACAAAAAAACGATATTCCTTTTTATGTGATTTCCGTTGTTACTCAAGATTCCCTGAATTATGCTGATGAAATCTTTAATTTTTTCAGGGATAATGGGATTTATGATGTGGGATTTAATTTAGAAGAAATTGAAGGAGTAAATCAATCATCAACTTTAGAAGCTGTGGGGACATCGGAAAAATATCGTGCATTTATGCAGCGTTTTTGGGAATTAACCTCAGAAGTGCAGGGAGAATTTAACCTGAGAGAATTTGAAGCAATTTGTGGTTTAATTTACTCTAATTCCCGTTTGACTCAAACGGATATGAATAACCCTTTTGTTTTAATTAATATTGATTATCAAGGGAATTTTTCTACCTTTGACCCCGAATTATTATCGGTGAATATTGAACCTTATGGCAATTTTATTTTAGGAAATGTATTAAAAGATAGTTTTGAATCAGTTTGTGATACAGAAAAATTCCAGAAAATTTATGCAGATATGCAGGAAGGAATTAAATTATGTAGTGAAACCTGTGAATATTTTGGAGTTTGTGGGGGCGGTGCGGGAAGTAATAAATATTGGGAAAATGGAACTTTCGCCTGTAGTGAAACCATGGCCTGTCGTTATCGAATTAAAGTTGTAACCGATATTATTTTAGATAAATTAGAAAATTCTTTGGGTTTAGTTGAAAACTGTTATAGCAAGAGGCAATAGGGAATAGGCAATGGGCACTCTTGTAAATACTTACTGTGAGCAGCTTTTAGCTTTCAAGAATGTCCTAATAGATGCGGCAACTGCTATAAGTTGTTAAGCATCTAAATTATTATAGTGCTACCCATTGGAAAACTTCTGATGTTGTTTTTAATTTCAGTTAACACCAGAAGTAATACAGTTTAGTCAAATTAAACCGTTAACTGACACTGAGGACAATTACATCCTCTAATTGGGCTGTTGCTATGATCAGTTGTCCAGTTCGAGGCTAAGGTAGGAGAGATTTGATTGAGACTCAAAGATGGTTTAATGATGGTTTGAGAAGGAATTTGAGGGGTTAGAAATACAATTTTAGCGGGAATAATGGGCATGGATTGAGCAATTAACCTATGGGTCTGGCGAGAGGCGAATATCGGTTGTGTAAGTGTCAAAACCGAGATAATAAAAACACTCAATGCTAAAGTAAAAATAGGAAATTTTTTGAGCAATTGCATAGGGAAAATGATCACAATATTGTGTTTTAACCTGTTACCTATTTGGGCAAATTGGATCAGGATGATACATTGATTATAGAACAATTATCAATATTCTATCCTTAAATTGATAATTTAGCTTAAACTGGTTCACATCAACTGATCATAAATTTTGTAAAGATTAAAGGACAACGAATCATGAAAGCAACTGTATCCCGTTTGATCGTCTTAATACTTGCTATTGGTGAAGTGTTTACAAGTCTATCGGCGATCGCCTTAGCAGGTGGCCCTCCTCCTGGGAAACCCACACGACCCCAAGCCGCCCCTGCAACTACCCAACCCAATTCTAACTCTAATTCAGAAAAAGATGATCTTCCCCCTAGATTTCCCTTACCCAGTGCGAGAGTTGGTGCTGTAAATGGAATAGTCACTATTAAGTTAATTAATAACAGTAATACACCCATTCAATATCAACTAATTGGAGGAACTCGTCAAGAATTATTAGCCAAAAATGCCACAATTCAAGTCCAAGGTTCACCCCCAATTACACTTACCTATCAACGCCAGGATGG
Organism: Planktothrix agardhii; assembly: GCF_904830935.1. Taxonomy (NCBI): domain Bacteria; kingdom Bacillati; phylum Cyanobacteriota; class Cyanophyceae; order Oscillatoriales; family Microcoleaceae; genus Planktothrix; species Planktothrix agardhii. The sequence goes on from NZ_LR882952.1 coordinate 923,975, forward strand.
AGGTTCTTTATTAGTCATACCTAAGCAAACTTCTCCTGGAGTTTTAGAAGTGCAATTTGAAGTCACAAACAATTTTAGTCTTGATACAAGATCCATGAATATTACAGAAGCAGGATCGGTATTTTTAAATTAATTTAGATTCGGCTACCGCACCTCTAAATTTAAGACTTTAAAATCTGTTGATTGATATCGGGATCTGGGGTAAAAATTGGGCTATTTTCATTGAAATAAATTTCCCGAATATCAGCAGGTAAACTTTCATCTAAGGTGCGATAGCCTCCTTTTAAGAGTTCCTTGACTTCATTGGGAGAAACCAACTCACCTTCAGCTTGTAAATAAGCAGAAATTCGAGTTTCACTCCAATGAAAGGTTTGTGCCATTACCAGAATTAACCTTAATAAAGGTTCCATTCTATCTAACACTAATCCGACATAACACCAAAGAGGAGGCGGCGCTGCTGATAAGGAATATTGGATAGATTCCACAGGAGGTAACTCCCCTTGATTAATACAAACTGCGGTAACATTAATTAACCAATTTTGTAGGGTATTTCCCCCCTCTGTGCTGTCTTGTTCTCTTAAATTTAACGGACGCATTTCATAAAAAATATGTCGCCAGGTTTGAGAGAATAAATAATCCGCTTGTACAGGCGATCGCACTGAATGACGAATTAAAGTATAGACAATTAAACCGTAACGGCAGAAAATAGCAACAAAGTATTTCCCCTGATCAGGATAATTCTGAAACAGAGTTAACAATTCCTGGTCTTTATGATGAAATAGGGATTTGACCAGTGGATGACCAGATTCGGGTATTTGAAGCGTTTGCACGGCAACTCACAGCAAATTTTAGCTGGATAGTGTTTTCCGGTTGCATCATAGCTGATCTTGGAGCTAAAATCAACTCTTGAACCTTTATTCGTCATTTGTTGAGGTTATAACCGATTTAATTCAATATTATTGATTTTAATTTATGGATTTTTTACTCAAAAAACAGTCCCATTCTACCCTAGAAACTAGAAAAACCAGAAATCTATTAATCCTATTACTTCCTGCTACAATTTGGTTACTAATTTTCTTTATTATTCCTCTGATTATTGTCTTAGTTTATAGTTTTTTAGAACGAGGAACCTATGGGGGAGTTACCTGGGAATTTACCTTAAAAAATTATCAACGATTAGTCAATGATTTATACCTGAATATTTTTTGGCGATCGCTAGGACTTGCCTCCTTAACCACCTTAATTTGTTTAATTATTGGTTATCCCTTAGCCTTTTTTATTGCCACTTCTTCGACCCGTTGGCGAAACCTGTTATTATTTTTAGTGATTATTCCTTTCTGGACAAACTTTCTAGTTAGAACCTATGCGTGGATAATTATTCTTCGTTCTGAAGGAATGATTAATACCATTTTACAAAGTTTAAGTTTAATTCAAGAACCTCTGAATTTACTTTTTACTCCCTTTGCCGTTATTGTTGGTTTAATTTATGGTTATTTACCCTTTATGATCCTACCATTATATGCTACCATTGAACGATTAAACTTTTCTTTAGTTGAAGCGGCTCAAGATTTAGGTGCAAACCATATTAGAACATTTTTTGGAATTATTTTACCCCTAACTTTACCCGGAATTATCGCCGGATCTATTCTAGTTTTTATCCCAGCTTTAGGTGCATTTATTACCCCGGATATTCTCGGAGGAGCAAAAACAGTTATGGTGGGAAATTTAATTCAAAATCAATTTTTACAAGCCCGAGATTGGCCATTTGGTTCGGCTTTATCAATGGGATTAATGGTATTAGTATTAATTCCTGTTATGATTTATTTTAGAAGCTCTAACACAGATAGTTTATATTAAAACAATGAACATTAAAACCCTAGATAATTTTATTCATACTTGGGGGGAAACCGGATTAAAAATACAGGCTACCCTAGTTTTTTCCTTTCTTTATTTACCGATTTTAATTTTAATCATTTATTCCTTTAATGACTCTCGATTTAATTCAAATTGGACAGGATTTACGTTGAAATGGTATCAAAAGTTATTCAGTGGCTTAACAGAAAGTACCGCCGATATTTCTACCCAAAGTCTCTGGGATTCCTTGCAAAATAGCTTAATTATTGCGATCGCTTCCACCTTAATAGCCTCCATTTTAGGAACAATGGTAGCCTTAGCTTTAGAACGCTTTCGATTTCCAGGATCTAAATTATTAGAAGCGTTATTATTATTGCCTATTATTATTCCTGAAATTACATTAGGCGTTTCCCTATTAGTCTTTTTTACCTTAGTTTTTAGAATCCTAGAAAATCTTACCGGAATTCACTTGACTTTAGGCTTACCATCGGTAATTATTAGTCATGCCACCTTTAGTATTGCCTTTATTACTATTACGGTTAGGGCGCGTTTATCTGACTTAGATCCAGCTTTAGAAGAAGCAGCGTTAGATTTAGGAGCTAATGAATGGAAAACCTTTTGGCGCATTACCTTTCCCTTAATTTTCCCCGCTATTTTAAGTGGTGCATTATTAGCTTTTACAATCTCTTTGGATGATTTTGTTGTCACCTTTTTTACAACTGGAGTAGGTGCAACTACCCTACCTTTATTTGTATATGGAATGATTAAATTATCCGTCAGTCCAGTTATTAATGCCATTTCAACTTTAATGTTACTCGCTTCTCTTTTCCTGGTAATATCATCTTTAAAATTACAAGATGGAGTCAAGGTAAAATAGCAAGCAGTGACCCTCGCATTACTTGTATTTAAAATTAATCAACCCATAACTCACCCTAAACGTTGATATTGACTTATAGAACATGAAACGAATTTTAACCTTAATTCTGCTATTTTGTTTAGGTGTATTTTTACCCTTTGGCTGCACAGCTAATCAGTCCAGCACACCCCCGACTGCGCCTACAGCAAATGTTCTCAATATTTATAACTGGTCAACCTATATTGACCCCGAAGTTCTTAAAGCCTTTGAACAAAAATATCAAGTTAAAGTTAATTATGATACTTATGATAGTGCCGAAAGTCTTTATGCTAAATTAAAAGCCGGAAACCCAGGTTATGACGTGGCATTTCCCCCTGATTATATGGTTAAAATCATGGTAAAAGAGCAAATGTTAGAAGAATTAGATCCGGCTAATATTGCTAATATTAAAAACATTGAGCCTAAGTTTCTAAATCCTCCCTATGACCCGGGAAATAAATATAGTATTCCCTATCAATGGATCACGTTAGGAATTGGCTATAATCTCAAAAAAACCGGAGAAGAAATTAATAGTTGGTCAGCCTTAATTGATCCTAAATATAAAGGTAAAGTGGCTTTATTAGATGATATGCGCCATACAATGGGGGCTGTTTTAATGTATTTAGGCTATAGTCCCAATACAAAAAAACCCGAAGAAATCAAAAAAGCCCAAGATTTCCTAATTAAAAATAAAGATAATATTGCGGCTTTTGCCCCCGATACAGGTCAACAATTATTAAATCAAGGAGAAGTTAATTTAACCATGGAATATAGTGGGGATATTTTTCAAGTTATGGCAGAAAATCCCGATTTGCGATATGTTATTCCCAAAGAGGGAAGTATTATTGGTATGGATAATATGGTTATTCCCAAAGGCGCACCTAACAAAAAACTCGCCGAAACCTTTATTAACTTTATTTTGGAACCGGAAAATAGTGCTAAAATCTCTAATTTTATTGATTATGCTTCCCCCAATAAAGTTGCTATTGATCAAAAATTAATTGACGCTGAAAACTTAAAAAATCCTGGGATTTATCCCCCCCCAGAAATTTTTGATAAACTCCAATATCTCCAAGATTTAGGAGAAGCCACCCAATTATATGATCAAGCTTGGACAGAAATTAAAGCTGGTGTGGGGAATGGGTAATAGGTAATGGGTAATGGGTAATGGGTAACATGAATGCTGCTGTTGAATTATTGAACGTTTCTAAGTTATTTAAAGGATTAAATAGCAAGGATTTTTTGGCTGTTAATCAATTGAATTTGCAAATCAAAACCGGGGAATTTTTCTCCTTATTAGGGCCATCTGGTTGCGGAAAAACCACAACATTAAGAATGATTGCTGGATTTGAATATCCCACTTCAGGGGAAATTTTAATTCATCAACAACCGATGAAAAATAGTCCTCCCTTTCATCGTCCAGTTAATACCGTCTTTCAAAATTATGCCTTATTTCCCCATTTAACCATCGCGGAAAATATAGCTTTTGGACTAGAAATGGAAAATTTGCCCCGTCCCCAAATTAAAAGTAGAGTTTTAGAAGCATTATCGTTAGTTAAATTAACCGATTTTCAAACTCGTTATCCCCGTCAACTATCCGGTGGACAACAACAACGGGTCGCTTTAGCTAGAGCATTAGTTAAACAACCAAAAGTGTTATTATTTGACGAACCTTTGGGGGCTTTAGATTTAAAATTGCGAAAAGAAATGCAGTTAGAACTCAAAAAAATGCAGCAACTATTAGGGATTACTTTTGTTTACGTTACTCATGATCAAGAAGAAGCTCTAACCCTATCTGATCGAATTGGAATTATGAATCATGGAGAATTATTACAAGTAGGAAACCCGATGGAAATTTATGAATATCCTCAGACTAAATTCGTTGCTGATTTTATTGGAGAAACTAACTTTTTCACGGCAAAAGTAACCGAAACCAAAGCACAACAAATTACTGCTTTAATTGATGAACAAATCCCGATTCATTTGACAGTATCTCAACCGATTATACCAGGACAAATAATTAATTTAGTCATTCGTCCTGAGAAAGTAACTATCTATCCTAAGACCCATGAAAATTTAGGAAATTATCAAAATGTACAAACCTGGGAAGGAACAATAGAAGAATCTGTTTATCTGGGAACAGATACCCGTTATGGAGTGCGTTTAACTGATAAAATTATAATGATTATTCGCCTACAAAATTGGCATCAAGATCAGTTACAACAATTTAAAATTGGCGACCGAGTTAACATAGTTATTTCACCGAATAGTATTAGGATAATTGACAATTAAAAACTCAATTATGATAGATTTCACTCTTACAATATATTTGAAAATAAAAAAACGCCCATCCTAGTGGGCGCTGAATCCGGGTGCAATACTATCAATATTCTAATATGTTATTATAGTTGATTAGAACCATATCGGATCAGGATTTTTAATAAAAATTAACAATAATATTCTCTAAAATTTTTAATTGTTACTCCCATGACTCCAACATTAATCGGACGCTGGCAAACTCGTCTATTCTTATTTGCAACCATTGGTGTTTTAGTAACCTTAGCCTTTTTGGGGCTAAAAATTGGTGATCAACCCCGATCAATTTACTTTTGGGTTTTAGGATATATTACCTGTTTTGGCTTTTTTTGGGACATTCTCTATATTAAAATCCAACAATTTCGCTGGGATCGAGATTGGCCAGGTGCTTTTCAACTCTTAGCAGGAATTTGGGAAGCCTTATTTCTAGTAACTCTGATCAAAACAATTAGTTTACCCGGTCTTTCTGCATCAGAATTTAATTTAGGAATATTTATTTACCACTATAGTTGTGTGTGGATTGCTATTTTTATTACTTCCCAAAGTGTGATGAGAATTTTATTTCCTTACTGGCGTTTTCGAGGGGGACAATTATTTTAAGTTTAGGGTGTATGAGATCTTCTCCCCTACACCCCTTTCAATATCTTAAAATACCCGCGGATCAACCCTCAACTATTTCAATTTCCTTTAAAATTTTTAAGGACGGAATATTAATTGGAATCATTTCTCTCCGGGCTTGGTTTAAATCATGAAAACTCCCACATAATAATAGGCGATCGCCCGCTTCTAAATCCAAACTTCGATTCGGCCAGCGATAAAATTTATCCTCTCGACGTAGGGCTTGAACTTGTACCCCAAACCGATTTGCTAAATCTAATTTAGATAAAGATTTACCGATCACCTGACTATTTTCTGGAATATTTAACCATTGACAAGAAATACTTTCCGCCGGAATTGTGACTTCCCCTTTCGCCAATTGATCCAAAGTTTCTAAAGCGGCGGCTTCCCCCACCACCAATAACTTATCATCTTTTTCCAAACGAACTTGACCATCGGGATAATCAATTTCTTCTCCCGTAAAGCGTCGAATAGCCATGATACTAATTCCCGTCATCGGACGGATATTGCTTTCTTCCAAAGTCATTCCCATCAAAGGAGAATTAGTAGGTAAAGCATACCATTTACTATTCATTTCTTGGGTAGCTTGCTGTAAATCTCGCGCCACTTCTTGAGCCGATTGTTTTGGACGAAAATCCGAATACTGACTTTGACGAATTTTCTGCATTTCCTGTTGAATTTTATCCCCTCCTAACCCCATTTTTGTTAAGACATGATTTGATAATTCTAAACTGGCTTCAAATTCGGGTTGTACTACTTCTTTCGCCCCTAATTGATATAGTAACTCAATGTCCTTATCCCGATCTGCGATCACAATTACATCTAAATTAGGCGAAAATTCCAATGATCTTTTTAAGCATAATCGGGTACTCATGGGGTCAGGAAGGGCGATCGCCATGGATGCCGCCCGATCCACCCCAGCGGCTTCTAAAACGTGCAAACTAGCTGCATTTCCATATAAATAAGGAATCTGATTATTTCTTAATTCCTGTACGGTTTTTTCCGATTGATCTATGACAATAACCGCATAATTATGACTTTGTAAAAGTCGAACTAAATTACGACCAACCCGACCATATCCACAGACAATAATATGGTTTTGTTGCGGTAAATCTTCAGCAATATTAGTGATTTTTTGACTATTTTCTAAAAGGTTAGATAAATCCCATTTTTCCTCAATCCAATCTAATAATTTTGGGGCAAATTGCAAAATAAACGGGGTAATCATTAAGGTTAAAGCCGTTGTCCCCACAATTAATAAATAAACCCGTCGGGACACTAACCCTAATCCTTGTCCCGCACTGGCTAAAACAAAAGAAAATTCTCCAATTTGAGCCAGTCCTAATCCGGTAATAATTGAAGTTCGCCAAGAATAGCCAAATAGTTTAACAATTGGAATAATAATTAAGGTTTTTCCGGCGACAATTAGCAACATTAAACCAATAATTAGTTCTAAATGTTCCCAGAGAAACACCGGATCAATTAACATCCCCACCGCGACAAAAAATAAAGCCGCAAAAATATCGCGAATCGGTTCCACATAGGTTAAGGTTTGATCGGCATATTCTACTTCAGAAATCATTAACCCGGCTACAAAAGCCCCCATTTCAATCGAAAATCCTAAATGTTCTGTTAACAGCGCAATTCCTAAACATAGAGCAACAACTCCTAATAAAAATAGTTCTTTACTTTCGGTTTTTGCTAAGAATTGTAATAGTTTAGGAATCACCCAAATTCCCGCAACTACGGCCCCTAAAGCGAATAATCCAATTAATAAAAGCGATCGCCCCACCGCTTCAAAAATAACTCCTCCTTGGGGTTGATTTAAAGCTGGTAATACCGCTAACATTAATCCCAAAGCTAAATCCTGTACCACCAAAATCCCTAACATAATCTGTCCTGAAGGAGTCGCCATTTCATTGCGTTCCATCAAACATTTCAGGACAACGGCCGTTGAAGATAGGGATAAAATCGCTCCTAAAAATATGCCTTGAATGGGAGAAGTATCCCAACCTAAAATCCCCATAGTTAGGGCGGTAATTAATATCGTAAAGATAATTTGTAACCCGCCGCCTCCTAAACTAATCCCTTGGACTTTTTTTAACTCCGCAAAAGAGAATTCTACCCCTAAAGCAAATAGCAGAAATGCCACTCCAAATTGAGCCAGGGTTTCAACTTGAATTAACTCTTTAATCACCCCTAATCCACCAGGGCCAACAATGATCCCGCCAATCAAATATCCTAAAATCGCAGGTTGTCGCAGTAAGGAGGCTAGAAGTCCGCCAATAGTTGCAGCGGCAAGGACAAGGACTAAATCTACAATTAAACGAAAGTCTTCTGGCACAGTTAATTTTAGGTTAAATAACTCAATGTAAAATTATATTACTAATTCTTAAGATACTAGAATTGTTAAGATTCTGGGATCAGTCCTAAAATTTTAGGGGGATGACCTATCAACATTGGAGACAAAATAGAACATGAGAATCAGAGTCCCTCGCGGGATCAAATCGTTTGTTTTAGCCCTAATCACCGTTGGGATAGTTCTTTGCCTTCCCGGACAGGCGGCTCTGGTGCGGGTGAATCCTACCGTCCCAGAGTTAGGAAATACCTTGTCTGTGGTTTTGGATTCCCCCACTTCCCCAGCCCCTACGGTGACTTGGCAGGGCAAAACCTACCCGATGTTTGCCATTGCTCCCAATCGGATGCGGGCTCTATTACCGACGACACCCTTGGATCAGCCCGGGACTAAACCCCTACAAATTAATGATGGGACACAGGTACAAAACTTAACAGTACAGTTACGCGATCGCTCCTTTCCTACTCAGTCCATTTGGCTCCCCCCCGATAAAGAAGGACTCGAAGGTACGGATCAAGAATTTGATCGGGTGGATGCGTTTAAGGCCTTGGTGACTCCCGAAAAATACTGGAAAGGCCCATTTTTACGCCCCAATGCCGGAGAAATTACTACCATTTATGGCGTCCGTCGTTACTACAATGGAGAATTTGCCGAAGATTATTACCATCGGGGTGTAGATTATGGTGGAGCCATGGGATCGCCAGTGGTCGCCCCGGCGGCGGGACGAGTTGCCTTGGTGGGACGAGAATCTCAAGGCTTTGAAATTCATGGGAATGTCATTGGTTTGGATCACGGTCAAGGGGTGGCTAGTATTTTGATGCACCTCAACCGGATTGATGTGAAGGAAGGGGATTTTGTCCAACCTGGTCAAGTGATTGGCACGGTGGGATCATCGGGGGCATCAACGGGGCCCCATCTGCATTGGGGTCTCTATGTCCAGGGTAAAGCTGTTGATCCGGTTCCCTGGCGATATGCGGCCATTGATTAAGACGATCAACTCCCCTAAATTCACAGAGAAATAGCCACCGGTAAGTATGGTATTATCGGGAGATGTGCCAAAAACTGTAAACTGATCGTGGCTTGGTTTAGGCTAATTCCCTAAGTATTTAAAAATTTAGGTGGCTCTCGTTTTCCCTATCTATGGGGTGACTTCCAGTAGTGAAGATCCCAAAAAGCCTTTTTTTAGGGAATATTGAGGGGCATAGCAGTTAAAAAAACAATGATGCGAAGTGCAACAGCATTATGAGTATTGAAAAAATTGTTGAGCAAGCGTTAGGGGACGGGTATCTGACCCCCTCGATGGAGGCGGAGGTTGGAAAAATTTGTAACACCGCTTCAGAACTGTCCATTGAAGAATATATGGCTTTGGATCGGTTGATGGGTGCTTTGTTAACGGGTGAAGTCGTTGTTTTACCCCGCAAACAATTTATTAATGTCATGGAGGAATTAGTCCTGAGTGAAGCGATCGCTAAGGTGGCAGAAATCGAAGAAAACAGTGATCAAACCCTAGATGTCGGAGATATTGCTGCCTATGCCTTAAACCGTCTTCCTCCCCTTTATGCGACTACCGAAGAAGGGGCGCAATTCCAACGTTCAAGGGCAAAAGAAGAACTGCAAGTCCTGATTTCTGGCCAAATTGAAGCGGCGATTGAACGGAACCTCAACCGGGTTGCCCAAAATCAAACCGTTTTCGGTAAGGCTGTTGGCGACACGGTATTAACCCAAGTGAGTGCCTTGTTACAAACCTATGCCCAAAACTACGAACGCACCAGCAATTAAAGCCGGAGATTAAGACTCCCCCGCTTACCTTCTGGGTACAGAGCAGGGGAGTCCTGTTTTTACCCCATTCACAGAGGCTATAAATCTCAGCACAATTCAGTCTATATAGCAGGGAACACCGGAACAGCCCCCCAAACTCCCCGTGCACGCAGGGCTAGGGGGGAAGGGAACACCGGGGGAAATACTTCACCGTCTGGGTTCCAAGATCCGTCTGGTGTCCTAACTGCCTTGGCGGTTGCTATATCTTGCTGTAAGGGCTGTAAAATCTGGAAGATATCAGGTATCTTGTTGGGAAGTCCCGACGGCTTGATTGGCACGATTCTCCCGTTTCTTGCGTTCGGCTTGGGTCATTTCTTCCATCATGATCCGAGCTTGGGCGAGTTTTTCCAGATTGCTGCGATAGAGATCTAAATCCTTGAGCAGTTTGTCTTGGGGTAAGTTTAGGACTTCGGCCAGTTGACCTAAGATTTCTTCCCTGGTCGCCTTGTCCTGAATGCTTTTGGGATCAGCCTGTTCTAAAATGGTAAATAAACCAATGGCAAATAAACGACTGTATTTGAACTTGGAATTACTGATAATCCGTTGAAAATGCCCTTGTAACTCCTGATCTGACCCCCCATCATTAGGAGATTTTAAACTGGCAATTAAGTCTTTAATTGATAGATTTTGGGCCAATGCCTGTAAGCGTTCAGCATCACCCCGATACCGTTGGGGGTCATCTTGTTCAGCTTTGATCAGAGCATGATAAATCGATTCTTGATCAGATAAGGGATCATACCCCTGCATGAAGCGATCAAAAGCCGTTACAACACCCAGGGCATAAATGGGGTCATAGCTAAAATCAACATTGACCGAGAGCAGGTGCATTTCCACCATCAACTCCTCAACCACACGACGATAGATCGAGTTGATAGGGCGAGTATGTAGACTGTAAAAAGTGCGCTTTGTATCTGAAACCGTGCGGATGTTGTTCACAAGCCAATATTAAAAGGGACTGAATATTATTCTAATTTTTGGCGGTCGGATTTTAACGCTTTCCGATACAAAAAAGCTAACAAATGCTAACTATTGTCCGCTTTTTCTTCCTGTTTCCACCTGGAAGTGTCGGCACTATCCAGTCCACAGGCTAACACGACTAATCTAGCCGCTTCTTGTTTTAAATTAATAGCAGCATTCAAATCTCTATCACACTCAAAACCGCAGTTATTACACTGGAACACTCTTTGAGACAGTGACAGAGATAATTTTTTCTCACCACAACTAGAGCAAGTTTTACTACTGGGATAAAATCTATCCACAATCACTAACTTACTACCATATAGTTGAGTTTTATATTCTAACTGCCGACGGAACTCATAAAAGCCCATGTCAGCTATAGCTTTAGACAACTTACCGTTAGCTAACATTCCTGATACATTCAAATCTTCTATCCCTATAACTGCGTGGTTTTTGCTGATATAAGTGGTGATTTTATGTAATGTATCTTTCCTAATGTTGGCTATTTTTTGGTGTAGTCTCGCTATTTTTATTTGGGCTTTTCTGGAATTATTTGAACCGACTTGTTTGTGCCGATTCAAGTATTGCATTCTTGCTAACTTGTGTTCATACTTTTTATAACTTTTTGCTCCATCAAATACTTCTGTTGTTGATAATGTTGCTAAATGATTTATTCCTAAGTCAACTCCGACAAACTCTTGTTTTTTAGGGGTTTGACTGGTTTCTACTTCTATTTTCCAAGAAATAAACCACTTGTCAGCTTGTTTACTGATTGTGACTGATTTGGGTTTATATCCAAACGGTAAAAGTTCATAGGTCTTTATCCATCCAATTATCGGAACTTTCACTTTTCCATGGTCAATATGAACTGCACCATCTAATGTAAAAGAATCATGTCTACCTTTTTTCTTGAAGTTGGGAAATCCTTTAACTTTTTTGAAAAAAGATTGAAAGGCATCTGACAAATATCTTAATGCGTACTGAGGAGCGCATTTAGATACATCATAATACCAAGGATGGATAGATTTAACTGCTGCTACTAACCATTTATGTAAGTCTATGGCTGTGGGAAATTTGATTTTGTCATCAGGATTAAGTTTATTATGTATGAGAACCTGTTCACATAATCCTAAACCTTGATTCCAAGCGTGTCTGGCTATTCCTGCGTGTTGCGCCAGTAGTAGACGTTGTTGCTTGTTGACCTTCAATTGAGTCTTGAATCCTAGTAGCATGATTAGATTTTACACCAGCCCGACATTGTTACAGAAAATCTGACTTTGGCTGCAAGCATAAGTAGGTAATTGTTAGGAATTGTTAGCTTTTTAACTACTGTTAATTTACCCTCCACTCCTGCTGATTAGTCGAAGTCGGGAATTAGATTCGGTTATTTTCAAAAACGCTGTTGTTTTGTGGCAATGTTGCCTTCAAATCCAACTTAAACTCCAAAACCCATTGGTCAGCCGCGGGTAGAGACGCACCTAAGCACGTCCCTACGGCCTAATGGCGACCTTTGGAGTGAGAAAACCAGGATATTTTAACTTCAACTGGCCCTTACTCCACCATCAAGAGCTTCATCTTCTGTCTCAAAAATCTCAAATACAGAATCCATCATGGTCACCTCAAATACCAACTTGGCTTCGGGATGAACATTACAAATTCGGAAACTTCCCTTCACTTTGTCAGCATCTCGCATTCCAGCAACCAGTGAAGTCAGACCTGAACTATCAATAAAGTTCACTTGACCTAGATTTACCACGACATGGCGACTCAATTTAGATATACATTCCTGCAACTTGAGGCGGAATTGCCAAGCTGTTGTGATGTCTAGGCGTCCTGTTGGTGCCAAGACAATGACCTTTGTGCCATCCTGGGTCGTATGTTCTTTTTGATCGATATGAATCACTGACCGTCCCCTCGGAATTTTTGATATTGCTTTGGTTGCTTATCTGATCTGTAGTTTAACTTAGACCTGTGAATTGGGAGCAGTCTGTGTTCACCCAATCTTGAGGCTTCAAGAAAGTATCATACAGTTCTGCTTCTGGAGTCCCTGGTTTTGGTTCATAGCCATATTCCCATCTTACCAGAGGCGGTAAAGACATGAGAATTGACTCAGTGCGACCATTGGTTTGTAAGCCAAAAATCGTTCCGCGATCATAAACCAAGTTGAATTCCACATATCGACCCCGCCGATATAATTGGAACTGCCGTTCTCGATCTCCATAGTCATGAGAACGTCTGCGTTCTACAATCGGGCAATAAGCGGGAAGAAAAGCCCCTCCACAGTCTTTTGCAAAACTGAACAAAGAGTCCCAATCTTTCGGATCAGGAATTCCCACTTTATCACTATACAGGGCGGCTGCTCCTTTCGGATCAGGGCCTTTATAGAGTTGGCTTTGTCCATCTTGATAGTCAAAAAAGATACCGCCTACCCCCCGGGTTTCTTGGCGATGTTTCAAATAGAAATATTCATCGCACCAGGGCTTAAATACAGAATAATACTGTGGATCGTGGCGATCGCAAGTTTCTTTTAAAGTTTGATGGAAATAGTGAGCATCTTCGGCAAAGGGATAATAGGGGGTTAAATCAATACCTCCGCCAAACCACCAGACCGGCCCGGCTTCAAAATAGCGATAATTGAGATGTATCGTGGGAATATAGGGATTGCGAGGATGCAATACCATGGAAGTTCCCGTGGCATAAAATCCAGATCCGGCGGCTTCTGGGCGTTGGGCCAGAATCGAAGGAGGCAACTGTTGGCCCCAAACCTCCGAGAAGTTCACCCCGCCTTGTTCAAAGACATCGCCTTCTTGCATGACACGAGATCGACCTCCACCTCCTTCGGGACGCTCCCAAGCGTCTTCTCTAAATTTGCCAAGGCCATCAAGCTGTTCTAAGCCCTGACAAATTTCATCCTGGAGTTGTTTCATAAACTGACTGACACGGGTTTGAGAGTCAGTCGCAGGGATCAAGTGGGGCGTAGTAGTTTCCGATACCTGAGAAGCTGTCATAATTTTTTTAACCTTTTTCGCGATCGCAAACAATGGGTTGCAATCTTACCAAGCGTTATGATCATGTCTGCATTGTGTCCCTTGAGTCAAGTGGCTAACGGGAATTCCTACAGTCAAACCTGGATACCGTAAACCTTTTTTACTTGAATTTTAAGTGGGTTTAAGTCTGTTTAAGACTGATGATCAAAATACTAACACCCTTTGCATGACCCAATCCTTTAATAATTAAGAGGGGAATAGAGTCTGTTTCTCCTAAAATAGCTCTTTGTCCATCCCTCAAACTGAGAACACTTTGATCCAATATGCTTGATCTCAATAACGTATTAGAGGTATTACGACCTGTACAAGACCCCGAACTTCAAAAGAGTTTGGTGGAGTTAAACATGATTCGTAACATTCAAATCCAAGGAGGGGAGGTTAGTTTTACCCTAGTCCTCACTACCCCCGCCTGTCCCCTGCGGGAATTTATCGTCGAAGATTGTCAGAAAGCGGTTAAACAGCTTCCATGGGTGGAAAGTGTTGTTATTGATGTTACGGCTGAAACCCCTCAACAAAAAGCTTTACCAGACCGTCAAGGCATTGTCGGTGTTAAAAATATTCTGGCTATTTCTAGTGGTAAAGGGGGCGTGGGAAAAAGTACGGTGGCGGTGAATGTGGCCGTTGCCTTAGCCCAAATGGGTGCTAAAGTCGGGTTGATTGATGCGGATATTTATGGCCCTAATGATCCGACCATGTTAGGGTTGGCTGATGCTCAGGTTATGGTGCAGCAAAGTCCCCATGGTGAATTCCTAGAACCGGCTTTTAATCATGGGGTGAAGTTGGTTTCTATGGCGTTTCTGATCGATAAAGATCAGCCTGTAATTTGGCGTGGCCCGATGTTAAATGGGATTATTCGTCAATTTCTCTATCAGGTCAATTGGGGTGAATTAGACTATCTACTGGTGGATATGCCCCCAGGAACCGGAGATGCCCAATTAACCCTCGCCCAAGCTGTTCCTATGTCCGGGGTCGTAATTGTGACAACACCTCAGTTAGTGTCCCTGCTAGACTCCCGTAAGGGGTTAAAAATGTTCCAACAGTTGGGGGTTTCGGTGTTGGGAATTGTGGAAAATATGAGTTATTTTATTCCTCCCGATGCCCCGGAGAAAAAATACGATATCTTTGGTTCCGGGGGAGGGGCAAAAACCGCCCAGGAGTTAGGTGTTCCTTTACTGGGGTCTATTCCTTTGGAAATACCTGTCGGAGAAGGGGGAGACACGGGGGTTCCCATTGTCATTTCTGATCCTAACTGCGCCGCTGCTTTAGAATTAATTGCGATCGCCCAGCGTATCGCCGGAAAAGTCTCTGTCTTCGCCTTAACTTAGGTTTTGATTGTTAATATATAGGGGTGATCCAACCCCTATTACTGTCAATTTATAGACCGTAGGGGCGGGTTTAGAGAGATTATTGGTGTGATGTCAAAGATTGACCCGAATTTTAATTTCGGAAGGTTCAGCCGTTTCAAAAAATAATTCAAGAGCTTCGATTAAATTTAGTCTGGCTTCCTCAACATTATTTCCTTTGGGAGAATAACAATGTATAAAGATCCAATTTTAGAAGAAATCCATAATTATAGAGAGGAGTACGCAAAATCATTTAACTACGACCTCAAGGCTATATTTGATGATTTGCGAAATAAGCAAATGGCTAGTAGCCGAAAATTTGTCAAACTTCCCATCAACCGCTTAACTAATGCACCCCAGCACCCAACAGTGTGATCAGTTAGTAGTTGGGCTTTAGCCCTTATTTTTGCGCTTAAGCGCAACTACCGCATTTAAACTTTGTTGTGCTTTTAAGAGTAATTCAAGTTGATCGTTAGTCATGGTGTGATAAAATCTAAAGTAAAATACCTTCTTTCCGAATATTTCTTAATAAAGGGCCTTGACGATGTAAAAACCGATTTTCTTCCATAAATATACAGTTAATAACTTCATTATTTTGCAAAGATAAATCGGCAATCAATTGACCTGTGCGTTTAATTTCTTGCCCGACTTGAACAGTTCCTTTCAACACCACTAATACATCAATATCTGAACCAATATCTGCATCTCCTCTAGCTTGCGAACCGAATAAAATTAGGGTAACTAAGCGGTTTTGATAGAGTTGCTCAAATTCGGTTTTGAGTTTTTGTATAATCTGTTGGATTTTGGGGTTCATTTTTTTCTTTATGTAACAAAAATTTAAGCTATTCTTCAAGTTGTCACTATTGTTGTTTAATAATTCTATTGGGCACACCATACAAATAATAATCAATATTTTCCGCAAAATCTTTAGGAAGTTTTTCCCATTCTTCGGGAGGAACTTCTGATATAATTTCATCGATCATATTTAGGATAGAATTATCAAGTTTGGGCGGCGTTAAATCCGTTGTGTTTCTGGTTTTGACTCTGGTTTTCAGGAAAATCAAGAAGTGATAAACTTCCTCAATTACAAAGTCGGGTGTAGTTTCGAGTTCTTGAATAAGTTCTTGTTTCATAATATAGATTAAATTTTGGGGTTGATGTTAACCCAAATATGGGGTTAAAACTAGGAGAATAACTGGCGGAAAAATTGCTTGATTTGACTAAACCAGCGACGGATTTTTTGCCACCGGGTCGGGGATGGCGGAATGGGTGGGGTTTCGAGTTGCTCAAGGGCGCGATCGCATTCTTGGATTTTGTGGTTGTCAATTAGACCGTAGGGGCGGGTTCTAATAGACATAACAAATCCCACCATAAATCTTAATAAACCCGCCCTCTTTGTATTAACATATTTGGGGAAAGAAAGGGCGGGTTTAGAGAGGTTATTGGTGGGATGTCAAAGATTTACGCGAACCCGCCCCTACATTTTGGGATAATTTTAATATTTTAATCACAGCAAGATATAATATAGTTCTGCATCACAGAATCAACTGTAAAAACCATCTCATTATCTAAATTTTGTTTTTCAATTAATCCTCGTCTTTCTAAGGAAAGCAGCACTTTAAATAGTTGATTTGGAGTATCAGAAAATTGTTCTAATAATTGCGATAATGGTAGAGGTTGAGGGTGGGAAGACAGAAAAGCGATCGCCTCTTTTTCTAATTCCGATAATCGCTGATACTGTTGTTGTAAAATTTGGCTTAATTCATCTCCTAAACAGACAGGTTTATAACTGATATATTGATTAATTTTACCTCCAAATAATTGCTTAATCAAATGCTTAACTAATTTCAAATAAAGCGGATTTCCCCGAAATAGATTAATTAATTCTGGGTAATTTTCCTCATCCTGTAATCCTTGATTTTTCAATATTTCCGTTGCTTTTTCTCCTAAACCTGTTAAGGAGAAAATTTGAGTTAAACCACTCTCTCCACTCAAGGTAACGACTTCTAAGGGAGGTTCCCAACTATTGAATAGTAAGCAACTATTATGGGTTAATTCTCCGATCAGTTTAAAGAATTTACTATAGTTTTGATATTCGGGTTGATAATTACCAACCAGTTGACCTTCTTTAAATAGACACTGAACATCATCTAAGATAATTAAACAACGGCGATCGCGTAAACATTCTAATAAAATTGCTAATTGACCATCCAAATCATCAGGAAGATTTAACTCCGTTTGGTTTGATAAAAATTGAATTAACTCTTTTAAGGTTGTTTCTAAACAAGAAAAGCTACGAAGACTCCGCCAAATAATACAATCAAATTCTGTTTTTATCTGTTCAACTAGATGACGGGCGATCGCACTTTTTCCCATTCCGCTTATTCCTAAAATAGCAATCATGCGAGATTGTTTTTCTAGGATTAATTGTTTTAGAGTATTGAGTTCAGACTTGCGATCGTAAAATGTTGTAAGTTCCGGTGCATCCCTTAAATCAATTTGAGGTTTGATTACAGAATATTGTTGATTTTCCGTTGATGTTGGTGGGGCGTTTTGTTTCGCTTTTGGGGGTTTTGTAGAGTTTCCACAAAAACTAATCTTTCCGATTTTAACATCCTTCCAGAATGAATAACTACTATTATTTAATTGTATTCTTCCAAATGTAGAGCGTAAATTAGATTTATTAACAACTTCTCCAACTTCCTCTGATATCACTTGCCATAATTCCGATGCAACTTTTCTGACATGAGTTTCTGTACAGTTGTATTGGTTAGCAATATCTCCGTATTTTTGACTGTTCAACACCCCCATTAAAATCGCTTCTTGCAGACTACTTAGATGCTTCCCGGTTTTTTCAAATATCACTTGGTCTGCCCATGTCAGCATTTCATCAAAATCCATTTGACTTAAATATTACAAATGATTAAGTATTATCCCACATTTTCCGATTTTTTGCAACTCTTTCCTACAAAATCTTACTTATTATAAATATTTACTGGGGTAAAAATTAAAAAATCCCCTACAAAATCCCACTTTTATTTGTTGCTACAATCATAAAAATGCTCAATAATTAACAGCTATATAAGTTTATAACTTAGACATATCAAACTCACATCATTAGAATCAGGAGAACGTGAAATTATGGTATTAATTCCCAATTCAGCTTTAGGTGTTTTAGTCGGTGATGAATCTTCGGAATTGATCTCGTTAATACCAGGACAATTAGCAGGTTTTCCTCAAGGAGTATTAGCTTTAGGTGGTAACGATACCATACAAGGTTCAGTTGATGGCGAAGTAATAAATGGCAACCAAGGTTTTGATCAAATTTTTGGGGGCGGTGGTAATGATAACCTATTTGGAGGACAAGATGGTGATGTCATTGATGGTGGTGTAGGAGATGATATTCTGTTCGGTAATTTAGGGGCAGATATTATTACTGGTGGAGATGGAAATGATAATCTATTTGGTGGTAAAGATAATGATAATTTATCAGGTGATTTAGGTAACGATATCCTGTATGGAGATTTCGGAATTGATACTTTAACAGGAGGTGGAGGAAGCGATATTTTTATATTAGGAATTGGTGGAGGCGGTGCGGATATAATTACAGATTTTCAAGATGGTGTAGATTTAATGCAATTACCCGCAGGACTTACCTTTAGCAATATTCTGGTACAAGCATCAGGTAATCAAACAGCTATTGTTTTAGCAACCACAGGTGAAGAATTAGTCCGATTAAATGGTATTCAACCTTCTGTAATTACCAGCGCTGATTTTGTCGGAGGTTCGCCAACTCCAGTACCCCAAGGAGAACCGGGTAGTAATATTGCTACAGCCCTTGATTTAGGAGTGCTTCCTGATCTACTTAGTTTTAGTCAGTTTGTCGAAAAAGATAATCCCAATGATTTTTATCGTTTTAACCTCCAGAATAACAGTGATTTTAGTCTGGGTTTGGGGGGCGTGAGTAGTAAGACTACAGTTGATCTAATTAAGGATTTTAACAACAATAATCAGATTAATAGTGTAGATGGAGATGTTTTAAATTCTGTTGATGTATACTCTGGTGGTGCAGAAATTAACCGTGCATTAGAAGCAGGTACTTATTACATTCAAGTCTCTAATGATTTAGGAACTAACTATGATTTAAGGTTAGAAGCCGCTTCAAAACCAGCAACAACTCCATCCAACCCAGGAAATACATTAAATACAGCTTTAGACTTGGGTAGCTTGATCTCAAGTAAAAGCTTTACAGACTTTGTTGGTAAAAGTGATCCAGTAGATATTTATCGCTTCACTCTTAATCGCAATAGTGATGTTGAACTGATTGTTGGTCGTACAAGTGTAAGGGAAAGAGTCGATCTTAAACTTATTAAGGATTATAACAACAATGGTCAGATTAATAGTGTAGATGGAGATATTTTAGATTCTGATTATACATCCCCTGGTGGTTTTAACGCACAAATTACCCAAGCATTAGAAGCAGGTACTTATTACATCCAAGTTTCTAGTGAGGAATCGACTAACTATGATCTTCGAGTGAATGTTTCACCTCGCTAATTCAGAGAAAGTAGGGTGGGTGACTGCAAAAAATATTGATATCTCAATTAAAAATTGATAAAAGTCACCCACTCTACAATCTTGTAAAACACAAAATCAATAGTTTTTAAGTATTTTAATTATCAAAAAAAGCAAGATAATGGAAGAAAATCCTAGACCAGATAACAACCTTCCTGAACCTACACCCAATAATAACCAAAACTTTCAGAAACTTATTCAGGATTATATTAAATATCTGAATAATCAACGCTCATCAGGAAATTGGTTGCCCTATCTTATCAGTATAGCCATCTTTTTAATTTTAATTTATGGGTTGGCTAATGGGGTGCTTTCACTTGTACGTCCCTGGATGATAGCGGAGCAAAACTCTCCTCCAGTTACACCCAATAATACCCCGACTATAACTTCCCCAACACCAGAACCAACTACTCCTGAAACTCCTAACCCATTTCAAAGCGTTACATTTCCAAAGGATGTCTGTGGAGATCAGCTACCTGATGATGCAACCGCTTATCCAGTGAGTTTATATCCCATTTTTGTTAAATATACAGAAGCGGATTTAGCTAAAGTTAAATCAGACTTTTGCCGAGATGCGTTTAAAAAATTTAGAGACAAAAATAATCGAGATGAAATTCAAGTGGGATCATTTGTAGGAACCGAAAGATCTAGTCAATTTAAAGAGTTTATATCTCAAACTTTTGCAGATGTAGAGGTTGGAGAAGCAACAATTATTGCATCTAAAAGGGAAACCCCTACAGAAAAACCATCCCCATCTCCTATTGCTAAAAAAACTTTTAGATCAGATCAAAACACCTTTAAAGATTTAGAAATTGGATGTGGTTCTTCCTCAGAAACTATTGATTTTGGCAATTTAGAAATTACCTGTGACACACAATTGCATATTAAAAATTATAGTTCAGATTGGTATGAACTACAAATGAATTCTAGGTTTGCAACAGAACCTCTTGGGATGAGCACACAAGGAACTAAATATCTTCTGATTCCTCCAGGTGGATCAGAAAGAAAAAGCCTTTATAGTATTGCTTTAAACGGTAATACTTACCAATTCAAAGCTCGAAAAATATCACAAAGTATACCTTCCGTGACAATTACCGTAAATTGTAATGATCAGCCTATCCTTTTTTGGAATATAGCAATGAAACCCAGATGCAAATCAGAAGGTGGAACATTTATAGATTTATATACAGTATTCGGAAATACTACCGTTAGTTTAGATATTGGAAGTGGTACTCCTTTAGTATATGAGCCTTCACTGATTGGTCAAGAGGGATGGATATCTTCTGAGAATTCTAAAATACGCATAACTTTTTATGCAGGTAGAAAACAATGAAAAAATTACTAATTAGCCTCAATTATGCTGTGATATACATTTTTTATGATTCTACTATCTACTTATTTAAGTTATAATATTTTTTGAAATTTAATCCTTGTGGTATGGGTAATTCATGAATTGTCCATACTATTAAAATTTAGCGATTCATTTGACGATTAGCAAGATCAATTTTTTTAACAAAATAATCCTCTCGATATTTTAACTGTTGTGCTAATCCTAATCCTTGTTGGAAGGCTGCGATCGCCGATTGATATGCTTTTTGTGATAAATAAATATCTCCTATTTGATCATAAGCATTCATCATCCCATAATAATTATTAGTCTGTTGATTGACCAAAACTTGGGCTTGATAAATGTCTAAAGCGGTTTTAATTTGATTTTGAGACCGATAGAGTTTACCCAGTCTTCCTAATGCTTCACTGGCGTTATCAAACTGTTGAATAGAGGTAGCAATACTGTAGGCTTCTTGATAGGTTGCTCCCGCTTGTTCAAATTGTTCTAATTTTTCATAATTCCCACCAATACCTAATTTAATTTCTGGAATTGGTAATAAATTTTGCTGACCTGCATAATATCCAGCTAGTCTTTCTTTAACAGAAATAGCCTTTAAATATTCTCCTATTTGTTCATAAATAAAACTTAATTGTTGTAGCGATCGCACTTCACTCGCCGGGGGTGTCGGGTTGGGATTTTCGGGGGTAGCGGGTTGGGGTTGAGGCGGTAGAATATCCCCTTTAATGGCGCGGATTTCCTGTTGTAATTCCAATAGTTTCTCATAAGTTGCTGCGGCGTTGGGATAGTCTAACCACATCATATAAATTTGAGCAATTTCATTAGAATATTGTTCTTCTGCTAAACTATCTTGACTTTTATTTGCCGTTTCTAATAAATATTGATAGACTGTTAAAGATTGCTTTTTAGCTCTAACATTCTTAAATGTTAATCCCAAGGATTGCCATAATTCAAAATTGTCACTCTTTTCAGTTTGCAGTTTTTGTACAATTTGATCAAGGCGTTCTGTGATGAATTTTATATATAATCTTTGACTATTATTCCAAGCAATTAACCCGATGCGATTTAAAGCTGCAATTTCTTGAGATAATCCAAAATAACGCCTAATTCTTAACTCTCGATTCCATAATTCAAACGCACCTGGAATATTTCCAGTAGCTAATAATGCTGTAGCTTCCGCATTTAGTTTAATTAATTCAGGTTCTAATATTTGCTGTTGACTTTGACCTAATACTTGACCATCGGGGGGAGGAGAAGGGAGTAAAGGATCGGGTTCTTTAGTAAATAATGGGTTAGGAGAAAAATCATCGAGTAGGGGTTTTTCGGGTTTGGGTTGTTTTTGTTTTTGAGCGATCGCAATTCCAGTATTTTCTAAACCAGATAAGATCACAATAACAGCTATTAAAATAATATTGACTGCCTGCATAGTCAGTGTTTTTAGGTTGGTCATAAAATTAACAGCGCAGAATTTAAAATAGAACCTATTTATTATTCTATAACTATTTTCAACCGTTTGTAAACACTCCAATCAATTTTTCTAGCGAAATTGACCTAAAAAGGATTAATAGAATTATATACAATCAAAAAAGTTTATTGATTTTAAATCATCAAAATGATGGAACTCAGCTTTTATTATTGAGTTTAGAACAAAGTTGAATCGGGTAGTCAATAAATACTCAAAAACCATAATACCCTCCCCCCACCGTCTATAGATGTGTAGAGAGAAGGTATATCAATGATCGGATGCCAGCCTACTAGCTTACGGATATTTATATCCTAGCTTAAGGTAAGGCTAAGTGTCAACTCTCGTGTTGAAATCCATTTTTTGCGGAAAGATTAAAGAACACGCCGATGAAGTGCGGGATGTAATTTATCCGCCGATATCAACCACAATATAGATAGTGATATTATGATAACTTTGATTTTGAATTATCTATCTAATCTCAATCGAATTTAGTTATGAGTCATTCCACCGATACTATCAAACTAGCACAATTAATGGCAGCAGACTTCAGCAACCAAGCCCAAGCCTTTGAAAACCCGCCGTTTTTTGCCCATATTCGCGTCTGTATGCGTCCCCTACCAACGGAATTATTAGATGGAGTTAGCTTGTATTTAGAACAGGCTTATGATATTAACTTAAAACAACCCTATCGAGTGCGGGTATTAAAATTAGTGGCGGGGGAAAATCACATTGAAATTGAGAATTATGTGATTGAAAATGAAGCCGAATTTCATGGTGCATCCCGGGAACCTGAACGACTTCAAGGGTTAACAAAAGAACGATTAAAAAAAATGGAAAAATGTTCTTTTATTACCCATTGGACAGGACATGGTTTTAAAGGGGAAGTGGAACCAGGGAAAGGATGTATGGTGGAACGTAAAGGGAAAGTCAGCTATTTAGCGAGTGAATTTGAAATTGATGAACACCACTTTATTAGTCACGACCGAGGACGCGACCCCGAAACCGATGAACAACTTTGGGGAGCTTTAGCAGGGCCATTTCAATTTGTGCGCTGGACAAGTTTTGCTGACGAGGTAAAAATTTGATCCCCTTTCCTGATAAATTTACCGAGTATTGGCACATCAAGATTCAAAAAGTGTATTTATGAAAGTCCTGGTTGTGCGATTCGTTTAGCCTAAAGTAAGCCGAAAGGGTTACGGGACGGTTAGCCTAGCTGCTAAGGCAGTTAGTGACAACTGATTACATTTATGGGTGAACAGCCGTGGCTGTAAGTCCCATCCCTCAAGTGCTGAGGTGAAAGCATAACCCCTAGTTTGTTTGGGTAGCAACCAACAGGTTAAAGCGGGGTTAAAAGGTAGAACTACTGGAAGCCTAATCTGGTAAATACCGAGCAAAAAGTCCATGCGTAGCGTAAGCAAAGATGTGTCTAAACCATCGTAATTTTCAATGGTGTAATGGCTGAATCATAATCAATAGTTATGATTAACACCAAGCCAAAAGGCAAGGATAGGGAATAAGCAACTGACCGGTTGACTTATAAGCACAAGCCCATAAACCCGGTGGATAGCATCACGCTAAAGACTTTAAACAAATGTGTAATCGGAACGAAGTAACTCTTGCATAGCTCTGAAATGGTCAAACAAGTCAGTAAGTAGCTAACGAACGTTATGCAAGAAAGGGATGGTGTTAAAAGCGAATGCCTTGAGTAATATCAAGGATATGCTGACAAACACTCGGTAACTTCAAAGAAATTAAGTAAGTAGCAATGGATATGTCTAAAACGCTGATTAAAACTCAGACGGTGGAATGGAAAGACCTCAACTGGCGAAAGCTAGAAAAGGTAACTTTCAAGTTGCAAAAACGAATATTTCAAGCGAGTGAACGAGGCGATGTTAAGGCAGTTCGCAAACTTCAGAAAACCCTGATTAATTCCTGGTCAGCTAAATGTATTGCAGTCAGAAGGGTGACACAAGATAACCAAGGAAAAAATACAGCCGGAATAGATGGTGTTAAATCATTAACTCCAGAGCAACGTATGAACTTGGTAGGTAAGTTAAAGTTAACCAATAAGGTGAAGCAAACTCGTAGAGTGCATATTCCCAAACCTGGTACAACCGAAACTCCCCCCCAAGCCCCCCGTGCACGGGGGGTTTGGGGGGGCGGAATACTTACAATAAATGACCGCGCATTGCAAGCATTAGTCAAACTAGCAATGGAACCAGAATGGGAAGCTAAATTTGAGCCAAACAGTTACGGTTTCAGATCAGGACGCTCATGTCACGATGCGATTGACGCAATATTTAAAAGCATCAATACCAAGTCAAAATATGTTCTTGATGCTGATATTGCCAAATGTTTTGATCGCATAAACCATAAAGCATTAATTGACAAAATAAACACATACCCAACATTAAGCCGACTAATTAAATTATGGCTAAAAGCAGGGTATTGTGACGGAAAAGAATTGTTTCCGACCAATGAAGGCACACCACAAGGGGGGATTATTTCACCCCTACTGGCAAATATTGCCTTACATGGTATGGAAGAAAGAGTTAAGCAGTACGCAGAAACTCTAAAAGGGGGAAAACGACTTAATCGAACAGCCCTTAGTCTAATCCGTTATGCTGATGATTTCGTAATAATGCACGAAGATTTAAGCGTTGTTAAGAAATGTCAAGAAATAATAGCTGATTGGTTAGGTGATATGGGTTTGGAATTAAAACCAAGTAAGACAAAATTAACCCATACTCTCAATGAAATTGATGGAAATGTTGGGTTTGAGTTCCTAGGATTTCATATACAACAGTACAAAGTAGGTAACTACCTAAGTGCCAAGAATCCCTATGGAAAAATACTAGGTTTTAATACATTAATCACACCCTCAAAAGCCAAAATCAAGACTCATCTTGCAAAAATAGCTGAAGTAATAGATGCCCATAAGACCGCCCCACAAGCTGCTTTAATTAGCAGGTTAAATCCTATTATCAGGGGTTGGTCAAACTATTACTCAACAGTTGTTAGTAAAGAAACTTTCTCAAAAGTTGATCATCTAACATACAACAAGTTGAGAGCTTGGGCAAGAAACAGGGGAAAAGGGAACATCAATAAAGACAAATACTGGAGAACAGTAGGAGACAGAAATTGGTGTTTCAGTACAGAGGACGGAATAGAATTAACTACCCATAACAGCACGCCAATTATAAGGCATACAAAAGTTAAGGGTGAGGCTAGTCCGTTCAATGGAGACTGGATTTACTGGAGTAAACGACGAGGAGAATACCCCGGAACTCCCTCAAGAGTTTCTAAATTAATTAAACGTCAAAAGGGTATTTGTCCTCACTGCGGTCTGTATTTTTCAAGTACAGATATTGTGGAAGTTGACCATATTAAACCAAAATCATTAGGTGGAAAAGACACCTATGATAATCTTCAACTTTTACACAAACATTGTCACGACATAAAAACGGCTAATGATGGTTCTTCAACTAAAACAGTAGAGAACTATGACAATCAACCGTTTTGAATCGTACCTATAACAAAGGTGGAGTTATCAAGGAGCCGTGTGAGGCGAAAGTCTCATGCACGGTTCTGAAGGAGAGGTTAGGGGGGTAACTCCCTAATCGACTCTAACATTGGTGGTGATGGCTACTGCGGTTGGGCGACAGCATTGTATTTATCCAATCGTGGCTATGAAGTCGGTATTCTGGATAGTTTAGTTCGACGTCACTGGGATCAACAGCTTTGTATTGATACATTAACTCCCATTGCTCCGATTCAGCAACGAATTCAGCGCTGGAAAGATTTAACCGGAAAATCAATTGACCTATTTATTGGGGATATCAATAACTACGATTTCCTGATTAAAAGTTTATTGAAGTTTCAACCCGAGGCCGTTATTCACTTCGGAGAACAACGTTCTGCTCCTTTCTCGATGATTGATAGAGAACACGCGGTTCTTACCCAAGCTAATAACGTAATTGGGAACCTAAATTTATTGTATGCAATGCGGGAACATTTCCCCGATTGTCATTTAGTGAAGTTAGGAACGATGGGAGAATATGGAACCCCCAATATTGATATTGAGGAGGGTTATATTACCATCGAACATAACGGTCGGAAGGATACTTTACCCTATCCTAAACAACCGGGGAGTTTCTATCATTTATCCAAAGTTCATGACAGCCATAATATCCATTTTGCCTGTAAAATTTGGGGTCTGCGGGCGACGGATTTAAACCAAGGAGTGGTTTATGGGGTGTTAACAGAAGAAACCGGGATGGATGAACTTTTAATTAACCGTCTCGACTATGATGGCGTATTTGGAACGGCTTTAAACCGTTTTTGTATTCAAGCCGCCATTGGTCATCCCTTAACCGTTTATGGAAAAGGCGGACAAACTAGAGCCTTTTTAGATATTCGGGATACGGTACGATGTATCGAATTAGCGCTAGAAAATCCGGCGGATGTGGGACAATTCCGGGTATTCAATCAGTTTACCGAATTGCATAGTGTTGGTGACTTAGCCCTGATGGTAAAACAAGCGGGAATTGCCTTGGGTTTAGATGTGGAAATTGAGAATATTCCTAATCCTCGTGTTGAATTAGAAGATCATTATTTCAACGCTAAAAATACGAATCTATTGGATTTAGGATTACAACCTCATTTTCTCTCTGATTCTCTGTTAGATTCTCTGTTGAATTTCGCCATTAAGTATAAGAATCGGGTTGATAATACCCAAATTATGCCCAAGGTTTCATGGCGCAATCCTGGTTAATTTAGGATGATGTTTACTGTATAGAGATGTTAAGATCTCTACAGTAAGCATTTTATTGTTTTATAATGCAATAGCTAATTCTATTAAAAACACTTATTACAAGTAGCCACGAGGTATAATAATGGATGTTGCCAAAGTCTTAATCTTAAAAAATCAACTAATCAATATCGTCGAAAAAATACAATTATCTCTGGGCAGTTCTGAACTTGATTCTTCTAATTTTTTGCAATTTATACAAGAGATTAAACCAGAGGTAAAAACTATAAACACTAAAATCAACGACGAAAAAAGAAATCATTCAATTTTTTCGGGAATTGATCATTTACCTTTATTGGCTGCCAATCAAGATACTGTAAAAAAAGAGAAAATTCTATATGCTAAACGCCTAGATTTGATGAATCAGATTGCTATTGATAGCGGGTTGTTATTGAATTTTGTTGAGTTACTAGAATATTACTTTGATTCTCAACAATATCCCGTGATTAAAAATGCTCTCCGCTATTTAGTCGATATTATTTTAATTGAATTAAAGAACTGGACGGATGAGAACGATAGTACAGAATTTATAGAAAAATATGATTGGAGTCGGTTAATTGATGCTTTAATGCAGTTTGAACAATCCCTTAATTTAACCTCTGTTAATCCTTTAACTGTTCAATCTGAAATTAATATTAATTCGATTTTTGATAATTTGCAAACTTATCGCCTTCGTTTAAATGAACAGTATGAAGAATTAATTCAAAGTTCCCTTGAGTTACAACGTCAGCAAGAAGAAGAATTACAACGTCAACAGGAATTAGAATTACAACGTCAGCAACAGGAATTAGAATTACAACGTCAACAGGAATTAGAATTACAGCGTCAACAACAGGAATTAGAATTACAACGTCAGCAACAGGAATTAGAATTACAACGTCAACAGGAATTAGAATTACAACGTCAGCAACAGGAATTAGAATTACAACGTCAGCAACAGGAATTAGAATTAAAACGTCAACAGGAATTAGAATTAAAGCGTCAACAAGAATTAGAATTAAAACGTCAACAGGAATTAGAATTAAAGCGTCAACAAGAATTAGAATTAAAACGTCAACAACAGGAATTAGAATTACAACGTCAACAGGAAGCAGAATTAAAACGTCAGCAACAGGAATTAGAATTGCAACGTCAACAGGAAGCAGAATTAAAACGTCAACAGGAAGCAGAATTACAACGTCAGCAACAGGAATTAGAATTGCAACGTCAACAGGAAGCAGAATTACAACGTCAACAGGAAAAAGAATTACAGCGTCAACGAGAATTGGAATTAAAACGTCAACAACAAATTCGTCAGTTAATTATTGTTCTTGCTGGTGTCATCTTATTAGGAGGACTTGGACTGTTGATTTTTAATCCTTTTAAGTCTAAGCAAGAAAACCCAAATCGTCTGACTCCAGAAACCCCTCAAAGTCGTTTAGAAACTGCCGAAAACTTAGCATTATCAGCATCGCAAATAATTAAAAATCCTCCCCATCCTCTAACCGTTTGGAAACAATCTCAAACTCAATTGCAAGATGCTATTCAACTGTTAGAAGCAATGCCTAAAAATTCTTCTGACTTTCAAAAAATCAATCAACAATTACAAATTTATCAAAAAGATTATAACTCCATTAGCCAAATTTTAAATAAAGAACAAAAAGCAACAAATGATTTAGAATACGCTAAAAAAATTGCAATGGAAGCATCGGTTATGCTGCAAAATCCTCCAGAATCTTTGAGTGTTTGGCAGGAAGCAGAACAAAAATGGAAACAATCTATTAATTTACTTGAATCTATTCCTGAAGATTCTTTTATTTATCCTGAAAGTCAAGATCGACTAAAAATTTATCGAACAAATCATGAAGCAGTAGTCAAAAAAACTCAGCAGAAAAATCAATAATTACTCCTTAATAAATTTGTAGGAAATTGAAAAATCTTACTCAAAATCATAATATTATGATCTTTTTTTTATTGAGGTTGTGGCGATTTCTTGTATTAGATGTGGAAATCGACAATATTCCTAATCCTCGTGTTATAATGCAATAGCTAGTTATATAAAAAACACCTATTGGGGGAAAATACAATGATAGAAAATATTAAAGAGATTATCAAGCAAGCTGAAGACCAAGGAACATATATTGATAAGTGGGCTATTGAAAAGATCGAAACAGATTCTAAAATTGAAACGGCTTACTCAAACAATCAATCTGAAGTTCCTCAGAAAAAAGGAGCTTTAGATGATTTGATTAGTATCTTTAAGGAATGGACAAAGGATGAATCGGGCTATGATCAAGAAGTATATCCTTTAGTAGAACAGGCTCTAAAATCTAATCCCTTATCTTTATAAAAAATTAAATGAGTAAGGTTATACTATTAGATTCAGGGCCTTTAGGAACTATAGTTCATCCTAAATGTAAGCACGAAAAACGTGAGTATCATGTAGAAATTAGAGAATGGTTGGAATATCTCAATCAGAATGATTTTGAGTTGCAAATTCCAGAAATAATAGATTATGAGCTTCGTCGGAATCTACTTTTAGAAAACCTCAATAAAAGTATTAACCGCTTAGATTTGTTGCAGAATCGCCTAATACCTTTAGATCGAAAAACCATGTTAAAAGCTGCTCAATTGTGGGCAGAAATACGGAAGCAAGGAAAGGGTGGATCACATCCAAAGAGTTTAGATGGAGATGCAATTCTGGTCGCTCAAGCTATTGGACAAAAAGATTTTTTTGAACAAGTAATTATTGTCACGACTGACTTAAAAGATTTATCCCGATTTCCTAATCATGGAATATCTATTTACGAGTGACCTAATATTCTAACTAACAACATTTTGTAGTGAGGCGTTCACGCCTCTAATAAGCCCTGAAGGGCTTACTACTACAAAAAAAATGTTCAAAATTCAAAATCAAATCTCTTGAACTTTGAACATTAATAAAATGCGTTAAATTTCCGACTAATAACTAACTCCACATTCCGACACTTTTAGTTGGTTGGTTAACAAAAGGTGGTAGATCAGAACTGGAATCAGAGGGAATTGTAGGGGAAGCATATTCAGAAGTTGGGATACCTCCTTTAGCTTCGACATCCGGTTCATCGGGGCAAAATTCTAAACAAATCCGAAATTTTCCAGTTTTCCAAGATTGGCCCGGACGCAAGAGTTGACACTCAATTCCTTCCTTAAATAAATTTTCTTCTTCTAACTTGGATTCCATAATTGACAGGAATTCACTGGCTTTAAAAGTACATTGAAACATCAATGCACTTTCGCTGGTATTAATCACATCATCATCGTCGAGAATAGAGGTAAAATCGCTCATGTTTATGTCCTGAAAATTGTATTTTTTACTAAGGATTAACTGATTTAGAAAAACCAACCGTAGGAATGTAAACCTTTTCCTAATAGATTAACTCCTAAATAGCACACCCAGACCACCACAAGTCCCGTGGCGGCTAAAATAGCAGGTTTTCGACCTTGCCAACCCCGGGTAATTCTGGCGTGTAAATAGGCCGCAAATACCAACCAAGTAATTAACGCCCAAGTTTCTTTCGGGTCCCAACTCCAATAGGAGCCCCAAGCTTCATTCGCCCAGACTCCCCCGGAAATAATCCCAATGGTTAACAAGGGAAATCCTAATCCAATAATCCGATAACTGATATTGTCAATGGTTTCCACTAAGGTTAATCGCTGTGGGGAAAGCCTGGTAACTGATTCTGGGTTGTCGGTTTTGACGAACTCTAACACGGCCGTTGTGCCATTACCATTGGTAGTTAACCCTTTGGGGTGGGACTCCGTAACGATTTCTGGAGTATAATTGATCCCATTGGTAACGGGTTTATGATGATTTCGGGAAATCCGAGTTCCTAGAGAACTTCCACTTAACTCGATTTCCTGTCCCCTAGTCAGAATTAAAAATGCGATCGCTAATAGAGATCCCACCATTAACGTTGCATAACTCAACATCATGACGCTAACGTGCATCATTAACCAATTAGACTTCAACGCCGGGACGAGGGGTTCAGCGATTCGCATTTGTGGCGGTAACTTCAAAGTTGCAAACGCCGCAATTCCCATCGCCACGGGAGAGG
Source organism: Planktothrix agardhii (assembly GCF_904830935.1). Lineage (NCBI taxonomy): Bacteria > Bacillati > Cyanobacteriota > Cyanophyceae > Oscillatoriales > Microcoleaceae > Planktothrix > Planktothrix agardhii. The sequence goes on from NZ_LR882952.1 coordinate 955,450, forward strand.
TGACCACCCCAACTAAGCGGCTCCGACTCATTTGTTCAGCAATCAGATGAATAGTTGTTAAACCCCAAGTCAGGAAAAACAAGGATTCATAGAGATTACTAATCGGGAAGTAACCCGCCTCAATCCATCTCGCCCCTAATAATGCCACAATAGAGAGATTGGCGATCGCCATGGACGCAGTGCCCAACACCCACAAATAGGGAAGATTAGGAAACGCCGCCCCCACCCAATACAACAATAGGGTGATCAATAAAATGGCAAAAGAAATATTATCTAATCCATTCTGGAGTACAACCAGATTCATGAACGATTCTCCGGGTAATGGTATTGATGACCGACTTTTTTTAACTTTATCTTAAATCTTGCCCCTAGAACTCGCCCTATACCCTGATAGGATAGGTTAGGCTAGATTAAGATTTCATATTATTAGGGTTGCAGATTACCTGTAAACCTTGTCCTATTTGTATTTTATCTTGATCAGAAAAATCTATGACCAACTCAGAAACTCAAATCACCCCGACCTATTTACAGGAAGATATACAAGAAATTCTGCATATTGCAATTTGTCGTAAACAAGATAACGAGGAAATGACTCGTCAAGAATTGTTAGACATTGCCAAAGATTTAGGAATTTCTCCCCAGGATTTAGAATTAGCTGAACAGCAATGGAAGTTACAAAAACAAGAAGCCGATGAAAAGTTAGTTTTTAACGCCTATCGCCAAAATCGACTGAAACAAAATCTAATTCAATTTGGGATTGTTAACTCCTTCTTAATTTTAATTAACCTAGTGATTTGGCATGGAATCGGATTTGCAGCCTTTGTCTTTTTAACTTGGGGATTATTTTTAACCCTCAGAGCTTGGAAAACCTATCAACTAGAAGGAGAGGATTATGAAGCAGCTTTTAAAGCCTGGAAATTGAAAAAAAATGTGGGTAAATCAATTCATGCTTTTACCGATAAGGTCTTAAAAGGATTGCAGTCTTAAACCTTAATCGGGTTTGTAGGGGTTGGGCAAGAAGACCAAACCCCGAACCAGGTAAATTAAGTATTTCTGACAATTTTAACAGATTGTATAACTTCAGTAAATACAAAAGTGCAAATAAATGTTGCAAATCTGCACACTTTCTGATTTTTTCCGATAGAATGATTAGCATAGAAGCCTAGATCATAGAGTTGAGGTTGGAAGTTATGAATATTTTACGTTCTTTTAAAGAAATGATGACCTATTTAACTGAAGCCGCCGGGCGGATGTTTGTTGTTAGTGATGATACCTACCCATCGGTAGGTACGCAGCCCTTTGAAGGTAATCCTAACAAAGATCCCCGTTGGAAACACTAAGAATAATTTTGATCAAATATTATTATGTGTTTCAAAATCTACTTAAATCCTCCATAACTCCTATGGGGGATTTATTATTGTTTAGGTAATAAAATCTTAAACATATAGCAGCGTGTTTACAACTTCTTTGTGTCTTCGTGTCTTTGTGGTTAAATTATGCTTAACCCTGATAAACATACCAGCACCAACTACTATACCTAAAGAATTTGATTCAGAAAAAAAGCTAGTGACGCACTACCCAAAGGAACAGTTAGATTATCAATTCCATACTTTGAAAAGGTTTCTAATCCGGTAGCTATAATTGCTACAGCTATTGAAATACTCCAATTTATTTGATTATTCCCCTCAGTTGCTAATAAAATAAAACTGCAAATCATCAAACTAACAAATAGCATTGTTAAGGAACCTTCCCAGCTTTTACCATTACCAAAAACTTGATATTTATGTTGACCCCATTGTTGACCAATAACCGCCGCTAAACCATCCCCCCAGGTCATAATTAAAATACCCAAAGCCGCATATTGAGGTTGTTTGATTGTCCAAAACCAACCAATTAAAACCCCAATACTAATCGCATAAAAAAACGTTCCTAAACTTTTTCGTCCCACACTATTAATACTAGGAAGAATTGGGGTTTGATGGGAAATAATAGCAATAATTCCTGAAATTACACTCGCTGTAATTCCGACCCATGCTGGAATATTCAGCCACCAAGCCAGTAGAATCACATTTCCCGTGCCAATATGAACAATTTTACGCGAAATTTCCGCATTAACAGCAAAAACCCGATTTAGTCCTTCTGCTACTACTATAATTAAACCTAACCACCCGGCAACTAATGGGATTTGGAATCCTAAACTATGGATTTCAGTTAAACTCGGCATTTAATTAATGGGATATAAATTAACCTAAATAATCAGTATACGCTGATTATTGCATTTTCAGACATTCTGCAATATCCTTTTCTATAACCATTCTATTTTTAGGTATGTCAGAAATCAACTACTCCGATGATTTGTTATGATGTGTAATTAATTTTGTTTAGGTACTTAGATATGATTTGCCCAGAAACCTTTGAAACTGGATTTAGGGAATAGTTAGATTGATTTTAAAGAATAGTCTTGCATTAACTGACTATAAATTATATATTGATATTAGTTTGTTTAACTCCAATTCACGGGTCACTATGTCACGCAAAAGAACTTTTTTTCAATCCCTTACCCATTGGTTTAGCGACGAAAATTTCTTAATGATATTAGAAGAAATTCAAGTAGCGATCGCTAAAACCTTATCAATTGCTATGGTAATCATTATCATAGTTTGCTGTGGTCAACTGATTGTATATTTAGCCCAAAAATTATTAACAGATTCTTCCCTAATATTTAAAGATTCTTTGTTTGAAATTTTCGGATTATTCTTAAATGTTTTGATTGCTATAGAGATTTTAGAGAATATTTCATCTTACTTAAAAAAGCACGTTATTCAAGTTGAGTTAGTGATTGTTACCTCTTTAATTGCGGTAGGACGAAAAATCATTATTTTTGATCTCGATAAAAAAGGAGGTCAAGATTTGATTGGACTGGCTATTGCGATTTTAGCCCTATCAATCAGTTATTTAATTGTTAGACTGCATCACAGTAAGTAAAGGATTAAAATTTATTTAACGGTTGAAAGATAAATTGATTTAACCATAATTCAGACTAAATATTGCTTTTTAGAGTCGTTCAGGTTAAACTTGAAACCACTCAAAAACCATCAATTGCATCTTTGTAAATTTTTGTTTTATGGAAACCGCATTTAACCAATTCTGGCATCTGGTTTCAGGGGCATTTGCCCTCAACCCAGAGGTTTTTGATCAAATCAATACCTTACCCGATGGCCTCACCGTAGCATTAATTATTGTTCTGATCGCTGGTTTATCACAAGCCATTGGACAATGTATTGTTTTATTTGCTAATAAAGTTACACCGATTCGTTTTTTTCTCAGCTTAGGAATTTCTGCGATTGTTTTTGCTTTAAGTTATGGATTGTGGGCGGGAAGTATTTGGATTGCAAGTAACTTATTTTTTGATATTTCTCTAAGTTTTGATCTAATTTTTAAAACATTAGGACTCAGTTATGCCCCCCAAATGTTAGGGTTTTTAATCGCCTTACCTTACATGGGAATTGCGATAGGGGTATTACTTTCAATTTGGAGTTTACTAGCTCAATTTGTAGGATTAGAAAGCGTTGCCGGATTTGAAGATTGGTCAGTATTTATTTGTACTTTAATCGGCTGGGTCGTCTTACAAATTGTACAACGAACTATTGGTCGTCCGATTTTAGCCTTTAGTCGTTGGTTATCTAATTCGGTGGCGGGAACTTCATTAATTACTGACCCGAAAAAACTAGAAGAAATGGTCATGTACGACGGAAATGAGCCTCAAATTCTGACCGTCGGCAAGGAAATCTGGTTAGAAGCCGAACAACAAGAAGATATTCCTAAACAAAAAACTTCCTCTACTGTTAAATTTGTCGCCCTAGCATTATTAGGTTTATTATTAGTTTTTATTTTATATCCTAATTCTAATAACCCCTTAACCATAGGTTTTAGTCTACTCAATCATAGCTTTAGATTAGGCTTAAAATTAGTTAATTTTAGTTTAATTGCCCTGTTAATTTCTATTGTCCTAACACCCTTAGAATCCTTAACTTGGTGGGCAGGATGGTATGGAGTTAAACCCTTAGAAAATACCGGAACATTAGTCAAAAATCACAATATTGATACTCCAGTAAATCACTATGTTATGTATTTAGATGGGATCAATCAAGGCTCCTATCAATATTTACCAGAAGTTGAACGTTTTTTAGATGCCCTTGCCATTGCCACTCCCGATAATGTAGCGATTGTTAAAGGGATTATGCCCTATTCTGTTACTAATAAACCCTTAACTGAAAATCGGTTATTATCCTTTTTGTGGCGGATGATTGACTCCATGGTGGTTCAAAATCCTTCTAACCCAATTGGTTTTATCATTAATGCCAGAAATGTCGTCTCCGTAGCAGTTTCAGCCGATCCGCGTTACGGCCCGATTCAAAATCAAGGTCTGGCACAAGTCTTATATAATAGTTTACTTAGCTATGGTTATCCCGTCGGTAGTGAAATTCCGGTGACATTGGTGGGCTACAGTGGTGGTGGTCAAATGTCCATGGGGGCTGTAACCTTTCTCAAACGTACCATTAAAGCCCCGATCACAGTAATTTCTATTGCTGGTGTGATCAGTGGAAATACGGGGACAATGGTAACAGAACATCTCTATCATCTAGTTGGGGATAAGGATAGCGTTGAAAAAGTGGGGGCGATTATTTTCCCTGGACGCTGGCCGTTTTCTCTGTTATCAAACTGGAATTTTGCTAAACGGCGGGGAAAAATCAGTTTTATCTCTCTGGGGCCAGTGGGACATAATATGATGGGTGGCCCGATGGGAGATCATCAACTACCAAATGGCAAAACCCACCTGCAACAAACCGTTGATATTGTGACTGGAATTTTATTAGAAAATTGGGAAATTACTGGCCTAGATCCTGATATTTTCAAAAAATCTAGTAACTATGAACTCTACAAAAAAGCCCCCTTTAATCAAGCTGCATATTATCCAGTTAAACAAACTCTTAATCCAGAGTTATATCAACCCGTAGGCAATTGGATAGGTCGATTAATTTTACCTAAATTATCAGAGCGGGAACAGGTGCAGGGCGTATTATTTGAAATTTATCATGCTGATTCATCCCATCAGCATCGAGTCGGACAAATTGTTAATTTAAGATGGGATTTACAGGTTTCTTCTGTCAAGGAAAGAGTTAAATTAGTCACCCAAGATGTTAACTTTATTGATCAGGTAAAAGTTAGTCAATCCCAAGGAAATATTCACCCAGAAAGAATTAATAGTTGGTCACAAGTTGATCCATTAGAATCCATGGCTGGAGCTAGACCCCAGGATGATGTGATTGTGGTGTTAAAAGATCCTGTGGTCTTGAAAGATACGGGTTTAGAACGTTCAAGTCTTTATATTCAAAATGATCCAATTGAAATTACTGGCCGATTTTATGCGCTGGTTCGGTTTATTGAAAATTTAGGCAATGACTTCTTTGTGGTACGTCATTATTCTCCCGCCTCTCAACAATTTAACGGCCCCGAAGAAAGGGTCTATTTGCCCTCTGTGATTGCTAACCGGGATGGGGCTTTATCTTCAATAAATCAGGATTTAGAACAATCTCCGGTTAATGCTTCTGGGTGGTATATATTCGGACAAAAAAATATTGATGGTCAGTTTGTAGTACAGGCGATCGCACCCTATCAATTATTTTCTTTAACTCCTGATTTGGTAATTTCAGGACAACAAAAAACCCTGGATTATATTAACTGGGAATACTGGAAAAATCAAGTCACTCCCCAAGGACAAGTTAAGACAATTTTCCTCAATCCAAATCAGAATAATTCGACGGATTCTATTGTGCCGGAATCCATCTGGAAAGAAGGAGATAGAGCCTTATTAATGCACGTTTATGGAGGCATTGGCGGGCCGAATGGAGATAATACTCCCTTTGGGATTTATTTCGGACATTTTGCCTATGGAATCGCTACAGTCGTGCGCGATCGCCTTACCCAAGAATTGCGATTTAACATCGAATATCGCCAAATTTATACCCATAATTGTGATGGAATCATCTCAGGAAGTTTAGACTGGACAAGGTATAGTGGCGATCGTCAATTTGGTTGGTTAGGATCTCGTCCCTTTACCGATATTCTAATTAAATTTGATCCCCTAACCCAAGATTATGATTTTGATAGTTTCAAGTTTTCTCCCTTAGATATTGTTATTAATGAACTCGATATTATGACGGCTCGATATCGGGTTGGAGATGGAACTGGAACTACTTTTGTAAGTGCAATTAATTCCTGTTCTCAAGATTCCAGTCAAGCCTTGTATTTATCCTTAAGAAGAATGCTGGCGCAGTTTGAATTAAATCCTTTATTAATGAAATGGTTGCGGGAAAATCCCCACCACGAACAAACCGAAAGATTTCTTCAATTAGCCACCTTAGTAGCAAGTTTAGAAAGTATTTTAACTGCTGGAGGGAAAGCCCGAAAAGATTGGCGATATGGTTCTCCAACTTTAGGGCGTTTTACTGAAGAAACTCCCTTAAAAACCTTATCTCAATTAGGCTCTAGTTGGCGCTCATTATTACCGCGATTAATTAATGATAAAATTGCCATGATTTTCCTACAATTAGGCGCCTATCTCTGGATTCTCCGCACCCATCAAGTCGGCGGTCACGATCCCACCCTGAAAACCCTAATTCCCACGGATTTTTGGTTCGGGATTCCTAAATTGAAAAACTTTGAATATGATTAAGCTGTTAATCATCTCAAAAGAAACCTATGCTTGTCCGATTTGTCGTTGTGGTCAGTTGTCTAATATTACCTTGATGGATTAGTCTGCTATATCTACTTAGAAGAATCTTGTTCCGGTGTTCCCTGATATCCCTATAAAATCAAATTGCCACCCCATCATTTTTTCACTTCATGGGGCGGCGGTTAATTCAGGGATATCTAATATTAACTAATTCAACAGATATGCTTTATTGAGCTTTTTTGCGACGAGACATTGCTAAAGCAGCACCGACTAAACCTAATCCTAAAACAGTCGCAGGTTCAGGAACAGCCTTATTTAGACCCACCACTTTAAAATCAGGGCCCACATAATTAGATTCGCTGATTAACCGTAGACCACCAAAAGACTTGGAATCGGTCAGTCCTAAATCTAACAAACTGACTCCTAAAGACCCTACTGTTTGAGCACTACCGATTTCTGTGGTATCAAGTCTATAACCCGCGTCCTTCCATCCCGATGAATCTAGTAGAATTGAGTTTCCAGTCAATTCACCTTTTTTATTCAAAGCTTGAACTTGGAGTTTACTGTTTTTGCCCCGTTCAAAGAACAGGAAATTATCAACAGGTTTACCAAAGAACAAGTCTAGGGTAAATTTGCCACCGTCTTCGGTATCAATAATATTGCTGAGATTTAAATTTCCTAGAGAGGCTGCTAAATTACTTCCCGTCGGATTTTCTACCTGAACTCCCGAAGCATTATCCCCTCTATCGCTACTGGCTGCGCCTGTATTATCGCCTGTCCAGAGATCGTTTTGGATAATATTAACATCTTTGACCAGGGAGAAATTGCTGTAGGTCTTACTACCAATTTCAACCGAACTCAAAGATATGTCGCTTTTCCACTGACTTTTATCTGTTGTGGTGTAGTTGGTTTTGAAGGTAAACGCTTGGGCCGAGGTCGCGCAAATCCCGGTTAAAGCTAGGGTTGAGATTAAGGTTGTGAGGAGTGTAGTTTTCATTTGGAATCCTTTGTGTGAATATGCTGCTGGCTACTGTGACCCTGAACTCGTAACTCTGTTTTTCTGAGTGTCTCCTTAAAACGGGACATTTTAGCAACCAGAGTTATTACATACAGGTTGTCGATAACACAATAACAATATGGGCAGGATACGTCACCCCTGTTTATCCAAATTTCCAGAAGTTTTACAGAACTTTTACAAAGATTAGCTTTTATGTAAAGAGTTGATGAAATTCCAATAAAACTGTTGTCTTGTGTCCTGGGGCGGTGGTCAATTTAAAGATGTCTAATGTTGGTTTCTTCAACAGATATGCTTTATTGAGCTTTTTTGCGACGAGACATTGCTAAAGCAGCACCGACTAAACCTAATCCTAAAACAGTCGCAGGTTCAGGAACAGCCTTATTTAGACCCACCACTTTAAAATCAGGGCCCACATAATTAGATTTGCTGATTAACCGTAGACCACCAAAAGATTTGGCATCGGTCAGTCCTAAATCAAACAAACTGACTCCTAAAGACCCTACTGTTTGAGCACCACTGATTTCTTTGGTATCAAGTCTATAACCCGCGTTCTGCCATTTTGATGAATCTAGTAGAATTGAGTTTCCAGTCAATTCACCTTTTTTATTCAAAGCTTGAACTTGGAGTTTACTGTTTTTGCCCCGTTCAAAGAACAGGAAATTATCAACAGGTTTACCAAAGAACAAGTCTAGGGTAAATTTACCACGGTCTTCGGTATCAATAATATTGCTGAGGTTTAAATTACCCAGGGAAGCTGCTAAATTACTTCCCGTCGGATTTTCTGCCTTAACTCCTGAAGCATTATCCCCTCTATCGCTACTGGCTGCGCCTGTATTACCGCCTGTCCAGAGATCGTTTTGGATAATATTAACATCTTTGACCAGGGAGAAATTGCTGTAGGTCTTACTACCAATTTCAACCGAACTCAAAGATATGTCGCTTTTCCACTGACTTTTATCTGTTGTGGTGTAGTTGGTTTTGAAGGTAAACGCTTGGGCTGAGGTCGCGCAAATCCCGGTTAAAGCTAGGGTTGAGATTAAGGTTGTGAGGAGTGTAGTTTTCATTTGGAATCCTTTGTGTGAATATGCTGCTGGCTACTGTGACCCTGAACTCGTAGCTCTGTTTCCCTGCTTGTCTCCTTAGAGTGGGACATTTCAGCAACCAGAGTGATTACATACAAGCTGTTAATAACTACAATAACAAACTTTATTGGTTTGTCACCCCTGTTTATCAAAAATTCTGGAAGTTTTACAGAAACTTTATAAAGATCGGTCTTTATTTAAAGCATCGACCCAATTCCCTATAAAGAGCGGGGTAAACTTCTATTATTTCGGACGAATAAAAGCAATCGAATGTCGCCAAATCAAGATTTGTAGGTTGTTTGGGTCTTGTAAACAAATACAGTTGGGATCTTGCCAGATAATCGTTCCCAGAAGAAGATCATTCGTTAGCAGTTTAATTTCTACTGAGTTTTTATCCTTGGTATACCCTTGAACTTTGCGAATACTGGGTAAATCGGTATTAAATTCAGACATAAGTAGTTGTTTTTATCAACATTAAAACAATAATATATAAGGTGTAAGGGATTTTGAACTTTTTGATTCACTTTCGCCCAAACGCCTAAATCACACTAACGATAAAAGTGGAGGAATTCATGACCATTACATTTACGAAATATCACGGTTTAGGGAATGATTTCATCCTGATTGATAATCGTCATCAGTCGGAACCCCTAATCACCCCAGAAAAAGCTATAGAAATGTGCGATCGCAATTTTGGTATTGGTGCTGATGGCGTGATATTCGCCCTCGGTGGAACCTCCAACACTGACTATACCATGCGAATTTTCAACTCCGATGGTTCGGAACCTCAGATGTGTGGAAACGGAATTCGCTGTTTAGCTAAATTTATCGCTGAACTGGAAAACCGCGATCCGAGCACCTTCCCCGTAAGCTACAAAATCCATACCCTAGCGGGTGTGATTACCCCGGTATTACAAGCCAATGGCCAAGTTAAAGTGGATATGGGACTTCCGCGACTTTTAGCCCAGGAAATTCCTACCACTCTTGCCGCCGCCGATGAGAAAGTAGTCGATGTTCTCTTGTTAGTAGCTGGACATTCTTGGAATGTTACCTGTGTGAGTATGGGAAACCCCCATTGTATTACCTTTGTGGAGGATGTTGAGGAAATTAAACTCGCAGAAATCGGCCCTTTATTTGAGCATCATACCGTTTTCCCTGAACGCACCAATACGGAATTTATTCAAGTGATTAACCGCAATTATCTTAAAATGCGGGTATGGGAACGGGGGGCTGGAGCAACTCTCGCCTGTGGAACCGGGGCTTGTGCTTCTGTGGTTGCCGGAATTTTAACAGGAAATTGCGATTTTGTTGTTACAGTGGAATTACCCGGAGGTTGTCTTGAGATTGAATGGTCAAATCAAGATCAACATTTGTATATGACCGGGCCAGCACAACGGGTATTTACCGGAAATTATTAAGAGAAATCACCTAATTTAAGAGTTAAAAAGGTAAATAATATGGGCGGAGGGATTTATCTGATTCAGGATGATGATCGGCTCGTTGAAATGATGGAACAGCCCTACGATTCTGAAGATCAAATACAGGAATTATTAGAAACCTATCCCAATCTTTTAGCGGGGGATGAAATTGATCGGTTACAGACGCGCCATGGTAAATCTTTACGACGATGGTTATTAATCTCCCGGGACGTAACCCTTCCGGCTGAGGAAGATAATGGGAGTCGTTGGTCAATGGATCATTTATTTCTGGATCAAGATTCTATTCCTACGCTGGTGACAGTTAAACGCAGTCGCAATGTGGAAACTCGACAAAAAATGATTGGTCAAATGTTAGATAATGCGGCAAATTTAGGATTATATTGGCCGATAGAATCAATTATTTCTCAATTTGAAGCTAACTGTCGAGATCAAGGTCGAGATCCTGAACAAGTGTTTGAAGATTTTCTAGGTTCAGATCTAAATGAAGATGGATTTTGGCAAAAAGTTAAAACCAATCTGCAAGCGGGAAAACTGCGTTTAGTCTTTGTGGCGGATGAAATTACCAGTCCATTAAGAAGGGTAGTTGAATTTCTGAATAAACAAACGGATTTAGTCGAGGTTTTGGCTTTAGAAATTAAACAATATGTCAGTCAAGATGGTTTAAAAACCCTTGTTCCTCGATTAATTGGTCAAACCGCCGAAGCTCAACAAAAAAAATCCAGCGCCACGGGAGAACGTCGTCGCTGGGATGAGGTTTCGTTTTTTGAAGAACTCCACTTGCGTCGGGGAGAGGATGAAACACAAATAGCCCAGGAAATTCATAATTGGGCAAAACTTCAGGAACCGGAAGTTATTATACAATGGGGGACGGGAGATGTTTATGGTGGATTTACAGCTTTATTAAACCAAAAAGAAAAAGGTCGAAAACAGTTAAAGTTATTTACCGTTGATATTTCTGGACGTTTAGAAATTTCTTCTAATAAATATGGTTCTCAACCACCTTTTGATCGACAGGAAAAATGGTTAGAACTCAGAAATAAATTGAGTGCGATCGGTTTATCTCTCCCTTTAGAACCTACGGAATATCGAGAGCCAACATTACAGTTATCCAACTTAGAAGATAAAACCGTATTACAACAAGTCCTAAAAACATTTGATTGGGTTATTTCTATGATTAAAGCGTGAATCAGGGAGGATAAAGTCACTGCCAAAAAACGATATAGCCAACCGCAGGTGGTGAAGTCTTTTCTTCCCTATTACCCATTACCCATTACCTATTACCTGCTATAAGTGCTAGAGACGCGCCGTTGCACGTCTCTACATTAATGACTGTTATCCGAGAATAAAATTCCTCTTAACTATCAAGCTAATATCAACGCCAAACAGTTCAGCCAACTGTTGTTGACTCCCCCTACTCCCCTACTCCCCCCGCCCCCTTGTTCGGGAACCCGTACAAATTAGACTGTTGCAATGGGGAGGCTTTTTTCGGTAAATTAGCACTCAGGAGTCGAGAGTGCTAATTTGAATTCCTCAAAGGAAATCATAAAACTCCGATCACCGAATATTTACATAAAGTGGAGGCTAATAAATGGCTGCTGTATCTCTAAGCGTATCAACCGTTAAACCCCTTGGTGATCGCGTTTTCGTTAAAGTTAGTGCATCTGAAGAACAAACACCCGGTGGAATTTTTCTTCCTGATGCCGCCAAAGAAAAACCCCAAGTGGGCGAAGTTGTGGCAGTTGGCCCTGGCAAACGCAATGATGATGGTTCTCGCTGCGAACTAGAAGTCAGCGTCGGCGACAAAGTTCTCTACTCCAAATACGCGGGTACTGACATCAAACTCGGTGGCGATGAATTTGTTCTGTTAGCCGAAAAAGACATCTTAGCGATCGTCAACTAATCGACGTTTTTAACCTTAGATCGTACACCACAAATTGTTATTCGATCTACAAAGTTAAAACCTCAAGATTCAGTAATTCAATTCTAATTATCAACCTAAAACCTGAAGACAAAACATGGCTAAACGTATTATTTACAACGAAAATGCTCGTCGCGCCCTAGAGCGTGGTATGGATATCCTGGCGGAAGCCGTTGCCGTCACCCTTGGCCCCAAAGGTCGCAACGTCGTATTAGAAAAAAAATTCGGTGCACCCCAAATTGTGAATGATGGCGTCACCATTGCTAAAGAAATTGAACTAGAAGATAACATCGAAAATACTGGAGTTGCCTTGATTCGTCAAGCCGCTTCCAAAACCAACGATGCCGCTGGCGACGGAACCACCACTGCAACGGTTCTAGCCCACGCCATGGTCAAAGAAGGTCTGCGGAACGTGGCTGCGGGTGCTAACCCGATTGAACTCAAACGCGGTATTGATAAAGCGACTACCTTTTTAGTAGAAAAAATCGCCGAACACGCTCGCCAAGTGGAAGATTCCAAAGCGATCGCTCAAGTCGGTTCTATCTCTGCCGGAAACGACGAAGAAGTCGGTAAAATGATTGCTTCGGCGATGGATAAAGTCGGTAAAGAAGGCGTGATTTCCTTGGAAGAAGGAAAATCCATGACCACCGAATTAGAAATTACCGAAGGGATGCGCTTTGATAAAGGCTATATTTCCCCCTACTTCGCCACCGATACCGAACGGATGGAAGCAGTTCTGGAAGAACCCTATCTGTTAATTACCGATAAAAAAATCACCTTAGTTCAGGACTTAGTGCCTGTTCTGGAGCAAGTTGCCCGTTCTGGCCGTCCTTTGGTGATTATCGCTGAAGATATTGAAAAAGAAGCCTTAGCAACCCTGGTGGTTAACCGTCTGCGCGGTGTGCTGAATGTGGCTGCGGTGAAAGCGCCTGGTTTTGGCGATCGCCGGAAAGCCATGTTAGAAGATATCGCCGTCTTAACTGGTGGTCAATTAATCACCGAAGATGCTGGTCTGAAACTGGAAAATACCAAGCTGGATATGCTGGGTAAAGCCCGTCGGATCACCCTGACCAAAGATAACACCACCATCGTTGCTGAAGGCAATGAAGCCCCCGTTAAAACTCGTTGTGAGCAAATTCGCCGTCAAATGGAAGAAACCGAATCTTCCTACGACCGGGAAAAACTCCAAGAACGCTTGGCTAAATTAGCTGGTGGTGTGGCTGTGATCAAAGTCGGTGCGGCTACCGAAACCGAAATGAAAGATCGCAAGCTGCGTCTGGAAGATGCCATCAACGCCACGAAAGCGGCCGTTGAAGAAGGTATCGTTCCTGGTGGTGGCACAACTTTAGCCCACTTAGCTCCTCAACTGGAAGAATGGGCTAATGCTAACCTGACCCATGAAGCCTTAACGGGGGCCTTAATTGTGTCCCGTGCCTTGGCTGCGCCTCTGAAACGAATTGCTGAAAACGCAGGCGTTAACGGTGCTGTGGTAGCTGAACGAGTTAAAGAAAAAGACTTTAATGTTGGTTACAACGCGGCTTCTAACGAATTTGTGGATATGTTTGAAGCGGGTATTGTTGACCCTGCCAAAGTTACCCGTTCTGCTCTGCAAAACGCGGCTTCTATTGCTGGAATGGTGTTAACAACTGAGTGTATTGTTGCTGACAAACCTGAACCTAAAGACGGCGCTCCTGCTGGTGCTGGCGCTGGTATGGGCGGCGATTTTGATTACTAATTCCTAGTTTGATATGATATGGGGTGGCTTTTGTCGCCCCATATTTATTGGGGAATAGGGATCACGGATTTAAGAGGATTTCACGGATTTCACGGATTTTAATCTGTGTTAATCTGCGTAATCCTCTGAAATCCGTGATAGGTGATGGGGAAGATTGAGATTTTGGTTGTTTTAGGTTTTGATATTTTCAAGACTTGATTTTACGGAAGGTTGAGGAATTAGATAAATTAAACCTGAAATTAGGGTTAATCCTACGGTTATCCAGAATAGGATTAAGCTGGGAGTTTGCCAAGGTTCAGGTAAAGGTGCTATTAAAAATGCGATCGCTAAAATTTGACTAACTGTTTTTAGTTTACCCCAAATATTCGCTCCAGAAATTTGAGTTTGATTGACTCTCCATCCGGCAATTGTGAGTTCCCGTGCTAGGATTAAGAATACTCCCCAAGCGGGAATTTTTCCTAACTCAATTAAGGCAAGTAAGGGCGCGAAAACTAATAATTTATCGACTAAGGGATCAAGAAATTTTCCTAAATCTGTAACTTGATTGAGTTTTCTAGCTAAATATCCATCTAACCAATCGGTGCTGGCTACTATTAAAAAAATTCCTAAACAAATCCAACGATTAGTAACAGTTGGATCATGTAAATAATAAAGTATAAATGGAACTCCGAACAAACGGGAAATCGTAATCCAATTCGGTAAGTTCATAAATCAGTTATCTGGGATCTTTGCTGGGGTCAAGACTAATTTAACCACAAAGACACAAAGAAGTTTTGCCGATATTTTCAATGTTGACTAAATAGTCAAGAGTATGCCCACACTTGCCATTACAATATTGTCGCATCAGCCGCGGGTTTTGTCAATCCCCCTCGGTACTTTTTATAGCAGGGAGCAGGGAGCAAACCCCCCGTGCACGGGGGGCTAGGGGGGGAGGGAACAGGGGGAAAAGAACTTCACCGTCTAGGTTACAACATCCGTCTGGTGTCCTAACTGCCTTGGCGGTTGCTATAACTGATAACTGATAACTGTTTACTGATAACTGATTAATGGTTCTTCCCAATTTTGTAGGGAATGTAGACTTAATTGTGCTAAATATTTTCTGGTCAGGTCGGCGCGGTCTAAACTTATAAAATAATTATTATCGACATCTTGATAAAATAATGCGCCTTCGAGTAAACCTTGATAATCAGGATTTTTTTGAGATTCTAAAGTGAACCAAATCGCATCAGAAGGTGAGGGAATTAAACCAGAAGGTAATTTTCCCTTTAAAATTGCTATAATTCTATCTGAAACAGAACGGGTATTGACCCCGCGATTTTCTAAGAGTTGATGTACTTCTGATAAAGATAAAGGTTGTTCTTTGAACACTCGCAATAGTTCCGCTAAAAGAAAATAATCACTGTATTGATGTCGAGACATATCCAAGACTTGAAAATAAAGGGGTAATACGGCTAAACCCCAAGCCAAGCGACTACAATGGGAATAATTGTTGTCTCGATGATTTTGATCATGGGGACTATCTTGGGTAATCAAAGCATTTGGTAATTTTTGGCGTAACCAACGGCTAAAAGTTGGCCAGGTTCCATTTCCCCCTGTGCAAATGGCTTGACTAATTCTAATCGGAGAAATTCCCTGGGTGCTGAAAAGATGGTTGAGTTCTCGATTTAACTGTTGAATAAAGGGAATAAAAATCTTTTGTTCTAAATCTCGTTGGGAAACTTCCCAAGAATAATTATTTAATGTTAGGGTATAGCGGTGCTTCGCGTCGGTAAGGACATCGCTTTGTTGTAGTTCAAATTTTAAAGTTTCTGCAATTTCTAATAACTTTAATCCCGTAGAATCACTCTGTAAAATTTGTTGTAAACGATAACGTTTGGCTAAATCAGGATGTCCAGGTTCAGGAAATTCCACATCTGGAATATTAAATATGGGGAAGGGTGAACCCTCTGGCTGAATCAAAAGTTGAGTAATAATATCCTGATTTAAGGCATCTCCAGCATAGGCTAAATGATGACAAACCACTTGGGAAGCCATAAATTCAGTTAAATCCTGGGGGAGTTTGGCTAGGGCTATTTCGGTAGTTGTAGCACCAATATTAATAATTAAAATTGTGCTATCGGGATCGGGGGGATGGAGATAAAATTGATATAATAAAGTTGCGATCGCATCCTCAATAATAAAAATTTGTTCAGGACGTTTAATGATTCCTGCTGCTAATACAGCTTCCCTAAGATTAAAACGATAGGCTTCTGTAGAGGCCGTGGAACAGCCTAAAACCACCCCATCTAAACAATTTAATGCTTGCTGAAATTCGATCGTATCGAGTCCCACAGCACCCACAGTATAGACATTAGGTAAAGCCATGATTGGGGGAGTTTCCCGATTAGGCTGCTTTGATGGGGAAATTCTGCGACCAGACAATATTCGATGGGGATGTAAGGTAGATAATAAAGCTGTCCAGGCCTCTCGAAATCCCCCCAAGGGCAGGGACTGTTGTTCTGACCAATGAATCATGGGAAGCCCTGCTAATTCAGGAGAATTAACTGAATGATAAGGAATTCCCAGGTTTAATAAGGATTTAAACCGTTGTATTAGGCCTTGAGTGGTTTTTTCCTGTGGATCTAAATAGTAAATTGACGCCGTTAGCCGAAAGGTAAAGGGAAGATCCTCGATTCCAGAGAGTTCTGTCTGTTCCGCTTGCCAATAAATAGGATAAACTTTTTGGGTTTCGCTCTGCAATAAGGCGGCGGATATTCCCGTTGTTCCTAAGTCAATTCCTAAATACCATTGAGTCATAATCAGTTATCAGTGATCAGTGATCAGTTATCAGTTTTTAAAAAACTCCTGACTCAAGGCTTCAAGACTGAGAGAATCTTCCTCCTGTTCGGTGTCCCAATTTAAGTTTTTTTCCTCCGCCAAGTTCAAACTGTTGAAAACATCATCTAAAGTTAAATCTGATAATCCTTGAGTTGATGCAATATTTTGCTTTTCTGATGCTGGTTTATTTAAGGATTCAAGGGAAACAGAGGGAACTGATTGATCTGAATGAGGTTCCATCCCAATATCTCTAAATAAATCTTCAAAAGTAATTAGTTCTTCAGGTTGAGATACTTTTGAATTCGTTTTTGCTGATGATTTTTGGGTAGAAACTTGAGGCTGGGAATAAGTTGATTTTACGGGATTTTTCTTGGAGATTGGAATAGTTTCAGGTTGTTCTAAATTAAATAGATCTGCCTCTAAATGTTCCAAAGTATTGCGATCAATTAATAAACGAGAATCGACTTGTTCACTATCGTCTTCCAAATTTAGGGGAAGTAAATTTTCATTCGGGGACGCTTGAACATAAGCATCTTTCTCCCAACTAACTGTTGGGCTTTCCATAGGAGAGGGAGATGCCATCGGACTCGTAATTCCGGTGAGTTCTTGTTGGGTTCTTGCCGAGATCACATCAGAATTTGGGGAGGAAACCTCCTCAAAGGTGAGTTCCTCAAAAACATCACTTAAATCTGCTAAGGTTTCCTCAAAGGGATTCGGTGCAGAAGTAAAAGACAAATCCACAATTTCATCGGTTAGAGGAGACACCAATTCTGCTTCAGATCCTGGTGTAAATAAGTTCTCAGACTCTAAGAATACAGGATCGATAGCATCTGCGGTTAAGGATAAATCAGATTCTATCGGAACATTTTGATCCGGTTGACTGAATATATCTAAACTATTTAAGCTCAAGAAATCAGCCGTTTCCTCGAAGGATTCGGTGTCAATATTTTCCGATTCTATGGCTGTGATTTTCGGTGTTGACCCATCCCCAAATAAATCTTCGGTGTCTAAATGGATTTCTGATTCATTCTCGACCGTTGAAGGACTTGGAACATCGGTTTCCTCATCTAGCAATAAGGTTTCTATCTCTTCAGAAACATCATCTTCATCTAGTACCTGAATGACATCAAAATCATCCTCAAATAAATCAGTATTTTGTGTTTGAGGCACCGCAGTCACAGCCGAGGATTCTGGCTCCGTCGCCAGATTAAACAAACTTTCTAATTCTGAATCGGCATCGGGTAGGGACTGTTCTACAATTGACTCATCCCAATCGAGGGAAAGAGAGCTTTCTGGCGTTCTATCTAACCCATCTTCGATAGGGGGAGTAGGTAATCCCTCAATGGTCTCAAACGCAACCTCGAATTCATCTTCATCGGTAATTTTTAGCTGTTCTTCGTTATCCTCATCATTAGAAGTAACAGAAGGAGTCGATTGTCTAGGAACTTCTGCCCCCGCATAGGGAAAGAGTCCCTCAAAAGCGGAGGAAAAATCCTGGGGAGGAGAAACCACAGACTCAGGAGAAGGTAAATTATCCGTGTTCGAGGCGGTTTCCGATTGAGTTAATTGTAATGAAGATTGTAAATAGGAAGACGTTTCTTGACCGACCTGCTGGGCTAATTGGTTGACTAAGGTGGTAAACATGACCTCCCCCTGTTTACCCAGACTGTGCATCCTTTCTAAGCTTTGGGAAAGGGAATCAGAATAGGTTTGGAGGTTTCGTTGCAAGGCCTCAAAAATCACACTCAGACTGGAATCGAGGGTCATCAGTAAATGATCAGATTGCGCTTGTAACTGTCGCATCTGTTCCAGGCGTTGGGCTGGAGTCAGGGGGTCGAGGGCTGTTTGGGGTCTGTCCACAGCTTCAGAAACCAGGGCGGGCAGCGAGTTGGATTCAGTTAATAATACCGAATCTAAAAATCGGGTTTCAATATGGTTCAGGGTTTGGGTCACATTATGAATCAGACTGTCCTGTAATCTGGTCATGAACTCTTGCAAAAATTCACGACTGAGTTGTTGTTGATAGGGTTGAGGAGGGACTTGTCCTATAGCTTGGGCTTTTCGGGCTTCTAATTGTTGAATTTCTTGAATTAAATTGCGTTGTTCGGTACGCAAACGATCGATCTCATCCTGAAGGGGTTGAGTCAAATTACTCCGCAAATAAATCATTTCCCGTCGGATTGCCTGCCACAGAGGTTCGCGCGTTCCGGGGGATATAGAAGGTTGATGGGCTTCCAAGGTAACACCGAGAGCCTGCTCGTCTGTATGTTCCTGAAGAAAGACCAAATACCTACGGACACGCTCTAGGACTTGACGGGAGCGTGTGACAGTTTCGCCAAAAACGACCCAGGGCAAACGTAAGCTGGGCTGACTAAGAACCTCGTCAATTTCGGTGATGAGTGCTTGAATCTGACCTTTCTGAACATTCAAGGCTGAACCCCCTCAATAATCGTTATGTTAATGGCACTCTATAATTGCTTAATCTCAAGGATTTCCTTGATTAAAGCAGTTGTGATCTACATAATATGTTAGGCTTGGCACGAAGGACTCAAACGGCTGACTTTGAATTTATTGGCTAATCACCCACCGAAGGCAATAGGGTTAGAAACTAAACCATTTTAACTTTTTTATGTCCTGATAGCTCTAAAATATGAAATTGCCTAGTAATTACTAACTCATAATTTTATCACAGCCTCATGGAAGATCGGTATTTCTCCCGTGACAATCACTCTGATATTCACAAGATGATCTGCTCAACGCCTTTCTTTCAAGGCTTGCCACCGGATGCGGCGGATAAAGCAACCTCTCATATTGTGGGTCGAAACCATCCAGCCAACCAAGTGATTTTATTAGAAAATGACTGGGGAAGTTCCGTTTATTTTATTCTGGACGGTTGGGTTAAAATTCGTACCTATAATTTGGATGGTAAAGAAGTAACGCTGAATATTTTGGGTAAGGGTGAACTATTTGGAGAAATGGCAGCACTCGATGAAGTCCCCCGCTCCACCGATGTTATTACATTAGCGCCAACCTTAATTGGGAATATGCCGGCTCAGGATTTTGTGGAGTTGATTACCACCGAACCCAAGGCGGGAATGCGACTAGCTCAATTGATGGGACGGCGTTTACGCCAGGTGAATCGACGTCTGAGATTGCGCGAATCTGATAGTACATCCCGGGTTGCCGATATTCTCCTATTTCTGGCAGAGGGCCAAGGTACAACTTCAGATCAAGGCGGAACACAAATTCCTAATCTTCCCCATCGGGAGTTAAGTGGTTTGAGTGGTCTGGCTCGGGAAACCGTAACTCGGGTTCTGAGTAAGTTAGAGAAAAAAGGATTAATTCATCGGGAACGGGATATTTTGAGTATTCCCGATGTCCATGCCCTAGAACGGATATTAGTCTGAATGGTACTATTGCCCATTGCCCATTGCCCATTCCCTATTAAATGAGTGATTCTTCTCCATCAAGTTCCTCTGTTAACCCCTGTGAATCTGAAACTCAGGAATGGGTATCTGTTGATGCAGATATCCCCCGTTCTGAAGCTTCGGGTCATCTGGCGAAACTATCCCATGCCCATAGAAACTCCCTGATTCTAGTAGAAACGGCTTTTTTAGCCAGTGCCGGAAGTTTAATATGGTTTGTTAATTATTATTTTCCCATGGGGCCAGTGCTGCGGCTGTTTTTCGCCTTACCGATGGCTTTATTATATTTACGATGGGGAAAACGGGCTGCGGTTATGGGGGCGGTAGCTTCATTTTTATTGTTATCGGTGTTAATGGGGCCAACTCGCAGTATTGTGTTTTTAATTCCTTATGGTTGGTTAGGAGTAGTTTTAGGGGGAATGTGGAAACGCAAATCTCCTTGGTGGATGTCCATTGGGACGGGTTCTTTGATTGTTGCTATTGGTTTTTTCTTTAAATATTGGTTACTTTCCATCCTGCTAGGGCGGAATTTGTGGGCCTACGCCACGATCCAAATGACTGCGGTGGCGGACTGGATTTTTATTAAGTTGGGGATTTTGGCTCAACCCAGTTTAGTTTTTGTGCAGGTGCTTGCTGTTCTGATGATTTTAATTAATAGTATTGTCTATTTATTTGTGGTTCATCTAGTCTCTTTATTATTATTAGATCGTCTCAATAGTCCCATTCCTCGCCCGCCCAAATGGGTACAAGTTTTATTAGATTACGAAGGTTAAATGGCTGTTAAGGTTTATACCCAGTTTGCTGAGGGGAATCGGTGGTTACATCACTATCAAGGGACTAAACCTGTGTTTGCTTGTGTGTTGGGATTTACAGCAACGGCCTTAATTCCAGGGATTTCCGCCGCTGGAGCTACCAGCGACTCCCGACAATATACGGCCGTTGCGGATGCTGAGTTTCTTCATAATGGGCCCCAACCCCTTCCCCAGTATCCCTTACCGCCACTGGATGCGGGAGCTTCTCCGGTGTTAATTTCCCGGGCTGTGGTGGAATCCTTAAAATGTCCTTTGTATCTGTTTAATGCCGGATTATCCGTTGCTCCTTCGGTTCCTACGATTGATTTGGGGGGGGGTGCAGCCCGATGTATAACATCCGGTGCGGCCATGACTTTAGGGACTGTCAAGCATCTGTTTGAGCAGGGGTTAATTTGGGGTGAACGGATGGCGCGGGATGCCCAAAATAGTTATCTAATTTTATCGGAATGCGTGGTGGGGGGAACGACTACGGCCTTAGCGGTGTTGCTGGGTTTGGGAATTTCTGCCATAGATAAGGTCAATAGTAGTCATCCCCGTTGCAATCATGGCCAAAAATTAGCGATCGCCACCACGGGATTACAGCAAGCCGGGTTTTGGCCGTTATCAGGGATAGGGATTGATCCGTTCGAGTTGGTAGCCGCGGTGGGTGATCCGATGCAAATTGTGGTGGCGGGGATGACTTTGGCCGCTAGTCGTACCGTCGGGGTGCTGTTAGCGGGTGGAACTCAGATGTTAGCGGTTTATGGTTTGGTAGAGGCGATCGTGACTCAATATGATATTCCTTGGCGTGCTGATGGGGTGGTGGTGGGAACGACCCGTTGGGTGGCTGAAGATACCACGGGTGATACGGTGGGATTGGCGGAAATGCTGGGAAATGTCCCCCTATTAGCCACGCAACTGAATTTTTCTACCTCGGTTTATCCGCAACTGCGGGCCTATGAACAGGGTTATGTTAAGGAAGGGGTAGGGGCTGGAGGGGCTGCGATCGCTGCTGATCTGGTGCTGGGTTGGAATAATACCCAACTTCTGCAAGCCATTGAAGCAGTAGCTGATCGGATGAAATCAAATTATTAATGTTAAATTCTGCGGATCTGTGCTACAATAAAAAATTGAACAATAAACGCGGACATGGCGGAATTGGTAGACGCGCTAGATTTAGGTTCTAGTATCGTAAAGATGTGAAGGTTCAAGTCCTTTTGTCCGCATCATGGGTAAAGAGTGAACAAAAATGCTCACCGAAAGGGGGGCTAGGGGTTGATCCCCCCAAATCCCCATTGAGAAGGGGGGCTTTAAGAAAATGCGATCGCTTATTTTTTCAGAATTTAAAGGTTAATCATCTCCTAATAATACGGCTAATAATGCTTTTTGAACGTGCATTCTGTTTTCCGCTTCATCCCAAACTTTTGAACGAGATCCCTCGATGACTTCATCGGTAATTTCCTCATCTCGGTGGGCGGGTAAACAATGCAAAACAATTGAATTATCGGCGGTTTTTTCGATTAATTTACTATTAACTTGATAGGGTTGAAACAGAGGAATTCTAGCTCTGGCTTCTTCTTCCTGTCCCATACTTGCCCAAACATCTGTATAAACAACATTTGCATCTTTTGCCGCTTTAATAGGATCTTCAGTAACAATTACCTCGGTTTTTCCCTTAGCAATATCTTTGGCTTGTTCAACAATATCTGCATCGGGTAAATAGTTAGCAGGGGTAGCAATTCTAACGTTCATTCCCACCATGGCACAGCCTAATAATAAGGAATGAGCCATATTATTAGCCCCATCGCCAAAATAACTTAAAGTTAAACCTTCTAAGGTTCCAAAACATTCTTGAACTGTCATTAAATCCGCTAAAACTTGACAGGGATGTTCCCGATCTGTTAAAGCATTAATTACTGGAATTTCCGCATAATTAGCAAAGGTTTCTAAATCCTTTTGTTCAAAAGTACGAATTGCGGTAATATCCAAATATCGATCTAATACCCTAGCCGTATCTATTAATGGTTCTCCGCGACTTACTTGGGTAACATTCGGGTTTAAATCAATCACTTGACCCCCCAATTGATACATGGCAACGGTAAAACTAACCCGAGTTCGGGTTGAAGCTTTAGAAAATATTAATCCTAATACTTTATTGCGACGCAATTTGACCATTCCTGATTTTAATTTTGTCGCCAAATCTAATAATAAATAGAGTTCATCAATACTCACATCCGCCAAACTTAAAAAATCCCGTCCTTTTAATGTTTCCATAATTCTTCCTAAACTACTAACAATTATGTTGATTTCATAACCCCACCCCCCTAACCTCCAGGGCCGTTTCAAAATCGGGAGTGAAATAGTAAAGAAAGAGCGATCGCCTGATGATAAAATCAGGGGCGATCGCATTCTTTCATAAAAAAACAATGATGAACAGTCTAATATAACATCTGAAAAAAGTCAAGGATTTCCGAAAATCTCAAGGAAAAATATATTCGATATGGTGAATATTATTAAATGAAAAAATAGAGCAATACCGCTTTGGAGATATCTAATTATAAACCGGTAAGGTAAAGTGAAAACAACTGCCTCGGGTTGAACTAGAATCGACCCAGATATTTCCGTAGTGGGCGACAATAATTTTTTTACACAACGATAAACCAATACCATAACCGTCTTGACCTTGATCCCGGGCGAGGCGAAAACCTTCTTGAAAAATGCGATCGCGGTTTTCTTGGGGAATTCCTGGCCCACTATCGGCAATACTCACCTGTACCTTTTGACTGGTGCGGTGTAACACACTTACTTCTAGGGTTCCACCTCGGGGAGTATATTTAATTGCATTATCTAATAAATTAACAATCACTTGCCTAATCCGTTCTGGATCGGCATAAACCCAAGGGGTATCATGGGGAATATCTGTTTTCAGATTCAACGATTTAGACTGAAATTGTGAGTCTAACTGCGCTAAAATTTGATGTAGAAATACCGTTAATTCTAACTGATTTGGTTGAATTTGTAAACGAATATTAGGACAATTTGATGTTTCTAAAACATCCGTAATCATCCGATCAATAATATGAATTTGAGCGCGAGCTTGTTGAATCAAACGCACTTTCAAATCGGGAGTAATTTGATCTGAAGATAACGTTTCCATGGCTAGGGAAGTCGCTGTTAAAGGACTCCGCAAATCATGGGCTAAAATTTCTATAATTCGATCTTTAAACTGTAATTGTTGTTGTAAAAGTTCCTTTTCTTGTTGGAGGTTAAATATCTGATCACTGAGTTGAATTAATTCAGCAACATGGGCCACCGAATTAGCTGCATGAGTAGCGGGGGCACCTGAATTTTGTTCATTTAACTCCAATAACTCCGTCGTTTGTTTCCAACGGAGCCACCAGTGTTCCAGTTGAGCCACTAAATCACTTCCTGCGAGAACCTGTCGAGGTTCGGGGTGGATTTTGATTAGGGTGGGTGTAGCCATCAGCTTAAAATGTTCAGCCAAATAGGGCTGTTCACCGACATCAATAATCTGAAGTTCAAATTCATTCTGAGTCTTTAACTCCTCTAGGAAATCACGAATTCGCCGAATTCGATCTTGGGAGCTAGGACGCTGATCAACAAATAAAAGAAGTTGTAAGGGGACTTCTGGGGACAAGGACTGTTTTTCTGGAAAAGCCTGCATTTCATGGGTTTTGAGCAGGTGCGGTAAACTATTTTCACTGTCTCTGAACGAAGAAGGATAGTACATGGGCAACTGCATTTATTTATAGTTTAATTTAACATCTTCTTTAGATTTGATTTTTTTGAATCAGGGAAACTGGAAAGCCGAGAGAGAATGGTAGACTATTGCGTGATTGTGATTTGGCCTCCCTCACCTGTGTTGAGTGTATGGGGTGATAGCTGTTGAAAAAATTTAGGTAGATCCCAAATGTTCCTAAGCGGGCAAAACTGGCAGAAAAATTCGTCATTCAGATGGGTCGTAGGAGTTGCGATCGCATTTTTGATCATTTGTTTAAGCCTAACTCTACACCGTTACTTTAGTTTTTATGCCTCCTATGACCAGGGCATTTTTAATCAAGTGTTTTGGAATGGCGCACACGGGCGGTTATTTCAAAGTTCTCTGTCTTCCGCCCTATCCACCAACGTTGTCCATCAGGGGGAGTTTCCCAGCGTTAGTTACCATCGTTTAGGACAGCATTTTACCCCAGCTTTATTACTTTGGTTACCTCTTTATGCCCTGTTTCCTTCCCCCGTTACCCTCTCGGTGTTACAGGTAACATTAATTACCATCGCGGGACTGGTGCTTTATCTCCTAGCTCGTCAGCATTTGGAACCCCCCTTAGCTGCTTTAATTAGTGTCAGCTTTTATGCGGCTAATGCAGTGATTGGCCCCACCTTAAGCAATTTCCATGATATCTGTCAAATTCCTTTATTTATGTTCACTGCGCTACTAGCGATGGAAAAACGCTGGTGGTGGCTATTTTGGATCTGTGCGGTTTTAATTTTAATGGTGCGGGAGGATTCGGGGATTATTTTATTTGGGGTTGGGGTTTACCTAATTTTGAGTAAACGTCATCCAATTCAAGGTGTGATGGTTTGTATGCTTAGTTTTGGTTATATTTTAGCCCTAACTAATTTGATTATGCCCTTATTTTCGGCTGATATTTCCGAACGGTTTATGATGGAAAGGTTTGGTCAATATGCCGATGGAGATAAAGCATCAACCTTAGAAATTCTTTGGGGAATTATTAGTAATCCCGGCAGATTAATTATGGAAATTGTTACTCCTTTTGGGGGAACATTAAAATATTTATTGGGTCAATGGTTGCCCTTGGCTTTTATTCCGGCGATCGCTCCAGCGTCTTGGATGATAGCGGGTTTTCCTTTATTAAAACTATTTATGGCAAAGGGAGAATCGGTTTTATCAATTACGATTCGTTATGCCTTAACGGTGGTTCCAGGGTTGTTTTATGGCACAATTTTATGGTGGTCAAATCGTCAAAAACAGTTACAAGAACAGTCTGAACTTCAATTCAATGCCCAAGGAGAAGAAATTTCGCAAGTAAAGGTTTTACCCTCGGTAAAATTCCGTCGATTTTGGTTATTTTGTATTGGGTTATCATTATTCTTTAGTTTCACATCCAATCCCCATCGTAGCCTTTATTTTATTATTCCTGATTCGGTTGATCCTTGGGTTTATATTCCCGTCACCACTCAATGGTCGCACGTTGCTCAATTTAGACCATTAATAGATGCCATTCCTGACGATGCCAGTGTTGCCACAACAACCTATATTGTGCCACATTTATCCAGTCGCCGAGAAATATTAAGGTTTCCATTATATCAGTTAAGAAATGATGCGGGAGAGGTAATTTCTGTTGACTATATTCTAGCGGATTTATGGCAATTAAAAAAATATGGTATTGCATTTTCAGGCGATCGCGATGCCTTAAAAGAAATCACTCAACGGATTGAACAATTAACCTCTAATAAAGAATACGGGATTATTGATTTTAGAGATGGAGTCATATTAATGAAAAAAGGTGTTCCCTCCGAACCCAAAGCTATTAAAAACTACACCTTATTTATCAGTCATCAGTTAGATTGATATACAGAGAACTTTACGACTTCTATTTTCTAGCAATAACAGTGTTTAAACTCAATGTTATTCGGGTTGAGATAAATTTTCTAATCGTTCTATCCACTGATTAAAATGAGGACATTTTTGCCTAATATTTTCCAAGCCAATTTTTTGAGCCATTAAAGGCGCAACAGACACTTTTGCGCCTTCATAACTAGGAATAGCTTGAATAATTCGTTTAGAAGGAGCCGTTTGTTCTCCATCATTAATGAGTTCTGGGGATTCAAAAGATTGACAGAGGGAAACTAATTTTTTAACTTCTGATTGATAGTTTGGAAATCGTTCCTCAAGTTTAATGGGTTCAGATAAAATCAGAGCTTCAAATTCATGTAATTGAATATAAGGAATAAACCGACTATCATTGATATCTTGAAATAAAGCATTTTCTAATTGTTCAACTCTTTCGTAAGGATCAGATATTTTCTGTGCTTCCTCAAACCCAGGAAAATCATTAGGTAAAGCATATAAATCACACATTGTTGTAAATCTAGCTTCAGGATGTTTATCCTGTCTTAACCAGAGAATAATATCTTTTTTTATTTTTTGATAACTGGGTAAACCGCCTCGAAAAAGTTCGGTTCGTGTTCGTTTAGTTGTAATACAATGGACATCAGTGCTAATATTAGAATAGCCTAAATGCTCTGTTAAAATTGTATTGACAAATTTCTCTTCTGTTGGGCCTTCAGCAATAATATGTAAGCGGATCATCACTTTGGTCTTCCTCCCAAAACATTTTTATTCCAAAGTTCCGATAAAGAATATTCTTCTAACCAATCTTCTAAAGGTTCAGGATCGAGACGATTGAACTCAGAAGCACGTTGTTTACGGTCAACAACAATAATATCTTCCGGTGCAAAACAATCAATTAAAAAAGTTGATTGAGTCGCTAAAATAACTTGAACTTCGTGGGAAATACTCTGAATTAATCCCGCAATAATATTAATTGCATAGGGATGTAAACCTAATTCGGGTTCATCTAAGATTAAAACATCTGGTAAATCAGATATTGGTTGTAACAGTAGGGTAACTAATGCCATTGTTCTTAATGTTCCATCGGAAATTTGATGAGAACTAAAAATAATATCCGTATTTTTTTCTGTCCATTGTAAGATAACTTTATCAACAACGGGCTCCAAAACAAAATCATCAAAAAATGGAGTAATTTGAGTTAAGGTATCGACAATAATTCGATAATGTTTGGGTTCTGTTTCCTTTAATCTCAACAAAACCGAGGCTAAATTGGCTCCATCTTCCCGCAGATAACGATTATCTTCAATACCCCACCTTTGCCGAATTCGAGCCGTGTCAGAGGTATTATGAAATTGATAAACTTTACAATTTTGGAGTAAAGGAACTAAGATTCTAGCTGTTGAATTTCCTTGATTAATTCCTTGATTAAAAAGATCAATAATCTTGGCTTCTTTATGACCAGAATCCAAAGAAATCCAATCAGCTACTGAACGAAAACGAGAACTAGAAAATCTGTACTTTTCCTCGCCAAAAATCAATGTATCTGATGCTGCATGAAACAATCTGAAATAGTAATCATTTTGACCTGAATCTGTTTTAAAATTAAGTTCTGCTTCCAGTTGAGGTGTGATTGCAACCCCATCAAACAGTAAGGAATTAGCCCCCCCAGATTGAGCGATAAAAAATTGCAATTTTCCTTGAGATTGTATCATCCACGACAGTAACTTAAAAAATGAAATCAAGTTAGATTTTCCAGCACCATTAGCCCCAATCAAAATATTAATTTTATTGAGTTCTAATTCTAAGGATTGAATTGATTTGTAACCTTTAATTTTGATTTTTTTTAGCATAATCAAGATAATTTGATTTTAGATACTAATAAAATTTATCCTTGTTTAAATCATTGATTTTGGCTTGTTAATTGACTAGATTCTAATAATATCACATCCTAACAGATTGAGCAATGATTTCACCAATCAGGTGTGCCAGTTCAGCTATTGAGGCTCTGCCACTAATATTAATAGAAACAGAGCCTCAAACAAACATTCCCCGCGAGACACGGGGAACGAGTTAATACTATTAAGAACCGATCGCCTCTCTTAAAGCATTTTGAGTCATCGCGGCGATCGCTTGATCCGTTGCTTTTGGTAAATGATAATATTTCCCTCCGGCTGTTTTTGCTAACTCCTTAGCAAACCCCGTAGAAATAAATTTACTCTCAGTATCAATCACTAACAATTGCATTTTTAAACCGCGAATTTTTGCAGCAATTTCTAATATTTCTTTCTTAATATCCGGTTTCTCTCCTTCAATTTGGGGCTCTCCCAAAGACCGAGATAAAGAAATATTTCCCCGTCCGTCGGTAATAGCCACAATCACCACTTGACCAATATCCCCCGACTGTTTAGCATTTACCCCGACTCTCACCGCCTGGGTTAACCCATGTGCCAAGGGCGACCCACCCCCACAGGGTAAGCGTTCTAGGCGTTTTCTAGCCGCCGCAATCGAACGGGTGGGCGGTAACAACACCTCCGCCTGTTCCCCTCGGAAGGGAATCAAGGACACCTGATCCCGACTTTGGTAGGCTTCCGTTAATAGTTGTAACACCGCTCCTTTTGCCGACTGCATCCGGTTCAGGGCCATTGAACCAGAAGCATCCACTACAAATACTACTAACGCCCCAGACTTGCGGGCCAACCGTTTGGCGCGAATATCCCCTTGTTCGACAATCACTTTCCGCCCCGGTTCCCGTAGACGTCGGGCCTGTTGATAGGGTGCCGCCGCCCGTAACGTCGCATCAACGGCAATTCTTTGGACTTTCCCTTTGGGTAAAACGGGCTTAATGTAGCGCCCCCTGTCATCGGAAAAAATCACGCTGCGGCTGCCAGATTTACCTTGACGGTTCGCCATTTGGGTAAAATACAAGACGCTATCATCGAGAATCACCCCTTCGGGATCAAAAATAAATTCTTCGGGGATAGTGGCTTCTTCTTCTTCTGGCTGGTCTTCTTCTTCCTCGTCCTCGTCTTCTTCCTGCTCCTGGTCTTCAGGGGACTGATCTTGAGGGGGTGGGGGTGGAGGTGGTTGCTGTTGCTGTTCTTCAGGAGGTGGCACAATTTTGGCCCTGGGAACAATCACTAATTCTACCGCCCGACGTAAATCATCGGCGTTGACGGTGGTACGTCCTTCCAGGGCGGCGGAGGCTTTAGCCACTCGCACGGCAAATAATTCCGCCCGATGACCCATGACACCGCCCCGCAGCGCTTCTTGAACTAAATATAAGATTTGTTCCGGGGTAATAATCACATCTTTTAACCATTCCCGGGCTAAAATAATCTGGGTTTTTAGATCATCTAATTCTTGGTTATATTGAGTTAAGAAATCCTGGGGTGATTTCGCATAATCCATCACTTGATCTACTGCTTGCACCCGTTGATCTAAACTGAGAACCCCATCGGCGGATAGGGCGATCGCAATTCTATCTAATAAATGATCTCGTAATGACCCTTCTTCGGGGTTAAAGGTAGCGATAAATAAAGGTTTACAGGGATGTTCAAAACTAATGCCTTCCCGTTCAATTAAATTCCGGCCTTCGGTTAGAACTGTTAATAATAAATTAGAAATATTATCATCTAACAAATTAATTTCATCCACATATAAAACCCCTCGGTTCGCTGTAGCTAAAAGTCCGGGTTGAAATACGGTTTGACCCTGTTTAACGGACTGCTCTAAATCCACCGAACCCACTAATCGATCTTCGGTGATCCCTAACGGAATTTGGACAAAGGCTGTGGGGACAATTTCCGTAGGTTGGGTCTGATCAAAGGGCTCGGCGTTAGCAATTGATCCTTTAACAATTTCTATTGGGGGCAATAAAGCGTGTAATGCCCGCGCCATAACGGATTTAGCCGTTCCCCGTCTTCCGGCAATCACAACACCACCCAAACCAGGGTCAACCGCCGCAAGCAAGAGGGCCAGCTTAATGGCACCTTGTCCAATCACTGCGGTTAAGGGAAAGGAGGTAATCACAGGGGCGCTAACGGGCGCAGACATAGCTTTAGAAATGACAGAACAATATCTTATAATAGCAAATAATGGTACTTTTGTTAATTGGTTTTCCTAAAAAGTTATGAAAATTCCGAATTTTAGATTATTTAAACATCTGCAAAACTCTCCTAACTCTACTGTTTTGAATTCCCGATGGTTAATTCTGGTTATTGTGGGTTTAATGGGTTTGGGAGTGAGTATTCCAGTTTTAGCAGAACGAAAAAGTGATGTCGAAAGATTAATTAGTACCAATCAATGTCAACAATGTGATTTAAGTCAGGCTAATTTAGCAGATGCAAAGTTAGAAGGGGCGGATTTATTAGGAGCAAATTTGCAAAAAGCTAACCTGAGAGGAGCTAATTTAAAAGGGGCGGATTTAAGTTCAGCTAATTTAATCGAAGCAGATTTATCGGGGGCAGATTTACGCGATACAAAGCTCCATAGTACCACGTTAAGAAAAGCGAATTTAAAGGATGCTGACCTGTCTTGGTCTGATCTTTATCAAGCGTTTTTAGAAGATGCTCAATTTAATAATGCTAATTTATTAAATGCTAACCTGAATAATGCTAAATTACAAGGAACTAATTTCTGTGGGGCAATTATGCCCGATGGACAAAAAGGAAAATGTTAATTATCGTAAATTAGAGAATTCATCCACAATTTTAATTTTTCCGCGAGAGACTCCTCTGAGTAATCGATCTACACAGCGTCTTTCTTCTTCTGAGAGAGATTCATCTAAAATCGCTGCCATCAGTCCATAACGATCCGCAAGGGTTAAATGACCTGTGGCGTTCACTTGAGCGAATAAATCACCCAGGGCAGATTGTAAAAGCTGAACTTTAGGAACCATAATTATTCAATCTGAACCCGATAGTTTAATCTTTACAGATTTTTTACAAAACCGAAGTGATTTTACAGAATCTTTACTTGTGATTTTATGGTAAAATAAATGTGATTTTGATCACCGTTACACAAAATATTTTTACTCGGTTTAACTTTAAAACCCTTAATTCTATGACTCATCCTCTAATTGCTCATTTTCAACTTTTAGCTCGTTATAATGCGTTAGCAAATCAACGGATATATTCAGCTTGTGCAGAATTGACCGATGCAGAACGTAAACAAATTAGACCTGCTTTTTTTAAGAGTATTCATAACACATTAAATCATATTATGGTCGGCGATCGCTTATGGATGAATCGGTTTTCATGTGATCAAATGACCTCGACAGGTTTGGATACAATTCTCTATGAAGATTTTGATCAATTATGGCAAAATCGTCAAATTGAAGATACTAAAATTGAAGATTTTTTTCAACATTTAGATGAAATTAAATTCGATTAAACTATTCGTTATCGTAATAGTGCTGAAAATATTCATGACGATCCAATTGATATATTAATTATGCACTTTTTTAACCATCAAACCCATCATCGCGGACAAATTCACGATATGTTAACTCAAACCATTGTTAAACCTCCCAGTTTAGATATGCACCGCATTCTTAGACCGAATCCTATTGCGTAGGATGGGTGTTTTTCATCCTACACGGTAATTTTAACTTATAATGATTATGCAATTTCACTGGAATAATAAGCAGGACAGTGAGAATGAGGAATTGGACAATAACGACATTCCCATTTATTCGGTGTTGCTTGAGGTAATGTTGAATTACATAGCGTTGCAATCACATTTCGTAACTTTTGTTGAAATTCTGCGTTAACTTCTTCTGGATAAATATCAACAATTCCATCCTGATAAATAATTCGTCCATGCGGAATTTTACCTTGATAGAGAGCTTTAGTTTCGGGTGCAAAGGGAAGGAGAAACATATAGAGTAATACTTGCATCTTGTGAGAATGTTTGCGTCTGCCTGATTTACAATCTTCTACAATCAATTGATTGCCTTTCATGGGTCGAAGATCCGGTCTACCTCCGACACAAATCGGAAAGTATTTTCCATGATATTTGAATGAATTTTCCTCCTCAACATACACTTTATAACCTTCTGCTTGTAATTGTCTTGCTCTTTCGATAACCATTTGATCATGTTCTGAGGAATCATAGTTACTCGGTTTTTTCTCAACTTGATACTGAGTCATTAACGCTTGTGCATAATGGCACTGTTTGTCATCTGTTAGCATTTCAGCTAAACGAGTGACCCAGCTATAATACTTAAATCTTGGTTGCATTGCCTTAGCCTCTATTGATTGATTACCTCTTTAAATTAATCTTTAAATCTGAGTTTGTAAATCGCAAAAAATAGAAGAATATAGAGCTTGATAGAACTGAGTAGAATCAAGTAGAACCGAGTAGAAACCCTCTAGGCAAACCAGAAAATTGCTTATATACTGATGATAGTGATTAAATCAATAAGGCAAATTTAATATGATTTCTAAGGAATATAACGATAACGAGGATATGTTTCTCAATGCGATCGCTGATCAATGGGGTTTCAAGGATAGATGTAAATTAGTATTCGTTGAACGGTTTCGCAGCAGCAATGATGATTTAACACATGATGCTCTAGCTGATGTTTTAGAAGACAATTTAAAAAACACTAAATCTAATCTTGAAAATTATCAACAAGTTTTAAAAGACTATCTCACCAAAAATATCTTCACGAAGATGACAGAACAAGGCTGTGATTTTAAGAGTAGAGATAAATCTCTAAGTGCTAAATCTTGGTTACGAGGGACAGTTTATCTACAATGGTTGAAACAAAAACTTTGGGATGAACTGAAAACACAAACAACCGCTAAGAATAGAATGGGGCCAGTTTTACCAAGTTTATCAAGCTTGAAACCACGACCTAAAAGTTATCTTGATACTGTACCGCTTCATAGTGATTTTCTTTTCAAAATTAATCTTGATCAACCTGGACACTTAATTTTATTAGAACGAGAACCCTCTGGCGGAATGTACTGTTGGTGTCCATCAGAATATGCTCCTCAGTCGTATTTGGATAAAGGAGAGATAACATTACCTCAATCCTCTGCACCTAACCCTGCTTTTGCTCCAGTTGAAGAAGGAAAAGAACAATTATTAGCAGTGGTTACTCCTGAGCAGCCGTCCTTAAATTGGTTGGCAAAAAGTCAACAGGAAGCGTTAGAACTGGATCATCAACATCTCTATGAATTGTTAACCTATGTAGAGGAACGTTCAGAATCCCAGGTGTTTTATACAGAATATCAAGTCGTTGATGTTCTAAAGACTGTTTGATCTTCCTCCATCCCCTTTAAAAGCGGTACAATAATAACGATTAACAGGAAATAACAATGAAACCGTTAACAAGAATTACGATTAATCCTGAAGTCATGGGCGGAAAACCTTGTATTCGAGGTTTACGAGTAACCGTTGGAACCATTGTCGGGTTGATGGCTTCAGGACGCACACCAGAAGATATTTTGAAAGCTTATCCTTATTTAGAATTAGCAGATTTTGATGCAGCTTTTGCTTATTCTATTTCTAATTTAGACCATTAATCGCCTTTGCTAACGTTTAATAATATTTAGGTGCAAGATGAAACATAATAGAGAAGAATTATTAACACAACTCAACGCACAAGTTGTTAAACTTTATCAACAGGGCCAGTTTAACCAAGCGGTCATTATTGCAGAACAAATCTTAGAATTAGCACCATCTGTCTATCAAGGGGATCACCCGAATATTGCCACAAGCCTGAATAATTTAGCAGCCCTCTACAAGTCCCAAGGCAAGCTAAGTCAAGCTGAACCTTTATACAAGCAAGCTATAGCCATGAGGCAACGACTGTTAGAAGGCGACCATCCTGACGTTGCACAAAGCCTGAATAATTTAGCAGCACTCTACTATTCCCAAGGCAAGCTGAATCAAGCCGAACCTTTATCCCAGCAAGCCTTAGCCATGACACAACGACTGTTTAAAGGCGATCACCCTGACATTGCACAAAGCCTGAATAATTTAGCATTGTTCTACCATTCCCAAGGCAAGCTAAGTCAAGCCGAACCTTTATACCAGCAAGCCTTAGGCATGACACAACGACTGTTTGAAGGCGACCACCCTGACGTTGCATCCAGCCTAAGTAATTTAGCAGCACTCTACAACTATCAAGGCAAGCTGAGTGAAGCCGAACCCTTATGCCAGCAAGCGTTAGCTATGAAGCAACGACTGTTTCCTGGCGATCACCCTGATGTCGCACAGAGCCTGAATAATTTAGCATATCTCTACAAGATTCAAGGCAAGCTAAGTGAAGCCGAACCCTTATACCAGCAAGCTTTAGGTATGAGGCAACGACTGTTTAAAGGCGACCACCCTGACGTTGCACAAAGCCTGAATAATTTAGCAGCCCTCTACAAGTCCCAAGGCAAGCTAAGTCAAGCTGAACCTTTATACCAGCAAGCCTTAGCTATGTGGCAACGACTGTTTAAAGGCGACCACCCTGACGTTGCATCCAGCCTGAATAATTTAGCAATCTTATTGATTAACAGCGATCGCCTAACAGAAGCTTTAGAATTAATGCAGCAAGCGATCACAATGGATGATCGCCTTTTGCGTGCCAGTTTTGCTTATAGTTCAGAACGAGATCGCCTTACCTATATCGACAATATTAGAAAGAATTTTGATGCGTTCCTTTCTTTAATTTCAACTTATTTTTCCGACTCTCCCGAAGCCGAAAAAATCGCTTTAAATGTTGTTCTTCAACGTAAATGTATCACCGCCACTGCCTTAGCTGCGTTTAATTTTGCCATTTATAGTGAACGGTATTCCCACCTGCAACCGGAATTTCAACGGTTACGATCCTTGCGAGAACAGTTAACCCATCTGATGTTTGATCCGCCTTTCATCCAACCCCAAGAACCCCAAGAACAGTATCGTCTCCGCCGCCGTGAACATCAACAATTAGTTGCAGAATTACAACAGGAATGTGAACAAATCGAAAAACAACTCGCTTCCCAAGTGCCAGAAATTCAACTCCAAGACCAAGAAACCGATAGACGGGCGGTGGCGTTAGCATTACCCGAAGGTTCTGCATTAGTGGAATTTGTGCGGTTTGATGTCTATGATTTTAAAGCAGATCAATGGCAACCTGCTCAATATTTGGCGTTTGTTTTACCCTCCCAACAACCCGATGCGGTGCAGATGATTTTATTAGGAGATGCAGAACCCATTGAACGGTTAATTAAGGTATTTCGAGAAACGATATCTGAACTGAGATTCAAAGATTTAGGACTACGCCCAAAAGCAAAACCTCCTCAACAGAAATCTTATCAAGAAGCGGGAATAAAATTACGAGAGGCGATTTATAATCCTATTTTAGAACAGGTGAATTTAGCCGAATATTCCCATT
Organism: Planktothrix agardhii; assembly: GCF_904830935.1. Lineage (NCBI taxonomy): Bacteria > Bacillati > Cyanobacteriota > Cyanophyceae > Oscillatoriales > Microcoleaceae > Planktothrix > Planktothrix agardhii. The sequence goes on from NZ_LR882952.1 coordinate 991,401, forward strand.
TAATTATTGCCCCAGATTATGAATTATGTATCGTTCCCTTTGGAATTTTACCAGAGGAGGGGCGGCTATTAATTGATCATTATCAAATTAGTTATTTGAGCACGGGGCGAGATATTCTCCGGGGAACTATTGAAACAGAACGCCCTGCATCTCCTCCTTTTATTATGGCTGATCCTGACTTTAACTTATCCCGTAGTGAGGGCTTCAGCCCTCAGAAAAGCCCTCAGAAAAGCCCTGAAGGGCTTACTACGAATGGGGATGAAAGCCCTGAAGGGCTTACTACGAATGATGTGATTAAACGTTTGGGTGGGGAATATTTTGATCCGCTTCCAGAAACCGGAATATTAGCGGAAACTATAGCGGAAAAATTAGGCGTTAAACCCTATTTGCAACAACAAGCTTTAGAACCTTTGTTCGGTCGGGTGAATTGTCCTAATATTTTGTTAATTGCTACTCACGGTTATTTTAACTCTATCGACAGTTCCGAAACTAAAAATTCCTCCATTCCCCCTTTATTAAGTGGAGTTAGGGGGGATCAAATTCAGGGTTTAAGGAATAGCGATCGCTTTTCTACTCCTACTATTGATAACTCCCTCATGCGTTCCGGGTTAGCCTTAGCAGGGGCAAATACTTGGAAATTAGGAGGCAATTTACCCCCCGAAGCAGGAAAGGGATTTTTATTCGCCCAAGATGTCGCCGTATTAGATTTATGGGCAAATGAATTAACAATATTAATTGCTTGTGAAAGTGGTTTAGGAGATGTTAAAATTGGAGAAGGAGTATTAGGATTACGTCGAGCATTTGCCGTCTCCGGTTGCAAAACATTAGTCATGAGTTTATGGTCTGTTCCCACCAAAGCCAGTATTTTATTAATGAATCAATTCTTAGATTTATTAAAATCCGGTTATGGTCGGTATGATGCTTTAATTAGGGCTCAAGAGTATATTCGTTCTGTTAAAATTGAAGAATTACAACAGTTTCCCCTCGGTGAAGAAATCCTAGCAGAATTAGTTGAACACCGATCATTAATGTTAGATGATATTAAAAATTCTCCTAATTTTCAACCCTTAGCTCATCCCTATTTTTGGGCGGCTTGGGTTTGTCAAGGAAACACAACTCCATTCCCTCCAGGGATATTATAGCCGAATATAAATTCTATTTTAAAGACCATGGTTTTATTGATGTTTTTTCTGTTATAACAAACATAACCTGTGGAAACGTAAAATTTTGCGTCTGTCCTCAATAACCGAGTTTAAATCCTAATGGCTTTTAATTTTACTCCACAAAAACCTAATCCAGTTTTGACAACATTTGTTTCTGTCTTGGGTGTAGGTATAACCTTGCTCAATAACCCTCTAGCAATTGGTGAAATGGTCAATCCTACCTTAATAGCTAGTGGGGCAACGGTAACGGGGAAAGATGTTCAATATTGGGACTTAAAGGCATTACAAGGAACTTGGAAAATTCAACCGATTTCGGCTCAACAAGTTTTAATTGAGCATCAAGTTAAGGTTGACCCGGGTTCCACTCCGAGTCTATCTTTATTTTATAGTATCTATGAAAATAGCTTAAAACAAACCCTAGAAGCAATTAAAAAAGAAACTGAACATCGAAATTAGTGAAAATTTGACACTCAGATTTGAGGATTCTAACTAAAGGGGGATTTACCTGCTTTGAACTGGCGGGTGATACCCCCAGCGTCGATCCCAGCAATACGGAAGCGACGGTCTAAGTCCGTGGCGTCGGGAGAGGTTTTTTCGGCTTCTTCCATGGTGACTCGGGCGGCAATTACCTGTTCAAATAGGGCTTGGTTAATCAGTTGCATTCCTTCATAGGTATCGGATTCCATTAACTGTAGGGCGCTTTCCTCATCGCCTTTGAGCAGATAATCTCGCATGGCTGGGGTATTAACTAAAACATCGTGAACCGCCGTCCGTTTATTATCCACGGTGGGAACTAATAATTGAGCAATCACCGCCACTAAGGAATCACAAATCTGAATCCGTACCGCCGGCTGTTCGTCTACATTAAACAGGTTTAACAGACGATTAACCGCATTTAAAGCGTTGCGGGTATGGAGAGTTCCTAAAACTAAGTGACCCGTTTGAGAGGCTTGTAAAGCGGTATTAACAGTGGTGCGATCGCGCATTTCCCCAATTAAAATCACATCGGGATCTTCCCTCAAAACCGCCCGTAATGCGTTATTAAATTCTAAGGTATGTAACCCAACTTCCCGTTGACTAATCAAACACATTTTTGAGGGATGAACAAATTCAATCGGGTCTTCAATGGTGACAATATGTTTTTTAGCCGTTTCATTCAAGTGACGAATCATCGCCGCTAGGGTCGAAGATTTCCCCGAACCCGTTGGCCCTGTAATTAAGATTAAACCCTGGGGAGAAGCAATAATATTTTTCAGAACTTGAGGTAATCCTAATTCATCAATAGAGGGAATTTGCAGATGAATTAAACGTAAAACCATCGCGCCTCCGGTCAGGGAATCAAAACAATTCACCCGACAGCGCACCAACCCCGGATAAAATACGGCTGTGTCTAGTTCCTTTGTGTCCGCAAACTGTTGGCGTTGATGGGGAGTCAGAACCTCATCCAAATAATGTTCAAATAGTTCAGGAGTGACTTTAGCTTGATCCTTGGCTCTGGTCATTTGACCCTGAATCCTAAATCGAGGGGTATGTCCGACCCGAATATGAATATCTGAGGCTTTTTTGCTATAAGCATCTTTAACCATCATTTTGATCGAAGATGCTGGATTGATAGCCACGGATGAAGGCTCCAATGCACTAGGAAGTGGAGGCATTTTGGGGGCGGGCTTGGGGGAAGCGGAATGGGTCATGGTTATTTGGCTGACTTCAACACAGTTTGGCATTAATTAAATTATAAAGAATATATATCTCCCCTGTCGGCTTTGTAAAAATTTTGTAACCCAACCCTAATCTCCTTTGTCCTCAATTACTTTTGATCATGAAAAAAAATCGGTTTAAATTACAACGTTGGTTAGAATCTCATGCGGTAACTCCTGATTATAGTGGTGGATTACTGATCGGATTATCTATATTTTTCTTTGGCTCCGCTACTAATACCATGGCGGGATGGTTATATGTGATTAGTGGAATTAGTTTTGCTTTATTAGCCATCGGTGCAATTTTACCCCAACGTTCTTTATTAGCCCTAACCATTAAACGAGAAACCATTCACCCCGTAAGTGTTGGAGATGATTTAACCCTAGAATTAACAATTGAAAATCATACTAATCAGCCTAAAACCCTGATTCAAGTTCGAGATTTATTACCCCCCAGTTTAGGAAAATCTACCACAGTTATTGAATATTTACCCCCCCATCAATCTCGTCCTTATGTGACTTATATTCCCACCCAGAAACGCGGAATTTATCATTGGATGGGAGTGCAATTAAGAACCGCCACACCCCTAGGATTATTCTGGTGTAGTCGAGAACGAGAAGCACCCGCAACGGCGATTGTTTATCCGTTAGTTTTGCCCTTAACTACTTGTCCGATTATTGATGAAATGGGGCAGGATTATAACCCGAATGTCTATAAAAATCGTCAATTTCAAATGGCAACCGAAGGCATTACCCGCACCTTAAGACCCTATCGTTATGGTGATGCTACCCGTTTAATTCATTGGCGTTCTAGTGCGCGTTATGGAGAATTACGGGTCAGGGAATTGGAAACTTCTAATGGCGGTCAAGAAGTTATTATTGGTTTAGATAGTAGTTTTTTCTGGCAACCCGATGATTTTGAACAAGCCGTAATTGCCGCCGCTTCTTTATATTTTTATGCGTCTCACAGTCAATTAAATGTGCAGTTATGGACGGCAAAAACTGGACTGGTTTCTGGTAATCGAGTGGTTCTGTATACCTTAGCAGATGTTCAGTATGGGGAAGATAGAGTTATAGAAAATTTGCCTAACTTGCCGATAATTTGGTTAACTCAAAATCCCGAATCTTTAGAAAAATTGCCCAGGGCAAGTCGTTGGTTGCTTTGGCAAAATTTTTCCGCCCCATTGCCTCAGAAAAAAAACGATAACCCCGGCCAAAAGTTAGCTAATTTGGGATTAGAAATTATTCCAGATCAACCTCTAAAATCTCAACTGCAATCTTCCTTGAGAAAATCAAATTTTTAGTCTATTAATCAGGATGAATTAATTTTTTTTTCTGTAATTTCATTGATCCTGTATCCTGTTATTTTCCAAATTGACACCCCTTGCGGTAGAATTAAAATAGTATTGTTATACAAATTACACGCCGATCCATGACCCCAGAAACTAACGATAAATTATCCACTCAAAAGAGCTTAATGGCGATGAAGCAGTTCTCCGAACAGTATGCCGTACGCACGGGAACTTACTTCTGCGCCGATCCTTCGGTAACTGCTGTGGTAATTGAAGGTTTAGCTAAACATAAAGATGAGTTGGGGGCGCCTCTTTGTCCCTGTCGTCATTATGAAGATAAGGAGGCTGAAGTTAAAAATACCTTTTGGAATTGTCCATGTGTTCCCATGCGAGAACGCAAGGAATGTCATTGTATGTTATTCCTAACCTCTGATAATGATTTTGCTGGAGATCAACAAAAAATTTCCCTAGAAGAAATTGAAAAAGTTCGCTCCACCTTGTAATAATTTTATCTAGTTTTGGTGTTAGGTCTTTGATTTTAGGGGGGATAGAGTTAGTAAATTCTGACTCATATCTAGTTTTAGGTTAGGAGTTTAAATCCATGCAAGAGGAAATTCCCAAGGCGTTTTGGCAAGGAGTTGAAGAATTTAATCAACAACAATTCTATGCTTGTCACGACACTTTAGAGGCTTTGTGGATGGAAGCACCACAACTGGAGAAAAAATTCTATCAAGGAGTTTTACAAATCGCTGTCGGGTTGTATCATTTAAGCCAAAAAAATTGGAAAGGATCTGTTATTTTGATGGGGGAAGGATTGGCAAAGCTAGACTATTATTATCCTGATTATAGTGGGATTGATGTAGAACAGTTGATGGATGAAACAAGCCAACTTTTAAAAGCATTACAAATAGCTGGATCTGAAAAAGTAGAGGAGTTTTTACCCTTGATAGAGCCTCAAGGTATTGTCCAGGGTTTGAAATTACCGAAAATTCAAAAAATTAGACATAGGGAATAGGGATCACGGATTTAACAGGATTTCACGGATTTCACGGATTTTAATCTGTGTTAATTTGCGTAATTCTATTGAATCCGTGATCGATAATGGGTTAATAAATCAACTATTAACTCTTAAACTGATAACTGATAACTGTTTACTGATCACTGATTCCGATGGCTATGACTAAATTACGGGTGGGATTATTATTTGGTGGGTGTTCTGGTGAACATGAAGTTTCGATTAGTTCTGCTAGAGCGATCGCCAAAGCCTTAACAACTGGTGAAAATACAACTCGATACGAACTGATACTCGTATATATTCAAAAAAATGGGGTTTGGAAAGATAGCGATATTGCTCAACAGGTTTTAGAGTCAGGAAAACCTCTATTAATTACCGATGAAGCTCAACGTCGCGATCGCATTCCTCAAGATATTAATTTATCAGAAATTGACCTTTGGTTTCCGATTTTACACGGCCCCAATGGAGAGGATGGAACTATTCAAGGGTTATTAACTTTAATGCAGGTTCCCTTTGTGGGGTCTGGGGTATTGGGTTCGGCGATTGGGATGGATAAAATTGCGATGAAAATGGCATTTTCTCAAGCGGGTTTACCTCAAGTTAAATATAAACTGGTGATGCGATCGCAAATTTATTCAAACCCCTGTATTTTCCCAAAATTATGTGATGAATTAGAAGCGGAATTAGGTTATCCGTGTTTTGTGAAACCTGCTAATTTAGGTTCATCCGTTGGCATTTCTAAAGTCAGAAATCGTCAAGAATTAGAAACTGCTTTAGATAACGCAGCCAGTTATGATCGACGGATTATTGTAGAAGCGGGAGTCATTGCTAGGGAAGTAGAATGTGCCGTATTAGGAACAGATAGACCCAAGGCTTCTGTAGTTGGAGAAATTACCTTTAATAGTGATTTCTACGATTATGAAACCAAATATACCGAAGGCAAAGCCGATCTATTTATCCCAGCAAAAATTAGCGATGAAATTGCTAATAAAATTAAAGAAATGGCTGTTGAAGCATTTTTAGCCGTCGATGCAGCCGGGTTAGGACGGGTTGACTTTTTCTATGTGGAAAAAACTGGAGAAATTTTAATTAATGAAATTAATACTCTCCCTGGTTTTACGGCTACGAGTATGTATCCTCAACTGTGGGCTGCAACGGGGGTTTCTTTCCCTGAATTGGTGCATCAATTAATCCAATTTGCCTTAGAAAGACATTCAGAAATTAAACGGGATTAAAACTAAAACTAGGAGAAAAACAGACCTCTTAATTCCCTATTCCCTATTCCCTTAAATTAGTGCATCGGTCTGGGATAACAGGGACGACAGGGAGAACCGATACAAACTTGGTCGGAGGGCATAGTTTTAAATACACTACTACGCGCTCCAATCACTGAATTTGAACCGATTTTAACCCCTGGCCCAACAAAACAATCCATACCTACCCAAACCCCATTTTCAATATCAATGGGGGCTGTTTTTAATTCAAACTTAGGATCTTTAATATCATGACCTCCGGTGCATAAATAGCTTTTTTGGGAAATAACGCAATGTTCTCCCACGGTAATTTCATCTAAACTATAAAACACCACATCATCCCCAATCCAACTATAATTCCCGACGGTGACTTTCCAAGGATAGGTAAATCGGGCTGTGGGACGGACTATCACCCCCTGACCAACTTTACCGCCAAATAATCGTAGGATTTGACAGCGAATTCCATTAAAAGGATGTAAGGTGAGGGGAAATGCGATCGCTTGTACTAACCACCATAACAACACAAACCAACCCGGTTTTCCCCGATCAAAATTAGATTGATCATATTGGCGTAAATCCACAAAAGTTGTTTCTTCTTGCAACATAAATCAATGGGAAATGGGAGGTTTATCAGGTTTTGGGGTGACATTTAATTGACCGCCAAATGTACGCAATTCAAATAATTTCACCCCGATTTGATATTCATATTGACTTAAAAGACGGCCATAAATATATCCGGCTTTGCCATCTAAGAATCCCAAGCGGATGACATAAAATATAATAAACCTTAATAGGGGTTTAAAGGGTAATCTCACCCAAATTTTCTTTAAGAATCGTTTGCGTTGAACCGAATCCCCAAATAGATCAGCACCAATAGTTTTGCTGTCATCTGTCCCCATCAAAGTATTATAATAAACCCGAGCTTCCCAATTAGAATAACGATTATGGCGTTCAATCCAGTGGAATAAATCTCGAAAATCTTCATGGAGCATATCATTTTTCAGATATCCCACTTGACCGGAAGACATGACAACGTGCTCATGAACTTCATTATCCCCAGTATTGGGAACATCTTCCGTATTTAAGTTTTCATAACGGCCTAATTTATGCTTAAATAAACGTAAATTCCAGTCGGGATATTTGCCCCCATGACGCACCCAAGTTCCTAAAAAGAAGACCCGACGATTAATATAATATCCTGTATATTCTGGGTTTTTGATTACTTCGGCAATTTCATCCCAAGACTCAGGAGTAATTCTTTCATCACCATCTACAATTAACACCCATTCATTTCTAAAGGGTAAGGTTTCTAATGACCAATTTTTCTTTTTCGGCCATCCTCCTTTAAAATAAAATTGAACCACCTTAGCCCCATAATCTTCGGCGATTTCTACACTGCGATCGCTACTTTGGGAATCAACAACAAAAATCTCATCAGCCCGGGCTACACTAGCTAAACAGGCAGGTAAATTAGACTGTTCATTTCTAGCAGGAATCAATACAGAAACCGGAAGTTTGGAGGGATTAGAATTCATAATTAAACTTAACAATAGATAAAATGATTGACCACGATTGCGATTTATTTTTGAGAATTCTCTCGTTTAGATTCAGAATGAACTAAACCACAAATTGCAGCACCCAAATAGCCGATTTGACCATAAGCATACACGAAATTATCAAATCGTAAGGCAGGATTACGAAAATATTTAAGGGTTTTGTATAACCCTCGGATAATGCGCTCCCCACCTCGTCCGAGTTGTACCATTCCATCCCGCCCTGCTAACTGTTCCCGATAACATTCGCTAATGCCTTGCCACCATCCCCGCTCCATAAACCAAGCTCTGTTGACCCGTTCCGGTGCAACATGGTGGGCAACTAACGCTTCAGGAACATAAGCGACTTGCCAACCTTGTTGGAGGGCGAGTTCAGTCATCTGTAATTCTTCGTTAGATAATAACCGTTTTCCCACCCGACCTAAATTGACATCAAAACCGCCAATTTTCTCTAAGAAACTGCTACGGATGGAATAATTTAACCCTCTGGGTGTCAAACCAGGATTTTGAATTTCAACCCACTGGTCTCCCAAATTGTATTCACCCAAATTTCCGGCTAAATTATCAGACAACCAAGGTGGGGGAATGATTCCCTCTGGCCAAATCAATGTGACTTTCCCCCCAGCGATCGCCAGTTTCGGGTGATTTTCATAAGCTGAATATAACACTCTTAACCATTGAGGTGTAGCAATAGCATCATCATCTAAATAGGCAATAATGGGGCTTTGGGAGTTTTTTGCCCCTGTATTACGAGCAACGGATAACCCCGTAACTGGTTCATAGATATATCGCAGTTTAGGATTTGGAAGACGGCTTTCAACTACTTGACGAGTTCCATCCGTTGAAGCATTATCAACAACAATAATTTCAAAATCACTAAAATCTTGTTGCAGTAAACTATCAATCGCTAAACCCAAATATTGTTCTCGATTGTGAGTACAAATAATCGCAGAAATAAGGGATTGTGACATAAATTATACTCCATTATATTGCTTAAAAACAAGGTGCAATCGGTTAATAAATACAGAGTATGTATTAGGAATTAGACTGATGGGAACCGACGCGAGTTAATAACCACAAACTCACGATAATTCCGATTACCTCCGCAGCCATGGCACTTAGCATAGCCTGAATTGCAATTAGATTGAACGGAGTGACAATAGAACCCGGATTCAAAACCGTTGTCCCCGGAGTTGGAGTCAGAATTTTAGACCCTCCTGGGGGTAAGGTTAGCATCCGATACAATAAGGTTCCCACAATTAAGAAACCTACTAAAATTACACAGATCATACCGATAAGATTAATCACAATTCCAATCCATAGGGCATGAACTACTTCTGCTTTCGGGGGGCGTTCATTCGGGTCTTCTAATTTACCGCCAATTTGAGTGTATCGGAAACACCAATAAATTGTAAAAATTAAAGCAAATAAACAGCCATATCCTAAAACTATAACCAAGGCCGAATTTTGCGAATTAGAAGGAGAAGCCGGTCTCAAAAACAGCACAAAAATTAAAAGCAATATGGGAATGATTGCTAAGATAGATTGCACCCAAAACCCCAGATAACCCAAACGACGAAAATCTTGGGCAATTTCATGAATATTAGGAGAATTTGAGTCATAGTTTAGATAGGGGTCAACCATTTTTTTCCTTGGGTAATTTAAAAAGAGGGAATAGGGAATAGGGAATAGGGAATAGGGAATAGGGAATAGGGAATAGGGAATAGGGAATAGGGAATAGGGAATAGGGAATAGGTAAGAGTTGACCTCCTCTAATCACCTAATTTCCATTGATCTAATAAATCATTGAGTAAAAGTTCTTGAATCCAAATTTTACTAACTACGGTTAAGGGTAAAGCTAAAACTAAGCCTAACACGCCGAAAAAGGTGGCAAAAAAGATTTGGGCTATTAAGGTGATCGCGGGTAACAGATCGACCTGTTTTTGCATGACTAGGGGACTAAACCAATAGCTTTCTAAGTTTTGAATAATAACGTATAAGATAATCACTGCCAAGGCTTTCCAGGGTGTATCTAATAAGGCAACCGCAACGGGAAAAACTACGCTAGCTGTTGGCCCAATATTAGGAACAAAGTTAAAGATTCCCGCTAATAGGGCGTGGGCAAAAACAAAGGGAACCCCCAAAATTAATAGACCAATGGCACTTAAAACTGCCACAAAGGTGGAAGTAATCACAATACCCCCCATCCATTGCAACAGGACTATTTCACATTGAGATAGAATATAATCTGTCCGATTGCGATAAAATGAGGGAAATAGACGCACAAATCCTTGACGATAGGACAAAGGATCTGCTAATAACATTAAGGTAAATATTAATACTAATACAAACTGTAAAAAATTGCCAATCGAGTTAGAAAAGAACGCAAAGAAATTTCCCAATAGCTTTTGAGCTAGGGGCCCAACTTGTTGCGCTATTTGAGTAACATTCGGCAGTTCAATATTCAGATTCGGAAGCCAAGTTGGAGGATTCTTAATCAGATTATTCAGCCAAATCAGAAATTTATCGTATCCGACGGGAACCAGTTTAATTAGTTCTTGAAATTGACCCCAAAATGGAGGTAAGACTACACTAATCAACACCGCACCCATGATCGTAATTAAAGTCAGTGACAACAGAACAGCCCACCCTCGCTTGAGTCCAAGCCGTTGTATCCGACGGACTAAACTGTTAATCGCAATTGAGAAAACAACCGAGGTAAACACCAGCAGTAAGATCTGCCTAAACTGCCATAGAATAATTAAAGCAATAATTAAACAAAGAAACCCGATCCAGTCTGCTAGTTTCAAGAGATTAACTCCTTCAATATGCTACAGCCTCAACTTTCAAATTGGGAATGTTACAATACCCTTCCTATCCATTCCGATGCAGTCCGAGTGGTGGCGATTAGTTATGATGGCCAACTTCTAGCCAGTCGCAGTGATGATACCACTTTACAACTCTATAACTTAAAAACCCCCTGCCAGCCTATCATTCTAGCTGATAATTTAGACCGAGAATATCAGGGTTATGGGTTAACATTCAGTCCAAATTCTCCCATACTAGCGATTGAATCTGACAAAAATGTTCATCTTTGGAATGTAATTACCCGTCAAAATCAAGTATTGGACTTAGGATTATCGGTTCCGATTTGTTCCTTAGCCTTTAGTCCTAATGGTCAACTTCTAGCTGCGGGAAGTTTTGATGGCATAATTGGGTTTTGGGATTTAACCTCTAATCAACCCCTCCCCCCTTTAAAAGCCCATTTCTTTCCGATTTGGTCATTAGCTTTCAGTCCCGATGGTTTGACTTTGGCTAGTGGGAGTGGAGATGGCACAGTAGGATTATGGAGTTTAGATCACCGACATTCCGATGCTCTTTTAGTCGGTCATTCCTTCCCTGTTTGGTCAGTGGCTTTTAGTCCCGATGGTTTAACCGTAGCCACAGGGAGTGAGGACAAAACTATTAAACTCTGGTGGCTGGAAATTGGCCAGGAGTTAGTAACTTTCCTTGGTCATACGGGTACTGTGGAATCCCTGGTTTTTTCCCCAAACGGTAAAATTTTAGTCAGTGCTAGTCAAGATCAAACCTTAAAGCTATGGCAAATTAGCCCAAATTTACAGGTCGGAAACCAATCAGACCCGATTCAGACCCTCACTGGTCATACAGGTGGGATTGGGACGGTGGCTTATAGTCCTTCTGAAGATTTAATTGTCAGTGGAAGTACGGATGGAACAATTAAACTTTGGCGACAAGGGGGAGTAGGGGAGGCAAACTCTTTCTATTAACCATTAACCATTAACCATTACCTATTACCCATTACCTATTACCCATTACCCATTACCTATTACCTTATGGTAAAGAATGTCCGGTTTTGTTATGAATAAAATCTAAAATTTTAGAATAGGCTTCAGCATTGGTTTGAGGGTTAATAATAACGGGTTCTTTACCATCGGGAAGCCAAAATGTAATACGTTGGCTGGTATCAATTACAAAGGTATTAAGACGATTCAAGTCAATAATATATTCATGACGATCATAAAAAATTTTAACCCAATAGTTCGTTGGGTAATCGGTTGTAATTCTTTGAATATACCCCAAAATATCCTCATAGGTTTTGGGATTAATTTGATGGTTAATAATCATTTGTTTGCCATTAGCTGGCAACCAAAACGCAATCCGTTTGTTAAATCCAGACGCAAACGCACTTACACTATCGAGATCAACGAGATAGGTTTCTCGCTCATAATTCATTTTGATCCAGTACGCCACAAAACCTCCTCAGACCTGTGAATCCTTCCCGGGACTCAACTCACTTGTAAATCGGATCAACAGACCAGAGGACAATGATCGCTTACCCATTCTGTATGATTATAGAGTAATTAACGATCAGATAGGATCAAAATCTCCCCTGAAATTAGAAATTGATGCCCCTGCTCTTTCTTTCTGACTAAGTTAACAATTTTAGGATAATTCAGCCTAAGAATTAAACAGGGAATTAAAATGCAACGCGGTCGGGTCTAATTGTCCATGGGTAGGGTGCTGTCCTTTAGGTTGGGCGGAGATTCTAATAAATGGGTTGCTGCGGCCACAAATCCTTGAAATAGAGGGTGAGGACTATTTGGCCGGGATTGAAATTCGGGGTGAAATTGGGTAGCCACGAAAAAGGGATGGTTGGATAATTCAATAATTTCTACTAAACGGCCATCGGGAGAGGTTCCACTAATCAGATATCCAGATTCTAAGAATAGTGTTCGGTAGGCATTATTGAATTCATAACGATGACGATGGCGTTCATAAATAACTTCCTGTTGATACAGTTTAAACGCTAAAGTATCCGGTTGTAAGCGGCAGGGATATAATCCTAAACGCATGGTTCCTCCCAAGTCTACTACATCCTGTTGTTCTGGTAATAAATGAATTACAGGATTAGGGGTTTGGGGATCAAATTCAGCACTATGCGCCCGCTCTAGTTTGGCAATATGACGCGCCCATTCAATCACAGAACATTGCATTCCTAAACATAACCCCAGGAAGGGTATTTTATGTTTTCTGGCATATTCAATCGCCATAATTTTACCATCGGTTCCTCGCTGTCCAAACCCGCCAGGAACGACAATTCCTTGCACATTTTTGAGATAATTTTCGGGATTATTCCCCTCAATATCTTCGGAATTAATCCACTCTAAATGTAATTCTACTCCCTCCTGAATAGCCGCATGACGCAGGGATTCTACCACCGATAAATAGGCATCGCTCAACTGAATATATTTACCCACAATTGCAATTTTGATTTGAGAGTGGGGGAGAGGACATTTTGTATTTATATCCCGATGATAAAGCCGATCAACTAAAGTTTGCCATGCGGCTAAATTCGGTTGCCGTTGTTCTAATTGTAACAGTTTTAAACTCTGTTCGGCAAGTCCTTCTTTCTCTAAAAGTAAGGGGACTTCATAAATACTATCTGCATCGGGGGAAGTAATAACACAATCAGCTTCTACATCACAAAAACCAGCAATTTTTTCTTTAATTCCGAGGGGAATTTGGCGTTCACAACGACAGACTAAAATATCTGGTTGAATCCCAATTGATCGTAATTCTTTAACCGAATGTTGGGTCGGTTTGGTTTTCATTTCCCCCGCCACACCAATCCAAGGAATTAAAGTAACGTGCAGATAAATAACATTTTTCCGACCCACATCCTTCCTAAATTGACGAATTGCTTCTAAAAAAGGTAGGGATTCAATATCACCAACGGTTCCCCCAACTTCCGTAATTACCACATCAGGATTCGTGTTTTTTGCCACTCGATGAATCCGTTCTTTGCATTCATTAGTAATATGAGGAATGACTTGAACCGTACCTCCTTGATAGTCTCCCCGACGTTCTTTATTAATCACCGCTTGATAAATAGCCCCGGCCGTGACACTATTAAGACGGGACATGGAGGTATCGGTGAAACGTTCATAATGTCCTAAGTCCAAGTCCGTCTCCGCCCCATCTTCGGTCACAAAGACTTCGCCATGTTGAAATGGACTCATGGTTCCAGGGTCAACATTAATATAGGGATCGAGTTTAAGAATGGATACGGAATAGTTCCGCGACTTGAGCAGACGTCCTAAACTAGCGGCAACAATTCCTTTACCAATACTCGATACTACCCCACCCGTGATAAAAACAAACTTAGTCATAAAAAATTACCTGAGCGTCTCCAATGCTCTATCAATTGTGCCATAAAACCTGACAAAAATTTGAGATAAACTACCAAAAGTAGTAAGCCCTTCAGGGCTTCTTAATTCTTGATCTATAAACCCATAATTAATCATAAATTATCCGATAATTCTAACTCCAAATTAATAAAAATTGAAACCAAAAGCCCGAATAATGAGAAAATAGGAAAATTGGGATCACCCTGATCACAACAAAATGCACTCATTCACGATTTTATGAGGAAAAAGATCAAATGTTCAAACGAATTTTAGCAATAGCTTTAGTCTGTTTTAGCCTGAGCTTAACAGGTTGTATATCCGTTGGCATGGGATTAAATAGCTTTGTGGATACCGCCGATGGCTATGAATTTATCTATCCTAACGGATGGACACAGGTGAGTGTTGCTAACGGCCCCGATACGGTACTACACGATATGATTGAACAAGGTGAAAATGTTAGTGTGGTAATCAATCCGGTTTCTAATCCGAATCAAACCCTCGCAGAAATTGGCACTCCCACTGAGGTAGGATATACATTGAGTAAAAAAGCGATCGCCCCAGAAGGTTCAGGACGTACCGCAGAACTAATTAATGCAGAATCCTTTGAAAAAGGATCAAATCTTTATTATTGGTTAGAATACGCGGTACAACTTCCGAATGAACAAAAACGGCATGACTTTGCTAGTGTTACTATTAGTCGTGGAAACCTATTTACATTAAATGTTTCCACTACTGAAAAACGTTGGGAAAAAACTCAACAACTTTTAAAACAAGTGGTGCAATCTTTTAAAGTTTATTAATTGAGTTTCATGAATCAGCCCAATCGAATCACATTTATTTTAGCTTCTGCTTCCCCGGCGCGTAAACGGTTATTAGAAACCATTGGGATTCAGCCGATTATTCTCAAAAGTGATTTTGATGAATCCCAAATCGCAGATTCTAACCCTGTAGAATTAGTCCAAAAACTTGCCCAATGTAAAGCAGAAGTTATCACCCAAAGATTAATGAATCAACCTAAAAATGATGGGGAAATTCTATTGGTTTTGGGGTGTGATTCGGTTTTGGCTGTTGGGGGAGAAATTTATGGCAAACCTGCTAATATTGAGGAAGCGATCGCCCGTTGGCAAACCATGCGGGGTCAATTGGGACAACTGTATACGGGTCATGCTTTAATTAATGTTTCTACTGATCAAATATTAGTCTATTCTCAAACCACTAATGTCTATTTTGCTAATATTTCCGATAGTGAAATTAAGGATTATGTTGATACCGGAGAACCTTTAAATTGCGCTGGATGTTTTGCGATTGAAGGCAAGGGCGGTTTATTTATTGAAAAATTAGAAGGATGCCATACCAATGTGATTGGATTAAGTCTACCTTTATTAAGAAAAATGATCCAAGAATTAGGATATAATATTACTAACTTCTGGTAGCAACGCCCGCGCCAAATTATTAAACCACAAAGACACAAAGACATTAAGAGGATGATCCGCCCATCACTACACAAGGGTAATGATAGGCGATCGCTATTTAACCTATTGTCGCGCCATCATGATCTTCAAACGATCTTCAGGTTTAATGAAATGGTCGTGGTAAGCACCGAAAGGGGAAAGATTAAATATTCTAGGAAAAACAGTTTCCAAATAAATTGATAAAATCCGGTAATTGATTGTTTATCGCTTAAATCAATTGTTTGACTGCGCCACCATAATACTGTTAATAATATTAAATGACTGAATCCTAAAAATATGGGATTTAAGGAAGATTGTAATAGAAAACTCCCTAGAATCATTCCTAAATAACAAACAGTGATTATCCATAGAGATAAATTAAATACTGTTACGGTTCCTAATTTTATGGTTAATGTGTTAATCTGGAATTGGCGATCGCCTTCTAAATCAGGAATATCTTTGAAAATTGCGATCGCAACGGTAAATACTAAAACAAATAAGGTTAACGCCCAAACTGAAGGGGGAATTATCGGAATTGATGATATTGATTTTGCTGATAAAATCCAACTTAGGTGTAAATATAACCCTAAATTAACGATAATTCCTCTAACGGTAAAAATACAAAATGCCGCCCAAAATGGAAACCGTTTTAAACGAATTGGAGGTAAGGAGTAAGCTGTCCCCAATAGCAAACTAATTGTCACCATTCCCAATAAATAATAGCCTTGAAACGCTGCAATAGTTAAAGCTAAAATTCCGGTTATTCCGACAATCATTTGAGCTTGAAACTTGGAATATTCCCCCGATGCTAAGGGTAAATTGGGTTTATTAATCTGATCAATTTCAATATCTTCAAGTTGATTTAATCCAACAATATAAATATTACCAAAAATACAAGCTAACCAACTCCAAAATAAAGCTAGTAAACTGAAATTAAAACCAGGAAATTGCCTAAACTCACTAATAGCAATTAAATACATCCCCAACACACTTAAAGTTGTGCCAATAATGGTATGGGGACGGGAAAATTTCCAAAAATAGTATAACCCTGGAAAATTTTGTTGTATCAAATTAGGGGAAGAAATCATCACAGAGGGAGAAGAAGTTTTAGTCATATTAAAGCAGGGAACAGGGAATGGGCGATCTCAAACCCCCCGTGCACGAGGGGTTTGGGGGGGAGGGAACAAAGAATAGGATATCTAATGCCATCCTATTCTTTGGTAATTTCTCCTCCCTAATTCAATTAATATTATTCCGGTGATTCTAGTCGCCAACCGGGTTTAATTATTTGACGTTCCCGGGCAATGGCTAAACTATCATCGGGGACATCATCCGTAATAGTAGAACCTGCCGCCACAGTAACATCATTTCCCAAGGTTAGAGGGGCAACTAAAACACTATTTGCTCCGGTTTTTGTCCGGTCTCCGATTGTTGTTCGGTGCTTTTTCACCCCATCATAATTAGCGGTAATTGTTCCCGCCCCAATATTAACCTTATCTCCTAATGTGGCATCTCCTATATAAGATAAATGGGAAATATTAGTCCGATTTCCTACTTCGGTATTTTTTAATTCTACAAAATTCCCAACCCGACATTGTTCACCAACTTTTGCATGACCTCTTAAATGGGCATAGGGGCCAATACGGGTTCTATCAGCAACAACACTATCAGAAACGACGGAAAACTGCACCGTAACATTTTTTCCAATCTGACTATTTTCAATTAAACTTCCTGGGCCAATTCGACTTCCAGTTTGAATAATTGTATTTCCCCGTAGGTGAGTTTGGGGTTCAATAATCACATCGGTTTCTAACTTGACCGTATCATCAATGGTGACACTATCGGGGTCAATAATTGTTACCCCCGCCGCCATCCAATCGGTTTTCACCCAATCTTGCAAAACCCTATAGGAATTAGCCAGATGTTTGCGACTATTAACCCCTAAAATTTCTCGATAATCTGCGACATCCACCGCCATCACTTTATCTAAATGATGCACCGTATCGGTGAGATAATATTCCTGTTGATCATTATCGGCTTTCAGGTCGGGTAAAATTTTGGCTAACTGCGGCCAATTAAAACAATAAACCCCGGCATTAATTCGATGATTTTGCCGTTGAGCATCGGTACAATCCCGTTCTTCAACAATTTGATTAACTAAATTTTGACTATCACAAAATACCCGACCATATCCGGTAGGATTAGGAAAATGGGCAGCTAATAATGTCGCCCCGTTTCCATTTTCTTTGTGGATTTTAATTAACTGTTCTAAAGTGTCAGGACGTAATAAGGGAACATCCCCATTTAAAACGAGTAAATCTCCGGTAAAGTCTTTTAAATAGGGCAGTAATTGTTGAATTGCATGACCTGTCCCTAATTGTTCGGTTTGTTCAACAAATTCTAAACCAGGTTGCGTATCCGTTTTTTGCAGACTATCACGAACTAAATCGGCCCCATAGCCTACAATTATTAATCTACGGGAGGGTTGCAACTGGACACAACTCTCTAAAACCCGTTGAACTAAAGTGCGTCCTCCCAACTGATGCAGAACCTTGGGAAGATCAGATTTCATGCGAGTTCCGCGTCCCGCCGCTAAAATTGCTACCGCTACCATTTACTGTTTGGGTGTCAATTGTAAGTTATAGACACGATCATCGCATCCTCAAGTATCTTTTCACAAGATGGACTCACTGCGCCATCGTTTCTTCCAATGGGAGGTGGGTTCCAGGGTACAGGTGTCTTGTTCAGCTTGACGTCGCAGGATAATCACTTCTGCAATATCGGATAAACTGGGATCTCGATAGGGGACGGCGGCGCGGGTTTTCAGGTGTTCTTGTTCTTTGGGACAGAGGGGGGGTAAATCCCTGGGGTCGAGACTAGCCAGGGTTCCGGGTGTGCGTCGCCCTACAGGGGGGGTATAACTAATGTGTAGCCCCGCCTGGATTAAGGCACTTCTAGCCGTCGCGGAACAGGAATAGGTAGCCAAATGTCCCTGGGGTTTGAGACATTGGGCGACTAGGGTTAAAAATTCTACTGTCCACAGTTGGGGACAATGGGCGGGAGAAAAGGGGTCAAGAAAAATTGCATCGGCTTTAAACCCAGAATTGTAAACGGTTGAAATAGTATTTCTAGCGTCGCCAATGATTAAATTAGCGTTAAATAATTCTGTTTTTAGATGCTGATTTTGGGCAATTTCTTTTAATATATCCTGAATGTAATTAGGATAGGCATTGAGTAAATTATATTCTAAGGCTGATTGGGGAATTTGTTGATCAAATTCCAAGCCAATCCATTCTATTTTACAGTTAGGATTGACTTCCCAAATTGCGGTTAATGCTGCTGCTGTATTATAACCTAAACCATAACAAATATCAAGTAAATATAGGGGAGATGTTGCGGCTTTTTTTCTTAACTGTAAGGGTTCTACAAACTTGCATTCTGCTTCCTGTTTTGCGCCAAAATGACTATGAAATAATTCTCTAAATTCCGACGAAAAAAAGGTAAAGGAGCCATCGGCAGTTAATTGGGGGGTTAATTTTTCCTGTTCGGTCATTTTTTTATCCTCTGATTTTTTATTTATATAATTAATTTATATTTGCTATTTTTTCCAGCCAATAACTAGATAAATGTCAACCATTTGATGTTTTCCTTTTAGTGGAATTAGTCCCCAAGATTCCACCTCAAAACTATCCGCAATATATTCTAAAGTTTGAGCAGCAATTAAAATTCGACAAATGCCCGATTGTCGATCTTTTTCGCAGCTTTCTAAACGAGAAGCAATATTAACACTATCTCCTAATAACCCATATTCTAACCGTTCTTTTCCCCCCAAACTTCCGGCGATAATCGGGCCTGTAAAAATGCCAACTCGCATGGCAATTTCAGGAAAGTTGCGGTTTTTCCAATCTTGATTTAACCGTTTTAAATGGTCTTCAATTGCTAAAGCACAGGCGACGGCATTATAAGCATCTTTAGCAATGGATTCTTGGGTTTTACGAGCTAGAGGTACTCCAAAAGCTGCCATAATTCCGTCCCCAGTAAACTTATTAATAATACCATGATGGGTTTGGACACATTGGGTTAAAACAGATAAATATTCATTTAACCATTCTATCAAGATTTCTGGAGGCATTTCTTCAGAAACGGTACTAAAATTTCTAATATCACTAAATAGAATAGTAGCAATTAATTTTTGACCGGGTAACTTTCCATCTTCTAATAAACGATCGCGACTATTCCATAAAGCATTGGCAATTTCCGGTGAGGTATTTTGTCCTAATAATCGCATCACAATTTGTTGCTGACGTTGGGCTTGAAATGCACGATAACCAATAACAGTACCACTGGTAAATATAAGGGCTAAACTCGGAGTTGTGGTGGGAACCCAACGGTTATGTAAAAATAGGAAAAAACTTAATCCAAATAAAACACCAACTAAAAATGGATTTCCTAGGGTAATAATTAAAAGATTTCGACTTGACCAAGCTAAAGTTGCTCCGATTAAACCCCAACTACAAATCCATAAAAATTCTCCCCATTGTTCCCAAAAAATAAATAAATCGCGCTGACCTGAAACCGCATCTAAAATTTGACTCACCATTTGGGCATGAACTAAAACTCCTGGCATTTTAAAGGCATTTTTTTCAGCCGGACTATAGGGAGTTAGAAATACATCTTTGCCACTAGGAGCTAATGTACCAATTAAAACAATTTTATCTTTAATCCAACTTTCGGGAATGGTTTGATCTAAAAATTGTGTTAAACTAATCATCCTGGCAATATTATTGGCAGAGCGATAATTTAATAAAATTTGATAACCTCGATCATCAATGGTTTGATAACCACCAGAATCTCGAGATAACGGCACAAATTCAGCCTTTCCCCAGGTAATAAAATTAGGATCTATCTCACTATTATTTGGTGTAATTCCTTGATTAAATAAATAATGTAATGCCATTCTTAAAGAGAATGAATAAAAAGTCCCATCTGGGGTACTAGCAAACATCAAATTTCGACGAACAACATTATCGGGGTCAAGCAATAAATCATTAAAACCGACTCGTTCATCAGAAATATTAGGCGGTGCCGGGATTCTTTTAATTTCACTATATCCTAAATTACTAATCACAATCACATTATCGGAAATTTGAAGTTGTTTCTGAAATTTATCATATCCTGGTTCATATCTAATGTCACGATAAATATCTAAACCAATAACTTTAGGTTGATATTTGGATAGTTTTTCTAATAATCGTGCAATCACTTCATCGGACAGGGGCCAACGCTCAAGTTTTTGAATATCTTCTTCGGTAATTCCGATTACTACTAATCGAGGATCAGCGGCTAAAGCCGGATGTAATCTTACCATTTGATCATAAGCAACTAATTCTAAGGGTTGTAACCAACCTAAATAATAAATTCCCAAGAGTATAGATAACACAAGAATTGTGGCGATAATTACGGCAGAAATCTCCGATAGATCAAGCCATTTATTACTCAATTTATTAATTCTTAAAATACTCACAATAATCAGTTATCAGTAAACAGTTATCAGTCATCAGTCATCAGTGAAATAAATAAAATCAGGACTTTACTAATTAATTAATTATAACTTTAGATTGCCTCCCAACTGAGTAGAGACGCGCCAATAGCCTACGGCACGCACGTCTTGACACTGATAACTGATCACTGATTTTGCAGTAGTATAGGAGAGGGGGGTTCATAGTGAGCGTAGGTGATTACGGACTCGATAGAGTCTGAGGAAAGTCCGGGCTCCCGAAAGACCAAACTTGCTGGGTAACGCCCAGTGCGAGCGATCGTGAGGATAGTGCCACAGAAAAATACCGCCTTCGGGTAAGGGTGCAAAGGTGCGGTAAGAGCGCACCAGCAACGTCGTGAGGCGTTGGCTCGGTAAACCCCAGTTGGGAGCAAGGTCGGAGGAACTAGGGTTGGTCTTTTTCCCGTTCCGTGAATAGTGGTACCGCTAGAGGTGTTTGGTAACAGACATCCCAGATAGATAATCGCCGTTGGTGTGCTAATTTTAGCCACCGATAACAGAACCCGGCTTATGTCTGACTCTGAACTCCCCTTGATTTGATGCCCCTACAGTGAGTCCCATTTTCTATTGACCCAAAATCTATGACTATTGGCTATCCAAATCGAAAACGCCAGTTACAAAAGCTGATTCAACGTTTGGGACTCTCGGATCATGTCCAGATTCGATGGGATTTGTTAGATTTAGCCTTAACTCACCCGACACTCTCAGCCGAGGCTAATTATGAACAATTAGAGTTTGTCGGGGATTCCGTGGTGAGATTAGCAGCCTCTGAGTTACTCTATGAAGTTTATCCTGACTGTCCGGTGGGAGAATTTGCCGCGATTCGTTCGATTTTAGTGAGCGATCGCACTTTGGCTGAAATTGCCGATCAGTATGGATTTGGTACATTTTTACTCGCAGCCGGAAGCGCGATTCGGGACAAAGCGGGGGAAGAATCCCGTCTGGCGGACTGTTTTGAAGCGGTCTTGGCCAGTTTATATCTGAGTAGTCAAAATTTAACCTTAATTCGTCCCTGGTTAGATTCCCATTTTTGTGATCGCGCTGCCAAAATTATTCGTGATCCAGCCCGAAATAATTATAAGGCGGCTCTACAGGAATGGACACAAAGCCATTATAAAGTTTTACCTGAATATAAAGTCCAGCAAAATCGCCAAATTCATAACGATGAGGGGCGTTTTACTGCGGTGGTTTGGTTACAAGGTCGTCAACTGGGGGAGGGAACCGGACGTTCAATTAAAGCGGCGGAACAGGCGGCGGCGGAAGTGGCTTTTCTTTCTGTTGTAGAAACTCAAAAAACTGCCGGAATTAAGCGATAAAAACAGGAAAAATCACCAAATAAACAATCGGCAATTGATCTGATATAGAATCCTTTACAAATGAATTACCATCGGAAACTAGAATAATTGTTGGTATTATTAAGACGATGGAAGAATAAATCCCCATTACCAATTACCAATTACCAATTACCAATTACCAATTACCAATTACCTGTTCCCTGTTCCCTATTCTTATGATTAATATTGCTATTTTTGGTGCGGGTCGTTGGGGAGTTCATTTAATTCGTAATTTCCATCAACACCCTAATTCTAAAGTTGTGGCGATCGCCGATTCCAATCCCGACCGTTTACAAACAGCAAAAAAACGGTTTCAACTTCCCGATGATATTATTTTAACGACCGATGGTTCAACCATTTGGAATTTACCTAATATAGATGCAGTTGCGATCGCCACTCCTGCGGCTACACATTTTGCTTTAATTTCTGCCGCCTTAGAACAGGGTTATCATGTTTTTACCGAAAAACCCTTAACCCTGAGTGTAACTAAATCATTAGAATTATGCGAACTCGCGCAACAAAAACAGCTACAACTTTTTGTTGATCATACTTATTTATTTCATCCGGCGGTAGAACGGGGGAAAACCGTAATTGAATCGGGGAAATTAGGGGAATTAAGATATGGTTACGCCACCCGAACCCATTTAGAACCAGTGCGACAAGATGTGGATGCGTTATGGGATTTAGCGATTCATGATATTGTGATTCTTAATAGTTGGTTAGGGGAAAAACCGATTCAAGTGAAAGCAACGGGAACGGTTTGGTTACAGCCTGCATCGGGATTATCGGATTTAGTGATTGCTAATTTAACCTATCCCAGTGGGTTTGAAGCCTTTCTACATTTGTGTTGGTTAAACCCAGACAAACAACGACGTTTAGCCGTGGTTGGAAGTCAGGGAACTTTAATTTTTGATGAACTACAATCGGAATCTCCTCTGACAATTCAACAGGGTTATTTTGATGTTATTGATAACAGTTGGAAATCCGCCGGAATCAATCGAGAAGTGATTGAGATTGAACCCAGAGAACCCCTAGCTCAAGTTTGTGATAATTTTCTGAATTCTATTCAAAATCATCAACCTTCCCCAATTTCATCCGGTTGGGTGGGTGCAGAATTAGTTAATATTTTGTGCGGGTTGAGTGAATCTTTAAAACAGGGGGGACAACCTATCCATCTTCTGTAACTTGTAATATCTGCCCATAACCAATCCCGTTGATAATTGGGTAACCAGGTCAAGATTGGGAAAAATTGGGCAAGCGGGGATGATAGGCGAAAATGCTTCATATATTTTTTTGTTGAGGAGTAATGATGGGTTAGACGGTTTTCTTGATTATTTTATGTCCATTGTTATTTTCTCTATTAACTTTTTATTCCCTTTGTTAAGTATTTTAAATTTAGTTGTACTATTGTACAGATTTGTATCAAGTAATCAATCAGTGATCCCTTCAGTGAGAATAGAGAGTTTTTAAGCGTTACGATAAAAAAGTAAATCCTTAATTTTAACTTAAAACTAAAAAATCAATTATGGGCATTGCTACAATTAACCCGGCCACTGGGGAAACGGTGAAAACCTTTACCGCTTTGACCGATGCCGAAATTGAGAACGCTTTAGCACTCGCAGATCGGGCCTTTCGAGACTATCGGCGAGTCTCCTTTGATACTCGTTCACAATGGATGCAAAACGCGGCTAATCTATTAGAAGAAAATGCCGAAACCTACGCCAAAATCATGACATTGGAAATGGGAAAACCCATTACTGCCGCGATCGCAGAAGTCAAAAAAAGTGCCTCCGTTTGTCGCTTTTATGCGGAAAATGCAGCTCAATTTCTTGTCGATGTTCCCGCAGAAAGCGACGCCAGTAATAGCTTTATTGCTTACGAACCTCTGGGGGCAATTTTAGCGGTCATGCCTTGGAATTTTCCCTTCTGGCAAGTCTTCCGCTTTGCTGCACCCGCATTAATGGCCGGAAATGTTGGTTTACTCAAACACGCTTCCAACGTACCTCAATGCGCCTTAGCCATTGGGGAAATTTTTCAAAAAGCTGGATTTCCTGAAGGGGTGTTTCAAACTTTATTAGTAGGTTCTAATAAAGTCGCTCAAATTATTACCGATGATCGGGTTAAAGCTGGAACTTTAACCGGAAGTGAACCCGCAGGCGCTAGTTTAGCCTCTTTAGCTGGTCAAAATATTAAAAAAACTGTCCTAGAATTAGGTGGAAGTGATCCGTTTATTGTGTTAGAAACGGCGGATATAAATGCAGCAGTAGAAGCCGCCGTTACAGCACGAATGTTAAATAATGGACAGTCCTGTATTGCAGCAAAACGGTTTATTTTGATATCTAGTATTGCCGATGAATTTGAAAGTCGTATGGCGGAAAAATTTGCGGATTTAAAAATCGGTGATCCAATGTTACCCGATACCGAAGTGGGGCCCTTAGCAACCCCCGATATTTTAACGGAATTACACCAACAAGTTCAAATCTGTGTTGAAGCTGGAGCCAAAGTATTAACCGGAGGTCAACTCTTGGAACAACCGGGCAATTTTTATCCGCCAACAATTTTAACCCAAATTCCTGAAGGAACCCCTGCTTACAGTGAAGAATTCTTTGGGCCGGTGGCGTTAATCTTCCGGGTTAATTCTTTAGATGAAGCCATTACCCTTGCTAATAGTACCATCTTTGGTTTGGGTGCCAGTGGGTGGACAACAAATCGAGCCGAACAAGAGCGTTTAATTCGAGAATTAGAAGCGGGTGCTGTCTTTATTAACGGTTTAGTTAAATCCGATCCTCGCTTACCCTTTGGAGGGATCAAACGTTCCGGTTACGGACGGGAATTGAGTAGCCAAGGGATTCACGAATTTGTGAATATTAAAACCGTTTGGATTAAATAGGGTAAAAAAAACCATTCTTATTAAAAATTATGAACACAGCACAACTGTTAGTTAAATGTTTGGAAAATGAAGGAGTCGAGTATATTTTTGGTGTTCCAGGGGAAGAAAATATGCAAATCCTCGAATGCTTAAAAACCTCCTCGATCAAATTTATTACAACTCGTCATGAACAAGGGGCTGCATTTATGGCCGATGTTTATGGTCGCTTAACTGGACGGGCGGGAGTTTGTTTATCAACATTAGGCCCTGGAGCAACGAATTTAATGACCGGGGTTGCTGATGCGAATTTAGATGGAGCACCGTTAGTTGCAATTACAGGTCAAGTGGGAACAGATCGAATGCACATTGAATCCCATCAATATTTGGATTTAGTGGCAATGTTTGCCCCAGTTACTAAATGGAATTCCCAAATTGTTCGCCCTAGTATTACGCCAGAAATTGTCAGAAAAGCGTTTAAAATAGCTCAATCTGAAAAACCTGGGGCAGTGCATATTGATCTCCCCGAAAATATTGCTAGTATGGAGGTCGAAGGCTATCCTCTCAAACAAGATAAGCGAGAAAAAGTTTATTCTGCTTATCAAAGTATGAATGAAGCAGCGATCGCAATTTCTAAAGCCAATAATCCCTTAATATTAGTAGGAAATGGAGCAATTCGGGGGAATGGCAGTGCCGCTTTAACAGAATTTGCTACCCAACTGAATATCCCCGTTGTAAATACGTTTATGGGCAAAGGAATTATTCCTTATACCCATCCTTTAGCATTATGGACAACGGGATTACAACTGCGGGATTATATTAGTTGTGGATTTGATAAGGCGGATTTAATCATTGCTGTTGGCTATGATTTAATTGAATATTCCCCGAAAAAATGGAATCCCCAAGGCAAAATTCCGATTATTCATATTGGTGAAGATTCCGCCGAAGTTGATAGTAGTTATATTCCGATTGCTGAAATTATTGGGGATATTTCTGACTCTCTCCAAGAGATTTTAAGGCGTTCAGATCGTACCGGAAAACCCGAACCCTATGCTTTAAAATTAAGACCGGATATTCGTAATAATTACGAATTTTATGCCAAAGACGATGCCTTCCCGATTAAACCGCAAAAAATTATTTATGATTTGCGTCAAGTTATGGGCCCAGAAGATATTGTGATTTCAGATGTTGGCGCTCATAAAATGTGGATGGCGAGACATTATCATTGTGAAACGCCAAATACCTGTTTAATTTCTAATGGATTTGCAGCCATGGGAATTGCGATTCCGGGTGCAGTTGCCGCTAAATTAGTTTATCCTAATCGGAAGGTGGTGGCGGTAACAGGAGATGGCGGATTTATGATGAATAATCAGGAACTTGAAACCGCTTTACGGGTAGGAACTCCCTTTGTTACCTTAATCTTTAATGATGGCGGTTATGGATTAATTGAATGGAAACAAAACGACCAATTTGGGTCATCTTCGTTTATTAAATTTGGCAATCCTGATTTTGTTAAATTTGCCGAAAGTATGGGGTTAAAAGGTTATCGGGTGGAAGCCACAACCGATTTAATTCCGATTCTCAAAGAAGCCCTAAATCAAGACGTTCCAGTTGTGATTGATTGTCCCGTAGACTATCGAGAAAATGCTCTATTTAGTCAACGGGCGGGCGGTTTATGTTGTCCTATCTAACCCCAGTTGTTTTACCGTTGTTGTGCTTCAGCTTTAATTAGGAGTTTAGAATGAAAATTGCAACTTGGAATGTTAATTCAATTAGAACTAGAAAAGATCAGGTATGGCAATGGTTACAAACCAATGAAATTGATATTCTGTGTTTACAGGAAACTAAAGTCATAGATAAAGACTTTCCTCGTTCTGGTTTTGAAGAATTAGGTTATAATATTTATATTTATGGTCAAAAATCCTATAATGGGGTGGCAATTTTTAGCAAAACCACCTTAGAGGCGGTTCATTTTGGATTTTCTGATATTTTAAATACAGAACCCTCTCAAACATTTGATGAACAAAAACGAGTTTTAACCGGAATTATTGATGGAGTTGCTATAGTTAATTTATACGTTCCCAATGGTTCCAGTATTGATAGCGATAAATATCACTATAAATTAAACTGGTTAAACCATCTCAAAGACTATTTAAAACTGCTATTCACTCAAACTGAAAAGATTTGTATTTGCGGTGACTTTAATATTGCTTTAGAAGATATTGATATTCATAATCCCAAAGGTCGAGAAAATCATATTATGGCGAGTGATGCTGAACGTCAAGCCTTAGAATCAATATTAGAATTAGGCTTTAAAGACGCCTTTCGCAAGTTCACCACTGAAGGGGGACATTTTAGTTGGTGGGACTATCGCCAAGGCTCCTTCCGACGGAATACTGGATGGCGCATTGATACCCATTATTTGACCTTACCCCTGTATGAAGTCGCCAGTAGTTCTATCATTGATAAAACTCCTAGAACCTGGGAACAACCCAGCGACCACACCCCCGTTATTATCACTCTCTAGTCCCCTTTCTCAACTTTCGGGAAAAAAATATTTAGCAAAGGGTACAAATAGGGTACTATAATAGTTTGTGCAAAATCTTCATTAATCTAGGCTCATGGCTGTACCCAAGAAGAAAATGTCCAGGTCGAGACGCGATATGCGGAAGGCGACTTGGAAACGGAAAGCAAGACTACAAGCTGAAAAAGCTTTATCCCTCGGTAAGTCAGTTCTCACAGGTCGTTCAACAGGATTTTACTATCCCACTGACGACGCAGAAGCAGGCGACGAAGAATAAACGATTGGACTGTGCGAAACTACATAAAGATGGGGGCGAGAAAGTCTCTCTGTTCGGGAGAGGAAAACTCGCCCTTATTGTTTGGAGATTCAGATATATAAAACCCATATTCCGCACGATAAAATGTAATAAATTATTATTCAAAAATTTCTCTCTTGTGAATACCCTTAACTCACAATATATTACATTTTGTCGGGGGAAATTTGGGCTACAGCCTCGTTGTTACGGTAGTTGAAAGCCAGGTCGAGGATTTTAGCCCAACGTTTTTGGACTTGTTTGGGGGTACATTTGAGGATAGAGGCGATCGCTTTATCGCTTTCTTCTTGGTCTTTGAGTTGTAATAACTGTTGCTGATCGACGGATAATTGGGCTTGGAAAGCTTGCCATTGTTCGCTATTCATCCCCAATTTTTGGTTAATATCAGCCCCTAACCATTCATGGACGAGTTTCCAGTTGTTAGACCGGGCAAATTTTTCGACGTGGTATTTAAACCGTTGTTGCAGATAGTCCCGTTCCCGGGTGGTTAACCCCAGGGCTTTATCAATATCGCAGGCTTGTAGATCTTGCATTTTCAGCTTTAAATATTTAACACAATCGGTTTGTCCTTGGGATTCTAAATATTGAATTAGTTCATTAATCACCCGATCTCGTAATACACTTTCTGCGAGGTCAACGGTTTCAGATACCATTTTTTCCCGAATTTGCTGCATCGCGGATGTCCGGCTTTGAGCTTCAGCTTCTTCGGTTTTGCCACCTTCAACGGCTAATTCAATATCCATAGAAGTTTCAGGGGGTTGACCTTTAGCAAATCCTTGGGCGCGTAAGACAATTAACCGTTGACGGTTACGACCGGGTAAACCGATCTGACGTTTGGCATACTGTTCGGTAAAGGCCATATATTCCGCTAATTCTAAACGGGTATGGGGAGTATAGCTGGCTTCCATTTGGTGTTCCCGACGAAAGGCCCGCAGAGACTCAACATAAAATCCTTGTAAAAAGTCTTCAATTAAGTTGTAACGGGCTTGGAAACTCAACTGAGACTCAAAGGAAGCCACGTGACGGTAGACGATCGCGGCTAAGTGGGAGTGAAGTTCTACCCTACCTTGACGAGAGCCAAGTTTGTAATATTCTAAGCACTTTTGTAAGCGATGACGGGCCAAACTTAACTGCCAGGTTTGTACATCGCCAGAGGTTTGAATCCGGTTGCTTTTTTCGCAAATGCGTTCTACTTCTAGGGCCATCCGTAGCGTCACTGTCCGACCACTGGCGGGGAGGGTTTTGACGGCTGTTTGCAATTCTTGTAATAAGAGTTGAGCTAAGGCTTGGGGATCAATAGAATTAAGAGAATTAAGAGTAACTTCAGAATCTTGAATCGAAATATCTTGTGCAAACATGATGGGTTTCCTTGGGTAAAGCACTGTGTACAGAAGGCGAGAGTTAAAGGCGGTTTGTTGTTTCGGTGATTCAACTCCCTACACTTTGAATAGTAGAAGCAGCCCCTTTGGAGTAGTGACATCAATGTTCCACTCTCTGATGTAACTAATTAGATGCGGTGGGTTTATCCTCTACATTCGGCCCTTGTGCATCACCCTGAAAATCTTATGTAATCAGCATTACAACCCTATTTTATTTCCCTTGATCACAGCAAGTTTTACCTAGGGTTGTTCATATTATCCCTAGACCAGTTTCACAACTGGCTGTGAATTGACAGATATAGCGGGGAACACCGGAACCGTGGGTTATGACCTTTGTTACACGGGGGGTTTGGGGGGCTGTTCCGGTGTTCCCTCTCTCAACTAGGTAATTTATTTTGTGTAACTACTTACAACTCAAATAAGATTGCTATATAATTTAATTGATCAATATCCAAATTTAGGATTGCAACGTAAGAAGTTAAAAATTGAGTAAATTTTAGGGAATTATAAAAATGGTTAAAATTATTAGTCGAAAATCTTTGGGAACTCAACCCGTTTATGATATTGGCGTACAAGAAGATCATAACTTTGTTCTCAACAACGGTTTAGTTGCTTCTAATTGTTTTAATAAATCCCATTCCATGGCCTATGCCTATGTTACCTATGAAACCGCCTATTTAAAAGCAAATTATCCCGTTGAATATATGGCAGCTTTATTAAGTGCAAATAGTGGAGATACGGATAAAATTCAAAAATATATTGAATCTTGTCAAAAATCCCTGGGAATTAAGGTGATCCCGCCCGATATAAACCTTTCGGGAATGGATTTTACCCCCTCGGATAAGAGTATTATTTTCGGACTTTCTGCGATTAAAAATGTCGGGGAAGGTGCGATCGAACATTTATTAGAAATTCGTCAAGAAGGGGGAGAATTTAAGAGTTTTCCTGATTTATGCGATCGCATTAACTTACAAATGGTGAATAGTCGCGCCTTAGAAGCCTTAATTAAATGTGGAGCTTTAGATAAACTTAACCCCAACCGTCGCCAAGCTATTGATCATTTAGATAAATTAATTTCTTGGGCGCAAAGTAAAGCCAAAGATCGAGCTGTGGGTCAACAAAGTATATTCGATATTTTAGGGGGTGGAACTAATACAAAAGATACCCATGAAGATGCACCCAAACCCGCAAAACTTGAGGATTTTAAAGTTCAGGAAAAACTTCAATTTGAAAAAGAATTATTAGGATTTTATGTTTCTGAACATCCTTTACAATCTATCTTAAGATCGATTTCTGTAGAAGAAAGAGTGACTTTAGCAGAATCAACGGATAAAAAATCTAAGGTTAAAGTAGTTGTTGTAATCACTGCTATTAAACTACATACCACCAAAAAAGGTGATCGGATGGCGTTTTTACAAATCGAAGATTTAACCGGACAAATGGAAGCAATTATTTTTCCTAAAACCTATCAAGAAATCAAGACTTTTCCGAAGGAAAATGATGTGGTTTTAATCACGGGTAAAACTGACAAACAGGAAGATAAACTTCAGCTTATTATTGATGAGTTACAATCGGCGGATACTCTCCCTCGGATTGATAAAATTCCGGCTCTTTTATTGGAAGATTTGGAAATAGAGGAATCAAATTCAATGGTACTTTTACACCTAAAACTTGAGGAAATTTATGATTTATCCCGACTTCAAAAACTTCATGCACTGCTAAAAGAACAATCTTCGGGTAATCAAAAACAAGCTAATATTCCAATTGTTGCTACGGTTAAAGGAGAATTTAAACCTAGTAATAAAGGGATTTGTTTAGGTCGTGATTTCTGGATACAGAACGCCGAAGCAACAATTGATTCCTTAAAAAACGCTGGATTTGATGCTGAAATTCAACCAAAATTAGAGATATTAATGTCAATTCAAGCCTAAAAAAATTAGTTGTTGGGCTTTAGCCCCCCAATCTAAAGGGCTAAAGCCCAACAACTAAAATTTCTCGAAAAAATGTTGAGGAAATTGTTGTTTTAACGCAATAAAAACCGGACAGGCTTTTTGTTCTTGCTGATTTTCAGGTTTATGCCAACTGTAGGGAGAAAAACGAGACACAGACATCCATAAAAAACGTTTAGCTCTGGTCATGGCGACATAGAGTAATCGGTATTCTTCTGCGGTTTTTAAATCCTTAGCTTGCTCCCAAGCAGTGGCGATATCAGGAATTAATTCTTCTCCGTGAGCAGCGGCTCGAATTTGGGCACGGGCGACTTCCGAAAGGGTAAATTCTCCTAGAAATTTGGCTTGGGGTAAAACTCTTAAACTCCCCGGAATTGTAGACTCTTGTAAGAAGGGAATAAACACATAATCCCAATCTAATCCTTTGGCTTTGTGCATGGTAATTAATGTTAATTGACCTTCCCGGGTATAGGGACTGTCTTTAGAGGTTGATTCCTGATCAATATCCACGGGTTCAAACTTTTCTGAACTGACAATATCATTTAAAACATCTAAAATTGTTCCCATGGAATGGTTACCAAAGGTTTTTTGACCGATGCGTTCTGATAATTTATCCGCCGTGGCTAATTCCGTTTTTTCATATTGCAAGGATAGGGCTAAAAAGGAAATCAATTGATAGGGAGGAAGTTCTAAACGGGCTTGCAATAATTGACAACAAAAATAACGACATTGACGAATTTCTTCTGATTGTGGGGGGTCAAGGGGGCCGGGATAAAGAAATTCTTCGGGATGAATTGCAATTTTATTATAATCTAAATTCGGAATTAAATTGCGATCGCCTAATACTTTTAATGCTAATTTTAAATAATCTGGTGAATGGGGACGATCCAAAAATTGAAATAAAGATAAAATTTCTGCTGGAATTTGAGAATTTCTAGCCTGCTGAGAGGCATCATAAACCCGAATTTTGCTTTTAAAATCTTCGGAAATTTTAATATTATATAATTGGGGATGATTAAAAACATTAGAAATAAATTCTCCCTGTTTATTCTCTCTTAGTAAAATCGCAAATTTTCCTTGGGGATCGTCTTCAATAATAGTAACAATTTTTTGGACAATTAACTCAACGGTCTGATAAATGTCCGCCATTTCCCAGAGTTCTAAACCTCGACCATAAGCCGGGGGATTAGCATTAGATTGATGATCACTAAATCCCACTAATTTAATCATTTGCTCTCGAAAAGGTTGTTCATTTCCAGCTAATTTTGAACGATTAACCCAGGATAACATATAGTTAGCTGCGTCAATAATAATACAACTACTGCGTCCGGCTTGATCCATGGTAGCTAATCGTTTTAACTGTTCACAATCATTACAAAAACGACGAAAATAAATAGGATCAGCCGTAGTAAATGTGGAGTTAATCGCTTGATTTGGATCGCCGACTCTAACTAAATTTAAAGTATCTAAATCATCAGTAATTGACTTAGAAGAACTGGCTAAAATTCTCAAGAGTTTACTTTGTAGGGGAGTGGAATCTTGAGCTTCATCTTCAAAAACAGCAAATACTTGATTTTGCCAAACTTGACGAACCGTTGGATTGTCTAAAACTCGCAATGCGGCTAAAATCATCTCATCATAGTCAATTAAATTCAGCGATCGCAATATATTTTGATAATTTTCATATAATCCGGCGGCTATTTCTAAGGTTTCATAATCATCAGGAATTTGTTCCGAAATATTGGTTAAATCCTGCGGTTGTAGTCCTGAACTTTTAGCTTCTTGAATCACTTTCCAAGCTAAGTTCGGTAAAACTTCTGTTCTTAAAACCGATTGACGTCTTAATCTTTCTGTTTCTTCCCCATCAAATTTAACCCCCTCAATTAATCGTTGATAATGGCGAGGATTAGCCACAATCCACTGTTCAACACAACTGCGGGTAATTCGATTACTAGGAGTGGGTAAAATTAAAGTAAAATTCTCTAAATTTAATCCTGATAATTCGGGATTTTTTAAGGCAATATTTAAGGCTAAACCATGCAATGTATAAACAAAAAATCCCCCCAAAGGTAATCGCATTTCTTTGAGTTCTTGACTCACTTTTGCCCGAATATTAGCAGCCGCCGAACGGGTGAAGGTGACAATCACTAATTGATGCTGGGAATGGAGTTGATGGCGGGCGCTCGCTAATGCCGCAGCAAAGGCCATTCCCGTTGATTTCCCGGCCCCTGGAACCGCAGAAATAGCTAGGGGCCCCCCATTCCAATCGGCCATTTGTTGTTGACCCGGACGTAAACTTTGGTAAATTTCTTTAATTTTCTGCTCTCGGAATGCACGAATTTGATCAATATTTTCTAATGGATTTATTGTCAGATCAGAAAAGACTATTTCCGAAGTTAGGATAGGATTAACGGAGGAAACTGAATCGAGATCAAGATCGTCTGTCATGCTAGGCTCAATATTAAGTGGATAATGAACGATAATACGAATATAACACTATGAATTATGATCAAATTCGCTCTCAGACTGGATTAAAACCCAGATTTTTTTATGGTTAATGGTATCAATTTTAGCTTTATCGAGTTGCGCTCAGGCGAATAAAGCTAAACAGATGTCTCAGTAGAAAATCAGATGATATAGAATAAGATAGGTAATGGGTAATGGGTAATGGGTAATGGGTAATGGGTAATGGGTAATGGGTAATGGGTAATGGGTAATGGGTAATGGGTAAAAGTTATTAAGTACCTAAACAAAATTAATTACACATCCCCTACCCTGTGCCCTCCCCCCCTAGCCCCCCGTGCACGGGGGGTTTGGGGGGCTGTTCCGGTGTTCCCTCTCTTTTTTCTATTCATCAATTTGCCAAACATCATGAATTTGATCCTCATCTAATACCTTCTTAGGACGCATAATTAAAATTAATTTTCCTAGTAAATGAATATCGGGAATTTCATCGAACCATTGCAGTTCTAAATTTTCAGATTTTTCAACTAAGAAATAAGAATCAATATCCCATTCCCGTTGAGCGCGATCGATCAGGATTAAAACTGGTTCTGATTTACCGGGTAAGGGATTCGGTAAATTAGCGCTATTTCCTAAAACAGCAATTGGATCTTCTGACTTTCTGACCACTTGCCAGCCAGGAACCGCTACCCAAGCTGCATTTCCCGATGATTTAACAATGGAAAATGCTCCTAATTCTTCAATCAAAGGAACGGCTTTAAAATCCGATGGAGTTAAGGGAAATTTCCCCACGACTGGAATTAAACGGGGTAGATCTTCTTCCGTTTCTAAACGATACATTGGTAAACGAGGCGCTGATTTTTTGGCGGTAATCGAAAAATCTGTTAATAGTTGTTCTATGGTTTCTCGTGCGGTTTGGGAGTGAGCATATTTTAATCCTTTAGCAATTAAACGCGATCGCTGTTGTAAATCATGTTGTTGTCGGGCAGCTTTCCAGGCTTGATAGGCTAAAGCGTCCCCAGGATGATGGGCAAAACCCGGGGGGAGAACCGAAAACCGAGAGAATTCTTTGATGGCTTTGGCTAATTCTCTAGCTTCATCGGCATCTAATTTGCGCTGATCGGAAAACTCCGTCGCCATCACCCTTTCTGCTTGATTTAGGATACGAAATTCATATAAAATATCGCTTCCCCGTTGTTGAAAACGGGATCGAATTTCCTCGGATAAATTGCCTTTTACTAAGGAAGTAAAGACTTGTCCTGCTACAATGATTTGATTTTGTTGAATGGGTTCAAAACCCGTTTCTTCAAAAATTTGTTGGGGGTTATAACCAGATTTTTGTAATTGAGCACAGGCATCGCCCCATTCCACCCAATTTCTTTCTTTCCGCCGTAATAATTGTATTAATTTAGCCGTATCTACTGATGGATCGGGTGTTGAGGAAATAAATGGGGAAAAATCTTCTGGTGTTTGAGTCATAATTATATATAATTAATCAGTTTTAAGGACAGAATGGTTTCAAAATATCAAGTTAGTTCATATATAATTTATCACGAGTATGTCGTGCTGATCCTAATAATTTTTGGGCTTCTGCGCTAACTGTTGTCCCTGCGGGAACCTGTTCTAATATACTAATAATATCGGTTAATTGACCAATTAAGGAACCAATATTAGGCTCTTTAGAACGGGCTGAGGTTTGCCATTGAGCAATCTCGGCTTTTGCCTGTTTAAGTGATTCTACCGCGTCTTTTTCCGCTTCTAACCGACTTTCGGAAACTCCTAAATTTGATTGATATTCAGCTAATTTTTTCTGAGCACCCAAATAACTAGGATTATCCGTTGGAACTTGTTCTAAGCGACGAATTGCTTCTTGCCATAATTTGATTACTTGTTCCCATTGTTTGGCGGTGTGAGGGGGATTTTTAGCGGCTTTTGCAGCTTGAATTCCAAACTGCATCCCGGCATCAATTAAAGTATTTCCTTTCATGGTTCCCGCAACAAATCCTAGTTGTTGTTGAAAATCTCGTTTAGCGGTTTCTAACTGTTTTTCAGCTAATTTTCCGGCTAAGGTTTCGGAGGAAATTTTATCTAATTGATCAATCGCTTTTTGCCAAAGGTTAATCATCTGTTGTTGTTCATTGCCCGGAGGAGTTTTAGAGAAATTGTTTTGAGATTCCTTAATTAATTGTTCGGCTTTTGTATATTCTTGATAAGCATTTTGTTCTTGAAAAATTTTAGATTCCATCCGGCCAATATTCTTTCTAGCACCTTCATATTCATCGAAGGTAAATCGCCAAACACAACCCGTAAATGAACAGTAGGCTTGAGGATAATAACCTAAAAACCAAACTGGGAGTTTATCCAGATGCTGTTGAGCTTTTCCAACTTTTTCAACTCCTAATTCAATATCAGTAATTGCCGTAGCTTGATTAATTAATTGATCGGATTGTTCTACTAAAGACACGGCTTGTCGATAGTTATAATCCATACTAATATAACTGGGAATTAATAAAATAGGGACGGTTTTTGAAACAGGAAACCGAATCATGGGATAGGGTAAATTAGCTAGAGCCACAAGTCCCACAAATCCCCCTAAAATAGCTGTACCTAAAGCCAGCTTTTGCCCAATTCCGGGTGGATGATTTGCTTTTGCAGCTTTCTGTAAAACTACTTCATCAAACTCATAAAACTGATCGGAAACTAAGTTTTTTAATTCATATAAAGTTAGAGATTCTCCCGATTGCGATCGCATTTTTTCTAAGCGTTTAAGAACAATTTTTTCTCCAACTTCCCCAACTAAATCTTTTTCAGCGCATTTTTTTAACTCGGTTTTTAAAATTTCAAAAGATTGATTATAGAGTCTTACCATTACTAATATTCTCCTTAAATTATTCAGTACAAACTGATTATTGATAGCGAGTTAATTCAACTCTATATCTTTGTTTTTTAGTAATAGTCATATCTTTAACTTCTAAACGTCCTTTTCCCCGAATGGCAATTAAATCCCCTGATTTTAATTGATAACTAGCTTGGGTAACTTCTTTCCAATTGACCCGCACATCTCCCCCATCAATTAAACTCACCATCTTACTACGAGACATTCCAAATCCAGCAGATGCGATCGCATCTAACCGCATGGAAGCCTCTACAGTTGTTAACTCTTTCTTCTTGGGTTCTCTAACTTTTAATTCCCCCGGATCAATCCGTCGTGTTTTCACCGGAACAGATCGAACTTGAGTCAAATTCAACTCTAAGAAATCCGCCAATTCTAGGGTGACAATGGTTTGGCCTCCACGCTCTCCTAAAACAATAATATCCCCGGTTTTATCTCTGACAATTCCCGTCCCTAACATCGACCCTAAAAAGTCTCGATGGGTAGCGGGATCAAAGAGAAAATTACCCGAAATTTCTAAAACAATAACGCTGACTTGAGAAGTATCAAGAGGAAGTTCAGATCTGGCAATTCCTAACCGTTGGCGTTCCGCTTGGGGATAGCCTCCCCAGGGGATCATTTGTACTTCTGTTAAGCGGCTAAAGACCTTTTCAGATTCAGCTAATTCAGGGGGAGAAAGGAAATCTGTTAGGGTAATTTCCCAGGTTTTCATGGCTTGTTCTGCCAGATCTATAACCCGTGCTATAGTATCTCGATTTTCGATACCTTTTAGGAGTTCTTCTCTTGGTAACATTAAGGGATTTTAGGTTAAGGAAGATGAAAATTTATGCTAAAATTATGATAACATTCTATTTTAATTATTCATTTTCACCAACGGTATAACCCTGAATATTTTCCGGTTCTAAGTCCCTTAAAATCTGATTTGCTTTACGCATCAAGGTTTCTGAACCTGTGACCACGACTAAATATTTCCCAGCATTCAGGCGGTTACGGTAGGGTAAAGCATCGCCGCCACCAACAATTAATCCGACTCCACCCCCGGCCAAGATGCTCCCTAACCCCCCCGAAATTGCACCGAGAACTGCACCGATTAAATGATTTCCCACAACTCCGGCCCAGGCAAAGGTATCTAATCCCGTAATTAAACTAAAGCAAAAACCCGAAACAAATCCAAAGGGAATTAACCAAGTTGCCATTAATTTAACTTGTTTGATTGCGCTTTCATTCGGGTCAATTAAGCCAAATTCATCGGCGGTTTTATACCCTTTTCCTAAAATACTGATTTGAGAGGTCGGGACACCTTTTTTTTCTAATTCAACATAGGCTGTTTCGGCTTGAAAGCGATCGGAGAGAACGGTGACAAGATAGTTCATAATTATCGTTGAGAATAGGCAATCAATCTATTGTTAGTCTACACAATCTTGGGTCTGATCTCGATTCCCCAAACGCTCTGAATTGTCCATTGCCTATTCTCCATTGCCTATTCCCCGCCATAAATTTTTTCCCAGAATTCACAGTGAATCTACCCATTAAGAGTTAAAATGACCTACTGCGGTATTAATATAGACCGTTAATCTGGGAGAAAAAATCACTAATGCAGACTCTCCCGAACTTCCCCCTAGCTGATTTTGTGGGGGGTGATGTTTCGCTTCCAGAAAAATTGCAACCCATTTTCCTAAATCATGTCTAAGGTTCTCGTATCCGATTCTATTGATCAAGTTGGTATAGACATCCTGTCTCAAGTGGCTCAGGTGGATGTCAAAATAGGTTTACCCCCAGAAGAACTGGTGCGGATTATTCCAGAGTATGATGCTTTGATGATCCGGTCTGGAACTCATGTAACCCAAGAAATTATTGAAGCCGCCAATAACTTAAAAATTATTGGTCGGGCGGGTGTCGGTGTGGATAATGTGGACATTCCCGCCGCTACCCGTAAAGGGATTGTTGTGGTTAATTCTCCACAAGGGAACACCATTGCCGCCGCCGAACACGCCCTGACGATGATGCTGTCCATGTCTCGCTACGTCCCCGATGCTAACCAATCGGTTAAAACTGGACAGTGGGATCGCAAAAGCTTCGTGGGTGTAGAAGTTTATAAGAAAACCCTGGGTATTGTGGGTTTGGGTAAAATTGGTTCCCATGTTGCGGCGGTGGCGAAAGCAATGGGGATGAAACTTTTGGCCTATGATCCTTTTATATCCCAAGAACGAGCGGATCAAATTGGTTGTCGGTTAGTGGACTTGGATCTGTTGATTCAGGAGTCCGATTATATTACGCTGCATATCCCCAAAACCAAAGAAACTTATCATCTGTTTAATGCGGAAGTCTTCGCTAAGATGAAGCCCACCGCCCGCCTAATTAACTGTGCTAGGGGCGGTGTGATTGATGAAACAGCCTTAGCCGATGCCCTGCGAACTGGCCAAATTGCCGGGGCTGCCTTAGATGTATTTGAAAATGAACCCCTAGAAGCCGATTCTTCCCTGCGGGAATTGGGGTCTAAAATTGTTCTCACTCCTCACCTGGGAGCCTCGACAGAAGAAGCTCAAGTCAATGTGGCGATCGATGTCGCTGAACAAATTCGGGATGTGTTGCTGGGCCTGCCAGCCCGTTCTGCGGTGAATATTCCCGGGTTATATCCCGATGTCTTGGAAAAACTCAAACCCTATTTACAATTGGCGGAAACTCTGGGTAATTTGGTCGGTCAGTTAGCCGGGGGACGGGTGGACTTCCTGGATGTGCGTTTGCAAGGGGAACTAGCCGGAACCAGTAGCCAAGCAGTGGTTGTGGCTTCTCTGAAGGGGTTACTGTCCCAAGCATTACGCGAGCGGGTGAACTATGTTAACGCAGGTATTGAAGCCAAGGAACGGGGGATCAGAGTAATTGAAACCCGTGATGCTTCGGTGACGGACTACACCGGATCACTACATTTAGAAGCTAAGGGCAGTTTAGGCACTCATTCTGTGACCGGGGCGTTATTAGGGGATCACGAAATTCGGATCACCAGTGTGGACGATTTTCCGATTAATGTTCCTCCCACCCGCTATATGTTGTTTACTCTCCACCGGGATGTACCGGGAATTATTGGTAACATTGGCTCGCTTTTGGGCAGATTTAATGTCAATATTGCCAGTATGCAAGTCGGACGTAAAATTGTTCGGGGTGAGGCTGTCATGGTTTTAAGTCTTGATGATCCTTTACCTGAAGGTATTCTTGCAGAAATTATCAAAGTGTCTGGCATCCGCGATGCCTATACTGTAACGCTTTAATCAGTTATCAGTTATCAGTTAACAGTTATCAGTTAACAGTTTATAGTTAACAGTTTATAGTTGACAGTTAACAGTTTTTAGCCCACAAATATTAACTATTAACAATGAATTCTTTACTGTCAACTAATGACTGATACCTCTTACACTGTTAACTGGTACAGACGCGCCATGGCACGTCTCTACACTAATAACTGATAACTGATAACTGATGACTGATAACTGATTACTGATTACTGATTATGGCTAATAGCTGGTGGGAAATTAAAGTATTGTGTGATCCGATGCTAGAAGATGCGGTCTTTTGGCGCATGGAAGCGTTTGGTTGTCGGGGAACCGCGAGTCAAATTAAAAATAATTCCTGCTTGTTATCAGCTTATTTACCCGAAGAAAAAGCCCATTTACTAGATTTAGCAGCCCTGGCTTTATTGTTACGTCAAGATGCTTTGTGTTTAGAAATGCCAATTCCGGCGGTGACTTGGGATTTGATTGATGAACAGGACTGGTCAAGTAGTTGGAAACAATATTGGGAACCGACACCAATTGGCGATCGCTTTTTAGTTTATCCGGCTTGGTTAGCATTACCTGAAAATCCCGATCGTATTCTATTACGTTTAGATCCCGGGGTTGCTTTTGGAACCGGAACCCACGCCACAACTCAACTGTGTTTAGAATCTTTGGAAATGCGCTTAGGTGGAGAACACAACCAAGTTGTAATTGCAGATATTGGTTGCGGTTCTGGTATTTTATCAATTGGGGCAATTTTATTAGGAGCTTCTAAGGTTTATGCGGTGGATAATGATCCGTTGGCGACTCGTTCAACTTACGAAAATTGCGAATTAAACCAAATTTCACCCGAAAGAATTAATATTCAAGATGGCAGTATTGAGCAGATAATTCAAGCAGTAGAGCAACCTGTAGATGGAATTGTTTGTAATATTTTAGCAGAAGTAATTATTGATTTAATTCCTCAATTTAATGCCATATCTAAGAAAAATACTTGGGCGATTTTAAGCGGGATTTTAATGGATCAAGCTAAACCAATTGCAGATGCTTTAGAACAACAGGGTTGGGTTGTTGCTACCCTCTGGCGTCGTCAAGATTGGTGTTGTTTTA
Organism: Planktothrix agardhii; assembly: GCF_904830935.1. Taxonomy (NCBI): domain Bacteria; kingdom Bacillati; phylum Cyanobacteriota; class Cyanophyceae; order Oscillatoriales; family Microcoleaceae; genus Planktothrix; species Planktothrix agardhii. The sequence continues at coordinate 1,032,691 of NZ_LR882952.1, forward strand.
ATATTCGACGATCCTAATTCAGTCATCAGTTAACAGTTAACAGTTATCAGTTAAGAAGTTTACAGTTAATTTATTAATTTCTCAACTGATAACTGGTACAGACGCGCCCGAGTGCAGCGATGCCGTAGACTATTAGCAAGTCTCTACACTGTTAACTGATAACTTCTTAACTGATAACTGATAACTGATTACTGATTACTGATAACTAATATGGTATCTAATCAAATTGAAAATAGAAAAGCTGATCATCTGCGGATTTGTTTAGAAGAAGATGTGCAGTTTCGACAAACAACAACGGGGTTAGAACGTTATGACTTTACCCATTGTTGTTTACCCAATTTAAACCGTAGTGAAATTGATATTACCACATCATTTTTAGGTAAAATATTAGGAGCACCCCTATTAATTTCCTCCATGACCGGAGGCACAGAACAGGCAAAATTAATTAATTGTCGGTTAGCCGCTGTGGCTGAACATTATCATATTGCCATGGGAGTCGGTTCCCAACGAGTAGCCGTGGAAAATCCCGATGTGGCTGATACCTTTGCTGTGCGATCGCTCGCCCCAAATATTTTACTTTTTGCCAATTTAGGCGCCGTTCAATTAAACTATAAATATGGTTTAGAACAGTGTTTAAAAACCATTGATTTATTAGAAGCCGATGCCTTAATTTTACACCTCAATCCTTTACAAGAATGTATTCAAACCGAAGGGGATACTAATTTTAAAGGATTATTCCATAAAATAGAACAATTATGTACCCAACTTCCGGTTCCAGTGATTGCCAAAGAAGTCGGAAATGGGATTGATGCAGTCATGGCCAAACGATTAATTGAGGCAGGAGTGGCCGCTATTGACGTGGCAGGCGCGGGGGGAACCTCCTGGGCTAAAATCGAAGGAGAACGCGCCCAAGACCCCCTACAGCGTCGTCTAGGGGAAACCTTTGCCAATTGGGGCATACCCACGGCCAACTGTATTACCAGTATTCGAGAAGTGTCTCCCGATATTCCCTTAATTGCTTCGGGGGGGTTACGCAGTGGTTTAGATGCGGCCAAAGCGATCGCCCTCGGTGCCAATTTAGCCGGGTTTGCCTGGCCATTTTTGCAAGCCGCAGCCGAATCGGAAGCAGCAGTCTATAATTTAGTAGAGATTTTAAAAGCAGAATTGATCACCGTGCTATTTTGTACAAATAACCGTACCCTAAATCATTTACAAACATCAGGAGTATTGAAACCAAAACCCTAAACCCCGCGCCGGATTAAGTTAGATTATCCCATTTATTAATAATAATATGAAAGATTTTCTCAAATTTACATTTGCCAGTTTATTAGGAAACTTAATTGGACTGGTTTTAACTACCACCCTAGGAATTGGAGGATTAATTTTCCTGGTGATTATGGTGGCAAGTCAAGATTCTGGGCCCTTAGTTAAGGATAAATCAGTATTAGTTTTTGATTTAGCATTAAGTGTAAGTGATACTGGGCCTAATCCCTCAACTTCTGAAGCCTTACAGGAACTTTTATCAGAAGATAGTCCAACTTCAATTCAGTTAAGAACCTTAGTTCAAACAATTGATCAAGCCAGTAAAGATGATAAAATTGTCGCCCTTTATTTGCAAGGAACTAATACTCCCATTTCTACAGGATTAGCTAATTTAAAAGAAATTCGCCAAGCCTTACAACGGTTTAAAGATAGCGGAAAAACTATTATTGCCTATGATATTGATTGGACAGCACCCGAATATTATTTAGCTTCCGTTGCTAATCAAGTGGTGATTAATCCCTTGGGTTCTTTAGATATTAAAGGGTTAAGTTCTCAAGTCATGTTTTTAACCGGAGCTTTAGAAAAATATGGTATTGGGGTGCAGGTGATTCGGGTGGGAAAATATAAGGCAGCCGTTGAACCATTTTTACTGAAAAAATTAAGTCCAGAAAATCGAGAACAAACTCAAAAACTATTAGGAGATTTATGGGGAGAATGGTTAAGAACCATTGCACCCAGTCGCAAAGTCACACCCCAACAGTTACAGGCATTTTCTAATACTGAAGGTATTTTATTAGCAGATACGGCTTTAAAAGGAAAATTAGTTGATCGGGTTGCTTATGGTGATGAAGTGATTACAGATTTCAAAAAAATGACCGGGGAATCCAAGGAAAAAAGTCAACAATTTCGCCAAATTAGTATTAATTCTTATTCAAGAATCCCTGAAGTTGCTGATATTAATAATGGTAATCAGAATAGTAAAAATAAGATTGCAATTGTCTATGCCGAAGGTGAAATTGTTGATGGTAGCGGAACTTCTAGCCAAATTGGAGGCGATCGGTTAGCTAAAGAATTAAGAAAATTACGATTAGATGAAAAGGTAAAAGCGGTGGTTTTACGGGTTAATAGTCCTGGGGGCAGTGCCACCGCTTCGGAAGTGATTGGGCGGGAAGTGGATCTGATCAGAAAACAGAAACCTGTAATAGTTTCTATGGGAAATTTTGCCGCTTCCGGGGGATATTGGATTGCTATGGGTGCGGATCAAATTTTTGCCCAAGCTAATACCGTGACCGGATCAATTGGGGTGTTTGGATTACTGTTTAATATTCAAGATATTGCCAGTAAAAATGGGATTACTTGGGATATTGTCAAAACCAGTAAGTTTGCGGATATTCAAACTAATAGTCGGCCGAAAAGTCCCGAAGAATTAGCTCGGTTACAAAAGGTGGTTAACTTAATTTATGATCGCTTTATTTCTAATGTAGCCACCCATCGTAAGTTACCGAAAAATCAAGTTCAAGAAATTGCTCAAGGGCGAGTTTGGTCGGGTTCACAGGCTAAACAGTTAGGGTTAGTTGATGAAATTGGGGGTTTAGATGCGGCGATCGCGGCGGCGGCAAAAAAAGCGAATTTGGGAGAGGATTGGACACTCAAAGAACCTGCTAAACCTCGGACATTAGAAGAACGAATTTTAGATAATTTAACCGGAGATAACCTCACAAAAATACCGACTCCCGTTGATCCCCTCACCCGTGAATTTATCAGACTTCAAGAGGAATTATTGATGATTAAAGAAATGAATGATCCCAAAGGAATTTATACCCGTTTACCGTTTAATTTAAAGATAGAATAAGTGAGTTGATCCCTGAAAAATCAATCATTAGTCGCAGCTTAACCCTAATTGCTGGTAGGATTTATTTTTAGACGTTAATTATCAACAGAATCCAGTCATTGATGAAATCAACTATTTGGGAACTCGATTTTTATAGCCGCCCCCTGCGGGACGAAGAAGGGAAAAAAGTTTGGGAAGTCTTAATCTGTGAAACCCCGCTCAATATTGAAGATAGCACCGAGACGATGTTTCGCTACACCCAATTTTGCCCTAGTAACGAAGTTAACTCTATTTGGTTAAAACAGGCGATTGAAAATGCGATCGCCACTGCCCCCACGCCCCCGTCTAGGATTCGCTTTTTCCGCCGTCCGATGGCGAATATGATTTCTAAATCCTGTAAAGAATTAGCCATTCCTGCCTCTGCAAGTCGGCGTACCTATGCCCTTTATCAATGGTTAAACCAACGCATAGAAACCTATTATCCGACCCTGGAAAATTATCAAGCGGGGGCTAATCCTTCGGTTCAATTTATGGAGTCTCAACCCCAGCCCCTTCCTGATGCTTTGCAGGGGGATAAATGGGCTTTTGTAACTTTAGAAGCCAGTGCCTTTTCCGACCTATCAGAATGGGATATTAGCTTTGGTGAAGCCTTCGGATTACCGATGGTTGGGTTAACACCAGAAACCCCAATTCCTGGGTTAATTATTTACTCCTCCCGGGCTACTCCTTTAGCGGCTTGGATGTCGGGATTAGAGTTAGCTTATTTACGATTAAATAAAGATTCCCGTCCTAATTTATTATTAGAAACTGGGGAAAATGAAAGTTGGATTTTAGCTAATTTACCCGATAGTAAAACCCAAACAGAAGCCCAAAATTTTGAACTCACCAAAGAAAAAGCTAAAAATGTACATTTTTTAGCTGTTCAATCTGACCCCAATTCTGAATCTTTTGCCGGATTTTGGTTATTACAAGAACTACAGTTCTAATTCGTAGGGTGCGTGTGCTAGGCTTACAACAACCTCGCACAAAGCCCACGCACTTCAGTCGTGGGATGTAGTGCGACCCCCTTTAGGGGGTGTGAGGGTTTTAATGTAATCCCTAAGAACTTCAGCCATTGATAATCCTTCTGATTCAGCATGACTTTTGAGACGTTCATATTCTTTCTCGTTAACATTAAACTGAATTTTCTTTTCCCTTGACATACTCTATTTAAGACTCTATTATCAGAGTATAGCAAGGATGTTCCTCGCTTATCTGGTCAGATGTTCTGACCTCCTTAAAAACAAGTTGTCAATGGCGAGAAAAAGGCAACCACTGTGATTATCCCTATTGACTACAGAAAGCTCCGAAAAATCTTGGCAGAGCCAAAGACTGTAATAGTCGTAGCCGTCAATTGGGACGAGGTACTTGGCATTCCTCAGAGTCTCGTACTCTCCTCTAATATTGCTGTGAAGCAATTCTGGAAACAGTAGGGGGCAACTCCATGAATACCGAGCAATCGGGGCTAGACAGGAGAATCCCACGCGGTTCACCCGTGGGAGTGTCAAGCACCATCTTTAATTCTATGTTAAAATGGTATATACTTTGTTTCTCAGTTAGGATGAAACCATGACAACTCTAGTTTCTATTCCTGAATCTCCTCAAAAAACTCAATGGCAACCCGCTACTTGGGAGGATTATTTAGCTTATGTTAATAATCCCAATTTAGAAGAATTTAATATTAGTTTTAATCAAGGATATTTGTGGATTGATATGGGTAACGAAGGAATCAATCACGCTCGATTTAATGAATTATTAACTTTGATTTTTGGGTTTTGGTTTGCCCGTCAACCCGATCTGTTAGTTGATCTTTTAGGAGGATGTGTGATTGAAAAACCCAACCAACGGGCAGCCGCACCCGATAAAGTATTATATATTGGTGAAAATTCCCCCAAATGGCAAGAAGGAGAACCCCGCAGAATTAATTTAGAACAATGGCGAGTTCCTGATTTAGTTGGAGAAATTTCCGATACCACTTTAGCGATAGATTTAGATGAGAAAAAACAACTTTATGCTGGCTTAGGAGTTCCCGAATATTGGGTAATTGATATTAGAGGAAAACGGGCGATCGCCTTTCGTTTACAAGAGAATGGAAAGTATCAAGAAATCAATACTTCTATTGCTTTAAATGGATTGCCGATCGCTTTATTAGAATTAACCTTAGAACAATTAGAAAAAACCAATAATTTTAACGCCGCTTTCTGGTTTTCCCAACAAATTATTAATCTATAAAATCCCTAACAAAAAGATGAAACCATGACAACTTTAGTTTCTATTCCTGAATCTCCTCAAAAAACCCAAGGTCAACCTGCTACTTGGGAAGATTATTTAGCTTATGTTAATAATCCCAATTTAGAAGACTTTAATGTTAGTTTTAATCAAGGATATTTGTGGATTGATATGGGTAACGAAGGAATTAATCACTCTAATGTGAACGATTTGTTGAGTTTTTTATTATATATTTGGTTTTCTCGTGAACCTGGGATATTAGCAAACTCTTTTAGTGGATGTGTGATCGAAAAACCCAACCAACAGGCAGCCGCACCCGATAAAGTATTATATATTGGTGAAAATTCCCCCAAATGGCAAGAAGGAGAACCGCGCAGAATTAATTTAGAACAATGGCGAGTTCCTGATTTAGTTGGAGAAATTTCCGATACAACTTTAGCAATTGATTTAGATGAGAAAAAACAACTTTATGCTGGATTAGGAGTTCCCGAATATTGGGTAATTGATATTAGAGGAAAACGAGCGATCGCCTTTCGTTTACAAGAGAATGGCAAATATCAGGAAGTTAACACTTCTATTGCTTTAAATGGATTGCCGATCGCTTTATTAGAATTAACCTTAGAACAATTAGAAAAAACCAATAATTTTAACGCCGCTTTCTGGTTTTCCCAACAAATTGTTAATCTACAAAATCCCTAACAGAAACCGAGTTTCTTCAATAAAACAAGTTTCTGTTGGTTTCTCTAACTTTTTAATAACCGTAAACCACTTAATGTTACTAATAACATTGATCCTTCATGTCCGATTATCGCCGTGGGCATATTAATCAAACCGAAAAAATTAGATATTAATAATAATACCATAAACGAAAGGGAAAAAGCAATATTTTGTTTGATAACTCGATTAGCCCGATGACCTAATTTAATCGCTTTGAATATTTTTCCTAATTGCTCGGTCATTAACACAACATCTGCGGTTTCTAAGGCTACATCATTTCCCGCTCCACCCATGGCTATTCCCACATCAGCTAATCCTAAAGCTGGAGCATCATTAATCCCATCTCCCACCATTGCTACCCCTTGATACCGATTTTTCAATTGTCGAATAATGGTTAATTTATCCTCCGGTAATAAATTAGCATAAACCAGATCAATATTTAACTGTTTTGCCACACTATCGGCTGTTCTTTGATGATCTCCTGTTAACATTACCACTTGTTCAATGCCAAATTTTTTCAGATTTTTAATTAAGGTTTTTGCTTCTAAACGCACCGTATCTGTTACAGCAATTAATCCTAATGTTTGATGATTTTGTGTCACCCAAACCACGGTTTTACCATCGGTTTCTAAGTGGTCACTAATTTCTACCAATTCAGGACTAACATAAATATTATGTTGATGAATCCACTCTAGTTTCCCTACAAAAATCTGGTTATGATTCACTTCTCCAATAATCCCTTCCCCGATTTGAGTGGCGACATTAACTGCGGCAATTCTGGGAATATTTTTTTCCAGGGCAAATTGAGAAATTGCCTGTCCGATAGGATGTTCAGAAAGTGACTCTACCGCTAGGGCAACTCCTAATAATTCTGTATCTAATATACCTGCCACCGGAATGATATCAACAATATTTAATTTTCCCGTGGTTAAGGTTCCAGTTTTATCAAATGCGATCGCATTAATTCGGCAAATTTTTTCTAATTGCGCCCCATTTTTAAATAGGATTCCATATCTTGCCCCATTTGCTATTCCTGATAATAAGGTAGGCATAATTGATGCTAATAAAGCAGAGGGAGAGGCAACCACAAAAAAAACTAAAGCCCGATAAATGGCTGTTTCCCAATTCCAACCCAGGAATACGGGCGGTAAAATGGCTAATCCTATACCTGTTACAATAATAACTTTAATATAATTACGTTCAAATTTTTTCATAAATTGTTGAGAGGGAGATACCTCGGTTCTAGCTTGTTTAACTAACTGAATCATTCGATGAATTAAACTACTTTCAGGAGATTGATGAACCTTTAATTGTAGTACCCCATTTTCGTTTAATGTTCCGGCAAATACTTGATCACCAATGGTTTTATCGACCGAAATTGATTCTCCCGTAATTGCAGCTTGATTAATGGAACTATTTCCAGATATAATTATTCCATCCGTCGGAATTCGTTCCCCAGGCTTGACTAAAATAATAGCCCCAATTTTTAATTGATTAATTGGGATTTGTTGCTCCTGTTGATCGGTAATTACCCAAGCTGTATCCGAGGTTAATTGCATTAAATTTGTGATATTGCTTTCTGTTTGTTCCATCGCTATACTTTCTAAAGCACTACTCAAAGCAAAAATTAAAATTAGGATTCCACCATCTATGATTAAAAAATAATTTTGCTTCCAAATTCCTAAAGTCGCAGTCCCCAATGCTGCTACAATCATTAATAAATCAACATCAAATTGTTTGTCGTCTACAAGCGTCGTTAACCCATCTTTAGCAATGCCATAACCCCCAATAACATAAGCAATCGGTAGGGCTAAAAATGCTAACCCTAGCCAACCTATTTGTAAGCACACCCAACCTATAAATACTAAAACAGCACAAACTATCGTCGCCATCATTTCAGAATAGTGCTGCAAAAATGCCCGCACAGAAATTAGAGAATTAGAATGTTGAGTCATCATCAGAAAATACAAAATACTTTGTTTAGCATAAACCGCGACTAAGAATTTTGTACTGTAGATTTTGGATCAGTTGACTGTTGATAATTCAGCTTGGTCATTTAAGCACATCCAGGGTTCAACTCAGCATAAACCTGACGGTGAAGTCAAGTCTTTTCCCCTCTTGAGATGTTCCCTGCTATATCTCTTAACCTGATCGATTTTGGAAAAGACACCGCCACTAAAATCTACCCTCCTAGTCAAAAGTTTTGAAAACGATTATCATTATAGTTAAGCCCTCAAGATCCCTATGCTGGGACTGTGTTGGGCGGATGAGGTGCAAAACTACATTGAGGACATCAAGATGAGATTGTCGGTTGAAGCCCGAATAGTAATGCTGTTATGGGTTATGAGTATAATTAGTGGTTGTAACACCATTTCCACACCAAAAAATTCAGTTGAAAATAATTCTTCTGAAGCCAAACAAATAGTAAATGAAACTGTTAATAATGTTGTTGATATTACGGTTAGTATTATGCCCCAGAAATATTTTGTGGAAAAAATTGGGGGCAAGAATGTTAAAGTGAATGTTATGATTCCTCCTGGTGTTGATTTACATAATTATGAACCCAAACCTCAACAGTTACAATCTTTGAATGATGCTAAAGCTTATATTACCACGGGGATTGCTTTTGAAACCGCTTGGATAGATAGAATTAAAGCTGCTAATCAAAAAATGTTAATTATAGATTCAACTCAAGGGATTGAGAGAATTCCAATGGTAGAACATCACCATGAAGGAGCAGAAAATCATCAAGCAGAAGAAACTTTAGACCCTCATATTTGGTTATCTCCTAAATTAGTTAAAATTCAAGCTCAAAGTATTTATGCTGGCTTAGTCAAAATTGACCCAAAACGCCAAGCTGAATATCAAGCCAACCTAAATAATTTTATCACAGAACTTGACCAACTGGATCAACAAATTAGTCAGAAATTAACCCCGCTCAAAAACCGTAAATTTATCGTTTTTCATCCCGCTTGGGGATATTTTGCCAAGGATTATAACTTAGAACAGGAATCAATTGAAGTCGGGGGACAGGAACCTAGTGCAGCCGAGTTAGCTAAGTTAATTTCTGAAGCTAAACAAGAGAATATTAAGGTAATTTTTGCTCAACCAGAATTTAATCCCAGTTCTGCGGAAACCATAGCTAAAGAAATCGGGGGAAAAGTTATTTTTGTTAGTGATTTAGATGAAAATTGGTCTGATAATTTACTTCAAGTTTCTGAACTGTTATCACAAACTTTAAAACCATAAACTAATTTGATTTTTTACTATGATTTTACTTCCTAACTTTACATTTACATCCGTGAAAAATCCTCAAGAATTATCTCCAAAAAATTATCCAAAAAATGAAGTCATCCGCTTAAAAGAAGTCTGGGCGGGTTATGATTCCCATGAACCTATTTTAGAAGATATTAATTTAACGGTTAATGAATTAGATTTTATCGGATTAATTGGCCCTAATGGGGGAGGAAAAACCACATTAATTAAAGTGCTTTTAGGACTGCTAAAACCCTTAAACGGAGATGTAGAAATTATGGGTCATTCTGTTGCTAAAGGACGGCGTTATTTGGGTTATGTCCCTCAAATTTTAGAATTTGATCGCAATTTTCCTGTCCGGGTAGATGAAGTGGTAAGGATGGGACGGTTAGGAAATCGTCATTTATTTCAACCCTATACAAAAAAAGATGAAGAAATTGTGATTCAATCTTTAAAAAAAGTCGAAATGTTAGAATTAAAAAATCGCGCCATTGGCGAACTTTCGGGGGGACAACGACAACGGGTTTTTATTGCTAGAGCTTTAGCCAGTGAACCCCGGGTTTTACTCCTTGATGAACCTACCGCTAATATTGACCCCAAAATGTGCGCGAATATCTATGAGTTATTGTTAAAATTAAATGAATATATGACAATTGTAATGATTACCCATGATATTAATACCATGTCTTCCTATGTCAAAACCATTGGCTGTTTGAATCGACGCTTACACTATCATGGAGAACAACAAATTACCCAAAAAATGTTAGAACAAACCTATAACAAGTCATTGGAGCAGACAGGGTTGTGATATTTTGGTTGAAAGCGAAAGTTATTTCCTGCCACTCAATAGGAACGTTAGAGGGAAATTGAGGTGCGATGGTTGTTTTAAGGGGAGTTGGTGGTGCGATCGCTTATTATGAGGTATTTTTGGTTAGTATTATTATTGGGGGGATCTTTATGGCTCACCTACTCAATTAAAAAATTACAAGGAGGAAATTTTACAATGGCTCAATTAGAAAAATACCGTAATTCTATTAAAAAGGTATTAACAGAATATCACAAATGGGTTTCAGGTTCAGCTAATTTAGATCAAGAGAGTTGTCTGGTTTTTGATGAAATACATGATCAATATTTTTGGCTGTTTATGGGTTGGGAAGGCAAGAAAAAAATCAGAAATATTCAGGTTCATATTCGCATTAAAAATGATAAAATTTATATTGAGGAAGATTGGACAGAGGAAGGTATTGCTAATGAGTTATTAACCGAAGGTGTACCAAAAGAGGATATTGTGTTAGCATTTCATGATCCTGAAAGTCGTAAATTTACAGAGTTTGCTGTGGTTTAATAGTTTTTGTTTATAATGGTAGAATTAGTGACAAAGGAGGACAATGCCAGCAAAAGATATTTACCATGAAGCAGTTAAAAACGCTCTAATTAAGGATGGTTGGACGATTACAGCCGATCCCTATCCTCTGGAATATGAGGATGTTGAACTTTATCCTGATTTAGCAGTAGAAAAGGTCATTTCAGAAGAACAAAAACAACGTAAAATTATTATTGAGATTAAAAGTTTTATTAGTTCTTCATTAATGAAAGATTTTGAATTAGCTTTAGGACAATATATACTGTATCGTGATTTAATTCAATTGGCTCAAGATGAATACCAAGAAATTTACTTAGCGATTAAAGATGAAATTTATGACACTTTTTTTCAAAGAAAATCAATTAAAGCTGTGGTAAAATTAAATCAAGTTGCTTTACTTGTTATTAATACGGATAAGGAGGAAATAGTACAATGGATAAATTAACTAATTATCGTCAAACTATTAAGAAGATATTAACAGAACATGATTATCTTGCTAATCGTTCATCTAAGAAAAAATATGAAACTTGTTTAGTTTTTGATGAAACTCATGATCATTATTTATGGATGTCTGTAGATTGGGTTAATCAAAAAAGAATTAATAATACTCATGTTCATATTCGCATTAAAAATGATAAAATTTATATTGAGGAAGATTGGACAGAGGAAGGTATTGCTAATGAATTATTAACCGAAGGTGTACCCAAAGAGGATATTGTGTTAGCATTTCATGATCCTGAAACTCGTAAATTAACTGAGTTTGCTATTGCTTAAATTACTATCAATCTTTACAGCAATTTCTTACATATTCCCTAAAAACTGGAGACAATATAAACATAATTTTGTCTTCTGTAATTTTCATTAGTAAATATCTATTTTGTAAAGATTCTAAACTATTAATTAAATCTGTTGAAGACAAGTCTAAACTTGTTTTTAATTCTTCTCTGGATAAAAATTGTTCAGAATTACTTAATTTGATCACAATTTTTTGTTCTATGAGTGATAATCCCTTAAATAATAATTGTAAATTAGTTTGTATATCCTTAGTAATAATTAATTCATTTTCCGCTAAAAAATCACTGACATAACCATTAAAAACACTTCTAATTGAGTTAGCAATGGTTTTAAGATAAAAAGGATTACCTTCATATAAATTGATTAAATTTGACCAACGATCCTCATCCTTTAATCCGGTATTTTTGAGAATATTGACATCAGATAATCCTGATAAATCCAAACACTTAATCGGATATAATTCTTCATCTAAACTTTCCATGTCTTGGCATTTTTCTTGACTAATTACAATAACATGACTGTGGTGTTCAGTTGTCATGATTTTCTTAAAAAAGTCTTGGTAATCTTGATATTCTGGTTTATACTGTCCGGCAAATGCACCGCTCATAAAAATATTTTGTAGATCATCAAGAATAATCAGGCATCGTTTCTCTGTGAAAATTTCAAATAACTGTTTTTGTTTATGATTGGTATTAGTCTTAATTTCTTTTTCATGAATATTGAGTATGTCATCAATCAATAATTCTAAGGGTTCAGAATATTTTAAACTTCTCCAAATAATTACTTGAAACTGATCTGAGTTTAAATCAATAAATTTTCTAACTAAGTGGCTTTTACCTATGCCTGATAAACCTAAAACGGAGATTAAACGAGTATTTTGATCGAAAATCCAGTTAGAGAGTTTTTCTAATTCAGGTTCTCTATTGTAAAACTGAAGTATTGTGGGAGCAAGGATTAAATCGTAATAGGATGATCCAGATTGATTAATCTTTGAATTATTTTGATGATTTTCTTTTGAAGAAAATACAATTTGTGGACTATAATTAAAACTATGATTAGTGCCAGTAACATGGCAAATATGTTGGTTTTGAGAAGACTTAATATATACTCGTTCTAATGTTGAACGAAAATTAGATTTATGGACATCTTCACCTAATCTTTCTGATAAAATTTGCCATAATTTATAACCTATATCTCTAACATGACGCTCGCTACGATTAGATTCATCAGCTATTGCCTCGTATGTTTTACCATCCCAAACACCCTTAATTACTATTTCCTGGGAATCATCTAAATGTTTACCTGTTTGCTCAAAAAACAACTGATCTGCAAATTGTAGAACTTCTGTTACATTCATATAATTCAGCTAGACTAATAGATTGGGCAATTATAACATAGTTTATCTTCGTCATTTTCCGTCATTATCTGATCTTTTGTAAATTTTCTGTAATAAAAGTCCAGTCATTATCTGATTTTTTCGTATAGATCGCTTATAGTTTTAGGATTAGAATAGAAAAAGTTTTTTCAAAGAGGTTAATTATTATGGGTTGGTAAAACAGAAGTTAAAACAACTAAGCAAGAGTAAGATTTATCTTTCGTGAATCGTGCTACTTATCAAAGTTGTAGTTAGTATTTAATAAAAATCACAGCTATGATTAATTCAATATTTTTTGAAGATCATAGTTGTGATTCAAAAAATAATCACTGAAAATTAGAAATATTTTTTATGAGAAATCAAACTTATCAAGGAATATTGTCAGATTGAATAATTGCTATCATTGATCAAATTAATTAATTTAGTTTTTAAATCGTCTTACAGGAATAGATCGATAATTATTAAGGTGTTTTTGGTTAGTATTATTATTGGGGGGTCTTTATGGCTCACCTACTCAATTACAAAATTACAAGGAGGAGATTTTACAATATCAGGATTATTTGAGTGCCTTTTGGTATCGCCCTACCAATTAAGCCATAGTAGTCTGATGTGGATAATCTACAGTTTTGGGCAGCTTGGGATAAAATACAGATCCCACTAACACATTTCAAATGAGGGAAACTGTCTACATCGAAACTAGCGTGGTTGGTTACTTAACAGCCAGACCCAGCAATAACTTGATCCTCATGGCAAACTTGGGGATTACACAAGAGTGGTGGGACACACGCCGAGAGCAATTTACCCTTTACATCTCCCAAATGGTTTTGGACGAAGTTTCGCGGGGAGATGCAGAGATGGCAAATAGGCGACTTGAGATTTTACGTGATTTTCCATTACTGGAAGTTAACCAAGATGTTCAAAATCTGGCAGCCCAGTTTCTCACCAAAAGTAATCTTCCCGCTAAAGCTTCTGATGATGCGCTTCATATTGCAGTCGCAACATTTTATGCAATTGACTATCTTTTAACCTGGAACTGCAAACATATTGCCAACGCTCAAATACAAAAGAAACTCGCACAATTAAGTATGGAAGCAGGATACGAGTTGCCAACGATTTGTACACCTAATGAACTAATGGGAGATTAATTATGTGGAAAGATGAAGTTCTCGAGGAGATTTACAGAATACGTGAAGAACACGCAAAGTCCTTTAACTATGATTTGCAAGCAATTTGCAATGATATTCGTAAAAAACAATCCAATAGCGGTAGACGAATTATTTCAGCCCCACTCAAACCTCGCAATCAGCCGCATAACAAATCATTGCAGCCGACCTCAAGCGAGATTATCTGATGGAAAGTGTAGGTAAACGGTCTAAAATAGGCTCTGAGACTGACGAAGCTAAATCAGATAGAATAGGGTGATATCTCTATTGCCTGGAATCATGACTGAACTACTCAAGCAAGTCATTGCAGAAATCCAAGAACTTCCTGCCGACCAGCAAGATGCGATCGCATCGCGTCTCATGGCTGAACTGAAAGACGAACAGAGATGGACAAAGTATTTTGAATCAACCACTGACGAGCAGTGGGATCGATTAGCTGACATGGTTCGGCAGGAAATCTCAGACGGTGACACCGTTGCGATCGCGGAAAAAATTTCAGCATTGATGACAGAAAATTATCTCCAAGAAAGAGCAAAAAGAGGCAGTCGGGCAAAGTATGAAGCAATTTTGGCAAAAGTTCCCGATGTGAAGCCAGAAACTTATGATATCATACTCACTGTCTAACACTGCTTTGGAACCGACCGTTCAAGGTTCTGTAAAAGCTAACATTTGACTGCGGCAACTCAACTTAACCGTTTGGGGGAAATTGAGGCGCGATCGCTTTTTTGGGGAGTTTGGGGTGCGATCGCTTTATTATTATTTACCTACATTTAAAAAACGCTAATTGCTCACCTGCTAAACGCCGATCTAATTCCTTTTTATGAGATTGAGTTAAAGGAATTTGATCAGCGTCAATAACAACACTATTCCAAATATCTTCTATTAATTGAAGTTTTTCGTGAATAGTTAGGGGCAAAATTTGTTCAGATAATAGACTATTCATAAATCAAACAATGTAACTTGATAATCTTTACTTAGCTTAACTTATTTTTACCATTTTGTGTCATTTTAATGATTTGAACTCAATCTTTTGGTAAGATTATCTGTGATCCACGCTCGCTTATCAACAATTGCAATGGCACCAACCCTACTTTTTAACGCCCTGAAACAAGCAACCGATGAAGAAATGGCTCGTGACCCCAGAGTGTTCGTGTTGGGGGAAGATGTGGGTCAATATGGCGGTTCCTATAAAGTTACTAAGGATCTTTATGAAAAATACGGGGAATTACGGGTTTTAGATACTCCGATTGCCGAAAATAGTTTTACAGGAATGGCTGTTGGTGCTGCCATGACTGGGTTGCGGCCGATTATTGAAGGCATGAATATGGGATTTTTGTTACTCGCCTTCAACCAAATTGCTAACAACGGCGGAATGCTGCGCTATACTTCCGGGGGAAATTTTAAAATGCCCCTGGTGATTCGTGGCCCTGGAGGTGTGGGCCGTCAACTGGGGGCGGAACACTCCCAACGCTTAGAATCCTATTTCCAGTCTGTTCCCGGCTTAAAAATGGTCGCCTGTTCGACTCCCTATAATGCTAAGGGATTAATGAAAGCGGCGATTAGAGATGATAACCCGGTGCTATTTTTTGAGCACGTTCTGTTATACAACCTCAAGGAAGAAATCCCCGACGAGGAATATATTGTTCCTATTGATAAGGCGGAAATAGTCAGACGGGGGAAAGATGTAACAATTCTGACCTATTCTCGGATGCGCCATCATGTCATGCAAGCGGTTCCTACTCTGGTCAAACAGGGTTATGATCCAGAAGTGATTGATTTAATTTCTCTTAAACCTCTCGATTTTGACACGATTGGGGAATCTATTCGCAAAACCCATCGGGTAGTTATCGTGGAAGAATGTATGAAAACCGGGGGACTGGGGGCGGAAATTACGGCTTCAATTAATGATCGTCTATTTGATGAATTGGATGCACCTGTATTAAGATTGGCGTCTCAAGATATTCCTACACCTTATAACGGTGCTTTAGAACGACTGACTATTGTGCAACCGGAACAAATTGTTGAGGGAGTTAAATCAATTATCAGTTATCAGTAATCAGTGATCAGTGCAAGAGTTAAAAGTTAAGAGTTACTCAACTGTTCACTGTTCAATGATTACTGTTACGGGCGAGGAGACCTCGCCCCTAGGATTGATTACTAATTATTGATAAAAATGCGAAAACAACGTTCGGCTTTAATTCTGATTTTGGTGATGGTGATCGGCTCTATTATTGTGTTAACTAATGTTCCCTTTCGATTGGGTTTAGATTTACGGGGAGGTTCCCAGCTTACTGTTCAATTAAAACCTTCGGAAGCGGTTCCTGTGATTGATGAACGGGTTTTGACCTCGGTTCAAAGTGTGATTGAAAATCGGGTGAATGAACTGGGGGTATCGGAATCTGTGGTACAAACGGTGGGAGAGAATCAGATTATCGTGCAGTTACCTGGGGTGAATGACCCAGGGGAAGCCGAACGAGTCTTAGGAGGAACGGCGCAGTTAGATTTCCGGGAACAAAAATCGGGAACTGAACAACAGTTAGCTGTGGAATTTCAAGTCCAACAGGGAATTAAACAACAAATTGAAGCTGCTAAAAAACAGGGAAATTCTAAAGATTTAGCCGCTGCCATAGAATCTTTAAATAGAAGTAATGATGCGATTTCTCAACTCTATAATAGTCCTCTTTTGAGGGGTCAAGATTTAAAAGACGCCTATCCTGAACCCGTACAAGGAGGAGGGAACTGGAATATTGGTTTAGTTTTTAGTTCTGAAGGGGGGGACAAGTTCGCTGAACTGACTAAAAATTTAGCGGGAACTGGTCGAACTATTGGGATTTTTCTGGATAATAGTTTATTAAGTTCTCCGTCGGTTCCGGTGGATTTTGCGGATACGGGAATTGTCGGGGGTCGGGCAGTAATTACGGGCAGATTTAGCGCCGAAGAAGCTAGTTCTTTGGCCGTACAATTGCGCGGGGGAGCTTTACCTGTTCCGGTGGAAATTGTGGAAAACCGCACCGTTGGGGCTACCCTGGGACGGGATAGTATTCAACGTAGTATTTACGCTGGGGTGACGGGTTTAATTCTAGTCCTGATTTTCATGATTGTTTATTATCGCTTACCCGGATTAATTGCGGATTTTTCTTTAATTATTTACGCCTTATTAAGTTTAGCCCTATTTAATTTATTGGGTGTAACTTTGACCTTACCAGGAATTGCGGGATTTATTCTAAGTATTGGGATGGCGGTGGATGCTAATGTTTTAATCTTTGAACGCACCCGTGAGGAATTGAGGGCGGGAAAAACCTTATATCGTTCTGTGGAATCGGGTTTTTATCGGGCATTTGGTAGTATTTTAGATGGTAACGTGACAACAGTTATTGCTTGTGTTGCCCTGTTTTGGTTCGGAACCGGGTTAGTCAAAGGTTTTGCTTTAACATTGGGATTAGGGGTGGTGGTGAGTATGTTTACTGCTATTACTTGTAGTCGTAGTTTCCTATTTATAGCTATTGATTTCCCAGAGTTAAGAAAACCCGAATTGTTTTGTCCAAATTTGAAAAAGAATTTATCAGTAATCAGTAGTCAGTAATCAGTTATTAGATTACTCTGACGGGCGAGAAAACCTCGTCCCTACAACTGATTACTGATTACTCTTAAACTGATAACTGATAACTGATAACTGATAACTGATTTATGGCTTTTAGTGTTATTAAACAACGCAACTTATGGTGGGCGATTTCCAGTGCGATTATTCTAGCGGGAATTATCGCCATGGGGATTTCTTGGAGTCGGCCAGATATTGGCGCTCCGTTACGTCCGGCCTTGGATTTTGTGGGTGGAACTCGTCTACAATTAGAACTAGATTGTTCGGTTCCGAATAATTGTGACGGCCCGATTGATATTGCTCAAGTTCGGGAAGTTTTAGCAAGTCAAGGTTTAGCAAATAGTTCGATTCAACTGTTAGATAAAGATTCGGGTAAAAAAGATAAACAAATTGTTTCAATTCGCACGAAAACTTTAAATGTTGAAGAAAGAACAAATTTACAATCGGCTTTAAGTCAAAAAATCGGAGCCTTTGACCCGAAAGGAATTCAAATTGATACCGTTGGCCCCACGGTAGGTCGTCAAATTTTTATCTCGGGATTAACGGCTTTATTACTATCTTTTGCCGGAATTACGGTTTATTTAACCTTTCGGTTTAAGTTTGATTATGCCTTTTTTGCCTTTGTTGCTTTATTCCATGATGTTCTGATTACCGTGGGAATTTTTTCAATTTTAGGCTTAGTTTTAGGGGTAGAAGTTGATAGCTTATTTCTGGTTTCTCTCTTGACAATTGTGGGATTTTCTGTTAACGATACGGTGGTGATTTATGACCGGGTTCGGGAAGTGATTGCCCGAAATCCTGATCTGCATATTAATCAAGTGGTTGATGATGCCGTAGACCAAACTTTAACCCGGTCTATTAATACTACTTTAACCACTCTATTGCCCTTAACTTGTATTTTCTTGTTTGGTGGTGATACCCTTAAATATTTTGCTTTAGCCTTATTAGTGGGATTTATTGCTGGAGCTTATTCTAGTATTTTTATTGCTAGTACCATGTTAGCTTGGTGGCGCGATCGCAAATCCGATCCAGTTACCTTAGCTACTGAAAAAGAATAAATTGATGATTCTTTTCCCAGTATCATTGTCATGCTATTAATATTAGCTTTAAGAAGGGATAGGGAATAGAAAATAAGGGATAAAACACTTTACCATTTCCCATTGCCTATTCCCTATAGCCTATTTAAGAAGAATGAATTGGGCTTAAATTCCAGTCGGGACGGAGGTTTTCTGCACCTCTTAAATAGGGGTGATAAACTTGGGTTTTATCGCTGGATAAGTTAACATGAACTAAGAAGCGAATACATTTTTCTAAACTGCCTGCGACGTGCATTTGTTGAACATCTAATAAAGGAACATTGTGCCAAAGAGGACGTTCCCTGGCAATGGCAGCGGGAAAAATTACATCTAAATCTTTAGTAACAGAAAACGTCATACTAATAATTTCATTAGGATCAAGTTGGTTGCGGGTTTCCAATTCGTCTAATAATTCTATGACCGCTTCTCGAATGGCGGTAACTGAATTTTCTGAAACCGTCGTTGCGCCACGAATTGCTCGAACTCGCCAGTTCACAAATAGAATCCTCCGCGATTAAAATATTGATTTCTCCCAGTTTAGCAATACCAGGAGACAAGAAGAAAATTTCAACCCAATTCTTTTTGTTTAAAATGGTCTAGGGTCAAACGGATTAATTTTCGTTTCTATCGGTTAATCCCCCATGGCCGTTGAGAGCAATTCCTGAACATTACTGACGGGAAAAATGGGAATTTGCAGTTGTTCAGCGAGTTCTGCCACGGTCATATCATCGAGAAATATGGCTTCTCCCTGTTTGAGCATCACTGAGGGTAATAAAATTCCATCTCCTAATATTTTTCCGGTTAATTTTTGTCGTAAATCCTGTCCGGTTAATAGACCAGTTACGGTGATTTCTTGACCCCAATATTGACTAGCTAAGGCAACTAAATTTACCGTTAGTCCTGAAATTTCATTTAAGGATTTTACCAGAGGTTGAAAGGCTTTTTCCACCGCATTTCCCACCACCCAAGTAAATTGACGGGGGGTAGAACAAGATTGAATTGGATAGTCTTTTACCGTTTGTTCAAATTCTTTGATAAATTTGCGAATCGAACCCACACCATTACCAATTTGAGGATAATCTTGATAATGGGATTCGGGGGGTAATTCTGCCCCGGCAATTAAAAAGAGTTCATCGGCAATCCAAACACAGGTTGACCCTAATTCCTGTTGAAATTTTTGTTGTAAACTCTGAACTTGGGTAATAATTTCTTGGGCTTTTTCTGGAGTAACAGGAATTAATTCATCTTGATTTGGACGAAAGCGAGTTAACCCCACGGGAACCACGGCAACGGAGGCAACGGTGGGGATTCTTCCGCGATGAAATTGGGCTAAATCTAAAATCGTTTTTTCGAGGTGTTTTCCATCATTCATTCCGGGGCAAACGACGACTTGAGCATGAATTTGTAAGCGATTTTTTTTAAACCATTTGAGTTGATCTAAAATCTGTCCTGCCCGGTTATTTTTTAATAACTTAATTCTGATCTCTGGTTCGGTGGCATGAACGGAAACGTACAGGGGAGAAAGGCGCATTTGAGCAATTCTATCCCATTCTTTTGGCGATAAATTAGTTAAGGTTAAATAGGAACCATAGAGAAAACTCAGGCGATAATCGTCATCTTTTAAATATAGTGTTTCCCGTTTTCCTGGGGGTTGTTGATCGATAAAACAAAAGGGACAGCGATTATTACATTGAATTAATCTATCAAATAAAGCGGATTGAAATTCTAATCCTAAATTCTGATCATAGTCTTTTTCTATTTCGATTTTATGGGTTTTTCCTTGGGTATCTAATACTTCTAATTCTAAAAATTCATCGGCACACAAAAATTGATAATCAATTAAATCACGGGGTTGTTGTCCGTTGATGGAAATAATGGCATCTCCGGCTTCAAAGCCAATTTCTGCGGCGATGGAATCGGGTAATACGGTGGTAATTTTAGCGGGATTAATCATATAGTAGGGAACAGGGAACAGGGAATGGGTAATGGGTAATAGGGAAGAACAGATTTTATTGTTTGTTAGTTTGTGTTCTAAATGTTAAGGGAGACTGCTATACAAGAGAGACGCGCCGTGGCTCGTCTCTACGGGATGATGATTCTAAATATTGTTTAATACACCTCCCCAAAGGGCGGTTAAAATGGCAACTCCAAAGGCGAGACGATACCAAACAAAAATCCAAGTGCTTTTGCTTTGTAAATACCGAATTAACCAAGCAATTGATAGATAGGAAAAAATCGTGGCGGAAATTAAACCCACCAAAAGAGGAAAGATTTGTATATTTCCAATGCCATCAACCAACACCGCTTTTAATTCTACAATTCCGGCTAAGGTAATGGCTGGTATTCCTAATAAAAACGAAAATCTGGCAGCGGTTGCCCGTTCCAAACCCAAGAATAATCCGGCGGTAATGGTAGAACCCGAACGAGATACCCCGGGAATTAAGGCTAAGGTTTGTGCTAATCCCATTAATATTCCATCTCGCGGTGTTAGATGTTCAAAATTGCGCTTTCTGGTGCCTATTTTTTCTGCTAATCCTAATAAAAATGCCATCACAATAGAAGCAGTAGCAATCACTTCCATACTCCGCAGGGGAGAGTTATCATAATCGGGAATAAAGATTTTAATTAAAAGTCCAAAAAACACAATTGGAATTGTACCCAAACCAATGCCCAAAGCTAAACGAAAGTCTACGGAATCATAATCTTTTTTTTGAATTGCTCGCCATGAGCCTGTAACAACTTGAGTTAAATCTTGCCAAAAAAACCAAACCACCGCCGCAATACTGCCTAACTGAATAATCGCCGTAAATTCAATACCCGGATCTCCCCAACCTAAGATCACGGGAATTACTTTTAAATGGGCGGTACTGCTAATGGGTAAAAATTCCGTTAATCCTTGAATTAATCCCAAAAAAAACGCCTGTAAGATATTGATTTGGGTGGCTACTTCTGGAACGGGTGGAGCTTGAATTAGGAGATTGTTTATGGCTAAGTTACGGAATAAATCAGTCAAATACTCAGAGGAATCAATTATGCTCAACATGACATTTTTCCAGAATTTTTTTTAGAGGTCTACGGGATGTTGTCCGTAATAGGGTAGAGCTTCTGACCAATGGGGTTGTTTTCCTGATTTCCAATCTAAATACCCTAATTCTAGTAATTGGATTGCAGTTTCTCCTAACCCTGATTCTATCTGCACCCGATGATAGGAATTGTCATAAGAGGCTAAGGTTTGTTCCCACTGTTTAGGGGACATAACCTGATCGGTTAATAGGGGAACTAAACCAGAATCGTTTTCTCTATTTTTACCATAAATTGCTACAAAAAGTTGACCTCTTTGCGCCCGCATTTCTAAGGCAATGACTGAATGTTTATCTTGATTTTGTATCAAGTTAAGCTGTTCTTTTTGAGCGATCGCTGCTAAACTAGAAATCGCAAAAACTGGAATTTTCAACTGTTGGGCTAGGGTGCGGGCCGTAACTACCCCAATCCGAGTTCCGGTAAAACTTCCTGGCCCTTTAGCCACCGCAATCCATCCCAAATCTAACCAAGTTTGAGGCTGAATAAACTCTAACAAATACTGGTGTAGTTGGGTAGATAAATCCCGTCCTAACCCCCAGGATTGACAGCGTTTAACATCCTTAAAATTACTGATGGCTAATCCCAAATCAGGACTACTGGTATGGATAGCTAAACCGTAACTGGGTTGGGAGGAAATAGATGGCACGTTGTTTAAACTTAGGTTAAGAGGAATGACGGGAAAAGAAAATAGGCATGGACATAAATAAGCCCGCTAAGATTATACCAAAAGATCCGTGCACCCAAATTCTTAAGTCTAACCGACCAAACACTAAAAACAAAGTAGTGATCGTAATAAATAGTTGATTGAGATTCAGGGGATGGGTACGATTAACCTGATATTTAACCCACCAAAATCCTGCCGCAATTAATAACGAAATGATAGGTTTTAAGATAATAATTTTATCGGTAAAAATAAAAACAATCATTGCCATCATTAAGGTATCCATCCAAAATTCTCGCCTTTGAATTTGGTCAATCCAAAATAAGGGAGATTTGAGTTGGGATAATTTATATTTAAACAGTGCAATATTATTTTTAAATCTAATAACTTTATTCTGAAACTTAGTTTTTTTGTCTACTTTTAACCAAAATTTCCATTCAGGAATACCACGATTATTGACTCGTCCCAAAAGTTTAACTTTCTCAATATTATTTAGTTGAAAATTAGTCAATTCATAACCAATAATAGGGACTAATTTTTGATAATTAATCTCTTTATATTGATCTCTATTTAAAACAATCGTTAACTGATTAATCTGGGTTTTATTCACCTGTACTTGAACAATTCCATCGGGTTCTAAACGCTTTTTAATTGCCTCTTGAATTTGAGTGATTTTATCAATAAATTTTGCTGAAGGAATTTCGGCTATTTCAGGGGTTTTATCAACAGGAACCGCAGGAGAAGGGTTAATTAATTCCGGCTGTTCTAATAAAGGTTTAAACCCAATTTCAGGATTAATTGTTAATCCGGGCATCGGCTGCACATAATCTGGTTTGGGATTAATTTGTTGTAATATTGCTGCCGCCGAATGGTAACGGTGACGGGTTGCACCGTGCAACATTTTATCTAAAATAGAACCTAATTGATCACTAACCGGAGTTTTCAAATAATCTCGCCAAACCCAATTTCCTTCCGCACTATCAAACAAATCAAAGGGCGGAACATCTGTCAGTAAATGAATACAAGTCACTCCTAAACTATATAAATCACTGGCAAAAACCGCTTTTCCCATTAATTGTTCGGGGGCGGTATAGGCGGCACTGCCAATTACAGTTCCAGTTTTTGGCAACATTCCTCCGGTGACTAATTTAGCTGCCCCAAAATCGACTAAAACTAGATTTCCAGTAGTTTTTTTACCATTAAACCGACGAATAATATTTTCAGGTTTAATATCTCTATGAATAACTTTATGCTCTTGAATAAACTGTAAAACTGGCAATAAATCTTTTAAAATAACCATAATTTGTTCTTGATCAAAGGCTCCTTTTTCTTGCAACTCCTGAGCTAAATTTTTACCTTCTATAAACTCTTGAACTAAATATTGATAGCCTTCTTGTTGAAAATAACCTAAACCCTGGGGAATTTGGGGATGCTGTCCCAAGGTTTGTAATCGTTCGGCTTCCTGTTGAAATAGTTCTGTAGATTTTGCCGTATTTCTACTTTGGGGGAAAAATTGCTTAATTACACAATCGAAGGTTCCGGTTTGACTCTGATCAACCGCTAAAAATGTCCGACCAAATCCCCCCTGTCCAATTAATTTTATCCCTCGATAAATAACCGATTCACCCTGATCAGACACAGAATTAAGTAACAATTTAGATCCACAATCCTGACAAAATTTGCCATCATCAGAATTCTGTGGATTAGAACAATTGGGATTAAAACAATAACTCATTTACTTTACATGAAAGTTTGACTTGATTTGAAAACCCCTGTTTTTTACCGAGGTTAGATCCCCCTAAATCCCCCTTAATAAGGGGGACTTTGATCTCTAATTCCCCCCTTTTTAAGGGGGGCTAGGGGGGATCAAAGACTGATTAAGTCGGAATTAATTCCCCAGGTCTTAATTTCGCCCATTTACCATTTTCTGCTGTAAAACTCAGACATCCGACTACATCCCATTCTATTTCAATATCCTGTTGATTTGGGGTACGAATATTGACGTTAATGGTGGGTTCGGTCGGTTCAAAGCTGGGATTTTCAGTCAAATGACGTTCTTGATGCTGGATTTCTACTGCGTGGTAGGTGGTGCAGTCATCAACATAATAACAATTCACACAAATACACATAATTTTCTCCTCTGTATTTGTCCAGGGCGGAAACAATTGCCCATCCCTTTGATGTTAATTTAACTTAGGTAGCCTGAAACTGGCTGGATTATGAACGTTGATTTTTATTGCTATGTCTGAAGCTTTACCTGATGTCTTCTCTCCCGCCCGTTGGCCGTTTGAACTGAGTCAGTTACCCCAACCCGCTTATTTAGTCGGGGGTGCTGTGCGAGATGGGTTAGTCGGTCGCACCGTGACGGATTTGGATTTGGATTTTGTCCTGTTACAAGATGCGGTTCAAACAGCACGAACCCTTGCTAAATATTATGGCGCTGGTTTTGTGTTATTGGATGCGGAACGGCAAATTGCGCGGGTTGTCTTTAAAAACATAACAGTTGACTTTGCTCAAGCTGAAGGCAATAGTTTAGAACAGGATTTACGTCGCCGGGATTTTACGGTCAATGCGATCGCTTTTGATCCATTTACAAAAACCTTTATTGATCCTAACAAGGGTCAAGAAGATTTACAACGGCGTTTAATTAAAATGATTTCTCCTGACAATTTGCAAGATGATCCCTTACGATTATTAAGGGGATATCGTCAAGCGGCTCAATTAGGATTTGAAATTGAGGCTGAAACCAAGGCTGCAATTCAAGTATTTTCCCCGTTGTTAAGTCAAGTTGCAGTTGAGCGCATTCGCACGGAATTAGTCTATTTATTCAATACTCCTAACGCCACAGACCGGATACAACAAGCCTGGGAAATAGGTTTGATTTCTCCTTGGTTTAAGAGTGCAAATCAACAGTTTCAGCAATTATTACAGATGGATTTATCGGCGAAAAAATTAGGAAAAATTTATCCCCAATTATCCCAGGAATTATCCCAAGGATTACGGAAAAATTTAAAAATATCGCTTTTGGGAATAGCAAAATTAAGTTTTTTATGCAATCAGAATCCGACTCTAGCTGAAGCGGAATTATTAAAGTTGAAGTTTAGTAAAATAGAATTAAAAAGTGTTTTAGCAATTCTCAAGGGTCGATCACAAATCAATCTGTTAAAAACCAGAGATTTATCTTTAAGAGAACAATATTTTTTATTCCAAGGGTTAGGACTCTTATTTCCAGCTTTAATAGTGAAAGCAATGGCGGCTGGGTTTTCCCTTGAAACTTTTTCTCCTTTAATTAATCGTTATCTCAATTCTGATGATCCCGTCGCCCATCCGCAATTATTATTAACCGGGAATGAATTAATGGAAGCATTAAACTTACGTCCGAGTCCTAAAATTGGAGAACTTTTATTAGAAATTCAGTTAGGACAAATTGAAGGAAAAGTCACAACGATTGAAGAAGCGATCGCTTTTGCTCAACAATTATTATAAGATGGCATCGGACTTTTTCCCCCGTCCTGCTAATCCCCCCACTACGAATAAACTAAATAGTCCAAACCAGCCGAATTTCATGCAATATTTCACTCAAATAAATCAACCCGAATTCAACAACTTTTTTAATAATCCCGATAATAATGGGTTTCCTGTTTATCCCCGTTAGCAACCATTCCTAATACGGGAACCCCGGCGGTGTTAATTTCTCTCAAGGCTAAACTAAAGGCTTCTCGGTCGGTTTTTCCTAAACCTACAACCATCATTAACCCATCGGTATGAGGGGCTAATAAATTGGCATCGGCTAACCCTAAAATTGGGGCGGTATCGTAGATAATTAAATCGTAGGATTCCTGCAATTGTTTCATTAACTCCTGCATGGGTTTTGAGGATAATAACCGAGTCGGGTCGGGATAGAATTGTCCGGCGGTTAACACTGATAAATTCGCCTCCGAATTGACCTGTTTAATCACGGTTTTAAAATCTAATTTTTGAGTTAAAATATTAGTTAATCCCAATTGATTTGTGATTTCTAATAAGGTATGAATCCGAGGGCAACGCAGGTCAGCATCGACTAATAAAACCCGTTGACCCATGGCGGCGGCTCCCTGGGCTAAATTCATAGCAATGGTTGATTTTCCATCGGCGGGAGTGGCGGAAGTAATCACACAAGACCGTACAGAACCTTCAGGGTTTAAGAGACGTAAATTAGTATTTAAAGCTCGGAATGCCTCTTGGAATGGACTACAAGCGGGGTAGGTGAGATCAGAAATATCAATAATTGGTGCAACTGAACCGGGAAGGATTAAGGCTTCATTACTAGCTGGAATTACCCCTAATAATGGTAAAGAAATCCTATCGGTAACTTCGTGGGTTGTACGATAAACATTGTTAAATCGTTCTAGGATTTGAGCCGTAATTACCCCTAAAAATAACCCAGCTAATCCCCCTAGAGCAAGATTTAAAGGAACATTAGGAGAAACCGTAATTAATTCTCCATTTGTATTACTGGGAATCCGAGGAGGAGCAATTAATTCCCAAGGTTCCGACTTGACTTTAGGAACAACTTGGAGTTGCATTTCTTGAGATTTATTATTCAGTTCTGTTAATTGATTTGTAGTATTTTTTAACTGTTGTTGTAAATCATTATATCGACCCAAAACCTCTGGAAATACTTGAGAATATTGGTTTAATTGTTGAGTGGCTTTTTCTAAAACTTGATTTCTCACCTTCAGCATTTCAATATTATTCGCCACCAAAATTAACTGCTGAATTAGTCCCATGCGGATCGAATCTTGAAACCGAATAATATTAGGATCGACTTGATTGGTATTTGCTCCCAATACATTTTTAGCTTCTTTTTCTAATAAGGGAAGTATTTGCGATCGCTGATCCAATAAGGCTTGAATTTGCGGTGCTGTTCCTTTAAAACGGGCGGATTCAATCGCTATTTGTGTTTCTAATTTTAATAACTCTTGAAGTAACCCTTGATATTGGGGAGATTGAGTTAAGGCGGATGCAAGTAACGCTTGTTCTGGTTTCAATCCCAACTGTTTTTGCAAATATTGATATTGAGATTCTTGTTGGACAAGTTGGAATTGAGCTTCTAATTTTTGAGCTTGTAATTCACTCTTTTGTTTGAATAAATATTCAGTTTGTAGTTTCGGGTCAATAAAATTATATTGTTGTTGGAGTTTCTCAATTCCTTGTTTAATTTGGGGTAGTTTTTTCTCTAAGGTAGCAATTTGCGCCTGAATTAATTTTAATTGTTGTTCTTTTTGTTGATCTTTTACATCTTTAGGATGACTATATTTCAAGTAACCTTCAGCTATTTTTTCTAAAACAAATTGGACTTTTTGAGGTTCGGAATCTTGATAACTGACTTCAAAAATTCGGGTTTGTTTTAAGGGTTTAATCGCCAGGTTATCATTTCCCCAAAATGTTTGTCCAGTTTTTTGATTAAGTAGAGAATCATAAGTAACTTCAGGATAGCGGGTTTGAATCCCTTTGAGAATTCCCGACATTAATTTGGGACTTTGTAAAATTTCCAGTTGGGAATAATAATCGAGGTCTGAATTTTTTTCTGAATTCGAGTCTAAGCTCCCCTCGTTTTCGGAGGGTTGGGGGGGGGAAGTTTGGGGATTAGTTTCAACTAAAATTTGAAATGACCCTTTATATTCCGGGGTTTGATTAATTGTCCACAGATAAACTCCAGCAGTAACGGCCGTTGTCACCCCTAAAACAGCAATCGCTCGTTTCCATAAAACCTGAAAAAAATTAGATTTTTCTTCA
Source organism: Planktothrix agardhii (assembly GCF_904830935.1). Lineage (NCBI taxonomy): Bacteria > Bacillati > Cyanobacteriota > Cyanophyceae > Oscillatoriales > Microcoleaceae > Planktothrix > Planktothrix agardhii. The sequence goes on from NZ_LR882952.1 coordinate 1,060,915, forward strand.
TCATATCCAGGGTATAAATCAGGATCATAATATAAAATTTCTCCCGATGGATGTAAGGTTTTTCTAGTATTTTTATCAACAGAGAGTTGAGATAATTTTTTATTTTTCATATTAATTTTTGGGGTAATTTCAACAATTTCAGTTTTGTATAGCAGTCGCCATAAGTTTAGAATCTGGATTCTCGCCAAAGCCGGAATGACATCCCATTTTCACACCGGATATAATATAGCTTATAAATCTTGTCCTCCTGTTCCCTCCCCCCCTAGCCCCCCGTGCACGGGGGGTTTGGGGGGGCTGTTCCCTCTCCTATTAAAAAATATTCACAAATCGAAAAAGCCCTAAAAAGTTGTTAATCGGACTTAACGAATTTAACACAGTTCCTAAACCCTCTCGGAAAGCCGCCCCCCCAGAACGACCAACGACAATAACATCATTATTTCTCAGGGTTGGGTTAGTTTCCTCATTCACTTGCGCCGATAGATTAATCGCAATTTGGCGCCGAGAAACCGTCCCATTCGGATGAATACGAATTAATTCCACTTGTTTTTTATTCGCCCGGGATTCATTAAATCCCCCCGCTTCCACCAAAGCTTGATTCAAAGCAGTATTGGGAGGGAGACTTTTCGCCCCTGGAGACACCACCTCACCCACCAGACTAATTTTTAGGGTATCGGGAGAAAAAGAAGCAGCCAATACCTCCGCATTTTGTTGACTTTCGGCCGTTGTCGCCGTTGGGACTACAATCGTATCTCCCTGTTGTAACATCGCATCTTGGCTCAAATCTCCTTCTTGTAACAGTTTCCATAAATCTACAGTAATCTGTTGTTCGGTTCCAGTGCGGGTCAGACGTCGTACCTGGATATTACGGATATCCGCGCCCGGAGTAATTCCCCCCGCCATTTTCAGGGCTTTCGTCACCGTAAACAGTCCCCCAGTCGCCGCCACTGAACCCTCGATAGGTTGACCGGGTTCAGAGGGAATTCTGGGAACCGTTTCTAAGGTTAGGGTATGGGTTCCGGGGCGATTAACTGCACCGACCACAGCAACATTTATGGGTTGATTATTATTACTAGCAAAATTAGCGGTAATTAATTGGGAAGATTCCGCCGCATTGTGTTCGGTATTGGTGGGAATATAAATTGTATCTCCGTCCCGCAGGGTAATATCCTGACGTAAATCTCCCGTTTGTAGGAGTTCCCACAAATCCAAATTGATAATTTTTTCCCCCCCAGTTCCACTTGATCGCCGAATTTTTACCTGTCGCATATCCGCGCTAGGGGTAATTCCTCCGGCCATTTGTAATACCCTTGTAATTGTGGGTAAACGTCCCCCTGTACCCGATACTTCTGGGGTTCCAATCATAGGGTTATTCGGGGTCGTAGCTGCGGACGGAGAGACAATATAAGACCCCGGACGTTGAACTTCTCCCGTCACCGCCACTTGTAGAGGACGGGCTGCGATTAATTTAAGAGCTAAAATCGGCCGTTGTAAATATTCTCCATAGCGCTGTTGAATCAGTGCCGTTACTTGGTCTACCGTCATTCCTTGAACTGAAATATTACCAATTAAAGGCAAATTCACAGAACCATCAATCGAGACTTGATGATGACCATTATTACCACTATATTCAGGAACATTAAAAATATCGAGTTGGAGCAAATCTCCTGGGCCTAGGGTATAACTCGTATCACTTGGAGGAATATTAACTATCGGTTGAGTGATGACCTCTTGGGCTTGGGCGATGGGAATATGTCCCAAAATGACCACAACCGGAAGCCAAACCCCCCATAACCCCAGGAAATTACCAGTTATTTTAAATTTTAAAGATAGAATCTTGACCATTTCATCCAAATAAATATAAAAGTAGTAAGCCCTTCAGGGCCTCTTCCCAAAGTAGTAAGCCCTTTAGGGCTTCTTCCCAAGGATTATGCAAAAAACATTAGTTAGATAGATGCCGTTGGTAATTACTTTTAGCGGATTAAGCCCTAAAGGGCTTACTACTGGGTTCTATTTTAACCGATAATTTTTGGATTGTTTTTTTTGTTAACAAATAGCTGATGAATCACTTACAAGCGGATGTTTTAGTTGTTGGAGGCGGAACTGGAGGGACAGCCGCCGCATTGCAAGCCGCCCGTCGGGGGGCAAAAACTATTTTAGTTAGTCAATGGCCGATGTTAGGAGGAATGTTAACTTCTGCGGGCGTTGTTGCACCAGATGGTAATGAATTAGCAGCATTTCAAACTGGAATTTGGGGGGCATTTTTACGCGAATTAAACCACCGTCAACCCCAAGGTTTAGATAATGCTTGGGTGAGTTTCTTTACTTATCATCCCCAAATAGGAGCTAATATTTTTGCCGATTGGGTTAAAGCAGAACCGAATTTATTATGGATACCCGAACAACAACCTTTAGAAGTTATTAAACAAGGGAATAAAATTACAGAGGTTAGATTTAATTCCTGTACTATTCATGCTAAAATTATATTAGATGGGACGGAATTAGGCGACCTTTTAGAACTCGCAGAAATTCCCTATCGTTGGGGATGGGAACCCAAAGACCAATGGCAAGAACCCAGCGCCCCAATTGAGCTATCAACATTAATGAAAACTACCCCCCCTAAGCCCCCCGTGCACAGGGGGTTGGGGGGGGGGCAAGCTCCAACCTGGGTTTTTATCATGCAGGATTTTGGAGAAGGTAACATAGCACCAGAAATTGATATTCCCCCCATTAATACCCCGGAATTATTTACTAATGCTTGGCAAAATTATGATATAGAATCATTCCTAAATTATGGTAGATTACCCGACAATAAGTTTATGATTAACTGGCCGATACAGGGCAATGATTATGATCAAAATTTAGATAGGTTAATCGGTTCAAACTCTGAGCGTTTGCAATTCTGGCAAGAAAGTTTTTACCATAGCCTGAGTTTTGCTCGGTTTATTCAAACAAAATTAGGAAGCAGATATGGATTAGCAACGGGAACTTTCCCTATAGAAAATCGACCTAATTTTAATATTAATCCTGATATTTTATCGGCTTTTGCCCTCCATCCTTACTATCGAGAAAGTCGCCGAATTGAAGGATTAAAAACAATTATAGAACAAGATATTTTACCGATTGAAAATGGTTATACTGCTCCCTTACCTTTAAATGAAGCCGGAGAATGTGAAGCGATCGCGATCGGAAATTACGCTAATGATCATCATTATACCCAATTTCAATTAACCCTACAACCTAAAAGTTTACGTTGGGGTGGACGGTGGACAGGAACCCCTTTTACTATTCCCTATCGAGCTTCAATTCCGATTAATACCGACAATTTATTAGTCTGTGAAAAAAATATTTGCGTTTCCCATATTGCTAATGGTGCAACCCGTTTACAACCTGTGGTTTTAGGCATTGGACAAGCCGCGGGAATGGCCGCAGCTTTATGTATTGAACAGGGAATACAACCCCAAGAATTATCAGTGAGAACCTTACAAAATGCCCTATTAACTGATATAATTGCCCCCCAAGCAGTAATTCCTTTATTTAATTTACCACCCGATCATCCCGATTGGTTGCACTGGCAATATTATTATTTAGAGCATCCCGAATTATATCCCATTGATGGTAATTGTCCGGCATCCCCAAACCCTCGTTATCCTGCTAAAAATAGTCACGCCTTCGAGGGTATTTTCCAGCGTCAGAGTCACCAAGACTATCGTTTTACCCTAACTCAAGGACAGTTTACAGGTCAAACCTGGAAATTAGTCACCCTATACCCAGAAATCAACGAACAATTACAAAATATTCCCACTCCTTCCTTCCTAAAAGTTTTCGGGCGTTTAAATTTTTCCGGTAACTGGTTAATTTTAGAGGGGTTATAGCCGGATTTAACAAAAACTTTTGACAGTTATCCCGATCTAAATATTAACGGTTTGTATAAGGAAGTGGACAGACTTAAAGGGACACTTTATTATGCAAACCTATACATCTTTAGTTTTATCAGTTTGTTTATCCGTTGGTCTTACTACTAACGCTTTAGCCGCTGGTTCTGCTTCTAATAAATTATCAGATGTTCTGAGCACCTCACAATTACTTTCCGCCCGTACAGGACTCAATGGCCCCTACGAACCAGACAGAGGCGGCGGACGTCGGGATTTCCAAGATACAACCCACTCTAATGATGTTAATGTTCAACTCTAATTATTGATTATGATTGAATATGATTGAAAATAAGTTCTTTCCTAAGATAGATTGTTATTATTTATGCCTAATGCCCCTGCCATTGTCACCAGTTTTATCCTAGCTTTCTGGATTAGTACGATTGCCATTCTTGCAGTCCAAAACGCTACACCGATTTCTCTGAGGTTCCTATTTTTCGAGTCTGTGCAACTTCCAGTCGGTGTGATTCTTGCCTTTAGTGTTGCCCTCGGACTCCTGGGTGCAGCTCTATTCAAGCCCATTGCACAATTAGGACTCACAACTCAAAACCCAAGAATCAGGAGTTAATTATTTCTCTCCCCTAATCCTTACCTACTTCAACGGCCACCACGAAACCTTATCCCGGGTGGCACTATAGGTTTCTTTTAATCCTTCGGGGTCAATAACTCGAATCGTATCTTCCGAGGAATCACTGGATTTCGCGGCTTCAATTAATTTGACTTTCTGCATTCCTTTGAGAACCTGTTCAACGGTGCGGTGGTTTAACTGACAGGAACGAGCGATCACATCAATAGGCAAATCGAAGGTATAAACTCCGTCGGACTGGGGTTGATTTCCTAGACTGCGTTCTTGATAGACCAATGCCCTGAATAGTGCAGCCACGGCTTGAGGAGGATAGGAACTGCAATTAAGTAGATGATACTGAAATTTTTCCCGCAGTTCAAAGAATTTATCATAGCGTTCCCGCACCACTGGACTATCCTGATAAATTTCTTTCAGGGTATCCAGGGGCAGTTTAATTATATCGGTGGTTTTGTAGGCTTCGACTAAACTGGGAAACGCCCGACTCATCTGGCCAAAACCAAAGGGAAGATTTCTCATCCCAAAACATCCCCCCGGATAACTGATGGCAATAATTCGGTCTAGGGGTGTACTTCGAGTAATAATTGGCCCGCCACTAATAATAATATAGAGAACATCTAAAAAGATATTGGGACGAAAGGCTGTATAGACAGGACGGCTAGAATACAGCTTTTCTATAACAAGGTCGCCTGGAAGGTACTGAGCCAGCCAGTTAATTTCTAAGTCTCGGAAAAGATAGTTAGTCTGAATCAAAAGTTTTGCTAACTCGGCTTCAGGTGATGAAGGTGCTTGTGCTGCCATATTTTACTTCCCTATTGGGACTCCACCAAATTTATAGTTTATAGCTGGCTTAGGGGTAGCGATGCTGGGAGTGCAGTTCCTAGAACCGCATTGCGGGGCTGAACACCAGGGGAGGATAACTGGATTGGACTGCCTCTGACTACATAACTGGGTCAGCCTATATGTATTTTGACATGGTAAAAGCATTGATTGATAAATTTAAGTTTTTAATTTTGTAATGCAGATGTATTGAAATTCAAACTAACTTAGTATAGAATCCAAAGGCAGTCAAAAACAAAAGACTGTGTAAATAAATTCCAGACGAATTTCAGGAGTATGATAATGCGAATCAGTTCACCGTTACCCCCAAAACGTTCCTCGGCTAAGTTTATTGGTTGTGTCCTCACTGGACTGGTGATTAACGCGATGGCGGTTTCTTGCTCCTCACCCAATAACACCGCCAGTAACTCATCGCCCCAAGCCCAACAATCAGATAAACCGATTAAAGTAACCCTCGTATCCTACGCGGTCACTAAAACGGCTTATGAAAATATCATTCCTAAGTTCGCAGCCCAGTGGAAAGCCCAAACCGGACAGACCGTCGAGTTTGAACAAAGTTATGGGGGTTCGGGTTCCCAAACCCGCGCCGTTATTGATGGACTTAATGCCGATGTGGTGGCTTTAGCCTTAGCCGGAGATACGGAAAAAATAGAGCAAGCCGGACTCATCCAACCCGGTTGGGAACAGGAACTTCCCAATGAGTCGATTGTTCATAAATCTGTTGCCGCTTTGGTGCTTAGAGAAGGCACTACCAATGTCCAGGGGTGGTCTGATTTAACTGGCGATGGTGTTCAGGTGGTGACAGCCAACCCCAAAACCTCTGGCGGAGCGAAGTGGAACATTATGGCTTTGTGGGGTGTTATCACCCAGGCTGGAGGAACTGAACAAGAAGCCCAAAGTTTCTTAGAGGCTGTCTTTCGTCAAGTTCCGGTTTTGCCGAAAGATGCCCGGGAAGCTAGTGATGTTTTCTTTAAACAGGGACAGGGTAATGTCTTAATTAATTATGAAAACGAGGTAATTTTAGCCCGTCAAAAAGGGGACAAACAACCCTATGTTGTGCCAACGGATTATAACATTTCCATTGATAACCCCGTTGCCGTTGTCGATGCTAATGTAGACAAAAATGGAACCCGTCAAGTAGCACAAGCTTTTACCCAATTTTTATTTACACCAGAAGCTCAAAGAGAGTTCGCTAAGGTGGGATTCCGACCCGTTGAGCCTACGATTCAAGTAGAATTTGCCAGCCAATTTCCTAAGGTTGAAAAACTATTTACTGTTAAAGATTTAGGGGGTTGGGAAGCGGTAGATACTAAATTTTTTGCTGACGGAGCAATTTTTGATCAAATCCAAGCCAAAATTGCCCAATCTAAATAGAGATTGATTCAGTCCCTAAAATTCTAGTCATTTATTTGAGGAGATTAAAATGTCTTTGAATTCTCCAAATATTGATCAAGAAAATACAGATTTATCTGGATTAAATGCCAGAGAAAAGTATCAATCTGATTCCCGAATTAGAGTCAGAATTCCCAAGGAATACCACCAAGAACCCGTGATTTCTCGCCTAGCTTCCGATTATGGTTTACAAGTTAACATTATCGGAGCAATTTTAGGTCAGAATGCCCGGGAAGATGGTTGGTTTGATTTACTCCTGAAAGGAACTCCCCAACAAATTGATAGTGCCCTGATTTATCTTGCCGATTTGGACGTTGAAATTTGGCAGGATTCCCAATCAGAAGTAGATGGTTGGTAAACAATCAATTCAATTCCTATTCCCCGTAGAGTATTAAACATTAATGGTGACTTCTGTAGACCAGTTTAAAACCCAGAAACCAGCTTCTAATAACCCATTAAAAGAACTTTGGGGGAGGCTTTCTTTCCCCTGGGTTTTTACCTTTTCCTATCTGATTTTTATGTTAATTCTGCCCTTTGCAGCATTAATTACAAAATCCTTAACGATATCTCCCCAGGAGTTCTGGAAAATCGCCTTTAGTCCTGTTGCCATGAGCGCTTATAACATTACTTTTGTAACCGCTTTAGCTGCGGGTGCAATTAATGGACTGATGGGAACTTTAATCGCTTGGGTGTTAGTTCGTTATAGCTTTACTGGGAAAAAATTAATCGATGCTGCGGTTGATTTACCCTTTGCCTTACCCACTTCGGTTGCTGGTTTAGTCTTAGCAACGGTTTATAGCGATAACGGTTGGATTGGACAATTTTTTACTCCCTTTGGTATTAAAATTGCCTTCACCCGTGTGGGAGTTTTTATTGCTATGTTGTTTATTTCTTTACCCTTTGTGGTCAGAACTTTACAACCGGTGATGCAAGAAATGGAACGGGAAACGGAGGAAGCCGCCTGGTCATTAGGTGCATCTCAATTCCAAACTTTTTTTAAGGTTTTGCTGCCCCCCTTAATGCCTCCAATTCTAACCGGAATTGCCCTGGGATTTTCCCGAGCAGTAGGAGAATATGGTTCGGTGGTGATTATTTCTTCTAGTATTCCTTTTAAAGATTTAATTGCCCCGATTTTAGTGTTTCAACGCCTAGAACAATATGACTATGTGGGGGCGACAGTCGTGGGAACAGTGCTATTAATGGCTTCATTATTCCTATTACTTTTGATTAATGCACTGCAACAGTGGGGCCGCCGTTATTCTATGAAAAGTTAAGATTTTAACCCCTGAATTCCTTACTCTTTATGTCATCTTCGCAAAAAAATTCTGTTCAGTCTGAATCTTTTCCTTGGGTTCAATGGGTTCTGATTGGTATTGCTTTACTCTATCTGGCTTTGGTTTTATTTATTCCAGCGATCGCTGTTTTTTATGAAGCTTTCCATAAAGGAACCCAAGAGTTTGTGATTGCTATTAATAGCAGTGACTTTCAAAAAGCCATGCAACTGACTTTAATCATTGCTTTGATTGTTGTTCCGATCAACACGGTTTTTGGACTCTGTGCTGCTTGGGTAATTGGTCGAAATCAATTTAGAGGTCGTACCTTATTAATTAGTATTATCGACCTGCCCTTTGCTATTTCTCCCGTGGTAGCCGGGTTAATGATTGTGCTCTTATATGGTCGGAATGGTTGGTTTGGGCCAGTGTTAAAAAACCTGGATATTCAGGTGTTATTTTCCCTCTCCGGAATGGTACTCGCAACCCTATTTGTTTCTTTACCTTTTGTAGCTAGGGAAGTAATTCCAGTTTTAGAAGAATTGGGTTCAGAACAGGAAGAAGCCGCCCGGATTTTAGGCGCCAAGGATTTCCAAATTTTCTGGCGTGTGACTCTACCTAATATTAAATGGGGTTTGCTCTATGGTGTGCTATTAACTAATGCTCGAGCTATGGGTGAATTCGGGGCGGTGGCGGTTGTTTCTGGATTAATTGCTGGCCGAACTTTAACCTTACCAACCTTTGTGGAACAAGCCTACAAAAACTATCAAACGGAGGCTGCTTTTGGTGCTGCCACTATTTTAGCGTTACTGGCTCTAGTGACTTTAGTTCTTAAAGAAATCTTAGAGAGAAAAACCAGTCACAGTTAAGACATTTTTGACCGATTCTAATTCAAATCTTTTATTGTGAGGTACTATGGGTATTGTCATTAACAACGTTTCTCAAGTATTCGGTAATTTTCAAGCCTTAGATAACATTAACTTGGAAATTAAAGATGGAACTTTAGTCGCATTATTAGGGCCTTCGGGTTCAGGAAAGTCTACTTTATTAAGAGCGATAGCTGGATTAGAACCCCCTACCAGTGGACAAATTATTATCAACGGTCAAGATACCACTTATTTAGATGTCAGAAAGCGCAATATTGGATTTGTCTTCCAACATTATGCCCTGTTTAAACATCTAAATGTCCGTCAAAATATCGCCTTTGGTTTGGAAATTCGCAAACATCCTCGGCAAAAAATTACAGCCAGAGTTGAGGAATTATTAGACTTAATTCAGTTAACCGGATTAGGAAATCGTTATCCCTCCCAACTTTCTGGCGGTCAACGTCAACGGGTGGCTTTAGCCCGAGCTTTAGCCGTGCAACCCCAGGTTTTATTACTCGATGAACCCTTTGGGGCCTTAGATGCCAAAGTTCGCTTAGAATTACGCAGTTGGTTACGTCAACTACACGATGAAGTTCACGTTACCAGTGTATTTGTCACCCATGATCAAGAAGAAGCCATGGCTGTCGCGGATGAAATTGTGGTGATGAATCAGGGCAAAATTGAACAGGTGGGAACCCCCTCAGAAATTTATGATCACCCGGCGACCCCCTTTGTTATGCAGTTTATCGGTAGCGTGAATCTGTTACCCCGTCATACAACACTATTTCAAGATTTTGATTTAGATTCTACTGCTACTAATATTTTTGTTCGTCCCCATGATCTGGAATTACATACCAGTAATTATCAACAACTTAGTGCTGTTGCAGACGTGAAACGGGTGACTCATTTAGGCTGGGATATTCAAGTGGATTTAACCCTAGCCGATGGGCGTGAAATTGTTGCCCATTTAAGCAAAGAACAGTTGAACAAACTGGAACTACAAGCGGGTGATCAAGTTTTTGTTCAACCCAAACGAGGATATAACGGTGATACCTGCGAAATTATATTAGAAGAAACCGCCGTAGCAGTCCGTTAAAATCCCTATTCCCTATTCCCTATTCCCTTCTCAGTCCCAGAGAGGGGTTTTTTTATTCAAGAAAGAATAATCAAAAACCGGAAATTTTACAAAAAGTAACGACAATGGCAAAACCACTTGCTCAACTGTCACATCCGTTACATAATGGATTTCGTCTTTTGTGTATTGGGAGCAAAGATTTTGGGGACGCGCCAAAAACTGGAACAATCTTCCCTATCAGAACCGACTTTACCAGAGATAGTAGCAATATCAACATCATTCTAATCCGACTCACACTCAGGAATTCAATGTAATCATTACCCTCAAGGAAAGGTTGACATGAAAATTATTCAAGGATACAACCCATCAAAAACAATTTCCCCGATGAAGATTCATAAAGTTAAAGGGGTAACAATTGTGGAGAAATACGGAGACAATCTCTATGTATTACCCGATGAAAATAATAATAAAACTGTACCAGAATTTAATAAAACTGACTCATTTGATATTAATAATTGGGCAGAACAAGCAACGGATTTAGATGGATTCTACTTTATTAATGCTATTACTATGACTGGAAACTATTTAGGTTCCGAATGGAATGATATTATTTTAGGGCTTAAATTCAGAGGATTAGCAACTTACGTTTCTAATCATTAATTCCTACTACAGTCGCGCTTTTGCTGGTGTTTAATTAAGACTAATCCAGCAAACCCGACTGTAAATTCTTTCCCTCCCAAAACCCATTACCCATTACCTACTACAATACAGGCCAGCCTAAACGAGTCGGTTGTTGATAAATCCGTTTTAAAGTATTAATATCTCTAGCAGAAATAGGCGGGGGTTCTCGAACTTGGGAAAAATACATGACGTCTGTGGGTTCAGGACTATGACCCCAAATTCCTAAAGCATGACCAAATTCATGCAGGACGGCGGCTTGAATATATTTTCCGGTTTGGGTGGGACTTAACCAAATTGTAAAGCGGTGGGATAAATAGGGAAACCCTTGGGGGGTATATTTAACCGAAACTTGATAACGGGTTTCTGCGGAACTAGCGCGTTTTTTCTGGGGGTCTAGGGGAGGATTTTTTCTAATAATTTCAATATCAGCATTTTCAGGTTCTTCAACTAGATTGAAGGGTAGATAATTATGCCATTTAAAAATAGCCGATGAAATACTTTCTTTCCAGTTTTGCTCGGAAACGGGATTTTCAATATAAACTTTGATCGGAAAGTTTGAAAAAACTAAATGACCAAAATTAGGAGCTTCAATTTTATCAAAATAATCCCCTTGATTGTTTGGATCTTGCCAATGTTCTAAACTTTCTGGTAAAGGGTGGGGTTGAAATGGAATTTTATCATCGGTGGCAATAGTTGGGATTTGACTGATTAAAACTATAAAAAATGTTGTTAAAACCATCCCTATTAAAGAATGACGCTTCATTTGTGCTAATCCAAAGCAGATATAATTGGTAGTTATTCTAGGTTACCTCAAGATATGTCCCCATCTCCGAGTGTTCAGGAAAATCAACGATTAGAAGCACTTTATCATTATAGTATCCTAGATAGGGCTTGCTGAAGCAGCATTTGACCGAATTACGCTATTCAACAATCAGAACTTTATCATCAGTTACAAATTGTTAATCATGAATTAAAATATTTGGCAACTTCTGATAGTTTAACCGGAATTGCTAACCGTCGTTATTTTGATGAATATTTACAAAGTCAATGGGATCAATTATCTCAAGAACAAGCCCCCTTATCAGTGATTATCTGCGATTTAGATGTCTTTAAACCCTATAATGATACCTATGGACATTTAGCCGGGGATCAGGCTTTGCGAGAGGTAGCCCAGGCTATTTCTAAAGCCATGAGATATTCTACGGGTCTCGTCGCCCGATATGGGGGGGGGGAAGAATTTGCCATTATTCTACCCAAAACTGGGGTAGATGAAGCTATTTTAATCGCCCAAAATATTCAAACCCAGCTTAAATTTTGGATACAACTCAAATAGGATTGCTATAGTTCAATAATATTTCTCCTGCTTCATCTAAATCTTTTCCAAAGGTTAAAAATCCATCTTCATGTCCAGCCATCACTAATATTTTTTGCTGACTTAAATTTTCTTGCTCAAACAATCTAAACATTTCCTTTGTCATTTCTGGGGTTCCATATTGAACTTGTTTCCGGGTAGTCGGAACTTGATATAATAGATCGTGCCAAAGTTGGGGGTGATGAACATGAATAATGGCATTAATATCGGGTTGATAACTATAAATTGCAGCATGGGTTAGGGATTCAGAGGAGGCTTGAATTGGCCCGTAACAGGTGAGATGATTGTGTTGAATATCAAAATCCGTCACAACGGTATAATGTTCGGGTTCTAATTCAGCTAAATGTCCGGTTTGACTCCCAGAAATAATAAATTGTAAAGTATGAGGAATACGGATACTGATATTTCCAAATCCAATACCATTGTCATAAACCCCAATTAATCCTAATTTATGAATGTGATTTCGCCATTGGATTAAAGATTTGATCGATTCCAGAGCAACTCTTTCCCCCAAAACCCATTCACAGGAATATTTAACGACACCTTCATCAATCATTGTCCACCTCTGAATGTGAAACTGTAACTGGCTCGATTATTTTACAGATAATTGTTACCAGGAGCCAGAATACACCCAGCAATTTTAAGACAAATAGACCAATAAGATGTGATTCTATAAGAAAATTTTCAACTGGAGTGGCTCTTTACCCAGTCTTTACAGAAATTCCCATAATGATGGTTCAACTGAAGAATTAACTGAAGAATTAAATGACAGTTCTGTCGCCTGAAAATCAAAGTTTCTGTTTTGTCCTTTCGACTCGTCAAGATGATTTAATCTTCATCCGGGCGAGTCTTTTTTTTAATTACGAATTACGAATTACGAATTACGAATTACCCATTACCCTGTTACTGAGCGAAGTCGAAGTATTACCCATTACCCTCTTATAAACCGTATCCCGTTGTTGATGAGGACGCCCCAGGGACGCGATCGCTTTTTTCAAAGTTTCTGGCTCCATGCAAGTGCCACCTTTAGCACCCGCCATGGTAGTGATGTGTTCCTCCATTAAAGTACCCCCAATATCATTACAACCCCATCGCAGGGCTTCCGTCGCCCCTTCTAACCCTAATTTCACCCAACTGGGTTGGTGGTTAGAGATCCAATTTCCCAGGAAAATTCGAGCCACCGCCGTTAATAACAAAGTATCCGCTAAAATCGGTTGATCCCGTCCTACCCGTCGCCGCAAAGGGGCTGGAGCCATTTCTCCCACAAACGGTAAAATAATAAATTCCGTAATTCTAGCCGGATAATTCTGGGCTTTTTGTTGTAGCGATCGCAACTGCTGTAAATGGTGCATTTGCTGTTGGGGTGTTTCAATATGACCCGATAACATCGTACTCGTAGTCGGAACCCCCAAACCATGGGCTGTTTCAACAATTTCTAACCAAGTGGCAGTATTAATTTTTTCAGGACAGATAATATTTCGGACTGAATCTGCTAGAATTTCCGCAGCAGTTCCCGGCATCGAACCCACTCCCCCATCTTTTAAAGCCATAATCACATCCGCGTAACTGAGATCATCTTCTCTGGCGATAAATTGGACTTCTTGGGGTGAAAAGCCATGAAAATGCAGGTGAGGAAATTTAGTCTTAATGGCTTGGACTAAATTTAGATAATAGGGTAAGGATTTTCCTTGAATTTTCGCTTCTAAGTTTAACCCCCCCTGCATACAAATTTCCGTCGCCCCTCTGGTAACTGCATCGGCTGTTTTTTCCAAAATTTGCTGAATGTCTAACCAAAAAGCTCCTTCCTCCCCCGCATCTCGACGAAAGGCACAAAAACTGCAATGCTGTTCACAAATATTCGTAAAATTGATATTGCGATTAATAATATAGGTAACAGTCTCCCCTGCTTGTTGCGATCGCAAGGTATCACTCACCAGCCGAATATTCTCCCGAATCACCGGATCAGTTTGTTCGAGCAAAATCACCCCATCCTCTGGGGATAGGTCATCACCTGCTACAGCACGGTTAAGAATAGTATCAACAGTTAAATTCAGGAGCATTTTGATCAATATTAATATAGAGGTGAACTTAATCGCGGGTGGGACAGGAAAAATCACCGAATATCAATTCTTTGTGTTTCCCCATTCCGTTATTTTTTCTCTCATATCCGGTGTTTATTCTTAAATCTTGCCATGAATAATTGGTTGTTGTTTCAAAAACGGTTATTTTTATTAAAACCCCTGGGTATTCTAACGGTTAATTCGGGAGTTTTGCAAATTTCCCTCGGCGTAGGAATCAGTTGGTTGTTACTCCATACCCCCCCGTGCAATTTTATCGGAGGACAATCAACAATAGTTCTAGCTCAAACCCCAGCCAAACCTGATATTAATGCTTTATTTAAAATCGGGGTTGAACAATTTCGTCAAGGGTTATTTCCTGAAGCCTTAGCCACATTTAAAAAGGTTTTGGAACAACAACAAAAACAAGGTAAACCCGAAGAAATTGCCGAAACCCTAACTTATATTGGAGAAGTTTATAGTAATTTAGGCAACGATACAGAAGCCTTAAAAGTCCTACAACAAGCTCTCACGTCCTATCGACAATTAAATCAACAAGCAGAAAATAAAAATCCAGAGTATCAAATAGGAATCAGTCGGAGTTTAAATTTAATCGGATTTTCCTATCGCAATCAAAACAAAATCTCAGAAGCCTTGAAACTCCATCAAGAAGCTTTACAAATTGCTCAGTCTATTAATGATCGACCTAATATTGCTGAATCTTTACATAATTTAGCCTCCGATTATAGCAGTTTAAAACAATATGATCAAGCCTTAAAATTCTATCAAGACGCCCGAAAAGTTAGGGAAGAAGTGGGGGATAAACGGGATCTGAGTCGCACCTTAAATAATTTAGGGGCGTTATATTTAGTTCAAGGAGATACCCAAAAAGCCTTAGAAATTTATCAACAGGCTTTAGCCCTGCGGCGTCAAATTGGTGATCAAGCCGGAGTCGGACGACTATTAGGTAATATGGCGTTATTATATCGTCAATTAGGAGATGATACCCAGGCTTTAGTTTATTTAAAACAAGCGTCAGAATTCATGACTCGAATTGCGGATAATACGGGGGCGGCAAAAATTCATAATTTAATCGGAGAAATTCAGGAAAAATTAAAACAACCAGATCAGGCTTTAAGCTCCTATCAAAAAGCAATTGAATTGGCAAAATTAGCCAATGATCAAAATAATTTAACCGCAGCTTTAAATAATTTAGCAACGCTTTATTATGGGCAAGGGGAATATTCCCAAGCCCTCCAAACCTGGAAAGAAGCCTTAGCCATTCTGGAAAAAACCGGAAATCAAAAAGCAGCCCAAGAAACCAAAATCAGAATTGATGAATTAGAGAAAAAACAGGGGGGTTAAACTTTGTGTCTTTGTGTCTTTGTGGTTAAATTAAACTTTACTTTTGTTAAGATACTAAAAATGTCAAAAATCAATGAAGAAGCCCTTTAGGGCTTACTAAGAGGGAGGTTAATGATCGGAACGTTTGTCGATTTCGTCGTCCTCTAAGGTGGCTTCCGCATCGGTTGAAGTCAGCCAAAATTGAAACTCCTCCGCAAACCGATGATTTAAAATCGACTCTCGAATTCTTTGGGTAAAACGAATTAATTCGGTAACATTATGAATGGCAATTAGGGTATAACCCAAAACTTCCTTAGCTCGTACCAAATGACTCAGATAAGCTCGACTAAAATTTTGACAGGTATAACAGGGACAAGTGGCATCTAATGGCCGAAAATCCTCCCTAAATTGAGCATTTTTTAAATTCCATCGTTCTCCTTGAACTAACGCCGCCCCATGACGTCCTAAACGGGTCGGAATTACACAATCAAATAAATCAATCCCGGCGGCGATCGCTTGGGCCATTTCTCGATAGGTTCCGATTCCCATTAAATAACGGGGTTTATTAAACGGTAAAATTGGGGTTGTCACCTGAACAATCTTTTCAATTAAAGCCGAAGGTTCCCCCACACTCACCCCACCAATGGCGTATCCGGGGAGATCAAATTCCACTAAATCTCGCGCCGCCTGTTGTCGTAAGTCCCCATGAACTCCCCCCTGAACAATTCCAAATAGGGCTTGGTCAGGCCGTTTATGGGCCTTAATACACCGTTCTAACCAGCGTTTTGTCCGTTCGGTGGCCTTGACAACCGCCTCCCGGGTCGCTGGATAGGGAGGACATTCATCAAAGGCCATAATCACATCCGCCCCTAATTCGTTTTGAATTTGGATCGAAAGTTCTGGGGTAAAGTTAATCAGTCGTCCATCATGGGGAGAACGAAAGGTAACACCTTCTTCGGTAATGGTGTTAATTTTACTTAAACTAAATACTTGAAACCCCCCAGAGTCCGTCAACATTGGGCCATCCCAGCCCATAAACCGATGGAGTCCCCCCGCCCCAGCGACAATTTTTTCTCCGGGTTGTAAATGTAGGTGATAGGTATTAGATAAAACCATCTGGGCGCCCGCATCCTTGAGGTGTGCTGGAGTCAGGGTTTTGACATTGGCGAGGGTTCCCACGGGCATAAATCGCGGGGTTTCTACCCAACCATGGGGAGTATGAAATAGGCCAACACGGGCTTTAGTTTGACTACAGCGCGCCTGAATTTCAAAGGAAAAAGGATGTGACATAAAACAATAGAAAACGGCTTAATTACTTAGAATGGACAGTCTTCATCATCTAGGGGATTCTCCCAATTTGATGACAAAACTTGATCCATAACTGCATCAAGAGCCGCTGTATTAAAATTACGATTAAATTGTTCTTGTAAGGGATTTGTTAAGGGAATTAATCGTAATAATCTCCCCCCTTCTTGAACTAGATCAAAATAAGTTTCTTGCTCAGAAGATTGCTTGAGTTCTAAGTAATCGAAACTATAAACATTCAAATACAACGAATGATTGGCAACTAAAGTCGCCTGTTGTGGCTTGGCAAAAACTTCTAGGATGTATCCTTCTGCTTCGCTGCATACCTGTCCGTCTTGAATACTAATATAACGGACACGACCCAAATCAACAAGCAGTTTTTGCATATCCCGCTTGTTAACAATGATCCCCGTATCAATAATGCAAGGAGCAGAGACCCTGTAGTCTAGTTGATCATAACTCATGGAACAAAAGCCTCAGATGTAATCTGTGAATTACAGAATGGCAATGATTCTGTTAAATGAAATTTGTAGTTGCGAAGTCTTCCCATCCCTAGGTTTTGAGGAATTACGAACAAAGGTATCTGGCTGTACAGGTAGCTGACGACTATACACCTTCTAATTAGGGAACCTTAAATCTTTTGTTCCTCTGTTCCTTCTCTAATCTTTGATGATCGGAAGCAATCAAAAAGGATGGATTTGTTTTTGGAACTGCGATTTAACAACCCTGGAGTTGGTAAACTCCGATTGAAGTGTTTTGACTTTCAGACAAAACCTGAGTTGCTATTTCAATTCTGGCATACCCTAGAAAATATTCATACATCTATGCAAATTTAATTTTTTACCATGTCAGAGGATTACTTTCGATCGCTCTCCAAATTTTTCCAGCGCCAGGGGGCGGCATTAGCAGCAGCGATCGCTTTTTATACCTGTTTTCCCATTCCCCTCTCTTGGACTTTGGAGTTTCGCGGTATCGCTCGTTTTGCTCCGGTGATTGGGATATTGATTGGGGGTATTTTAGGATTGATGGATGGGGGACTATCTCTATTAGGGTGTCCGGTCTTGACGCGCTCGGTATTGGTGATTGTGACCGGAATTGGAATTACTGGAGGATTGCATTTAGATGGAGCCATGGATGCGGCTGATGGTTTGGCTGTGGCTGACCCAAATCGACGCCTGGAAGTGATGGCAGATAGCGTTACGGGAGCCTTTGGGGTAATGGCCGCGATCGCGATCGTTTTGTTGAAGGTGGCGGCTTTAAGCGATATTACGGCCGACCGGGGATTAATTTTAATGGCCGTAGCGGGTTGGGGACGGTGGGGACAATTGGTGGTGATCGCCCGTTATCCCTATTTGAAAGCTACAGGAAAAGGGGCTTTTCATAAAGATACCCCCTATTCTTCCTGGGATTTAGTTCCGGGTGTGCTGATGCTGATGGGTTTAAGTGGGATATTAATGATTCTCCATCCCCAAAGTTGGTTAGTGGCTGTGGGTCTGGCTTTAGGGGGAAGTGCGATCGCGATTTTAATTGGGGCTTGGTTTAACGCCCGTTTGGGGGGACACACCGGAGATACTTATGGGGCTGTTGTTGAATGGACAGAAGCCTTTTTATTAGTGTTAGTTGTGGCACTTCAGGGGTAGAGGGGCAGGGGATGGCAGGGCTGTTTCAAAGTCGGGTCAGAAAGAGATTAGAAGTGTGGGATATGTTAGGGTTTTAATAGGTTTAGTTTTAATCACCATTATCAAGGAGATAAAAACATGACAGCATTAATTTTAAACAATCCAGAAACCGTCCCGATTACCGATGAACAATTTTATCAACTTTGTGTCGCTAACCGCGAATTAAAATTAGAACGAACCGCCAAAGGAGACTTAATTATTATGCCACCGACAGGAGGGGAAACTGGAAAACGTAACTCAGATATTAATTTTGAATTAAATTTATGGAATCGACAAACTAAGTTAGGAATTGTCTTTGATTCTTCCACTTGTTTTAAACTTCCTAATGGTGGAGATCGTTCCCCCGATGCGGCTTGGATACTGTTAGGAAAATGGGAATCTCTCACCCCCGAACAGCGAGAGAAATTCCCGCCAATCTGTCCTGATTTTATCATAGAATTGCGTTCTCCTAGTGATTCTTTAAAACCCCTACAAGATAAAATGCAGGAATATATTGATAATGGTTCTCGTTTAGGTTGGTTAATTAACCCGAAAAACCGTCAAGTCGAAATTTATCGTCAGGGACAAGAAAAGGAAATTTTAGAAAATCCCCCAACTTTATCGGAAGAAGATATTTTACCAGGATTTGTTTTAAATCTTCAGTTGATTTGGTAAAACGACTATATCCTATCCTAGATTGCAACTTATTGAGTAGGATTGATATATTAACTTCGGAAAAAACGTAAATAGGCAATGGGGAATAGGCAATAGGCAATAGGTGAAATCTGATAATTAAGGATGTGATGACTCATAGTATTTCCCTCTTGCCCATTTATTGCCTTTTATTTAGCTTCAATCCAAATTTTCATCCCTTCAATCCTTAACCCTTGACCCTTGGTGCCGCAGTATTCGCCGTTAGTGCAGACGGGAACATCTCCTTTATTTTGGATATGGGCGGTATAGAAGACCGTGTAGTTAGGGGCTTGGGGGCCGATCAATTCAATGGCTAATCCTTCGATTTGTCGGTTTTTGCCCCGCTCTCCCACCAGTTCACCTTCGGGAGTTAGGGGTGTGTCACCAATGGCTGCGATATGAGCCATATAGCGCAAACTTAAACCCGCAATAGCTGGATCAATATTAATTTGAAAGGCTTCTAAACGCCGTCCCTGTCCCCGGGTTCCTGCGTATTCCCTGGCGGCAAAAGTGCGATCGCCGAATCCTTGTAAATGGACTAAAATCTTTAAGTTAATATTAGAAAGAGTCGCTTTTTCTTGAGTTTTACCTACTAGGGGAGCATTGCCAAAAAAGATATTTTTACCATCAATTGTTGGCGGTAATTTCGTAACATCAATACTGGGAACAATAATTAATTCCGGGCCGCGAGATCCTTGAGGTTCATCCAAAATTACAATATCAGGAATTGCAGGTTTCGGAGCAGTAACAGCAGAAACAACAGTGGTTTTAACAGTAAAATTAATTTTCCCCCTGGAAATTGCCACACCCAAAGATTTACCAAAAGCACCAGTAATTTGTTCTTCTAAAATCCCCCATTGATTATCGTCTAAACTGTCTTGTTTTTCGACTAAATTAACTAACGCCACCAAGGGATGATTTCCGGTTGCTAAGGCTTCCGCCCCGGAATGCAGTTGGTTAGTTTGTTGAGAAATTGCGGTTTGCAATTCCCGCGCCTGATTTTGAGCCGTTTGTAAGGGAGGAAAATCTTTTTGTTCGTTGTGGGTTAAGGATAGGACTCGCTCTAAAATTTGTAACGCCTGTTGGTGCGTCTTGTGATGGGTTGGGGCAGGTTTTAGATTTGGCAATAAATTCTCTAACTGTTGTACAGAAGTGGCTTGGCTGGCTGTTGGTTGTCCTTGGCTCAGTAGGGTTTGTTGAATCTTGCTAAAGTCTTGAGAGTAGGCTATCAGTTCATCGACTAAGGTTTTGGCCGCCGGAGTTCCTGCGGTTTTGAGTTTTTGTGCGGTTTCAGCCAGACGTTTGCCTAAATCGGGATAGCGTTGGGATAGGGCACTCAGTTGTTGTTTTAAGGTTTCGTGAGTCTGTTCCATAAATAATAATCCTCCTAGTTCACAAAAAAAATGGGTCTAAAGCCACTCGGTTATCCTTGGGCTTTTTGTTATTGATATTTATTGTATAATACCATCTAATTAAACTAAAATCGGGTAACATTTTATTATTATAAACTCCCTGAGCCGGGGTGAAAAAAAATATTTAACAGCACTTGGTAAGTTATGTTTGAATTTGTTAAAATAAAAGCGATCGCTCATCAATGATACCGTTATGAGTCCTGTCCAAACTCTACTTCCGACCGATACCTGGGTAACAGCAACCTGGGATGAATACCTCACCGCACTGAATGATCCCATCTATTCTAACGCCAGAGGTTACTATTTTAATGGACGCATGAGGTTAGAAATGTCACCCCTAGGAAATCCCCATTCCCGTGATCATTTTATTATTTCTTTGGCTGTCGGTTTCTTTGCCAGTCTGCGAGGCATTGATTTAGATGGCCATGATAACTGCACCTACCGTAAAAGAGGTTTTGACGAAGCCCAACCCGATGCTTCTTTTTATATTGGTGAGAATGCAGAAATCATTCCTTGGGAAACCACAATTATTGATTTAGATCAGTTTCCCGCGCCTGATTTAGTCATAGAAGTTGCCTATTCTTCTTTAGCAGATGATAAAGGGGAAAAACGTTTACTTTATGAATCTTTAGGGGTGCAAGAATATTGGATTATTGATGTTCAAGCGGTTAAAGTTATTGCATTTGAGGTTAAAAATCAAGGTAGTTATAGAATTAAACAATCTCAAGTTTTACCCGGGTTAGAAATGGGAATATTAGAGGAAGCATTTCGTCGTAGTCGTCAAACAAATCATGGGAAAGTTAGCGCTTGGTTGTTATCGCAATTTCAAAGTTAGTTACTACAATTTTAACTAACCATACCAAAGGTAAATTAAAAATCAGAGGACAGTACACCAATGAAAGATACAGACGATATCTATACTGAAATAATTGATCAAAATTCTCCCTATTTAGAGACTGTAATCAATTTAGGTGATGCAAATAATAAAACATTGGGGTTTTTTCCGAAAGGTGCATTTATTGAACACGCGGTTAAAAAAACTATTATTGTTGCTGTTTCGCCCCAAAAAGAATGTATTGGTTATCTTTTATATAAAACTAAAGAAAGGCACAACAAGCGAATTAGGCTAGTTCATTTATGTATTAGTGAAAATTGGCGTAAAAAAGGAATACCCGAAAAATTAGTTAATCATTTAAAAAAAATCACTGATACTGATAAACAATATGAAGGTATCGGTTTAACTTGTCGCCGAGACTTCAATTTAGATCACTTTTGGCAAAAGTTAGGTTTTATCCCTCGGTTTGATAAAGCTGCGAAAACAGAAGGAAAAGAAAACACATATTGGTGGTTTGATTACGGACATCCTAATTTACTATCAATATTAAACGAAACCAATAGAGAATCTAAATTATCTGTTGTTATAGATGCACCAATCTTTTTTGAAATAGCGGAAGAACAAGATAATCCAGAAAATAAAGATTCAAAATCTCTTATGTCAGATTGGTTGCAATCAGAAGTAGATTTGTCTTTAGTTGATGAAATTAGTAATCAAATAAATAATATTACTAATTCTGAACAAAGAAAAAAATTGATGACTTTCAGTACACATTTTAGTTTACTTGATGTCGGTCAAAAAAATAATGACAATCAAAATGAATTAGCAATTTTTTTGAAAAGCAAAAATATTGATTTAGATAACTACAATTTCCGTTATCTTCAAAAGATATTGGCTTCTGAAACTTATATTTTTGTCACCCAAAATCAGCAAATATTACAATTTAAAGATGAATTTTATGATCAATTTAAACTATCTATTCTTTCTCCTTTAGAATTAATTTTTCAAATAGATGAGATTCGGAGCAAAACAGAGTATCAACCTATTCGTATGGCAGGAATGTCAATTACAAAAGTTCCTGTTCAGTGGGGAAAAGAAGATTTACAAACAATATTTTTATCAAAAGCAAACAAGGAAAAGAAAGCAGAGTTTATCCAAAAAATCAAGAGATTTTTGACAGACAAAGATAAATTTGAATGTTGGAATATTTTAGAAAATAAAAATAAAATTGCTTTATTAGTATATGATAAACATAAATCAGATGAACTAGAAATACCTATAATCAGAGTTCTTGATGATCACCCTATTGCTGATACTATTATTGGCCATTTGATTTATAATTCTATCCTTGATAACCTTAAAGAAAGGCGAAATTTTACGAGGATTACAGATTCTTGCCTATCCGAAAAAACCACTAAAGCTATTAAAAAAGATTCTACTTTTATACAAGTCTCTAACGGTTGGTTAAGAGCTAATCTATTTATAGCTGATACAGCTTTACAGTTATCTGATCACTTAAATATAATTGCTCAAACATCTTCAGAAGATTTTAATTTCTGTGTTAAGATTGCCAATTTACTATCATCTGATAATATACTTCAAGAAACAAAAACACTATTTGAAATAGAAAAACTCCTTTTTCCAGCTAAAATTTTTGATGCTGATATTCATACATTTATTATTCCTATTAAACCTGAATGGGCGAAAAATTTATTTGATTATAATTTGGCAAATCAAGCCTTATTTGGTGCTAGTAAAATTGACTTAGCTCTTAATACAGAAGCTGTTTATTATAAATCTAAATCTGTTCCTAAAACTCTTAAACCAGGAGTTTCAGGAAGAATTATATGGTATGTAAGTAAAGATAAAGATAAAGGTTATCAGGATATAAGCTCTATTCGTGCTGTATCTCGTCTTGATGAAGTAGTATTAGGAAAACCTCAAGAACTATTTCGTAGATTTCAAAATTTAGGTATATATCAATGGAATGATGTGTTAGATGTAGCTGGCGGAGATCCTGAAAAAGAAATTATGGCAATTAAATTTAGTCATACAGAACTACTGAAATTACCTATCCCATTAAATGAGGTTCAAGAAGTTTTAGAGAATAAATTTACAATGCAGTCTGCGTACTATGTTTCTAAGGAAAAATTTGCTATACTATATTGCCGAGGAAATCAATTAAACACTAAAAAATAATGCCTAATAATATATTGCTACTTTCAATAAAGCCAGAATATGCTGATAAAATTTTAGCAGGTAAAAAAACTGTAGAACTGCGCCGAGTTCGTACTCGTCTTGAAGCGGGAGATTTAGTTTTGGTATATGTTACATCTCCTCAACAAATTTTAGTTGCTTCTTTAGAAGTAGAACGGGTAATTACAGAAAATTTACCTCAAAAAAAGAAATATTTCTGGGAACAGGTCAAAGATAAAGCGGGGATTACAGATCAAGATTTTAAACAGTATTATCAAGGTGCATCATTAGGTGTTGCTATTTTTTTTAGTAGTATCAATATCTTTGATAAACCTATTGAGTTAACCACTCTTAAAAAAAAATTACCGACAATAAATCCTCCTCAAAGTTATCGTTATATTACAGATTATGAATTTAAAGTAATTACTAATCTTGCAGATAACCCCATCTTAAAAATAACAAACTGACCTCAATCAAATTTAAACTAAATATGAGTAATATTCAAGATCAATTTACTGAATTATTTTTAGAATTTATAGACTCCTATCCTTATTCTGGGGATGGTTTAAGACATATAGCAGCATACAACCAACAGCGTCAACAAGGTTGTCGAAATTTTAAAGCGATTATTTCTGCGGCTGATGCGGGAGAAGATGTAACTGATTCTATATTATTACAACTACTTCCCTATACTGATTCTTCTGCTAACCGGGAAAGAGGAGCATGGATACATATTGCACCTGCGCTTGCTACAGATGTTAGAAATAAATATTCAAAATGGACAAAAGCAGAACAATGGTTTGATATTGCTCAAGCAATTCTTAATTTTGTTCGTTATTGTAATGATCACCCAAATAAACTTATTAATGCTTGCAATAATTTTTCTAATTCACCTTACTCTAAAGGGTTCCAGTCTGGGATAATTTCCCCAATTCTGAATGCACTTCGACCCGATAATTTTATTTTGATTAATAAGAAATCAAGAATAGTTATTAACTATTTTGTTCAAACGTCTTATACTCAACAGTTAATTGATTATCCAGATATTAATAACACGGGAATACAACTTATTAAAAATCTCGCTCCCGAAATGCGTCAGCCTGGTAGACCTGCTTTACGAGATGATGATCTGTTTGATATGTTTTCTCATTGGTTGGTAGCTGTTAAAAAATATCATTTTAATTCTATTAACCCCTCATTATTGAATGAAATTATGACTGATATTAAATCAGATATTGAAGAACAAAACTTACAACCCGAATATACTTTAGATCAATGTTCTGAAGAAACAGGAATTGATCAAACTGAACTTCTAAGATGGGTAAACAATATTAACCGCAAAGGACAAGTTATTTTACAAGGGCCACCGGGAACCGGAAAAACCTTTATTGCCCAAAAATTAGCTGAACATTTTATTACGGGTAGAGATGGTTTTTCAGAAATCATTCAATTTCATCCCTCCTATAGTTATGAAGATTTTATTCAAGGAATACGTCCTCGGACTGAAAACGGACAATTAACTTATGATTTAGTTCCCGGTCGGTTTTTAGAATTTTGTAAAAAAGCCGAAGCTTATGATGATATTTGTGTTTTGATTATTGATGAAATTAATCGAGCAAATTTATCAAATGTGTTTGGGGAATTAATGTATTTATTAGAATATCGAGATCAAGAAATCTATTTAGTGGGTAGTAATGAACCCTTTAAGATTCCTGGAAATGTTAGAATTATTGGAACTATGAACACAGCAGATCGTTCTATTGCGTTAGTTGATCATGCGTTGCGTCGTCGTTTTGCTTTTATTAAAATTGCTCCAAATTATAATATTTTAAAACGTTATCATGAAGACGATCAAATCAACTTTTCGATATATCAACTCATTCAAGTTCTTCAAGATATTAACAAAATGATTGATGATCCGAATTATGAAATCGGTATATCTTTCTTTATGATATGGAATATTGAGGATAACATTCAAGATATTTGGGAAATGGAAATCGAACCCTATTTAGAAGAATATTTCTATAACGCACTGGATAAAATAAAACAATTTCGATGGTATAAGGTTGAAGTTAAACTGGATTCTGATTGGCGTCCTTTCTAATACCCAATATTGAGGATAATATTCAGGATATCTGGGAAATGGAAATCGAACCCTATTTAGAAGAATATTTTTATAATGCACTGGATAAAATAGATCAATTTCGATGGAATAATGTTAAAGTTAAACTGGTTTTAAATGCTGATGAAAATAATTGAACTGATAGAACATCAACCTAAATTCTTTAAACCAGAGGAATTAGAAGAAGCGATCGCAGATATCATTTATCATAATTATTCTAAATATCTTAAATATATTGAGATTGAGTATCCATCCCCGAAAACCCAAAAACAATATAAACTCACTGCTAAAAGTTATGTGGGTTTCATTCCCTTAACTCCTGATATTCAGATTTTCCTAAAACCTAAAGTTCCCATTGCTAATTTATTTAGGATGTTAGAATATACCTATAATTTAAAAAGTTTTCAACTCCTAGACGGATCTGTTCATTGTGAAACTATCCCAGAATTTTATAATCGATTAGCTGATATTTTAACACAAAAAATATTAGCTCAAAGTCGCAAAGGATTTTATAGAACTTATCTTAAAAATACTGAACTTTTGCCTTATGTTCGGGGAAAGGTTGATTTTAAATATCAGTTTAAACATCCTGGGACAGTTAAACTCAATTGCGAATATAATCAGTATACGGCTGATATTGAAGATAATCAAATCTTGTTATGGACATTATATATTATCGGTCGCAGTGGGTTATGTTCAGAACAGCTATCAACAACCGTTAGAAAAGTCTATCATACCTTACAAGGTTTAGCGACTCAACGACCTTTTAAGGGCGATGATTGTATTCATCGATCCTATAATAGATTAAATCAAGATTATCAAACTTTACACAGTT
This sequence comes from Planktothrix agardhii, assembly GCF_904830935.1. Lineage (NCBI taxonomy): Bacteria > Bacillati > Cyanobacteriota > Cyanophyceae > Oscillatoriales > Microcoleaceae > Planktothrix > Planktothrix agardhii. Next base: position 1,087,381 of record NZ_LR882952.1, read on the forward strand.
TATGTCGATTTTTCTTAGATCATTGTGGGGTAGCGCATCAAGTCGGAAATTATCAGATGTTTCCTTTTTTAGTTAGAACTGATATACTCTATGAACGCTTTGTTTATGCTTGGTTAAAGTTTCATCTTCCCGCTAATTTTGAAATTAAAGCTCAAGAAAATATTGATTTTTGTAAAATTATAGAATCTAAGATTGATTTAGTTATTTATGATAAAAATACAAAGCAAGTTATCTTTATTCTCGATACTAAATATAAAATTCCTGATTCCAAACCGTCAAATCAAGACATTTATCAAGCGATCGCCTATGCTACTTTGAAAAATAGCCAAAATGCTATTTTAGTTTATCCAAAACCTTTAAATCAACCTCTAAATGGTCTATTTCCTAATAGTTCAATCCGTTTACAGAGTCTCACCTTTTCTTTAGAAGATGATTTAGAACAGTCTGGTCAAAGGTTTTTAAAAGCATTGTTAAATCAGTACAATAATTAATAAAATGCTACCTAATTTGATTAATACAGAAGCAGAAAATGAACAATTTTTAGCTATTGTGGAAGCACTCTTAGCTTGTCCTAGTCTAACTCCTGAACAGGAGATATTGCTAGAACTTTTAGTTAAATTAATTGAAGATTTTGAAGAAAAACATTATGGGTTGAATGCTTCAACTCCACAGTCTAAAGTGTAAAAACTTACACATCCAAGGGTAGATATCTGCCATAGCACTTCTCTATCGTTTTATTCCTTAAGCAGTGCGAGTGTCCTCACTCGCTAGTTATTATTCTAGTTATTATTCTGTTTATTATTCTAGTTATTATTCTGTTTATTATTCTAGTTATTATTCTAGTTATTATTCTGTTTATTATTCTGTTTATTATTCTAATTATTATTCTGTTTATTATTCTAGTTATTATTCTAATTATTATTCTAATTATTATTCTGTTTATTATTCTGTTTATTATTCTAGTTATTATTCTGTTTATTATTCTAATTATTATTCTAGTTATTATTCTAATTATTATTATTCTAGCCAGCGAGGACGCTGGCACTGCTATTAAATTGAATTAATACTATTTCCCAATACAAAAACGACTAAAAATTCTATCTAAAACCGATTCTGTGACTTCCTCTCCCGTGACTTCTCCTAACGCATGAATCGCACCTCGGAGATCAATTGTCCAAAAATCAAAGGGAAGTTGATCATTAATGGTTGTTTCCACTTGTTCTAAACAAATTTTAGCACGGGTTAGGGCGGCGGCTTGACGTTGATTAATCGCAAATTCTAAATTAGCAGCTTGAATATTTTCGCCGTAAACTGAATTTAATATGGCTATTTCTAAATCTGGAATCCCTTGATTGAACCCGGCTGACATAGAAACTATCTCAATATTTTCTATCATTAAACTGTCAATTATGGTTTGTTTTAACTCCTCTAATTCCTCTGATTTAACCCGATCTATTTTATTAATTATAACAATAAAATGACGATGTTTGACCTGTTGATAAATCTCTAAATCGGCTTCCGTTAAACCCACAACAGCATCTAAGGTAAATAACACTAAATCGGCTGATTGGGCGGCTTGATGCGATCGCTCAATGCCAATTTTTTCCACCTGATCTTCCGAGTGACGAATTCCCGCCGTATCTAATACTTGAATCGGGATTCCTCCCACAACTAATTGCGATTCTACCACATCCCGTGTGGTTCCCGGTAAGTCCGTAACAATGGCGCGATCGCTCCGACTCCAAGCATTTAATAAACTCGATTTTCCCACATTGGGACGACCCACAATTGCTACTTTTAACCCAGTTCTTAATAGTTCACCCGTGTCAGCAGTTGCTAAGAATTGCGATAATTGTTCTAAAACTTGATGAATTTGGGCGATAATTTCTGACTCATTTAACGGGGGTAAATCTTCCTCAAAATCTACCCTGGCTTCAATTTCGGCTAAAATATCTAAACAGGTTGCCCGTAATTCTCGAATCGGATTAGCTAACTTTCCTTGTAATCCTGCTAAAGCCGTTTGTGCCGCCGCAATTGATTGAGATCCGACTAATTCCGCTACACTTTCGGCTTGAGTTAAATCTAATCTGCCATTTAAAAAAGCCCGTAGGGTAAATTCTCCGGGTTGTGCTAATCTTGCCCCTAATTCTATACACAATTGTAACACTTGTTGAACCGCAATTATCCCCCCGTGACAGTGAAATTCCACCACATCTTCACGGGTATAGGAACGGGGAGATAACATTAGTAATAACAACGCTTCATCAATGGTTTTTTGGGTTTGGGGATGGCGAATATAGCCATATAAAATTCGGTGACTTTCCCAAGTTTGTCGTCCTGGGGAATAAAATAACTGTTTGGCAATGGATTGAGCTTCACTCCCCGACATCCGAACAATTCCCACACTTCCCTGTTGCGGTACAATAGCCGTGGCGATCGCCACAATTGTCCCCCCAATTCCCAAAAATTCAGCCATTTTTTCCTATTATCATAAAAAAGTTCGTCCGTTGTTGGGCTTTAGCCCTTACTCTTAGCGCCCAAGCGCAACAACTTTTAGCGCCCAAGCGCAACAACAAACTCCTATTATTTACCACCACAAACCTGTTCAATCAACTCCACAACGGCACTGCGAGTTAGTTTGTCCTGACCATCTGCTAATACATTTAAAGTAGCATGGGCCAAAGCTAGAGGAATTCGGCAAAAATCCAAGGCTGGGCCAGAGGGTAAGGCCCCCGTGTAGGCATCTGCTAAGGCTAAATTCCGTTTTGCATAGCTGTGCATTTGTTCCGATGTCCAACCTTCGGGAAAAAAATCTACCCCTCGACTGCCATCATCTTTATAATTCCGCAGAATATTCACCGCCTGTAACCCTCGACCAAACCCAATGGCGTAAACTCGGTGCGTTTGTGTACCATCATACCAAGCCCACAAATCCGATAACAACAGCCCCACAGCCCCAGCCACACCGAAGGTATATTGATCTAACTCAGCCTCCGTTTCAATCCGCCAATTACGTTCGGCCCAAAACGCCATCCGGTCAGCCATCGCCGCCGTTGCATCCCAAATCCGAGGGCCAATCCGTTCCGGGGCTAATTTGGCCCATTCTCCCACCCGTAGGGTGACTTCTTCCAAGGTTTCAATATCGGAAAATTCCGCAAACCAATCATCAGCAATAGTTTCTCGACACACCGCCGCTTGAAAATTTTGGCTCATCCTATGCAGCAATTGCGCTTTTGTGGCATTATCCAAACCGGGATGATCTTCAACTTCATCAATCGCCCGCATACACAAATACGCAGATGCCACTGCTTCTTGGAGTAAAGGAGGTAAACGACTAATGGGTATATAAAACGTTCGACTTGTATCTTGCAGGACGGACAGGGGATCTTTTTGCCAATTCATTCGTTTAACTCCTCATACCAAGTTAGCCCTTTAATTGCTGCGCTTTCGCGCTCGATATTTTACACCGGAATCGGTCTCATGCTCCAAAGTGCAATCTGGACTTCCCTAGGCTATCATCTTGTCAGTAAGACTGTTGATCGGATAAGCTGTAATCAGGGTAAATCTCCAAACGTAACACTATGCTGCAAGCGGCTACGCAGAATCAAGGTGCTATTAGAGCACCAGCGAAGTTTGATGTTGAACTTCGTAAAGTGTTCAAGGTTTTTAATGGGGAAACGGCCGTTCGTGGCGTGGATCTCGATATTCGTCGAGGAGAATTTTTTAGTATTTTGGGGCCATCAGGTTGCGGTAAAACAACAACACTGCGACTGATAGCTGGGTTTGAAATGCCTTCGGCCGGAGAAGTCTTAATTCGAGGTCAGTCCGTTACCCAAACTCCCGCCTATCTGCGTCCGGTAAATACGGTATTTCAGAGTTATGCTCTGTTTAACCATTTGACCGTTTGGGAAAATATCGCCTTTGGACTCCGGCTAAAACGTCTGATCAAGCCGGAAGTTGAGGAAAAAGTTCGGGAAGCGTTAGCTTTGGTCAAGATGGAATCCTTTGCTAACCGTTATCCCTCTCAACTGTCCGGGGGTCAACAGCAACGGGTTGCTTTAGCTAGGGCCTTAGTTAATCGTCCAGCCGTATTATTATTGGATGAACCTTTAGGGGCTTTGGATTTAAAACTGCGGAAACAAATGCAGGTGGAACTTACCAATCTCCATCGCAATTTGGGTTTAACTTTTATTATGGTCACCCACGACCAAGAGGAAGCCATGAGTCTGTCTGATCGAATTGCAGTTATGCACGATGGCAGAATTGAACAAATTGGCAGTCCTAACGAGATTTATGAATATCCTCAAACTCCTTTTGTCGCCGATTTTATTGGGGATACAAACCTATTTCGGGGGACGGTTGAAAGTGTCGATGCCAGCCGTTTATTTATTGTTACGGAAACGGGATTGAATATTGAAATTCAACAGATTGAAATTCCGGGTATTCAACTCCCTCAACAGGATTTAAGAAACGGTGCATCGGCGGTGGTGAGTGTGCGTCCTGAGAAGGTGATCTTGAGTTTTTATCCTGTTAGTGGTTCTGTGAACTGTTTTGAAGGCCGTTTATTAAATACAATGTATTTGGGAACCCATATTCAATATGTTGTGAAATTATTATCCGGGGAAAATGTGATGGTTCGTCAACCCAAAACTGGGGAAAGTTTACCGGATAGCAATACCCCCGTTTATGTGTGTTGGGGAACAACAGATTGTTTAGCACTACCCGACCAGAAATAAACCCGTAGTGGGGTGTTCACGCCTCTCTCTTTACCAGTTAAAGCATGAGTTATTATCTGAATACCCGAAAGTGGAAATAAAGATTAGAACTCTCGATATTATTCATTGAATCACCTCAATTTTTATTATTAACTGCTTATGCCTGACCGCCACGCCATTTAAAAATAATCGTCTCATCAGCCTGCTTAAATTCTATATCAAATAAATCAAACACTACCTCTCTGCCTAACAAAATTTCTTCACAAAAATCGCTTTGTATCCACGCTACAGGAGCCGTAAAACGATGACCTTCTATCTCTATTTCCACCTGTCTTAATAGATATTCAATACTACCACCAATTCCTTCACCGCTACCCAGGTTTTCTCCCTCTCCTTTAGTGTAGCCTAATCGCTCACCAAGCTGTCTAGTAATTAAGCTAAAATCAGCCCCAGAGTCCACTATAATTTTGACCTTTTCTGTGTTTTGAAATTTCAAAATTAATTCATACTTTGGCTGCCAATCGTGAGCTTTTAGCGATCGCATTCTCACCGGATAAAACTTAGCAGGTTCAATAAATTCATTCTCAAATATTCGCTCAATTGTATAACTTAATTTAGGAGTATCCGGGGGGATAGCATCCATCATTTTTCTGAAATCTCGATCATGACTAATCACACCTTTATTCGTATAAGCGATCCATTGACCCCGATATATTTTTAATTGGGGACGATTGGCTTTATACCAATCATTAGTTGTGGCATATTCTGGTTCCATTATTAATGTTCTCCCTTGAATAATATCCAGAAAAAATTGAATACTTGAAGATGATAAACTAAGATTAGCATATAATTAGGGGGAACTTTTGAGCAGGTTAATCGTCCTCCTAACAATTGCGCCTGTCGGTTTCAATGTTGAAATTGTGATAGGATGTTTCACATTGACTAAATCCCAGACCAGCAACACTTATTTTTTGAGAGCGAAGAATCCATGACGGTGACAGCCTTTCAGCAAGCCAACCAGCTATTAAGAGAAGGAAAGTTAGAAGAATCGGTAGTCGCTTATCGGCAGGCGATTGAGCATAATCCACAATTTTATGGTGCTTATCAAAATTTAGGGGAAACCCTGGGAAAGCTGGGACGGTTGGATGAAGCGGTTGAGATGTATCGGAAGGCGATTGAGTTGAAACCGGAGGCGGGTTGGCTACATCAAGAATTGGGGTTGTTATTTGAGAAGTTAGATCGCTCCCATGATGCTGTTTTTGAGTTGAGGAAGGCGGCTGAGTTGTGTCCGAGATCGGCGGTGGTTTTGCAGCAGTTAGGGGAAGCATTCATGAAGTTGGGGCAATCGTCGGAGGCAACTGAGGCTTATCGACGAGCTAAAGAATTGAATCCTAGGTTGCTTGATTTGCATGGAGATTGGCAGAAATTACAGGCTAATGATCGGGGGCTTTCCAGCGTTCCTGAAGTTGAACGAAACCTAACTGTGACAAGTATTCAGGATTGCATACTACAATATGCAACTATGCAAAAAAAGTTAAAATCCCAGGATTACCAGGAGACATCTACTCTTTTTAAACCTATATCTGATACTCAGGACAATAAGAATAACAAATCAAAGCAAATATATGGTCATCACCCAATAATTTTGTTTGGGCAATCTGAGGCAGAAACAGGTCTGATTCAGGAGGACGAGAAATATACCCTGGCTCTGCGCCTGTCTGGGATTGTAGAAGACATTCAAAAAGACTCAAAGCCTGAAGTTATTGAAAAATTAGAGACACTTCACCACAGCTATGATAATCCGGGTTGTATAGATTGGGAGAAGGTACTTGAGTTAGGATATAGACTTTTTTTAAGTTCTAATTCTACTGTCATTGATATTGGAGGTCATGCAGGTAGGCATTCTGATATCTTTATTAACCAGATTGGAGCCAAACAGGTTTATATATTTGAGCCTATTCCCAGTAAGTATGAACATTTAGTAAACAGATACTCATCTAACCCAAATGTCACTGTTAAGCAGGTTGCTTTATCTTCTAGTGTGGGTAAGTCAGAATTTCTTATCAATCATGGCGCGCCTGAAGAAAGTGGATTGAAGGAAAGAATATATAACAATCCTGAACTTAAAAATTTAGAGAAGATAGTTGTAGCCACTGACACTCTGGATAACCTTTTCATAGATTCTCCCGGCGTTGAATACATAAAAATTGATACTGAGGGAGGGGAAATTGATATTCTTAAAGGTGCAGTCTCCCTTCTTCACAAGTTTCGTCCCTTTATATCTGTAGAATATGGTAAACCTAGTTATACTGCTTATGGACATAACCAAGATACTCTTTTTTTATACTGTCAGAAACAAGCCTATGTAATAACCGATTTATTTGGTAATCCGATTGAAAGCATTGATATATGGCGAGAGTGTGTTGATAGTTTTTATTGGGATTACTACCTTGTTCCACAAGAAAAATTATCCTTTTTCTGTCAAATTTTAACAGGTAAAGTGATCGAGGTTGTTAGATGAACAACGCCTATAAAAAGTTGAGTTTAAAATTAATTAATGAATTTAAACTTTATGATCGCTGGTTATTCGATATTGTTGCTGAGAAAATTAATTAAATTGATGTCTTATGAAAATTGCGATTGTTGCTCCTAGTGGGATTCCTTTCCGTATTGGTGGTGCTGAAAATCTGTGGTGGGGGCTACTACACTATATTAACCATAATACTCAACACCTTGCTGATTTAATTAAGTTGCCAAGCCCAGAATTAAACTTTTGGGAATTAATGGATAATCACTGGCGATTTTCTCAGTTAGATTTAAACCATTTTGATATGGTAATTTCTGGCAAATATCCGAGTTGGATGGTTTCCCATCCCAATCATGTGTGCTATATGCTCCACAAAAATCGGGGTTTTTATGACCTATATACTCCGCTCACTGGCTATAACTATTCAGAGACATATATTACAAACGATCCCGAAGTTTGTGCCTTGCAAGAATTTATGCGACGTAATCAAGGTTGCCGTCCGGCTTTAGATGAGTTTTATGAACGACTCAACCGACTTCGCTCACGTCAACATGAACTGCCAGCCGATGCCTTTCAGCGTCCTGGCAAACTATCAAAAGAAATTGTACACTTTTTGGATGGTATAGCATTAGCTCCCAGTGCTGTCAAAAAATATGCAGCTATTTCCAAAAATGTTGCCACACGAAAAGATTATTTCCCGGTTGGATATCCAGTTGATGTGATTTACCCACCACCTGTTCAGAGTGGTTTTTATATCGGTCAAAGTGATTACCTATTTACCGCTAGTCGTTTAGAAAAAGGCTTTAAGCGGGTTGAACTTTTAGTTGAAGCAATGAAGTATGTTAAAACAAATATTCCCTTTAAAATTGCGGGGGCGGGGGACGATCTGGAACATCTCAAGCAACTTGCGGGTAACGATCAAAGAATAGAATTTCTCGGTTTTGTCAATGACAAAGATTTAGTAGATCTATATGCTAATGCTTTTGCTGTTTTATTTGTTCCCTATGATGAAGATTATGGCTATATTACGGTTGAAGCTATGAAGTGCGGTAAACCCGTGATTACGGCAACAGATTCAGGAGGTTCCAATGAGTTTGTCCGTAATGGAGAAACAGGTTATTCTGTGTCACCAGAACCCCAAGCGATTGCAGAACGTATTGATTACTTGTGCGAACATCGACAGGAATCTCGACAAATGGGTTTGACGGCTCAGAAACTGGTTGAAGATATTACCTGGGAAAATGCTATAGCCCGCCTGTTAGGTGAAAGTCCGACATCCCACTCAATCCCAAGGACAATTCAGAAACCTACAAGAGTTAAGAAAAAGCGTAAAAAAATCACTGTAGCCGTAACTTTTTCAGTTTTTCCCCCTACCTACGGTGGGCAAGTTCGCATCTTTCACCTATATCGCCATTTAGCTCGTGAATTTGACATTGAGTTAGTCACCCTAGATGATCGGCGTCAACCCCCATTTAGAGGGGAAATTGCCCCAGGATTATGGGAAATTAGAGTACCCATGTCTAATGCCCATCACGATGCCATGTGGTCTATTTTGGCTCAGGTCGGAGTGCCAATTACTGATGTCACCATGCCAAAACTTTATCACCTGACACCAGATTATATAGAGGAATTGCGAAAATCCACAAAAGATGCTGATTTTGTAGTCGCTTGTCATCCTTATTTTCTACCAACCATTCAGGAAGTTACCGACAAGCCTATTTTGCATGAGTCACAGGATGTAGAAGTAGAGGTGAAAAAGGGTTTACTTCCTGAAAATGCAACAGGGCGTGAACTTTTAGAACTTACCCATCAGATCGAAAAACAGTGTTGCCAAATTAGTCAGTTGATTATGGTTTGTTCACCTGATGATGCTCAAAAGTTAAGTCAACTTTATGGTATCGATACGAGCAAAATAGTTCGTATTCCTAACTGTGTCGATTTGGAAGCTGTCAATTATATTTCCTTGCAGCAACGTTTATCCACAAAAAATAAGTTGGGATTACAAAAAGAGTTTACAGCTTTATTTATTGGTAGTGGATATCCACCGAATCAAGATGCTGTGCGCTATATTTTTCAAATAGCAGAGCAGCTACCAGATGTTAAATTCTTGATTATGGGAAGTGTAGCTGAGGCTTTTCAAAATCAGGCTATTCCAGCGAATTTAAGCTTTATGGGAATGGTGGACGATGAAACAAAAGATGTTGTTTTGGCAGTGGTTGATGTGGCTTTAAATCCAATGATGTCTGGCTCTGGAACTAATCTGAAAATGTTAGATTACTTGGGCGCTGGAGTTCCAGTTATCTCTACTGCTATTGGGGCGCGGGGACTAGGATTGGAACACCGTAAACAATGTATTATTGTTGAGTTAGAGCAGTTTGTAGAGGAAATTATGTGTCTCAAACACGAAGGTGAATTTAGTAAGAATCTTAGGATTGAAAATGCTAGACAGCTTGTAGAACAAGAGTTTGATTGGGAGGCGATCGCGCATAAACTAATTAATCATCTTCAACAATTAAGTGAAGCCCACTGAACAAATCCCTAAGTTATGATTTACAGATGAGGGTGATAAATTCAAGACTTCACCTTCATTTTTGGATAAATCTTTTGTTCTTGAATAATGTTTTTCATAATATATTCAAGACGGTTCTTGATTTTTTGCCCCACAGTTTCCGGGTTTAACAAGTATTTAATATCTTGAGATGCTCGTGTCCCGACTACTAGCTTGGCTTGATTATAGTTATGAAAAACATAGTGCATTAAAGAAGCTGCATGATTGATATCAGGTTCAGCCCAGATACTTCCTTTTGGATAGGGCCAATAGTCTTCAGTAGTGGTTACTAAGTCATACTTTACTAAAAAACTATTTCCTACGTTCATAAATTCGATATTGGAGGAGTAACCAGTAGCAATAACAGGCTTACCATAAAACATGGCTTCTGCCATGCCCAAGCCAAATCCTTCTGCGCGGTGTAAAGATACATAACAATCACAATTACATATAAGTCCATGGATTTTGTGTTTAGGTAAATGTCCTTGTATTATTTGAATCGAAGACCAGTCTTTAACAATGTCTAAAAGTTCATCTCGTTGAGCAGGGTAATGATGTGAATTTGAAAACTTAACGATGAGTAAAACATCATGATTTAATTCTCCAAAAGCTTTTTGAAAAGCCCTGATAGTAGCCAAGGGATTTTTGCGAACAAATGAACTACCAAAGTCGAAGGTACACAAAAATACGAATTTATCTTCAGGCAACCCTAATTGGCTCCTACTTATCAGGACAGGATTCGGTAATTCAATACTATGAGGAATTATAATGACTGGCACAGGAGACACGAGTGCGATCGCTTCTGCTGCATATTTACTTGGAGTCCATATTTCATCAAAGAGATCAAAAGCAAATTCCCAATCTCTAGGAAATGTCAGAAGCTCCCAAGCCCAAAATCCGATGTTATATCGGTTTTGAAAATATTCAAGGCTAAAATTAGGAAAAACTCGATTATAAATCCCTGCATGTACCCAATTTGGATTGGTATGAACTAAATTGATTGGATAGGGATTATCTTCTGAAAAATCCGTATATGTAGAATCTGGATGTTGTCCGTTAACTAAATCAAGATTGTTCAAAGCTAGGGGAATACTAGCAGCTTTTATCGCCCTGATATTAGCTCTAACGGCTTCGGCTAGACCAAAATCTCCGGTTATATGGCCTGCAATGTTTAGCCCTAATGAATTATTGCTCGTTGTCTTGAACATTGTTAATTTCCACCTATTCTGAGTAACAGTAACAGCCAATCAATTTAACTTATCTTTTGAGCCAGACAGATTGTACTGTAATACCATTATTGATTATGAGCGTATTTGTTTACTGTTATGCACCAATCGACAACTTATTAGATATTATTTCCAACCGTTTTTTAATCTTAGATCCAATCCTATAGGGGTTTAGTAAAGACTGCATCTCTTGATGAGCTTTGTAACCAACTAATAAGGCTTGCTGATAATTATGGAAAACATAATACATCAAAGCCGCAGCATGGTCAATATCAGGTTCAGCCCATATATTTCCCTTTTTATAAGGTTCGACATCTTCACTAATCGTCAATAAATCATATTTTACTAAAAAACTATTGCCTATATTCATAAACTCTATATTAGATGAATAGGCTGTAGCAATAACAGGCTTACCATAAAACATCGCTTCTGCCATTGTCAGACCAAACCCCTCAGCACGATGTAATGACACATAACAGTCACAGTTGTAAATCAAAGCATTAATTTCATGTCTTGTCAAGTGAGCTTCAATTAGGTGAATCGATTCAGAATGGGCAGCCATAGCTTTCAATTTTTCTGTTTCGTGGGGATGGTGTTCGGAATTTGAAAATTTTATCACCAGCAATACTTTTTTATTGGATTTACCAAAAGCTTTAATGAAAGCCTCAATGATCGCTATAGGATTTTTTCTTTCAAATGTACTATGAGAGTCAAATACAAACAGAAAAATAAATTTATCTTTTGGCAATCCTAACGCTTCTCGATTTAATGATGGTTGCGCTAGTGCCAAACTAGGCATGATTTTGAGAACAGGAATGGATGATACAGCCGATATAGCTTCGACTGAATAATTACTATAAGTCCATATTTCATCGAAAAAATCAAAACTAAACTGCCAGTTAGGGGGAAATGTTGATAGCTCCCATGCCCAAAATCCTATGTTGTAGTGCCCATTAAAATATTCAGATCCAAAACGTTCAATAAATAAGGAAAGAACATCTGGATTGAAATTTATTAGGTTGATAGGATAAGGATTATTCTGAGAAAACTCCTTTTCTTGATAAGTAGAATCTAAGTTTCTATGCCAATCAATATTAAAATTATTAATAGCAAAAGGAATATTAGCCGCTTCCATTGACCGAATATTAGCCCTTGCCCCTTCTCCAATGCCAAACTCACCCTTAACGCAACCTGCAATATTAATACCTATCGTGTTCATAATAACAATATTTCTGAGTTTAACTCATAATATCATAAAATCTATATTCTTTTAAGAGCTTAGAAGAATTTAGGTTGATAAAATTTCTTCTGAAGTAATATATTCTCTATTTTTATCATCCAGTCTGTGACCCCCACTAATATCTGAACCATATTTAGGAGAATTGTAAATCAAAAATATATTATTTGTATCTTTAAAGGAATGTTCAATTTTACTTAATATTGAACTCTTTACAAAAAATAGATTTACACCTTGATTGTTTGCATAAATTAAAGAATACCCTTTAAGTTTTCCTAAATTATATAATGCCCTGATACTAGCACCAAAGTAATTCGTCTCATCCCAGACAGCATTCGCATCGTATTTAACAACTTTATCTTCCGTTGGTAAGTGGGAAGCATTGTATTCTATAATGACGACACGAGGCTGATAGATTTCATCTAAACTTTTCCAAATATAAAAATCATTATAATCAATATCAATAGATAATAAGTCTAATTCTTGAGGTACCTTATATTTTTTGAATAGCTCGTTGATATTTTCAGCAGTAATAAACTCTTGATATAAACCTATTTCTTTATTTTCGTAACCCCCATCCATCAATAATCCAGTCCATCCGCAATTTTCTCTCAAATTTCTGGTATTACATTCATTTGCATTTTCTACTCCAAACTCAACATAATATTTATTAGTGGTTTTTATCACTTCAAATATTTTTTCAATCACACCATCTTCCCCATTTTGGGAAAATATTTTCCTTTCATCTTGGGAAAGGTCAATCTGTTTACTTTTGAATGATAAAGCATCTTGTAAATCATCCCACTTTCCATTTTCAATGGTAACATATTCATCCAGATCAAAACCGTTATCTTGGAGAAAGCTAATAATATCATTGTTGATAAGTCTATGCTTAATTAACAAACTATTTATTGTTTTTTTATACTTTTTTTTGTACAAATTATTATGAAATTTTAGTGGTTTAATAGTGGTCTTGTAGTAGCTAATTGATTTATAATATTTACCCTGGTTATATAAAATTTCCATTGTTTCCATTAACCGATAATAAAACCAAAATGAATTAGGGTTTAAATTGATAGCATGGTAATAATTGGTAACTGCCTGATTGATATTACCTTGTTTCTCTAAAGCATCTCCTAAGTTGTAATATAACCATGACAAGTTAGGGTTTAACTCAAGAGCATGGCGATAGTTGGCAATAGCTTCAGCTAACTTTCCTTCCCGTTTAAGTTGGTTTCCGATCTTGATTAAATTACCCGCAGTTCTAGGTAAAATTTGCACTGTAATAGTTTCAGGTTTAGCTCCCTTGTCCTCAAACCAATAACGACATTCTGCTACTACATCAAATACTAATCTAATTTTTCCTTGCTGTAACGGCTTAGTATCAATTACACATTCAAACTCAATAGTTGCACCATCAACAAATTTATCTACACCTAGGGAACTCCTAAATTCCTGACGTCCAGGTTTATTTTCTTCATAACCCTGAATGCCTATTTTAATAGTTTCCGAATTATCAACAAATATATCCCAATCTCGACCACTAATATTTTTAATTTTACCGGAAACTTTAAGTAAATCTCCAGGTTCTAAAAGGGCTGGAGGTTGAAAAAGATTGAATTCATATTCATAACCATGAATATCATTGATTTTAGTAATAGTATTTAACTTATTAACACTAACGCCAGTAGTTAAACACCAAATTTTTCCTACAATTACAGGTTCTACCCCATACAGGTTAGCTAATTTCCTAACCTCGTCTATTACACAGGGAAACTCGCCTCCGTAACCATAACCGCAAATAAGACCATCTACTTTAACAAATTGCGACCATAAACTTATGTTTTCCCCAATAACTGTATGTTGCCTGTCGATATTTTGAAAATAAACATCTATCGATTTATCCCAATCAGTAAAAATGTGGTGGCTAAAACCTTTTAAAACAACTATATTAGAACAAGTTTGAGTAAACTCGTGAAATTTCTCTAAACTGTAATCAATCTGATACTTTTCTTGCCATTTTTGCGCGTATTCTCCATCTTCCTCCCAAGCATCAATGCAGTATACAGTTACAGAGGGATCGACACTTTTAGCCCATGCGTAAGAAGATAATCCCAGATACGAACCCACTTCTACCACTACCCCACCTGGTGGAACTGATTTTGCCATAGCTTCAATTGCCCAAAGTTCTCTTTCTGTAAATCGTCCAGGAATCCGCAGGTTATAGGGCATAGCTTTTTATAATCTGTAATAACGTTAATCAGGGGGATTTTGTCAAGCAAATTAGAGTACAAACGCTTGATCTTATTTGCATAGCCTTGATTCTACCGATCATGGCAGGTCTTGGCAACCCATCTCCAGCCAAAGTTTAGGACAGCAGGCTCTAGCAGGCTATATGATACCCCGTTTCTAACTCCCTCTCAAATTTAAGTTAGACGGGGAAACAGCCTTATGGGATGGGACTTAGAAAGTTGAAAAAAATGGGGCTGAGGGAACTTGACAAGTGCGTACCTCGACAATTAAGATAGTAGGTTATGTCCCTGCTGTTGTTTATGGAGTTGATACATTTGTGAGCAATTTTATTCGGGGTAATCAATTACTGCGGAGTGTTAAACTGGAGGAAGCGATCGCTGCTTACCAAAGTGCGCTCGCTCAGAACTCGAATTTTTATCTATATCACCAAAAATTAGGAGAAGTTTTAGAGCAGTTGGGGTGTTGCGAAGAGGCAGTGGAGGCTTATCAACGTAGCATAGAACTTAATAGCAGTTCTTCTTTTTCATACGACAGTCTCGGTCAAATGTTGGTGAAAAAAGCTAGGCTTAATGAAGCTGTAAATATGTATAGAACTGCTATTAAGCTAAATCCTAGTTTTCATGGCTTTAATTACAATCTGGCTCAGGCACTAATTACCAAAAATGATTTTCAAAATGCGATTGCGGAGCTAGAGTTATGTCTTGATAAAAACCCTCAACATTATCCTTCATATAATTTAATTGGAGACTTGTTAGTTCAAGAAAAACAAGAAGATAAATTGATTCAATTATACAAGCAAGGCTTGTTAGCAACGAGGCATAATTATACAGATCATCAAAAACTAATACAAAAAATATCTACTTTAGGTTTAGATGGAGAAAATTTTTTTAACGACACTTTCCTAAAGAATCTTCAAGTTGTTAGTGACTTTTGGGAGTCACAACGATCTGTTCGCAAGAAAAATGAGTGGGTTCTAATTGAGTGTGCATCACCAACAGGTTGGGGACTTTATGCAACTGGACGTAATTTGATTGCAGCTAAGTATTTACAAAAATTCTATGGATATAGAATAGCAGCTTGGTGTAGACCCTGTGAAGTTGACACAGCAGCCTGGACTAAAGGTGCAATTGATTATCAACTCAAGCAAGTTTTGATATCTTTTGGTGTAGAAAAGTTTATTATTCCAAATGGTGACTTTGGCTTAAATGAACATCAAAAATCTCAGATGGAAAATTTTTCATCAGAAGCTAATAGCCAAAACTTCAAATATTTACTGCAAGATTTTAAGTGTGATGATTTACATATTGGAGACCTAGTGTATGATTTAATCCTCAAAGGAACAGGCTTGAGTACGCCAATTTTTGACGAAAGCATAATAGCTGCATTAGAGTCTGGATGTCTAGCATATAATTTCTGGAAAAATTTTCTGCACAGTTGTCAGGTTAAATTTTTTCTATCTACTCATGCAACTGTTTACCACCACGGACTGATATCTCGTTTAGTTGCTACCAAAAAAGGAGTAGTTTGTTTTATCAATGACATTGAAGCCTCTACTCGTAGATATGAAACCATTGATGATCTCTATAATACTGAAGGATTTATTTCCAATAAATTGTTTCTTTATTTTTGGAATCATTATAAACATAAGTCTGCTGCGATTGGAAAAGATATTGTGGAAAATACAATGGGTATAAAGAGTTATGGTGGCAATAGTTCGTATGTAACTTTCGCTTATAGCAGTGATAAAAAAGTATATACTCATCCAGAATTTTGTGAGCAATTGAATCTCGATCCTTCTCGGCCTATTGTAGTTATAGCATCCCATGCTTTTGATGATTGTCCACACTGTTCTCACCATCGGCTGTTTGTAGATTATTATGAGTGGCTTGTGGAAACCTTAAAAATTTGTTCTCAAATTGACTCCATCAATTGGATCATAAAAGAACATCCTTCAGTGGTTAGAGGTGATTATGTTGTCGATAAAACAGCAAAAGAATTGGTAAATAATGAGTACAGTTTATGTGAACATATTCACTTGGCTCCAGATGATATAAGTAATCTATCACTTATAGATTTTTGTCATGCCATAGTTACGGTAAGTGGGACAATAGCCCATGAGTTAGCTTGTTTTGGAATCCCTTCTATCTTAGCAGGCTCTTCTACCTATTCTGAATGTGGCTTTACCAATAATCCTCAATCTGTGGATGAGTACAAAGCTCTGCTATATTCTATTGATCAGCAAGAGAAACTGACCGACGAAAAAATTGAAAAAGCCCATGTAGCCTATGCAATACAGTACTACCATAAAAGATGCTTTGCAACCACTAATTTTATCTTAGGCTACAGCAATCCATACAGTGCAATAGAAAGTTGGGTAAATCGGATCAAAAGTGACGAAATTGGAGCCTTTGAGGAAGACCCATTTCTCAAGATGTTTATGATTCAGATTCTTCTAAAAAAGGAATGCTTACTTAGATTTAATGAACTTCTGGATATGGATTAATATCCTAATATCTCTTTTGTTGTTTCTGGAGTTAATATAGTTGTGAGTGACTTAATACGGGATAATCTATCACTGACTAATAGGCAGACTCAGGAAGAGATCACTGCTTACCAAAGTGCGATCACCATTAATCCTAGTTTTCATGAGTTTCATTATCATCTAGCCAAGGTGATGATTAACAAAAATGATTTTCAAAATGCGATTGCAGAACTAGAATTATGTCTTGATAAAAACCCTCAACATTATCCTTCATATAATTTAATTGGAGACTTGTTAGTTCAAGAAAAACAAGAAGATAAATTAATTCAATTATATAAGCAAGGTTTGTTAGCGACGAGGCATAATTATACAGATCATCAAAAACTAATACAAAAAATATCTACTTTAGGTTTAGATGGCGAAAAAATTTTTAACGACAGTTTCTTAAAGAATCTTCAAGTTGTCAGTGACTTTTGGGAGTCACAACGACCTGTTCGCAAGAAAAATGAGTGGATTCTAATTGAAGCCATATCAGGTTATCATGAGTGGGGGCTTTATTCAACTGGAAGTAATTTAATTGCAGCTAAATATTTACAAAAATTGTATGGATATAGAATAGCAGTCTGGTGTAGACATCGAGTTGACATTCCATCCTTAACTAAAGGTACAATTGATTATCAACTCAAGCAAGTTTTGATATCTTTTGGTGTAGAAAAGTTTATTATTCCAAATGGTGACTTTGGCTTAAATGAACATCAAAAATCTCAGATGGAAAATTTTTCCTCAGAAGCTAATAGCCAAAACTTTAAATATTTGCTGCAAGATTTTAAGTGCGATGATTTACATATTGGAGACCTGGTGTATGATTTAATGCTCAGAAGTAGTCCTGGCCGGAGTACACCAATTTTTGATGAAAAGCAACGGATAATAGCTGCATTAGAGTCTGGATGTCTAGCATATAATTTCTGGAAAAATTTTCTGCACAGTTGTCAGGTTAAATTTTTTGTATCCTCTCATGCAACTATTTACCAGCACGGACTGATATCTCGTTTAGTTGCTACCAAAAAAGGAGTAGTTTGTTTTATCAATGACATTGAAGCCTCTACTCGTAGATATGAAACCATTGATGATCTCTATAATACTGAAGGATTTATTTCCAATAAATTGTTTCTTTATTTTTGGAATCATTATAAACATAAGTCTGCTGCGATTGGAAAAGAACGGGTCGAAAACACCATGGGCATAAAGCCGTCTGGTACTCGCAATCCCTATCCCACTATGGCTTATAGCAGTGATAAAAAAGTATATACTCGTCCAGAATTTTGTGAGCAATTGAATCTCGACCCTTCTCTCCCTATTGTAATTGTGGCATCTCATGTTTTTAATGATGCTCCACACTGTTTTCGCCATCGGCTGTTTGTAGATTATTATGAGTGGCTTGTGGAAACCTTAAAAATTTGTTCTCAAATTGACTCCATCAATTGGATCATAAAAGAACATCCTTCAGTGGTCAAAGGTGATTATGTTGTCGATAAAACAGCAAAAGAATTGGTAAATAATGAGTACAGTTTATGTGAACATATTCACTTGGCTCCAGATGATATAAGTAATCTATCACTTATAGATTTTTGTCATGCCATAGTTACGGTAAGTGGGACAATAGCCCATGAGTTAGCTTGTTTTGGAATCCCTTCTATCTTAGCAGGCTCTTCTACCTATTCTGAATGTGGCTTTACCAATAATCCTCAATCTATAGATGAGTACAAAGCTTTGCTATATTCTATTGATCAGCAAGAGAAACTGACCGACGAAAAAATTGAAAAAGCCCATGTAGCCTATGCAATACAATATCATCACCTCAGAAACCAAAGCAATTTTAACTTAAGTTTCTCCGAACCTTACAGTGAAATGGAAAGTTGGGCAAATGTGATCAAAAGTGGCGAAATTGGAACCATAGAGGAAGACCCGTTTTTCAATAACTTTATGATTCAGATTCTTCTCAAAAAGAAATACTTACTTAGATTTGATCAACTTCTGGATAGAGGGTAATATGCTAATACAATAATTGGATTCAATAAGCAAATCATGTTCCAAAACAAATCAATCCTAATCACAGGTGGTACAGGTTCTTTCGGCAAACAATGCGTAGAAACCCTGCTCAAACACCACCAACCTAAGAAAATTATAGTCTACTCCAGAGATGAACTTAAGCAATATGAAATGGCGCAAAAATTTGACTCTCCAATTATGCGCTACTTCATAGGGGATGTCAGGGATGAACAACGTTTAGGAATGGCTATGCGAGAAGTTGATTATGTCATCCATGCAGCAGCCCTTAAGCACATTCCGGTGGCAGAATACAACCCGATGGAGTGTATTAAAACCAACATTAATGGGGCTGATAATGTCATTAATGTCGCTCTCGAACAAGGGGTTGACAAAGTGATTGCTCTATCTACCGATAAAGCCGTTAATCCCATTAACCTTTATGGAGCGACAAAACTAGCAGCAGATAAGTTATTTGTTGCAGCCAATAACTTAGCAGGTGAGCGGAAAACTCGATTTTCCGTTGTCCGCTATGGTAATGTTTTGGGATCAAGGGGTTCGGTTGTCCCTTTTTTCCAGAAATTGATTCAAGAGGGATCGACTGAAATCCCAATTACAGACCCACGGATGACTCGGTTTTGGATTACCCTTAATCAAGGCATTGATTTTGTCCTCAAGGATTTTACGAGGATGCAGGGGGGAGAGATTTTTGTCCCTAAAATTCCTTCTATGAAAATGACCGATATGGCAGAAGCCCTAGCGCCTGGTATCCCTCATAAAATTGTGGGTATTAGGCCTGGTGAAAAACTCCATGAAGTCATGTGTCCCGTTGAGTCATCCCACTTAACTTTAGAGTTTGATGACCATTATGTGATTAAGCCCACCATTGAATATTCCTACAGCCTTGATTATACTACTAATGCTTTAGGCGAGCAGGGTATTCCTGTGGCTCCAGATTTTGTTTATAGTTCAGATGTAAATCAAGAATGGTTAACTGCTCCCCAGTTATTAGAGATGCTGAAGTAATGAATCAGTTTATCCCATACGGTCGCCAAGATATATCTCAAGCAGATATTGATGCTGTGGTTGAGGTGTTACGGTCGGACTGGATTACTCAAGGCCCGGCGATAGAAAGATTTGAGAAATTAGTCGCTGAGTATTGCGGGGCTAAATATGCGGTGGCGGTTTCCAGCGCCACGGCTGCCTTACATATCGCCTGTTTAGCTGCCGGATTGGGGATCGGAGATATCCTCTGGACTTCTCCGAATACTTTTGTGGCTTCCGCTAACTGTGGGTTATACTGTGGTGCAGATGTCGATTTTGTCGATATTGACCCCCATACTTACAATCTGAGTGTGGAAGTGCTAGAGCAGAAACTCGCTCGTGCTGAACTAGAGGGAAAACTGCCGAAAGTGGTGGTTCCCGTTCATTTTGCGGGACAGTCTTGCGAGATAGAGCGGATTTTGGCTCTGTCACGAAAGTATGGTTTCACTATTCTGGAGGATGCGTCTCATGCTATTGGGGCTAGATATCAGGATAATCCTGTCGGAAGTTGTTTATTTTCCGATATGGCCGTGTTCAGCTTTCATCCTGTAAAAATTATCACCACAGGGGAAGGGGGAATGGTAGTGACCAATCGAGAGGATTTGTACGAAAAGCTGATTCGGTTGCGGACGCACGGAATTACCCGCAATCCTGAGTTGATGCAAGGAGAGTCTCATGGGTTGTGGTACTACCAGCAGTTAGAGTTGGGGTTTAATTACCGCATAACGGACATTCAGGCTGCATTGGGTGCAAGCCAGATGCAGCGTTTGGATGAGTTTGTATCCCGTCGTAGGCATTTAGCCGCCCGTTACAATCAGTTGTTGTCAGATTTTCCCCTAGTTCTACCTTGGCAACATCCTGATACTGAGTCCAGTTGGCATCTATATGTAATTCGGCTGAAACTAGATGAAATTGGTAAAACTCACCGACAAGTCTTTGAGGAATTACGAGCAGCAAAAATAGGAGTAAATTTACACTATATTCCTGTTCATACTCAACCCTATTATCAAAACCTAGGGTTTAAATGGGGAGATTTTCCACAGGCTGAACAATATTATCAAGAAGCGATTAGTTTACCAATTTACTATGGTTTAAGTGATGAAAATCAAGATCAAGTTGGGGCTGTTTTGAGAAATATTCTAAGTGAAAAGTGATGAGTAAAAAGTAAAAAGTAAAAAGTAAAAAGTAAAGAAGGGGGAAAATATGACCATAAATCTGCGAACTTTACAACTCAATTTTCCTAACACGATTGAACAAAGCGACGATGAATTGCGGTTATTGATAGCAGCTAAATTATATGAAAATGGCACCTTAACATCAGGTCAAGCTGCGGAATTAGCAGGCTTAAGTAAGCGTGAATTTATTCAAGTCATTGGCAATTACAATGTTTCAGTTTTTAGTACATTAGTTGAAGATTTAGAATCGGATATTGCCAATGCCTAAAGTAGTCATTTCCGATGCCAGTTGCTTGATTATATTAAGTAAAATTGGAGAGTTAGACCTTTTACATTTACTTTATTCTCAGGTTTATATTACTCCTGAAATAAAAAGCGAATTTGGAGAAAGTTTGCCGAATTGGATTATTGTTGAGACAGTTAGAGATAAGGAATATCAAAAAAGTCTCGAAACAAAATTAGATATTGGAGAAGCATCGGCAATTGCTTTGGCCATAGAAAAAATTGATTCATTGGTCATTTTAGATGATTTAAAAGCTAGAAAAGTCGCAACGGAGTTTAATCTGGTTTTTACAGGGACTCTGGGGGTGATTAGTAAGGCCAAAGAGCAGGGGTATTGCGACAAAATTAAGCCAATTATTCAGAAAATTTTGCAAACCAATTTCCGAATTTCTCGGCAGGTGCTCAATGCTTTGTTATCAAGATATGGAGAAAATTGACACTCTCACCCCTAAGGAATGAAAAACCAATAAGGTGACTAATTGAGCAATAGTTTACGGTAGATCAAGGTTTCCAGGGTTTAATTGTGCAAGTTATTTATTTTTCATTCCTAAGCGCGTAGCATAGGGGTGGGGTTTTCGTATCTAGTCCAGTCAAACAAAGACAATTGGATGTACTCTGTGTAAGGGATATGCTTAAATGAAAACTGTGATAATTGTTCAAGCAAGAATGACCTCTACCCGTTTACCAGGAAAGGTGCTTAAGCGGGTATTAGGAAAACCTTTGCTCGAATACCAGATTGAAAGACTACAACGAGTGAAGCTGGCAAATGAAATAGTCATTGCTACTACCACTAATGAAACAGATGAACCCATTGTTGAATTATGTAACCGTCTTGCTGTTGCTTACTTTCGCGGGTCTGAAGACGATGTTTTAAGTCGATATTATGGTGCAGCAACAGCACACAAAGCAGATTTAGTGGTTCGGGTGACTTCTGATTGTCCTTTAATTGACCCTCAAGTGATTGATACGGTGATTGATTATTGCCTACAAAATCAGTCACACTATGATTATGTTTCTAACTCCTTAGAAAGAACTTATCCCAGAGGGATGGATACTGAAGTGTTTTCTTTTTCAACATTGCAACAGGCTTTTGGGGAAGCAACAGCACAACCAGATCGCGAGCACGTTACTCCTTTTATTTATCGACAACCGGCAAGATATCGTTTGGGTCATGTTATTTACTCTGAAGATTGCAGTCACCATCGATGGACAGTAGATACTCCTGAAGATTTTGAGTTGATTCAGAAAATAATCGAAGCCATTTATCCTAGAAAACCTAATTTTACGTTAGAAGATTGCTTGAGTTTACCGGAAATTTGGGTTTGCCGCTAAATTATATCCCACATTCCGCAGATAGGGGTCAAATTTTCCACTAATTCTAAAAAATAGAAACCTATTCCAATTTTTCGGTGAACTTCCGAGGCTTTACTATCAAATTATATAGCTAGTTTACCGCTATTTAACTAAACTTAAATTGACTTAAATATCTGCGGAATGTGGGATTTATTGAAGAGATCGGGAATTACCTCCGTTCGTACTATGATTAATGAATCTATACAGGAAATTATGTCAAGATGAGCAAGCAAAAAACTGTATTTTTAGACTCAAAGGATCGGTTACTGCCGGATTTACTTGAACTACCTCTAAAAAATGGCATGAGGGTTCTAGAAATTGGCTGTAGTAGTGCCGGGAGACTCCTATGGCTGCAAGAAAATTTAGGGTTAGAATGTGTGGGAATTGAACCTTCAGATCAAGCTGTTAAAATCGCTCGTGATAAAGGAATCGAGGTTTATCAGGGAACGGCAGAATCTTTACCTTTTGAGGATACATCTTTTGATTTAGTTATTTTCGGATTTTGCCTTTACCTTTGCGATCGCGCCGATTTATTTCGCATTGCCCAAGAAGCAGATCGAGTTTTAAGAAATCCAGGATGGCTAGCCATCCTGGATTTCTTTTCTTCGACACCTTTTGCCCATCCATATCACCATTTAGAGGGAATTTCCACTTACAAAATGGATTATCGAACTCTGTTTGATTGGAATCCTAACTATATTTGTATGACCCATAAAGTGCGCGATCATATTGATAATACCTACACGGATGATCCTCAAGAATGGGTAGCAGTGTCGGTGATGAGAAAAAATTTTATGGGAAATTAGTGGAGATGAACCGTCTTGCATTGGGTACTGCTCAGTTTGGCTTGTCCTATGGGGTAGCCAATCAGCATGGTCAGGTTAGTATAGACCAAGTTGCAGAAATTCTTAGGGTCGCCAGTTCAGTTGGTGTGGATACCCTAGACACTGCGATGATCACATACGGTGATAGTGAGCAACGCCTCGGAGAGATTGGTGTATCATCCTGGAGGGTTATTTCAAAACTTCCCGAAATTCCTGCCGACACCGCCGATATTTCCTCTTGGGTAGAGCAATCAGTTTATGAATCCCTACAGCGATTGCAAATTTCTCAGCTATATGGATTATTACTACACCGTCCCAATCAATTACTAGGCTTCCAAGGAAAAGTTCTTTATCAATCCCTAAACTTAATGAAAGAGCAAGGCTTAGTCAGGAAAATTGGAGTATCTATCTATAATCCGACTGAACTAGAATCCCTGTTTAATGAATTTTCATGGGATTTAATCCAAGCTCCATTTAATGTTTTGGACCGCACCTTGGAAAAGTCAGGTTGGTTATCTCAACTCAAACAATTAGGAGTTGAAGTTCATGTGCGTTCAGTATTTTTACAAGGTTTACTTCTAATGAATCCCTTGATTAGACCAACTTACTTTCAACGTTGGCAGTCTTTGTGGCAAACCTGGGAAAATTGGTTAGCAGATAACCGCTTAACTCCGTTGCAGGGGTGTTTAGGTTGTGTTCTATCAAATCCCGATATAGATCGAGTGGTTGTTGGGGTTGATTCTTTAGTTCAACTGCAAGAAATTATCGCGGCGACTACAGAACAATATTTAATCCCACCCAATAATTTATGTTATGACGACCCTGATTTAATTAACCCTGCTCAATGGACACTCACATGAAAAGTTTGGCAATCATCCAAGCGCGTATGGGTTCAACTCGCCTACCGAACAAGGTAATGCGCCCGATTTTAGGAACACCGATGATTTCGTTGCTTTTGGGGCGATTATCCCAATCCAAGCTCATCGATCGCATCATTGTAGCAACCTCCCAAGATCACCGTAACCAACCTTTAGTTGATTGTGTTCGCAACTTAGGTTATGAAGTCTATCAAGGAAGTGAAGATGACGCACTCGATCGCTACTACCAAGCTGCTGTTGTTTACCAACCTGAAACAGTCAT
The DNA here is from genome assembly GCF_904830935.1 of Planktothrix agardhii. Taxonomy (NCBI): domain Bacteria; kingdom Bacillati; phylum Cyanobacteriota; class Cyanophyceae; order Oscillatoriales; family Microcoleaceae; genus Planktothrix; species Planktothrix agardhii. The sequence continues at coordinate 1,112,233 of NZ_LR882952.1, forward strand.
TCGTATTACTGGAGATTGTCCGCTAGTCGATGCGAAAATAGTGGATTGGGCTATTTCAATCTTTCAAACATCCAACATAGACTATCTCAGTAATACCAATCCGCCAACCTATCCTGATGGTTTAGATGTTGAAGTTTTTTCCTTTACTGCCCTAGCCCAAGCTTGGCAAGAAGCTCATCAACCCCAAGAACGAGAACACGTCACGCCCTATATTCGAGAGTCAGGCAAGTTTCGCGTACTGAATATTGCCCATACCGAAGATTGTTCTAATAAACGTTGGACAGTTGATGAACCAGAAGACTTTGAAGTAATAAAAAACGTCTTTGAGCATTTTGCACCTTGTCGTGATTTTAGCTGGCTAGAAGTGCTGGAGCTAGAAAGAAAAAACCCCGAACTTTTCACGGCAAATCAGCATTTCATCCGCAATGAGGGGGCTACCCTGGGTAAAGGACAAAAACTCTGGAAACGTGCCAAGCGGGTTATTCCTGGGGGAAATATGCTCTTGTCCAAGCGGGCAGAAATGTTTCTCCCCGAACAGTGGCCTGCTTACTTCAGTAAAGCCAAGGGCTGTCATGTTTGGGATCTTGATGGTCGAGAATATATTGATATGTCCATTATGGGCATTGGGACAAATATATTGGGCTATGGACACCCAGAAGTTGATGAAGCGGTGCATCAAACCGTTACCTTGGGAAATATGTCCACCTTTAACTGTCCTGAAGAAGTATATTTGGCAGAGCGTTTGGTAGAATTACATCCTTGGGCAGATATGGTGAGATTTGCCCGGACTGGGGGTGAAGCTAATGCGATTGCCATTCGGATTGCTCGTGCTGCTTCAGGACGAGATAAAGTTGCTATTTGTGGTTATCATGGTTGGCATGATTGGTATTTAGCCGCCAATTTGGGAGATGAACAAAACCTAGCGGGTCATCTTTTACCTGGTTTAGAACCGAATGGCGTTCCCCAGGTGCTTCGGAATACAATTTACCCTTTTAACTACAATCACTTTGATGAATTAGAAGATTTGGTCAGAAATCATGATATCGGTGTCATCAAAATGGAAGTTTCCCGCAGTGAGGGTCCCCAAGCTGGATTTTTAGAAAAAGTTAGACAACTGGCTACGGATAAAGGCATTGTGCTGATTTTTGACGAATGTACCTCTGGCTTTCGGCAAACCTTTGGTGGACTCCATAAGCTCTATAATGTAGAACCAGACATAGCGATGTTTGGCAAAGCATTGGGCAATGGTTATGCGATTACGGCTACGATTGGACGCCGAGAGGTGATGGAAGCAGCCCAAAGTACATTTATTAGCAGTACCTTCTGGACAGAACGCATCGGGCCAACGGCAGGACTCAAGACTTTAGAAGTTATGGAAAGAACCAAGTCTTGGGAGCAAATCACCCAAACAGGTCTAGTTATTGGTGAGCAGTGGCGTAAACTTGCAGCCAAATACAATCTCGATATTAAAGTTTTCGGTTTGCCTGCTTTAATTGGCTTTAGCTTTTCCAGTCCTAGGATGTTGGAATATAAGACTCTAATTACTCAGGAAATGCTGAAAAAAGGGTACTTGGCTGCTACCAGTGTTTATGTCTGTACAGAACATACACAGCAGGTGGTAGATGCTTATTTTGATGCTCTCGACCCCGTATTTGGTTTAATTGCAGAATGTGAAGCAGGTCGAGATGTGACAACCTTGCTCAAGAGTCCTGTTTGTCATAGTGGATTTAAGCGATTGAATTAAATGAATTTAGTCGTTCGCGCCAGCTTCTATTAACATAGGTTCAGGGTCTCTCATGGTCAGTTTGGTGTTGGCACGCAGAAAACTTGATCTTTTTTCTGAAATAAACAGTTTTTAACTGAGGTATGTATAGTAATAAGTAATACGGAAAATACAGATAGATTGAGAACGATCATTCAAAAAATGAGATTAGCCTATTGCGAGGTATTCCGATGTTAACATCCTCTGCCATTGTTGCCTCAGCCATAACTGATGGTATCATAATCTGATTTTCGTAGCTGTTAGGAGGCAGTCGTTAATGCAAGTCGTTTTTCGGGTCGATGCTTCTACTCAAATAGGTACAGGTCACGTCATGCGTTGCTTGGCACTCGCTCAGGCATGGCAAGATACCCAAGGACAGCCTATTTTTATCATGGCCAATCCTATCCCTGCCTTAGAAGAACGCCTCAAGTCAGAAGGAATGAAAGTGGTTCACTTGGCAGCAGAACCAGGAAGTTTAGCGGATGCCCAGGAAACAGCAGCACTCGCTCATCAGTTTAATGCCAGTTGGGTTCTACTCGATGGGTATCAATTCGGGAGCGAATATCAGCAAACTATCAAAAATTCTGGATTAAATCTATTATTTATCGACGATTACGGACACGCGGAACATTATTATGCTGATGTTGTCCTTAATCAAAACATCTCTGCTGAGGAGGAATGGTATCAGCATCGCGAACCTTATACTCAGCTATTGCTAGGGACTCGTTACACTCTTTTAAGGCGGGAGTTTTGGCAGTGGCAGGGATGGCAGCGAACAGTGCCACCAGTGGCTAAAAAAGTTTTGGTGACTTTGGGAGGTGCAGACCCTGATAATGTTACACTGAAAGTCATTCAGTCTTTGCAGATTGTGGAAGTGGAGGAACTAGAGGCAGTGGTCGTTGTAGGGGGAAGTAACCCGCACTATGAGAATCTCAAAATGGCTGTGCAGGATTCACGTTATCCCATCCAGGTGCAACAGAATGTCACCAATATGCCAGAGTTGATGGCTTGGGCAGATATGGCGATTTCTGCTGGGGGTAGCACTTGCTGGGAATTGGCTTTTATGGGGTTGCCGAGTATTCTGCTGATTTTGGCAGATAATCAGAGGGCGATCGCTCAAAAACTAGCAACTCTCAACCTAGCAGTTAATCTGGGTTGGCATCAAGATGTGACTATCGAGGAGATTGGTTTGGCATTGCGGGAATCGATCGGCGATCGCCCCAAGCGTGAAACCATGAGTAAAAGGGAACGGGAGTTAGTTGATGGCAATGGCGCAAGGCGAGTTGTCTCAGAAATGGTTAATATGTTACCCTAGTCTTAGATCGGGTTTTGTGAGGTCTTAATGATGACAACTTCCTTCAGATATTCACTTTTCGATGTTACTTATCCTGATAGCGATGGTTAGCCAATGGCTGAGAGTGATGCAACTAGAGATTACTTGATTTATTGAGAAAGGTTAGACAAAAAGACTGCGAACTTCTTTGGGAATGGGCGATCGCTAAAAAACTAGCAACTCTCAACCTAGTAGTTAATCTGGGTTGGGATCAAAATGTTAAATAGCAAGAAATTGCCTCCACACACTCTCAACTTTTACAATCAGCAGAACAGAGATCAAAAATGATTAAAGTTAGCCAACAAATAGTAGATGGAGAAGGAAGCTCGAAAATTGTACGGAATTTAGAAGCCAATTCTATCCAACTAAGACCTGTAATAGAAGCCGATTGTGAAATTCTGTGGCATTGGGCCAATGATCCAGTTATTCGTTCCGTATCATTTTCCTCAGAATCTATCTCTTGGACAGATCATGTTCAGTGGTTCACCTCCAAATTATGCGATCAGAATTGCGTTTTTTATATTGCCCTTAACCCAGATAATGTAGCAATTGGACAAGTGCGCTATGATATTACCCAGAAAGAAGCAACTATTTCTTTGGCACTGGCAGAATCTTTTCGAGGACAAGGCTATGGTAGTAACTTAATTTTATTAGGCTGTAAAAAACTGGGTCAAAACTTAGGTGTTGAGAGAATTAATGCTTATGTAAAACCAGATAATTTAGCATCTATAAGAGCTTTTTTAAAATCTGGTTTTAAAGAAGTAGGAAAAAAAATAGTTTACGATCAACAAGCCTTACATTTAATTAAAAATTTATAATCTAAATTGATGATGCCAAAACCGATTCTAATTGCAGATAAAAGAGTAGGTAATACTTTTCCCCCCTTTATCATTGCCGAAATGTCTGGCAATCACAACCAATCCTTAGAAAGAGCCTTAGAAATCGTAGAAGCGGCAGCCAAAACAGGGGCGCACGCCCTCAAGCTCCAAACCTACACTGCTGATACGATGACCTTAGACATTAAGGAAGGGGAGTTTTTCATTGATGACCCCAACAGCTTATGGTACGGTTACAGTCTCCATGAACTCTACCAGCAAGCGCATACCCCTTGGGAATGGCACGAACCCATCTTTAAACGCTGCAAAGAACTAGGCATCATCGGATTTAGTACCCCTTTTGACAACACTGCCGTTGATTTTCTGGAATCCTTAGATGTCCCCTGTTACAAAATAGCCTCATTTGAAAATACCGATTTGCCTCTGATTCGCAAAGTTGCCAGTACGGGCAAACCCATGATAATTTCTACAGGCATGGCAACGGTTGCTGAGTTAGATGAAATGGTGCGAACCGCAAGGGAGGCTGGATGTCAGGACTTAGTTTTACTCAAGTGTACAAGTACCTATCCCGCCACTCCAGAAAACAGCAATCTTTTGACGATTCCACATCTGGAGGAACTGTTTGGCGTGGAAGTGGGTCTGTCTGACCACACAATGGGAGTAGGGGTAGCTGTTGCCAGTGTTGCTCTCGGTGCTACAGTCATTGAAAAGCACTTTACCCTGCGTCGTGCTGATGGTGGCGTGGATTCCGCTTTTTCAATGGAACCTGCTGAAATGACACAACTTGTGGTAGAGTCTGAAAGAGCTTGGCAAGCGTTAGGTCAAATTCAGTATGGTTTCACTGATGCTGAGAAAAAATCTTTGATGTTTCGTCGCAGTTTATATGTGGCTAAAGATATGAAAGCAGGGGATAAATTTACGTCTGATAATCTCCGGGCTATTCGTCCTGGTCTGGGCTTACCACCTAAATACTATGATGTATTGCTTGGGAAAACAGTTGAGCGACCGCTTCGAGCGGGCACGTTCATATCTTGGGAATTATTGAAGTAGTTGAAGGTACAGCATACAACACACTTGTATTTTTATGAAAATTGTTGCAACGATTGAAGCTCGAATGACTTCCTCGCGCTTGCCAGGCAAGGTACTTTTGCCAGCCATGGGGAAACCCATGCTTTATCATTTGGTAAACCGATTAAAGGCCGTTCCTTCGATTAATGAAATTGTTTTGGCAACTACCATTAATGCAACGGATGATGTCTTGATTGACTTTTCCAAACAAGAAAGCATCTTGTCCTATAGAGGTAGCGAAGAGGACGTAATGTCTCGGGTCATTGGAGCAGCAGAAACTGCTGATGCCGATGTAATTGTAGAAATTACAGGTGATTGCCCAATAATTGACCCAGACCTGGTTGAGCAGACCATTCAAATGTATTTGCATCATGAAGCAGCCTACGCCAGTAACACCCACATATCCAGTTACCCAGATGGCATGGATACTCAGGTTTTTTCACTAGAGTCCCTCAAGCGTTCCTCTGCAATGACTGATGCTCCATTAGATCACGAACATGTGTCTCTGTATATGAGAAATCATCCAGAAATTTTTCCCCATGTACATCTCATCGCACCTCCATCCTTACATTGGCCTAGTTTAGGTTTAACCTTAGACGAACAGGCTGATTACCTTTTGTTGAAAAAAATTATCGAGACATTAAGTCCTGAAAATCCCTTATTCAGTTGCCTGGATACGATCGAGTTACTCAAACAAAATCCCGATTGGCTAGAGATTAATCGTCACGTAGTTCGGAAGGGCAACACATGAGTTTCCGTACATTGGTTGTAGGGCTAGGGCAAATCGGCATGGGTTACGATCTAAATCACGATCCAAAGGACTTCATTTTGACCCATACTCGCTCTTTCCAGGTTCATCCTAGTTTTGAACTGGCTGGTGGTGTCGATTCTAACCCAGAACGCATCAGCTTGTTTCAAGCCAAATACTCATGTCCCGGTTATGCCAGTTTAGAAGCAGCCTTGATTGATGTTGAACCAGATATAGTTGCAATTTCAACCCCCACAGCCCAGCACCATCAAACAGTTAGCACAGTTCTCAAGACGATTAAACCGAAAGCCATACTCTGTGAAAAACCTCTTGCTTATGATTTAGACGAAGCAAAAGCGATCGTAGCCGATTGTGAAGCTCAAGGTGTGAAGCTCTATGTCAATTATATGCGTCGTTCAGATCAGGCAGTATTCGATATCAAAAAACGTATTAATAATGGTTGCATTTCTCAACCCATCAAAGGAGTTGCTTGGTACTCAAAAGGTCTACTAAATAATGGTTCACATTTCTTTAACTTGTTACAGTATTGGTTAGGAAAAGCCATCGACTTTAAGGTTATCAATCGAGGAAGATTATGGGACGATATTGACCCAGAGCCAGACGTACAAGTAAATTTTGAGTTAGGAACCGTTGTTTTTCTAGCTGCACGAGAGGAAAACTACTCGCACTACAACATTGAGTTAATTGCTGGGAACGGACGCTTACGTTACGAACAAGGTGGTTCTCAGGTTTTTTGGCAAGAAGTTATTGCCGATTCAACCCATGAGGGCTATCGAATTCTCAACCCAGTGCCTGAAACGATAAACTCGAATTTAAACCAAATTCAGTGGTATATTGCTGACCAATTGTCAGTTAGTCTTATGGGGCAAGAAGCTCAAATTTGTTCTGGGAAAGATGCTCTAGAAACTCAAGAAACGATTAATCGGATTGTAACAAACTTATGAAAAACAATAGTTTTACAGATAAGCTGGCTCTTTTAGGTGGTTCTAAAACTATCGATCGCCCGTTCAAACGCTATAACCCGATTGGCTCTGAAGAGGTTGCCGCTGCTATGCAGGTGGTAGAAAGCGGTGTTCTATCAAAGTTTCTAGGATGTTGGGATCCAGATTTCTATGGTGGTCCTAAAGTACAGGAATTTGAGCGTGCTTGCGAGAGGTATTTTGAGGTTAAGCACGCGATTACGGTTAACTCTTGGACCTCCGGTCTGATTGCAGCCGTGGGAGCAATTGGAATAGAGCCTGGTGATGAAGTAATCGTTAGTCCGTGGACAATGTGTGCAAGTGCAACAGCAATTCTACATTGGAATGCTATTCCCGTTTTTGCTGATATTGAGCCAGAAACTTTTAATTTAGACCCAGAATCAGTTGAGGCTAACATCAGCCCTTACACGAAAGCAATCATGGCTGTTGATATCTTCGGTCACTCAGCGAATCTGGATACATTAATGGAGATCGCGGCCAGATATCATTTGAAGGTTATTTCAGATACCGCCCAAGCTCCTGGTGCTTACTATAAAGGGAAGTATGCTGGCACGGTGGCTCATGTTGGTGGCTATAGCCTCAACTACCATAAGCATATCCACACGGGTGAAGGAGGGATTCTTGTCACTGATGACGACGATATTGCTGAGCGTCTACAGCTTATCCGCAATCATGCTGAGGCAGTGGTGGGTGATAAGGGAACTAAGAACCTTGCTAATATGATCGGATATAACTTCCGACTAGGGGAAATTGAGTGTGCGATCGGTATCGAACAGCTCAAAAAGTTAAAAAGTTTTGTGGCTACGCGACAGCGTGCCGCAGAGCGTTTAAGTCTAGGTCTACAGGGATTAAAAGGATTGCGGACTCCTATCGTTAAGCCTGACTGTACCCATGCCTATTACGTCTATCCAATGGTGCTGGACGTAGATTTTCTAGGTGTAAGTCGTGATCGAATTTATGAAGCTTTGGTGGCTGAAGGAATTGAAGGGCTTGCACCGGGTTATACTAACCTACATCTATTGCCCATGTATCAACAAAAGATAGCCTATGGTTCTCAAGGTTTTCCTTGGACATCTGATATTTGCCATCGCGACGTGGATTACAGTCAAGGCATTTGTCCCGTAGCCGAAGAATTACAGACGAATCAATATCTCGGATATGAGATGTGTTTAAGTGATTTGAGCGATGATGATGTAGACTTAATTGTTCAATCTTTTATAAAAGTATGGGAGCAGATGGAGTTATTGCGATGATCTATACACTTAACGATCAATATTATGTTCGCCCTCTTAGGCTAAGTGATCTAGAGGGTGACTATCCACTTTGGTTTGAGGATCAGGAGGTTTGCCAATTTAATTCTCATGGAAAATTCTTTAAAACCATCGACTATTTTCGTCAGTATATAGAGACAATTAATTTAGAAAATAAAGTCGTGTGGGCTATTTGCCATCAAGCAGACGGGCACATTGGTAACATCTCCTTGCAAGAAATATCAATGATCAATAGAAATGCCGAGTTTGCCATCATTATCGGCAACAAAAAGCATTGGGGACAAGGTATAGGAAAGTTGGCTGGGTTAAAATTGATTCAACATGGGCTATACAAGTTGAATCTTGAGCGTATTTATTGTAGTACTGCCGACACGAATCAAGCCATGAAAGCATTAGCTATTTCACTAGGAATGATCCAAGAAGGATGCCGTCGAAAACACCTATTTATAGATGGTGAATGGGTGGACTTGGTGGAATATGGCTTGCTTCGTGAAGATGCTAAGGGTGAAAAAATTGTCTATTAAAAATGCAATGCAAAAATCAAAAGTATGTATTATTAGTCATGATGCTGGAGGAGCAGAAATTCTAGCAAGTTATGTTGCCCAAAATAAGTTAGACAGTTTATTTGTCTTAGCTGGCCCGGCGATCGCAGTTTTCGAGCGGCGAATAGGGAAGATTGATATTGTTGAGCTTGAGGAAGCTCTACCGTCCTGCGATTGGTGTCTCTGTGGTACAAGTTGGCAGTCTGATTTAGAATGGCAGGCAATTCGTCAAGCTAGGGATGGCCACAAACGTGTTGTTGTTTTTATAGATCATTGGGTTAACTATCGTGAGCGTTTCATTCGCCAAGGAATCGAGCATCTTCCTGATGAAATTTGGGTAGGAGACTCCTACGCACAAACGCTTGCATCTCAGATATTCCTAAACATACCGATCAAAGTAGTGGAGAATCCCTACTTCCAGGATATTCAGCATAAACTCAGGCATTTTCCCCAGACTGAAGCCTCTACCGCCAATGGGATCAAGATACTTTATGTCTGTGAACCGATTGCCGAACACGCTCTTAAACAATATGGTGACGAGCGGTACTGGGGGTATACAGAACATGATGCTCTTTCATACTTTCTAGAAAATCTTGACATTTTTGATCAGCCAGTTAATAAAGTGACAATCCGAACCCATCCATCTGAGTCTCCAGATAAATATAAATATGCACAAGACTCATTTGGTGACTTGGTTATTCAGGGTGGACAAAAAACTTTAATAGAGGAAATTAACCAATGTTCAGTTGTTGTTGGTTGCGAAACAATGGCGATGATAGTAGGGATTTTAGCCAATCGAAGAGTGATTAGCTGTATTCCTCCAGGAGGCAAACCATGTTCTCTTCCTCATCGAGAGATAGAACACTTGTCTCAATTACTGAAAATCAAAAAGTAGTGCCTGTGAAGTAATGGATATAGACTATGAAGAGTAGTTAGTCCCTTCAGCCATCATGTCCCTATGTTGCCAATGATTGAGAAACACTTCACCCTCTCGCGTGCCGATATCGGCGTAGACTCCACATTTTCCATGGAACCCGCAGAAATGACCCAACTTGCACAGGCAAACCCATGATAATTTATACAGGGATGGCCACCGTAGCCGAATTAGATGAAACCGTCCGAACCGCTTCAGAAGCAATTCCCCATCTGCGGGAACTGTTTAACGTGGAAGTCGGTCTGTTTGACCATACAATGGGGATTGGTGTTGCTGTGGGTAGTGTTGCCCTGGGTGCTACAGTCATTGAAAAACACTTTACCCTGCGTCGTGCGGATGGTGGTGTAGATTCGGCGTTTTCAATGGAACCGTCGGAACAACCGCAGGTCTGACCTTTGAACTTGACAAGTCTGAAAACGGATAGCGAACCAAAAGGAGTTAATTATGCTGATCAAATTTGAAGAAGTTTGTCAAGATATTGACACTTTACCGGAAGAAGCTCAACTTTTAATACTGGATTTCATTCAGTTACTAAAAAAGCGTTATCCATCAACAGAATTAGAAAATAAAATTAGGGAAAATGATGTACCATCTACTCTAAGTCCAAAACCACATCCACTAGACACATTCATCGAGAAATATGGTGCTTGGGAAGATAAACTTACAGCAGAAGAAATAGTGAAAGAAATTTATGATAGCCGTACTGTTAGCAACCTGAAGGGGGGACGAAATCAGCTACAAGACAGACTCTATAAGCCTCATAGCTCTTAGGCCTTGTTGATAATACTTACATTTATTGCGATTTAATTTCATTAGTTTCGTGACTAAATCCATACAAACATCCTTGAAATTGACCCAAGTTTGACCATATAAGCCGATATAAAAACTACTATGTCTCCGTTCTATTCGACCATATTCTTTGATCCGAGCAATATATTTCTGTATTCCTTTTCGTTTGATTTGTTGACCCTGTATTGTTGCAGAGGAGTAGGCAATTGCTATCAACAAAACTAGAGAAATAAAGCGTTCACCAGTTACATTGGTATCCTCTAAATTATAGCCTCCCTTCTTAAAATCTCTAAACATTTCTTCAATATCAAATCTTTGTTTATAGGCAGAAATAGCCAATTCTAGTGCATCAAAATTCGTTAAGATAAACCATCCTTCTTTCGGTGCTACTCCGTTGATTTTACGTTTCCATTTACAAGCAACGTTAAAGCTCATAAAACCGCGAGTCTTTGTTACCTTTACACCTTGAATAAAAAATGATACTCCGGGTGCTAAACCTAGATGATTTAATTCCTGAAAAATATCTTTTTCAAATTCTACAAATTCGTTCTTTTTTAATCGCAAGCAAAAGTATACACCCAATGATTGATTGCTACATAAATTATTTCTTCCTTGGTAAAATATATTGATAACCATTCTTTGATAATGGGTAACCAAATTTTTTCAATTTTTAAATTGGGTAATGAGAGAAATCTTTGTATTCTTTTTCTTCTACTCTCAAATTTAATTGGCAAAGGTATCCCATTCGCTAGCCTTTCTAAATTCACATTTTTGATTGACTGTAAGATGTTCACCAAAATTTGGAGAAACAGGTATTCTGCTAAACTCAATTGACTTTTTAAGTGCTTTTGATAGAATAAAGGTATCATTTTCATTAGATGGGTCTTATTGACAATATCTGACCTATCTTTTTTTTACCATAAATCGTTACATTCTTTATACTGTCTTGTTTTCAGCCTTGTTTGTCGCCCCGTCAGTTATTTATGTTTAGTTAAATAGCGGTAAACTAGCTATATAATTTGATAGTAAAGCCTCGGAAGTTCACCGAAAAATTGGAATAGGTTTCTATTTTTTAGAATTAGTGGAAAATTTGACCCCTATCTGCGGAATGTGGGTTAAATCTTTAATTATTCCCAAAGCATCTTGTATAATCAATCAATGTCCAACTCATTGAACATTTATGTCGCCAACACTGGGGTACTGGGCGTTTAGAGGATGTGATCGTGAATTCTATAGAGGAGAATCTACAGAAAATGCTTTATAAGATTCCATTGCTGCTCTCACCACAACCTGAAGGGGGATTTACGGTGACATCCCCATTATTGCCAGAACTTCTGACCGAGGGTGACACCGTTGAGGAAGCTCTGACCAATGTTCACCGATGCTCTAGCTGCTGTGGTTGAGATTTATGAGGATTTAGGACGAGCTTTACAGCTAAATCTGTGCGTTGCTGATGCTAACCATTCCCTGTGGCTAGAAACTCTGGTGGTAGAAAGGAATAAATGTAACTAAAATGACTGCAAAAAGCTTGCTTAATCGAATTACTTATAACCCCAGGCAATGTGGAGGGAGACCTTGCATTCGAGGAATGCGAATTCGCGTTTCTGATATTTTAGAGATGCTGGCAGAAAATGTTAGTAGTGGGGAAATTTTAGAAGATTTCCCCGACTTGGAGGCGGAGGATATTCAAGCTTGTTTGTTGTTTGCTGCCCGACGAACTAATATTCCTAAATTAACAGTATGAATTTTTGGATTGATGCCCAACTTCCTCCAAGTTTAGCTAATTGGTTGGTCGAAACTTTTAATGTTAATGCTACGGCTATTAGAGATTTGGGGTTACGAGATGCTGAAGATATAGAGATTTTCAATGCTGCCAGGAACCCAGGGACGGTTATTGTTAGTAAAGACAGCGATTTTGTGGAGTTAGTTACTCGTTTAGGAACTCCTCCTCAAATTCTCTGGTTGACTTGTGGGAATGTTACTAACCGAAACCTGCGACTGATTTTGAGCAATACTTTTGCCGAAGCATTACCAATGCTAGAAGCTGGAGAAGCGATTGTGGAAATTAGCGATTAGGGGAATGGATAGAACAAAAAAACGATATCCGTGCACCATCAGGACAAAGATGGTATTTGGGGATGAAAAGAAAAATCCGACCGGTGAAATCTTCAACTCGCGTCGGCGGGTTTTGTTTGTGTAGATGCGGTTTCAACCGCCTTTGTTTAAAGCTTGTCTGGTGAAATGGTGAATATGTTACCCTAGTCTTAAGATCGGGTTTTATGAGGTCTCAATGATGACAACTTCCCTAAAATATTCACTTTTTGATGTTACTTATCCTGATAGTGATGGCTTGCCAATGGCTGAGAGTGATGCAACTAGAGATTACTTGATTTATGGTGTCGAAGCCTTAGACAGTTATTTTCAAGATAATGCCAATGTTTATGTTTCTGGAAATTTATTTATCTATTACGAACAGGGCAACCCCAAAGCAGTCGTAGCCCCCGATGTGTTTGTGGTGTTTGGCGTTGAGAAAAAAAAGCGCCCTTCCTACAAGACATGGGAGGAACAGGGCAAAATCCCTGACTTTGTACTGGAAATTACTTCAAAAAGTACGAAGAGTGAAGATCGTGGTACGAAAAGAGGTTTATATGCTTATTTGGGAGTGGAAGAATATTTTCAATATGATCCGACTGCTGACTATTTGAAGCCATCTTTGCAAGGATTTCGTTTGATTGAAGGCAATTATTTACCAATTTCAGAGCAGATTCATGGCGATCGCCTCTGGGTTTATTCTGAAACACTTGGCTTAGAGCTATGGTTAGAGGCAAATGGTGAGATGCGTTTTTATGCACCCAAGTCAGGAGCTAAATTACTTAGCCCAAGAGAGATGGAACAAGCCAAGCATCAAGCTGAACAAGCCCAACATCAGGCTGAACAGGCTCAACATCAAGCTGAACAAAGGGCGGCTAAGTTGGCGGCTAAGTTGCGTGAGCTAGGGATTGATCCAGACTTGATTTAAGGAAATTCTTGAAGATTGTTATCAAGACGGACGAGAAATTGCCTCAAGGCGATCACAACTTCCCCTAGTGCACTTTTCGTTGAAAAGTGGTAGAAAGGAATAAAGCCGGGTAATTAAAAGGCGATCGAAATCGCGGCTACACAAACGATGTCCGCCTTCGCGGACAAAGATGGTATTTGGGGTTGAAAAGAAAAATCCGACCGGTGAAATCTTCAACCCGTGTCGGCGGGTCTTGTTTGTGTAGATGCGGTTTCAACCGCCTTTGTTTAAATCTTTGGATTAAGATAGAGATGGTTGAAATCCCTATTCAAGCAATGAGATTAGCCTATCAGCAAAACAGAAAATATGATTCAACATAATCTTTACGAGAATGATTTTTATACTTGGTCTTGTCAACAGGCTCAATTACTGCGGGAAAAAAAATTTGATCAAGTGGATTGGAGCAATATTATTGAGGAGATTGAAGACTTGGGACGCAGTGAATATCGAGCGTTTGTATCTGCAATTGAACAGCTAACCTTGCATTTGTTGAAATGGCAATATCAGAAAGAACGTCGCTCCCCAAGTTGGCGACATTCTATTGACAAGCAAAGAATTCAAATAGAACGTATCCTTGAGGATAATCCTGGATTGCAAACTCGAATCCAAGAAGCCGTTAGTAAGGGGTATAAGTATGGACGCAAAGGAGCGAGTAAAGAGACTTTTCTGGACGAGAAGGTTTTTCCTCAAGGTTGCCCTTATACTTGGGAAGATTTGGTAGATGAGGATTTTTTTCCCGAAGGACATCAAGCATGAAATTAACTACTCCCTTTGAGACGTCTAAGTTAGATCAAATTATTCGCGATCGCTATGAACAAAATGAGAGAGAACGTCAAAAATTGTTGCAAAAAGTTGTGGAATGGCTAGATGAACATGGATTGCAGTATGGTATTCAAACAGCCTATATTTTTGGCTCGCTAACACAACCCCAAAGATTTCATCAAAACTCTGATATTGATATCGCTGTTGAGCAAATTAATCCCGATGATTTTTTTGCTGTAATTGGCTTTATTTCTGAGACTATGGGGCGTGATGTGGATGTAATTGAACTTTACAAATGTCACTTTGGCGATCGGATTAGACAAACAGGTATTCCATGGACAGCAATAAACTCATCCTTTTAAAAGTTGACTTAGAGGGTCAGATGAATCATATACAAAGAATTCATCAAAAACTACTAGATAGGGTTGCGAAGTTGGCAGTAGATGATGACGTAATCTTAGAAAGTATTGCCTATCAAATTCATAACCTATACTGTGCCACTGAGGACTTACTGAAAATAGTGGCTAGTTGCTTTGAAAATAATATTAGTAACTCTAGCCAATGGCATAGTTTATTACTCCAGAGAATGACCATCGAAATTCCTGATATCCGTCCGGCATTTTTATCTTATAATACCCATGCTATTTTGAATAATTTGCGAGGCTTCCGTCACTTTTTTCACCATCCTTATGGTGCAACCATTGAGTATGAACAACTTAAAATCAATTTGGATAAAGCATTAAAATTAAAAGAAAATCTTGAGACTGACATCCATCAATTTTTACTAAGGTTAGACAATGAAAATCATTGATATTCAAGTTTTTGTTACTTAATTATAGATTATAATAGGGGTTTATTGCCCGATTTGAAATATCTGTTCGGTCGTTAAATTAAGTTCTGGGAAAGTAAGCGATCGCACTATATCTTTACCCCTAAATAAATTTACCATATATTCTCCTTCCACCAAACTACAAACCGAAATAGTCGGTTGTTTGGGATCACCAATATAGCGCCGACCTCCTAAACCCAAATAATCAACAATCCAATACTCACCTATACCTAATTTTTCATATTCTCCTAGTTTCATTAAATAATCATCTTGCCAATTGGTACTCACGACTTCTATCGCTAATTTAATGCTTGTTCCTTGAGTAATCGTCGATCGCTTTTTCCACATAGATTCATTCATAATAGCATTAAAATCTAATACCATCACATCAGGAATATAAGCTGATTTATCAGAGTCTATTGCTTTAACAAGCCCTTGTCTGGGGATAAAAAATGGCAAATTTAAACGTTTAATTTCCACACCCAGTTCCAAAGCTAAAAAGCCCGCTACTTGTTCATGAGTTCCTGTCGGTTGCATTTTAACAATAACTCCATTATGTAATTCAAAGCGACCATGACCATCAGGATACCATTCAAAAAACTCCTCTAAATTCATTAATTGAATATCTTTATCTTCAACATTAGTAGTCACTTTTTCTTCTGTAAACATATTGGTACTCCTAGCAATGGGCATTATAAATAAGGATAGGATCAGTTATTAATGGTTTCCGTTAATTCAATTCTACTACCTGATACAATGGAAACTCAAATCATTAGACCTCAAGCAACCCTCTCCATGAAACTCAACTTTCCCGACCTCTGCCAACACCACAACATCACCCCACGCGGCATTATCTTGATTGGTGCTTACGATGGCAAAACCCTCAAACGTCTCAACCTCCCCAATACTGTTAAAATCCTAGTCATTGATGCCAACCAAGGCGCCGTTGAACGACTGCAAGAGAATTTTGCCAATAGTCCCAATATCCAGGTGGTTCAAGCTGCTATTGCCAACCATAACGACACCGTTACCCTGCACCTAACTTCCCTTGAGTCTAGCAGTTCTATTTTGCCCTGGAAACAGTACAGCGAAATTTACCCCAATATTAAAGAAATTCAACAACTCACCCTTTCCTCGCGCACCCTGGATACTCTCCTGGAAGAACTGAACCTATCTCCTAGTGATTTTAATATTCTGATTCTCGATATCCAAGGTGCTGAACTTTTGGCCTTGGAAGGTGCTAACCAACTTCTAAATACCTTAGATGCTATTTACACCAATGTTCATTATCAAGAACTATTTGAAGGCGGTGCATTAGCGGAAGAAGTTAATCAGTTTCTCTCCGACTATAAATTTGATATTGTTGCCGAGGATACTCCTTACCATCCCGCTTGGGGAGAAGCATTTTATGTGCGTCAAACTGTTAGGACTGAGGACGGAATTCATCCGGTTAAACCCCTATCTCCAATTGCCAAGCAACTTCAAGAAACCAAACAGGAGTTAGAAATTTTACAGTCCCAATACCAAGAGGTTTTGTTAATATTGGAACAATCTCAAGTTCAACTGGACGAAGGTACAGAAATTTTAGTTAAGTTAGAATCTCAACGAGATCAAATATTAGCCGAATTAGAACAATCTCAAAACCAAAATCAACAACTTCAAACCGAACTCAAACAATCTCAAACTATATTAGAACAAACTCAAATTGAATTAGAAAAATCTCAAATCAACATTAAACAAACCCAGAAAGAATTTGACCAATCTCGTTCAGAACTGCATGAAGTTCGAGAAGAATTAGAATTAACTCAATTTCAACTGGATGAAGTGCAGGTCGAGTTAGAACAATATGTTTCCCAGTTTCATCAACAGAAAGAGGAAATCACCAAACTAAAAACCGAACTAGAACAAGCGAAAACTCAATTAACTCAAGTTCAATATCAACCGGAAATCACCGTTAGTAAAAAATCAAAATCCGATAATGCAGCAATAGTTAAATTATTAGCAAAAGTTCTAGCGGAAACAATGGAAGATTAGGGAGGATATATTATGACAGCGACTGCCAAAGAGTTTGGTTTATGCTATATTCCTGACGTGAAACTTAATTCTCAAGGCACTCTCGGTGTTCAATATTCCCAATCTTGGCTAGTATCGCAGATAAAACCATCTGCGATCGCTTCCTCAAAATTGTATGGACATTTTTCGGGAAAAGTTCTTAATGGCAAGTTTGTTTCTCGTAGTGCCAAATCAACTCCTGCTTCAAAGCCATCTTCTAAAGCGTCAATTATGCGAGACTTTAAGCTAGGATTACGATAAAAATGGCGACTAATGGCACGGCGTTGTTCTCTGATGGTCAGAAACCAACTGCGAGAACGGTTTTCTGGTTGATATTGCCACTTGAGGAGATGCCCTAACAAGACAGTAATACGACTGACTAATTCTCGGTATTCCTGTCTTCCCAAGGCTTGTACCTCCTCCTGTAAGTTTTGCCAATCTAATTCTGATACTTGTCTGTTGGCTATTACCTGTACTTGCCACTGTGTCCAGCCATAAAAATCTTGTTCGTATTGTGAAACTATTTTAGAATTCATGGTATTAATAGTTAACTTTAACCCTAAAAAATTTTACTATAGCAATCTTAAATGATTTGTGATAGAAATATATAACCTCACCCTAGCCCTCCCCTTACTAAGGGGAGGGTTGGGAGGGGTAAATATAGATGGAAATATTACAACTGATTTAGGATGGCTATATTATATATTATATCTAAAACTCTCATAAGATGTCGAAGCCAAGTTCTAACAGAAACCATTGAAGATTAGTGAGGATATATTATGATAGCGACCCCTTTATCAATTTCTCCCAATATCCAACCCTCGTTAAATCTAACAATATTCCGGTGATTAATGGAAGTCAATTAATTACCGCTATTCATCAAAATCACGATTATAACCATCTATCAGGACGGCGTTTAGAAGCCTTTCAAGGAATAGAAGCACAACAAAATCAAACCTTCCTCCAGGGTCATTTGGCGGGAAATAGTGCGGATGCAACGGTCTACTTAACTCCTCTGTCTCCTAACCATACCCCTAAAGTTAGTGTGATTATTTCTATGACCTCTGCGGAGGAGGAGACGCGCCGTGGCTCGTCTGTTCCCTGCTATAAAGGCATAGTCTAGGTTTTTTGAATATTAGGATTAGGTTGAATTTTAGTTACTTCTTCTAAATTGGGTAAAATAATTGGATTGTTCAAATTTTCCGTATTGGTTTCCATTAGATTAGTAATGGATTCTGTTAATTGACTAGGGTTCATAAAGATAATTTTTGAATTAGCACTTTGACTTAACTGTTGGTTAGCTTCAACATATTGTTTTGTAATTAAAAATTTTAAAAATTCTTGACTATTGGTTTTTAATCCTAAAGTATCTGCTAACACTCGAATCGATTGAGCTTGTCCTTGAGCTTCTAAAATTTCTGCCTGTTTTTGACTTTCAGCAACCCGTTTGCGTTCCATTGACTCTTGGATAGATTTAGGAGGAGTAATATTTTGAATATCAACCCGAATTATAGTAATTCCCCAGGTCTTTGTTCCTTCTGCTAAGGCATATAATAATCTTCTGTTAATGTCTTTAATTTTAGCTAATAATTCTTCCAGATTCGTTAACCCGATTTCTGCCCTAAGTGTGGTTAAAACTAAATTAGAAATCGCTTCTTTGGTTTTATCGGTTTCAACGTTATAATAAAAATTTTGTAAATCTTCAATTTTCCAAAAAACCGCCGCATTAATTCTGAGGGTGATTTGATCTTTTGTAATCACTTCTTGAGGGTCAATATCTAATAAACGTTCACGGTTGGTATCATAATAAACAATTTTCTCCGCCACAGGAATAATAAATTGGAGTCCTGGTTTTAGAGTCCGTTTATATTTACCTAATCTTTCAACAATAGCTTGGTCACTGGTACTAACCACTTTCACCGAAGAATTTAGTGTAAATCCAATGATAATGGGAAATAAAATACCGAGAATATATTGGAACATAAACAGTAAAGTTTGGGGTAATTAACGGGTTAATCAAATCATCAATACCTCTAGAGACGTTGTGTACAACGTCTCTACAGCCCTGGGTTAATTTCAGGATTTAATCACACCAGAATGTCCGGTCATTTCTCCCACCGGTTCAAAGCGTCCGCCTAAATATTTAGCCAGAAATTCTTCGGCGACTGCATAGAAATGTAAGCGATTTTCAGGACGGGCAAAACCATGTCCTTCATCGGTATATAACACATATTCTACAGGTTTATCAGCTTGTTTCATCGCCTCAAAGATCTGTTCACTTTCCGGTTGTTTAACCCTGGGATCATTGGCTCCTTGACCAATTAATAAAGGTTTTTCAATCCGGTCAACAAAAAATAAAGGCGATCGCTGTTTTAAAAATTCCGGTTCCGTGTCTAAATTCCCGACCCGATGATAGAAATTCTTGCGAATGGGTTCCCAATAGGGCGGAATACTTTGCATCAAAGTAATAATATTACTCGGCCCGACAATATCCACGCCACAGGCAAAAACTTCGGGAGTAAATGTTAAGCCAACTAAGGTCGCATAACCTCCATAAGACCCGCCCATAATCGCGATTTTATCCGGTTGGGAAATGCCATTTTCAACTAACCAATTCACACCATCAATTAAGTCCTGGTGCATTTTTCCCGCCCATTCTCGGTTGGCGGCATTTAGAAAGGCTTTGCCATAGCCCGTTGATCCCCGGAAATTCACCTGTAAGACCGCGTAACCCCGGTTAGCTAACCATTGGGCTTGGGAGTCATAACCCCAGGTATCTCGCGCCCAGGGGCCACCGTGAACCAATAGCACCGTCGGGGCGGGAAGCTCAACCCCAACGGGTTTGGTTAAATAACCATGAATGGTTAACCCATCAATTGCGGTGTAAGAAATGGGTTCCATGGAGGCTAAAGATAAGCCTTCTAATTTGGGTTTATTACTGAATAAAAAGCTATGGGTTTTGGTGGGGCGATCGTAAACGTAAAAATACACCGGGCCGTCATCGGTGACAAAACTAATTAACCATTTTTCATCGGATAATGTTCGACTAATCCCAAATTCCCCCGGACGAATTTGTTTAATTGCCTCGATATCTTCGGCAATAATCGGGTCAATAATTTGCCATTCTTCCTTATCTTTATAAAAAGAAACCGCCTCAATATTTCGGGTGGTGGGATGGGCTAACAATCCGCCAATATCATATTCAGGATCTTCAGCAATTACGGTTTCTTGACGGGTGGATAAATCCAATGCAATTAATCGCTCCGCATTGGCATTATGGTTACCCACCATATATAAAATTTTGCCATCATTGGAAAAGAAAGCCGCCCCTCCTTCTTCATCGGGCCCCCAATGACGGAGGGTTTCCCAAGGATGTTCGGGAGTTTCTCGATATAATAAATCAAACCCACCATCATCGGTGCTAGAACTTGCCGCCCGGATATTAAACTCAGCATCGGCCGTCCAACTAACAATATTACCCGGATTTTCCGTATGGAAATCAACGGCTCCGTTTTTTAAATTTACCTGATAAACATCAAAAATTTGAGGATTTTTCAGGTTCATCCCAACTAAAATTTGATCGGGGAATTTGTGATCTAAATTAACAACTTGCGCTCGAACTCCTTGAAACGGAGTTAAGTCTCGAACAACCTGGGTTTGGACATTTACTAAATATAAATGCCAGTTTTCATCGCCATCGGAGTCTTGAACATAAATCAGTTGATCGGGGTCATAAGTCCAGAAAAATAATCGAATACCTCGTTTTGGATCACGGGTTAAAGCTCGGGTTTCCTCCTGTCCAACGGTTTTTAACCAAACCTGTAAAATATTCTTTTCATCGGGGGCAATATAAGCCAGATATTTACCTTCGGGGGACAGACGGGGGCTAGTGCGTTCGGGGTTGCCAAACAGTAGTTCCCGGGGAATTAAAGGTGGAAGTTCGGTTGCCGTGGTCATACTCTATGTATTCAAAACTTAACTTTCTCTATTGTGGCATTTTCCCTTGATTTTATTGAGAACAGGTTGACCGGGACTTGCAAGAATTAAAGGACTTACGCACAGATCACGTAATTGTGTGATTGCGAAGGGTCGTGAAGCAATTTCAAAGTCTTGTCACACCGTTATATGCGTAAGTCCTGTACCAAATGAACTGGGAGTTAACTACCCTGTTCTATCGAAGCCCATCTTTAATATTGTCTAAATATTTGCCATCGGGGGAATGTCAAGTCCTAACTGCCATAAAATTAAAAGCAATATCTTAAAAAATCCCAGATTTCTTAATATGAGAGATGTTTCGGTATCCATCTGTCCGGTTCCTCCGGAACAACGTCCTGTTAATGAATATCAAGAACTCAAAGAATCTTGGTTTTTTAGTTGGGTCACACTCAACTGGCCCCAATATTTGAGAAAGTTGCTCTGGGTGTGGTTGATTAGCTGGATTATTTTTTGTCCCGTCGCCGCGGCTAGTTTTACACCGAGCAAATATCCGGGGCAGTTGATTCTTGGTGCTGCTTCTGGAGCAACTTTTATTTTAACCTTAGTCGTGATTCGGTTATCTTTAGGCTGGTACTATATTAGATCCCGCCTGCTCAATCCTAGGATTTTCTACGAAGAATCAGGATGGTATGATGGCCAGACTTGGCTGAAAACCCCGGAATTTTTAGTCCAAGATCGGTTAATTCTCTCCCATCAAGTGCAACCGATTCTAACTCGATTACGACAAACCTATTATGGAATAGCCGGATTGTTGCTTGGAGGAGGATTAATCTGGGTCTTGTTGTAAATATTCACCGATTCTCTTGATAAACTCTAAACTTTAAAATATGACACGGGGAAAACGAACACAAGCTAAAGAACTGGAAGTTAGACTCCTGCGGGAAGGACTGGTTGAGTCTACCCATCGGGTGCAAGCGACGGTCTGTGATCACCGAGGACGGGTGTTATCCGTTGCCGGAAACTCCGACACCGCCACCTTTATCCGTTCAGCCTTAAAACCCTTTCAAGCCTTAGCCGTGACGACTACAGGCACAATGGAACGATATGATTTAACCGATATTGATTTAGCGATTATTTGTAGTTCCCATCAAGGAACCGTCGAACAGGCTCGACAGGCTTTTAATATTCTCTGGCGGGCCGATGTTGAACCCGTCCAACTCCAGTGTCCGATTCCAGCCGGGAAAAATAGCCCCCTGCAACATGGCTGTTCGGGAAAACACGCCGGGATGTTAGCGGTTTGTCAACAATGTCATTGGCCATTAGAAAGCTATTTACAACGGAAACATCCTCTACAACAATTGATTATTGGTAAAGTCGGAGAATTATTAGGACTACCTCCCGATGAGTTTCTCAGCGCCAGGGATGACTGCGGAGCGCCGACCTATTATTTGGAATTGGGTCAAATGGGGATACTCTATGCTCAATTGGCTTCTGGAGATAACCTAGACCGGGAACGGATTGTCCGGGCCATGACCCATCATCCCGAAATGGTAGCCGGAGAGGGACATTTTGATACGGAATTAATGCGTTTAACCGAAGGAGAACTGGTCAGCAAGTCCGGGGCGGAAGGAGTGCAATGTGTGGGACGCATTGGGGAAGGTTTGGGATTAGCAATTAAAGTCATGGATGGGTCAACCCGGGCTAAATATGCCACGGCGATTCATCTATTGAAACAAATGGGTTGGATTACACCGACCATTGCGGAAACCCTCTCGGAAAAATTCCTAGCCCTGAGTGATTTTAAGCGTTTGGATGTGATCGGAGAATTATCGTTTTTGTGAGTGATCAACGCCTAAAGGTATCAACGGCAAAATTAGTTTAAAAAGAGGGGAGAAAATTTTTTCTTCCCTCCATGATCAACGCCTAACAGCATTAGAGATAAAATCACGGCGGGGGCTGATTTAAAGAAAAAACAGAATCCCGAAAAAACAGAAAAAGTAATTGAACAGAAAAATACAACCCGATAAAATACTGCAATTAACAGCTTAATTATCAGAGACGCACCAATAGCCTTCGGCATGGTTGCGCCCGGTCACGTCTCTACACTGATGACTAATTAAAGTCCCAAATCAACGGCTACCCGATGGGCGCAGGCGAAGCCGGAGAAGGCAACAGCATTTAATCCTTGGCCGGGGAAAGTGCTATCACCGACACAATATAACCCTCGGATAGATGTGCGGTTAAAGGGCATTCCCAGAAGTCCTTTTAATTTATAGGCGGGAATGGGGCCGTAGGTTCCATCCTGTCGGTTTAAAAAGCGACGATGCGATCGCGCCGTTCCCACTTCCATATAATCTAACCCGGCATCTAACCCGGGGAAAAGTATTTCTAAACGGTCAATAATTCTGCCCGCAGCTTGTTCTTTTTTGGCTTCATATTCAAACTCGGGTAATTTTTGCCAATCATCGATCCAACTAGGGGTAAAAGCATGAACAATATGATAGCCTTCCGGGGCTAAACTTGGATCTAATAAAGTCGGAATGGACACAAAAATTGTGCCTTCGGGTTCCTCCATTTTATCCCAATTTTCGACAATAATATGGTGACAATCGGTTTCTGGAGGTAAGACTGAGGCTTCTACTCCTAAATGTAGACTCAAGAAACTAGGGGATTTTTGATAGCGTTCTCGCCATTTTTTTTCAGCCTTTGGAATAGAGTCGGAGGGAATTAATTTGCCAAAGGTATCCCAACGGGTGGCATTAGAAACTATTCTTTTGCCTCGATAAACTTTACCATCAATTAGTTCTACTCCAACGGCTATTCCGTTTTCCAATATAATTTGTTTGACTCTAGCTTTATATTGAATTTGTCCACCAAATTTTTCTAATCCTTCGACTAATTTGATCGCAATTTGACCGACGCCTCCTTTGGGATAATTAATTCCTCCATAATGGCGATCGGAAAATACCATTCCAGCATTAATCATCGGGGTTAAATCAGCCGGAACCACTGACCAGCAGTAACATTCAATATCAATAAACTTTAAAAGTTCAGGATCATTAATATAACGTTTGGCAATATCTCCGACATTTTGGGGTAAATACTGAACTAATCCTAAACAGGAACCGGGTTCTTGAAAAAATACCCGCATTAAATAACGAGGTTCTTCCAAAGATAGCAACTCCATGGAGTTCAGACAGTTAAAGACCTTCCAGCATTGATCATAAAATTTACGAATTCCTTTTTCTTCCTGGGGGAAGCGAGTAATTAGTTCTTGCAAAAACTTCTCATAATCTCGATGTACCCGTAATTTGAGATCATTGGGTAGGTGATAATGAATTTGAACCGGATCGGGAATGGTTTCTAGGGTGACGTCCACAGCTTCCAGGGCGCGGGTTAGGAGGTTGGTGGTTCCTTTGTCCCCAAATCCAAAAATCATGGATGCACCGACATCAAATCTGTATCCGTCCCGTTCAAAATATCCAGAACTGCCGCCCGGGATAATATAGCTTTCTAGGACAAGAACTTTTGCACCCTTGGCCGCCAATTGGGTCGCCGTCACCAGTCCCCCAATACCAGAACCAATTACAATCACATCAAATTCCTGATCGGAGTCAGAACTAGATCGAGCAAAAGACTGGGATAGGTTAGAAACAGGCATGACTGTCAATTCTCTTAAGCATTTCCTGACTGTACAGTGTAGCGTCTTACGCCCAAATCAGAGAGTTTAATCTTGAAATGGATCACGGATTTAAGAGGATTTCACGGATTTCACGGATTTTAATCTGTGTTAATCTGCGTAATCCTATTAAATCCGTGATCTGGATTCGGTGTACAATTGATGATTAATATAGTTAATTTTAAGTCGGGAGCGTAGTCCCAGATTAATTTGTAGCCAGCATGAAACACACCCTATCTGTTTTAGTTCAAGATGAAGCCGGAGTCCTGACGCGCATTGCGGGTTTATTTGCCCGTCGAGGTTTCAATATTGAGAGTTTAGCCGTTGGCCCGGCGGAACAATCGGGGATTTCTCGAATTACAATGGTGGTTCCTGGGGATGACCATATTATTGAACAGTTGACCAAACAACTCTACAAACTGATCAATGTTCTGAAAGTGCAGGATATTACCGGAGTTCCCTGTGTGGAAAGGGAATTGATGCTATTAAAGGTTAATTATAATAGCAGTGCGACTCGTTCTGAGATTATTGAGTTAGCCCAAATTTTTCGGGCGCGGGTTGTGGATATTGGGGATGACGCCCTAACTATTGAAGTGGTTGGCGACCCCGGAAAAATGGTGGCTATTGTCCAGGTTTTAAGTCGGTTTGGGATTCGGGAAATTGCTCGGACGGGCAAAATTGTCTTGGTGCGGGAGTCGGGAGTCAATACGGAATTCCTCAAAACTCAAGCCCCGGTGGAAGCTCGATTTTAGCAGAGGGGGGAACAGGTGACAGAGGGAAAAGGTTTCAACGTAAGCGGTTAGCTGGATTAGTCTTTGTCCTAATCAGTCTGAGAATTGCGATAATCAATCCCTTGTTGTGCCAGTATCCCCGATGGCAATATGCAGCTTAACAGTTTAAACCGCTACACGTTCCTATAATTAAGGGTTCTTGGTTTTTCACAAAAAAAGTTGATTTTTAAGTCATTTTTACAAAAAATTGTTAGAATAGAAGAAGGTGAGGGATCGCACAGTGTCGAAACTCATCAGAAACCATCATGAATCAAGAAGATTGTTTAGCGGTTTATCAGGCACTTGTAGAGATGCTAAACTCTATAAAATTGGGGTGGGTAACGGAAGAAGTTGCCGATGTTATTAGTGCGGGAAAAACTACCGAAGAATTGGTATCAGGACGGAAATCTCCTAATTTAAAGTTAAATTATTATAGCCCCCAAGAACAACTTTTACTTTTAATTAATGCCATTGAGAAATCCGTAATTAATACCGGAGAAATCGAAACAGAAATTCTGGATATTTTCCGCCATGAAACCCAGAATTGTGATTTAAAACCGGAATTGAGATTTACCTCCTCGGTGGATGGAAAGGGTACAATGTTTAAATATAGTGTTGAATCTGTTAATAGCCGCCAACAACACCGCCAAGAATTAAAAAAATTGCTGGAAGAATTACGTCAGGAGATCGGAACCAATGTCGATTAATACTGCTTTATTGGATAATATCAATCAACAGTTAAAACAGAGTTTAAATCCCGATCTTGAAACCGCCAGAGATATTGAGGATTCGTTTAAATTCTACATTTTTAATATTATTATCAAAGCCGCTCGGAATGAAGGAGCCTTAGTTTATTATAAAGATGTTTTGAAACGAAATCCAGAAACCTTAGTGTTTCGCAGACGGGCAGGACAAATTTATGATCTGACCCAACCCTATACCCATGCTGTGATTGAATTTGAACAAAAACCTCCTTTAGAAATTCATTTGGGAGTTAAAATTCATGGTCGTTTAAGAGTATTATATGATTGTGATGTTTGTGTTCTGTATAAAATGGAAGCCGATAGTTGTCGGACGAATAAAAGAGAACCTCGGGCATCTCGAATTTTTATCGCCATAGACTGTCACCATTACGCCTCGGAATTGCCCTTAGAATTAGCTCAGGCTTTTATTGCCTTTTCTTCGGAATTAAGAGTATCTGGGGATTGTTATTTTGTCTCTAATAGTTCTTCTAATTCAGTAGCAAAACTCCTGGCGAGTCGCAAACGAAAATGGGAATATGATATTGTTCCTAATGAAACCAATAATGTCAATCGGTTAATGTATGAATTTCAGACAAAATTTAAGGATTTCAAAGCCAGAAGTTAGCCAAATGTCCCCAAATCTGCAACAATATTAGAATCCCTGATCGCAGTAGATTGGGGAATGTGGTTTTTTTAGTAAAATTCAAACAGTTAGGATATGAAAGTTTATCGTTCAATTTTGGCCTGTGTCTTAGCCCTGGTGACAACTTTTGTGGTCGGTTGCAGTTCTCCAAAAGCGGCAATTCCCACCACCTACACGGAAATTCAAATTCAACAAATCCAAAAACATAACACTGATATTGTGGCTCTGCGCGATCGCTTTACCACTGAACTTCCTCGGTATATTAGCGCTCGGAATTGGGTACAAGTGGATGCCTTTGTGCATGGGCCATTGGGATCATTGTTGCAAGAAATGAATTATATTACTAAAAATTTGTTGCCCGATGCCCAGCCCAAAGCTCGTGAATTATCCAGAGAAGTATTTGAACATTTAGTTACGGTTTCTAAAGCCGCAGAAGTTCGTGATCCAATTCAAGCGTCGTCGGGATATCAAGAAGCGCTCAAAGATTTAGATTCATTCTTGAGTTTAGTTCCTAAAGCTTAATTAAACTCAATATTTTGTAGTTGCGTTGTTGCGCCGTTGTTGCGCTTTAGCGTGCTCTTTTATTTCTCAGGGCTAAAGCCCAACAAGGGGTAAGAGGGGCTAAAGCCCAACAACGTTTTTTAAGATTTTTTATGAATTCTATTGTTATTATTGGTTGTGGTGTGGTCGGGGCAACCATTGCCTATGAACTCTCCAAAAATCCTGATTTAAAAATTACTGTTATTGATCAAAATCCTCCGGCTCAAGGCTCAACTGGTTCAGCATTGGGGGTTTTGATGGGAATTATTAGTCAGAAAACCAAGGGACGGGCGTGGCGACTGCGAGAGTTTAGTATGCAGCGTTATGAAAGTTTAATTCCCGAATTAGAAGCAATTACGGGTAAGATTATTCCTTTTAATCGGCAAGGTATTGTATTATTATCTTATGGGGAAGATGAATTGGAAAAATGGAAAAATTTAATTAATTTACGCCAAAGTCAAGGGTTAGAATTGCAATGGTTAGATCAAGATCAAGTTAAGGTTAAATATCCTCAGATTAATCAGGGAAAAGTGTTGGGTGCGGTCTATTCTCCCCAGGATCGACAGGTTGATCCAACGGCCTTAACTTTAGCATTAGTCGAGGCGGCTAAAAGTCGGGGGGTAACTTTTCAATTCGGTATTAAAGTAGAATCTTTGGAAACTGTAAAAACGACAAATAATCAGCAAGTTTGTCAATTCTTGAAAACCGGTGTAGGAGAGTTAAATAGTGATTGGGTTGTGGTATCTGCGGGTTTAGGGACAACGCCGTTAATTTCTGATATTGCTAAAGAAAATAATCGGGAAAAATTGATTAATATTCGTCCAGTTTTAGGACAGGCGTTGCAAGTTCGTTGTCTGGAAACCTTGGGAAATTTGGGATTTGAACCTGTAATTACGGGCAATGATATTCATATTGTACCGTTAGGAAATGCAGAATATTGGATTGGGGCAACGGTGGAATTTCCTGAACACGGGGATGAAATTTTAGCTAATTCTGAACTATTGAATTTAGTCTTAAAAGGTGCGATCGCCATTTGTCCAGCCTTAGAAAATGCAACTATTATTAAGCAATGGTCAGGGTTACGTCCCCGCCCTGAAGGGATTCCAGCCCCTGTGATTGGCAATTTACCAGGGTTTGAGAATATCCTATTAGCCACTGGACATTATCGCAATGGTGTGTTATTAGCACCAGCAACGGCTAATGAAATCCAAGAAATATTGAGGATTGAGGGTGCGATCTTAAAATAAATCAACCCGCAGGGGGGTGACATCATTCCCATAAACTGCTCAAATCTCCATAAGTATAAATACTCGACACAGGTTTTTTAAATAAAGCTGTAGCTTACGTTACAAAATTTTAAGATTTTTCACCTATGTCATCCAATTTTAACAAAAGGGGCTATATAATAGAGGAGTAAGCACAAAAAATTATCTAAAAAAGTCCATGTTAAACACAAATCTACGCAGAAACTCCATTAAACTCTCTGACGTCCATCGGGCTAATATCCAAAAAAGATTGGAACATCGCTTAGAAGTTGCTAGAGCTAATGGAGATGAGAATTTGATTCGGGTTCTGGAAGCTGAAATGCGCCGGGTCTAAATTATTCCTTGATCACATACTGATATTCAGCTAGGCGACGGTGGAACCCATTTGGGTTAACCTTAGCCCTAGAAGAATTTATGATTAAAAATTTCTAAAGCCTGGTTGTGTGAAATTACCAGGCTTTTTGGTGGGTATTGAGTAGTAATCAACTCCATATCAAAGGGTTCTTGATCAAGAAGTTAGGGGTTTTAGACCCAATTTTTCGATGTCAGTGTGGGTAGTTCACTCTAAAGCATCTTTTAAAGCTGTACGGGCAGCTAAATGGCTGCGGGTTGAAGTTAAAATCTCCACTTCCCGTTCTAAACGAGCGACGGTACTTTGCATTTCTAACAGCGTTTGTTGTTCGGTTGCAACTCCATAGAGATTACTAGCCACCCAGTAGGAAAGTTCCGTTGGTAAACTGGGAATATCATCAGGAAGTTCAATATTTTGTTCCATCAACTTTCCTGATAGACGAACTACATCGCGCAACAAACCTTCTACTTCAGTTGCTAGGGGTCTTAAATCCTGTTGGGGGGGTTTGTCTTCGATCCATTCCACTAAACCCACCAAATACGGCTTTTCTCGAACCGCTTCTAATACCCGAAATCGTTGCTGTCCCAAAGTCAGCATTTTGATCCGATCATCCGGTAAACGTTGATGTTGGACAATTTCCGCACAGCAACCCACGGCAGCAACTTGACCTTGATTCGGATCAAACATTAATACCCCAAACCGGCGATCCGCATTTAGGATGGTATTGATCATAATCCGATAACGAAATTCAAAAATATGCAGGGGTAGGGGTCTACCCGGAAATAAAACCACTTCCGGTAGCGGAAACAGAGGAAGTTCTCGAACAGCAGTTGAGGAAAATGACGCCATTGTCCGTTAAGTAAGAGCTACTAACAACGTAGCAGATATTGGATCAATTTCTAAATATAGCTCTACGCATTACAGTTAGGACACTGTTGAGTCCTAAAACCCTTTCACTGCTTACTGATCCGGTGTTCCGGTGTTCCGGTGTTCCGGTGTGCGTAGCACTATATCAAAAAACCTACTCAAAACCCATATTAAAAGGTCAGGTTGAGTAGGTTGAGAATAGTCGAAGCAAAAAATTAAAGTTTCACTTCAATATCAACCCCGGCGGGTAAGTCCAATTTCATCAGAGCATCAATGGTTTTAGAAGAAGGCTGATAAATATCAATAATGCGACGATGGGTACGAGTCTCGAAGTGTTCCCGGGAATCTTTATCAACGTGGGGGGAACGCAATAAGCAGTAAATCCGGCGTTTTGTGGGTAAAGGAATCGGCCCAACCGCAGTGGCGCTAGTCCGATTCGCCGTATCTACAATCTTCTCGCAAGAGGTATCGAGTAAACGACGATCAAAGGCTTTGAGACGAATCCGAATTTTTTGTTGTTGAATAGTTGCCATGGGGTGTTCAGTTTTCTAGGTTCAGGATTATCGGCTTGAACAGTCACATCATCTTAACAGATAGAAGGTGCAGAAACAGGATCAAACCCTTCCTATTTTCTGCAACCTTATCCTTAACTTTGCAGCTTTAATTCACAAAGCTTACTTCAGAATTTTGGACACAACACCAGCACCCACGGTTTTGCCACCTTCACGAATAGCAAAGCGCATCCCTTGTTCAATAGCAATGGGGTTGATCAGTTCCACGGTCATTTTAATCCGGTCTCCAGGCATAACCATCTCGGCATCCGCCCCTTCATCAGAGGTAAAGGCTTTAATGGTTCCGGTAACATCGGTTGTTCGGACATAGAACTGAGGACGATAGCCGGGGAAGAAAGGAGTTTTACGTCCACCTTCTTTCTCCGTCAAAATATAGACTTCAGATTCAAACTGAGTATGGGGAGTAATCGAACCGGGTTTGGCAATCACCATACCTCGTTCAATATCAGCTTTCTGGATACCGCGTAACAGCAGACCAGCGTTGTCCCCGGCCATCCCTTCTTCCAGACTCTTTTTAAACATTTCTATACCCGTGACGGTGGTAGCACGAGTCGCTCTAATTCCCACCAGTTCAACGTTATCGCCAACTTTGACTTTACCCCGTTCAATCCGACCCGTTGCCACCGTACCCCGTCCAGTAATGGAGAAGACATCTTCAACAGCCATCAAGAAAGGCTTATCAATATCACGCTCAGGATTGGGGATATAGGCATCCACTTTTTCCATCAGCTCGTAAATTTTATCTACCCATTTATTTTCGCCTACGACGGCCTTGGGATTAGCCACCATGGAATCTAAAGCTTCTTTAGCCGATCCGGAAACAATGGGGATATCATCACCGGGGAAGTCGTAGGAGGTTAACAGTTCCCGGATTTCCAGTTCCACCAATTCCAACAGTTCAGCATCATCCACCATGTCTTCTTTATTCATGAAGACAACGATATTGGGAACCCCGACCTGTTTGGCTAACAGGATATGTTCACGGGTTTGGGGCATGGGGCCATCAGCCGCCGACACCACTAAAATTGCACCGTCCATCTGGGCAGCACCGGTGATCATGTTTTTCACATAGTCAGCGTGACCAGGACAGTCAACGTGAGCATAGTGACGGGTTTTGGTTTCGTATTCAACGTGGGCTGTATTGATCGTAATCCCCCGGGCTTTTTCTTCGGGTGCGGCATCAATTTGATCATATTTTTTAGCTGTGGCTTGACCCAGAGCAGCTAAAGTCATGGTAATTGCAGCCGTTAAAGTGGTTTTACCGTGGTCAACGTGACCGATGGTACCGATATTAACGTGGGGTTTGTTCCGTTCAAATTTTGCGCGTGCCATTTTCAGTTAAGAATTGAAAGTTTTCAAGAAAAATAATGGTGGGCACCGGGTCAGGGATTGGTTATTGGCGATTAACCCGTAACCGTCAACCCCAACCCGACTGCCAGTTTAGTTGCCTTTATTTTTGGCAACAATGACTTCAGCCACGCTACGAGGAACTTCCTCATAGTGGCTAAACTCCATGGTGAAAATCCCCCGACCTTGGGTTTTGGAACGGATATCCGTGGCATAACCAAACATCTGAGCTAAGGGAACCTTAGCGGTCACTTTGGCAATACCCTGTTCTGTTCCTTGACCCTCAATTTGGCCCCGGCGAGAGTTCAAATCCCCAATCACGTTACCAATGAAGTCTTCAGGTACTTCCACCTCAACCTTCATCATCGGCTCTAACAGCACGGGTGAGGCTTTACTCACCGCTTCTTTGAGTGCCATGGAGCCAGCGATCTTGAATGCCATTTCTGAGGAGTCTACATCGTG
Source organism: Planktothrix agardhii (assembly GCF_904830935.1). Taxonomy (NCBI): domain Bacteria; kingdom Bacillati; phylum Cyanobacteriota; class Cyanophyceae; order Oscillatoriales; family Microcoleaceae; genus Planktothrix; species Planktothrix agardhii. The sequence continues at coordinate 1,144,394 of NZ_LR882952.1, forward strand.
GTAAGAACCATCCACCAGAGTCGCTTTCACATCAATCAGAGGATAACCTGCCACCACACCTGTTTCGCAGGCTTCCTTCATCCCTTGTTCAGCCGGGTTGATGTACTCTTTAGGTACAGTTCCACCAACGATTTTGGAAACAAATTCAAACCCGCTACCGGGTTCACCGGGTTCGAGATTAATCACAACGTGACCGTATTGACCTTTACCACCACTTTGGCGGATGAATTTGCCTTCGACTCGATTCACAGGTTTACGGATGGTTTCCCGATAAGCAACCTGGGGCGCACCCACATTCGCTTCCACTTTGAACTCGCGTAACATCCGGTCAACCAGAATTTCTAAGTGCAGTTCGCCCATCCCCGCAATTACGGTTTGGTTGGTCTCGGAATCCACAGAAACCCGGAAGGTGGGATCTTCCTCTGACAAGGATTGGAGAGCTTTGGAGAGTTTTTCCATATCCTGTTTGGTTTTTGGTTCCACCGCCACGGAAATCACAGGTTCGGGGATGAACAGAGATTCCAAAATAATCGGTTTCGTGTCATCACAGAGGGTATCACCGGTGAGGGTATCTTTCAAACCCAAGGCTGCCCCTAAGTCTCCAGCCCGCAGTTCATCGACTTCGATCCGATCATCAGCTTTGAGAACAATCAAGCGAGAAATTCGTTCTTTTTTATCCTTGCTGGAGTTCAGGACATAACTGCCCTTTTGTAAAACACCGGAATAGACTCGAACGAAGGTCAAGCGTCCGTAAGGATCGGCCATGATCTTGAACGCTAAGGCCGATAAAGGTGCTTCGTCATTGGCATAACGGACGTCAACGTCACCATTTGATAAAGTGCCTTGGATCGGAGGAACTTCCGATGGAGCCGGGAGATAGTCAACAACTGCATCTAACAGTTGTTGTACCCCTTTGTTTTTGAAAGCAGAACCACACAGCAGAGGAACAATCTCCCCGGCAATTGTCCCTTTGCGTAACTGAGTCCGAATTTCTTCATTCGTCGGTTCTTCACCTTCTAGGTACTTCTCCATCAGGTGATCATCGGTTTCAGAAACCGACTCCACCAATTTCACCCGATATTCCTCGGCTATCTTTTTCACCGCTTCGGGAATTTGATCAGTGACCTCAAAATCCGTTCCTTTATCGTCGTCGTTGTAGAGATAAGCTTTCATCTCTACCAAATCCACTAATCCCTGGAAATCGTTTTCACTACCAATCGGGATCTGGATCGGAACGGCATTCGCCCTTAAGCGATCGCGGATTTGCTCATAAACTTTGAAAAAGTTCGCACCCGTGCGATCCATCTTGTTCACAAAGACGATCCGAGGAACTTTATAACGTTCTGCTTGTCTCCAAACAGTTTCAGACTGGGGTTGTACACCACCGACTGAACAAAAAACAGCAATTACACCATCTAACACCCGCATCGAACGTTCGACTTCAATGGTGAAGTCAACGTGACCCGGAGTATCAATGATATTGATCTTATGATCTTTCCAACTGGTGGTAATAGCGGCAGCCGTGATGGTAATTCCACGCTCCCGCTCTTGAGCCATCCAGTCGGTTACTGCTGTTCCTTCATGGACTTCGCCCATTTTATGAACCATACCGGAGTAGAATAGAATCCGCTCCGTTGTGGTTGTTTTGCCCGCGTCAATATGGGCTGCAATACCAATGTTCCTTACTCTCTCAAGCGGGACGGTACGTGCCACAGCTACCTCCTTTTTTAAACCTTTATTAAGATTTTATACGTTTACGGATATCACTGCTATCCATTTTTTTAGTACCGATAATGGGCAAAGGCTTTATTTGCTTCTGCCATCCGGTGAGTTTCTTCCCGTTTACGAACTGCACTTCCAGTTTCGTTAGCGGCATCCATCAGTTCATTTGCCAACCGCACGGACATAGAACGTCCGGTTCTGGCTCTAGCATATTGAATTAACCAACGGAGGGCTAAAGCTGTTCCTCTTTCTGAGCGAACTTCCATGGGAACCTGATAGGTTGCACCACCCACCCGCCGGGCTTTGACTTCCACGAGGGGAGTCGCATTCCGAATGGCTTTTTCAAATACCTCAAGAGGCTCAGAACCCGTTCTTTCTTCGATGGTTTTGAGCGCCTGATAAATGATCCGGTAGGCGATAGATTTCTTTCCATGTTTCATGATGCGACGTACCATCATGCTAATTAAGCGACTGTTATAGACCGGATCAACTGGGATCGGACGCTTCTGAACAACTCTGCGACGAGACATATTGTATCTTCCTTAACACAATAGATAATTTAAGATTTTCAGCGATGGGGACAAGTCACGAAAGGCTTAATGTTGTTAGTCTTGCTCCAACAACACCACCACAACTTTTAACTTAGCCCTGACTCAAAGCTCTTACTTAGGACGCTTGGCGCCATACTTCGAGCGCCCTTGACGACGATCTTTGACTCCCGCCGTATCTAATGTTCCGCGAATAATGTGATATCGAACTCCAGGCAAATCTTTCACCCGACCGCCTCGAATCATTACTACGGAGTGTTCTTGCAAGTTGTGACCAATACCCGGAATATATGCTGTCACTTCATAGCCAGAGGTTAGCCGCACCCTTGCCACCTTACGCAGCGCGGAATTAGGTTTTTTGGGGGTGGTTGTATAAACCCTTGTGCAGACTCCCCGCCGTTGAGGGCAACTCTTTAGGGCGGGCGATTTTGTTTTCTTCTGAGTCTGTTCCCGTGCAGAACGAATTAGTTGCTGGATAGTGGGCATGAGTTACGACATACTGAAATAATTCGGCAATTTGAAGTTTTGAGGTATCTCCACTGAAATATCCCTCCCCTACCTGGGGACGGGACTTTCTTTCAAAAGTATGGTCAGATGTTGACACCCAAAAGATCATAATAACCTAGATCACCAGTTTTTGCAAATAGGTAATGGGTAGTGGGTTTTGGGTAATGGGTTTTGGGTAATGGGTTTTGGGTAATTGAATATGTTATTGGGATTTTGCGACAAAGGAATGACCGCAGCTACAGCTTTGGGTGGTGTTGGGGTTTTGGAAGCGAAACCCACCTCCCATTAAGTCTTCAGAATAGTCAATCGTTAAGTTTTCTAGGTACTTTAAATTTTCCAGCTCAACTACAATTTTAATCTGATCAGACTGATAAACTATATCGCTCGACTGCTGGGTTTCATCAAATCCCATTGTATAAGACCAGTCGCAACAGCCGCCCTTTTGTATCCCAAGACGAAAGGATAGATGAGGATTATTTTGCTTGGACTTGAGGCGGAGTACCTCACGAGTGGCTGCTGGACTCAGAGAAATCATGAAACACCTACTCACAGAAACGTTAATCTATTTTTAGATTACCGGAAATATGGGTTTTTGGTGCGCTTTAAGCGGGGGTACGAGCATAGTCATCTTGGAATCGGATAATATCATCCTCTCCCAAATATTCCCCGTTCTGGACTTCAATTAAAATCAGAGGAATCACACCGGGATTTTCCAAACGGTGGGAAGTACATTGAGGAACATAGGTGGACTGGTTAGAGAATAAAACTTCTTCACTGTCTCCACAAACTACTTTAGCGGTTCCGGCTACCACAATCCAGTGTTCACTTCGATGGTGGTGCATCTGTAAACTCAACCGATGACCGGGTTTGACTTCAATACGTTTAATTTTATATCCTGGCCCTTCTTCCAAGGTTGTAAATGAACCCCAAGGTCTCAATTCCGTGGGAGTATTACCGATACTGGGGATATTCTCGGTGGAAGCTTTAGAATTTGCCACACTTTCCTTGACTGCTACCATAATCTTATTTCCTTATCAAAGATTTTACCTAAATTAAATTTGGTATTAAAACTGGGGTGGTATTCATAAACCTTTGGATAGCTCTTGTTCGTTCTCCAGAATACTCCCCACAACTACCTGAGTAAATAAACCTGGCTTGCTATGATCCATGATAATCTGATTTAACCCTAATGATCTGTGATCGCAATTCCTAAACCGTTATGAACAGGTGCTACGGTTGAGAAAGGACGGTCTAAATAATATCCTCCGAGATAGAGACTGGTGGAACTTCCTCCATCTAAATTGAGGGCGGTTAGGGCTCCTAATTTTTGCAATATTTGAGCGAGTTCTGCTAGACTTGGGCCGGAACCATTGGGACGGTTATGGACAGCTACCAGGAGTAAGGTATTATTATTAGTAATAGCGATCGCACTCCGAATGGCTTTTTGTTGTTGAAAGGCGGGATTAAATCGTTCTTTGGCGGCATCTAAAACAATTTGACGATTTTGAATTAATAACGGCCCAGCCCCTAAAATATTAGGATAATTTTGATATTCATTGGGTTCGGTTTGGCTGTTTAATTGTAAACGAGTTCCGACGGGTAATAAGTTTAATAATTCAGGACGACCTCGAATAACTAATAAATAACCCTGCGTCGGAATATTAATAACAGATGATTCTGGTTTATTCGGTTTAATATAACGGATAATTTGGTTATTTTCAACTACAATAATATGTTCTTGCTGGTTAATCGGGCTATAGGATTTTCCCCAATCGGAATTATAACGAGAAATTCCGGCTTCAACATAAGCACTATTAAGATATTGTAGAGGGAAAGTTTGACCCGACGCTGTAGTTAAGGTTTCTTTTAAGATTAAACGATTCATTATAATAGGTTTACCCTTTTCCCAAGCAATGACTCCTCGATTTAAAATTGGACTCGATAACCAATTATTATTTAAGCGAATTGCTCCTAATGGTAGCTGATTATTGCGATTAAAAAAACCGCCATTAATGGCTATGGGAACTTGTGCTTGTTTTGCTATATCTAATAAGGTTGAAGTGCCCTGACGAGCATGAGGATTACTTAAAATTGGAGTTAGGTTAATTTCGGGTTGATTGATATTAATTTCTAACCAATATACTGGAAATTGATCAACTGAGGATTCAGAAGGTTTGAAAATTTGATTCAGTAAAGATCCTAAAGATGCCTCATTTTTTGGGATTTTAATATAGTCCTGTCTCCATCTAATTCCGGGTTGCCATAAAATATTTTTGGGGGTGAGAAAATCCGGTTTAATCTCAATAATTAAACGATAGGGAGAGTTTAAGGTAGTTACCACCGGACGCCAACCGGGAGGAAGACTAAATTTAACTTGAGTTTGATTATTTTGAGATTCTAATTGTAGATTAGTATAATTAGGATTTTGCGGACTTAAATTTGGGTTTTTGCTCAGAATATTAGGCTTAAAAAATTCTGGACTATCGGATAATAATTTAGGGGTAATATTAGCTTCTAAAATTAAATTCCAATCTTGTAAAATCGGAGTAACAGGTTGAGAGGAATTAGTTTTATTTCGGGTGGTGGGATCATCCGTTAGGGGTGGATAAGGTGGCGAGGGAGTAGAAGGCGATCGCTTTTTGATTTCTGGGTTAGGTTGTTGCCAAATAGTTGGTTTATCGAGTTCAATAATAATTTTTTGAGGTAAAAAAGTAGAATTGCTTTGAGGTAAATTACTGGCTACAGATAAAGATTCAATCCGCAAAGATTGAATAGCAGAAGGAGGAATAGTAATTTTTAGGTTGCTTCCCTCCGGTTTAATTTGCCATTGGGAGGATTCGGCAAAATTCGATAAATCCAAATAGCGATAGGGATTAATATATTCCGCCGATAAATTAGATTCAGAAGAAAACCATTGAATCGGCTGTTGGGAACTATTATTGGTATCAAGGAGATTAATACCCAGATTCTGCATTAATCCGATATCACTAATTTTAACAGCAATTCTTGAGTTACGATTAGATTGATCAATTTGCCAAGGAAGATTAATTAAATTACCATTAATTTCAATTTGGCTTCCTTGTTTTTTGCTTGGATTTGTTTGAGATTCGGCGAGGGTAGAAATGGGCAAAACACTTAACCCCAAAATACTTAACAATAAAATAATCTTTTTCGGTTGGTGAATTAAATTAAAATTTGGCATATTACCATCCTAATAATTAGTCCATATTGATGACGGTTACTAACCAACCATCTATCCTAAACAATCTGATATGTCAACAGATCTTGAATTTTCACCCCTACCCTGAGCCAATTAGGTGTATGCTAGTCAGACTAGGGTTTTTGAACCCGATGTCAATTTTGGTTAAAATTCAATCGCTTCAAGCATCCTCACTCAATATAATCAAGATATGGATAACACTAGAGTTAATCACAACCCAGAACAAAACCATCAACAAGATTGCATAGTAGGAAATATGGGCTACCCCTATTCCGGTCAACCTTGGTTAGTGGAAGAAAGAGACGCCTGCGGGGTGGGATTTATCGCTAACCCGTCCGGGGGTGCTAATCATTCTATTATTCAAAAAGCCTTACCTGCTTTAACCTGTTTAGAACATCGGGGCGGCTGTAGCGCCGACCAGGACTCCGGGGATGGGGCGGGGATCATGACCGCAATTCCTTGGGAATTATTAGCCCCTTGGTTTGCTGAACGAAATATTGATATTCTCCAAGAGCCAGAGTTTAAATTTGGGGTGGGGATGGTATTTTTACCCCAAGATGCTGATTTAGCGATTAAAGCCCGCGAAATTATTGAAACTGACCTCAAACAAGAAGAATTAGTTATTATCGGTTGGCGAGAAGTCCCGGTTAAACCGGAAGTCCTGGGAGTACAGGCGCGGGAAAATCAACCCCGCATCGAACAAGTTATGGTTTATTCGGCTAAGGGAAATACCGGGGATGATCTTGACCGACAACTGTTTTTAGCCCGTCGATCTTCCGGGGTAGCCTTGAAACAAGATGGGTTAGTCTGGGGTGAGGATATTTATATTTGTTCCTTCTCCTGCCGTACTATTGTCTATAAAGGTATGGTGCGATCGGCGATCCTGGGAGAATTTTATTTAGATTTAGTTAACCCCGACTATAAGAGCAATTTCGCAGTTTACCATCGACGCTTCAGTACCAATACCATGCCGCGCTGGCCCTTGGCTCAACCGATGCGACTATTGGGACATAATGGGGAAATTAATACGCTGTTGGGGAATATTAACTGGATGCGGGCGCGGGAAAATGTGTTAGCCCATCCGGTTTGGGGCGATCGCTTAAAAACCCTAATTCCCTTTGTGGATGCTACCAATAGCGACTCGGCTAATTTAGATAATTGTCTGGAGTTGCTAGTGAGAACTGGGCGCTGTCCCTTAGAAGCGCTGATGATTATGGTTCCCGAAGCCTATCAAAACCAGCCTAACCTGAAAGATTTACCCGAAATTACGGATTTTTACGAATATTATAGCGGTATCCAAGAACCTTGGGACGGCCCAGCTTTATTGGTCTTCAGTGATGGTAAACAAATTGGGGCCTGTTTGGATCGTAATGGCCTGCGTCCCGCCCGCTATTGTATCACCAAAGATGGCGTGATCATGGTTTCCTCCGAAGCCGGGGTGGTGGATATTCCCGAAGACCAAATTCAGGAAAAAGGCCGTTTAGGGCCAGGACAAATGATTGCGGTGGATTTGAGTACCCATGAAGTTCTGAAAAATTGGCAGATCAAACAACGGGTCGCCCATGAACACCCCTATCGCTCCTGGTTAGAACAATATCGCCAGGAGGCGGAACCCCAGGCTTTTATTGGTGAAAAACAATTAGCACCGGATACCCTCCTCCAACAGCAAACCGCCTTTGGCTATGGGGCGGAGGATGTGGATATCCAAATTTCCGATATGGCGAGTACGGCCAAGGAAGCGACGTTTTGTATGGGGGATGATACGCCCCTAGCGGTGCTTTCGGATAAACCTCAGTTGTTGTATAACTACTTTAAACAACGATTTGCTCAGGTTACAAACCCACCGATTGATCCGTTGCGAGAACGGATTGTCATGTCCCTCTCCATGCAGTTAGGGAAACGGGGGAATTTGTTAGACCTGAAACCCGAAGACGCCCGACTGTATAAAATTAACTCCCCCCTGCTGAATGAGGCGGAGTTAGAAGCCTTACGTCAGTCGGATTTTCCGGGGATCACCCTTTCTACCCTCTATGGTTTGGAAGGAGGGCCGAATGGTGCGACGATCGCCCTGACCCGGCTCTGTGAAAAAGCCGCCGAAGCGGTGGATCAGGGCAAAGAAATTATTATTCTGTCCGATCGCGGATTAACGGCCGAACAGACCTATATTCCGCCCTTGTTAGCTGTGGGAGCAGTTCACCATTATTTAATTAAAATCGGCAAACGGTTACAAGCCTCCCTGGTGGTGGAAACGGCCCAATCTTGGAGTACCCATCATTTTGCCTGTTTAGTCGGTTACGGGGCTTCGGCAATTTGTCCCTATATGGCCTTAGAAACCGTGCGTCATTGGTGGTCTAGTCCCCTAATTCAGAACAATCTGTCGAAGGGCAAAATTCTCCCGATGACCATGGAAGATGCCCAGAAAAACTATCGCCAAGCCGTGGAAGATGGGTTACTCAAGATTTTATCGAAGATGGGAATTTCTCTGTTATCTTCCTATCGTGGGGCGCAAATCTTTGAAGCTATTGGGATTGGGGAAGATTTACTGGAAATGGGTTTCCGGGGTACGGTGTCTCGCGTTGGGGGTTTAAGCATTTCTGAGTTAAGCCAGGAGGTTTATCAATTCCATGCTAAGGCGTTTCCCCTAGAGGCGAAAAAGTTAGAAAACTTCGGGTTTGTCAATGCCATGAAGCGGGGAGAATATCACTTAAACAACCCCGAAATGACAAAATTGCTACATCAGGCCGTTCGTTCTGGCCCAGTAGAGACGAGCCACGGCGCGTCTCCAGATGGTGCTGAAGCACAACAACGGGTAGATGGTGCTAAAGCACAACAACAAGCACAACAACGGGTAGATGGTGCTAAAGCACAACAACAAGCACAACAACAGGCAGAACAACGGTTTGATTTGTACGAACTGTATCGTCAATTTGTGGAAAACCGCCCAGCCACGGCTTTGCGGGATTTGTTGGACTTTAATAGCGATCGCAATTCCATCCCATTAGAAGAAGTAGAAACAGTTGAAGAAATTGTCAAACGCTTCTGTACCGGGGGGATGTCCCTGGGGGCTCTATCTCCCGAAGCCCATGAGGTCTTGGCGATCGCCATGAACCGTTTGGGCGGAAAATCCAACTCCGGCGAAGGTGGGGAAGATCCCGCCCGCTACAAGATTTTTAACGATGTTGATGAACATGGGATTTCGGCCGGACGTCCCCATTTAAAAGGACTCCAAAACGGAGATAGCGCTAGTTCAGCAATTAAACAGGTGGCGTCGGGACGGTTTGGCGTTACCCCCGAATACCTGATGAATGCTCAGTCCATTGAAATCAAAGTCGCTCAAGGGGCCAAACCAGGGGAAGGGGGACAACTTCCAGGGAAGAAAGTTAGCGAATATATTGCTATGTTGCGACGGTCTAAACCGGGCGTCACCCTAATTTCCCCTCCTCCTCACCATGATATTTATTCCATTGAAGACCTAGCCCAATTAATCTTTGACCTGCACCAAATTAACCCGAAAGCGACGGTTTCGGTCAAATTAGTCGCAGAAGTCGGAATTGGAACCATTGCCGCCGGGGTTGCTAAGGCTAACGCCGACTATATCCAAATTTCCGGCCATGACGGGGGGACTGGCGCCTCTCCCCTAACTTCAATTAAACACGCCGGAAGTCCTTGGGAATTGGGGTTAACGGAAGTCCATCGGGTGTTGATGGGGAATAAACTCCGCGACCGGGTGCGGTTGCGGGTAGATGGTGGTTTCAAAAGTGGCTGGGATGTGGTGATGGGAGCCTTAATGGGGGCCGAGGAATTCGGCTTTGGAACCATTGCTATGATTGCAGAAGGCTGTATTATGGCCCGAATTTGCCATACAAATAACTGTCCCGTGGGGGTGACATCTCAACAAGAACGTTTGCGACAACGTTTCCCAGGAACTCCGGGCCATGTTGTGAACTTCTTCTATTTTGTGGCTGAAGAAGTCCGCCATATTCTAGCGCGGTTGGGATATCGGAAATTAGTCGATTTAATTGGACGGTCTGACCTGCTAAAACGTCGGGATGGGGTGAATGTGGCTAAGACCCAACACTTGAATTTAGAGGTCTTTACCCAAGCGCCTGTAACCAGCGATCGCAACTGGTTAAACCATGAACCCATCCATAGTAACGGCCCGGTCTTGGATGATGTGTTATTAGAAGATGCGGAAATTGCCACCGCTATTCAAAACCAGGGGACGGTAACGAAATCTCTGCGGATCGTGAATACTGACCGGACGGTGGGGACGCGCATTGCTGGGAAAATCGCCTCTATCTATGGAAATAGTGGCTTTGCTGGACAAATTAACCTGAATTTTACAGGTGCAGCAGGTCAGAGTTTTGGCGCTTTCAACCTCCCCGGTATGCAGTTAACCCTAACGGGGGAAGCGAATGATTATGTCGGGAAGGGGATGCACGGGGGGGAGATTATTATTAAACCCCCGGCGGCTGTTACTTATAACCCTTCTGAGAATGTGATTATCGGGAATACCTGTTTATATGGGGCCACGGGGGGAACTTTATACGCCTACGGAAAAGCCGGAGAACGATTTGCGGTAAGGAATTCCTTGGGTAAAGCTGTTATTGAGGGCGCTGGCGACCACTGTTGTGAATATATGACCGGGGGTGTGGTTGTGGTTCTCGGTAAAGTTGGCCGAAATGTTGGCGCCGGACAGACCGGAGGTTTAGGTTATTTCCTCGATGAAGATGGAGATTTCCCCGAAATGGTGAACCCGGAAATCGTTAAAATTCAACGGGTATCTACACCTGCTGGGGAACAACAGTTACGCGAGTTAATTCAACAACACGCTGAACACACGGTCAGCGAGAAGGCTAAAACTATTCTGGCGAACTGGTCGGAGTATTTACCCAAGTTCTGGCAAGTTGTTCCTCCTTCGGAAAAAGATAGTCCGGAAGCGTCGGTCGCGGTCGTGGCGGTTGCCATGTAGGATAGGAAATTCTAAGACTTAACCCCTCAACCCTCTTCCCAAATTGGGGAGGGGGTTAATTATATTAATATTCATCACGACGGAGTTAAGCTATGACTACTGATGACAATAAACCTTCCAGCTTGTTTGATAAAGTAACAGTTTTTTTGTCGGGCAATAATTTTTTTAGTGAAATACTTAAAGTTTCTGGAATACTTTACTTTTTTGGTTTCATTATTACTCGTAGCCATTTATTGAATTATGGCATAACTGAAATAACTTTACTACAAACTAAATATATTAGTGTAGGGTTATTTTTTATCATTAATGTAGCTATAGTTTGGCTACCTTTTATTATCCAAACAATCAATGAGATCGAAGAAGAAAAACAGAATGAAAAAATAACTCAATCTCCTTCTTTTTTAATATCTTCTTTGATTTTATTTGTTTGTATAATAATTGCTTTACTTGATAGTATAACAATTCCTAAACATATATTTATAATAGCCACATTGTTTTTTGGCTCATTATCGTTAATAGAAATAATTATTCTATTTAACAAAATGATTATTGAATTTAAAGACAAAGTTAACATAATAATTATTCAATTTCGAGAAAAACCAATTATTTTATTGAACAAACCGGTTATACTCAATAAAAAAATGATTGGATTCCCCAAATCAATGCTATTTATCATCCAAATAATAACAAGTATCTTAATAACTCATGTATTTTTATATTTATCATTAACAACAAGTTACATCAAAAGAATTTATATAACGCCGGATTATTTATTAAATTTATTATTTAATGGATACAGTAAATTCACACTCAAAACCTACATCGATGATTATTATTTTTCATTAACACATTTTTTTCTAGGCTGGTATTTACCATTGTTGATTATAGGAGCTTCATTATATTTTTTAATTTCAAAGAAAGTTAATACTGATTCAAAAACTATTTTATTTGTACAAGCGAGATACTGGTTAATTACAACAATCACAATATTAACTCTATTTAATATTAAAGAATACTCTTATAATATTTATCCTGTAATTCCAGCTAATTTAGGAGGTGGAAATCCAACAATTGTAGAATTAATTTTATCTCAAAATGGAAATACTAATTTTAAAGAGTATCTGAAACAAATTGAGCTGCTTAAAGATAGCGACCAATTAAAATTAAAAAAATTAAATTCTGTTTTCTTAATAGCCCAAACTGATAAATATTATTATATTTCTCCTTGTGCTGAACTTATAAAAAAATATGAAGATGAAAAACCCAATAAGAGGTTAAAAGAAATACTAGACAGCTTTGAAAATTTGCCTGATTCTTGTAAGACTATTCAAATCAAAGAAGAGGATGTTACAAGCATTATTTACAAATAAATATTATGCTTTAATTGAATTTTGGCTTAAGTTTAACTAGCAAAAAAAATAACTTTTATTTCTGTTACTCGATGTAATGGTTTAGTTGTCTTTTCTGTAGTAATAAATTCATCAGCATTTACTGAAATAGCAGCCGCAACCTGTAAAGCATCTAAAGCATTTAATCCATATTTTGCGGCTAATTCTTCTGCTAAATTGACAATGGTATCTAAATCATTAGCCCAAATAGCACAACCAGCAAAAAAAGTTTCATAGAAATTAACTTCGTCTTGCTGTTTATGATATTTAGCTTTTGTTAAAATTTCTAATCTGACAAAATAGCTAGAACAAAATTGTCGCTGTTTACTATCTAAAATTGAGTTAGCTTTTAAGGATACTATATCAGTCCCCCTAGCCGCAGCAATTAAAACTCCCGAATCCAAATAAGTTAGAATAATTGTCATTTATTTTTACTTCTAATTTCATCTAACTCAGCTTCGATATCATCCAAATCTAATAATTTAGTATTGGGATCTTTAATTATTTTTTGTCTGATTTCCCAAAGATTTTTACCTAATTGTGTCTGGGGTTTGTAAAGAGATTCAGTAGTTTCAGATAATTTTTCTTCTGGCTTTTCTGGGTCAATAGCATCTATAAAAGCTAAAACTCTTTCTTGATCTTCTAATTTTAATTTTTGCCATTTATTGAGTAGTAATTGTTCATTCATTTTGTTTTTTCCATTAAATCCAATTCAAAGTTTTTGCTGCCATGAAGTGTTAGCTTGTGTTGTTAGTTTGCGGGAGGCATACAAAAGAGATGCTTTCAAATCATCTGCTTCGAGATCAGGCATTTCTTCTAATATATCTTCAGCAGTTAGTCCAGCCGCAAACAAGTCTAACACATCGGATACCCGAATTCTCATCCCTCGAATACAGGGACGACCACCACATTGCCTAGGATTGATTGTGATTCTTTCTACCAGGGTTGACATTCAAAACGGCTCCATAATCGCTTTTTTCTAGTATACACTCTTTAATATGCACTCTTATTTTAGGAATTACAGTTTGAATAAAAATCCTATAGCTCTATTATATCCTTGATTTAGTTATTCTATATAAAAACTATTTTTGTCTTCCATACTGGCAAAAAATTTATAACCAATTAAAATAAATGCTTAAAATAAATGATAAAAATATTCCTCAAAAACGATATAATATAAACCATCCCTAATTCTCCTAATTGTTATTCCTATGGTCGCTACCCAATCAAAAGCAACCCGAAACTGGCAACCCTTAATTCCACAATTTGAGGCTATTGTTGGGAAAAAAGGCGTGATTCAACGTCGAGAAGAATTACTGGTTTATGAATGTGATGGACTGACCAGTTATCGTCAACGCCCCGCATTAGTGGTACTCCCCAAAACCACCGAAGAAATGGCAGAAGTTGTTAAAATTTGCGATCGCAATTTGATTCCTTGGGTCGCTAGAGGGGCGGGAACTGGACTTTCTGGCGGTGCTTTACCCGTAGAAGATTGTGTTTTAATTGTCACCGCTTTAATGCGAAAAATCCTAAATATTGACTTAGAAAATCAGCGCGTAGTTGTCCAACCAGGAGTAATTAATAATTGGGTAACACAAGCAGTTAGTGGGGCAGGTTTTTATTATGCTCCTGACCCTTCTAGTCAAATTATTTGTTCTATTGGGGGAAATGTTGCCGAAAATTCTGGCGGCGTTCATTGTTTAAAATATGGGGTGACAACTAACCATATTCTAGGGCTAAAAATCGTCACTCCCGATGGTGATATTGTCGATATTGGTGGCAATATTCCCGAAATGCCGGGATATGATTTAACCGGATTATTTGTCGGTTCAGAAGGGACGTTAGGCATTGCCACTGAAATCACATTAAGAATTTTAAAAACACCGGAATCAATTTGTGTCTTATTAGCAGATTTTACCAATTTAGAATCGGCTGGATCTGCGGTTTCTGATATTATTAGTTCTGGGATTATTCCTGGGGGTATGGAAATTATGGATAACCTCAGTATTAATGCCGTTGAAGATGTGGTAAAAATTGGTTTATATCCTCGGGATGCGGGGGCAATTCTATTAGTGGAGTTAGATGGTTTACAGGTAGAAGTCGATACGAATAAACAACGGGTTAGTGAAATTTGTATCAACAATGGGGCGAGAAATATTACCACTGCTAGTAATGCAGAAGATCGGTTAAAAATTTGGAAAGGACGCAAAGCAGCTTTCGCCGCGGCAGGTCATGTCAGTCCTGATTATTATGTTCAAGATGGCGTAATTCCCCGGACAAAAATGGCTTATGTTCTCAAAGAAATTGAAGTCCTGGGAGAAAAATATGGCTATCGGATTGCTAATGTCTTTCATGCAGGGGATGGTAATTTACATCCTTTAATTTTATATGATAATTCCGTTCCAGGTGCATTAGAAACCGTTGAAGAAATTGGCGGCGAAATTCTTAAAATATGTGTGGAAGTGGGGGGAAGTTTATCGGGAGAACATGGTATTGGTGCGGATAAAAAATGTTATATGCCCCAAATGTTTAACGAAGTTGATTTAGAAACTATGCAATGGGTAAGAACAGTTTTTAACCCTCAAGGTTTAGCCAACCCCGGTAAAATGTTACCCACTCCTCGCACCTGTGGAGAGTCCGCCAAACTGCAAAATATTAAACAGTTTGAAGGTGCAGAAGTATTTTAGTTTATCCTTAAATCTATCATCACAAAACATGGAAAATACAACCCATTCTCCGTTTAAAATGACTCAATTAACTGCCATTAATGTTGCTAAAGCAACAACAATTATTCTACTGATTGGTTTTGCTTTAGTCTTAGGAATTCAGGACTGGCGACAGGTAATATATCTCTGTCTTCACATTAGTTATTGTTTGTGGTGGTTAATTGAACAATGGTTTTATCCTCAACGATCAAAAGCAATTTTCACTGAATCTACAGGAGTAGTAGGATTTATATTAGCTGTAATTATTGTTGGATGTTTATACACTTTACCCGGATATTTAGCTTTTATCAATCCTATTCCAATTTCTTTTATTACCGTTGCTATTGCAATTCCTCTATTTTATTTTGGCAGTTTAATTAATGCGGCGGCAGATGTGCAGAAATTAACAGCAAAACAATATGGTGAGGGGTTAGTTAAAGATAATATTTGGCGATTTTCTCGAAATATCAACTATTTTGGGGATTTACTACGCTATCTAAGTTTTGCAATTGTAGCAGGTTCTCCTTGGGCATATATTGTTCCTGGGTTGATTCTGATTCTTTATTTACAGCGAATTTTTGCTAAAGAAAAAACTATGTCAGAAAAATATCCCAATTATCAAGAATATCAGAATAACTCAACTCGCTTAATTCCATTTATTTGGTAAACTTTGGGTGGGCATAGCCCACTCAACAAAAAATTGCATAAATTTTTAACTTGAATTATAATTAATCATCCTGATTAATATTTAAAATTATGGCGATCGCAACTGTTAAAAAATTTACCATCGAAGACTATCATCGCCTAACTGAATTAGGCTTTTTTCAAGAAAATGATCGAGTTGAACTCATTCGCGGAGAAATCATTGAAATGGCAGCAAAAGAAACTTCCCACTCTGTTTGTGAAACTCGCTTAGAAAGAGAACTATACAAACTCATTGGAGAACGGGCAACCCTAAGAGGACAACAACCTATTATTTTATCATCTTATAGTGAACCGGAACCCGATCGAGTGATTGTTAAAAACCGAGAGGATGACTATTTAAACGGTCATCCCCATACAGAAGATATTCTACTCTTGATTGAAATTTCTGATTCATCTTTAGACTATGATCAAACTACAAAATTATCGGTTTATGCTGAGAATAATATTACCAATTATTGGATCTTTAATTTAGTCGATTTTTGTTTAGAATGTTATTGTCAACCCTATCAAAAATCACAAGGCGAGTTTGGTTATCTTCGTAAACTGATTTATTTACCTACTCAGTCTGTCACCTTACCCTGCTTTCCTGATTTAACTTTAGATTTATCTAAAGTATTTCCGCCCACAATAAATTAATCAGGAATAACAAATAATAACATTAAACCCAGAAATTATTGACCTTTAAAATTATGGCGATCGCAACTGTTAAAAAATTTACCATCGAAGACTATCATCGCCTAACTGAATTAGGCTTTTTTCAAGAAAATGATCGAGTTGAACTCATTCGCGGAGAAATCATTGAAATGGCAGCAAAAGGAAGAATGCACGAAACTTGTCTAAGAAAATTATTACGAGAATTTAGTCATTTAATCAGAGAAAAGGCAACTTTACAATGTCAATCTCCTATTCTATTACTGCCTAATAGTGAGCCCGAACCAGACTTTCCCTATCAAAAATTACAAGGCGAGTTTGGTTATCTTCGTAAACTGATTTATTTACCTAATCAGTCTGTAAACTTACCTTATTTTCCCGATTCAACCTTAGATTTATCTAAAGTATTTCCGCCTAAAACTAATTAGGAGAAATTAAAGAATAATAAAATCCATAAGGTATAGAAAACAAAGATGGATTAATTAGTTTTCTAGGTTTTTAAGCACAGCAATGATCATTCTAATTTCTTAGTGTCTTAGTGCCTTTGTGGTTCCTTAAATTAGATTATACTAATTTAACCCTATTCTGCGATAATAATAAATTAGTCTTTAATTTTAGGAAACATAACAATGCGACTCTCTAAAATGCTATTTGTTACCCTACGCGAAGATCCCAAAGAAGCGGAAATTCCCAGTCATAAACTATTAGTCCGGGCGGGATATATTCGCCGCATTGGGAGTGGAATTTATGCTTATCTTCCCCTGATGTGGAGAGTTTTGCAAAAAATATCTCAAATTGTCCGAGAAGAAATGAACGCCACCGGAGCCCAAGAATGTCTACTTCCCCAAGTCCAACCCGCCGAACTTTGGCGCGAGTCGGGGCGCTGGGATACCTATACCAAAGCTGAGGGAATTATGTTTTCCCTAACTGACCGCCGGAAGCGAGAATTAGCATTAGGGCCAACCCATGAGGAGGTAATTACAACTATTGCTAAAGATATGATCCGTTCCCATCAACAATTACCGATTCATTTATATCAAATTCAAACAAAATTTAGAGATGAAATTCGGCCTCGGTTTGGGTTAATGCGGGGTCGGGAATTTATTATGAAAGATGGTTATTCTTTCCATAGCGATGAAGAAAGTTTGAAGAAAACCTATCGAGATATGGATCAAGCCTATCGTAATATGTTAACCCGTTGTGGGTTACAATATCGAGCCGTAGAAGCTGATTCTGGAGCTATTGGGGGATCAGGTTCTCAAGAGTTTATGGTATTAGCAGAAGCGGGAGAAGATGAAGTTCTCTATACTGAAGATGGCAAATATGCGGCTAATACGGAAAAAGCTACATCCCATCCGGTTGATGCTGAACCTTCTAGCTTTACCGAATATCAAAAGTTAGAAACTCCGAATACGAACACTATTGCCACTTTAGCTAAATTCTTGAACTGTTCTCCGACACAAATTGTTAAAAATGTTCTGTATCAAGTAGTTTATGATAATGGCACAACGGTTTTAGTTTTAATTAGTATTCGGGGCGATCAGGAGGTTAATGAAGTTAAATTACAAAATGAATTAACAAAATTAGCCCCGGAATTTGGCGCAAAAACTATATTATCTTTAACGGTTCCTGATGAAGAAGCTCAGGAAAAATGGAGAACAAAACCTTTGCCTTTAGGCTATATTTCTCCTAAGTTAGAAGATGTTTATATTACCAGTAAAGAACAACTTGAGTCTAAGTTTTTAAGACTGGTGGATCAAACTGCCGTTGAATTAAAGAATTTTGTCACGGGCGCGGATGAGTCAGGATATCACGTTGTTGGGGCAAATTGGGGCAAAGAATTTACCTTACCTAAAACTATTGTAGATCTCAGAAAAGCTCAAAAAGGCGATCGCGCAGTTCATGACCCTGAACAAATTTTACAGAGTGCTAGAGGTATTGAAGTGGGTCATATTTTCCAACTGGGGATTAAATATTCTCAGGCTATGGGAGCAACCTTTAGCAATGAACAGGGGGAAGAATTACCCCTAGTCATGGGATGTTATGGGGTGGGGGTATCTCGGTTAGCCCAATCGGCCGTCGAACAATCCTATGATAAGGATGGGATAATTTGGCCGGTGGCGATCGCACCCTATCAAGTTATTATTGCCATTCCTAATATTACCGACGCTCAACAGGTGGAAATTGCCGAAAAACTCTATACGGAATTAAACCAAGCCGGAATTGAAACCCTCCTCGATGATCGCAATGAACGAGCCGGGGTAAAATTCAAAGACGCTGATTTGATTGGGATTCCCTATCGGATTGTCACGGGACGTTCGATTAAATCGGGTAAAGTGGAACTGGTAGAACGGGCTACTCACAATGCCCAGGAAATTGCCATTGAGGATGTCATTACCACACTTAAACAGAATATTCAAGCTGCATTGGAAAATTAGGCGAGTTGTTGGTTGATGGTTAAGAAAGCCCTGAAGGGCTTACTAGAATTTAGTCAACAGCGATCATTAATTTTGTTTTAAGTTCTGGGAACAGAACATGATATGATTCATTTTGGCTTGCAGAGCGTGTTATACGCTGTGTGCGTGAACTTAGAGAAAGTTATAACTGTTGCTTTCGGATTTCCGATCAATGAGTTGTGGCTGAACTAAAAATTGGTGAACCTGTCCAAGTAGCTATGACAAACGCAGAGGAAACACTAGAATCAGGGTCTAAACTTGCTGTAGAACCCGACACTTCTATGCTGGAGTATGATCAATTGCAACGCCAGTTGTTATTGATGACGATCACAGCTACGGGAGTAATTTTTGTTGCAGTTTGCTGTTTCTATCCTCTGGATGTCGCCCTAAACTATTTAGTTGGGGCGGCAGTAGGCATAATCTACTTGCGAATGCTCGGCAAAGATGTAGAAAAACTAGGTAGGGGCAAGAAAAAACTAAGCCAAAATCGGATCTTGATCCTCGCGGGTGTAATCATTGTAGCCACTCAATTACATCAGCTAAAGATTCTACCGATTTTTTTAGGGTTTCTTACCTACAAAGTAGCTCTCATGTTGTATGTGCTAATCACAGTGTTCACCCCCAAGCCTAAATAAGTAACGCGGAATCCTCCAGTCCTCAATCTGTAGAGGAAGCCTACGGACATGGAAATGCTGACTGTCTTAAACACCTTCAATCCTCTCCCTCTCGCTAGTTTAGAAGTTGGCCAGCACCTTTATTGGGAAGTCGGCGGTGTAAAACTGCATGGTCAGATTTTTCTGACTTCGTGGTTTGTAATCGGTTTGCTGATTACCGTCTCAGTGTTGGCCAGTAGTAACGTGCAGCGAATTCCCAGTGGGATGCAGAATTTTATGGAGTACGTCCTAGAATTCATTCGCAACCTAGCTAAAGATCAAATCGGGGAAAAAGAATATCGTTCTTGGGTTCCCTTCATTGGAACACTGTTCTTATTCATCTTTGCCTCTAACTGGTCAGGTGCTTTAATTCCTTGGAAGGTGATCGAACTGCCTTCAGGTGAATTAGCAGCCCCCACCAGCGATATCAATACTACAGTGGCATTAGCACTGTTAACTTCTTTAGCGTATTTCTACGCCGGAATCAGAAAAAAAGGCCTAGTGGGTTATTTTGCTGATTACGCCCAACCGATGGCGTTTCTCGCTATATTTCGGGTGATTGAAGATTTTACCAAACCCCTCTCCCTGAGTTTCCGTTTGTTTGGTAACATTTTGGCGGATGAACTGGTGGTCGCCGTGTTGGTATTCCTGGTACCCCTGTTTATTCCTCTGCCTCTAATGGTTTTGGGTTTATTCCTAAGTGCCATTCAAGCCCTAATTTTTGCGACACTGGCGGCGAACTATATTGGTGAAGCCCTAGAAGGACATGGCGGAGAACATCACGACTAGGAAAAGAAACAAAGACTTTAAAA
Organism: Planktothrix agardhii; assembly: GCF_904830935.1. Classification (NCBI taxonomy): domain Bacteria; kingdom Bacillati; phylum Cyanobacteriota; class Cyanophyceae; order Oscillatoriales; family Microcoleaceae; genus Planktothrix; species Planktothrix agardhii. The sequence continues at coordinate 1,164,733 of NZ_LR882952.1, forward strand.
TTTCTTTTTTTAGGGATTGATTTTTCTAAAATGTGTTGTTGGGTTAAACTTAATCCCCTTTATTGGTAAAATAAAGTTTTGGGAACCCCAATCCATCTAACGAATTTGGCATTTGTAACGGGACAAAGAAGAAAAATATTTTCTTCAAACCTCCTAATTTTATCAATGCTGATCGGGATTGATTTCACTTTGTCTAACTGATTGTTTGTTAACTCTTTTGTATTTAGAAGGAAGAAAATTATCATGAATCCACTAATTGCTGCTGCTTCCGTTGTTGCTGCTGCTTTAGCTATTGGTTTAGGCGCGATTGGCCCTGGAATTGGTCAAGGTATTGCTGCTGGTCAAGCAGTGGAAGGGATTGCTCGTCAACCCGAAGCAGAAGGTAAAATTCGTGGGACTTTACTGTTAAGTTTAGCCTTCATGGAAGCACTGACCATTTATGGTTTAGTCGTTTCTCTGGTATTACTGTTTGCCAACCCCTTCGCCTAAACAGTAATCCAAAACATGGATTTTAGGTTTTAGGTTTCAGATCATCTGAAATCTAAGTCTAAAATCCATCTTGATGAAACTATTCAAGGGACAATAATGCACGGGACAATTCTATTTGCGGTTGAAGAAGCTGCCAAAGAAGGAGGACTTTTTGATCTGGATGCAACCCTGCCTTTAATGGCGGTACAGTTCTTAGTTCTGGCAGTGATTTTGAACCAGGTTTTTTATAAACCATTAGGAAAGGCGATTGATGAACGGGCGGATTATATCCGCGAGAACGAAGTCAACGCCAAAGAACGTCTGGCTAAAGCTGAAAAATTAGCCCTGCAGTATGAATTAGAGTTAGCAGAAACTCGTAAAAAAGCTCAAGCGATCATTGTAAAAGCTCAAGCAGAAGCTCAGAAAATTGCCTCTGGAAAAGTTGGTGAAGCCTTACAAGAAGCGCAAAAATTGAGAGAAATAGCGGCTCAAGAAATTGAGCAGGAAAAACAACAAGCCCTGCAAGCTTTAGAACAACAAGTTGAACCTCTCAGTCGCCAAATTTTAGAAAAATTATTAGGGGCTGAGTTAGTTAGATAATCTTGGCTGCGCTAAAGCTGAAAACAAACTTGTGATCAGCTTGTTAAATTACGAGAAAATTCCCATTTGAAGACAGCCTAGGCTAGATTCTAACACCCGACATCGGAGGTTAAAACTTAAGCCTTGCATTTATGAGAAGAACATCATGGAGACTGTTTTATTACTAGCCACAGAAGCTGGCTCCCGTGGGATTGGTATTAATACCAATATTCTTGAGACCAACCTAATTAACCTAGGCATTCTGATTGTTGTGCTGGTTTACTTTGGGCGCGGCTTTTTAGGAAAAATCCTAAATGAAAGACGCTCTACCATTGAAGAAGCCATTAAAGAAGCTGAACAGCGTCAACAACAAGCGCAAGCGTCTCTAGCAGAACAACAACAGAAATTAACCGTAGCCCAAACCGACGCCCAACGGATTTTAACCGAAGCCGAAGAACGGGCAAAAACGGTTAGAGATTCAATTCTAGCTAAAGCTACCGAAGATGTGGAACGCATGAAAGCAACTGCCAGCGCTGAGTTAGATTCAGATCGGGAACGGGTGATCTCTCAACTGCGTTCTCAGATAGCTACTCAAGCCATTGAACTGGCAGAATCTCAACTCAAACAGCATCTGAATGACAATGTTCAGGAACGCTTAATTGATCAGAGTCTAGCTCTGCTCGGAGGTTGAATATGAGTGCGATCGCCGGACAAATTATTGAGCCTTACGCCTCGGCGTTAATGTCCGTGGCTCAATCAAGAAATTTAACCGAGGAATTCGGTAATGACATTCGCTCATTACTAGAATTACTAGACAATTCCGCAGAATTAAAAACCTTTTTAGGAAGTCCTGTGGTGAAACCCCAGGATAAAAAAGCCATTCTGCAAAGGATCACGGCTGATGAAGTTAATCCCGCATTGCGGAATTTCTTAATGCTGTTAGTGGATCGAGGACGGATTTTATTCCTAGAGGAAATTGCTAAACAGTATTTAGTGTTACTGCGGAAACTGAATCAAACGGTTTTGGCAGAGATTACTTCCGTCTATCCGTTAACAGAGGCACAATTGACTACTCTTTCAGAGAAAGTCAAGGCTATGACCAATGCTCGACAAGTAGAAATTGCCACCACAGTCGATCCGGATCTGTTGGGCGGTGTGATTATTAAAGTTGGATCTCGCGTAGTAGATGCCAGTTTGCGCGGACAACTACGCCGTATTGGGATGAAATTATCCCAATAATTGTTGTGACCCGTCATGATCATGTCGGGGATCTTTTTTTAACTTATAACCTTTAACTACTGACAAGAACAATGGTAGCGATCAGACCTGACGAAATTAGTAGCATTATTCAGCAGCAAATTGAACAGTACGACCAAGATGTTAAAGAAACCAACGTCGGGACTGTTCTGCAAGTCGGTGACGGTATCGCCCGGATTTATGGCTTAGATAAAGCCATGTCTGGGGAACTGTTAGAATTTGCCGATGGTACTATTGGTATTGCTCTGAACCTAGAAGAAGATAACGTCGGTGCAGTATTAATGGGTGAAGGTCGGGAGATCCAAGAGGGTTCCGCCGTCACCGCCACCGGAAGAATTGCTCAAATCCCCGTTGGGGACGCCATGTTAGGCCGAGTTGTTGATGCCTTAGCCCGTCCAATTGATGGTAAAGGCGATCCCAAAACCACTGAAACTCGCTTATTGGAATCCCCAGCCCCTGGGATTATCGAGCGTCGTTCCGTGTGCGAACCCATGCAAACCGGGATCACCGCCATTGACTCCATGATCCCCATCGGTCGGGGTCAACGGGAATTAATTATTGGTGACCGTCAAACCGGAAAAACCTCCATCGCCATTGACACCATCATTAACCAACAGGGCGAAGACGTGATCTGCGTCTATGTTGCTATTGGTCAGAAAGCCTCTACGGTGTCTCAGGTGGTGGCAACCCTAGAAGAAAAAGGCGCGATGGCCTATACCGTCGTTGTAGCTGCTAGTGCTAGTGAATCCGCTACCCTGCAATACCTGGCTCCCTATACTGGGGCAACCATCGCCGAGTATTTCATGTACAAGGGCAAACACACCCTGGTCATCTATGATGACTTATCTAAACAGGCCCAAGCCTACCGTCAAATGTCCCTGTTACTCCGTCGTCCCCCCGGACGGGAAGCCTATCCTGGGGATGTGTTCTATCTCCACTCTCGTTTATTAGAGCGGGCTGCGAAACTGAACGACGAACTCGGCAGTGGCAGTATGACGGCATTACCGATCATCGAAACCCAAGCGGGTGACGTTTCGGCTTACATTCCGACTAACGTGATTTCGATTACCGATGGTCAGATATTCCTCTCCTCGGACTTGTTCAACTCCGGTTTACGTCCGGCGGTGAATGCGGGGATTTCCGTATCGCGGGTGGGTTCAGCAGCCCAAACCAAAGCCATGAAGAAAGTGGCCGGGAAAGTAAAGTTGGAGTTAGCTCAATATGCTGAGTTAGCAGCCTTCTCCCAGTTTGCCTCCGATTTAGACCAAGCCACCCGTAACCAATTGGAACGGGGCAAACGTCTACAAGAACTGTTAAAACAGTCCCAAAATTCTCCCCTGCAATTATTTGAACAGGTGGCGGTAATTTATGCTGGAATTAACGGTTATCTCGATGAAGTTCCCGTTGAAAAAATCGTTGCCTTTGCCCTCGGACTGCGGGAATATCTGAAAAATAGTAAACCCAAATATGTCGAAATCGTTCAAGGCAAAAAACTCCTTGATGATGAAGCTGAAGGTCTGCTGAAAGAAGGGATCAATGAATTCAAACAAACCTTTTTAGTCTCGGCTTAATCAGCTAACAGATATCATTTATCAGTGAAAGAGTTAAGGGTGATCAGTGAAAAGTTAAAATACTGTTCACTGTTGACTCTTTAACTGTTGGGTGATATAGCAGTCGCCAGAAAAGTGTTTGACAAAGACTGATGCAGCCAACCTTGACTGGTGAAACCTGTTCCCCGTTCCCTGTTCCCTGCTATAGACAAAACTATGTCAAATTTAAAAGCGATCCGCGATCGCATTGATTCGGTTAAAAATACCAAAAAAATCACAGAAGCGATGCGTCTAGTTGCTTCAGCCAAAGTGCGTCGTGCCCAGGAACAAGTCTTGGCATCCCGCCCCTTTGCTGATAGATTAGCCGGAATTCTTTATGGTTTACAATCCCGTTTAAAATTTGAAGAAGCAGATTTACCTCTGCTCAAACAACGGGAAGTTAAAAAGGTAGGATTACTGGTAATTGCTGGTAATCGTGGCCTGTGCGGTACTTATAATAGCAGTGTGATTAAAAGGGCTGAAACTCGCGCTAAAGAGTTAGAAGCCGAAGGTATTGAATGCACCTATTTATTAGTAGGACGCAAAGCAATTCAATATTTCCAAAGACGGGATACTCCTATTCGCGCTACGGTAGAAAATCCCGAAAAAAATCCAGCCTTAGATAAAGTACGGGATTCTGCGGACAATCTTCTGGATTTATTTTTATCAGGTGAATTGGATCGGATTGAGTTAATTTATACGAAATTTGTTTCGTTAATTGCTTCTCGTCCGGTCATTCAAACCCTGTTACCCCTTGATACTCAAGGGTTGGAACCTCAAGATGATGAGATTTTTCGTTTAACGACTAAAAATGGTCAATTTGAGGTCACACGGGAGAAAGTCAAAAACACTCTCACGGATTTACCAAGAGATATGATTTTTGAACAAGATCCCGCCCAAATTTTGGATGCGTTATTGCCTTTATTTTTAACCAACCAATTGTTACGCGCTTGGCAAGAATCCATCGCCAGTGAGTTAGCCGCCCGGATGACTGCGATGAGTAATGCGAGTGAGAATGCTGGAGATTTAATTAAATCTTTGACCTTATCCTACAACAAAGCCCGTCAAGCCTCCATTACCCAAGAACTTTTGGAAGTAGTTGGTGGTGCGGAAGCATTGAAATGAGAAGTTAATCTTTGAAAAGTTGAAGGTTCACTATTAACAGTCAACCTTCAACCTTTTAATTTAATATCGGTTATCCCTTAAATATTGAAGAATCCCTTGGGCAATCGCTTGAGCCATGCGACTGCGTTGGGCCGGATCACCTAACATATAGGAATCATAATTATTAGTCACAAATCCCGTTTCCACTAATATCGAAGGCATTGAGCTATTCCGCAGCACATAAAAACGAGCGGTCTTAATACCCCGATTCGGCAGTTGTGAAAAACTTGCCATTATACTGTTTTGAACATATTGAGCCAGACGGGCACCACTGCTGTAGTAATAGGTTTCAATCCCACTAGCAGCAGCATTCGTAGCTGCATTGGCGTGAATACTGACAAATAAGGTCGCATTTATGCGATTAGCCATATCCACCCGGGGTTCTAACTCAACGGTGCGATCATCCAAACGAGTCATCACCGCCTGTACTCCATTTTGCTGCAAAATCTGCGCCACCTGTTGAGAAATTGAGAATACCACATCTTTTTCTTGCAGTCCTCCCACACCCACAGCCCCGGGATCACTGCCCCCATGTCCAGGATCAATAATGACCACCGCCCGACCATTTGGAATCGGATTATTAGAGGGGGGGTTAACCTGAGTAGGGGGAAAAGGAAAGGGATTTCTATTGGTTTGAGGAGGATTAGAACGAGGCGGAAAGGGTGCTGGATTGGTATTCGTTCTTGGAGGAAAGGGTCGAGGTGTGGGGGCCGGAGCCGTAGCAACAGGGTTACCCGCCCTCACCCCTAGCCCTTCCCCCACAAAAGCTAAAGCCAACTGTTGAGGACTCCCTTGGCTAATTTGTCCCACTTCAATTCGAGTTGCCGGTTTGATTAATAGGGTAAAGGTTTGGGGATCTTCCTGACGTACCCTTGTCCAAATAATCGGACTTCCGACCTGTCTTTGGGGTAAGGCAACACCTTCAGCCAAGGCTGCGGAGAAAAACGTAATACTATAGGACTGAGTTTCATTATCCCAACCACTACTATAGTTCAGGGGCTGATCGGATTGAATGAGAAGTTGTTGGTTACGAATTTCAACGGAACGAATTTTTGCAAAGCCCCCGGACAATTGGACGGCGGGGGGAGTGCTTCCCTGGGGCCAAACCGCTACCCCTCCAGCCGATGACCGAGCTTGCCAATTTTGACTCCGTTTTGGGGTGCTCATGGTGACCCGAACGACTGGGGGGTTATTTGAGAGTTGGGTGACTTGAGAAACCGTCACTCCATCTCGGTTGACCTGTTTTCCAGTTCCGTTTGAACGGGCTGCTAAGGTGGCACCTAGAATATCCAAAGTCATCCAACTTCGATCTTGACTTTGTTTAAATTCAATATCAGCCATTTTGCCCGTAGTATGTAGCACAATCCCGTTATCCCGCACCTCAACTTGAGCTAAGGTGGTTTGAGGCTGCTGGGAAATAGAACGATTAACGGTCTGTTGAGGTAGTGGAGCCGGTAAACGAGCAGGTGCTGGAGCGACAGGTCTGACGGGCGGGGTTTGAGGTAAAGGTAGGGAAGGACGGGTTGCTGCTGCTACGGGAGCAGGAGCAGATGTGCCGACAGCTTGAGGTGAGGGTAGTTGTACCGTCCACTGAGTCGGGGAAATCCCCCGAAATTGGACTCCTTGAGGATCGAGAGTATAACCATCAACCAATTCCACCACAATTCGAGTAGTTTGGTTATCGACTTGACCCACTCGAATTTCCCGAATGGCTCCCCCAATTAATTGTTGACGGTTGACACCCCCTAAACTGGTTCCAGGCAAATCAATGACTAATCGGGTGGGGTTGGAGAGCAGTTGAGCTTTGGGTTGTACCCCCCCATCGGTTGTAAAGCTGAGGCGGTTTTGAGAGCTTTCAAATTGCCAAGATTGCAGACTGGCTGCTTTGGCGGGAGAGGTCAGGATAAAAAAGCTGACTAAACCGGGCATTAACCAACGCAAAAATAGAGTTTTTCCCATTCGTGACACGCTAAAAACCTTAATTGACAATTGAATTTGGGTCAAGGTTTGACACTCCCACAGCCACACCAAAAAGGGATTCTAAGATGTCGTCGGTCATTGCCGGACAATCCGAGGCTTGAATCCTAACACCATCACTAAACATGGTGATCTGTCTTTTATGGACAGAATCAACAAAGCGAGTGCATCATATCATAGTTTCGCGATCGCCTACGAGGCCAGTTGACACATCGCCAATTTGAAAAGATTTTCCTATGGCATAGTTAAGGATTAATTAACCGCTTTCTGACTTGAGGAAATTGGCTTGAGCAACTTAAATTCTGTTTAAAAGTTTTAACATTTCGAGATTCATTTCTTTCAATAATATCACGGATTTTTGAGATTTAAAGTGTTTTTTTAGTATAAATAATTACTTGCTAGTTATGTAATTAACTTCGGTTAACTACTTATCAAGAATAAAGACTAGCAACATATTCACCATAACCATTATAGGGTAAAGTTGGCTGTTTTTCCCAAGAAAAACTAGGCTTACTGCTAACAATTCTTTCCGTAGCTTGTGACCAACGGGGATGGGGTTTATTTGGATTAACATTCGCCTCGAAACCATATTCATCCGGGCCTAAAGTATTCCAAAAAGTTGCGGGTTGTTGATTTAAAAATTCAATTTTAACAATGGATTTTGCCCCCTTAAACCCATATTTCCAAGGGATCACCATCCGTAAAGGAGCGCCATTTTGTTTAGGGAGAGTTTTCCCATACATTCCTACGGCAAAAAAGGCTAAATCATTTGCCATTTCCTCAATCCGTAATCCCTCTGTATAAGGCCAAGGATAACCATTAGCCCAAAATCCTGGCCCAGTGGTAATTTTAGGATCATAAAAAGAGGTAAACCGGACAAATTTAGCCTCGGAATTAGGTTCAACCGCCGCCATTAATGCCCGCATTGGAAACCCCAACCAAGGCACAACCATCGCCCAGGCTTCAACACAACGAAACCGATAAATTCGTTCTTCTAAGGGGAATTGTTTTTGAAGATCATCTAAAGTATATGTTGTCGGATTTTTAACTAATCCTGAAACCTCAACTTTCCAATCTTCTAACGGTAAGGCTTGGGCGGCTTGCCAAATAGACTTAGTTCCGCCATACTCATAAAAATTATTATGTTTTGTTGCTAAATCTTCTGCTGTAATGGGACGATTGACTTTGGCAAAATTGGGATTAGTTTTGAAATCAGAAATCCCCTGCACTGAATTATTTTGTGTTTTTGAAGTTGCTTGACAACCCACTAAAGATAAAGCTGATGCAGTTAATCCTGCCCCAATTAAGTTTTTCATAAACCGACGACGATTCATAAAAACAGACTCGGGTGTTATTTGATTTTCAGAAATTTCCCAAGAGGGAACAATACGAATTAAAGTCATGTTAAATAATAGGTAATGGGTAATGGGTTTTGGGTTTTGGGTTTTGGGTAATGGGTTTTGGGCAATAAACTAACAACTGATGACTGATAACTGATGACTGATGACTGAATTAACCTAAAGTTTGAGTAAAGACTTATTATAGAAGAATATATTAACAAATTCTGGTTATGAGTTACTGCATCAACCCCCAATGTCAGAACCCCCAGAACCCGACTCACGCCATTACCTGTCAGGGTTGTGGGTCAGAACTGCGCCTCAAAAACCGCTATCGTGTGATGCGAGTTTTGGGTCAAAGTCATTGTCACCGAACCTTTTTAGCCATTGATGAGGACAAACCGACTCAACCGCGCTGTGTGATTAAACAATGTCTGGATGCTCCCCTATCTATCCCCCAGGCGAGTGTCGAGTTTCGTCTGTATACCCAAACCCTAGACCAGATTAGTCAGCATCCGGCCCTTCCTGAATTATTAGCCTGCTTTGAAGACCACAGCTATAGTTATCTCGTACAAGATTATATCCCCGGACGCAATTTAGCCGAAGAACTCGAACAGGAGGGTGTGTTTTCGGAATTGCAAATTTGGGATTTATTGAATGCAATTCTGCCGATTCTGGAATTAATTCATAATAAAAATAGAGTCCATGGGGATATTAAACCAGAAAATATTATTCGTCGTCCAATTTTAAATCCGAATTCCCCGACTAAAAAACAACTGGTTTTAGTTGATTTTGCTGGAGTAAATCCCCTGCAAGGTTCGGCCGAATATGTTTCCCCCGAACAACTGCAAGGAGAAATTAGTCCTAAAAATGATCTTTATAGTTTAGGGGTGACTTGCTTGCATCTGCTAACTCAAATCAGTCCCTTTGATTTATGGAATATTAAAACAAATGCTTGGGTATGGAAGGATTATCTAAAAACCCCCATTAGTCACCGCCTCACCCGAATTCTGAATCGACTAATTGAACGTGACCCCGCTCAACGCTATACTTCGGCAGCGGATGTCATCCAAGATTTAAAATCCGGGCCAATTCTGGTCAAACTCTCCCAAATTCGTCAACATCCATGGATATTAACCGCTTTAGGGGGTGCAGTTTTGGCGATGTTGTCCCTATTCCTGAGTTCACGAGTTCCCCAACCAAACTCTGAACCCATAGAAATAGAACCCATTTATCAGATTCCCGATATTTCAGTTCCCCCCCCGGAGAATTTTAACCCAATTATTCCCCAATCACCCCCAGCGATGCGGACGTTAGTACAGAATATTGGCCCGGTGTGGTCAGTAGCCGTCAGTCCCGATGGTCAATTTGTGGTGTACGGGAATACCGATGGGTCAATTCAGATTATTGATGCGGAAACCGGAGGATTAATTAATACCCTATTGGGACATTTTCAACCCGTAGGAACCTTAGCTATCAGTGGCGATGGCCGGACTTTAGTGAGTGGAAGCGGTGATAAAACGATTTTAGTTTGGGATTTGTGGAGTGGGCGTCAGAAAAAAATGCTCTACGGTCATCAAGGATGGGTTTATGCCGTTGCCATTAGTCCCGATGGCAAGCAGGTAGCGAGTGTGGGTCGTGACCAAACAATTCGGCTATGGGATATATCCACCGGAAAAACCCTAAAAACCTTACCAGGGTATGGGACAGAGGTACAGTCCCTAGCTTTCAGTCCCGATAATCAAACCCTGGTTAGTGGCGGAAGTAACGGGATTGTGGATCTTTGGAACTGGCACACGGGACAGTTATTGCGGACATTTAAGGCCCATTCTGAAGCGATTTGGTCGGTGGCGATCAGTCCCGATGGTCAAAACTTGGCCACGGGCAGTTGGGATCATTCGATTAAGTTATGGGATTTAAACGAGTTAGAATCTCAATATTTTAGTAGTACCCCGGCGCAAATTCTTCTGGGTCATGGGGATAAGGTGCAGTCCGTTGCCTTTAGTCCCGATGGTCAAACCCTCGCCAGTGGGGATTTTGCGGGAACAGTGAAACTCTGGCAAGTAGATAATGGCGGATTAGTTGGAACCTTTAAAGGACATCGAGCTTGGGTAAATGTGGCTTTTAACCCTATAAATCATACTTTAGTGAGTGGGAGTTTTGACGATACCTTGAAGGTTTGGCAATTATTACCCAGCCTTGATGATTAAGTATCGCAAAGTTATAATTAATATAGTTTTGATAATTAAATTAACTATGACAAATATCACAATTCAAAACGTTGATGATGACCTAAAAAATCGCCTGCAAAAGCGAGCCGAATATTATGGTCGTTCCCTCGAAGAAGAAGCTAAAGAAATTCTCCGTGCTGTCTTGACAGAAAACCGTCTCGAACCCTTAAATCTTGTCTTAGCAATTGAACGACGATTTGCCCATTTTGGCGATTTTGAACTTCCAATGATTACGAGGGAACCCTTACGCGAACCTCCTAACTTTGAAGATTTATATGATCGTCCTTGATACGAATGTAGTGTCCGAAGTGATGCACTCCCAAGGCTCGTTAGTGGTTCGTCAATGGGTCGCAGCACAACCCATAACCAATCTTTTTACCACAACCATTACTCAAGCTGAGATTCTTTATGGGATTGCTTTGTTACCCTCTGGAAAACGCCAAACAGAACTTAGTAAATCGGCTGAATTGATGTTTGTTGAAGACTTTGCCGGGCGGATTTTAGCGTTTGATGAAACAGCAGCAATTGCTTTTGCTAGAATTGCCACCGAAAGAAGACGAATGGGTAAACCCATCTCCCAAGCTGATGCTCAAATAGCCAGCATTTGTTATACTCACCAAGCGACTCTTGCGACTCGAAATGTTTCTGATTTTGAAGGCTGTGGTCTGACAATTATTAATCCTTGGAAATCCGACTAAACTCACAGAAGACCAAAATTTTTCTAATTTTGTCAAACATCATCAACATTAATCTTACCGTCCCCCTATCGTTACTGACACCTTCCTCCCAGACCTCCTCGCAGAATTTTTGATCTGGTTTGGTTTGAATGTAACAAGATGTAACGTATAATCAGAAAAAACATTAAGAAAACATTTACCAAGGGTTATTGATGCGAGTTGCGATCGCTGGAGCAGGTTTAGCGGGACTGGCTTGTGCCAAGTATCTCACCGATCTTGGTCACACTCCCATAGTATTAGAACGACGGGACGTTTTGGGGGGGAAAGTCGCAGCCTGGAAAGATGAAGACGGCGACTGGTACGAAACCGGATTACATATTTTCTTCGGCGCCTATCCGAATGTGTTGCAGTTATTCAAAGAATTGGACATTGAAGATCGGCTGCAATGGAAAGAACATTCCATGATCTTCAACCAACCGGAGAAACCTGGAACCTATTCTCGGTTTGATTTTCCTGATCTTCCCGCCCCGATTAACGGGATGGTTGCTATTCTCCGTAATAATGATATGTTGACCTGGTCGGAAAAAATCCGGTTTGGTTTAGGATTAATTCCCGCCATACTCCAGGGTCAAAAATATGTCGAAGAAATGGATAAATATTCTTTCTCCGAATGGCTGAAACTCCAGAATGTTCCGCCCAGGGTTGAGAAAGAAGTGTTTATTGCTATGTCTAAAGCCCTGAATTTTATCAATCCCGATGAAATCTCCTCCACGGTAATTTTAACTGCCCTAAACCGTTTTCTTCAAGAAAAGAACGGCTCTAAAATGGCATTTTTAGATGGTTCTCCCACGGAACGTCTGTGTCAACCTTTGGTTGATTACATCACCGAACGGGGGGGAGAAGTGCGTTTGAATGCTCCAATTAAAGAATTCTTACTCAACCCAGATGGAAGCGTTACCGGATTCTTAATTCGCGGGTTAGATGATACCGCCGACGAAGTTTTAACGGCCGATCTCTACGTTTGTGCCATGCCCGTTGACCCCCTGAAGGTGATGTTACCCCAACCTTGGCAACAAATGGACTATTTCAAACAGCTAGAGGGCTTAGAAGGGGTTCCAGTAATTAACGTGCATTTGTGGTTCGATCGTAAGTTAACAAATGTTGACCATTTGCTGTTTTCCCGTTCTCCCCTACTCAGCGTCTATGCGGATATGAGTAATACCTGTAAAGAGTATTCCCATCCTGACCGTTCTATGTTGGAATTGGTATTGGCTCCGGCAAAGGATTGGATTAGTAAATCGGATCAGGAAATCGTGGCAGCGACGATGGCAGAGTTGGAAACACTGTTTCCCGAGGAAATTCCCCATAAAGCCAAATTGCTAAAATCCCACGTCGTGAAAACCCCCCGTTCGGTTTATAAAGCAACCCCGGGAAGGCAGGCCCATCGTCCCTCCCAAAGAACGCCGATCCCTAATTTCTATCTGAGTGGAGACTACACGATGCAGCGTTATCTCGCCAGTATGGAAGGGGCTGTGCTTTCTGGTAAGCTAACTGCACAGGCGATTCAAGAAGATCTCACTTCTAATCGTTTTCCGGCTTTAGCGACTCCCGATATTAATGTTGCTTCCCCAACTTCTATCCCTTCCTAGCTTATCCACTGTCGGTCAGCAGAATAACGAATGCTACAACTTTCTAAAACTCCGTGCATGAGAACTCTGGCATCTTTGGAAGACTCCTATGAACTCTGCCGTCAGGTTACTGCGGAGTATGCCAAAACGTTTTATTTAGGGACTCAATTGATGCCATCGGCCAAGCGTCGAGCTATCTGGGCTATCTATGTTTGGTGTCGTCGAACTGATGAGTTAGTCGATGGGCCAATGGCAGCGACGACGACGGAGGAAACCTTAGATCGTTGGGAAGAACACCTAGAGGCATTGTTTGCCGGACATCCGAGGGATGATGTAGATGTGGCTTTGGTGGATACCCTCCATCGTTTCCCGTTGGATATTCAACCCTTTAAAGATATGATTGCGGGTCAACGGATGGATTTATACCGCAACCGCTATCAGACGTTTCAGGAGTTAGAACTCTATTGTTATCGGGTGGCGGGGACGGTGGGGTTAATGTCAACGGCGGTGATGGGTATAGAACCTCCTATTGTTACCCCTTGGAATCCTAACCCAGAAATTATAATTCCTGATCAAGAGGCGATCGCTTTAGGAATTGCCAATCAACTCACCAATATTCTGCGGGATGTGGGGGAAGATGCGCGACGGGGCCGAATTTATTTACCCCTAGATGATTTAGCTTTATTTAACTATACAGAAGCGGATTTATTCCAGGGGATTGTGGATGAGCGTTGGCGAGGATTAATGCGCTTTGAAATTCAGAGGGCGCGGAAATTCTATGTTGAAGCGGAAAGAGGAATTAGTGTTTTAAATCAGGATATTCGCGGGCCTGTTTGGACGGCGTTAATTTTATATCGACAAATTTTAGATGCGATTGAACGCAATCACTATGATGTATTTAGTAAACGGGCTTATGTTCCTAAAGTTCGTAAAATGATTTCATTACCGATTGCCTTATTGCGATCTAAGGTGCTGTAGGAGTTTTAGATCTGGTTAATTTGGGGCTAAATTTATCCTGGTTAATTGGTCTTATCCAAAAGATTTAAAATGAAAACTATTTCTGAAATTAATGATAAAATCATTCAAAATCGTGCCGTTGTTTGGACAGTAGAAGAACTCAAAGCCCGAGTTACCCCCGACAATATTGCCCAAATTGCTGAACAGGTGGATGTGATTACGACCGGAACTTTTGAACCGATGGAAGGTTCGGGTGCTGTGATTAACTTAGGTCATACCGATCCCCCGATTAATATTAGAACCTGTTGGTTAGATGGGGTTCTGGCCTATAGTGGCTTTGGGGCGGTAGATTTATATTTGGGTGCGGCACAAATGATCGAAGACGCGGACGAAACCCGAGAACGCGGTGGAGGTCACGTTATTGAAGATTTAATTGCCGGAAAACCGATTCATCTGAAAGCCTCCGGCGTGGTTTCTGACTGTTATCCTCGGAACTCCTTTGAAACCACCATCACCCGAGATACGATTAACCAATTTTATTTATTTAATCCTCGCAATCTCTATCAAAATTTTATTGTTGGGGTAAATGGAGGCGAGCACCCTCTATATACTTATCTTGGCCCCCTACAACCCTATTTAGGCAATGCGGTTTATTCTAATCCTGGCGCCTTAAACCCTTTGCTAAATGATCCTGATTTACAACTGATTGGCATTGGGACTAAAATTTTTATCGGAGGAGGAATTGGCTATATTACTTGGGAAGGAACCCAACATTTTCCCCTGCAAAAACGGTTAGAAAATCGTACTCCCATCGGCCCGGCAGCGACCTTAGCATTAATTGGAGATGCGAAACAAATGAGTCCCTATTGGGTACGGGGTTGTTATTTCAAAAATTACGGCTCCTCATTAATGTTAGGAGTAGGAATTCCGTTACCAGTTTTGAATCAAGATGTAATTGCTCGTTGTGCCGTTTCCGATCAAGATATTGTGGCGCCTGTAATTGATTTTGCAATTCCTCGGCGAGTCCGTCCTACCTTTGGTTTAGTAAATTATGGTCAACTAAAAAAAGGTAAAATTTCTATAGAAGGCAAAACCATCAAAACCGCCCCCCTAGCAAGTATTTCCCGTTCTCGTGAAGTTGCACAAGAGTTAAAAAAATGGATTGAATCTGGTAGTTTTACCCTAACAGAACCCGTTGCTTCTATTTCTCAAGATCGATCTTTCCTTCCACAAAACATTTGGGGTTCTCAAATTAGTTTAGATTGATGCTCTCATAAGTAGTTGCACAAAATAAATTACCTAGTTGAGAGAGGGAACAGCCCCCCCAAACCCCCCGTGCACGGGGGGCTAGGGGGGGAGGGAACAGGGTAGAGGATGTGTAATTAATTTTGTTTAGGTACTTATGAAATATAGTTATTAACGCTAAGGATTCTGATCCTTAATAAAACTAAACCTTAATATTTTCCCCCGACCGTCATCTTGAAAACGCTGTTCTCCCACTCCCACCACATCAATAATTATCTCCCGGTTAGGAGGAGTCCATTGTCCTTGACGGGGTTCAATTTCAATAATTAATTCTTGATTTTCTTGATAAACTTGATATTTTGTTGTTGAATAAATTCCCTGAATATACTCAAAAGAACTACCATCATCTTCATATAAAATTCCCTCTCCAGTCCCAGGAAATACCTTAAAAGTTAAACAATCAATCGGTTTTTCATCCACATATTGCATCACAGGTTGTAAAGGAATAATAGAACCCGCTTTCACATACAAAGGCATCCGTTCTAAAGGGGCATCTGCTAAAATATATTGTGATCCAGAATAGGGTTTTTCTGTCCACCAATCATACCAGATTCCGGCGGGTAAATACACCGCCCGACATTCTATCCCTGGACGATAAATTGGGGCGGCTAAAATCGCAGAACCCAATAAAACTTGATCGGATAAAGTATAGGTTTTGGTATCATTAGGATAGTGATAAAATAGGGGACGAAGAATTGGGTTTCCTGTTTGTGTCGCTTCCCAAAATAAGCTATAAAGATAGGGTAAAAGACGATAGCGTAATTCTAAATACTCTCGACAAATGTGTTCAACTCGTTCTCCAAATACCCATGGTTCATGTTGGGAAGTCGATAAAGCGGAATGACCTCGCATCAACGGATATAATATTCCCAATTGCATCCAACGGGCGAATAATTCCGGTGTAGCATTTCCCCCAAAACCCCCAATATCAGAACCTACAAATGCTACCCCAGATAAGCCCATATTACATAACATTGGGAGAGACATTTCTAAATGTTCCCAAATCGAATGGTTATCCCCCATCCACACCGATGACCAGCGTTGAATACCCGCATAACCCGACCGAGTTAAGACAAAAGATCGCTGTTTTGGTCGCAATTTTAACAGCCCTTGGGCACTGGATTTTGCCATCATTAACCCATATAAATTATGGGCTTCGGCGTGGGTTGTTTTTTCTTCTGTTGGCCCCTGTAAACTATCTAAAGGAAAGGTAATTTTAGTTCCTTTATCCCCCAAAGGACGGTCATCAATGGCGGGTTCATTCATATCATTCCAAATGCCCGCAATACCAATATTTGTTAAGGTTTGATGGCATTCTCCCCACCATTTTTGGACTTGGGGATTTAAAAAATCGGGAAAAACAGCTTTATCTGGCCAAACATAACCATGAAATAGTTCTCCGTTGGGTTTTCTAATAAAATAATTCTGTTTTAATCCTTGATCAAAAATAGTATAATTTGCTTCGGGTTCATATTTAACTCCTGGGTCAATAATGGTCACGGTTTTAAAGCCATTTTCAGATAAATATTGAATCAAATTCTCTGGATTTGGAAACCGTTTTTCACTCCAGGTAAAGACTCGATATCCCTGCATATAATCAATATCTAAATGAATCACATCACAGGGAAGTTTGCGGGTTCTAAATTGTTTTGTTAGTTCTTTAACAACGGTTTCTGACTCATAACTCCAACGACATTGATGATAACCTAACGCCCAACGGGGAGGTAAGGGCATTCGTCCGGTTAGTTGGGTATAAGTATTAAGAATTTGCTCCGGTTTGGGGCCATAAATAATATAATAATCTAATTCTGGGGCGTGGGTTTCCATCTGCAAAATCCCAGGTTTTTTAACACCAATATCGAAGCGACTCCAATGGGTACTATTTAAAAAAATGCCATAACTTAACTCAGGTCGTAAAGCTATAAATACAGGAATAGCTTGATACATGGCATCAGTTAAAGCGTCATACTTGCGACAATTCTCCGTCCAATTGGTTTTAATTTCTCCAGTTTTATCTAAAAATCCGGTGCGTTCTCCAAAGCCATAAAAATGTTCTTCTGGTTCTATTTTTTTATCAATAACTGTTAATTCTTGTTGCCATCTAAACCCTAATTCTGTATCGGTAGCAAAGGGTTGATTTTGCAGATCATAACATTCAATTCGGCAAGGGTGATGTTGAACGGATATTCTAATTTTTTCGGTAATAATTTCTGTAGTTTGTTCGGTTTGGTGAGTTTGAAAGGGAGTAGGTTGCCATTCACTATCATCTAAATTAATTGCCCAAGAACGACGGGGAAAAAAATTACCAGAAGGGGAATAACGAATTCTAATTAAATTATTGGATAATATACTAATTTTAACATAGACATTTCCGCAGTTAAAGAGAAAATAGTGATCGCCTATTTCTACACTTTGCACCGCTTCAATTTTTGACCAATTTGGTTCTAGGCCGTGTAACTGTCCGAAATATTGAGGCATAGAAACAGGGTTTTTATTTTAATTCTATATTATCACATAAACTGAAAATATTGATTTTTGGATTTTGAAGAAACCACAAAGACACAAAGACACGAAGAAAGATGAGTAAGTTCAGTTTTGAGGTATAATAAACGAAGTTTTAAAAATAGGGTTTATTGTTTTTTATGATCTCTCTAAAATTGAAAATAATGTGCTATAATTAACAGCAATGTTTTTTTGTTTCTCCCGTTATCTTGATCTCATTTCTGAATTTTTTAAATTTTTCTTTCTATGATTAGTTTATCTTTGGTTACAGTATTACTCAATTCTACAAGTTCAAAATGGCAGACTGCAACCTGGGATGATTATTTAGCCTATCGAGATCATCCGAGTTTAGAACGAGTTAAGTTATTTTATCAAGAAGGAAAACAGGTGATTGCCTTTTGTTTAGGAGATCATGGCAAATATGAACAGATAGAATATTCCATGGCTCTTTCGGGTTTACCGATTATTCTTTTGGAGCAAACTTTAGAACAATTAACTGAATTGGATAATGGTTTGGCGGCTATCTGGTTTAATCAACAAATTGTTAATATTAATATTAAGGAATAGGTATTTTGAACGCTTTTCGCAGGTTTGAACCCAAATGTCAACGCAGTTTGCTGGCTTTATTTATTGCAGGTTTATGTTTCTGGACAAGTATCACCACACTATTACCAACCCTACCATTATATATTGAATCTCTTGGCGGAACGACACAACAAATTGGCTGGGTAATGGGGGCTTTTGCCTTGGGTTTATTGCCGTCTCGATTTTGGTTTGGCCCCCTAGCCGATCGCAAAAGTCGCAAATTAGTCTTATTAATCGGAACAATAGTGGGGACGATGGCTCCTTTGGGATATCTGTTTGCTGAGTCGATTCCATCACTACTGAGTTTACGAGCCTTTCATGGGATCAGTGTGGCGGCATTTACCATCGGTTACAGTGCCTTAGTTGCCGATATAGCACCCGTTGAACGTCGGGGAGAAGTGATTGGATATATGAGTTTAGTGGCTCCGATTGGGATGGCAATTGGCCCGGCGGTGGGGGGGGAAATGCAAGCGATGGTGGGGTATGACCCGATCTTTTTGTCCAGTAGTGGGTTTGCGTTTTTAGCATTTTTAGGAATTTGCCAAGTTTGGGAACCCCAACACAATAAACCGACAACAAAAGCCGATTCCACTTCTCTCTTAGAAAAGGGGTTATGGTTTTTCAAAACCTTATGGAGTCCCCCCCTACGAATTCCAGCATTTGTGCTATTAATGGTGGGTTTAATTTTTGGAACATTAGTCACATTTTTACCTTTGGCGGTGAAAGAATCGGGGTTAGATTTTAATGCCGGATTATTTTATAGTACCGCCGCGATCGCTAGTTTTTTAATCCGTATTCCTACGGGTCGAGCTTCTGACCGTTATGGTCGAGGTTTGTTTATTACTGGGGGATTAATCTGTTATTTTTTAGCGATGTTACTCCTCTCCCAAACTATGCACAGTAATATTATTTTATTGGCTGCATTACTCGAAGGAATGGGGGCCGGGGTTGTGCTTCCGATGATGATTACTTTAATTACTGATCGATGTTTACCTGAACAACGGGGTCAATTTTTCTCCTTATGTTTAACTGGATTTGATCTGGGAATTGCCCTGGCTGGCCCTATTTTTGGCATCTTTGCCGAACAGTTGGGTTATTCAGTTATGTTTGCTTTAGATGCGGGTTTAGCTTTAATTGCTTTAATTAGTTTTGCTACCTTTTCTAATAAAACTATTCGCCTTTCTCTCAAGTTTGCTTTCGGTCAATCTAAAGATATCTATAGTTTAAATTAATCCCGGATTTTGTCATTATTTATGAACAAACGAGAACTAATTCAGCCTTTATTATTAACAGGAATAGCAGGGGTTTTAATGGGGGTAGCTGCCGAACCTTGGGGACTTTGGGGATTAGCTTGGGTGGCCTTAGTTCCTTTATGGGTTAATGTTTTATCGAATTTTACCCCCCCTAACCCCCCCTTGTTAAGTGGGGGAAGTTTTGCGAGATTTAAAATTACTTTAATATTAGCTTTAGTTTGGGGAATCGGCTATTACGGAACCGCCTTATTTTGGATTACGGGAATTCATCCGATGACTTGGTTAGGAGTTCCCTGGTTAGCGAGTTTAGCGATTACTATATTTTGTTGGAGTTTTCTCACCCTTTGGGGGACTGCTTTAGTAATAATTTGGACGGGATTATTTGTAATTTTATCGGCTCAATTTGCTCAAAGATTCTCTAAGATTTCCCTAGGATTAAGCCGAGTTTTAATTGCCACAGTTTTATGGTGTGGTTTAGAATATTTATGGAGTTCCACTGCTTTATGGTGGTCTTCTTTGTCCTATACCCAAAGTTTTGGAAATCTGATTATTTTACACTTAGGTCAAATCTCTGGCCCCACAACTATTACCGCCACTTTATTAATTGTAAATGGGTTAATTGCAGAAGGATTAATCTTAAATCGAGATCAAAGTTATTCTCAGACTCAAGATCAAAACTCCTATTTATTATTAATTTTAGCGGTATTATTTTTGATTTTTGCCCATGGATTGGGATTGATTTTATATAGCATTCCTTTACAAAAAAATCCAGACCAGGCGTTAAAAGTGGGAATTATTCAAGGAAATATTGCCAATGAAGTTAAATTAAATTATTCAGGATTTTTACAAGCCCTAAATGGCTATACAACCGGATATATTACTTTAGCTAATCAAGGAGTAGATTTTGTAGTGACTCCAGAAACGGCCCTACCTTTTTTCTGGACTGACTCGAATCAGAGACAAAATAGTTCTTTTTATCAAGCGGTTTTAAAGCAAAAAGTTCCGGCTATTGTGGGAAGTTTTGCCTTGAAAGAAAATGGATATACTAATAGTTTATTTTCCATGGATGGGGAAGGAAATATTATCGGTCAATATGATAAAGCTAATTTAGTTCCTTTAGGGGAATTTATCCCCTTTAGTGAAATTTTAGGCAAATTTATTAGCAGATTATCGCCATTAGAAGCAACATTAATTCATGGTAAACCCAATCAACAATTCCAGACTGCTTTCGGTCAAGCTACGGTGGGAATTTGTTATGATTCAGCCTTTGCAGAACATTTCAGACGCCAAACTGCCCAGGGGGGAGAATTTCTGATTACGGCTTCTAATGATGCTTACTATTCCTATACAATTTTAGCTCAACATCATGCCTTAGATGTGATGCGAGCCATTGAAAATCATCGTTGGACAATACGGGCTACAAATACAGGATATTCGGGCTTTATTGACCCCCATGGGAGGACTCAGTGGATTTCAAATCAGAATATATATCAACTCTATGCTGATACAATCTATCGTGATCAGACCCAAACCCTTTATGTCCGTTGGGGGGATTGGCTAATGCCTGTATTATTAATTGCAGGGGCAACCCTATTTTTATTTAAGATTGACCGTTATGGTTAACTATTAATTTAAGTAGTTGCACAAAATAAATTACCTAGTTGAGAGAGGGAACACCGGATCTGGGAACCCCCCCGTCCAGTAATCACAAATTGATTTTGTTGATTTCCCGAACATCGATTCGCCGTAATATCACTATTTTCCAATTTTCATGCGCTTTCAATGCCCAGTCTGTGACTTTGACTATCAAAAACCTATTCCAGAAACCTGTGTAGTCTGTGGATGGGATTTACAAATCCATCTATCTATACCAGAAAATTTAAAACAGGATCAAAAATCTTTAGACTGGGCAAAACAAACTTGGAAACGTCTCCAAACCGTCGATATTTCTAAATATAAAACTATTTCTAAATCAAAAAAAAGATTGACCGTTGCCGACCTTTTACCCCGGTTAGAATCCTTGGAAAATCAACTACAACAAGCTACCTTAGAAAGACAAAATTTAGAGAATTTGTTGACAGAGATATTACATTATTTAGAAACCATTAACCCTGAATTATTAGTCAATATAAATCCGCCATCTTATCCAGATTTTCCCCAATCAGAAGTTAGCATAGACTACAGTTCACTCAGCGAATTATTAGCCAATGGAGATTGGAAAACCGCCGATGAATATACCTGGGAATTGATTTTATATATTGTCGAAAGAGAAGCCGAAAAATGGTTAAGACCAGAAGATATTGAACAGTTTCCCTGTGCGGATTTAAACACCATCAACTGGCTATGGGAATATTATAGTCAGGGATTATTTAGTTTAACAAGTCAATGGCAAATTTTCTATGATTTAGAAGGAGATTATCCAAAATTTTGTGATCAAGTGGGTTGGTGCCGGGGAGAAAGTTGGCTTTATTATGAAGAACTAAATTTTACCCTAAATGCACCGCTAGGACATTTACCTATTATTGCTTGGCGAAAACGAGCCTGTTATGGTGTAGGGAATGCAGCCCCAAACGAAAATTTATCCTTAATCTTTTCTCGCCTCTCCACCTGTAGTAAGCCCTTTAGGGCTTAATCTTCTCAAACTTAGAAATATAGGAGAAAGCCCTAAATCTTAATCATTATCATTTATTGGTTTATGTTGATAAATTTCCAGAATTAAGCCGTTTATTTAATATTATTCATGAAGGATTGGGATGATTAATTAATTAATAAAGACAGCCATGAAGGGCTTACTACGGTTTTTTTAAGATTAAGATATCCTGGTAGTTAGTGGCGGGAGTTCGTCCACACCATAACCCATAATATTTGGCGGAAACTGTAAAACCTAATGCTTCAATCCACTGTGTTACTGATACTTCTCGATGACCCATATCACTTTCGGGAATTTCTAAATTTGAGAAAAATGAGTCTTCAAATTCATGGATTAAATTTTGAGAACTTTTTCCGGCTTTAATTAGAGCTTCTGATTCTTCATTTAACAAAAAGAATGTACATAAACACCGTCCTCCTGGTTTGAGAACTCGATAAACTTCTTTGAGATAATTTTGAACTGCATTGGCATATAAATGGGTAAATACGGAAGTTAAGAAAACAAAATCAAATTGTTCATCGGCATAGGGAAAATCATAGTTTTCTACTTTAATTGTTCCTTCTGTATTATAGCGTTTATTATAAATATTCGCCCATTGAAAGTTAAAATTAGGTCGATGTTCATGAATAACAGATTGATTCCAGTTAATCCATTTTTCAACAATATCAAACCCTTCGTAATGGGCGGTATCATCTAAATAATAGGCGAGGGAATAGGCCATGCGACCCACGCCACATCCGGCATCTAAAATAGATTCGTGGGGTTTTAATTGGGCTTTATTAACAAAATGACCCAGAAAATCACAGGCGACAAATTTAAAACTTCCTCCCACTCCTACCCGATCTTCTTTATCGGGAACCGGAAGACTAGATTCTAATAAATTGAATAAAATTTCTCCTTCCTGTCCCTTGAATAAAGGAATTAATTGTACTAAAGTATTAAATTGATTCGGTGCAATCACTTCTATGGGAATATAAATTAAAAATCGAGCTTGGTCGGCGTTAGGTAAGGTGGGAAATAGTTTATAAACATCGGGACTAGGCAGATTTTTTTCGATTTTGAATTGGGTGATTTCTTGACCACCAATAATTAGTTTAAATCCTTCTATGGGTTCACCTTGAATTGAAGTTACCCATCCTTTTAAACGGACTTGATCCGCTTCTAGGGTAACATCTCCTAAACAGCCAAGGGTTTTGAGCGTGGTATGAGAATTCATAAGATGATTTTTGGTAACTTTAATTGATTGAAAAATTATTCTCCCCTCTCCGAAAGTAAGGAGAGGTAGAGTTTAATTACTATTCCTTATTTTTGGATTTAGACTTGCTATAATAAGCGTTCTAAAATCTTGACTATAGCCGCCAGTTGTTCTGAATCATATTTCCAACGTTCTAGGAAATCTTGATAGCTTCCTGCTCCGGTTTGAACACTGTTGAATAGTTGTTGAAGCCGCGATCGCAAAAGGGAAAAATTCAACTGTTGAATTAAATTAGAAGAACGTTGAACAACCTGTTGTGAACTTTCCTGCATTTCTAAGTTATTATGTCGATGATGATAGACGACCATTGCCGCCGACATCGCCACATTTTTAACCAGTAAATCTGACACAATTTCCGGCGAGGTTTCTAAGGCTTGAAGGATCGGAGTCATGGGCTGATCAAAACCGGGGCGAGCATCGGTTAAATAAGTCACAAAAAAGCCCCTAGCCCCATTATGAGTTTTAACTAACTCCGTGATCACCCGTGTAATTTCAGCCTCCAATAACGAGTTTTCTTCTAGTGTATTTAACAACAGTTCAGTAATTTCTATCCCTTGCTCAAAGGTAACATTTTCTGGAACTGATATAGATAAATCGGTCATAGATATTTTTTAATCAAGACTTTGAACAGACCTAAAACCCAAAACCCTCTGTTAAACGCCTTAAACTAAGGCTTGATATTGTTCTGCGGATAAGCTATCATCTAAATCACTAGAATCAGTGATTTTAACTTTGATTAACCATCCATCTCCATAGGGATCATCTGATAGAATTTCAGGGGAATCTTCAAGGGTAGTATTACATTCAATCACTATACCGCCTATCGGTGAAATCAATTCTTCCACGGCTTTCACAGACTCAACTGTTCCAAACTTTTCTCCCTTCTCAATTTCATCCTCTACATTTGGTAATTCCACAAAGACAATATCTCCAAGTTGACTCACAGCAAACTCAGTTATCCCAATGGTGGCGATTTCACCATCAAGTCTGACGTATTCGTGGCTATCTAAATATCTCAGGTCTTCAGGATAGGATGTCATGCTGATTCCTCAAAGTGTATTAACTAGATTAATTGTTCACAAAATCTATTAAACTACAAAATTAGAATAAAAACAGCTTTACCTTGTAAATAACATGATCAACCGCCAGACTTTGATCAAACGCTTTATTATTGGTGACTTTTCGGTAAAACGAATGATCCGTTTTCTGATAATTTTGTATTTAGCGGTTGGGGTTTGGGCATATTTCTATTCAGAAGGCTTAATTTTTATCCCTCAACCTTCTAGCTATCAACTGACTCCAGAATTCCTAACCCTGAAAACAGAGCCGGGTGTAAATATCACAGCCTTATATTTACCAAATCCTAAAGCTAAATATACTATTCTTTATAGTCATGGCAATGCGGAAGATTTAGGAGATATTCGCATTGTATTAGAATTACTTCGTCAGATGGGATTTGCGGTTTTTTCCTATGATTATCCCGGCTATGGAATCAGTACGGGTAAACCTTCAGAACAGGGTGCTTATCAAGCGATTGATGCTGCCTATGATTATCTCACACAACAGTTAAAAATTTCCCCAAATCAGATTATTGTTTATGGCCGTTCAGTCGGTGGTGGGCCATCGGTGGATTTAGCATCTCGTAAACCCGTGGCGGGGTTAATCCTTGAAAGTACATTTATTAGCACCTTTCGGGTTAAAATAGACCTTCCTTTATATCCTTTTGATAAGTTTGCCAATCTGAGCAAAATTCCTTTAGTTAAAGCTCCGGTTTTAGTGATTCATGGAACAGTTGATCAAGTGATTCCTTTTAGTCACGGACAACGATTATTTGCCGCCGTAAATACTCCTAAATTGTCTTTTTGGGTGACAGGGGCTGATCATAATGATGTTATTGAAGTTGCAGGCGATCGCTATGAACAAATATTAAAAGAATTTATCCAAATTATTAAAAATTAAATCTTTCTCTATTGTAGATTTACTGGCTTGTTATCAAATAAATTTATATTACAATTGGAGTGATTTTTTAAAAGTTGGCTATGACATGAATTATATTCTTATTGGGTCAGAAAGTATCAAGTGTTAAAGAAAGGTGGGAGGAGGGACTTAAACATAAGTAAAATTTATAATATTTATCAGATACATCTGTTATGTTGATGTACCTCCAGATCTATTCATATACTAATGTCTATGGTATAGTTACATTCAACAGTAAAAAATCTATGTTGCTTTTTCAAGTCCCAGCGACTTCAAAAAACAATAAGGCTCTTGGGTTAAGGTTTTTCCCCCAAGGTAATTCTCCATCTTCATCTTTATTGCAAACTAATCAATAGGTCGCACCAATGACTGATTTTTTCCTAAAAACCTTATGGTGGATACCCTGCTACCCATTAATCGGAGCTTTGTTATCTACCCTCTGGTTTCCGTCTATTATTCGACGCACTGGCCCCCGTCCAGCCGGATATGTCAATATCATCACCACCCTATTCGCCTTTGTACATGAGCTATTCGTCCTCACAGAAATTTGGGGTCAACCTCCCCAACAGTTAATCATTCCTTGGTTTAGTATCGTTGATCTCAATCTTGATATACCCCTAGAAATCTCTGTTGTCACCGTTGGAGCCACCTTAGTAATTACTGGTTTAAATCTTCTAGCCAAAATTTACGCCGTCGGTTACATGGAGATGGATTGGGGTTGGGCGCGTTTTTATTCCCTATTAGCCCTATTTGAAGCCGGGTTATGTGGGTTAGTCCTGTGTAATTCCCTGTTCTACAGTTACATTATTCTGGAAATCCTCACATTAGGAACTTATTTATTGGTAGGATTGTGGTTTAACCAACCCTTGGTTGTCACCGGGGCTAGAGATGCCTTTTTAACCAAACGGGTCGGAGACTTATTCCTATTAATGGGAGTAGTCGCCCTATTTCCTCTCGCCGGAACTTGGAATTTTACGGAGTTAGCCCAATGGTCACAAACCGCCCAAATTGACCCCCAAGTTGCCACCCTATTAGGGTTAGCATTACTGGCGGGGCCATTAGGGAAATGTGCCCAATTTCCCCTGCATTTATGGTTAGATGAAGCTATGGAAGGCCCCATTCCTAGTACGATTTTACGCAGTTCTGTTGTCGTTGCCTCTGGAGCTTGGGTGTTAGTTAAAATGCAGCCCGTTTTAGCCTTGTCTCCTTTAGTAATGTCAACTATGGTATTTATTGGGTTAGCAACTTCCGTGGGAGCCAGTTGTATTGCTATTGCTCAAATTGATATAAAACGCGCCCTTTCCTATTCCGTCAGTGCCTATATGGGCATCACATTTATTGCCGTTGGAACCGGGCAAACTCAAGCGGCTCTTTCACTATTATTTACCTATGCTTTACCGATGGCATTATTAGTTATGACCACCGGGGGAATTATTAGTAATAATATCACCCAAGATTTAACCCAATATGGCGGTTTATGGTCACGGCGTACGATATCGGGATTGTGTTTTTTAGTCGGAATTATCTCATTAGTTGCTGTTCCTCCATTCGGCGGTTTTTGGACGATATTAGAGTTAACACAAACCCTCTGGAACACTCAACCCGCCATTGCTCTTTGCCTGTTTTTAGTTAATGGTTTAACCGTCTTTAGTTTAACCCGTGAATTTGGGTTGATTTTTACCGGAAAACCCAAACAAATGACTACCCGTTCCCCGGAAGTGTTATGGGCGATGGTATTACCTATGACAATTTTAGCGGGATTTTGTCTACATATTCCTTTGTTATTAAAACAATGGAATTTATTACCTGAATGGGAAACTATTAATCTAACAGTTGCAGGTTTATTAATCACCTCGACGGTTTTAGGATGGGGACTCAGTGCTATGATTTATTGGAATAGTAATTGGCAAAAACCTGTTAAACTGCCATCTCAAGCAGTACAAGACTTCTTTGCTTACGATTTTTACACCGCAAAACTGTATCGAGTCACGATTATTTTTGTAGTCGGATTAATCTCTAATACAATGTATTGGATTGACCGCTATATCGTTGATGGATTTGTCAACCTAGTGGGAATAGCCACAATTTTTAGTGGACAAAGTTTGAAATACAACGTTTCTGGCCAAACCCAGTTTTATGCTTTGACAATTATCTTGGGAGTGACTTTACTTTTAGGATTTTTTACGCTGAATTTGTTTTAAAAGATTTCCCAATTTTCCTCTATAATCCATCCAAAGGATTAATTATCTATCAACTCAAGGTGAAAAAGTCATGGACAAAACTCAACAAAACTTAACCATCTCCCGTCGGAATTTATTAAAATTTGGTGCAGGAGTAGCGGGAACTGCGGCTTTAACTGCCGGGCTAGGAACAAAAGTAAGTTTGTTCAAACCTCAACCCGCCGTTGCCCAGAACAATATTACCCCCGAAGAAGCCTTAAAACAACTGTTAGAAGGAAACCAACGGTTTATCGAAAATAAACGAAAAAGTCCTAATCAAACGATAACCAGAGTTCAAGAAGTGGCCCAAGGACAAGCCCCCTTTGCATCTATTCTCAGTTGTGCAGATTCCCGTGTGCCTGCGGAAATTATTTTTGACCGAGGTTTTGGAGATTTATTCGTAGTTAGAAATGCTGGAAATATTGCTACTCCAGAAGAAATTGGTAGTCTTGAATTTGGAACATTAGTGTTAGGGGCAAAAGTCCTTATGGTGATTGGGCATCAAAGTTGCGGGGCGGTCAAAGCCACTATTGCTGGCAATGCAGTTCCCGGTCAAATTGCCAGTATTTTAGATGCAATTAAACCGGCGATCAAGCCTAATCAAACTTTAGAAGAATCGACTATTGCTAATGTCAAATTAGGAATTAGTCGTTTACAGGCTTCTCCAGTTATTTCTCAATTAATTAAAGACGGGAAATTAAAAATAGCAGGAGGCTACTATAACTTAGAAACCGGAATGATAAAAGTTGTGGCTTAAAGCTACCTTCAGCAAGTTTATCAAACAAATCATCTAAAACTTTGATAAACTTGCTAATTTCTAAAAAATTGAGTCATTGGTTAACTTAAATATCCCTATTCTTCCCAACCTAAACTTATGTTGAGTGCTTTAATTATTATTCCAGTTTTGGCAGTTCTATTAATTGGACTCTTACCTAAACAATTGTCGGCTTCTCAAGTTCGTTCCATTGCTTTAGCAATCACAGGTGTGATTTTAATTTGGACAATAAAACTCAGCTTTGATTTTGATTTAACCAATCCTAATTTCCAATTGCAAGAATATTTAGCTTGGATTCCCCAATTAGGACTATCCTATAGTTTAGGAATAGATGGTTTATCCTTTCCCTTAATCGGTTTAAGCGGGGTTTTAACCTTTATTGTCATTGCCAGTAGTCACAAAAATTTGGAGCGTCCTCGCCTCTATTACGCCATGATTTTATTGGTAAATGCGGCAATTGCTGGAGCCTTTTTATCTCAAAACTTACTCCTGTTTGTTTTATTCTATGAATTAGAATTAATCCCCATTTATCTTTTAATTAGCATCTGGGGTAGCGAAAAACGTGCCTATGCAGGGATGAAATTTCTGATTTATACCGCCCTTTCTGGGATTCTAATTCTAGCCGGATTTTTAGGTATGGCGTGGTTAAGTGATGCCGGAAGTTTTGATTATTCTGCCATTCAAACTCAGAACTTTGAATTAACGACTCAGTTAATTTTACTCACGGTTTTACTATTAGGATTTGGGATCAAAATTCCCCTAGTTCCCCTGCATACTTGGTTACCCGATGCCTATGTCGAATCTTCTCCCCCCGTGACAATTTTATTAGGAGGAATTTTAGCAAAATTAGGAGCCTATGGTTTAATTCGTTTTGGTTTACAACTGTTTCCTGAAGCTTGGCATATTGTTAGTCCTACCCTAGCAACAATTGGGGTAATTAGTGTGTTATATGGAGCCTTAACCGCTATTGCTCAACAGGATATTAAACGCATGGTAGCCTATAGTTCTATCGGCCACATGGGTTATATTTTAGTGGCGGCTGCTGCTGCGAATGAATTAAGTTTAATTGGGGCAATTGCTCAAATGGTAGCCCACGGTTTAATCCTTGCCATTCTATTTCAATTAGTCGGAATTGTAGAAGAAAAAGTCGGAACCAGGGACTTAAATATTCTCAATGGTTTAATGAACCCAGTTCGCGGTTTACCCCTAACCAGTGCTTTATTAATTATGGCAGGAATGGCGAGTGCTGGCATCCCTGGTTTAGTGGGATTTGTCGCCGAGTTTCCCGTCTTTCAAGGCACATTTTCGGTCTTCCCAATTCACAGTTTATTGTGTATTATTGCCTCCGGTTTAACGGCTGTTTATTTCGTGATTCTCCTCAACCGAACTTGTTTTGGTAAACTGGATAATAAATTAGCTTATTATCCCAAAGTTACCTTTTCAGAACAAGCTCCCGCATTGATTTTAGCCGCGTTTATTTTCATTCTCGGTATACAACCTACTTGGTTATTTCGATGGATGGAACCCACCGCCCAAGCCATGGTTATTGCCTTAAATCAATCGGTTCCTACCCAAATCGCTATTAAATAATAAACCCGTAGGGGCGGGTTCAAATAAATCTTTCTGAACCCACTATCAACCCAACTAAACCCGCCCTATATCCCAATTTTTAACAACAATTAAAACCAGGAAAAATTATGACAACAGCAACTTTATCTCAAACAAAGTTACCCCCATCAACCCATGAATTTTCCCAGATTATTCACCGCTTAGAAGCCGGGGGAGCAATGTTACCCGATACCCCAGGAAACTTAATGCAAATTATCGGGATTTATAAAGCCTATGCAGTACCCATGGATTTCTATTGGCGGGATTTACTTTATATTGCAGAACAGGTGTTTTTAAATCCTTTACCATTTTTAAAATACTTCATTCCTCAAGAATATTTAGATTTGCATAATCATTATGCTGGCGATGATGCTGATTTAAGAGTTTGGCGAGGAGAAGCAACAGCACACCCGGAATTATTAGCCTTTATAGAAAAGGGTGAAACCACAAAAATGCCAAAATTATTGCATCATTTATGGCATGATCGGGTGAATATGGAATTTGCAGAAGCTTGTATGCAAGCCATGTTTTGGCATCGAGATATGGGAGGACAATTTGATCCATATTTAGATACCGATGAATATAAAACTAATGCCGATAAAGCTATTAAAGCCTATTTTAAGAAAAATCCAATGATGATGGGATTATATAAACTATTCCCTGATTTATTCTTAGAACAGGTCAAAATGATGTCCTATTATAGTAATTTAGGACTATTCTGGGAAGTGATGGCGCCTGTGTTTTTTGAAATGAGTGATCTCTATGATGAAGGCAAAATTAGCAGTGTTCCTGAAGCAATGAATTTTCTGGTTAATGGGATTTTTGCTATTGCAGGACGCCCGATTTATCATCATGTTTATATTGATGGGGAATGTTATGAAATTATCCCCAAATCTAAGGGGTTTATGTGGTTATATGAGGCGGCATTACCCTACGTTGAAGCCGTGTTTTATCGGACGTCTCCCTTCCGAGGAACTAAATCCTATAATGCTCAAGCCCAGCAAGTTCCTAATGATCAAAAAGACTTCCATTATGGCATTCTTTATGCTGATATTTTCCCCGTTGGGACAGCCGGAATTCCCCCGACATTATTAATGCAAGATATGTTACATTTCTTGCCCAATTATTTAGTCGAATATTACCAAAAACATTGTCGAGGTGAGGATGATATGTTGATTCAGTTGGCGAATAGTTTCCAACGGTCAATGTATTGTGTCACTTCTGCGGTAATTCAAGCGTTGCGGACAGCTTTACTATATCCTTTAGATGATAAAAATCCTAAACATTTGATGGCAAATCGTCAATTTTTTGAAGGTCAATTAGATCGGTTTAAACGTCCTGAAGCACGATTAAGAGATATTCAAAGCTCTGATTATCGTTAAATTGGGTGTAGGGTGTAGGATTAGTTGTTTAATGTTTATTACATTAAATTTTCTACACCCTCGATTCCTAAATGATGTATGGGGAATTTTTGAATAAACCACAAAGGCACTAAGCTGTTCAGCATCTAAATTGGTCATGCAGAAATCTTGAAGCTTATGCAGTGCGAGCGTCCTCGCTCGCTGGAATATACAGTTTAAATGCACAACAGCTTAAGACACTAAGAATAATTAAATAAAGTTAATTGTTGATATTTTTGAGGGAGAATTGCTATATTTTTTTTACCAATTCTCTGACAAATCCATTGAATACAAATAGGAACAACAGCATTTCCAAATAAAGCATATTGATCGTAAGTTTTAGCTGCTTGACACCAATTGTCAGGAAATCCCATTAAACGGGCATATTCTATTGGAGTTAGTCGTCTAAATTTATTACCAATTTGATATCTTTCATAATGTCTTGAGGTCGATGCAGTCAGGGTAGAAGCAACTCCATTAACACCAAAAATAGTATACCCTAACCTTGCACCGCCCTCTTGATTATATAAAATTTCTACGCCATTATAATAGCGATTGACTGCTTTACTGTTTTTAATTCGTTCTAACGTATCTGTGGTAAAATCAAATTGAGGCTCAACTTCTGATTCATATTGAAGAATATCTTTTAATCGGATAGGGGGATAGATATTAGGAAAAAGGGGAAGGGATTGACTATACATTTTATTTTGATAAGCAATTCCCCAAGGATGGTTTTTAATCTTTAAATCTAAAATGGGAGATAAAAATTTATCTATATTTTCTAAATCAAAATTTAAGTATTCAGTCTCACTTTGATTTAAAAAGATTAAATTATCTTCTAAACTGATAGGGTTAAAATTCGATTTATAACGAGTTCCAAAAATAAAAATCCGCTCACGGTTTTGAGGAATACCAAAATTAATCGGACTAATAATTCGCCATTCAATTAAATAATTAAGAGATGCTAAAGCATTTAAAATTACTTTAAAATGGTGTCCCTGTTCCATCGTTAAAATACGTTTGACGTTCTCTAGTAAAAAATACTGTGGTTTTTTAGTATCTATAATTTCTATAATTCGTTCAAATAGGGTTCCGCGAACTTGATCTCGAATTCCTAATTTTTTACCTGCGGAACTAAAAGGTTGGCAGGGAAATCCTGCGGTTAATAAATCATGGTCAGGAATATCCGATATATTGATAGTTTGAATATCTCCTAATACAATTGAATTTTTACCGAAATTACTCTCATAAACTTGACCACATAATTCATTGATATCATTAGCCCAAATCGTTTGAATTTGACTAGCTTCTAACCCCAAACGAAAACCACCAATTCCAGCAAATAATTCAACCGCCGTCCGTTTTTTAAATTGACTCAAATTTTGTTCTCCTTGATTAATAATTAATAGTCTGGATAGAGATTTTTTTGTTAAATTAATCACCCTAGAGTTGGGATAACCCACCCTAGGGTGATTTTTCCTGAGAACAGGAGAATTATTGATTACAAATTAACCCATTAAAATCACCGTATCAATAACATGAATAATGCCATTATCCGCTTCAATATCGGGAGCGAGTACCGTGGCATTTTTAACTTCAAAACCATCGGAACAGTTAATCGGAATTGGTGAACCTTCCAAAGAAGTAACAGAACCTAATTTTTCTAAATCGGCTTTTGTTAGTTTACCCAAAACAACATGAAATTTTAGAATTCTAGCTAACTGCGGTGGATTTTGAACTAAGGTTTGTACTGTTCCAGGGGGAAGTTTTGCAAACGCTTCGTCATTGGGTGCAAACACAGTAAAAAGGCCAGGACTTTTTAATGCTTCCACTAAACCTGCGGCTTGAACAGCGGCTACCAGGGTTGTAAATGAACCCGCACTTACAGCAATATCAACAATATCAGCCATGGAGAGAATTTAACCTAATTAAAAAAGAGTTCCTCTAAAAATGGTAAACGAATTTTGAACAAAATTAGAAACCATTGCTAGAATTAGAAAAATTTGGCAATTGATAAGTGCTGTTGACTTCAGACATTAACTTGAGATTACTCATGGCTAAACTCTTAACATCACTTCCTAATTGGGTCGGGGTTAATTTCCATAATTCATTGCCATGTATGCCATCATCAGCGAGTAAATAAAGTGTATTATTCACATCAACGGGAATGGAAGGATTAGAACTTCCTTTTCCTGGGTTAATATCTGCTACCATCATTGTACCTGTTTCTGTACCATTACTCATCCATAATTCTGTACCATAAGTTGGATCAGTTAATTGAAAATAAAGGATGTTATTGATGGATTGTAATTTTTCGTTGTTAATAGGGAAACTGGTATTAGGAAAATCTTTGACTAATGTTGTCCCGACATCTGTACCGTCAGTCTTCCATAATTGAGCCGTTGATATATTATTGGTATTATAGTCGTATTTTGATATTTGAAAATACAAGTTATTGTCAATAGTTTCCCAGTCCTTAATTGATAAATCTCCCACATCTTTGATTAAACTAATATTGCCATCAGTCCCATCTATTTTCCATAACTGATTGTTGTCTGTCTTGGTAAGAGAGTCATATTTATTAACTAAAAAATACAAGGTATTGTTTACTGTTGTTAAGTAATCTGGAGAATAATTTCCTAAGTCTTGAACTAAGGTTGTTCCGGCATTTGTGCCATCACTTTTCCATAATTCATAGGTTGTTTTATTGTTATTTTCTGAGGGGGAGACGGATACTGAAAAGTAAAAAGTATTGTTGACTTCTCCCCAAAATTTATTAATATCTCTGATGTTGCCAAAATCTTTAACGACAGTTGTTCCCGTATTAGTTCCATCACTTTGCCAGAGTTGATAATTTACGGGAACCTCTGGCGAATATTGACTATTCACTTCAAAGTATAAGGTATTATTGATAATGGCTGTGTTATTTTCAGAAGTATCACAAAATATTGAATCACCAAAGTCTTTAACCAAGGTTATTCCTGCTTCTGTACCATCGGTTTTCCACAACTGAAACGCAGAGGGAAGGTTAATGGTAGCAAGATCTATATGCAAAACGTTCTTGTCGTTATTAACATCTAAATACAAAACGTTGTTAATTTCTCTGAAATTAGATATAGTATGGCCGAAATCTTTAACTAAGGTTGTTCCCGCTTCTGTACCATCTGTTTTCCATAACTGATTCTCATCATAGGAGGAGCCTACTGTAGTAAAATAAAGGCTGTTCTCAATGGGAGTAAAATTCCTGATATTCCAGTAACTTCCCAAGTCTTTAACTAACTGAACTCCTGTATCTGTGCCATCAGTTTTCCACAACTGCAAGCTTGAGGTCATTGTGCTAGGATCTAGATTGATGACTTGAAAATATAGGGTGTTGTTATCTACTTTCAAGGCTGAAGAACCGTGAGAGGATAAACCTTGATCTTTAACTAAATTAGTATCTGCTTCTGTGCCATCACTTTTCCACAACTGTTCCTTGGCTGAATAGGAATAATAACAAGATCCAGTTTGATCAGCTTGGAAATAGAGGGTATTGTTAAAATTTGTCAACTGATCTGCGGAAAGGTCAGACTGTCCGGGAAAAATATCTTTAACGAGTTCGGCTTTCCAAGGAGAAATAATGGTTAAATCTTGAACCGTTGACATACAATTATGCTCCTTTTTACAGTTCTAAGTCCTATTTGTGAAAGGGTTGGGTAAAAATATGACTTCCTAGGAGTCTTTCCAAGCAGATGAACCTGTTTATATTACTCTTGAGTATATATACTTAACAAGTATAACTTTCTCAAAATGGGATTGTTCTTTTCTTAATCATTTCTTCAATAAATTATTGAGATATATATTTATTTATCAACTATTATTAATATACGAATTGAATCCGTATGTTAATCTTTCCAGCCTAGTTTTATGATAAAATATTAATAATTGTCAATATTAATTGCTACGGAGGTTTTGACAGCAAGCATAGGTATCAAATAACCCGCCCACTAAACTAAAGGTTAGAGCAATAACCAAACAACCTTGCAAGGGATGTCCATTGCCAAAGGTGGCAAGAAATTTGAGCATTTGGTGACAGCCTAACGTCCCTAAATTTTGTATAATAGGGAGGTGACTCATCAGGACAAAGGTGATTAATCCCACGGCAATGAATAATAGCGGGGCGATGAAACTAAAGGTAATTGCTAGTAACAAAGAACGAAGGAAATGGGGCAAAATGCTCATAAATTTGTCCAAAGGAGATCAGCTATCTTCAGCTTGTTTGCCAGTACCGTTGACTTCAGTTAGATTGGAGATCAGGGAAAATCTAGCCTATCAACTTCTAAGATAGGAGCGATCGCTCGTTTTTATCGAATCTGTGAGAAATCTTAAATATAAAGTAAAAAAAATTAAGATTTAGGCTTCATAAATCTTGTTGAAGATTTGTATATTTCTAGTTATCGGTTGAACTTTATACAGTTGTTATTCCCTTGAGCAATTCTAAAACTCTTTCCAGCTTTGGACTTTGGCTACAGCGATTTATGGCCGCCCTGTTATTGGCGGGTCAGGTGGTAGTGCATTTACTCCAGGGCAAAATTCACCGTCGTAATACTTTGGAACAAATGATCATAGTTGGCCCGGAATCCTTGATGATTGCTCTGCTCACGGCGAGTTTTGTGGGGATGGTGTTCACAATTCAAGTAGCACGGGAATTTGTCGCTTTGGGTGCGGTGAATATTGTCGGGGGAGTTCTGGCTCTGTCCCTGGCCAGGGAACTTAGTCCGGTATTAACAGCCGTAATTGTCGCTGGGCGAGTCTGTTCGGCTTTTGCGGCGGAAATTGGCACGATGCGGGTCACGGAACAAATTGATGCTCTTTATATGTTAAAAACTGACCCGGTGGATTATTTAGTAATTCCCAGGGTAATTGCTTGTTGTTCGATGTTACCAATTTTAACCGTAATTTGTTTAGTTACGGGATTAGCTGGGGGTCTATTAATTTCTACTACTATGTACAATATTTCTTCAACGGTATTTTTAGATTCAGTACGGAATTTTCTACAAGTTTGGGATGTTTGTAGTGGGTTAGTTAAAGGCTTAGTTTTTGGGGCGACCATTG
Source organism: Planktothrix agardhii (assembly GCF_904830935.1). Lineage (NCBI taxonomy): Bacteria > Bacillati > Cyanobacteriota > Cyanophyceae > Oscillatoriales > Microcoleaceae > Planktothrix > Planktothrix agardhii. Next base: position 1,201,220 of record NZ_LR882952.1, read on the forward strand.
CCATTATTGGAACCAGTTGGGGATTAACTACCACCGGAGGAGCAAAAGGTGTGGGTCAGTCCACGACAACGGCTGTTGTCACCGCCCTATTATCTATTTTTATCATTGATTTCTTCCTATCTTGGATTATGTTTCAAGGGATGGGAAGCTCGGTCAAGGGTTGATAAATTTTTAGGATATTTGCCTAATAATAACCGTACTATCCATAAAAATGATGATAATTTTGGTAAAATTGATTGAACTGCTTTTGACTCAAAAATAACAAATGACCACAACACCCACAACCCAAACTTCTAATATCGTTGAGTTACCTCCGAATTATATAATTCCGATAGTGCTGCTCATTAGTGCTTTTCCCCTATTTTTAATTCAAAGATGGGTGAGTTTAGGAGTCGCTATTTTTGCCCTATTTTTGTTAGTGCAAACCGCCCTCATTCGTCTACAATTTACCCCCACGGATTTAGACGTTTATCGGTCAGGTAAACTGCTGCGTCGATTTCCTTACCAAGACTGGATAAACTGGGAAATTTTCTGGACTCCTGTACCAATTTTATTCTATTTTAGGGAAGTTAAAAGCATTCACTTTTTGCCGATTATTTTTGATGCTAAATTGTTGGAAACCTGTTTAAAACAACATTGTGGAAATTTAAAACAGAATTAACAATTAGGCTTCTTCTGTCACCCTCCGAGATGTCAATCCCTAGAATCTTTATTAGTCAGTCAATACAAGCTATCCTATTACAAAAACTAGGTTGTTGTATTTGTTGTTAGAAAGAAATAGCAGCGATCGCTTCCTATGCAAACGCTCCATAATCCAGAAATGGCAAATAGGCAATCTTGCTAGGGGAAGAAAGTCTGAATCTGATCGGGTTTGACTAACGGAGGAATTTATGATTGGCATTTTTGAGCAATTTTTGATACTCTAGGATTAAAATATCTTTGTCAATCTTAGTCAGGATAATGATTGCTATGAAATCTCAACAGATGATTACCTTTTTTTCTGAAATTGTGACCCAAAAACCCGAACTATTTTCGGCGGAAGTTTTAAATGATTTAACCCGATTAGAAGCGGTTTTGGATAACTCAGAGACAGAATCGAATTCTGATCGAATTGAATCTATATCGGAAGCTATTATTGAGTTTTGTGATGTCAACCCTCAAATTAATTCTAAATTGACAGAAATGGGATCTGAACCTGAATTCAATGCGGCTCAAAACTTGGAAGAAAATCAAATTCAAACCTTAAGTAATTCCGTTAAAAAAGTTTTAGATTTACATTTTTTAAACCGCTCTAATGTTTAAATGTATAGCAGTTATATATAGGGATAATTCATGAATTATCCCTATATATAATTTATTCATGAGGTGCGCTTAAGCGCAACAACGGGCAAAAACATAAAAAATAACGCGAGATTAGCCGATCCCGCGTTACCTGAGTTTAATTGAACAGCTAACCGCTAAAAATTAGACCGCAGCGGCAACTTTTTCGTTAGCACTAACTAAGCGCTCGTAGGTCGCCCGCATTTTCAGACCAACTAACACCTGGAATAATCCGCTACCATTATTGGAACCGGGATACTCTTGGCGTTCGCGGAGGAGGTGGGTCATCTCTCCATAATATTTCGTAGACAGGTTGCTTAAGTGTCCTTCGACGTAGATCATTTCATCGAGGTTATCGAATTGACCATCAACTTCGAGGATAGACACTTCATTTCCGTAGTAATTATCGGGGCCGTAATACATTTTTAGACCCGGATAGGAACAGGTGAGTTTACGTCCGCAAGGTATCCAGTAAATCGTTGATCCTTGATCAAATAAGTAGGAGGGTTCGAGTCCTTCCACACCTTCTTTCTGTACCAAACGCACCCGCAGAACTTTGTGTTCCTTGTCTTCAGCAATCAAGTTAGTGGGTAGAATTTGAACCACCACATCCGCATATTGCTTTTGGGGGTCAATATAGGCTTCAAAATCAGGACGACGAGCATTAATTGCCGCCAAAACATCTTCATAACGATGTCCCCGTTCCGCCATATCGCGCTGAATTTTCCACGAAATTTTAACTTCGTCGCTGATATCCAGATAAACACTAAAATCAAGCAGCGATCGCACTCTTTCGTCATATAACGGGTGCAATCCTTCAATCACAATAATATGATTGGGCTCGATTCGTTCGGGGGGATCTAACTCGCCAGTTTCATGATTATAAATGGGTTTATCAATGGATATACCGTTTTTAAGAGCGTTAACTTGCTGATACATTAAATCGAAATTATTAGCTCTAGGATCAAGAGCAGTAATTCCAGTTTCTTTGCGTTGCTTACGATCTAAACAATGGTAATCATCTAAACAGATAACCGTTACAAAATCTTTTCCAAAGATGTCTGTTATCCGACGTAAAAATGTTGATTTTCCGCACCCAGAATCTCCAGCAACACCAATTAAAACCACGCGATCCGGCTTATTTCCCATCTTCCTCTACCCTAAAAGAAACTGTTGACAACTTAAGATCATTGAATTTAAAGCATTAAAACCTTGACCAATGCCAGCACCGTTGAGTCTTCACCTGATCCGAAGGTGGAGTAAACCTCAACTTTGTCGTAGTGAACGGACTCCCAACTGACAAAAGGCCTTGCACTTAGGCAAGCTAAGTATTTAATACTAACTTTTGTTTCTAATTTTACCAGAAGGGGATCATCCCTACAAGCATTAATTCCAATATATGGCAATCCTATTTGAGTTTTATCCAAAATTCAGGGAACACCGGAAAAGGCAACGGGCAAAAGGCAACGGGCAAAAGGCCCACGGGCGACACCGCAACAAAAGATAATCAACGGCATATTACAGATTCGGGGAAGGTGGGGATTATATCCAATATTCATCAAGTTATTCCTTTTTCATTCCGATGCTGCACACTCAAAGGTATCCGTAGAGACGTGCCACGGCGCGTCTCTCTACTCCAAATTTTTATCGAAAATAAATTATTGAACTTGAGCACCATGGGAACGGGGATCACTACTGCTAGGTTGATCAATATTTAAGGGAGAATTAAAAGCCGAAACTTGACCGATGGCTTGGGTATAGGGAAGGGGATTTTCTGCAATTAAAGACTCTAAATTGGCTTCTAAAATCGGGCGAGGAATTTCGCCAATGGTTTGGGCAATTGTTTCGGCTTTTTGATTCAAATAAACGAAATGAGGAATGCCATCGACTCTATATTTTAGCAGTTCTGGCAACCATTTACTATTATCGACATTCAACATCACAAAATTGAGTTTTTCCGAATATTTATGTTTAATTTCGCTTAATTCTGGGGCCATGGTTTGACAACTGGTACACCAATTTGCATAAAATTCCATTAGGGTCGGTTTGCCATTATTCAAGGCAATATCTAGGGGAATTGATTCTTCCACGAGTTGAGGGAGGGAGGTGGAAGTGGCTTCGCTACGAATTGCTAAGAAAACCGAGAGACTCAGAATTATAGCTGCGATAATAATTAAAAAGTTTCTGATCCGTTTGGCTAAATCGGAAGGTTCGGTTGAGGGGGTTGAATGTAATGGGTTTTCGTTCATATTGATATTGTCAAAGATGATAATTATTATTGATGATTTTAGTTTAACAAAATTTTGAACCAAATTGATTAACGTTCTTGTGAAAATTGTTGTAAAATAGAAATGTCAATGAAATATAAAAGGAATAAAAGTCTGTGGTGCGATACTAACTTATCCTGAAATGGACTCTGGGACAAAAATAATTTAGGATTAATCAGATGAAAAAACGAGTGACTTTGACGTTTCCCAAACGTTCTATTCAAATACCGATTACCTATAGATTGGCTAAGGATTTTAATGTAGCTGCTAATATTATTCGCGCTCAAGTTGCGCCGAATCAAGTCGGAAAATTAGTAGTAGAATTATCAGGAGATATTGATGAACTAGAGGCGGCTATTGAGTGGATGCAAACTCAAAATATTGGAGTTTCTTTAGTCGGACGGGAGATTATCATTGATGAGCAAAGTTGTGTGGATTGTGGACTCTGTACTGGAGTTTGTCCGACGGATGCCTTGACCCTGAATCCAGAAACCTTTTATTTGACGTTTACTCGCTCACGGTGTATTGTTTGTGAACAATGTATTCCAGCCTGTCCCCTTCAGGCAATTTCTACTAATCTTTGAAGGGAAATCCCATCTAAAAATTTATTTTTTATCCTAATCTTTCAATGAAATCACAACAACAAATTACAATTATTACTTGGTTTTCCTTTGGATTACTTCTCGTGACTTGTCTGAATTTTGGTTGGTTTTTATTTGAGTCGAGTTGGTATTCTTTGGTTTCTGGTCTATTTTTAATGTTGATTTGGTCAATTGATTTATTCTTTACCCTGCCATTGAATCAATTAAATTCGTTTGTTTTAAAGAAAATCAGAACGGATTTAGGCACATTTTTAATGATTGTGTTTATCTCTATTCTGGGTGTATTTATGCTGACCTGGATTAAGGTTTCTATTAATATTTTATTAATGGTTTCAGCGACAGCTTTAGCTCGGTTAGAGTTACAAACTGCCCGTTTTAAAGATTGGCACTCTTTTATTATTTTATCTATATTATCTACCCTGGGTTTAATATTAGGATGGGGATTAAATCACTATTTTTCCTTCGGACATTTAGAATCCCAGTTTTGTTTACCCTTTCATTTAGGATGTATTCATGTTCCTTATCGTGATAGGTAATGGGGATCACGGATTTAAGAGGATTTCACGGATTTTAATCTGTGTTAATCTGCGTAATCTGCTTAAATTCGTGATAGGTAATGGGAAAAATATAAGTTTGATCTGTAAACTCTTTAACTGATAACTGATGACTGGTACTGGCGGGTTCATCGAGATTTAGATAATTAACAAAGATCTAAAAGAACCCGTCCCTACAACCAATAAATTAATTATTTTAAATCTAATAATCCACTGGTTTTTAATTTGGGATTAAAGCGAATTTCCTCTTGTAATCCTCGGGCTTTTAGTGCGGCAAAAATTTGTTCTTCTACACGACGGGCGATTTGTTTTAACAGTTTTTCTTGACCGATTTCATCGGTTTTTTGATACTGATCTTGTTCTTCTGGAGTCATCAAAGGTTTCACTTGAATTGGATCATTCCAGATAGATTCATCTTCCCCATTACCGGGAGGAATTGAACCATTTTCATCAATCCAAGCCTGTTTAATCCCTTCTAAAATAGTGCGACTCGGCCGATCAATAGTTTGTAACTTCAACCAATAGCAGGCTTGATTTTGACGAATAAAATGTTGTTTTAAACTTAAATATATATCCCTAGAATAGCCTACATATTTTAAATTTTTATCTGAATTAAAAATAGCATAAACTCCGATTTTTCCTTGGATTGATTCGGGAATTTTGCCATTTTCATCCAGATAGGGAATATAGTCCAAACTATTAAGGGAAGGAATTTCGGTTGGAGTAGTCATTGATCCAAAAAATGCTTTCTCCCTGATTTTAAAGGTATTGGTGTCGATTTCTGAAAATTGGATACTAAAGTTTTATTAAGCCAAGCTCCATATTAAGGTTTCGGTCAGAATTTCTGCACCAGTTTAAGGATTATTGTGGAATTTGAGTTAGCATAACTCTAAGATTGTAGTAAGTCAGCCACGACCATGCAGAATAGTGAAGAAGAATTATTAAAACCGTCGCCCCATCCTGTCGATGGGTGGAAGTTAGCCGAGTATGTTTCTATTGCGGGGACAGCAGTGGGAACACTCGTTGCTGCATGGTATCAGCCGATTATATTTGCTGGGACTCCCCTAACTTTGGCCTTAATTTTAAATGTGGTAAATCGCCAACGGTTTGAACAGGATATGCGTCAATATCTGGATGCGGCGATTACGGATGTTAGGACAGTGGTAGAATTGCTCCATCAACAAATTCAACTGCTACCCTCGGAGTCGAACGAACTTGATCCAATTACGGATGTCCTGACGGAGTTACAACGGGTGACTCAAGGGTTAGAAAAAAATGCCCTGCGACAAGATGATTGGGAAGTTATGAATGTCCGCTTTCAGTTAATCCAAGAAACAATTGATGAATTGAAAACATCAATGGAGACATCAGGACTTAATTTTGAAAAAAACGATCAAGAATCTTTAAACGCAACTTTAGAAGCATTTGTAAATCAGTCAATTACGGATTCAGCAACCATGCAAATACAAATCGATCAGCTTTCTGAACAGGTTAATGTCTTACAAACGGAACAGCAAACCCTAATTAAACCTTATATTAAACGCTTAGTTAATGCGGTTAAGGAGTTAAAAAATCGTTAAATTTTAATCCTATCCCCCCTTTTTTATGGGGCGTAGGGGGGATTAGTGGGGGAAAATATCAAGGGATTTATCTATATTCGTCACCGCAATCACCAATTATTTGCATCAGATCTTGGGATTGAAAAAGAACGGAATTAATATTTTGATAATCTTCGGAGTCGAGACTAAATTCAAAGACTTTAGCATTATCTTTGATATGGTCGGAAAGCCCTAATCTTGTCCCCACCATGGCTCCAGCAACGGTGGGTTGTTCTAGGATATAACGAACTGCAATATTAGGAATTGTTACTTGATGTTTTTGGGCGATCGCATTTAAAGTTTTTAAGAGAGTTTGAAATAAATTCCATCCTCCCCAAGCATTGATCATATTTTTATATTTTTTCAAGCTAACGGTTTCTAAATTAAAGCCATTTGGTTCAGGTTTTCCCAGATATTTTTCCGATAAAAAACCACCACAAAGAACACCATAGGGAAGTAACTTAATATTATGACCTTGACAAAATTCGGTCATTTGAGCTAAAGGACGGCGATCAACTAAAGAAAACTGCACTTGATTGGATACAATTTTAATCCCATTTTCAACAATAATTTTTAAGTGTTGAGTATCAAAATTGGTTAATGCTAAATGTTTGATTTTACCTTCGGTTTGTAGTTGCGCCAGATAATTTAAAGCATCTAAATAACTTTGATCTCGATAATCCCACCAATGAAATTGTAGTAAATCGAGACAATCAACTCCCATGCGTTGGCGAGAAATATCAATATTTTTTTCCACCAGGGCTTTTGTCATTTTACCCGGACGGGGAACCCATTTGGTAAAGGCTTGTACCTGAGATAAAGCCTCCTGTCCACGGGTGGAAATTAATTGTCGCCTAAATTCCCCAATAAAATCCTCCGCCGGGCCATAATGATCAGCTAGATCCCAAGTGGTATATCCTGCGTCTAGGTATTTAAACATACTTTCGAGCGCAACGGTGGGATTAATCCGACCATGGGCACCAGAGACTTGCCACATTCCGTTTAAAATGCGACAAATATTTAAGTCTTCTGTGAATTGAAAACGACTAGAATCGGTAAGTTTCATAGGTGATTTCGTTACTTATTTATCAATTTTACTCAGTATTGTCGCTCTCCTGATCGCAACTTTAGTGGGTTTAATAACTTCTCGTTGGATTTTGATTCCTTTGACCCGTTTAAAAGAGGCTGCGATCGCTTTTTCCCAGGGAAATAATGTTACAGCAGTCGCCAGATCTATTGTTTGATCGATTATTTAATCAAAGCCAAAAAATAAAACCTGAGACTAATAAATAATCCCAGGCTCTATTTTATATTTAGTACCCCCAAGGGAATTCGAATCCCTGTCGCCTCCGTGAAAGGGAGGTGTCCTAGGCCTCTAGACGATGGGGGCTTAGGGTGTTTTGCGGTTAACTTTTTCTCGGTTGAGTTTTGGTCACTCGCCTTTCACCTTTATTAATGTAGCCTATATTTTTATCGGTGTCAACCCTTTGAGCAAAATTAGTTTGATCTTTTTTAAATTTGGCTGAAATCCTTTTCACAGAAGGCTTGTAGAACTTTAATACAATTAGCGATCGCTCCCAAATGGGCCAGTTCATAGCCATGGGTGTTCTGAGTCGGGAAACCCAAGCAAGCCGCCCGGGCTACATGGCCAAATTTCATGGCAATAGAAGCGTCACTTCCAAAACCACTAAGAATTGTCAATTGTAACGGGACTCCGGCGGTGGTCGCCGCCTGTCGTAATTGGCTGTTCAAACCTTCGTCATAAACACCATAGCTATCCTGGGACAGCAACACCGGTTTTTCATCCCCTGCAATCGGATATTCCGGGGCAAGGGGGCAAATTTCCAAGGCAATTAACGCCTCTAAGGTTTGTCTTTGGGTAAAATATAGGGCCCCAATTGCTCCCACTTCTTCCTTTGCCGAAGCCACTAAATATATATCAATGGGCGGGTGTTTGACGGTTTCTGCTAAGGCCAATAAAATCGCCAGAGACGCTTTATTATCGAGGGTATAACTAGCAATATAATCTTTAATTCGGATAGGTTTTTTACGATGTTTTCCTACAACTACCCTGGTTCCTGGGCGAATTCCTGCGGTTGCTAATTCTTCCGTTGTGCATTTGGTTTCAATCCAAGTATCTTCCCATTTCAAGGCTTTTTCTTCCTGGTAAACTTTTTGAGTAGATTCATGGGAAATATGACGAGAACCAAAGCTCAAAATACCGCTAAGAGTTTGATGATCTCCTAATAAATCAACCACTCCTTCCCCATAAACCCAAGGAAATGACCCGCCTAATTTTCTAACCGAAACCCGTCCCTTTTCTTCAATGGTTTTGACGATCATGCCAATTTCATCTTTATGGGCGGTAATGGCGATAGCTCTTTCTGAAGTTTTACCAGGAATTTTGGCAATAATATTATCCGCCTGATCTCGCCAAACCTCTACCCCAAGTTGAGAAAATCGTTCTAACAACCATTGATTTATTTCCGATTCTACCCCACTGGGAGAATGTTGCAAAACCAAGTTTTCAATTGTATTAAATAAAGTCTGATAATCCATTTTGTCTGTCCTTAATTCAATTATCCCATCAAGAATTATTAGGATTAGGTTTTAATAATAATGCTACAATTAAAGCTGGGGTTCCGCCAATTAATCCAATGATTAACCATCGGGGATAACTGCGTCCTTTTTCTCGAGCCACAAAAGCTGCGATCGTACCGATAACACCATGAAGAATTGCCAAAATTAAAATCACAGAAGGGTCATTTAAGGAATCAAACATTTTACGCTAAGATAGAAATTATAGCCGAGAACAAATAAATAAAATAAATCGGATTTCCGCTATTGAACTCATGAATTAAAACATAAGCATTGGTTCAGAAACCCGATTTTTATGAAAAATGATTCAATTGGAAGTTTAATCCAAAAATCCCATCAAAGTCATGGGATCATCAATATCATTGCTGGCAATGGGACGGTTCATGATCATTGAGGTAATTTGTAAATGACTGACTTCAATGGGGCGATTAGCTAAGGCTCCCACCGTATCTTCTAAATGAATAAAGGCTACATTACTAGCACTATTCGCTTTAAAAATAGGACGTCTTGGTGATAGCATTCCTGAAATTTCAAGATGGCTATGTTCAATTGGGCGATTCATAAATGTCGTCATCGCACCGACTTGAATTTGGGTGGATGCAGTATTGGCTTCAGAGCCTTTTTTTGCAGGTTTGTCCACAATATCTAATTTCGTTTCTTGGTTCATATCTGTAGTTGGTTTGTTTTCAACAAGATCTACTTTAATCTGATCAGCTTCAGTTTTATTATCTTGATTTGAGTTTGCTGTTCCACCGGTTCGCTTTCGGGTACTCCCCCTTTTGGGTGTAGATGAGCTAACTGTCATGATGAATACCTAGTTTTTTTACAGGGTGAATTCATGATTTACACTTAACCTTGTTATTAATTTCATCGCTGAAATTTCCTTAACCTTTGACTCAATTAAGGACGGGTTAGGTATTAATTTTGGATTAAAGCTAAACCAATTATAAAATAAATGGGATCTTTAGTAAATGCCATTTTGAGAAAAATATCTTTTTGTAACAATAAGTAAAGACAATCTTGGGAGCAGGGGGAAAAGGGGGAACAGAGGGAACAGAGGGAACAGAGGGAACAGAGGGAACAGAGGGAACAGAGGGAACAGAGGGAACAGAGGGAACAGAGGGAACAGAGGGAGGTAAACTCTTGCTATTACCTATTACTCATTACCTATTGCCCATTACCCATTACCTATTAATCAAAAATACCGAAAACGGGGCGTTATTGGGGTCACAGGGAGTGTGTCCTTCCTGGCTAAAACCCAACTGCCAACCTCTAATTAAAATTTCTTTACAAAATCCAAGGCTGTGATAGTATCTGGATGGATTTACACTACTGATGGACAGCCAATGGGCTGAATTTCCGTGGTGGAGGAGAGTAGAGGAGTGCAAAATAGGATGTCCCTTGGATATTCAAATGCTATGACTGGAAGGAATTACCTTGACCCGATTCAAGTTGGTGTGATCGGTGTGGGTAATATGGGGCAGCATCATACCCGGGTTTTGAGTATGCTCAAGGACGTGGAACTCGTGGGAGTTTCCGATCTCAGTGTTGAACGGGGAATTGATACGGCGAGTAAGTATCGAGTGAGGTTTTTTGAAGATTATCGAGACCTTTTGCCCCTAGTAGATGCTGTCTGTATCGCAGTTCCAACTCGGTTACACTATCCGGTGGGGATGGCCTGTTTACAAGCCGGGGTTCATGTATTAATTGAAAAACCTATTGCTGCGAGTATTGGTGAGGCAGAATTGTTAGTCAACGCCGCCGCAGATTATCAGCGAATTTTACAAGTCGGTCATATTGAACGGTTTAATCCCGCTTTTCAAGAATTTAGTAAAGTTTTAAAAACGGAGGAAGTTTTAGCATTAGAAGCCCGTCGCATGAGTCCCTATTCTAACCGAGCCAATGATGTTTCGGTGGTCTTGGATTTAATGATTCATGATATTGATTTAATGTTAGATCTAGTGGCGGCTCCTGTTGTTAAATTAACCGCCAGTGGTAGCCGAGCTTCCGACTCTGGCTATTTAGATTATGTGACCGCTACCCTCGGTTTTGCTAATGGTGTGATCGCAAATTTAATTAGCAGTAAAGTCACCCATCGCAAATTGCGTTCTATTGTTGCCCATTGCAAAAATTCTTTAACCGAAGCCGATTTTCTCAATAATGAAATTTTAATTCATCGGCAAACCACGGCTAATTATGTTACGGATTATGGTCAAGTTCTCTATCGTCAAGATGGGTTAATTCAAAAAGTTCATACCAGTAATATTGAACCCCTACACGCTGAATTGGAACATTTTGTCAGTTGTGTTCGGGGTGGAAATCAACCCTCCGTGGGTGGAGAACAAGCCTTAAAAGCCTTGCGTCTAGCCAGTTTAATTGAACAAATGGCATTAGATGGTAAAGCTTGGGATTTGGTGGAAACCGACTATCTTTTTGATTCATCGACGGTTTCCATCGGTTAGGGGAAGGAAAAAAAGCGAGGTTCGGGGCTGAAGTTCACCCGATGCGGCTCCCCTCAACCCTCAACAGTTGATCCCTAATTTTTAATCCTTAATCCATTTCTTTGCTACAGTTTGATAGCCAATTAATTTATAGGTTAATTTAGCAACGGTAAATTCAGAAACCACTGAACCAACCACGGGAGCTAATTCCATGACATCACACCCAATTACATCTTTAGATTGAAATAAACGGCGTAAAAATCTTAGGGTAGAATACCAATTTAATCCCCCCGGTTCGGGAGTTCCCACCCCAGGAATTAAACTCGGATCAATGCCATCAACATCAATGGTTAAAAAGACTTTTTCTGTGGGAATACTGGCGATCGCTTGTTCAATCCAATCCAGATTAAAAGCCATTTCTCTAGCCCGAAAAACCGTTAAATTTTTCTCTTTAATTAAATCAGCTTCCTCTTGACAAATGGCTCTAATTCCCACTTGAACTGTCGGTAATCCCATATTCACAATTCGACGCATAACACAGGCATGACTATGAATTGTATCCTGATATTCATGTCTTAAATCCCCATGGGCATCAATTTGAACCACGGTAAAGGATTCTTGATATACTTGACGATATCCCTGTACCACTCCTTCGGTAATACTGTGTTCTCCCCCAATGGAAATCACAAATTTTTTCTGTTCAACTAAAGACTGGAGCGTTTCTTGGGTCACCCGCAACATTTCTGCGTCTGAAACTGTCTTTCCATGGCGAGTATCTGCAATCGGAGCATGGGTAAAAATTCCCGCATCAAAACAGATTTCTCGGTCTAGTTCTTCATCATAACATTCTAACTGATGGGAAGCCTCCAGTAAAGCATTCGGGCCGTTCTCGCAGCCTTTTCGATAGCTAGTTGTGGCTTCATAGGGAATCGGTAAAATCACAACTTTAGCGGTTTCATATTCCGGGACAATTTCCGAACCCAGAAAGTCTATAGTAGCAGTCATTTTAATTCGGGAATTAACACCTCTTAATTTTGACACAAGAGGAAACATTTTTGTCAAAAGATAGAATGATTTATTGCTATAATCATAACAGTTAAAAAATAAATCCCCATTACCCATGACCCATTACCCATTACCCATGTTAACTACTTCATCTGTACCGCAAACTTGGATTTGGAAAGGATACCCGATTTGTTATGTCCGAGAGGGTGATCATGGCCCGGCGGTGGTTTTAATTCATGGGTTTGGGGCATCTTGGGGTCATTGGCGAAAAAATATCCCTGAATTAGCAAAACATTGTCGAGTCTTTGCTATAGATTTAATTGGATTTGGGGGGTCAGCGAAACCGAAACCCAGTCAAGAAATAGGTTATACTTTTGAAACTTGGGGAGAACAAATTGCTGATTTTTGTCGAGAAATTGTTCAGGATAAAGTTTTTTTAGCGGGAAATTCCATTGGTTGTATTGCAGTAATGCAGGCGGCTATTGATAATCCTGATATTGTTCAAGAAGTTGCGTTATTAAACTGTTCTTTAAGATTATTACACGATCGCAAAAGATCCGAACTTCCTTGGTATCGAAATTATGGCTCTAGTTTTGTTCAACAGTTATTAAAATATTCCTGGTTTAATCAATTATTTTTTAACCTTTTAGCCACCCCAAAAACCGTTAGAAAAGTATTATTACAAGCCTACAAACGAGATGAAGCTGTTACAGATGAATTGGTAGAAATGTTATTAAAACCCGCCCAAGATCAAGGAGCAGTTGAGGTTTTTGCCGCCTTTACGCGCTATTCTCATGGGCCATTACCGGAGGATTTATTGCCAAAATTACCTTGTCCAGCCATAATATTATGGGGAACCGATGATCCTTGGGAACCGATAGAAATTGCTGAACAATTCAAACAATATTCAACGGTTAAACAGTTTATTAGATTAGAAGGAGTCGGTCATTGTCCCCAAGATGAAGCCCCAGAATTAGTCAATCCTATTTTATTAAAGCGGATTGCTCTATACTAAAATTGTGTCTATAATGCGTTAATTCACTCTTAACTATGTCCCTAAAAAGACGTCAATTTCTATTGTTAGCGAGCTTGAGCACTGCTGGTTTTATCGGATTAGGAGCTACTCGAAAAATCCTGAGCCTTCCTGAGATTCCTAAACAACAAATTTCCCAGGGAGACGGTGCAATGCCGCAAGGCGGCGACTACGCCATCGCATCTATGCCTGAAGATAAACCCCTATTTCGTTTTGTCACTATTGGAGATGTAGGAACGGGAGAAACAGAACAATATGAAGTCGCAAATGCTATGGTTCGCTATCATCAAAATCATCCTTTTAAAGTAGTCACTTTACTCGGAGATAATATTTATACTAATGGTGAAATTGAAAAAATCAAGGATGTATTTGAAAAACCCTATCAATCTTTACTAGAACAAAGCGTTAAATTTTATGCCTGTTTAGGAAACCATGATATCAGAACAGAAAATGGTAATCGACAGGTGACTTATCCTTTATTTAATATGCAGGGTCGTTACTATACATTCAAATATGATCCTGTACAATTTTTTGTTTTAGATGCGAATGATAATGCCGATTGGGACAAACAAATACCTTGGTTAGAAGACCAACTTCAACGGAATAAAACTCCTTGGAAAATTGTTTATAGTCATTTTCCCATGTATTCTTCTGGGTTATATGGTGTGAACAAAATATTGATTAATCGCTTAACTCCTTTATTTAAAAAATATGGGGTTCAACTCTATATGAATGGTCATGAACATAATTATGAACGTACCCAACCCATTCATGGTACAACCTATTTAGTTAATGGTAATGGCGGGGCAAATATACGTCCTGTAGGAAGTTCGGAGTGGACAGCAAAAGCCGCCTCAACCCTTGGATTTACTGCGATTGAGGTTTATGCAGATCGGATGATAATTCAGGCAATTGATACTAATGACCAAGTGTTTGATCAAGAAATTATTCGTTTATAAACCAATAGTAAACTGGGAAGATATAACCTAAATTCCCTATAAATTGAGTTAAGGAAGATGCCCCAAAATCCTCTAAAATAATTATGAATGTTCTTTGATTGGCTTCTAAACTATAGACTTTAATTACCCTATCTATTTTATAGAATACATCCATATTTTTATTTTAAATCAAAATATTGACTAAAATTTCAATTCAAGTTAAAATGAAATACGTTAATAAAATTTTGAGGAATTACTGACCTGTGAATGCAAAAAAAAATCCTCTGGTTAAACCATTTTTAAAATGGGCAGGAGGGAAACGGCAATTATTACCTGAAATTCTCAGATATCTTCCTAAAAATATTGGTAAAACTACATATTTTGAACCCTTTTTGGGGGGAGGCGCACTTTTATTTGAGTTGCAGCCGAAACAAGCAATTGTTAATGATAGTAACAGGGAATTAATTAATTGTTATCGAGTGATTAAAGATAATGTTGAAGAACTCATTGAGGTTTTAAAAGTTCACAAAGCGAAAAATTCCAAAGAATACTTTGATTATCTTCGTGAAAGAGATCGTTTAAAACAGTATAATAAATTTTCTGATATTCAAAAAGCTGCTAGAATTATTTATTTAAACAAAACTTGTTACAATGGATTATTTAGAGTTAATTCTAAAGGACAGTTTAATGTTCCCTTTGGTAGTTATAAAAATCCCAATATATTAGACGAAGCTGTATTAAGAGGAGTTAATGATTATTTAAACCAAAAATCAGTAACTTTTTTAAATCGTGATTTTGCTGAAGCTGTTAAAGATGCGAAAAAAGGCGATTTTGTCTATTTTGATCCTCCTTATGATCCCGTTTCTAATACCGCTTCTTTTACCGGATATGATATTAATGGCTTTAATCAAAATGAACAAAGACGTTTAAAACAAGTGGTTGATGAATTAACCGAAAAAGGATGTAATGTGATGTTAAGCAATTCAGCAACAGATTTTATTTTAGATTTGTATAAAGATCATAAATATACAATAGAAACTGTTTCTGCAACCCGCAGTATTAATTCTAATGCTCTTAAACGAGGTAAAATTAATGAGGTTTTAGTTTTAAATTATGTTCCCAAACTTTAAAATACATGAACAACAAAAAACCTGGGAAAAATGATATTGCTTGGGAAACCTTATTTCAACGATATAGCATTTTAGAGATTATTGATCAACAAGGTTATTTTGAAATAGAAGCTACTAAAATTAATGAAGAACGAGAAAGTCGGTTAATGGCTGAGTTTGATCATTCAGTGAATTTAGAAAACATAACAATTATTACTCATAGACTGCAAGCCTTCGGGAGAATCGGGGGAATTGTCAAGAATTTTTCCCGAGAACTCAGTGTAATTACGGAATATAATTGATATACTTGAACTACAAAGGCAGTTTTCTTATCGTTGGCTGCCCTGGTTGAAGAATATGATGTTTAATTAGGGGGTAAAACGATTATGGTTTCTAGCTTGACATTACAAAAAACAATCGCATGGGCGAGCTGTTTGCCCCTAAGTGTTGCCCTAGTTTTCACCTTATGGGTAAAGTTAGAGGCAGCTGCCCAGGTCAATTTTGCTCAGTTGTATAAACATCTGGACACCTCGTCGCAGTCAATCTGTGAATATGTTCCTCCCGATACGGGAAAACCCCCAGCAGGAGACGGTTCAGGTTCTCGAACCTAATCTAAGACAGGCGAAGATTTCCAGATTTGGTTTGCTTGAATTAAGGTATGTACTTTCCAGCTTGGGTCTGATTGCGGGTATTCCTGCCGATAATGACCTCCACGACTTTCGAGACGGAACGCTGCACTCTTCAAAATCAACTCCCCAATACTCAGTAAGTTATGGGTTTCCCCCCACTGTTTTAGGTCGCTGTGGGCGATTTCTTGTGTTTCCAGTTCAGCCAAAGAATTTGGATGTAGAGTCGATAAAAATTGGCTGATGGGTAAGGCTAAAAATTCTTCAGACCATGCTTTCACCTGGATTAATCCCTCCTGCAAATGATCGGACTGGCGACAGATCCCGGCACTACGCCAGAGAACATCGGGCAAATTAGATCTAATTGTTTTAATCGTAGCATATTGTTCTTCCCAATGGGAGGCTGGTGATACCGATTTGGATACGGGAGCAGACCCCCCCGGGCCAGATTCAGTTTCAGCAAAATTGAGATTTTCAATTAATGCCATTTGAGCACCGAATACTAAACATTCTAGCAAAGAATTACTCGCTAAACGGTTCGCCCCGTGAACTCCCGTACTCGCAGTTTCACCTACGGCATAAAGTCCAGGGATAGAGGTTTGACTTTGAGTATTGGTAACAATACCCCCCATCCAATAATGGGCGGCGGGAGTGACAGGAATGGGTTCATGGAGAATATCAACCCCCCATTGTTGACAGACCTGAATAATATTCGGAAACCGATGCTGGATTTTCTCAGTTGGAATTGACCGTAAATCTAACCAAACCCGTTCACTATTGGCTCCTAGGATTTGCCGTAATTTTTGTAAATGGCTAAAAATCGCCCGACTCACAATATCTCTGGGGGCTAATTCTCCCCGCTCGTCATAATCAAAAACAAATCTGTGACCCTGGGAATCAATCAGGTGGGCTCCTTCCCCCCGTACCGCCTCACTAATTAAAAATCGAGGAGCCCCGGGTTGGGTTAGGGCCGTGGGGTGAAATTGGAAAAACTCTAAATCTCGGAGTAATGCTCCCGCTCTCCAAGCCATCGCCACCCCGTCCCCCGTACTCACACCGGGGTTGGTGGTGTGAGCAAAGACTTGACCTCCTCCCCCCGTTGCTAAGACAACGGCCTTGGCTTTCACCCAATAAATATGGCTATTATGAATTAAGCTAACTCCCTGACACCGTTGACCCGAGGCATCCATCCATAAATCCAGGGCAAAGGCAGGGGAAATAATTTTAATATTCGGTCTTTCTAAAACTCGTTCTGTTAAGGTTGTGATCACTGCACGTCCGGTTGTATCGGCGGCGTGTAGGACGCGGTGACGGGAGTGGGCAGCTTCTAATGTCAAAGCTAACTGGCTTTGATGACGGTCAAAAGCCACTCCTAATTCGACTAAACGGTGAATACATTCGGGGGCGTGATTAACCAGAAACTCCACCGCCGACCGTTCACATAAACCCGCCCCAGCTTTTAAGGTATCTTCTAAATGCAGACTGGGAGAGTCATCGGTTGAAATCGCTGCTGCGATGCCTCCTTGGGCCCAATCACTAGCGGACAGGGGTAAAACATCTTTACTGACTACGCCAACACTCAAATGTTTGGGTAAACAAAGGGCGGTATATAATCCGGCTGCCCCGGTTCCCACTACCAATACATCAAAGGTTAAAGGAAACTCGGACGGGAGGGAAAGATTAATTAGGGTCATGGGTCAGTGCCAGGATAGGTTGATTAGAAGTCACAGATCTGGACACTTTCCGTGACGAATTGAAGCAGAGTAAACTGACTTTAAAGATTATGTTAACTTTTTTTAAGTCCGTCAACATAATCTCAATATTCTGACACTGATCCCCACAGAATGGCTTAGTCGTAAGCTCCAACATTTAACCGTTGGTCGCCTTCGATAAATACAGATTCTGGAGGCGTTACGGTAAAGTTACCTAAATTCTGTTGCAGAATTTCTTTTTGTTTTTCTGTCAAACCAGAAATTTTCAATACATCTTCTACGGAATTATAGGGAGCATTCTTAATGATCACTGACCCTAATTTCGGAAACATTCCTTTATATTGACGAAAATCTCGCAGATCGCTATTATTTAAGTCCAATTTATTGCGAACGGTGGCCATTTTCTCGTCAACCCGATTTTTCCGAGGGGCTTCCGTTGCTAAGAGCGGAGCAACAATCCCATACTGCATCACATTGAGGTTTGCAGCTAAAACATTTTGATCTTCAGTCCATGCGAAGCAACCGACTATCAAAACTAACAAAGCCAACAGGCGACTTAATCGTTTCATCAACGCTTTTCTCCCAACTGACATAAACAGCATTTACAAGAATTTGATATTTTCAGGCTTAGTACCAGACTGTATTTTACCATCTTACGAACTTCTACTGGAGTCCCATAGTTCAATGGAAAAACTGGCTGCTCCCCTAGCCAAAAACCCCAGATTTGCAAGTCATTTCAAATCACAGTTAAGTTTATGCTGTTGTCAACCTTTTCCGATTTTATGTAAATTTTCTTAAAATTTGTTAACAGTTGCGGAGGTGAAAATTAAAATTCAGCAGTCCATCTCTACAAAATAGCTAGGCATAAGTTTAAGTTATCTTTAACTGGTTATAGTTTTAAATTTTAAAATTAAATCATTTTTTTTGGCTAATTTTGTCAAGAGGTTATTGAATTCCATTCGCAACTATTGACGAAATTCTGGGGTTTGGTGCTATAATACAAAAAAGATAATCTGGGCAAGTTTAGCTTATTAAAAAAATAGTGATTAAAAACCTTGATCCTTCGTGTAATCCTAGTGTTACAACTCTGGTTGGTTTCCGATCTATTGTACAAATCTTTTCAGGGCTAGGTTGAGAACCTCAGAGTCGAGCTTGACAAAAAAACATTTTTGTGTATTAAATCCATTTTCGCTGTTTTAAGCGTTTCCAATGGGAGGATTTTAAATTAATTAATAATTGTCGCATTTGTTTGAGGTTAACCGACTTTCCGCCATAGCGCCAACCCATATAGGCCTGAGAGATTTCATCAATCACTTCAAATTCTGAAATTGAATGATATTGATCTAACCAAGACACATATTCTAAAGGGGTTTGGGTGGGAGATTTGGGATATCCTTTACTAGCTAAAACCTGTAAAAGTTGTTGATATAGACTTTCTTCTGGGGGTAATTTAGCTAACCAGCGACGATAGCGCCAACCTCGCCAAATATCCCAACTTAACCAGCCGAAAAATGCCATAACTGTTGTGATAATTAATCCGCTAAAAATTCCTAACCATCCTTGAGTAAACAGATTAAAAAACCAGCTAATTACTTGGAATATTCCTAAAATTAAACGGCCTAAAATCGCTTGTAATCCATTCGCCAATGGAGAAGGTAGCCAACCAGCCACCCAATTCCAAAAGGCTTTTAAGGCACTAAAGGTTTGATCTTCTTCCACCGAAGGCGGAATTAAATCCATCCCAGGAATAGGGTTAAAACCAAACCAACCATATTCGGGGAAATATACCTCCGTCATCGCAAAAGCATCGGTATTTTTAACCACATATAATCCCGTAAACGGATTAAATTCTCCTGGGTTAAACCCCGCTACCAGACGCGCCGGAATCCCAATTGAACGTAACATCATGGTTAAAACCGTGGAAAAATGATCGGGGTAGCCCCCGGTAATTTTTTCTCCGGGGGGACTATCTTGATAACCAAAAAGAAACGCTTCTACTAGATCTTCATTTTCCCTTAAAAACGGCGGTTCTTCCTGTAATTTATAGTTAGGGTTTTGTTTGAGATACTGGGCTAAATATAAGGCTTTTTCATAATTGGAATCTAAGGGTTTTTTGTTTTGGGCGACTTGATGCACACTGGCTAGAATTTCTTCCGTCTTTTTCCTGACTTGCTCTTTAATTTGATCTGGAACTTGTAAATAGTATTTTTTGATATTTGGAGGATAGTTTTTAGAAGCGGCTTGTAATTGTACCCTGTCGCGCAGGGGAACTTGAGAAACCACTGTATAGGTCATGCCCTCTCGTAATTCTAAAGGCGATCGCAAATTGCCATCGGGATCAATCGCAATTTCCTCCGTCGGGAAATAGAGTTCATTCGGTTTATTCATCGCCGGAATTAAACTAGGAAGCTGTTGAAGTACGGTATAACTTTGAATCACTTCTTGAGTCTTGGCATTAGTGATTGGCGGAAATAGATTGAATTGATATGACCAACGGGGACGTCTTAAAGTGATCGCTCTATTATTTCGAGAAATTTCCCATCCCTCTCCAGTATAACGATCAAAAGCTACAACCCGCCAAAATCCCCGGGCTTGCGATCGCACCCTTAATACTTCTTGTGGCTTTAAATTGCCGCGTAAATTCTGATTAATTTTGGTATTGAATCCATAATAGAAGGTATCATTAAGAGTTCCTGCCCCCGTTTCCTGATTTAATCCGGTGCCACCTGCACCCGAATTATTATTATTATTATTTCCCGAAGACACATAACCCGGATTGAGAATGCGTTGTCCATTAAATTGTCCGGGGGGCATATCAATTGGAGAACTGACCGGAAAAGTTCTTAACTGATAGCTAGGAAACCGAGGAAGAACGGTAAAAATAGTTAATCCCAAAGCAACAACTACTAAAAAAATAATTCCTAAAGATTTAAAATTTATTCCACTTCCGGGTTGCTGGGGTGTTTTTTTAGAGTTAAATTGAATCTCCCCCAGCCCTAAACGAGAGCGATAATCTAAAATTAATGTTGGTAAAGCTAAAGCCAAAAATACTAACACCACAGGCCCAAAAGCCAAGGTTTGACTGAGAGTTCCCGCTACTCCCATTAAAATTAATCCAATCACCATCGAATAGCCTAAATCCTTACGCCGGGGTAAATCAAAACTGTGTAAAACCTGTAATTCTATTAATAATCTCGCTAAGGCTAACCGCGTATCATTCATTTCGCCAAACAGTCGCCCAAAAAATGCAGCCAGGGCAATTAACATCCCAATAGCAATACAAAATTTAACAGGCACATTGCGATGGTAACGACGAAACCAACTCCAAGTTGCTCCGACAATGCTAACCGGAATTGCCCATAAATTCAGGGGTTCTTCAATAGCGACGTCCGTGGCAATAATCCCGGCAATCACTAATAACTGCACCAATATCCGCAGCCAAAGGGAATCTTCAGGAATTGGCTTTGGTATGGCTTCAATCCGTCGCCATAATTGACTAATCAAAGGGATTGAATTTGTCATCGTTTCGATTTGAAGATTAGGGGGGTTAAATGCTCCACCCTACTCTAACTTAATCTGACCTAAACTTCAATCTGTTGTTGTTGTTCCCCATTCGTAATTCGTAATTCGTAATTCCCTATTCCCTATTCCCTATGATTGCAAAACAGAGGGGATTTTGCTCCTCACTATCTAATAAAACATGAAGTCGATAAATCTGGTTCGGTTCAGGGTTAGTCAATTCCAGGGTTAAACATCCGGGGGAATTGCGTTTTGCGGTTACTGATCTGTCATTTCCTAATAGTTGTAAGCGTCCGCCATCGGGAAATTCACCCCGGATTTTCAAACTTGTACCAGACTCAGTTTCAACATAGTCAACATCAACGGTAAATAGCCCTAAAGTTGTTAACCATTCCTGATGAACCGTCGATTGATTCAAACGACAATTGAGGGTTAAAGTATTCAGAAGTTCTTGAGCAGCTAATAATAATAACACCATTTGTTGTTCAGGAGTCGCTGTTTCATAACAGGGTTGGGACTCCCTTAAATCTAAAGATCCCCGTAAAGAACCTCGAATCACTAAACCTGCTAATTCATTCAAGGGTTGGGACTCGTTGGGAAATAAAGTTTCCACCGCCTGAACTAATTTTGCTCCTTCTCGTAGGCCAGATTGTAGTAGAGTAAACAATGGAGCCAATAACTGAGCAAAAACCTGATCGGGTAGGGGCATCGACCATCTCAATTGTTGTCGATGAGCCATCCATAAATGAGTAGCGGGAACCTGTTCTTCTCTAAATACGTCAGGATACTCATTCAGCAAGTCAGTGCCGATCGGTTCCCACGGAAACAGGGGTGGGTTCATCTCAATTCTGGCTTTAAGTTTTTCTCTTAAAACGGTCTCAAATCGGTTTTTCACAATTTCTATCTCTCCTATAGCTGAATATTGACTTTCCGGGCGGAAAAGCTGCTCCTCAAAATCGAGGGGATCTAATTCATCCCACTCTAGGTTTTCCACCTCACAACTCTGATCAAGCTGTGTATGGGGGTTTAATTCCTCCTCAGCCGAATCAGAGGTAGGGACGGGAGTATCCCGCCCATACAAGTCTTTTTGTAACAACCCGTCAAAGAATCGGCGTTCAAACGCTTGCTCGTCTTGGTTTGTTTCGTTATTCATCACTAGATGCCCCTGCTCCGGATACCGAATGATTCCTGATTTCCCAAGCCAATTCTAACAACTTAAACCAACGTTTTTGAATTTGAGTGGTTTTACAATTTAAAACCTTAGCAATTTCTACCTCGGATAATCCCTCCTGTTTTAAACTTAATAAACGCTGTTCATTCGCCCCGATTTGATTTAGGAATTCTTGCCATTGATGGGGTAATAACCCTAAATCCCGTTCTAAATCTGCTTCTAACCATTGGTGAACTAATTCCCAACGGTGTCCTAAAGCAAATCGCAGTAGATGGTACTTAAATCGTTGCTGCAAATAATCACGCTGACGAGGTGTTAATCCGAGAATTTCCTCTATTTCACGGGTCGGTAAATCCTGTAACCGCAAGGCAAAATAGTCGGCACAATCGGGTTGTTTGTTTTCTTCTAAATAAGCAATTAGTTCCTCTACGACGGTTTGACGCAAAGAGTCGGACTCTGATTCGTTGGACTCGATGACCATAGCAGCCCGAACTTGTCCGAGGAAGGAATCATGATTGTTAGTATCTGATTCACTCCCTCCGCCCTGGGCGGCTAATTCTAAATCGACAAAACTTTCTTTAGGCTGTTGTTGAGAGAAGGTTTGCGCTCTTAAAATAATCAATTGTTGACTCCGACCTCGGGCTAAAGGAATTCGCCGTTTACCGTAGCGTTCCGTAAATGCCATATATTCCGCTAGTTCTAACAAGGTTCGAGGACGGTAAGTTGCCGCTAACTTTGCTTCTTTGCGAAAGGCATTGAGGGTTTCTAAATAAAAGGCTTGTAAAAAATCCCTGATTAATTCCAATCGAGCTTGATAACTGGATTGGACTTGAGGAGGAGTAATATATCGATATACAATCGCGCTCAAGGTACTATGTAATTCTAAAGACCCTTGTTTTGACCCTAGCTGATAATATTGAGTACATTGCTGTAAACGATGTTGTGCTAGTGTCATGGCCCAGGTTTCTACGTCCCCGGAATCTTGAATCCGTTTGCTTTCTGTACAAATGCGGGCGGCTTCTTCGTTAATTCGTTCGGCTACATCCCGACAATTTTGTTCAGATGCACGGGTGGATTGACTCAGTTCTCTCAATAGCCTTTGGAAAATGGTTTCGGTTTGGCAGATTTCCCCCATGATGTCTAATTACTACAATGACCCTAACACAATGATTCTGTGAGTTGGCTTGGATTTCCGGATCGTTTTAATCAGTTATCAGTCATCAGTTAACAGTTAGCAGTCAGCAGTCAGCAGTTAGCAGTTAACAGTTGTAGGGGCGGGTTCTTTTAGATCTTTCTTAATCACGGCGCATCTTGATGAACCCGCCCGTACCAGTCATTAGTTAACAGTCTATTAATATTCTTGATCTTTATTTTTTTAAACATAATGAATTTAGACCTACAAATTCAGTCTTTAATTGATCATGCGCCTCAAGATGGAACAACTCCTCAAATTGTGGAAGCGATCGCTCCGGCCTTAAAATTATTAGCAGAACAATTAGAACATCCCGAATATTATATTTTACAAACTTTAGACCAAAGTTGGGTGATTCAACCGTTTATTAATGTAGATCAACCGCAGATAAAAAAGAGAGTAATTTATGCTTTTTCTACCGTAGAAGATGCTTTAAGTTATACTAATCCTGATTCGGATTCTCAGGTTGTAGCGATTCCTTTACCCGTGACTCATATTTTATTTCAAATGGTTGTTTTAGAAATGCCGGATAGTTTATGCTTTTTTGAAACGCCTAATAATTTTCAGTCTGCTACGGAAATTAAACGCAGTGAAATCCAAGAGTTAATTCAGGTTTATTTACAGGACTATCAACAACGGCGTCAGTCAAAATCCCGTAAAATTCCGCCGAATATTGCTTAAGAAGGGAACACCGGAACAGGTAATAGGTAATAGGTAATAGGTAATAGGTAATAGGGTATTTCAATCCCTAATAGATAAACTGTTTATACCCAAAATTTCCCCTTCTATTTCAAACAGCTATAGGTTGTCGGAAATTGAACCCCATCAGCGCGTCTGAGTTGGTTGACCCGAAGGAATAGATTTGATTTGAGTTTGACGAACTTGCCACCATATTGCAAAACCCCCAGCAATAAATATCGCAAATAAACTCAAAATAAAAAATACCTCTTTCCACTTAGACATTGACTTAGAGGGGGGCTGAACCTCTTGCTCAGGAATCGATTCATCATATAATAAAACCTTAGAGGCTTCCGTTGGTTCAGACTCCAAAGATTCAGTTTTTGTGGCTAGAGGTGTAGTTTCTACTAATACTAATTTTTGCGGAGATACCCCACAATAAATCATCACAACCGAGATATTATCATGACCATTCTTATCATTAGCAATGTCAATCCATCCCTGCACCGCCGACTCTAAAGATTGTTCTCCATTTAACACCGAAGCAGAAAAATTTTGCCAACATTGTTCCACCCGTTGATTATCACTTAATCCGTCGGAACATAATAATAATAATCCATCTTCTTCAATAATAAATCGTTGTACAGTTGGCCGTAAAAACTCCGCTTCTCGGGTTCCTAATGCTTGGGTTAAAGCTCCCGAACCCGACCTTTGAACAGCATCCCAATATAAACTCCGACCATGACAAACCTCCCGATTTGCCACATCATCATCGACGGTTAATTGTTGGCAGGAATTTTGAGTAATCCAATAGGCGCGACTATCGCCCACATTCACCAAATATAATTCATGGCAATTGGTTAACTCAATACCTTCGGGAGTTTTTACCTTTTGAGGTAACTGTAAAGCCATGACTAAAGTTGTTCCCATCCGTTGTCTAAATTCTCGCCGTTGTTCATTATTTTGGGCAGCAATAACATTATTAACAACTCGGGTAATTTCTTGCAGTTGTTCCATAATTAATTCCGGTGGGGCTAACTCCTCCTGCTGGGAAATTTCCGCCATAAAACTATAAATCAAAGGCTTTAAAGACTGTACCGCCAATTGACTCGCCACCTCACCGCCATCATGACCCCCCACCCCATCACAAACAATACTTAAATGGGGAATTAATTTATCATTTGGATAAAGATGAAAATTTCGGACATCGTGCAGACCCGGATAATAACTATCCTCGTTCTCCGAACGTCTGACCCCCACATCCGTTAATCCCGTTACCGCTAAATGTAAGGGGAGTTGGGCCGCCTGTTCCATTAATAATTGATTCAGTTGACTCGCCACTTCCTTTAAGGAGTCCTCCTGACGACGCATCAATTGATGAATGGTCTGTAAACGATACTGTATAGTCGGATGGGCTGTTTCTATTAAAGCAACCCAAGATTCGGCTAAATCTCGTTGGGTAGGTTGTAATGCGCCCTGATGCAGTTCTCGCAACCGCACCCGCCAACCGTCTACCCGCAGGTTCTCCTTGACAAATAAACTATAGGCCGCCCCCTGTTCGGTTAAAGGTGTCCACAGTTGTAGTATTTGCCATAACCAATAGACCTGACGCACGGCGGAGGTTTTGGGCCAGACTTCCACCAAGGTCGGGAATAGTTGACCCCGACTATCGACGGGAATATTATCCAATAGTAGGGTTTCCGTCGCTTCTGGAGAAATACCCAATGGATAAACCCCAAACACCCCAGGAATATGCAAATGATGGGGGGAAAGATATAAATAGGATAATATCGACTCGGAGAGAATATCGGGCAAAATCGGTGGGGCACCGGGTTTAGTATCTAACCAAACTTGGGGGAAGGTGACATAATAGCGATTTCCCACTAACTGACAGGGTTGAATTTGTCCCGCCCCCGAACCAGTAGCCCATAAATATCTATAGGTTAGGGGAGTTTGGCAAGTCTGACAAATTTGATGTCCCAAGGAGTTACGCGGTTGGGGACAGGCGGGGTTGGTGCAATGAATTGGCGGCGGCGCCGAGGTGCTAATTTGGAATAATTTTTCTAAGGACACGGCTAGGACTGTTAATAGGGACTTAATTGTAGAAAGGTTAATTATAAAAGGGGATATTTAAAATTCACCAGTGTTAAACGGTGAGAGTGTCAACAAAGTTTTCGGTTCACACAAGCATCTAGTACAGTAATACATAGAAAGTAGTAATTATTGAAACCTTAACATTAATGAACACAGAATCTTATATTTTTGTTGCGGGTGCAAGTCGCGGTGTGGGACGAGAAGTGGTCAAATCCCTCCGCAACCAACAGATAAACGTCAAAGCCCTATTAAGAACACCGGATACTCGCCCCGAATTAGAAGCCTTGGGGGTGCGGGTGGTGATGGGGAATGCCTTGGATATAACCGCCGTTGAACAGGCGATATTAGGCCCAGAAACAATTTCGGCGGTGATTAGTACCATTGGCGGTTTACCCAAGGATGGAGAGCGGGCGGACTATTTAGGGAATCAACATTTAATTGACGCGGCGGTGAAAGCGGGCGTCGGGAAGTTTATTCTGGTATCTTCGATTGGGAGTGGCAAAAGTGTGGTGGCTTTACCTCCCCAAGCGTTTGAAACCTTAAAATCGGTTTTGGTAGAAAAGGAAAAAGCAGAACAGCATTTAATTAATAGTGGACTGAATTACACGATTATTCGTCCGGGGGGACTGAAATCTGAACCCGCCACCGGAAACGGCGTATTAACAGAAAATTATCGGGTAGCGGGAACAATTCATCGGGCTGATGTGGCTCAATTGCTCTGTGATTGTTTATGTTCAGAGGTAGCTAATCATAAGATTCTTTCAGCTATTGACCGGAATATGACCTACGGACAATCGGATTTTGAAATTTTGAATTTGAGTTAAATTTACCAGTTTTTCTAATCTAAATTAACCTGGATTCTCGTTTCATCCCAACTATTTTCTACTTGCCAATTTGGATCTTGATTATTTTCTAAATTGGCATTAATATTTTGGGCAACTTGATTGAGTTTATCTTGGGATAAACCTTCTGAATTAGAAGTTTTTGCTTGCTGTTCATCGACACCAATACTAACAATTTCTAAACCCTCTCCAGACTTAGGAGATGGCTCGGAATTGGAGAGATTTTTAGCTTCGGATTTAGACATTTTAACTTTTTTATAAATAAGGATATAACTCTATTATAACCTGAATTTTCAAAAAGGCAAATCATCTTCCAAATCTTGATTATTGTCTAAAGGTTGTACTTGAGGCATAATCATTTTTTCAGCTTGTTTAATTCTTTCAAATAAAGAAGAACGAGATTGTTGGCGTTTTTGAATTAATTTGTTAATATTGTATTTGACCTTTAATTCTTCTCGTTGCTCTGGGGATAATGGCTCATAATCCGGTAAAAAATCCGCCGCCGTCACAATAGGAACCCTAGGGCCTAGTTTCTCCACCGGAATTTGGGGAAGACGGGCTAAAAAATAGTCTTTTCTGTTTCTAATTTGTTCAGACTTATTATTGATTTCGGTAATAATCCCGATAATTTGACTCAAATGATGGTTAGATAAAGCCCTCTGAATATCAATACTTTCTAAGGAAATTTCCAAGGTTTCTATTTGTTTTAAAATATCGGCAGGAATATGATCCAAATTCGGCGGATTAACCGTTGTTTTTAAGGTAATTAAAGCCTGATTTAATTGAGTTTCAATCTCGTTGATAACCTCACGGTGATGGTCTTGAGAAACCGGGTTTTGTAATAGGTCTTGCAGGTTTTGAGTGGCTTGTTGCACAAGCTCAAGGGTCGCCTGAAGTTGGGGGGAATTTGTAGATTTAAAGTGATTCAAGGTCTTCTAATTCCTGGGTAGACTGCCATCCGGGTTGCCATAAAGCCCGGTCTTGAAGTTGTTGAGCATTTAACCAAAATCTCACCTGGGGGTCACAGGATGCAACCATTTCGGCAAATACCCATTTGCCCTGATTTTTGCGGTTTGCGACTTGGAAATGCCTCCAGCCCCAGGTTTTTTGATGGGATGTCCATTTAGAACCTAATAGATAGGGGAATTTTTGCTTTTTTGCCATTGTTGAGATTAGGGCACTGGACTATAACAATAATAGTTAAAGATTGTGACAGATTTTTTGCCCACTTGCCAAGGTTGTTTTTTAATACGACAGGTTGTCATAGTTTATGGTAGGATGTTCGTTATCGCTTATAAAGTTACATTTTTTAGAGGCAAGTTATGAATCAGATGGTTTCAGTGTCCAAGCGGGTCGCCTTAGTTTTGTCTGTGGCCTTTTTAATGATTAGCACCTTTGTATTTGGTGTGGGTCAAGCCTCCGCAGAAACCTTTACTGTTAAAATGGGTGCTGATTCGGGGATGTTAAAATTTGATCCGAGCAAAGTAGAAGTCAAACCGGGTGATGTGGTTAAATTTGTCAATAACAAACTCCCTCCCCATAATGTAGTTTTTGATAAAGCCAAATCTCCTGATGCAGATGTGGCGGTGAAACTTTCCCATAAAGCATTACTTCAAAAACCGGGTGATTCCTTTGAAGTTGCCTTCACCGATGATATGCCTGCTGGTGTTTATTCCTACTACTGTGAACCCCACCGTGGTGCGGGTATGAACGCTGAAATTGTTCTGAAAAAATAATGAGAGTCTAGTTACTTTACTTGTTGAATTAATAATTAATTTTGGGTGGTTTTTTGTTGGTAATTAAACTAACAAGAGACTACCCAAATGTTTTATATAGTAGGGAACAGGGAATTAGACTTTAGATTTTAAATTAAAGATAATTTTGTTTGAGTTTCCCCACCTTTAGTAGAAATAGCTAAAACATTAAAATCATCCCCAACTCAAAACCTAAAGTCTAAAATTGTCAATTGTTAACTGATGTTAGCGCAGGTATTTACCACCACCCCATTGTTCAGGACGAACTTTGGGTTCTAATAATAGATATCCAGCCAGATTATATAAATCATCTTCTGTCAGATTTCGCATGGCGACGAAAATATCTGAACTCTTGGTGCTGGGGTGGGTTTCGGAAATTTCTTCTAACCCATCATAGGTAGTGGGATTTTTGATAAAGTCGATCAGGGCGACAATATTATCGCGGGAGGGGGATGCTCCTGCCAAGGTTGGAGGACTGAGGTTAATATCAGGGTTGGTTTTGGTCATCCCTAAAGCGTGACAGGAGGCGCAAGCCTTATTAAATAATTTTTTGCCCTTTTTCAGTTCTTTTTCACTCAGAACAACGGTTTGGCCCTGGTCATTTAGGGGTAAAGTCCGAAGTTCTTTGGTCAGGTCTAATGCATTGGCATTAGTGACAAACAGTTGAAAGGTGAAAAATACAGTGGCTATTGCCAGCCAAAAGTATCTTTTTAGCATGGTTCTCCTTATGACTAAGTTAGTGATTAAAAGCTAAATCCAGTCTTGGCTTGATCCGCGAGCAGAAGTTAGTTAAGTTTGGGTTCAGGTTATTGAATGTCCCCGATCCCGGTGATTAGCTGATCGGCATTTGTCAATCGTCTATTGTTATTTACCACCTTAACCCTCTGCGAAATATAATTTCACAGAGGGTTAAGGTGGATTGAACTATTGGGACTCTGGGGACTGACGTTGGGCTGTGATTTTAGACATCAAAGCCTTAGCATCCTCCAGGGCTAAACGGGTTTGAGAATGTTGATAGGCAATTCCCAATTGGTCACACAGTTGGAGTACAGTCTCAACGGGGAGATTGTAGTCCTCTGCTATTTCTGTGATGGACAGGTCGGCAAAACCCATAAGTCTGTTTAAACAATAGGTCTTGATCAAAAATTATAGGAACCTTTGGTATTTTGTGAAAACCAACAATTTGATCGCGATCGCCACTAAACATCGATCAACAGTTCCCGCTAGACTGACTTAGACGCTGAGACACCCTGAGATAAATCTATGGGTGTATCACCCGAAGTTAGGGGGATAACTTCAGCAGTATGGGATAAGGGCCCGGAGGTTTGGGGAAGACGATGGAGGCGAATCAATTGGGCTAGGGTTTTTTTGAGTTGGGTACGGGGAACAATGGCATCCACAAACCCATAATTCAATAGGTATTCTGAGGTTTGGAAATCATCGGGTAACTTCTCTCTCAGGGTTTGTTCAATTACCCGTCTTCCAGCAAAACCAATAGTCGCTTTTGGCTCGGCTAAAATCATATCCCCTAACATGGCAAAACTGGCCGTCACCCCTCCGGTGGTGGGATGGGTGAGGACGGGAATATACAGCAGTCGGGATTTGCGGTGGCGATGCAAGGCGGCGGAGATTTTCGCCATCTGCATCAGACTTAACATTCCCTCCTGCATCCTCGCGCCCCCGGAGGCACAAATAATCACCACGGGATAGCCTTCATTAGTGCCATGTTCAATCAGGCGGGTGAGTTTTTCCCCGACCACTGAACCCATGCTACCGCCCATAAACCGGAAGTCCATGACTCCCAGGGCCACGGGTTCACCTTCGAGTAAGCCGATTCCGGTTTGTACCGCATCGGATAATCCGGTTTTTTCCCGGGTTTCTCGGAGTCGATCACTATAGGATTTGCGATCGCGAAATTTCAGGGGATCAACCGCATACATTTCGGCATCTAAAGCCATCCAGGTATTAGGATCAATCAATTGCCCAATTCGCTCGTCGCTATTGACCATGAAATGATGACCGCATTCCAAACAAACCTTATTATTGGCTTGTAGGTCTTTGGCATAAGTTAAAGCATTGCACTTTTCGCACTTAACCCATAGCCCATCAGCAATTTCTCGTTCCTGCGGTTCGGGAGTGTTGGGTAATAATTTACGCCGATTTGCGAACCAATCAAATAGAGACATTAAAAATTGTTTTGACTTTTGCTATTTCTAATTTTAAGACTGTGAGGCCTTGGGAAATTGGGGGATTCCCGTTAGCCCCATTAGTTAAATTCAAAATCTACACCATAATAGAACGATATATAGCAAGTCTTAACGTTTAATCTACAGATTCTAATTCTTCATCAATGGGGCTTAATAGGAGCAACGCCTCCCAGCGATGAGCTAAGGGGACTTGTAGCCCTACCGGACTGCCCATCCCCAGGGAAGAACTGACTCCTAAGTCAATTACCCGGGTGGGAATATCCTGGGCTTCTAAGACTTGCTGCATAAATTCGGCTTCCCATCGCAGAGCCGTTGTATGAATGTTGACATCCGCCCCGCCGTAAACGGACGGGGATTCCATCTATTTCAACAAATCAAATATTGTTTGGTTTTCACGAACAATCTGGGTAGACAATTTATGCAAGAAATCGGTGCGGGTATCAGAAACTTTAGCATGAAGTTTAGCTAATCTTTTTCTGGCTTTTTCATAACGTTCAGACCCTTTGGTTTTCCGAGACAATTGCTTAGAAAATTTACGAAGCTCCTTAATTCGCTGTTTTATCGGCTTAGGAGCTTTTATTTTTTGCCCATTACTTAATGTGGCAAAGGTTGTTATTCCCAAATCAATGCCAACTGAGTTTTCAGATTGTGGCAAGATTTCGGATTGAATTTCTACTACAAAACTCAGGAAGTATCGGTCAGCACTGTCTTTGACAATCGTGACAGAACTGGGTTCAGAGGGTAGTTGTCTTGACCAAATTACATCAATCTTACCTATTTTAGCGAGATAAACTTTAGCGATACCTGGCTTTCATACTTTTGTTGATTACAGCTTGTTTTATCATACATCAAGTTAGAATAAAAAGCCGTCGTGGAACGACGGGGCTTTAAACCCAAAATTTCCGGTAATCCAAGACATGGTATTTCAATTGACAAGGGGAAAAAATAAGCCTAGATAGGTGGAGAGGATTTGATGCCCCCAGAGGGCAGTAATAGCCGCACCAACGGCTAGAAAAGGGCCGAAGGGGATGGGATTGCGACGACTGATTAAACCTAGTGCGATCGCTCCTCCTCCCACGACAGCCCCGAATAAGCAAGCTATAAATCCGCCTACGAGTAAATATTTCCACCCTAGCCAAGCCCCCATCATCGCCGCAAGTTTACTATCTCCGGCTCCCATAGCCGTTTGTCCCATGACCAGAGTTCCCACAAAGGATATGATGTCAAATAACCATAATCCCAGCACCGCCCCAATTATCCCCATCATTAACCCGTAACTGGGGGATGGGGACTGGCTGAGTTGAAACCCTAAACCCAAGACTAACCCCGACTGGGTGAGAACATTGGGGAGGGTATAGGTATCTAAATCAATTAGGGATAGGGCAATTAACCAACTGAATAATACCCAATAACCTAATATCTGGGGGAGGGTAGGAAAACTGAAAAATATGACTAAAAATAATAGTCCTGTAGTCGCTTCTACTATGGGATAGCGGCTGGAAATTGGTGCATGGCAATGTTTACAACGTCCCTGTAGCCACAGCCAACCAAAGACGGGAATATTTTCTGAGGGACTCAACCGGGTTAAACAGTGGGGACAGCGAGAGGGGGGGTGTAGTATGGATAAACCCGCCGGAATTCGATAAATCACGACGTTGAGAAAACTGCCTATTGATGCTCCCAGGGCAAACACAATTAAATAGGCAGGTAAACTCAGTATAATATTCATGCTTGATCTCGATTTCTGACTTGGGCTGTTAAAACAAATCGGCTTCAATCTGTTCAAAAGGGATAAAATATTCCCCAGGGAGCAAAATCGGTTGACCGGAAAATAATAGGCAACTACGATAATTGCTAGGATTGATGGCAACTCCCAACGGCCGCCGCATTCGTTGGGCGTGGACTTCTACATAGGCATGATATATCTGTTTAGCTACCCTAATTAAGTCGGCATTAAGCTCATGGGATGGGGTTTGAGGGTTAGCCAGAAATTCAGTTTGGAGTTGTAAGGCTTGTACCATAGTAGACCCTCAATTACAAATTTTAGAGGCAAAAAACGGTGTTAATTTAATATTAGGTTGAGTTAATTCCGAAATTGTCAATTTCAAATTAAAGTTTTATGATAAACGATAAACCAACTTTACTAGCGCTAGATTTTGATGGGGTTCTTTGTGACGGACTTCTGGAATATTTTCAAACCGCATGGCGAACCTATTGTCAACTTTGGTCGGTTCCGACCGACGTTTCGCCGGAAGCATTGGCTCCTTTATTTTATCGAACTCGCCCGGTGATTGAAATTGGTTGGGAAATGCCTGTTTTAATTCGGGCTTTGGTTTTGGGAATTTCTGAAGGTGAAATTTTACACAATTGGTCGGGAATTGCTCACAATATCGTAACGGAAGAACAATTACATGCGGAAATAATTGGCCCCCATTTGGATAGGGTTCGGGATGAATGGATTGATACGGATTTATCGGGTTGGCTAGGATTACATCGGTTTTATCCGGGTGTGATTGAACGAATTAAACCTTTAATTGAAAAGGGTTTTCCTGTTTATATTATTACCACGAAAGAGGAAAGATTTGTGCGATCGCTCCTCCAAGAACAAGGAGTTACCCCACCCGAAAATCAACTTTTTGGCAAAGGCTATAAACGCCCTAAATATGAAATTTTACGGGAATTATTAGCAAGTATTGAACCGACTCCGAATATTTGGTTTATTGAAGATCGCTTACAAACGTTATTATCGGTGCAACAACAACCGGATTTAAACAAGGTGCAATTATTCTTAGCAAATTGGGGTTATAATCTTCAAAAAGAACGGGATTTGGCTTTGGAATCTTCAGCTATTCATTTATTATCTTTGCCTCAATTTAGCCAGAACTTTTCTGAATGGTTGACTGTTGAATAGCTTCATTAAGAAATGATATCAAAAATTCAAAGTTCAACCCTATCTCCCAATGTTGAACTCTGAATTTCTGTTAAGTACCTAAACAAAATTAATTACACATCCTCCACCCTGTTCCCTCCCCCCTAGCCCCCCGTGCACGGGGGGCTAGGGGGGCTGTTCCGGTGTTCCCTCTCTCAACTGGGTAATTTATTTTGTGTAACTACTTAATTCCCAGACAGCATTGATGGATTTAAAGGTTGGAGTTGGGTTCCTGGGAAGTAAAAGTTTAAAATTTGTTCGCTTGACCATCCCAATTTAGCCAGATGATAAGATCCTGTCTGACTCATTCCTACTCCATGTCCGAAACCACCGCCAACAAAAACATAACCTTTAAGGGTTTTATTGGGATTGTAAACCGGATCAATATAAAATAAAGTGCTAATCGGGGGTAAAAATGCACTTTGAATTTCATCTTTAGCAATTTCTAACATCCCTTGATCTTCTGTCGTTACTATCATTTTCAATACTCGGCCAGTTGGCGATCTCTTTACAATCTCAACCTTTTGAACTTTCTTAAAATTAGCTTGAGGCAAATTGCGCCGTTTTAAGTAAGATCGCAATTGTACTGCAATCCCTTCTAAGGTAGCTTCTCCTCGCCAACGAAAATCAAGTTCTCCGGTTTCATTAAATCCGTTTTTCAGATTGATAAACTTTCTAAAATTAGGTTCGGAAGCTAAATTTTGTTGAGATAAATCCCAAATTTTATTCGGAGCGTCAATTACTCCTTGCAAATAGGGCCGGGGTTCCCCATTCCAAATATCATTATAATTTGCCGTGACCCCCCCACTGCTGGAAAAATACACCGCCTCCGTCAAGTTATTATTATGGGTTAAAACTAAACCTTTAGTCACCTCAATAGCTTGATCTGTAGTCGAATAAACTTCCGTTAACCCCTTATAAACTTGACAGTCAGTATTAGCACAAAGATGATAATTGTCCGCTTCAAACCGTTGCAGGTTTTGCAAGGCGTAGGTTCGCGCTAGAACCGCCTGGGCTTCGATGGAGGCTGCCGGAGGCCAAGCACCAATTTCATGTGGCACGACGCCCCGCAAATAGGTCTCTAATGGCACATTATTAACCAGGGTGTAGGTTCCGTAGGCATCGGGTTGTAGTCGCAAACTTCCCCCATAAACCAAAGGTTCGGGATCATTGGGTTTTTGACTAACTTGAATCACATTCTCGGAGGCCGTGATCTTCAATTCATTGCGGTTGTAGCGATATCCGGCCGCCGTCCAATAGGGGGTACGTTTTTGGGTGAGAACTTGAGTTTCCAGGCGCGGCAGTTTATGGTCTTGGGCCTGTAAACTATCAATTAACCACCGCCGCAATAGGGGGGTATTGTAAACGCTGCGTTTGGCCCAAACTTGCCAGCGATCGGGTTGGGCCAGTTCCACTTCTAAACCCAGCGATCGCCATTTTTGAGCGTCTTCTTCAGCATTTTCATAGCTGCGGTGGGTACTCAAAACCACTCTTTCTTCGACTT
This sequence comes from Planktothrix agardhii, assembly GCF_904830935.1. Lineage (NCBI taxonomy): Bacteria > Bacillati > Cyanobacteriota > Cyanophyceae > Oscillatoriales > Microcoleaceae > Planktothrix > Planktothrix agardhii. The sequence continues at coordinate 1,236,913 of NZ_LR882952.1, forward strand.
CCGGTTCCGGGAGGGGTTCAAATCCCATTTTCAGGATCGCTGTCTCCGTATGCAGTTGTTTTTCCCCTTGGGGCGTCTGAAATTGCAGGGTTAAGTAATCTCCTGGTTGGGCTTTGAGAATCAATTGATCGCTGGGTTTATCCCCAAAGTGTTGTACCACACCGATTTTTAACGTCGGGTTGAGGTCTGGAGGTTGGGGTTGTTGTTCTTGGGCGATCGTGGGAGTGGGGGAGAGGATCAAGAAGCATAATATACTTAATATCTTTGGAGGGGAAAATAATATCATCTTAGCCATATTAATTAATGTTATAGTTGTTGATTTAGTTATTCTTATTCAGATGATTCTTGATCGGAAAAAACAGCTTCTATATTGCGATAACCACTGACCACCCGAACAATTTCTACACCATTTGAAATCGGGCGATAAAATATTAAATAGTCTTCAATAGGAAATCGTCGCAGACCTTCAGATAGTTGATGGCAACTTTGCCCCATGTTAGGAAAATCCGCTAAACGTTTAAATTGTTGTTTGATTTTGTCATTAATTTGTCTAACTGCTACGGGACTAAAACGGGTGAGGTAGTTATTGATTTCTCTTAAGTCTTGCTTGGCTGGAAGTGTAATTAAATATCGGCTCATGACATTACTTCCTCTGCTTGAAGTTCAGCTTCCATCCGTTGCAAATCGGCTTCTAATTCAGCAAAAACTTCTTCCCCATCAAATACCTCACCTCGTTCTGAAGCTGCAATTCCCTCTTGAATTTTAGCTTTTAATTCGGCTAACTCGGCTTCTCGAATGCGATCGCGTTGATCTAATAACATTAACGCTTCCCCAATGACATCACTCACAGAAGCATAGCGACCGCTATTAACTTTATCATGAATAAACTCTGTTAAGTGCTTCGTTAATGGAATTTGCATGGTTTCAATATCCTTCAATAGTGTTGATGATTAATTTATAGTTTAATCGTTTTTTAGGATAACCGCAAATAAAACCCGGCTATCCTTGGGAGACAAAATCAAGAAAACCGGATTTACTTAATATTAACCTATTAACGATTAATTAACAGGGGTTTGTTGTAACAATCTTGTCCATCGAGGATAACCATCTTCATCGCGTAATTGCAAGGTTTGATTTCCTTTTTTAATCTCTCCAACAATTAAAATGGATTGTCGTCTCCTTTTGACTCGCATTCCCGTCACTTCTAAGCTGTCATTAAGTTGAATTTGAAAGTCGTGTTCCTCTAAATACCATAGGGGTGCAACATGAACTTCTAGGGTTTCTTTATTCGTTTTCATCAATAAATGAACATCTTGAGATGTTGGATTTTCTTGATTTCCGGGTTGTATTTCTGTTACTGTTCCTTGAAAGGTTTTTACGCGACTCGGATCATATATCAATCCAGAATATTGTCTTTGTCTTAACAGAGCATTTATCTCCAAATCTTGACGCATCATACGATAATTTTGCCATATCTGATTAATGCTCTGCTCCCTCCTCATTCGTTGAAGGCTATCATGCAACATTTTAGGAGTAAGTTGTGGAGAGTTTGAGTTAGACTGTGCAAATAAAGGCGGGGAATAATTAAGGGAAATAAAAGCAATCCCTGTAGCAATTACAGCGCTTGTAACTAAAGTTTTAGATAAATTAATTTTCATGGTTCAGTCCTCCTGGTGAATTAACCAGTTTTGCCGATAGATATATGATAAAGTATCCTGCAAGTGAAGAGTCTAGTTAAGTTGATAAAACTTTATAAAAAATAGCAAATCTTCATCAAATTAAGAATAGATTAGTTTGTTCTTTTCCCTTGAGAATAGGGCAGAAAAATTGTATAGCAATCCTAAATGATTTGTGATAAAAATCTGTAGGGGGTTTTGTCTCTAAACCCTCTTTGCGCCTGGGTTTGGAGATCAAACCCCTACGATAAAATATTACAACCTATTTAATCATCCACTCCAGCATCTAACCCCATAATTTCATCGGCTTCGGTATATTTTGCTGTTAAAATTAGAATAGGAATCAAACTGCCTTGGTGTCGTAGCTTTTGGCAGAGTTCAATTCTCGATAAGCCTGGTAATAACCAATCAAAAATAACCAAAGTGTACTGTGTCCATTGATTTTCCAAATAATCCCAAGATTCTATACCATCCCGAACCCAATCTACAATATAGGCTTTTTGGGTTAATATTCGTTTAATGGCTTCCCCTAAATCTGGTTCATTTTCCACCAACAAAATTCTCATGGTTTAAAATCCCTAAAAGGATATAAAATTTTTTCCAGTATAACCTACAAAAATATTGCTATGATTCGCCGACGTTCAACTCCTTGGATTCATCAAAAATCGAGATTTATCATTGCTAGTGTAGCTGCTTTTGGTGCAGTAATTGCCGCCTATTTAACCTTTGTTAAACTGACAGGAGGAAGTGCGGCTTGTCCGACAACAGGTTGCGATCAAGTTCTGGAAAGTCCCTATGCCATTGTTTTTGGTTTACCCCTGCCTTTGTTTGGGTTAGTGGCTTATATTATCATGGCAGGGATGGCAGTTTCCCCTTGGTTAATTAATACAGAAACTCAAAAAAGTTTAAGAACCAAAACAGAAGATTGGACATGGATATTGATGTTTGCTCAAGCATCTGCCATGATGATTTTCAGCTTTTATCTGATGTATATAATGGCATTTGTCATTAAAGCCTTGTGTATTTATTGTACTGCTTCTGCCATTTGTTCTATCAGTTTATTCCTTTTAGTTTTATTAGGTAAAGATTGGGAAGATCGAGGTCAACTATTTTTTATTGCGGTAGTAGTAGCAATGATCACATTAATTGGAACCTTAGCGGTATATGCTCCAATTAATAGCCCTCGCGCTGAAGAAAGTCAGTTTAACATTACCACAATATCCGACCCGGCGAATATTGAACTGGCTGAATATTTAACCCAGTCTGGGGCAAAAATGTATGGGGCTTTTTGGTGTGGTCACTGTCATGATCAAAAGCAATTATTTGGTCAACAAGCAGTAGATAAAATGCCTTATATTGAGTGTGACAAAGAAGGTAAAAATCCTCAACTTGATTTGTGTAAAGCCAAGAATATTGAAAGTTATCCCACCTGGGAAATTAAGGGTAAAATGTATACAGGAATTCAGAGTTTAGAAAAGTTATCAGAGGTTTCAGGATATAAAGGATCTCGGGCTTTTGGGACTCGTTAATATCAATTAAAATCTACAAACTTCGTTGTTGCACTTTAGTGCTAATTCCTATGGGGATGCGCTAAAGCGCAACAACGGAATCTAATTGGGTTAGAATTTATGCAGTTTTTACCAAATTTCAACAGATCTCGTCGCAATTTCATACAATTGAGTGCTTTAGTTGCTGCTTCTTTTCCCCTTTGGTCAAGTTGTCAAAATAACTCTCAAGCTATTTCAGAAAATGTTATTATATTGGTGCGGGAATTGCGGGAATTGCATCGGCTAAAACCTTGAAATCTCAAGGATTTCAAGTTACTATTTTAGAAGCCCGCGATCGCATTGGGGGCAGAATTTATACAGATAAAACATTAGGTTTTCCCGTCGATTTAGGCGCGTCATGGATTCATGGAATTCAAAATAATCCGATTGGAAAACTAGCCCATGACTTTAATATTGCTATTAAACAAACCAATTATTATCATATAGATTTATATACGAATAATCAAAATAAAATTCAAGATTCTGAATTAGAACAAGCTGAATCTCTGTATGAAAAAATTATAGCCCGGGCTAAATCTTGGAGTGAAAATCAAGAACAAGATGTCTCAGTTTATCAAGCTGTTAACCGCTTTTTTAAACCCGATAACTTATCACCCCGTCAAGCTAAATTAGTCAATTGGTTATTAACTTCAGAAATTTTAATTGAGACAGGAGCAGACTTAGATCAACTTTCAATTTGGGAATTGGATGAAGATGAAGCTTTTGGCGGAGAGGATTATCTTTTTCCTAATGGTTATGAGCAAATTATTCAAAACTTAGCCCAAGGACTAGAGATTAAACTTCAACATCCCGTTACTGAAATTCAATATAATAATCAACAAGTTACTGTAAAAACTCCTCAAGGTAATTTTCAGGGAAGTGCGGTATTAATCACCGTACTATGGTATGAAGATTTTTTCCAATACTAATAGGTGTGGCTTTTTGTTTTGAGCTATTTTAGTAAAAGGATGAACTTAAGATGCAACTCAGCAACCATGATAGAATAGGTCAATCTTTGACATTATTAAGTCAAGCATTATCTCCTTATGTCGAGGAAAAAATGAGGCGAGTTTACTAGGTTGACTTTCCATCATGATCATTATAGCGATCGCTCATCCCCAATTTTATCAAAACAATCCATTTTTGAGGCAAATTTTGGGATAGTTAACAATAGGGATGGGTTATATTAGGATAATGATCAAAAATTTAAGCTCGATGACTATTACTGAATTTATTAATAAAATAGTCCAAGGAGATTGTATCGAAGTGATGAAAAACTTCGAGAATAACTGTATTGATATGGTGTTAACTTCTCCCCCCTATGATAACCTCAGAAAATACAGAGGTTTTGTATTTCCCTTTGAAGATATTGCTAGAGAATTATACCGGGTGATTAAACCAGGGGGGGTTATGGTTTGGGTGGTTGCTGACGCCACTATTGAGGGAAGTGAAACTGGAACCAGCTTTAAACAGGCGATATTTTTTAAAGAAATTGGTTTTAATATTCATGATACCATGATCTTTAGAAAAAGAAATCCTATTCCACAAATTTATCGACGCAGATATAGTAATGAATTTGAATATATGTTTGTTTTCAGTAAAGGTCAAGTTGCTACCCATAACGCCCTAATGGTAGACTGTTTACACGCCGGATTAGAACTAAATGGCACAACCTATAAAAATTATTCAAAGGATGATCAAAAACGTTCAAAAATGGCAAAACCTGTAAAGAATCAAAAAATTAAAGGGAATATTTGGGAATATGTAGTGGGAAAAAATCTCGAAGATCAAGAAGCTAAAAATCACCCTGCACCCTTTCCCTGTGAATTAGCGAGGGATCATATTTATTCTTGGTCAAATGCTGGGGATTTGATTCTTGACCCGATGTGTGGAAGTGGGACAACTTGCAAAGTTGCTCAACAAATGGGGAGAAATTTTATCGGAATTGATATTAGTCCAGAATACTGTGAAATTGCGAGAAATCGAATTGAAAAAGTCGATGGATTCCAGTTGCAATTGCCCCTAGATACCATCGAATTAAATCAAAATTCTATTCCGTCATTACCCCAACTTTCCTAATATCTAATTCTCGGATCAATACAGGCATTCAGAACATCAATTAGAATACTAGCAGCAACAACAATAGCCGCGAAAAAGACAACAATTCCCTGCACCGTTGGATAATCTCGGAAACTAATGGCTTCATATAAACGATTAGCTAATCCCGGCCAAGAAAAGGTAACTTCCGTTAAAATTGCCCCCCCTAATAACGCTGCAAAAGTTAAACCTAAAACCGTAATTACTGGAATCATGGCATTTTTTAAAGCATGGGCTAAAACAATTCTTAATTCGGGAATTCCTCTGGCCCTAGCCGCTTCTACATAATCGGCTTTTAAAGTTTGTTTGAGGTTAACCCGCACAATGCGTTCAAAAATACCACTTAACAATAAACCTAAAGTTAAAGAAGGTAAACAGAGGTAATAAAGTGCGACTCCCAACTGCATTAAGTTTCCCGTAAATAAACTATCCAAGGTATACAAACCACTCCAACCTTCAGGAGTAGGAATTGTCACCGGAAATCGTGTTCCCAGGGGAAACCAACCCAACTGCACCGCAAATATTAACTGAAACAGCATCCCGGCCCAAAAAGGAGGAATTGCATAGGTAATAATTCCGAATAAACGGCCCCCCGTGTCCCAAATCGTATCGGGATGGGACGCGGCTACGGCCCCAACGGTAATTCCCACCGCCAAAGCCACCATCATGCTAAATAAAGCCAGTTCAACCGTTGCGGGAAAGTGATTTTGAATAATTTGCCAAACCGTTTCCCCTCGACTGGTGAGGGATGTGCCTAAATCAAGATGTAGGAGTTTTCCCATATACTCAAAATATTGTTGCCATAGAGAACCTTTTAACCCCAATTGCGATCGCAAAGCCTCCTTTGCGGCTTCGGGCGCACGGGGGCCAAGAATCGCATCCACAGGGTCACCAGGCGTGGCGCGTAACAGCAAAAAAACCACGGTGGTAATTGTCCACAACATTAAGGGGGCTAACAGTAAACGACTAAAAACGTAATATTGTAAAGCTTTAGAACGAGACATAATCGACTAAAAATCACTTTAGACTTATATTAAAGCCTCTGGATCAATAAACTTACAATTCACCCCAAATAAAAAATAATTACCCTGTTAAAAGGAATAAATAAACGCCCGCCAATCAACTCCTTCACGGAAGATCAAATCAACGGTATCTATCGCTTCTTGAAACAATTTAGTAAATTCATCTGGCCCAAATTCTCCGCTACTGGGGCGACGTTCTCGGTCATCGGTTCCAGGTTTAGGATATTCTAAGAGATAAATAAACTTACAATTCACCCATAATAAATTAGTTGATAATATTTAGGATCTTTCAAAAGTTCTCGACAAGCATCCCTATCTCCTTGAAGATAACGCTTGAGCAATGCTTCTGGTGGTTCTGATAATGGCATAGCAAAACCTGGTTAGGTGAAAAGTGGATGATTTTAAAAAGGATATATTCCCCTCAAGTTAGTTATAGCATTGATTTTAAAAAAATAATTATATCTACCTATATAATTTTGGCATGGAGTCGCATTAATTGTTAAAAACTGTCATAATATAAAAATAGACGTAAAAATTCTTAAACACAATGGCGAGAGATTTAAGGGGCTTTTTAAAACTGTTAGAAGAACGAGGACAATTAAGAAGGATTAAAACTTTAGTTGATCCTGACTTAGAAATTGCCGAAATTTCTAACCGAATGTTGCAAGCAGGTGGCCCTGGATTATTGTTCGAAAATGTCAAAGGTTCACCATATCCGGTGGCTGTGAATTTATTGGGGACAGAACAACGGGTTTGCTGGTCAATGAACATGGAAAACCCCCAAGAGTTAGAGGAATTGGGGAAAAAATTAGGAATGTTACAACAACCTAAACCCCCGAAAAAGATATCCCAAGCGATTGATTTTGGCAAGGTTTTATTTGATGTGATTAAAGCCAAGCCCGGGCGCAACTTTTTTCCCCCTTGTCAACAGAATATAATTCAAGGAGATGACGTTGATTTAAACCAAATTCCGATGATTCGTCCCTATCCTAAAGATGCGGGAAAAATTATTACTTTGGGATTAGTAATTACGAAAGATTGTGAAACCGGAACACCAAATGTCGGGGTTTATCGGTTACAATTGCAATCTAAAAATACCATGACCGTCCATTGGTTATCGGTTAGAGGTGGGGCTAGACATTTACGCAAGGCTGCGGAGAAGGGAAAAAAATTAGAAATTGCGATCGCTTTGGGAGTAGATCCGTTAATTATTATGGCGGCGGCGACTCCGATTCCTGTTGATTTATCGGAATGGTTATTTGCGGGATTATATGGGGGTTCTGGCGTACAATTAGCCAAGTGTAAAACGGTGGATTTAGAAGTACCTGCGGACTCAGAATTTGTATTAGAAGGAACCATTACCCCCGGAGAAATATTACCCGATGGGCCTTTTGGTGATCACATGGGATATTATGGGGGTGTGGAAGATTCTCCTCTAGTTAGATTTAACTGTATTACCCATCGTCAAGATCCGATTTATTTAACGACTTTTAGCGGTCGCCCCCCCAAAGAAGAAGCGATGATGGCGATCGCTTTAAACCGGATTTATACCCCGATTTTAAGACAGCAAGTATCGGAAATTGTAGACTTTTTCCTACCCATGGAAGCCTTAAGTTATAAAGCCGCTATTATCTCCATTGATAAGGCTTATCCAGGTCAAGCGAGACGGGCAGCATTAGCATTTTGGAGTGCCTTACCTCAGTTTACTTATACCAAATTTGTGATTGTGGTGGATAAGAGTATTAATATTAGAGATCCGCGACAAGTGGTATGGGCAATTAGTTCCAAAGTTGACCCTTCCAGGGATGTTTTTATTCTTCCAGATACGCCTTTTGATACCTTAGATTTTGCTAGTCAAAAAATCGGATTAGGGGGAAGAATGGGGATAGATGCAACTACAAAAATACCTCCTGAAACCAATCACGAATGGGGAGAACCTTTAGAGTCAGATATTGATACAGCCGAAATGGTGACAAAACGTTGGGCAGAATATGGATTAAATGATCTGAATTTAACCGAAGTAGACCCAAATTTATTTGGTTACGATATCAGATAAAAATGTAGCCACCACTGTTGCGCCGTTGTTGCGCTTCAGCGCACCTCTTATCAGGCTAAAGCCTAAAAACGGGGTAGCCGTTGTTGCGCTTCAGCGCACCTCTTATCAGGCTAAAACCTAAAAACGGGGTCTGTTTAAGTAGGTGTTCATAATTATTCGCATTTATAGAAAAATTGTTGTTGATGCTTCAGGTTTTAGAAGAAATGCGCTGAAGCGCAACAACGGTGCAACAACGGCGTAACAACATTATTGGTTTATTGATGGGTTAACTGTTCATAATCTGAACGAAACCATTGCGGTAAACGAGAAAGATCCTGAATTTGTAATTGTTCAGGGCGACAATATAATAACACCGCCAATAGAGGTTTAATCGTCTCTATTTGATTCAATTCTTGATTCATTTGAGACGCTAAGGTTTTAATGAATTGCTGTTCTGTAGATGTTAAATTTTCTTGAGAAAACCCACTATATAATAGGGTTCGATAGACTTGACCCACTGAACTTTGATAAACAGATTCTAATTGTATGGTTTCCAAACCCAACCAAAAATCAGCAAATTGTCGGCGAATTTGACGTAAATCCTCAACAATAGCAGCATTAGCCGGATCAATTTTATATAAATTAACACATCCAACTAACCGATTTTTGAATAATTCTGCATCGGTTAACGGTAGATTTTTTGTAACAATTAAAGGCTGTACTTTTTCCACAACTAACGGATTTTCAAATACCCGTTGATATTCTTTTAATAACCATTCAGGTAAACGAGTTTTTGCATTAGCAACTACCATTTTTCCTGGGGGATAATATAACATTAATACCATTAAATGATTTAAAGAATCAGACTGTTTAAGTCCAATCGCCTGTTGAGTAATTTGGTTAACAAATTGTTCTTCTTCTACGGTTAATAGTTCCCGTTGAATCCCTCGATTTAAGAGAATTTGATATCCTTTTCCTAAATCTGTTGTATACATTCTTTCTAACTGTTCGGGTAGAACTCTTAACCAATGTTCCACCATTATTTTCCGAATAGAACGTAACTGATTAATAATTACTTGATTATTGGGTTCTAATTCATAATGATTGATATGAGTCACCAAATCCGATAAATACTGTTGGATTGTTTCTCGACTATTGAGTTGAATAGATGACTGTTTGGGTTGGTTTTGTTGCCAAGTTTGGAATAACTGTTGGAAAATTATACCCATTTTATTTGAGTAGGTTCGACTATCCAAAAATTCAGGATTCTGCTGAATTTTTTGTTGAATTTCTTGGCGCTTTTGTTGTCTAAGTTGAGGATTATTAGCAAGGTTTGTGGCTAGATTAATATAGGATTCTTCACCATTGGCAATTAAGTCATTAATAGAGAGCGATCGCAACAAAGAAGCCGCCATTAATGAACGGAATGAACCAATATCTCGGACGACAAAAACCTCTCCCGCTTGGGATGTTGTCGGGGAAAAATTAGGAATAATATCCCCATCTCGGACAACAGGAACTAAACCCACTTCTAAGGGATCAACTAAAGAATTTACCCCAGAAAAAGGGTAGGAGTCTAAATAAATATCCGCTAACTTCAGATATTCTTTAATATCGCTGCGACTCCCTTGGGGTTTAATCATAATTAAACGACTCGGATCAACACCATATTTAGTTAAAACTTCTTTAAACTTATTAATCCAGGGAAGCGCTCTATATTGAGATGCCCAATTGGGGTTAAATGGATATAAAACCAACACCGAATTAGGAACTTTTGCTAATAGTTTAGCCCAAGTTTCTCGAAGTTCAGGAATAATTTTATAGAAATTAGCACCGGAGATAAAAACAACCGCCTGTTCAGAAATTCCTAAACTAGAACGAGTTGGAATTACTTGCGGTGGTTCCGGGGGAGTTACATAATAACTAAAACAGTGCGCCGTACCTTCTAAAAGAATTAATTTTTCCCGATATTGGGCTTGGGGATTTTGTTTTATTTCTGTTAAAGTTCCTGAAATATAGTAATCTATATTCCGCATTCCTGTAGTTACACAGGATGATGTTGATGTGACTTGAATCCGGGCTAAACGATGTAATCCTAATAGCGTTATCCCATGATTAACGGCTGTTACATTGGTTCCAATTAACAAAATATCTAAATCATCATTACGGATTAATTGCACCTGTTCTGAGACATTTTTAGGCAGTTTTACCAAGCGTTCAACCCGACTCTGACAATACTTTTCTAAGGGATGATTATTCGATTGTAGAGCATATAAAATTACCTCAAATTGAGTTGAATCTAAATACTCAAAAACAGGTAAAGTTGAGTAAGTTTCGGTTTGGGGTAGAAAATGGTTACTGAGAATTCCTAAGCGGATTTTCTGGCGATTTGGACGTTGGGGAAACTGATAATCTAAAGCATAACCCAAATGAGTTAGGGCAAATTCCATAATTTCTGCCCGTTTAATATAAATATTTTTGAGATTAGCGGTATTAAAATACAAGGGAATAAAGTTAGCAATTTGGGTAAATTTCCAGGCTAATTCTTGCCAAATTGAAAACTCAGGATGACTGGTAAACCGCTCATGAATATAGGTAATCCAATTTTCCAAATAACGATAATATAGTTCAGCTTCTCCTAACTCTTGGAAAAACTGAGGGACGGCTAACATAAACTCAAAATAATCAGGTAAAAACCATTTAGGAATCGGAGCTTGAATATACCAATTAGCCGATAATTGATAGGGATAGCTATATAAAATAATTGCCAATAAATGTTGTATGCTTTTAGGTTGATTTAACCCTTGTTTTAGATAGGTATACCAATCTTGAAGTTGAGCTTTTTCTAGGGATGTTAAGGCTTCATTTTTCAGCCCACTATTGAGTAATATTTTATGCGCTTGACCAATTTCTCCTCCATAGGTTTTTTCTAAATTATCTGATTCTAACCCTAACCAATATTGAGCGACAATCTGCCGAATTTGACGCAGGGAATCGGGGTTATTTGTTTTCTTGTATTCTTCAGTTAAACGGGAAACTTCGGCCAGAATTTGAGCCGGAGTTAAGGTTTTGATTTGAGCTTTGGGTGATTTTTGAGGACTAAATAACTCAATAATAGCTTGTTTAATAACATCAGATTGACTACACTTTAATGCTTCTTGAATTTGAGCAATTACGGCCTTAGCATCCCCATTAACTAACAGTTGTTGAGCGGTATTAATAGCATATAACCCATAGTGTTCTCTGGCTTTATTCGATAAATTAATGGCCAAATTTTCGGGTAAATAGGATTGAGAGAGTTCAATAGATTTTAAAGTATCAGAAATATTAGCCCCAATGCAAATTAACTTAGAACTTTCTGAAGTTGAATGTAAACGATAACAGGCTAAAGGTTGGGGTTCATAAGCCACAGGATAATAAGCAGAAATTCGTTTCCATATTTCCCAGTCTGCTGCGGAACCTGCATTTTCAGAAAATCCGCCTAATGTTTCATAAACACTGCGTTTAACCACCATAGCAGCAAATTGAATGCGCTGCATCACAGCAATGCGTTCTAACCAATTATAAATAATCCCATTTGTTTCTTGTTCTAACGCAGAAATGGAGCGTTGTTTTCCCTGTTCATCAATATAATAATGGCGACAAAATCCAGCCCCGGCGGTGGGTTCTTTTTCTAATAGTTCTCGCATCCGAGTATAAAATCCAGGGAGGACTAAATCATCCTGATGTAAAAGATGAATCCATTGTCCTGTAGACCGTTTAATACAATCATTCCAGTTAGGAATTAACCCTAAATTTTGCGGTTGTCGATAGAATTTAACTCGATTTTTACCGATATTTTTAACAATAGTTTCAATCTCTGAATTAGTTGAACAATCATCAACTACAATAATTTCCATTTCTTCAGAACTTATGGCTTGAGTTAAAACACTATTTAACACCTGTTCGATATATTTTTCGCCATTATAGCTAGGAATAATCACCGACCAAAAAGGTCGAGGTTGAGCGGAAAAAACCGGATCAATTCGAGGTGCATTAACTTGACTTAGTTTAGATAAATTAATATACATTTGAGCAGGATCAATTTTTTCCATTCCCTCCCCTTTAATTTGAATTTGCTCATCACAAGTTTCTATGATTTCTGGTGATAATGTTTTCATAAATTGAAATCGGGTGGCGGGGTCAGCAAATCGGTTCCAAATTCTTAATAAATTAGTTTGTACTGTTTGTTTATAGCTTCCTAATTCAACTACAGAGTTCAATAATTCCGTGATTAATTTAATATAAAACGGTAGATGAAACTGTGATAAAACTTGATTAGCTAAATCACAGGATAAATTATTAACTAAAATTTGATAGTTTTGATCAGTTAGTTGAATTTGAGCATGATTTAAAAATTGAGCTAATTTTTCCCCGGAGGAGGTATATCTTTTAAAGATTAATATTTCTTCTTCACGACTTAAATCTTGTTGATGACTTAAGGAATTTTCTGATAAATTCAAAGTCCCTAATATTTCAGGAATAAAATTAAATTCGCCCGCATTAGCAATTCTAATATAAAAGTCTTGATCTCCTCGAACTTTTAAGGTTTGATCAAATAATCCATAATTATTATGTAGAGATTTTCGCCACATCGGTTGAGAACCAATTTGGGCTGAAAATAATAATTTTAAACGGGAAAATTCCGACCATTTCCAGTGCGGTTTGCCATTTAACTGTTCTAAATTAACACTTTCTCCGGGTGATACCGCTTGCTGATCGGCGTGTACTAATACGACTTCTGAATGTTGATCTAAATAGTTAGATAACTTTTCTAAAGTGTTTAATTTGAGACGATCATCGGTATTTTGATTAGTGATATATTCACCCCGAGCGATCGCAATTCCCCTATTCCACGCTTGATAAATCGGTTCTCTTTCTTCTGTTCTAATATAGATAATTGAGTTAGGATATTGTTTTTTAAACTTAGAAACAATCTCTCGTTCATTTTCCTGGGAACCGGAATCAACAACAATAACTTCTAATTTTCCTTGTTTAAATAAAGTTTGATTAACTAAATTTTCCAACCTTCCCGACATCATTGATGCGGAATTATAGGTAGAAACAATCGCAGAAACTTTGATTTGAGGTTGAGTTAATGCTTGTTGTTTTAATGCTAAAACTTGAGTATCTTCTAATACTATCATAGGGGGAGATAGCTGCTCTGAAGTATATTTACCTTGCTGAATTAACTGTATTTCCTCTTGAACAATTTGCTTCACTTCTTGATAATATTGCTCTCGATAAATTTTAGAACGTTGGGTATCGTAGGTACGAAATCCGCCAATTAAACTTCTTAATAAATACAAAGGAGCATAACGAGAAAAGCGTAACCACAGTTCAAAATCCCCCGCTAAATTCAGATTTGTTTGTAATTTTGATCCGGCTTTTTCCCAGAGCGATCGCGTCCAAAATGTACTTTCTTGTTGAATCCAGGTATGTTGTAATTGTTGATATTGTTCCACCCATTGTTTATCTAAAAGCATTTTTCTTGACCATAAAGGTGTCTGCATTTGACTATGAATATGTTTGCCATTTCTATCCCATTCTGTCGGAATTCCCATCACCCATTCCACCTGTTTATTGTGCCCAAATGTTGCCGCCAGTTTATAAAAAGCATCGGAATGGTATTTATCATCGGAATTTAACCATCCCATAATTTCACCCGTTGTTTTTTCAAATCCTGCATTCACCGCCACATAATGACCGCCATCCGCTTGACTTTGCCAATGGGTTAAATATTTCTGATATTTTTTAATAATTTCAACTGAATTATCCGTACTTCCCCCATCCATAATTATGTATTCTAAATTAGGATAATTTTGACTCAAAATCGAATCAATACACTCCTCTAAAAATTCCCCTTGATTTAAAGAAGGGGTAACAATAGAAATTTTCGGTAAAGCTGAATAAACTAAAATTTCAGGAGATACAGATTTAATATTTGTTGCGGATTTTTGCCAAAGAATATTATAGGAAATTGGTTGACCAAATTCTTGATAGGATTTTTGGGTTGTGGGTTGCCAAAATTGACGATAAGAGGTTTCTGACATTCCATATAAATCAGGATCAAGTTTAATTTGATCAAAATCAATCATAGAATTTAAGGTTTTTTGGGTCTTAAATAAATAGGGTAAAAATTGATTTGTCCAAACTTCTGCGGGTTTTACTACCACATCAAAACAATGCAAGGAAAAACCATTGGGTTTTAAAATTCGATCAATATCTTGGGTAATTTGATCAAAATTTGTTTGATTTTCAGAAATATGTTCTAGGGTAGAAATACTAAAAACACAATCAAAATATTGATTAGGAAGTTCAGCGTTAAAGTTGCCAATATAATCTAAAACAATACGGGAGTTAGCATAATTTGTAATCTGATTAGGGCCATTTCCTACCCCTTCAAATTTATCTAAATTCCAGCATTCATAATCTTGTTTTAATGCTTCTAATACTCTGGAATTCCCCCCACCAATTTCTAATAATTTTGAACCTTTGGGTAAATTTTGGGTAATAAAATTATAGACTAATAAATCTTGATAAATTTTTAGATCGCAAGCATCGGGATTAATATTAATATAGGCTTTAAACCGTTGAAATTGATTAAAATGACTCCGTTTAGAATAGGTAAAATCTTGAAAATCAAGCGGTTTTTTTTCTGATTTTAAGTTTTGCATAGTTTTGATTAAGGTATTTTGGATAATTGCAGCCATTTTTGACCAGGAATATTGAGAAGATTGTTGTAAACCTGCTTCAATTAAAGGTTGACGAATTTCGGTTTTTTGAATTTCTTCTAATGCTTGTAACATTTCTAAAACCTGATCTTCATTAACATAATAAGCCGCTGTTTTGGCAATTTCTGGAATTGAACCTTTTCGACAGGTAATTACCGGACAACCGCAAGCCATCGCCTCTATAATTGGCATCCCAAACCCTTCATATTTAGAGGGATAAACCAATGCAGTTGCGCCGGAATACGCCTGTTTTAATTCCTGATCATCCAGTTGCAATAAGTTAATTTTAAACTGTTGCATATAGGGATAAAAATCTGCTTCTAAAGTTGGTTCTCCACCGACACAAACAATTTCAAAATCCTGATTATTTTTGAGTTGAGTTAGGGCTTTAAAAAATAATAAAGTATTTTTATAGCCTCCCGCACCCAAACGTTGACCGACTAAAATAAAATAGGGTTTATTGATGCTATGCTTAAATTTAAACTGTTGAATTTCTCCTGGAGTTGCGGGGGAAAAAACAGCCGGAACACCACAATGGGCGACGGTAATTTGATTTTTATTAATATTAGGGAAAAAGTTAACTAAATCTTGGGCTGTGTTTTCAGAAATCGTAATATAGGCGGATGCGTGTTTAATTCCATGATGTTTTTCTTGCCACATGGGAATAGTTAAATCCAGTCCTAATTGTTCTGGAATCATATCATATCCCATAAAAACCGAAGGTGTTGTTAGGGGAGTTGTATAATAGGTGGAAATGAACAGATCCGCATTTTCTTGATCACAGATTTTTTGTAATAATTGCCGATCTTCTTCAATTTTATCATAATTATATTCGGGAATTTGATAATATTTAATCCCAGGAATTTTAGGCGTAGTCCCTTCCCTGTCTAAAACAACAATTTGTTGAGCAAAATCTTTTGTAGACCATGCTTCTAGTAAGGATTTCCAAACCCTCGCAATTCCGGTATTACGAATCTGGAAAAATACACCATCAATAATAATTTTACTAGAATTTTTACCGGAATTAATCTGTTTTCGAGTTGCTACGGCTTTTAAAAAATCCTGTTCAATTAAGGAAGGGAGAGAATTAGAAGCAGATTCTATAGACACAGCTTTTTTCCATGCTGATCCTGATATTTTTGTTTGGGTTAATAGATGTAAACTACTCCCATCAGAATATAAGTTTAACTTAAATTTCTCCGCAATTTTTACCAAAGATTGATAGGTATAAATAGAAATATGTTGACCTTCATGGAGAGCATAATACCACCATTGATCCGGTTGAGGATGATCCGCCGGAAGTAGTTGGGTACTGAATAATAAATTTTTAGAAAACTTTAATAATTTTTCAATTTCCTCAAGGGGATCAACAAAGTGTTCAAAAACCTCAAAAGCCGTAATTAAATCATAGTTTTCTTGTTGATTTCCTTCAAATCCCTGATAAAATATATTTTGACAATATTGATCATATCCATAAAAATCAAACCCAAAATCTCGCATCAATCGCACAAATAAACCATAACCACATCCATAATCTAAAAACTTGCCTTTGGAATTAAAACATGATATAATTAACTCTTGAGTGATTTGAGAAAATTTAAAATTTCGTGCCACTAATCCCACATCACTCATAGCAATTGGATCAGCATAAGCGACCTCTAACCAATAGGGTTTTTCAGTTTGCACAAACCCACAAACCGAACATTTAAAATAATCAACAGTATAGCGATTTAAGACCGTAGCTTGAGCAAAATAAGGGGATATAGAACCACAAACTTTACAAAGGGAATTTTGGGTAAATTTTGATTGACTTTTAACTTGCACTATGGTTTAACCTTAAACTCAACTGAGGGAAAAATCTTTTACTATATTACTGCGCGCGAGTGCTGGGGCGATCATTAGTGTCAACTTCAGGCTAAAACTAGGGTAGAAAACTGAAATCTTCTCTAAGGGGCGATCAAGAGCTTTATCCTTAACCAATTGAGATCACCAAACAAGACCCGACGCACTGTTGATGAAAAATACGTTAAGATTAGTAACAATACCATAACAATGAGTCCTGTAGACTCGCCGCAACAGTAGGAGGATAGACCTCGGTGAATAAACGCTGGAGAAATGTGGGGTTATACGCCCTGCTTGCCATTGTAGTCTTAGCATTAGCAACTGCCTTTTTTGATAAACAGCCCCAAACCCGGGAAAGCTGGAAGTATAGTACCTTTATTCAAGAAGTCAAGAGTAATAAAGTTGAACGGGTCAGTCTCAGTTCCGATCGCTCCAGAGCCCTAGTCACGGCCCAGGATGGGAATAAAGTTATTGTTAACCTTCCTAACGATCCGGCTCTGATCGATATTCTGACCGAAAATAACGTTGATATTTCAGTTTTACCCCAAAACGATGAAAGCTTCTGGTTCAAAGCCCTGAGCAGTCTGTTCTTCCCGGTTTTACTATTAGTTGGCCTATTTTTCTTACTCCGTCGCGCTCAGAATGGCCCAGGTAGCCAAGCCATGAACTTTGGCAAGTCTAAAGCTAGAGTCCAGATGGAACCCCAAACCCAAGTCACCTTCGGGGATGTAGCAGGTATCGAGCAAGCTAAACTCGAACTTAGCGAAGTCGTGGACTTCCTGAAAAATTCTGATCGCTTTACGGCTGTTGGGGCAAAAATTCCTAAAGGGGTGTTATTAGTTGGCCCCCCAGGGACAGGTAAAACCCTATTAGCCAAAGCCGTAGCCGGAGAAGCGGGTGTTCCCTTCTTCAGTATTTCCGGTTCGGAATTTGTAGAAATGTTCGTCGGTGTGGGTGCGTCCCGGGTGCGTGACCTGTTTGAACAGGCGAAAACCAATGCTCCCTGTATCGTATTTATTGATGAAATTGACGCCGTAGGTCGTCAACGGGGTGCAGGTTTAGGCGGTGGTAACGATGAGCGCGAACAAACCCTAAACCAGTTATTAACCGAAATGGACGGGTTTGAAGGCAATAACGGAATTATTATTATTGCCGCGACTAACCGCCCCGACGTCCTCGACTCCGCCTTAATGCGTCCGGGTCGCTTCGACCGCCAAGTTGTGGTTGACCGTCCCGACTATAACGGCCGAGCAGAAATTCTGCGAGTTCATGCCCGGGGCAAAACCTTGGCTAAAGATGTGGACTTGGATAAAATTGCCCGTCGTACCCCTGGGTTTACCGGGGCGGACTTATCCAACCTGTTAAACGAAGCCGCTATTTTAGCCGCCCGTCGTAACCTGACCGAAATTTCAATGGATGAAGTCAATGATGCCATTGACCGGGTGTTAGCTGGCCCTGAGAAGAAAGATCGGGTGATGAGCGAAAAACGCAAAACCCTAGTCGCTTATCACGAAGCCGGACACGCCTTAGTAGGGGCCTTAATGCCCGACTATGACCCTGTACAGAAAATTAGTATTATTCCTCGCGGTCGGGCCGGGGGGTTAACCTGGTTTATGCCCAGTGAAGAACGTATGGACTCCGGTTTGTTCAGCCGCTCCTATCTGGAAAATCAAATGGCCGTGGCTTTGGGTGGCCGGGTAGCTGAAGAAATTATCTTCGGGGAAGAAGAAGTCACCACCGGAGCGTCCAATGACTTACAACAGGTGACTCGGGTGGCCCGTCAAATGATTACTCGTTATGGAATGAGCGATCGCCTTGGCCCAGTGGCTTTAGGTCGTCAACAGGGGAATGTGTTCCTGGGACGGGATATTATGTCGGAACGGGATTTCTCCGAAGAAACCGCCTCAACTATTGATGCCGAAGTCCGTATATTGGTGGATGCCGCCTATAAACGGGCAAAACAAGTATTAGTAGAAAACCGCCATGTTTTAAATCAATTAGCCGATGTTTTAATTGATAAAGAAACGGTGGATGCTGATGAATTGCAAGAACTGTTAGCCAATAATGAAGTCAAAATGGCGTCAGTTGTTTAATTCAAATCCTAAAAATTAAATCAGTTTAAATAAAAATAGGGCTGTTTCTGTTTCCAGAAATATAGCCCTATTTTTATAGTCGTCGCCCCTAACAGTTAGGAAAAAGACTGCTAAAGTCTTTTCTTCCCTGTTCCCTCCCCCCCTAGCCCCCCGTGTACGGGGGGTTTGGGGGGGGCTGTTCCCTAATTCCGGTAACTTCAAACCCTGGGGAATTAACGCAGAAAGCAAGCCACAAGCCACAAAACAATAAAAGTAATAAAAGCAATAAATCGTTCTACCGCGATCGCTCCTGCTAGTGAACTCAATAAACTTCCTAATATTAACCCCCCAATTAAACCCGCAACGGTCAGTAAAACCGCTCGACCAAACTTATTTTCCTTCCGGTTGAGGAAATAAAGACAAGATCCCACACCCAAGGCTAAAGTTAGTTGTAATAATGAGGTAGCAAAACCCGAATAAAGGCTCAAACCTGCCAAGGTGACATATACCCCAGAAGGCCATAATAACTCAGCACGACTGGGAGTATCCAACAGTTGGCTTAACCAATTGGGTTTTGAATTCGCCACAGGTTGAACACCAGAGGGCGGAGTTGGGGCCACTCGTTCGGGAAAACGAATTCGCTCCGGGACTTTAATTTTGCCCTCTTGTCGCATTTTCAACCGATCCATCAAAATGGCATCATAAGCCGCTTCAATAGATTGCAGCAGCTTAACTTCGCCAATATATTGCTGTTTTAGGCGATCTCGAGCTTCCTGAATTTCATCAAAGGAGGCATCAAGGGTAACCCCAAGCTGTTCGTAGGGACTTTGCTCGCTCATCAGACTTTTTCTTATACCGTTTATTAATTGTAAGCTTAACTCAATCTCGATCCAAACCGTTGATCTATTAACTCTACTGACTCACAATCCCTGACCATTGAACCCGTTTCAATTGTTCCCGACGATAGGAGAAAAAAGCCTCCGGGTCTTGATAGGTACAATGGGGAGCGATCGCCACTTGTTCAGGTGTAATCCCTAACTGTTCTAGTTGTAAACTATTAAACCGTCGCACATCTAAACGGACTTTATCCGGGTCAGGATCGGTCATTAGGGGGGAATTAGGGAGTTGATAGACTGGTTCTAATCCCCCTATATCACAAACCAAACTTTGGGCTAACTGGGTCGCCACATCCAAGGAAACTTGATAGACCTGTCCCGAAATCGCTGGCCCTAATCCGATCCGTAAATCCTCTAATTGACTACCCTGGGCTTGAAAATGGGCGATCGCCTCTGGAACAATCTTAGCAGCCGTCCCCCGCCAGCCCGCATGAACCGCAGCCACCTTTCCGGTTTGAGCATCCGCAATTAACACCGGAACACAATCCGCCGTCGCTACCCAAACCGCCTCCGAGGAATTTTCCGCAAATAAACCATCCGCTTCCATCAAAGGAATTTCCTGTGATCCCAAATTATCTAAAGGTTCAACAGTTCCCGTTTTTAATACGACATTCCCATGCACCTGCTTAACTCGATACACTGGAACCGCAGGTTGTAAAACAGCCACTAAGTCCGAAGGAGTTCGAGGACTAAAAGAACGGGTAAAAAAGCCATGTTGCCAATCTTTAAGCAAACTACAGGTTAAATAGGGTAATCCATTCCAGGTTTGCCAATGCCAAGTGTGCATAAAATTATGATTAGGAACAGTTGCGACTACAAACACCCCTAATTTTAACCGATTCTTCTTTGTGTCTTTGTGTCTTTGTGTCTTTGTGCCTTTGTGTTTTATTCCCATTCCCTTAAATAACTTGCTGAATTTATCCCGTTTGGAATCTGCCTTACAAACCCTGATGGAGACGCGCCGTGGTACTTCTCTACCAACTATTTATTATTTTGATAGCTTAATTTCTACTAATCAAACCGCCTGGGAACTGTTAGAACAGGGTGAACCTTCGGGAACTGTTGTTATCGCCGGAGAACAAACCGCCGGACGGGGACAATGGGGCCGACAATGGCAGTCGAGTCAGGGGGGGCTATTTTTATCAAAAATTGTCGATATCAACCTTCGGGTGACTCAACAAGCCCAATTGAGCATCAGTTCAGCTTGGGGTATCGCCACAATTTTGCGCGATCGCTCCTGTCCCGTACAATTGAAATGGCCGAATGATTTAATTTTAAATCAGCGCAAACTCGGCGGAATTCTCACCGAAACCAAAATTTCGGGACAGCTTATTACTCAGGCGGTGATCGGAGTTGGCTTAAACTGGGAAAATCCCGTTCCTGAAATTGGGATTAATTTACAAACCTTTTTTGCCCATTCTCCCACACCGCCGACGATTCAATCCCTAGAATTCCTCGCCGCCCTAGTCTTACAGGGATTAGACCTAGGGATTCAACACCTATCAGATGCTAAGGTTAAGAAAATGTTAACGGGCTATAATCAACTCTTAACCTGTATTGGGAAACCGATCCAGATTGGGGATCAAATTGGTGAAATTATCGGAATTTCGGAACAAGGGAACCTGCGAGTTGGTCTTTATCCTAAAACCGAAATCGGTTTTTCTCAAGAAATTGACCAACAGCCCGGTACAATAAATATCGGCTACAGTTAGTTCAACAGTTAGATCATTATTGGTTGTGTGAGGAAGATGACGGAACAGAAAAAATATCCAACATCCAATACCCGCCAAGGACGTTGGTACTTGGGTTCAAGAAGTTACGCCCTTTTGGGTTTAGGTTGTCTTACGGGTTTAGTCCTATTCAGTAGCCGTGTAATTGCTACGGATGAATTTTCTATACCCGTGGAAGCGGAACCTGTGGAAGCGTCTGTTCCCAGCGCTCCTGAAGCGACTACAGGATACAGTGATAACTTGACTGTTCCGAATACTGAACCAGAACCCACCTATAGCGAACCCGCAACTGTTCCAGACTACTCTACACCTGATCCGAGTTATTCTGAACCCGCCCCTAATCCTGAACCAGAATATTATTCCGAACCCTACAGCCCAGAAATTCCTAATATTGTCCCTCCACCTGAACAAGAGATTGTTTTTCCAGAAACACCCCCCGCAGAGGAGTCTCCAGCTAATGCTTATATAGATCCAACGGATTATCAAATTGGGGCCACGGACGGCTATGAAGCTCCCTCTACAGTGGTATTCTCCGAACGTTCAACTGGATGCGAAGCGGCTTTAGAATTAGGACAATCCGCCGGAGATTTATGCGTCCCGGCTTATCCCTCATCAATTTATCAGGCGGAAAATAATCAAGTTCCCTATACTGGAAATACTCCCTACATTGGCAATAATAATTTAGGCTCTATTCCCAACCCCTTACTAGACGGGGGAAATACCGCCTATGGTCAGCCCAATTCCTCCTACACTAATGGTTTTGTTGCCAACTCCGAGGCTAATATTGGGGGCGGTTACGAGGCCAACTATACTTATAATCAGCAACCTCAATCCGTTGATTATGGTTCTGGTGGGTCATACTCTGGGGAAGTAGCCGTTACCGGGTTTAGCCCGATTCAAGTTGGCCCAATGGTGGTCAGCAGTATGAGTAATTCCGGTTTGACCTATTATAATCGCACCCAACGTCCGGCGGCGGTGCGGGGAAATGGCAATAGCAGCGCGCTTTTTCCCCTAACTATTCCCTCCCCAATTACTTCTTTATTTGGTTGGCGTGAACACCCGGTTTTGGGTTATGGCCGTTTTCACACCGGGATTGATTTAGGCGCTGATGAAGGGACACCCGTTGTGGCTTCCTATTCCGGTCAAGTGTCCGTCGCCGATTGGTTAGGGGGCTACGGGATGGCGGTGGTACTAAATCACTCGGAAAAATCCCAGGAAACCCTCTATGGTCACTTATCGGAATTGTTTGTTAAACCCGGAGAGCAGGTTAAACAGGGGGAAGTGATTGGACGGGTCGGAAGTACGGGGATATCCACCGGGCCCCATTTACACTTTGAGTTGCGGAAGTTAACCAGTCAAGGTTGGGTGGCTATTGACCCCCGCAATGATATTGAAGTGGCGCTGGCTCAACTATTAAATACCATGAAGGTGGCGCAGGTTCCTTCCTCAGAATTTATTGCCAAATTAGCAGAAAAAACCACCGATGTTGAAACCGGAATTCCTAAATTACCCCCGTTACCGCCGGGTGTGGATGTGATGATTCCTAATTTAGAACCTCCTACCCTGAATTTTGGATTTGCAGAGAATCTTAAAAGTCCTGGATAATTCACCATAAATTTCTATTTTTTAACAGTTCAATATCTTCCCCCGTAGGTGCGGGTTCGAGTGAGGGGTTATTGGTTGGGTGGGGGCGGGTTTATTAAGGTTGTTGGTGAGTGGCAAAATTCATCGGTGAACCCGCCCCTACATATAGAAACAGGATTTCTGGTTATTGACAATTCAAAATAAGATATTGTTGAATAATGGGAGAAACCTTAAAGTAGGTTTGCTGTTGCTGTTCTTCGGGTTCTATTAAACAACGCCGTTCTAAAGATTGAATCGCTTTAAATACATCCGTTGCAGGTAATTTAGATATTTCTATTAATTCGGCAATTCCTAGGGGTTGCTTTTCTTGACTCAGAGTAGTAATCACCGTTTTTTCAATCTTTGATAACCGTTCCAAATGCTGTTTTAAGATTTCGGTTAATTCCTCTCCCAAGTATAGATTATCATATTTGAGAAATTCTGCAACCTTTCCCCTAAAAATATCTTGAATCATCGTAGCAACAATTTTTAACCATAGGGGATTTCCATGATAAGTCTCAATTAACAAATGCCATTGTTCCTCATCTTTTAATCGTTTTTCGCGTAAAATTTCCGTTGCTGCTGAACCCAAACCCGATAACTTTAAACAGCGAATTGGTGCATTATCATCGGTTAAAGTAACAATATCTTGGGGAAGTTCCCAACTATTGAGAATTAAACAACTCTGATGGGAGGTTTCAGCAATTAATTTAAACAATAGGCTATAATTTTTAAAGTCAGGATGATATTGTCCGGCTAGGGTTCCTTGATTGAGTAAAGTTTGCACATCATCCAGAATAATCAGACAGCGTTTTGTTCTCAGATATTCGATTAATAAAGATAATTGTTCTTCTAAACTAACAGGTAATTCCGTTAAGGATTGATTAGATAAAAATAATAATAAATTTTTTAGGGTAATTTCCAAACTGGGGGAAGTACAAAAACTTCGCCAGATAATTGCTTCAAATTCCGGTTGTAAGGTTTGAATTAAATAACGAGTTAGGGTAGTTTTACCAATACCACTTAATCCAATAATAGAAACTAGGCGACAATTTTCTTGAATAATCCAATTTTGTAGGGTTTTTAATTCGTGAATGCGATCATATATTTTCTTAAGATCCGGTGCTGTTCCTAAGTCAATTTGTTGTTGTTTTGGGGGAGATTGCGATCGCTCTGTTGGTATGATTGATGATGGGTTATTATTGCATATATTAACATGGCTAAGATTTACAGACTCATTATAATTCAAAAAATAAGCTGATTGTGAGCGTTCTAAACTCGATATAATATTCGATTTCCTAATATTTTCACCTAAAATCCCTGAAAACATTTTCCATAATTCAGAGGCTAAATTTCTCACATAAGCCTCGGTAAGATAACATTCTTCTGCGATTTCCGAATATTTTTGGCCATCCCATACACCGCGCAAGACGGCTTTTTGCAGATCATCCAGATGTTTTTCCGTCTCCGAAAAAACCACATTGTCTGCTAACTTTAAAAATTCTTCTATATCCATAACTCCACAACATATCAGTATTTTCACTAGGATATCATACTTTTTGTGATTTTACCTGACATTTCTCAAAATATTATGACAATTTATGACGAAAACGATTTTAATTATCTGCTTAAAAGTGATATTTTATTACTTTACAAAAACAGGTTTTTTGTGCATACTATTCTTTAAATCAGTTCGTTTAGTCAGTTACTTATATTTATCAAAATTACCTCACTTTTATCTAAATTCAGGGAAGATATATGTCTAATCCACTTTCGCAAGATCCTAGTCAGAATTTGCTCCCATCTGCCAGTTTTTCCGCTTTGAATTGGGAACCCCAAGAACCTAATCCAGCAGTTATTTTACAATCTGACTTATTAATCGGTCATATTAATCAAAACCCAAATATTACAGCACTCACGCCGAACCCCTCTGATAGTTTATTGCTGGCTCAAATTGAAGGATCAATTGCAACTATTGACCCGAATATAACGTTACCGAATGACAATTCCTTCGATGGGTTGACGGGTGAAGCAATGGATATTGTCAAGGAACAATTAACCCAGTTTGCAAAGGTTCCTAATTTTGTCGAAAAGATGAATTTAGCCTTTGGAGAAAGTGCGGATATTCAAACTGCAAATGTTCTAACCCAAGATTGGTTAAACAGTGATTTTAGTTCGATTCCGCCAGTTAAATTTGTCTCATCTGCCGAAATTGGTGGGGCGAATGGGGCTTTTGCATCGGCGACGGATACGATTTATTTATCGAGAGAACTATTAACTGAAAATGGGGCAAATCCGGCGGCGGTGGCCGATGTGTTGCTGGAAGAAATCGGGCATTCTGTTGATTCGCGGTTGAATGTTGCGGACTCACCGGGAGATGAGGGGGCGATTTTTGCGGCGGTTGTGCAGGGTAAGGTATTGAGTGAGGGTGAGCTTCAGGGGTTAAGTGGTGAGGACGATATTGGGACTGTTATCTTCAATGGGCAAGCTATTTCCATTGAAAAGGCATTTGATTGGGGAAATAACTGGGCTATCCAATCTTGGAATCGGAATGGAAATTCAAAAAGTTGGGAACCTTTATGGAATGGCAAGGCCAAAGATTTTGGTTCTGCTACCCGCAGCGATGGCAAAAAAGGTTTTGCAAAGGATTGGGGAAATGGGAGTCCTGTGGCGGGAGTAAATCAGGATGACTTCTACTTGAGATTTTGGACACAAGCTGATTTTCAGCAAGGTCAAACTTACAATTTTAATGTGAAAGCTGATGATAAGTATGCTTTATTGGCTTTTCCTGTAGGTGCAAATAATAAAAATCAGATCGAATGGATCGGTGGCGATCAGTTGAAGGGAGATGCCTTCGAGGGTAAGACTATTCAATTTACACCGAAAAATAATGGTAAGTATTGGGTATTAGCAGACTACCGTGAAATAGCTAACACTGCTTATTTCGATCTCTCTTGGGAGCAGACAGGTCAAGCATCTTTTGGTTCTTCTCCTGCTAGTATCTCTTGGGATAGCAATAAAGCTATCAAGGTAAAAAATCAGATATTCTCAGTGGAGCTATCGCTTTACGATAAGGATGGTAAAAAGGGGATAGCTAATCGTAGTAATATTGAGCCTAACAAAGACACTGTTGTTGTGATTCATGGTCGTGGTGATGGTAGTGCAGATACCAATATAACTGGTTTAGCAAAAGCAGCAGCAGCTAGTAACTATTACCCAAACTCTCAGGTACTTTACTTAGACTGGAAAGACGCAGCAAATGATGGTGGGATCGTTCCTTACGACGCAGCGGAGCGGATTAGACCTGTTGCTGACTGGGCTGTGAAGAAGTTAAAAGAATTAGGAATAGATCCTAAAAAAACTATTCTCTTAGGTCATAGTTTAGGTTCTTATGTTGCCTCTGAGATAGGAAAAATAGGTGGAACAGTGAAGGAACTTGTTGCACTCGATCCAGCTTGGCCTGGTGGCACTAATAATGGCGGTTACGATATTGATGGAAATAACCCTGGCCCTGATCGTGCAGTAGATTTTGACAAGGTCGCTACTAAGTCTATTGCATTGGTTACAGCAAAAGGGAAGGGAAGTGATGCAGGTGATCAAGACAGAGCTAGTAGTGCTAACGATTCCTATACAATTTATTTTACGGGCTATCAAGCACCATTTATCGATGTTTTTGGGACACGATCAAAAGATTATCACAACGCTGTCCCTAAAGTTTTCTCTGATATACTCTCATCTGTCTCTCAATTCTCGTCGGCTAATCCGTTAATTTTTCCATCTCACGAGCCTAACAGGTTTGACGATATAGGGAATGTAAAGCCTGTCGGATTTCAAGGGGAAAAACAGGAAGAATTTCCTCGTCACGAAGGTCGTATAACAGTCGATTTAACTAATAGACATCTCCAAAATAGAAACGGGGAGGGATAGCAAGATGGTAAAATTGGATTTTACCCCAATGAGAGATGAGTAAATTAAGAGACTATCTGGACAAGAATCCCCAGCAAGCAAAAAGGCTATTAGGGATGGAATACGAACAGCTAATAAAACTTATTCAAGCCGCGGAGTTATTAGAGCAAGAAAGACGGCAGGAACAGGAAAAAGCTAAGATCAGGTTGATTAAAGCAGGCGGGGGTCGTCACCAGAAATTGTCTGTGGAGGAACAAATCTTACTAACTCTAATTTATCTGCATCAGATGCCGACATTTCAAATGTTAGGGTTACAGTTTGAAGTGAGTGAATCAACAGCGAATGATATTTTCCATAACAAGATAAAAATCTTGAGAGAATTACTGCCAGCCAGTTTAGTTGAGCAAATAAAAAAAAACGAGAGTGATTGGGAGTGGGTAGAAAAAATTCTGCTGGAATTTGAGTTAGTAGTAGATAGCTATGAACAGCCCATGCAAAGACCAACAGACAATGAAGAGCAAAAAAAATATTACTCAGGAAAGAAAAAAACACATACCTTTAAAAATCAAGTCATTGTCATGCCAAACGGGAAAGAAATAGTGGATATAGCTGTGGGTTATACCGGAGCAACAAGCGATCTAAAATTGTGGAGAGAAAGAAGGGAGGAATTGGGGAATAATCAAAAATACAGAGGGGATAAAGCTTATGTAGGGGAAACAGCAATTAATACACCATATAAGAAACCGAGGAATCAAGAAATATCGCTTGAACATCGAGAAGAAAATCGGTTAAAAGCCAAACAAAGGATTGTAGTCGAACATTTAATAAGACTGATAAAAATTTATCGAGTTGCTTCAGAAAGATTTCGGTTAAAGAGCCAAAATTATGAAGCAGTAATCTTGACAGTATGTGGACTAATAAGATGGCGAATAGGAGCGATTGTATTATTATCTAAGAATTGCCCAGAATGCTTTTAAAAAATGATTGAATATCAGAGATAAAATTCATTAATTATTATTAATGTAACTGAAAAAGCCTATGAATCCGTTACTTTGGGAGAACCAGGCACAGGAGTGCTAGAGGTTCAAAAAGTAGCGATAGAGAGCATTTGGGAATTTTCGGAGATGTCTAATAAAGATGATCCTCGTATACAGAGTTTGTTTTATGTAGGTACTGATGGTAATCAGGGAATAACTTGGCGACCGCCATCAAGTTAACCTTAATGTAATCTGGGAAAATGTACGTTACTCGCTCATTTTGTCCTAAGAGCGATTACTCTCAATTTCATTTCCATCAAATCCTGTTATGGTTCCAGTCAACTTCACATTTGAAAACAAATAATTATGACATTAACAGTGACCAATGATAATGGTCTTAGCCTATTAATTGGCGATAACACCTCTGAATTTATCACCCTCTCCCCTGGACAACTAACAAATTTTCCAGGTGGCCTGTTGGCTTTTGGTGGTAACGATACAGTTGTAGGCTCCTCCGACAGCGAACTAATTTTTGGGAATGAAGGTCAAGATAGCATTTCCGGCGGTGCGGGTAACGATACCCTGTTTGGGGGAAAAGATAACGATCAGTTAGATGGAGGAACTGACAACGATTCCATCCTTGGTCATCTCAGTGACGATGTGATCAGAGGCGGAGACGGAAACGACACTTTATTAGGTGGCAAAGGCAACGATCAACTATTTGGCGACGCGGGAAATGATTTTCTCTCAGGTGATAGGGATATTGATACACTTACTGGCGGACAGGGAAGTGATACATTTGCCTTGTCAACAGGTAGCGGTTTAGACATCATCACCGACTTTGAAAATACGATTGATTATATTCAAGTACCAGCCGATGTAAGTATTAGTGACATCTTGATTCAAGCCGCAGGTGCTAATACTCTCATTATTCTACAAAGTACAGGAGAACAATTAGTCCAACTGAATAATATTCAGGCTTCTAATATCACAATAGCTAACCTTTTATTACCTAATCAATCAGGACTAACAGAGATGCCCGAAGGGCCAGGAGGAATTCCTCAGTCGGTTGATCCTCTTAACCCTCTGCCCGGAATTCCCCCTGAAATTTTGTCTTTTGTTTCTCCCATCCCCATAATTTAAAATTTACTGGTGTTTCTCCTTTTTTATGAGGGGCGATCAGTTTTTATTTAGAAGATGCGATCGCTCTTATTTTTCTAAAGTGCGATCGCTCTTATTTTCCCAAATAACAAAAAGTGCGATCGCCATTCCTTAAGTTAAAATATAAGTTGTCATAACAGATTCATCAAAAGACAAGTTATGCCTGTAAACTGGAGAGAACATATCGTTAGTACCCCCGATGTACTGCGAGGTAAACCAAGAATCAAAGGAACTAGAATTCCCGTTAGTCTGATTTTAGGATATTTAGCATCAAATAACACTGTCGAACAAATCATGGACGAGTTTCCAGATATTGTTAAAGAACAGATAGCTGCTTGTCTTGATTATGCTCGTGATTTGTCAGATTTTGAAACAGTTGCCTAATGGGTTTAAGATTGTTCATTGATCAATGTGTTCCTAAGTCTATTATTTCAATCCTTTGTGATAGCGAACATGAAATTTTTGTATTGGGAGATTACATTCCAATTGAATCTCCAGATATTATTGTTATTGCCAAAGCTCAGGAATTAAATGCCATACTTGTTTCTCTCAATGGAGACTTCGCAGATATTGTGACTTATCCGCCAAGTTCATATCAAGGAATCATTTCTATTCAACTGAGAAATCACCCGGAAATTATTCCTCAGTTGATGGCAAGGCTAACAGAATACTTATCATTGCACGATAGTGAGGGGCATTATCGAGGTAAATTACTACTGGTAGAAGTTTATAGAATTCGCATTCGAGAGTAAAAATAAAGAGCGATCGCCATTTTTTCCCAAATAACCAAAAGGGAAATCAATTTTTATTTAGAAGATGCGATCGCTCTTATTTTTCCGAAAGTGCGATCGCCTCATATCAAGCATACTCTTGCAATCGACTAAACTGTTCTTTGTAGCGCACCCCAGAAAGCACCTCCTGACGAATAGCCCCCAGTAAAACAACTCGTCCATCTGCAATCAAATCGCGTAGGACTTTAACGATCACGATCGCGTCATTTGTTGTGTTGCGCCGCAATGCCAGCGACCAAACGGAACTATCAACAAGAACATTCATGTTGTTTGTCGCTGTTGCTTGTAGTTATAATCTTCCTCGTAGTCAATAGTACCAAACAATTCCAATATTTTTAATTGTTTACGACGTTGAATATACTCGCGTAAAGCCGCTTCAATTAATGTAGTAGGTGTTAGATGGTTACTCAAATCAAGAGCTTCTTGAAGAAGAGTTTTGTCAATTTCGAGCGTAGTTACCATGTATTTTCCTCCTGCAAGTAGGGTATGACACAATTGCCACCAGACAATACTGTAATTCTAGTGTAGCACTGAAATTCTATCAATAGTGTGATCGCTCTTATTTTTCTAAAGTGCGATCGGTTTTTATTTAGAAGATGCGATCGCTCTTTTGATTTTTGATCGGGCGATCATTTTCAGAACATCAAAAATATTTTGCTATAATAAATTTAATTTTGATAAAACGACGAAATATTAATATGAACATCACTTTTAAACAAAATTTGATTAATACATTTGATAATTTAACTTCAGAAGAACGAGATCAACTGATTGAGTTTCTGCAAAAACGCCGGCTAGAGTTACAAGAACAAGAAATACTAAAATCTGTCAATCTGACACGAGAAGCCAAGAAAAATGGCACAGCTTTTTGTGGCACTGCGGAAGAAGCAATTGCAAATCTTTTGGCAGACTAATTTATGAAAATAGTCTATGAAAATAGTTTTAAAAGGTCATTTAAAAGATTAGTAAAGAAGAATCCCCTAGAAGTTTACAGAATTCGCATTCGAGAGTAAAAATAAAGAGCGATCGCCATTTTTTCCCAAATAACAAAAAGTGCGATCAGGTCTCTCCCAATCACCAAAAGCGCTATACGGCCTAAAAACTCAAGGACTCACCAATAACATTAGCCAAACTTTAATTGATATTTGCTATCATATCCTTAACAAATAACCCAAGAAATGTATGAAAATTAGAGCAATCATCCATCCCGCCGAAGAAGGTGGCTATTGGGCAGAAGTTCCCGCTCTTCCTGGGTGCATTACCGAAGGAGACACCATCGAAGAAGTGATGATTAATTTAAAAGATGCTATTGAGGGTTGGCTCGAAGTTGCTAATAGTCGTGAAGCCATTGCTTCCACAGATAAAATTGTGGAGATTGCGGTATGAAATCTATTTCGGGCAAACAACTTTGTAAAATAGTAGAGCAGAAAGGTTGGGTTTTGAAAAGAATTACAGGCAGTCATCATATCTATGAAAACCCAGAATTAGAACAAATTTTGTCAATTCCAGTTCACCGCAATCAAGATTTGAAAGTGGGAACCTTGAGAGCCTTAATGAAAATAGCCCAGCTATCTGAGGAAGATTTACTCTGATTGTTAATTCAAGTTTTCGCAGTAATTTGAGGGATATCGTCAAGCCGATGCTTGTCAAGAGTCATAGCTACCTTTCTCCCATACCCCAAATCACCAAAAGGTGCGATCGCCTTTTTTTATAAAGAGCCAAAAGCACGATCTTTTTTGATCTAACTTATACTTTTGTTATATTTCTAAGCAACTGCGAGTTCATATTGCAGAACTAAAATTTCATCTGCTTTTAAAATAGCCATAGCATATTCAATCCCTTGACTATCAGCAAACTCCACTAAATACTGACATTCTTTTCCCGTATCATATACTTCAACAATAGTTCCCACAAGTCCTACTGGTAAACTAGAAACAGATTCATATTCCGGTTCCACTAGCGTTAACCGTGTACTTGAAACAGGCTTGAGAATAGCAACAGAATCCAAAAGTTTAAGGTGTTTTGTCATAGTTTAAGAAAAGCTGAAATCAAACGAGGATTAGAATTAGTTGAAGTAATTTCCCAAATTGTCCTAAGCTCAATCCCTGCTGTATCGGGTACAGTCCAATCAACATTT
Source organism: Planktothrix agardhii (assembly GCF_904830935.1). Taxonomy (NCBI): domain Bacteria; kingdom Bacillati; phylum Cyanobacteriota; class Cyanophyceae; order Oscillatoriales; family Microcoleaceae; genus Planktothrix; species Planktothrix agardhii. The sequence continues at coordinate 1,269,198 of NZ_LR882952.1, forward strand.
TAGCTCTGGAAATAAGAAATGAAGACGCTCATAAAAAAGTATTACAAAATTGGGCAGCTTTAGCAAGCTCCAAACCTTTTTTAGTAACCACAACTTATGTTTTTGATGAAGTTGTCACTTTTTTTAATAGTCGCAACTTTCATTATAAGGCAGTTGAAGTCGGTAGCCGAACTCTAATTAATTAATAGTTGCGAGGCAAAATATCATCAAGACGAAGTTGTAAATTTTTTAATAGAGGAGAAATAATCGGTTCACCAATACGAAATTGTTGCTGGGTGTAATCTTCAGCAATCAGTTGACAAACTGTAACTGTCGGTTGTTTGGGTTTACCAATAAAAGCCACCCCACCCAAACCCCGATAATCCACAATCCAATATTCAGGTATCCCCAAAAGAGCATATTCTTCAACTTTTCGAGCGTAATCGGTTTCCCAATTTGTACTTACAACTTCTACGACTAATTTAACTGAACGTCCCAAGGTAATAACAGGTTCTCTTTCCCATAACGGTTCACTGCTGATCGCAGTTTCATCTAAAATAATAATATCAGGACGACGGGCAGTGGCGGCATCTGCAAAGGGACGAATTAAACAAGTGCGGGGAATAAACCAGGGAAGTTTTTCTGTTGTGATAGCAATACCAATTTGAGTTGCTAATTTACCGCTAACGGTTTCATGAGCGCCTGTGGGTTCCATTTCAACTAATTCTCCGTTAGCAAGTTCATAGCGGGGATTGTCACCATATTGAGCCAGAAATGTTTCAAATGTTAAAAGTGTTTCTAGGGTATAAGTCATGGGAAACCTGCTCTGTTTTTTTTACAATACCTTTGCTAATTTATTGAACAACCGCACGGGCATAACCGATTAAATAATACAACCAATTAATGCGATCGCCCTTTCACCTCCTAAAAAAGCGATCGCTCCTAAATTATTAGAAAATCAACCTAGAATTGTTTCCGTCGCCGCCCTTGGGCATCCGCAGCTAACATCGCTGCCAGCACTGTTTCAGGACTGATTTCACAGGGTTCATTATGGATGGTTTCACCCGTACTACAGGCCCGCTCTGCTGCTAATAATAAGCGATCGCGACTGACTCCCTCCAGTCCGATATCGGCTAAAGTCGTAGGCAGTCCGATGGACTCACAAAAACTGAACACCCGATCAATCACTGGACTGGGGCGATCGGTTAAAATTAACATCGCCAAAACCCCAAAGGCGACTTTTTCACCGTGCCAGAATTTTTTGGTTTCTTCCAAAACCGTAAACCCATTATGAATAGCATGGGCCGCAGCTAGTCCGCCACTTTCAAAACCTAGCCCACTCAGTAACGTATTCGCTTCGATAATTCGTTCTAAGGCCGGAGTCACCACCTGTTGTTCACAGGCAATTTTCCCATAAACCCCGTATTCTAGCAAGGTTTCATAACACAAATGGGCTAAACTAAAGGCAGTCATTGGCCCCATGCGTCCGGTCATATTTTTGGCGCGTTTAATTTGACAGTCTTCGGCTTCAAACCAAGTCGCCAGGGCGTCTCCCATCCCGGCCACCAAGAACCGCACCGGAGCTTGGGCAATAATATCGGTATCGACCAAAACTAAATCAGGGTTGCGCGGTAAGACTAGATAACGCTCCCAGACCCCTTCCGGGGTATAAATCACGGATAAGGCACTACAGGGGGCATCGGTGGAAGCAATGGTGGGAACAATCGCGACGGGAAGTTTGAGTTGATAGGCGGTGGCTTTAGCCGTGTCGATGGTTTTTCCGCCGCCAATACCTACAATTAAATCTACTTCCTGAGTTTTACCTAAACTGACCATCTGTTCAATTTCAGGATCGCAACATTCACCCCCAAAACGTTCCAGATAAATCTCTATTTTTCCCTCGGTGAATTCCTCAACAATGGGTTGCAATTGAGGGAAAATTACTGGCCCCATTATTACCAGGGCTTTGTGACCTAAACGACTTAATTCTTCACCCAGGAACCGGATGGCATGACTGCCTTGAACATATCGGGCTGGGAAAATAGCTGTAGTAATCACGGTTTGCTCCTTGTTCAAAACGAACACTCTTACTCACCGCAGAAGTCGGGAACGACAAAGAATAACTAATTATGCCTTAGTTCCAGTTCATACCATATATTATAAACGATCACTCTTAAATTGACAAGAATTGACAATAATTTGTTACAATTGTTTTGCTAGTCAAACTCCTTGAGATTAAGCTAATTATCGTTGTTCGTTGTTGGGCTTTAGCCCTGTCTTTTTTGGGGGCTTTAGCCCAAAACAAAACTCCCCAGTTGTTGAGCCTTAGCCCCTATATTCTTGGGCTAAAGCCCAACAACAAGGGATTTAATATTGATCAAAAAAGGGTGCGTAACTTAATGTTAACACACCCTAATTATTATTTCAAACTATTATTCCGCGTGTTGACGATACCAATTAATAGTATTTTTCAACCCTTCTTTAAAGCCAACTTCTGCCACAAACCCGAACCTTTCTTTAGCTCTAGTTGTATCTAAACAACGGCGAGGTTGACCGTTAGGTTTATCGGTTTCCCAAACAATTTCTCCCTGAAATTCCATTAATTCACAAATCGTTTCTACTAAGTCTTTAATTGTGACTTCGTGATTTGTTCCTAAATTAACTGGGTCGGGTTCATTATATAATTGAGTTGCCATCACAATTCCCCGCGCCGCATCCGTTGAATAAAGAAACTCCCTGGTCGGACTGCCATCTCCCCAAACCGGAAGGGTTTTATCTCCCCGTTTTTGAGCTTCATAAACCTTACGAACTAACGCGGGAATCACGTGGGAACTTTTCGGATTAAAATTATCTTCTGGGCCGTATAAATTCACGGGTAACAGATAGATACCGTTAAAACCATACTGTTGACGATAGGATTGTAACTGCACCAATAGGGCTTTTTTAGCAATTCCATAAGGTGCGTTAGTTTCTTCGGGATAACCTTCCCAAAGATCATCTTCTTTGAAAGGAACTGGGGTAAACTTAGGATAGGCGCAAATTGTTCCGACACAGACAAACTTTTGGACTCCCGCACGATAGGCACTCTCAATTAATTGAGTTCCCATCATTAAGTTATCATAGAAAAGTTCCGCAGGTTTTACTAAATTTAAGCCAATTCCGCCAACGTGCGCGGCCAAATGAATCACAATATCTTGACCCTGAACAACTTTTTGGCAAGCATCTAAGGTACAAAGATTATACTCCTGAGAACGAGGAATCATAATCTGATTTGGATCGGCGCCCGACTGGAGTAGTTGAGCGACCACTTGACGTCCTAAAAAACCTGCACCTCCTGTTACCAGAATCCGTTTATTTTTCAAATCTAAGGAATTCATAAATTTAGCCTCTATTGTATCAGTAATTAATCAAATTGATGGGTTGGTTCTTGATTTTCTTCTAAGGCTTTAAGATCGGAATCTACCATTAATTTCACCAATCCTTCAAAGGTAATACTGGGTTCCCAGCCCAATTTTTCTTTAGCTTTACCCGGATCACCAATTAAAATATCTACTTCCGCCGGACGCAGATAACGCTCATCAAATTTGACGTAATTTTGCCAATCTAAATTAACATGACCAAAGGCAATATCAAGAAATTCCCGAATCGAATGGGTTTCATTTGTAGCAACTACATAATCATCTGCTTCAGAATGTTGGAGCATCAGCCACATAGCTCGAACATAATCTTTAGCATAGCCCCAATCTCGTTTTGAGTCGAGATTTCCTAAATAGATTTCTTTTTGTTTTCCTTTGACAATTCGAGCCACCGCCCGGGTAATTTTTCGGGTGACAAAAGTAGGGCCACGACGGGGACTTTCATGGTTAAATAAAATCCCATTACAGGCAAATAAACCGTAGGATTCTCGATAGTTTACGGTTTGCCAATGTCCGTAAACCTTAGCACAGGCGTAGGGACTGCGGGGATAAAATGGTGTGGTTTCTTTTTGGGGAATTTCTAACACTTTCCCGAACATTTCTGAGGAACCTGCTTGATAGAATCGAACTTCAATTCCGGTACGTTGTTGATAATCTCGAATTGCTTCTAATAGACGTAATACCCCCATCCCAACGGCATCAACCGTATATTCTGGAGAGTCAAAACTGACCCGAACATGGGATTGAGCGCCCAGATTATAAATTTCTACGGGTTTAACTTCTTCAATAATCCGCCGTAAAGTTGTACCATCGGTTAAATCTCCATAGTGTAGAAATAATCGAGCATCAGGGTTGTGAGGATCTTTATAAATATGGTCAATGCGATCGGTATTAAAGCTAGAAGATCGGCGGATAATCCCATGAACTTCATAGCCTTTTTCTAGTAATAATTCACTTAGATACGAGCCATCTTGACCAGTGATTCCAGTAATTAATGCCCGTTTACGTTCTGTCATTTAAACTATTCCTTAGAGTTTTATCGGTTAATGTTCCCTAGTTTGATTATACCTAATAACTAATCTAGGGAGTGTGTTAAGTACCTAAACAAAATTAATTACACATCCTCCACCCTGTTCCCTTCCCCCCTAGCCCCCCGTGCACGGGGGGCTAGGGGGGGATGTTCCCTCTCTCAACTAGGTAATTTATTTTGTGTAACTACTTAATCTGCACCCTGAAACATATTCAGCAATTTCGGAGTCAAGGTGATCTTGTAGATCCTTGAGTTTTAGGATCGTAGCTACAACCAAATTAACCTTAGATCAGGTTTAATTCAAGGTTAGGCTAAATTCCTACTTCTACCCGTTTAATTTAGAAACCGGAGATATAAACTTAACTTAAGTATTTAATTCTACCTCTATTAGACTCAAAATAAAACCCCTAAACCCATCGATGAAAGAGTTAAGGGGAAATAAAATTATCTATGTATTTTTCTGTTTGAACTAATAAGCTCCATTATTTTTAGGAAAAATCACAACCCCAATAGTTTTAACGACAATTCCCAAGTCTGTCCAAAAATTCTTGAAAGTGACATAGTATAAATCCATCTGAACTCGCCGAGGATAGGGAATATCATTGCGTCCCGAAACTTGCCATAGTCCAGTGATTCCAGGTTTAATAGTTAGGATTTTATCCATGTGACGACCATATTTGTGTAGTTCTTCCACCACTAAAGGTCGGGGGCCGACTACACTCATGTCTCCTATTAAAACATTCCAAAATTGGGGAAATTCATCTAAACTTGTCACCCGGAGAAACCGACCTATCCAAGTAATTCTAGGATCATGTTTGAGTTTGAAATTGCTCTGAAATTCCTCTCGCAAATGGGGATAAGTTTCCATAATTTGCGTTAATATTTCATCGGCATTACTCACCATGGTTCTGAATTTAATGCAGCCGAATAACTGGCGGTTTTTTCCGACTCGTTCCTGTACATAAAAAACTGACCCTGGAGAGCTTAATGCAATCAGCAGAGCCAAAATTAAGTAAACCGGAGCGAATAAAATCAGAACAAACAGAGAGAAGACAATATCAAATAATCGCTTCCAAAATTCCTCATCTACACGCTGTAGAGAGAGGCGTTCAGGTATTGCTCGATAGGCCAAGGGTAAAACCCCTTGCCTTGTGAACCCACGCCGAAGTCCCTTACCAAAGATGAGTTGGCTATTGGCTGTCATCTTACTCCTTCAATTCACACCACACACAGTCCTGATCATAAAGCCTCAAGACACCCAATATAGGTAATTCGGCTTTAGTTAGTCAAAATTCGGATAGAAAAGCATTCTGCTTAAAACGGGAAAACTCAAGGACAGAGGGGGAAACAGCTAAATTTTGTTACCCACAAATCTAGGTATTCCTTGGTTTTTAACCCTCTATAATCGGGAACGGATTTTCATAAGTCCGAAATTAATTGGCATTTTAGCTGATATTGCCCGATTGAAACTGTTGCAAACAATGCTCTACGAATCCCAAGTAATGTTCTTGAAATTGTTTCGGGCTAAATTGAGTGGCATTTAATCGGGCCATATCGGGGTTGAACTTGTCCTTAGACTGCTCAAAGGCTTCTACTGTCTCCACTAAGGCCTCCTCGGTTTGGGCGGAAAATAACAAACCCGTTGCAGAATCTGGATATTGTCGCAGATCTCGCACCGTTTCCAAAGCACCTCCGACCCCGTAGGCAATTACCGGAGTCCCACAGGCTTGAGCTTCGACTAAGGCGATACCAAAATCCTCACAGGCGGCATAAACAAAGGCTTTAGCATCCCTCATATACTGGTCTACGACGTCATTTGGTTGCCACCCTAACACCTGAATATTGGGTTTTGCCATTTCTTGAATAGCATTCAATTGCGCCCCAGTCCCAATCACAACTAACGGGTATCCTAGACGATTGAAGGCTTGGACAATCAAGGCGATTTTTTTATAACTGACTAAACGACAAACCGTTAAGTAAAAATCCTGTTTTTGCGGTTGAAACTGAAAGCGTTCTATCTGTACAGGGGGATAAATGACCGTAGCCCGGCGACGATAACAGCGCCAAATCCGTCGGGCTGTATGTTTGGAATTGGCCATAAAATAATCCACCCGGTTCGCCGAGACCACATCCCACAGCCGCAAACGATGCAACAGATAGCGAGTAAATGCCCCTTGCAGACCCTTTCCAGCTAAACTGCTGTTCAGGTAGTCAAAGGTTAAATCCCAGGCGTAGCGCATGGGTGTATGGCAGTAACAGAGGTGCAGTTGATGGGGACTGGTGAGCACTCCTTTAGCCACCGCATGGGAGGAGGAGAGAATCACGTCATACCCTCGGATGTCTAGTTGTTCGATGGCCAGAGGTAGTAAGGGCAGATATTTTTGTACCCCCGAACGCGCTTGGGGGAAATGTTGCAGAAAGGTTGTACCGATGGAGCGTTGATACAAATAGCTATCGGGGTTGGTGGATTCAAAATCAATCAGGGAGTAAACATCCGCCTGAACATGGTTGAGAATTTCCTGGACAACGAGTTCTGAACCTCCCGTCGCCAGGGGTGTTAACCATTCATGAACCATTGCATAGGTTAACGACACAGCAAACATCCGTCCGAGAGAGTGCAACAATTAATATCCCACAGCTTGGGAATTAAATTAGAGGAACATATAAAATCAGGGTATCTTTGCCCAAATCAGACTATCCTGTTCTACACTATTTAGAATCTCCAGGGTGCAGGGAAAATGTAAAAGACGATACACTTCCTCCGCAAAGTAACGGTCATCGGCAGAATACGGATCTAGGTTCTACCTAGTATTAACTAGAGAATAAGAGATACACACAACTAGATTAGTTGCGGGTCTATTTTTCCCTAACTTAACAATTAGCAAAAACCAGTTAATCGAACTTTGATTCAACCCTTAAACCCTTGAATGATGCTAGAAAACAAACTTTCTCCAGAATCTTTTATGGATCAAAAAAATCCTATTTTTCCAGAATCTGAAAACTGGAAAAATACTACCGTTTACCTAAAAATTTGGCATGAAAAACAAAAAAATAAATCTCTTGTTTCTGCCGATAGTTCTGAACTTATGATTCCATCACAACGAGAAATTTTTGAAGCGATCGCAGAAGTCACACCGATTCCGATTATGATTAGCCGTTTATCCGATGGTTTAATCTTATATGCTAATTCCTTCTGTAGTGAGTTATTTGATTTCCCCCTGAATCAAATCAAAATTATCACAACTCTAGGATTTTATCCTATTGCCTTAGAACGACAAAAATTAATTGATCAAATTATCGCAGAAGGCTATATTCATAACCATGAACTGCAAGTTAAAAAAACCGATGGGACTCCCTTTTGGGTGACGGGTTCTTTCCAAATTCTACCCTTTCAAGGTGAACAAGCTATTCTTTCTATTTTTCACGATATTACGGAGCGAAAAAAAACCGAAGCTACCCTACAATTAAGTACGGAACGCCTCTATCGTCAAAATGTTGCCCTACGGGATTTAAGTCGAGAACAAACCTGCAATTATGATCATATTGATACAGCCATTCGTCAAATTACTGAAACCGCTGCTCATACTTTAGATGTTGACAGAGTGAGTGTTTGGCTCCATAGTGGCCTGGGGGATTCGATTTCAGAACAAGAACGGGTTAATGATTTAAACCCAGCTTGTGAGGACGAACTTTGGGTTAAACAAAATGCTTTGGAATGGACTTGTGTAGATTTGTATGAACGTCAAACCCATCACCATTCCCCCGAGGAATCAGCAATTATTAATCACAACTTTTCCCTATGTTCAAATCCGTTTAATTTGAAAAAATTCTCATTTTATCCCCTCGATTTATTAACTAAATCTTTATCCAAATCATCTGAACTAATTGGCAATAGTCTTGCCTCTTTTTCTAGTCACTGTTTAGATAGACCGATTTGGTTAAACGGAAAAATTATTGGGTTTATTTGTGTTGAATATCCCATTGATCAACAGGAATGCAGCCTAGAAGATCGGATATTTATTGATTCCTTAGCCAATTTAGTCGCCTTAGCAATTGAACGATTTGAACGGATCAAAGCTGAAAAAGCATTAGCTCAGGTCAAGAATGAGTTAGAAATTAGAGTTAAAAAACGCACGACAGAATTACAAGAAGCCGTCCAACAGTTACGAATAGAAATGGTAGAAAGATTTAAAGTAGAAGGGATTTTACAAACTGCTTTACATCAAGCTCAAGCTGCTTCCCAAGCGAAAAGTACCTTCTTAGCAAACATGAGTCATGAGTTACGAACACCTCTACACGCCATTATCGGTTTTAGCGATTTATTACTCGAAGAAGTAGTGGATAAAAAACTCTATGACCTATTACCCGATGTGGAAAAAATTCATCAGTCCGGCTATCATTTGCTTACCTTAATTAATGATATTCTGGATTTATGCAAAGTTGAAGCCGGACAAATACCTTTATCTTTAGAAACCTTTGAAGTGGCTAGTTTTGTTCATGATGTGGTGACTTGCTTACAACCCCTAGCCGAGCAAAATCAAAACACGGTACAAATTTGTTGTAAAAATAATTTGGATATCATGGAGGGAGATATCACTAAAATTCGACAAATTCTTTATAATATAATTAGTAATGCTCTGAAATTTACTTATCAGGGCAAAGTTACCGTCACTTTGAAGCGTGAACAGAATGAAGACTCAGACTGGATTTGTTTTGAAGTCACCGACACCGGAATTGGTATTTCCCGTGAACAACAAAAAAATTTATTTCAAGCCTTTACCCAAGTTGATAATTCTTTAAGTCGGGATTATGGTGGTACAGGTTTAGGTTTAGCAATTACCCATCACTATTGCAAAATGCTGGGAGGACAAATCATCGTTTCTAGCCAACTTGGAGTCGGTTCTAAGTTTACAGTTTATCTCCCAACAGCCCTAGTTTAATCTAAAGGTTACAAAATAATCAATAACAATTCCCACGTTTTCTTCATTTAGTGTTAGTTTAAGGGAAGATAGTATGAGATTGATCAAGATTGCGGATGTTTCCAGAAGGAACCTATCCCAGTTCAAGTAGCCAAGCAATTCGGTCTATCTCCCCTATTTAGGGAAAAGCCACCAGCAGTTAATTAAAAATTAATTCAATATGTCCAGATATGATTCTCATTTACGGTGTTCCTTCTGCGGTAAATCTCAAGAGCAAGTTCGCAAATTAATTGCAGGCCCTGGTGTTTATATCTGTGATGAATGCGTAGAACTCTGTAACGAGATTTTAGAAGAAGAATTTTCCGATAAAAATCTAGCCGCGGCTTCAGTCACAGGACAACCGGGGGTACGTTCTCCCAAACAGTCTACGAATAAAGGGTTTTCTCTGACTTCTATTCCTAAACCCATCGAAATTAAAAACTATTTAGATGATCATGTCATCGGTCAAGATGGGGCAAAAAAAGTGCTATCTGTTGCAGTTTATAACCACTATAAACGTCTGAGTGTAGAAAAGTTAAAAGATTCTGATGCCCAGGCTGATGATGCGATAGAATTGCAAAAAGCGAATATTCTATTGATGGGGCCGACGGGTTGCGGTAAAACCTTACTCGCCCAATCTTTAGCGAAATTATTAGATGTTCCCTTTGCTGTTGCTGATGCCACCACTTTAACCGAAGCCGGTTATGTTGGGGATGATGTGGAAAATATTTTATTACGGTTATTACAGGTTGCCGATTTTGATATTGAAGCCGCACAACAGGGGATTATTTATATTGATGAAATTGATAAAATAGCCCGCAAAAGTGAAAATACCTCCATTACCCGAGATGTGTCTGGAGAAGGGGTACAACAAGCCCTATTAAAAATGTTAGAAGGTACGGTAGTTAATGTTCCTCCCCAGGGTGGACGTAAACATCCCTATCAAGATTTTATCCAAATTGATACCAGCAAAATTCTATTTGTCTGTGGCGGGGCTTTCGTTGGTTTAGAAAAACTAATTGAACAACGTTTAGGCAAAAAATCCCTGGGTTTTGTGCAGTCAAGAGAAGATCATAAAACTCCGGTTACTCCTCTCCATTCCGACGAAGTTTTGTATCATGTTCAACCGGAAGATTTAGTTAAATTCGGCTTAATTCCTGAATTTATTGGCCGACTTCCAGTATTAACTAGGGTTTCGCCTTTGGATGAAGGAGCATTAATGCAGATTTTAACCGAACCAAGTAATGCTTTAGTTAAACAATATAAAAAGCTATTACGCATGGATAATGTCCGGTTAGAATTTGAACCGGAAGCGTTAAAAGCTATTGCTAAAGAAGCCTTCCGTCGGAAAACTGGGGCGCGAGCCTTACGGGGAATTTTGGAGGAATTAATGTTAGAAGTAATGTATGAAATTCCCTCCAGAAAAGATGTGGTTCACTGTGTGATTACCCAAGAAATGGTAGAAAAACGTTCCACAGCAGAAATATTATGGCATCCCGCCTGGCATCGACAACATGAGTCGGCATAATCGTGACACATACTCCCACATCAACCTGTTTACGGGTATGATGTGGGCTTCTTAGCAGCCCGCTAAAAATTACTGCTTTAAAAGTGACAAAACAGGGATTACCAATCAATCCCTTTAGCAATGGGCATTCTCCATCCTGTTCCAAAAGCTCGATCACTAATTTTTAATCCAGGGGCGGCTTGACGACGTTTGAATTCAGCAATCATCACTAATTTAATAACTTTTTTAACCACCAATTCTTGATGTCCTGCTTCTACAATTTCAGCTAGGGATTGATGTTTTTCAATTAAACGATATAAAATATCATCTAAAATTTCATAAGCGGGTAAAGAATCCTGATCTACTTGTCCGGGTTTGAGTTCTGCACTGGGCGCTTTTGTTAATATATGATTAGGAATTATTTCTTTGCTATGATATTGATTAAACCAAGAACACAAGGAATAAACCCGGGTTTTAGGCACATCGGCAATTACCGCTAATCCACCATTCATATCCCCATATAAAGTACAATATCCTACCGCAATTTCCGATTTATTCCCTGTAGTTAATAATAAATGTCCGAATTTATTAGAAACCGCCATTAATAATGTACCTCGGATGCGAGATTGTAGGTTTTCTTCTGCTACTCCAAAAGATGTTCCTGCAAACATGGGTTCTAAGGTTTGATCAAAGGTTTGCATTAAATCTCCAATGGGTAAAGTTTGGGTTTTTATCCCTAAATTATTGGCTAATTCTAAGGCATCTTGAATCGAATGATCGGAACTATAGGGAGAGGGCATTAACACCCCTAAAACCTTTTCTTTGCCTAATGCTTGCGTTGCGATCGCAGCAACTAAAGCCGAATCTATTCCCCCACTTAACCCTAAAATAACTTGAGAAAATCCACACTTTTGCACATAATCTTTTACCCCCAAAACCAAGGCTAACCAAATTTCTTGATCCTCACTTTCAATTAAGTTTATTTCCTGGTTTTGGGCAGAAATAGCAGTTAAATCTTGTATATTTGAATCAAATTCTATAATCTCAAAATCCGTATCAAAATCTTTTAAACTTAATATTTTATCGCCATTTCTATTAAATGCAAAACTACAACCATCAAAAATTAAATCATCATTTCCCCCCACTTGATTCGCATATAGAATCGGAATATTATACCGTTTTGCACTATGACTAATTAAAGATTGTCTGAATTTCTGTTTACCGACTTGATAGGGAGAAGCCGATAAATTAACCACTAAATCTATATTTTTTTCTACTAATTCTGCTAAAGGATTACAAGCATAATTCCGTTTACCCCAGAAGGATTCATCATTCCATAAATCCTCACAGATTGTCACCCCAATTTTAATTCTCTCTCCAGAATTTTCTAAAACAAAAAAATCACTTTCTAACCCAGGTTCAAAATATCGATCTTCATCAAAAACATCATAGGTTGGTAATAATCGCTTTTGAAAATATTGTTTAATTTCACCCTGTTCTAATAATGCTGCACTATTATAAATAGGGTTTCCCCCATTTTTTTCATAGTCTAAATTCTGTTCAACTGTTCCTACTAATACCGCAATTGCTGACGGTAAATCTCTTGCTAATTGCTGTAACTTTTGCGTTGCTGCCTGAATAAAACTAGGACGAATTAATAAATCTCTGGGAGGATATCCCGTTAAGGATAATTCCGTTGTTAATAACAGACTACATCCGGCTGCAAACGCTGTTTCTGCTGCTTCTAATATCCGTTGCGCGTTTCCGGTTAAATCTCCAACGGTGGGGTTAAGTTGAGCGATCGCGATTTTCATGCTTGAGTATGACATCAATTAAACTGACCTCAATTATTGCAAACCCACCCTAAAAAATTAGCAAAAGATGATATTAAAACCTATAAATATTCTTCTTGAATAGAATTCGGTAACTTTTGTAAATCTTGGATTTCCACCAGTTCTTTCTCCTGTTCCTTCACACTAATTGGCACTCTCAAAGGTTGACGCTGTTCTAACCAACAACTGGCTAAAGGTAAGGTTTGATCCAAATCTTCCAAAGGTCGAGGAATCACCATTACGGCGTTTAACTCCCCAATACGTTCAGCTTCAAACATTCCCGCCTCAATCGCCATCGCCACATCGGACACCGGGCCCCGAATAATCACCGTACACAACCCCGCCCCAATCCGTTCATAGGACATCAGACTCACATCCGCCGCCTTCAACATGGCATCCGCCGCCCCCACCATCGCCGGAAATCCACGGGTTTCGAGTAACCCCACCGCCTGATTACTTAAACGATGACCCGCCCCATTGGTTAGATTAGATAACCGCGAACTAATCGGAAGCACCAGTTCTAAATTCGGAAAGGGTCGAGGAATTACTAAGCTAGAAATAAATTGACCAAACTGTTTAGCCGTTTGCTCCCCGGTTTCCACCGCCAAACGCACCTCAGAAATTTTCCCCCGGACAATTGCTGTGCAATGTCCCCCCCCAATTTTTTCATAGCCCACTAAATGAACCCCGGCGGACTTTAACATCATATCCGCCGTTCCCACAATCGCCGGGAAGCTCTGGGTGGAAACTAGACCCAAAGCCATATCTCTAAAATCGGTCTGGTTTGACCGTTCAGAAGGGCTGGAATTTCGTCTGCTTGCGTCCATTTTTAATCATTCCGATAAATCGGATGTGGCGTATGAGTAATAGGTAATGGGTAATGGGTAATGGAAAGAGTTTACCTTTACCTCCCCTGCTCTCCTGCTCCCCCTGCTCTCCTGTTCTTCAACTCTGGGAGTTATTGAAAGCTTTGCGATGGGGAAGCAAGGTATCCAATAACCGACTCAGATTTTCTTTCCCATAAATTACCGGAGGAATGGGCGCAGATGACAGTTCCGAGGATGCTGGGGACTGGGGAACCAGAGCCGTTTCCTCCGTTTTTTCTGGGCTAGAGGGGATGACCGTTTCAGTTTCAGCAGGAATGAATAAAACCTCCGATGGTTGAGCCGTGATTTCTTCCAATACCGGGGTATTCTCCGGTTCAGGGGCAAAGGATACCAACTCTAAAATCGGCTCAGGCTCCTCAAACCAAGGAGAGGTGATCGTGGGTTCAGGAGTAAGTTCTGGTGGCGGAGATACCTGTTCGGGTTCTAATTCGGGTTCTAATACACGAGAGCGATCCCCAATCAAAGATCCCGCGGCAACAACTTGTTGAGATGCAATAGAACTCTCCAAGATCGTTGTTTCTGAACCAATACAGGCATTTTCCCCAAGGGTTCCTGCCCCTAAAATTAATACTCCTGACCCCAAGACTACACCTGTCTCTATCTCTAGGATACCTTGGTAAACCTGAATAATCACCCCCCTTCCGATACAAACCCCCGCAGCAATTCTAAGCTGACCATCGGCTGCCGCTTGTAGGATCACCCCAGGTGCTAGGGTAGCCCCGGGATCAATTGTGACATCGCCACTCACATAAACATCTGGGTTTAGGAGTTGCGGTGGCGATATGTTCATCAGAAAAATGGGTAGAAACCCCTAACTTCTAGTTAGGCTTTACATTTCCCCTTTCGGGGTAGAGGGGTATGGTTGCCCCTCTGTGGAGATATGGTTGTCTCCTAACACCTATTTCTAGGGTAAAGTTAGCTGAGTGCTTCGCACACGCTACGCGAACGCCAATGTTTTAAGAGCTTGTTAGGTTAGCAGCACTTCCTTAACCCGATAAAGATGTTTAACCACTAACGACAGAGCCAGGGACGCGGCTCGCGCATCCGCAGGGTGTCTTGACTCAAAAAAGTAGTCAGTTAAGACTTAGGCTGGTCAGCTAATACGGTCGGTGAGGCATGAAGCCCCGTCGCTTCAGCGCGGGGTGCTGACCTTTACTCGAACCTCTAGCGTTGCGTTTTAATTCTCAATCCCCTTTATAGAGGAATGTTAGGGACGTTGGATAATTTCCTCCAGTACCCGACGCTTGGCTTTTGAGTCGATCCCAATTAACCGTACATATTCCCCACGATGTTCGTTTAAGCAACCATCTAAAGCTGCCATCACTTCGGAGATATTGTTAGATTGAATCGGAGCACAACTGTTCCAAGATCCGGTACGGAAGCGGCGAGCATCCGCGTGTTCTGTGCCGACTTTGTAGCCTTTGGCTAACAGACCCCGAACGTGATCCGCAACACCATTATCTAGTTTGCCACTGCTGACGGTTGCTGCACTAGGACGACTGGTGGAAGCCGGAGCCGAAGCCGAAGCCGTTGGCGCTACTTTGCCATCGGGACGCTGAATAATTTCTTCTAGGACACGGCGTTTGTTTTTGGGATCAATTCCAATTAAACGCACATATTCCCCCTGATGCTCACTAGCGATCGCATCTAATTTAGAAAGAATATCTGCTACCCCTGAACCCGAGATACTGGGGCCACCACGCCAAGATCCGGTACGGAAGCGACGAACATCGGCGTATTCTGTGCCAATTTTGTAACCTTTGGCTAACAGATCGCCAATTTGTCCGCCGAGACCGGAACTGGCAATACTGGCTGAACCCGAAGCCGTAGTCACCGAAGTGCTGACCTTAGCAGTGCCAGCTTTTGTGGCTACGCGGCCATCGGGACGCTGAATAATTTCTTCTAGGACACGGCGTTTGTTTTTGGGATCAATTCCAATTAAACGCACATATTCCCCCTGATGCTCACTAGCGATCGCATCTAATTTAGAAAGAATATCTGCTACCCCTGAACCGGAGATACTGGGGCCACCACGCCAAGATCCGGTACGGAAGCGACGAACATCGGCGTATTCTGTGCCAATTTTGTAGCCTTTGGCCAACAAATCGCCAATTTGTCCCCCGATACCCGAACTGGCAACACTGGCCGAACCCGCAGAAGTAGCCACCGAAGCACTGACCTTGCCATTACTGGATTTTGGGGCTACGCTGCCATCGGGACGTTGAATGATTTCTTCTAGGACACGACGTTTATTTTTGGAGTCAATCCCCAACAGACGGACATATTCTCCGCCATGATCTCTGAGGCCAGCTTCTAAGGCTGCAACGACTTCCCCGGTGGTTTTAGCATTGATCGGAGCGCCACTGCGCCAAGATCCGGTGCGAAAACGACGGGTATCGGCGTGTTCCGTGCCAATTTTGTAGCCCTTGGCTAACAGATCCCCGATTTGCTGCACAATTTCAGGGGCTAAATTAGAACTTCCGGTATAGGCATAGGAGCGATCGCGACCACTACCATTACCAACTCCAGTCCCTTCATTACGAATCGGGTTAATACAAGAGGAGTTTTCAGAACACTGATAACCCGCTTTTAGGGATTGATTGACCCCGATGACGTGGTTAGCAAAGCTCAGATCCGCATCCGTAACGTTGGGTAAGCGATCGGCCTGTTGTTGATTGGTGATAATTGAACCGGAGGGAACATATTTTCCGGGGGGAATTTCCACGTCTTCAATTAAAACGTGCATCATCACAATGCAACCATTCCCGACTCTGGAATTGAATACCGTAGAACGGAATCCGATAAAACAATTATCTCCCACATAAGCTGGGCCATGAATTAGGGCCATGTGGGTGATGGAGGAATTTTTACCCACCCAGACGGAGTAGGATTGACCATCATCCCCTTTGACGCGGCCTTCTTCTAAGCCATGAATCACCACGCCGTCTTGGATATTGCTATTTTCCCCGATGGCAAAGGGTGAACCTTCATCGGCTCGGATAGAAGTGCCAGGAGCTACTAAGACATGATCACCAATCCGAACGTCACCAATAATATTAGAAAAAGAATGTACATAAGCCGTTGGGTCGATTTTCGGCTCTGCCAAGTTCTTCGACCAAGGGGTTGGAGGAGCCGCTAGGCCACGAACTGCCATATTTTAATTTCTCCTAAACCGAATAGTTGTTTGTTGTTTGTTGTTTGTTGTTCGTTATTGCACCGGATCAAAAGGGATGATTAAGAAGTTGATTCAGTTAAATATTAAAAAGTTCTGAAGTTTATAATTTCGGGTGCGGAATTTCAACTTTTTTTCAAAATTTGATTTATCCTATAACTAACACCTTTCCTAACTTTTTCCCTCTTAAAAATTTAAAGTCTTTCGCTTCTCAATAACTCCCACTTTTTTCCTGTTAATAATGATCTTTTTTGCTGTAAATCGTTCGATTTTCCAGATTTATGGTGTCGATGATTGCAACAATCGCCGCGTCACTGGGTCGTTTTTCACTCCCTTCAACTTGACGGGCTGCACTACCTCGACTCACAAGTACCCATTCACCGATTCCGGCTCCCACCACATCAATCGCTACCTCATACTCGTTGGAGATATCTTCTCCATGTTCATCAACAAATCGTAAAAGCAGAAACTTGGAACCCCTTAAACTAGGTTCTTTCTGATTGCCAACAACCGTGCCAATCACTTTGGCAATTTGCATAATGAGTTTGAGGAAGAATAAATGGGAATTTGGAGGGATTTATCAAAGGATCAAGGGTAAATTTACCGATTTTTAAAATCCTCTGGAAATTAGGGACGGTTTAAAGGACGAATCCCACTGAGGCTTTCGCGGAATTGTTCTACTGCTTCGGTATAGCGGATGGGTAAAACGTATTCTAAGTTTTCGTGGGGACGAGCAATAATATGAGTGGATAAAACTTCTCCACCCTTAACTCGTTTAATGGATTCAACCCCTGCGGATACGGAGGCTTGCACTTCGGATACATCCCCCCGCACAATCACAGTAACCCGGGCACTGCCAATTTTTTCGTAACCCACTAAGGTGACTCGAGCGGCTTTTACCATTGAGTCCGCCGCTTCCACAACGGCAGGAAAGCCTAAAGTCTCGATCATACCAACTGCAATCGCCATTAAATTTGACTCCTAAAATCAATCAAAACAGTTCGGGAATAATACAGAATTTCGCCATAAAATGGGGATAATTCCGCTTTTAATTAAAATTGACTTGGGGTTGTGAAATTACTTTTTAGAACTTCTACACGGGTCAATTCAACGTGAGATTTTTTGAGTCCTTAGTAAGCCCTGAACTGCTCCACTGCCTCGGTATAGCGAATCGGCAGAACATATTCTAGGTTTTCATGGGGACGAGCAATAATGTGGGTGGAAGTCACTTGACCGCCGTTCACTCGTTTGATAGATTCCACTCCGGCTGCTACAGATGCTTGGACTTCGGAAACATCGCCACGCACGATGACGGTGACTCGGCCACTGCCAATTTTCTCATATCCGACTAAAGTGACCCGGGCTGCTTTAACCATGGCGTCTGCTGCTTCTACAACAGCAGGAAAGCCTAAAGTTTCAATCATTCCCACAGCAATTGACATGGTTTAACTCCTAGTTAATGAACAAAACAAACTACACTGTATTTTTAAGCGATAAGCTAATTTCCAACAGATTCAACCGTCGGATTTCGGGCTACACTCAGATGTTGTAGTTATCCTTTAAGTCTAATTTTAGGGCTTATTGATCCCTAGATTTGGCAATAGTTATATTTTCCTATTGCTTACTTCCATGCCATTGAGGATGGAAACGGAGATCAGCAGATTACCTACAATTTCAATTTACAGAAATAGTAACGAACCTCCCTCTATAAGAATAGGAGAAGGGTGACACTCTTGACAATATTAATCTGGATTATATTTTCTCATTTTTAATATTATTTTTGTTGATAATGAATTTTAATTAAGTTTTGTTAAGTTTTTGAGAATTATAACCGTGCCAATGTAAGCAAGACTCTAATGAAAAGACTTTTTGTGTATATAGCTCTATAAAATAGTATAATAATCCGCCAATCCCGGCTGAAAGTTAACTCAAAGACCTATGAATCCGAAATTTTGATATAGTAAGCTGAGACTTCCTAAGAATTTTTTAATTTTAAGTTAAATGACAGATTTTCTCCTCCACACCAGTTGGTGGATACCTTTTTATGGCTTAATTGGGGCAATCTTGACCTTACCTTGGTCAGCGGGACTGGTGCGACGCACTGGGCCTAGACCCGCAGCCTACTTTAATTTGTTAATGACGGTTTTAGCCCTTGTCCATGGTTCGGTTGTTTTCCGCACTACCTGGGATGAACCCATTCAGCAAATTGTTTTCCATTGGGTACACACCAACAATTTAGATTTATCCTTTGCCCTAGAAATCTCCCCGGTGAGTTTGGGGGCAATAGAATTAATTACGGGTTTGAGTTTAATTGCTCAATGCTACGCCCTGGGATACATGGAAAAGGACTGGGCTCTGGCTCGGTTTTTTGGTTTGATGGGATTCTTTGAAGCGGCAATTAGTGGGTTAGCCCTAAGTGATTCGTTATTACTGAGTTATATCCTCCTAGAGTTATTAACCCTCTCTACCTATCTGCTGGTGGGCTTCTGGTATGCTCAACCCTTGGTGGTAACGGCGGCTCGGGATGCGTTTTTAACCAAACGGGTCGGAGATGTATTGCTGTTGATGGGGGTGGTGTATCTCTCCACCCTGGCCGGAAGTTTGAGCTTTTCCGATTTGGAAGGATGGGCTGAAACCGCCACCTTAACGCCCCTCCATGCGACTTTACTGGGTCTGGCCTTGATTTCTGGCCCGATTGGAAAATGCGCCCAATTTCCCTTAAATCTCTGGTTAGATGAGGCGATGGAAGGCCCAAACCCGGCTTCGATTCTGCGAAATTCCGTGGTGGTGGCCAGTGGAGCCTATGTTTTAATTAAACTGCAACCGGTTTTGGCCCTTTCCCCAATTGCATCTACAACTTTGGTGGTTTTGGGGACAATTACCGCTATTGGTGCTTCTTTGGTTTCCATTGCCCAAATTGATCTCAAACGGGCCTTATCCCATTCTACCAGTGCCTATTTAGGGTTGGTATTTATTGCGGTGGGAGAAAGTCAAGTTGATATTGCTCTGTTATTATTGTTCACCCATGCGATCGCCAAAGCCTTAGTTTTCATGAGTGCGGGTTCGGTAATTCTAACCACCAATACCCAAAATCTAACGGAGATGGGGGGGTTATGGTCAAAAATGCCCGCAACGACAACGGCTTTTATTGTGGGTGCGGCGGGTTTAGTCGCCTTAATGCCCTTGGGTACTTTTTGGACAATGCGCCGTTGGGTGAATGGATTTTGGACATTACCTCTGTGGTTGATTTTGGTCTTGCTGCTGGTTAATTGTTTAACGGCTTTGAGTTTAACCCGGGTTTTCGGATTAGTTTTTGCGGGAAAACCCCAACAAAAAACCCGGCGAGCACCGGAAGTTCCATGGCCAATGGCTTTACCCCTCGTGAGCATGACCATTTTGACCTTGTTAGTACCCCTGATGTTACAACAATGGCAATTATTAATTAGTTGGAGAGCACCTTTAGTGGTGGCTCCCGGGACGGGATTTGCTGAGATTGTGCGTCAAGCCACGGTGCCTTTACTGGTAATTTCGGGTTTATTAGGAGTGGCAATTGGGGGCGGGATTTATTTATTGGGAATGGGTTCTAAACCTTACAAATTACCCTGGAAAGGATTGCAAGATTTATTCGCTTACGATTTTTATATTGATCGAATTTACGGTCTGACTGTGGTTTTATTTGTTCGTCAAATTTCCGCTTTTAGTGCTTGGATTGATCGCTATATTATTGATGGCATTGTTAATGCTTTTGGTTTAGCAACTTTGTTTAGCGGAGAAGGCTTAAAATACAGTATTTCTGGACAGTCCCAATTTTATCTCCTGACGATTGCTTTAGGGGTAGGGGTGTTGATGGGATTAATGTTGTGGCAATTTTAATCACGGATTTAGACGGATTAAAAGATGACACGGATTATTGGAGTTATCGGTAATTACTGATAACTGATAACTGATAACTGATAACTGATAACTGATAACTGATAACTGATTTATGCTTAGTGTATTAATTTGGCTTCCTTTGTTGGGTGCGGCTGTGATTGCCTTTTGGCCGAATTTATCGGGTAAAACGGCTCGTCAATTGTCTTTAGTGATCACAGTCGGATTGTTTTTATGGTCGTTGGTTTTAGCGGGAATATTTGATCCAGATAATCCGGCTTTACAGTTTAAAGAATATATTCCTTGGATTAAACCTTTGGGGTTAAATTATACTTTGGGGGTTGATGGTTTATCCTTACCTTTGGTAATTTTAAATGGGTTATTAATTACGATTGCGATCGCAATTACTGATTTATTTATTAGTCGCCATCAACTCTATTATTCCTCAATTTTACTGATTTCGGCTGGGATTTCTGGGACATTTTTATCCCAAAATCTATTATTATTTCTGCTGTTTTATGAAGTGGAATTAATCCCTTTGTATCTATTAATTGCGATTTGGGGAGGCAAACGCAAAGGCTATGCAGCCACTAAATTTCTACTGTATACGGCCGTTTCGGGATTTCTAATTTTAGCGTCTTTTTTAGGAATTGTTTGGCTGACCCATACCCTAGATTTTGATTTAGATACCATTAGTGCTACAGCCTTGGGAGTCTCATCTTTACCTTTAACCACCCAACTGATTTTATTAGGAGGTCTGTTAATTGGATTCGGAATTAAAATTCCTTTATTTCCCTTCCATACCTGGCTACCTGATGCTCACGTTGAGGCTTCAACCCCTGTTTCTGTGCTGTTAGCCGGGGTATTATTAAAGTTAGGAACATACGGGTTATTACGGTTTGGTGTAGGCTTATTTCCCGATGCTTGGTTAGTAGTATCTCCTTGGGTGGCAAGTTGGGCTGTAGTTAGTGTTTTATATGGAGCTTTTTGTGCTATTTCTCAAAAAGATATGAAGAAAATAGTCGCCTATAGTTCTATTGCTCACATGGGCTATATTTTATTGGCTTTTGCTGCGGCTAACTCCACCAGTTTATTAGGGGCTGTGATGCAAATGGTGAGTCATGGTTTAATCTCGGGATTAATGTTTTTAACCGTTGGAGTTGTCTATCGAAAAGCCGGAAGTCGAGATTTAGATATTATTCAAGGGTTACTCAATCCAGAACGAGGTTTACCCGTGATTGGTACTATTATGATTATGGCAGTAATGGCGAGTGCGGGAATACCTGGTTTGGTGGGATTTGTGGCAGAATTTATCATCTTTCGAGGCAGTATGGAAGTGTTTCCAGTACAAACTTTATTGTGCATGATTGGAACCGGATTAACTTCAGTTTATTTCCTGATTATGATTAATAAAGCTTTCTTTGGTCGCCTCTCGGAATCCGTGGTGAATTTGCCTTCTGTCCAATGGCGCGATCGCATTCCAGCTATGATTTTAGCATTAATTATTGTGATCTTAGGAATTCAACCTAACTTACTGGTGAGATTAACTGATGCTTCCACAACTGCTTTAGCCCATACTCAACCTTTATTTGCTCAACATCTCGCGGAAAAAGTTTGAATTTCTTGATAAAGTGGGTCTAAATAATTGAGTAGAAAATCAAACCCATTTTATCACTTTTCCAGAGATTAATTTTAATTAAACCTTTAAACAAAATGACCATTACCGATTTTAATACCATGTCTAAACATCCTCTATCTGAATATATTCATCGTCTCGAGTCCGGCGAAGCATTATTACTAGATTATCCTGAAAATTTAGTAGAAGTTGTCGGCATTTTAAAAAGTTATGGGATTGTTTTGGATGCCTATTCTAAAAATCTAATTTATATTGCAGATGAACAGTTTTTAGAATTATTTCCCTTTTTTAAATATTTCAACGGAGAGGTAAACATCAAAAAAATATTGCAATATTTGTGGCATGATCGGATTAATTTTGAATATGCCGAATATTGTATGAAAACTATGTTTTGGCATGGAGGAGGCAAATTAGATCAATATTTAGATTCTCCTGAATTTCTACTATTAGCAGAAACGGCTATTCAAGCCAAAACTAAGGGAAATTTGATCATTCAACCGTTACATCGTTTTTTCCCAGGATTTCTCCCCGAACAAATCCGACAACTCTCCTATTATAGTGGATTAGGTCAATTTTGGCGGGTGATGAGTGATATGTTTATTTCCCTTTCTGATCTGTATGATCAAGGAGAAATTAAATCTATTCCTGAAGTAGTTAATCATATTTTATTAGCATTAGTAGAAGCTGCCAATAAACCGATTACCTATAGCGTCAAAATCAATAATAAAGTTTATGATATCCTGCCAAAATCTGCCGAATTAACCTTTTTAATGGATACCGCCGTTCCCTACGTTGAAGCTGTGTTCTTTAGGGGAACTCCTTTTCAGGGAACCGTTTCTTATAATGCCCAAGCACAGCAAATTCCCACAGAACAAAAAGACTTTGCCTATGGTGCATTATACGCCGATCCTCTACCAATTGGCGGTTCAGGTATTCCCCCAACTCAATTAATGCAGGATATGCGTCATTTTCTCCCCGATTATTTACATAATATTTATCAAAATAGTTGTCGCGGGGAAGATGATTTACGGGTGCAAATTTGTCAGAGTTTTCAAAAGTCAATGTTCTGTGTCACCACGGCGGCAATTGTGGGATTAGCACCCCATTCTATTAATACTAATGATCCCGAAGAAAAACAAGCTAATCGGATCTATTTGGAGAATTGGATGGATCGATTTTTAAACTCCCGTTTAGGGGAAGTTAATCAACCCACATTCAGGGAATGTAAGCTATTTCCTGAACGTTAAAAGACACTTTAAAAGAGCGAGGATTGTCAAATGTCAGCAACACCGGAAAGTTTACAAAAATTTATTGATTTCTGTAAAGAACATATCACAGGACAGGAAAAAAAAGAAGCACAAACTTTTTTAGATCGTTTTTTTAAAGCATTCGGTTATGAGGGTGCTTTAGAAGCGGGAGCAAAATATGAGGAAGCGATTAAAAAAGGGAGTCAAAAAGGTAAAACTGGTTTTGCTGATTTAATTTGGAAACCCAAAGTTTTAATTGAGATGAAACAACGGGGTGAGGATCTTAATAAACATTATGCCCAAGCTTTTGCTTATTGGCAACGTTTAGTACCTAATCGCCCTCGTTATGTGATTCTTTGTAATTTTGATGAATTTTGGATTTTTGATTTTGATAATCAATTAGATGAACCTGTTGATAAAGTCGCTCTGATTAACTTAGTAGAAAGAGCGAGTGCTTTTGCTTTTATGGAGTCAGGAAATCGGACTCCTGTTTTTAGAAATAATCAAGTAGAAATTACTGAAATTGCGGCGCGAAGAATGGGGGAATTATTTACCATTTTACAGCAAAGATTATCAAAACAAGCTGATTCTGAATTAATCGCTCAACGTTTTATTTTACAATGTGTGTTAGCCATGTTTGCCCAAGATCGGGGATTATTACCTCAAGATCTATTTATTGCTTGTGTACAAGATTGTCTGCAAAATAAACTAAGTTCTTATGATATCATTGGGGGATTATTTAGAGAAATGAATCAAACCGGAATTACTCCGGCTGGGCGTTATAAAGGTGTTGATTATTTTAATGGTGGGCTATTTTCTACGATTTATCCAATTGATTTAACTGAGAAAGAATTAGAATTTTTAGATGTGGCTGCGAGACAGGATTGGAGTAAGGTTAGACCCGCTATTTTTGGGAATATTTTTGAAGGCTCGGTTAATAAAAAAGACCGTCATTCCTACGGAATTCATTATACTTCAGAAAGTGATATAATGAACATTGTTCGCCCTACTATTAGTCAGTATTGGGAGGAGCGTATTGAAGGTGCAAATACCCTTAAGCAATTATATCAATTACAGCTAGACTTACTCAATTATAAAGTCTTAGATCCGGCTTGCGGGAGTGGAAATTTTCTTTATATTGCTTATCAAGAATTAAAACGCATTGAACAGCTTTTAATTGATAAAATTATGAGTAAAAAAACTACCAATATTGATCAATTACAGATCAGTTTTGTTACTCCCCATCAGTTTTATGGAATGGATCTTAATCCTTTTGCGGTGGAGTTAGCTAGAGTTACTTTAATGATAGCGCGTAAGGTGGCAATTGATAAGTTTAATTTAACTGAAAATTCTTTACCTTTAGATACTTTAGATGATAATATTGTCTGTAAAGATGCTCTTTTTAATGCTTGGATAAAAGCCGATGCTATTATTGGCAATCCGCCCTTTTTAGGAGGTAAACATATTCGTTTAAATTTAGGAGATGATTATGTCGATCATCTCTTTGAAAAATACCCTAAAGATGTGGATTTTTGCAGTTATTGGTTTAGATTAGCCCATGATAATATTGATAATAATGGCAGAGTTGGTTTAGTTGCGACTAATTCGATTAGTCAGGGGAAAAGTCGCAAGGTTTCTTTAGATTATATCAATGAAAATAACGGTTATATTCATGAAGCCATTTCAACTCAGGAATGGTCTGGAGAAGCAGCAGTTCATGTGAGTATCATTAATTGGTGTAAAATTAAACCTGATGCTTATTTTTTAGATCATAAACCTGTTAATTTTATTAATTCTTCTCTGACCTCTTTAACTGATGTAACGCAAGCTAAAACTTTAAAAGCAAATCTTAATCAATGTTTTCAGGGGGTTATTCCTGTTGGAATGAGTTTTATTATTACGGAAAAACAAGCAGAAGAATTTATTAAATCTGATCCGAAAAATAGCAAAGTCATTAAATTATTTTCAATGGGGGCTAATTTAGCAAAAAATCCTCATGGAAAACCTGATAGATGGATTATTGATTTTAATGATTTGAGTTTAGAAGATGCTAGTGATTATGAATTACCTTTTAATCATGTTAAAATTAATGTTAAACCAGAAAGAGATAAAAATAGAAGGGAAGTTACTAAATTAAATTGGTGGAAATATGGTGAAAAACGTCCTGCTATGAGAAAAGCACTTAAAGATTTATCTTACTATTTTACCGTCCCCAGGGTTTCAAAATGGGCTATATTTATTCCTGCTGAAATTAATTGGCTACCAGGGGATAAATCTGTTGTATTAGTATCAGAAGATTATTATATATTAGGAATATTAACCTCAAAAGTCCATAGAGTTTGGATGAATGCACAAAAATCAACATTAGGAGAAACTACCTGTTACACACATAATACTTGTTTTGAAACCTTCCCATTCCCGCAAACACCGACTAAAAAGGTAGTCGAAAAAATCAGAGAAACCATGATTAAACTCCATGAATATCGAACAGAGCAAATGGAGAAAAAACAATGGGGAATCACCCAATTATACAACCAATTTTTTACTGAGCCTAGTAGTCAATTGTATAAACTCCATCAACAATTAGATAAATTAGCAATGGAGGCTTATGAATTTAATCCCGATGATGATCTTTTAGAGAAATTATTAAAACTCAATTTAGAGTTAGCCGAAAAAGAGGAAAGAGGGGAAAAAATAGTGGGTTGTTGGGATATTTATCAATAATATTTGACAGTAGAAACCCTGTTTCTGACCTCCAGCAGCGCTCCAAGAAACAGGGTTTGGTGCAATGACTTTTGCTTCCCAACCGAGATTTATGGAGAAACCCGGTTTCTGAGTCCCACGCGCGACTATATCTAGTTGTTATAATAGATAAACCTGAGCATTAAAATCGCAAATGTATGACAGCAAAAATACACATCAGCAACTTGGGTAATTCCTTAGCTTTGCCAATACCCGACTATATTGTAAAATTTTTCAATCTGAAAGCAGATGATTCAGTAATTTGCAGTATAGAAAATGGAAAAATGGTCATAGAACCTGTATATCAGAAAGTTTCCAAATATACCCTAGATGAATTATTAGCAGGCGAAATAGAACCCAGCGAAGAAATCTCTTGGGGAAAACCAGAAGGAGAAGAATTTTGGTAAATTATATCCCCGAACGAGGTCATTTCATTCGCCTCAATTTCGATCCTCAAGCAGGGCACGATTGAGGAAGACTTTTAACGATCGCGTAGATTTGTTCAATGATAGTCATAATCTGGTTGGTGATCGAGTATGTTTATTGCTATTTAATCTAACTGATTTCATGTTATCATAAAATCACTTGAGAGCAGAAGGAAATGACCATGCAAACTCAAGAAAAATCAGCTATCGAAAAGCAACCCAAAACCGAAAAACGCTATTACACGCCAGAGGAATATCTAGCATTAGAAGAAACTGCGATCAATAAAAGTGAATACCATGATGGGGAGATAGTAACAATACCAGGGGGAACAACCAACCACAACAAACTCAGGAATGAAAAATAAATAACTTGCACAATTAAACCCTGGAAACCTTTATCTACCGTAAACTATTGCTCAATTAGTCACCTTATTGGTTTTTCATTCCTCACTGGGAACTTTTGCCGCAAATTTCCTTTGACTATAGCAATCC
Organism: Planktothrix agardhii; assembly: GCF_904830935.1. Taxonomy (NCBI): domain Bacteria; kingdom Bacillati; phylum Cyanobacteriota; class Cyanophyceae; order Oscillatoriales; family Microcoleaceae; genus Planktothrix; species Planktothrix agardhii. The sequence continues at coordinate 1,296,391 of NZ_LR882952.1, forward strand.
TATTTGAGTTGTGTTTAAAATCCCTGATCAAAAGGGAACACCGGAACAGCCCCCCTAGCCCCCCGTGCACGGGGGGCTAGGGGGGGAGGGATCTGGGGTAATACTTCTGGCCGTTTCATATCAGTATTGAAATGTTACAACCTATTTAGGATTGCTATATAAAGGAGCAAAAGACGGCAAAAGAAAGACAAGAGGGAAGCCATGAAGGGCTTACTACGGTTTGAAGGGGTTTTTAACTAAGTTGGAGTTATAATACCGAGGATCGGAGGTGACTTCTTTTCCGATCCAATGGGGAATATTAATATTTTGATCTTCTATTTCTAGTTCTACTTCTGCTAAGATTAATCCTTGATTCTCTCCCCAAAATTCATCAACTTCCCAAATTAAATCCCCGATATTAATTTTATATCTGGTTTTTTCAATTAAAGGGTGATCGCATAATGTTTCTAATAATTCTTGAGCATCATCAACGGGTATTTCATACTCAAATTCTGCCCGACTACTTCCTGTTGTTAGCCCTTTAATCGTTAAATATCCCTGACTTCCTACGACCCGCACCCGCACCGTGCGACCATTGATATTAGCAATATAGCCTTGACGATAGGTTTCTCCCACTGCAAGCGATCGCCATTCATCCCCCTGAACTAAAAATTTTCGTTCAATTTCTATTGCCATTTATAGTGATCTAAAAAATTATCTGTTTATGATTATACCATAAAATTTTATATTTTTATCAACAAATAAAAAAAAATCCCGTTGTTGCGCTGTTGTTGCGCTTCAGAGCAATCTTGAGGGCTAAAGCCCAACAACATACAACATCATGTTTATGTTAATAATAATTAATTTGCCAATAGCTACAAAATTGATATAATCATTATACGGTGAGCGTCATCGCTTCGTAGATTAGAAAATAATCTGGCTTTAAAATTTTAAGTTTATTTTATCCATGACTGAACTATTTAATCCTTCTGAAAATTCTAATGTTTCTCGTCGTTTTATTCTTAAACTATTAGGAATTAGTTCTGTTGGTGGACTCTTAGGTTATTCTCGATTCCATAAACCTGAACCAACAATTTTCCAGCCAAATATCCTGAATTTACCCCAATTTTTGACCCAACATAAGCACGTTGTAATTGTCGGTGCAGGATTAGCCGGATTAGCCTGTGCTTATGAATTGAGTCAACGGGGATTTAAAGTTACTTTATTAGAAAAATCTCCCCAATTGGGCGGTAAAATTGCCAGTTGGGATATTAAAATAGGTGATAAAACCTTTAAAATGGAACATGGCTTTCATGGATTCTTTCCTCAATATTATAACTTAAAATCCTTAGTTAAAGAAATCCAAATCGAAGATAATTTTAAATCCTTAGAATCCTACGCCGTGGTTTTTAAAAATAACCAATATCAACCAGAAGTATTCCGTCCCAGTCATTCTGCATTTCCTTGGAATGTGGTGGATTTAGGGTTTTCTTCTGCTAATCGTTTAAACTGGGGAATTAATCTGACTCATTTGAATCATTGGAAAGTATTTAGAGAAATTGGTGGGTTTAAAATTCCCAATAGTTTTCAACGTTTGGATGACATTTCTGTGGCGGACTGGGTGAGTCAAGATTTCCCTCAAGGTTTGTATGATTTATATTTTCTTCCCTTTGCTAAATCGAGTTTAAATGCACCGGATAAATTGAGTGTGGGGGAATTGATGCAGTTTTTCCATTTCTATTTTTTTGGTAATCCTGAAGGGTTGGCTTTTAATGGAACTTGTCAAGATATGGGAACCAGTTTAGTCCAACCTTTAGTTAAAGCAATTCAACAAAAAGGAGGAGAAGTTTTAACAGATGTTACCGTGAATAATATTAACTGGAATCAAGGAAAAATTGACTCTATTAGTTATTTTCAAGGTAATCAGATTAATTCAGTTCCATTTTGGGTAAAATATAATCCGGTTCTATCATTAATTGACCCCCCCTGCCCCCCCTTGGTAAGGGGGGGTGAATATCAGGAATTGGTTGGGGGTGACTGTTTAGAATATTTTGGGGCTGGAGATGAGGTTTATGCGGTATCTGGAGAGAATAATCAAGCTATTTCTTTACAATGTACCCATCAAGGTTGTACGGTACAAATGGCAGAAGATGGATATTTTCATTGTCCTTGTCATGGGGCAGTTTTTAATCAAAAAGGTCAGGTAATTTCTGGCCCAGCACAACGAGATTTACCAAATTATCAGGTAATAGAAAGACAGGATAATCAAGTTAAGTTAGTTGGTATTAATAATATAACCAGAAATTCATCTATTACAAATAATATCCAGGCAGATTATTATGTATTAGCGACGGATATTCCTGGGACGCAACGATTATTTACCTTGATGAATGGGGAAATCAATCAACAGGTGAAACAACAAATTGAACAACTACAAGTCGCTGACCCCTTTGCAGTTTGTAGGTTTTGGTTTGACCGAGATTTCCCTTGGGAATATAGCCATTTTACCTCTTTATCAGGTTATAATTTAACCGATAGTATTACCCTTTATCATCGTATTCAAGAGGAATATATTAAATGGTATAAAGAAACTGGGGGGACTGTGGTAGAACTTCATGCTTATTGTTATAAAGAAGCTCAATTTCCCACACAAGAAGCTTTATTAATAACTTTTGAACAGGAACTTTATGAAATTGTCCCCGAATTAAAATTAGCTACCCTATTACATCGAGAATTAGTCAATCAGAAAAATTTTGCCGGATATCCCCCCGGAAGTTATGCAAATCGTCCGGCTACAAATTCTGGGGTTACTAATTTAATGTTTGCGGGAGATTGGGTAAAAATTCCCTTTCCCTGTGGTTTAATGGAAAGGGCTGTTAGTAGTGGATTATTAGCAGCAAATGAAATTTTATATCAGGAGGGTTTGCAAAAACGCTCGATTTTTTCTGTAAATCCAGAAGGGTTTTTAAAGATATAAAATTGATTTCACTTTAATTCCGCGCAGGCGGAATTTGTTTGTGTAGCTGCGATTTCAAATCGCCCGGTTAATATAAATCTTCTATTAAAATCGCACAGGTTAATATGAATTCTAACGATATTCGACAGTCAGGAATCAACCCGAATCATTGGTATGTTGTAGCAGCGAGTCATGAAGTCAAAACTCAACCCCTGGAAGTAAAATTATGGCATCAAAATATTGTTTTATTTCGGGATAGTTTAGGCAAAATTCAAGCCTTAGAAAATCGCTGTCCCCATCGACAAGTTAAATTAAGTCATGGTAAAATCATATCAGATTATATAGAATGTGCCTATCATGGTTGGCAATTTAATTCTCAAGGAGAATGTGTCAAAGTTCCCTACTTAGAAGATAACCAAAAATTACCTAAAAATTGTAAAATCCGAGAATATTCAGTTAAAGAATTAGATGGTTTTATCTGGCTTTTTCCTGGGGATAATCCTAATTTAATTCAACCCTTAGCAATTCCAGAATGGGATAATCTAAATTATATTGCAACGGTTTCAGTAATTCATTATCAAGGACATTTTTCCTTTTTAATTGAGAATTTAATGGATATGTACCACGGACATTTACATCAAGATTTACAAGCATGGACGGATGCTATTTTAGACAAGATAGAAGCAGATGAAAACCGAGTTGATGCTTACTATCAAGCTAAAAGTTATTATAAAATTGATAAAATTTGGTCAATTTCTCAGCTATTTTTTCCCGGTTTAAGAAAACTTCATCCTGAACCTTTAACAGTTAGTTATATTTATCCCCATTGGGTTTCTACTTTGGGAGACTATTTTAAAATATATTGTTTATTTTGTCCGATTAGTTTAACAGAAACCAAGGCATATTTAATTCATTTTACCTCATTAAATGCCTTTTGGCGACTCCATAAACTGCCTATAAAATTCAGAAAATTTGTCAAAAATTTATGTTTTGGTTCCGCCCAAAAACTATTAGATGGGTTAGTTAAACAGGATGTTTTAATGATAGAAGAAGAACAACAAGCCTATTTACAAAATTCCCAACAAAAAGGATATGAATTTAACCCGACTATCGCCAGTATTCAAAGGTTAATTAACAATCAAGTTGAAAAATAATCAGTAGGGGGTCATCAATACAAAATTTCGTTGTTGCGCTTTAGCGCTCCATAAAGGGGCATTAATAGGCAGGGTATAGGATTGCTATAGGTAATAGGTAATGGGTAATAACTGGTACAGACGCGCCATGGCACGTCTCTACACTGATTACTGATTGCTAATTCCCTCCCAGCGTTTCATCTGACACCCATCAATATCAAAAAGATCAAGCACCCGACAAACCGTATTTGTAACCATTTCATCAATGGATTCCGGCATAGTATAAAATGCAGGAACCGGGGGCATAATAATTCCCCCACATTCTGTCACCGTTAACATATTTTTAAGATGAATCGCATGGAGAGGGGTTTCCCGTACCATTAACACTAACCGACGACGTTCTTTGAGCACCACATCCGCCGCCCGGGTTAGGAGGTTGCTTGTCACTCCCGTCGCCACTTCAGCCAAGGTTTTCATTGAGCAGGGAAGAATCACCATCCCCATCGTCCGAAACGAACCACTAGATATAGCGGCTCCCACATCTCCAATAGGATAGCTGACGTTGGCCAGGTTGTGAAGTTGTTTACTATCTATATTCAACTCATGGGATCGGGTGATTTCTCCAGCCCGGGAAACCACCAGATGGGTTTCCACATCGGTTTCCCGCAGGAGTTCCAACAGACGCACCGCATAGATAATACCACTGGCCCCACTAATACCCACAATGAGACGTTTAGAACTGGTCATATTAATGGCGGCTTCCTAATCTGAATTATTGTATTTTAACCCGAAATAAACGCATTTTTTCAAGAAACTTATTTCCTGATATCACTACGAATATGTAAATCTCGTTGAGGATAGGGAATTTCAATATTATTCTCTGCAAAAACTTTCCAAATTTCACAAGCAATTTCGCTCATAATTCGTTTGATTTAAAGTTTCAGGATGTTTATAGATAATTTCTAACAAAATCTCAATCACTTTTTGTGGATCACAATCATAAATGACTCCCACAATTAAAGACTTTCGCACTCGGCGATCGCTACCCGTCATGGTTTTAAGTTCTTGGGTAAAAAAGATTTGATTCGGAATAATTTTTTCTGAATTATCTCTTATCACTTGTACCGTTGTCGCTCGCATACTGATTTTTTTAACTTCACTGGATTCTCCCCCAATTTCAATAATATCTCCAGGTCTTAACGAACCTTCAAATAATAAAAATATCCCACTAATAAAGTTACTAAATACTTCTTTATCTACAAATAAACAAAGAGCCTTCTAGGAGGCTTAACCGCTTGCGAGTTTGTTCTGGATTTGTAAAAAATTGAGCTAATTGTAGCGATAACTTTTTTTGTTGAGGACTCGATGTTTGATTAAACAAAATCACACGGGAATAGAGAAAAAGCCCGGCGGGGTTGTTTCCTTCCCCTGGTAATAAGGCAACACCCAAATTATTTTTTGTGTCTTTGTGGTTAAATTAACCCCAACCCTAACTATAAAATAAGCGATCGCCTTTTTCAATCAAAGCGATCGCTTATTCTAAAAGAAACCCGGTTTCTATCTATTTCAACATTCCCGAAACCGAAGCCACCTCCGGTTTAGCAATCCGAGGAGCCATAAACCCTTTAGCATACAAATCAGGATTAGCCTTAGCCACTTGAGCATAAGAATCCCGCATCTGAGTATTCAGGGCAACGGTTGTGGCGTCATAAACCTTAGTCACCAGTTTAGGATATAACCCAATTCCCACAATCAGCACCAGGAAACTCGCAGCAATGAACATCTCCCGGGGTCGAGCATCACTAAAAGTAGCTTCCGAGGGCAGCACACAACTGGTTCCAAAACAAACCGCTTCTTGGTCATCAGAATTTTGTGAACCTGCATTACCCAACATACAAGCCGGAGCTTCACCCGTTGCATAGAACAACTGACGGAGCATCGACAGCAAATAAATCGGGGTCAGCACTAATCCCACACCCGCCAAAGCCACCAAGACCACGCGGAAGTTCGAGCTATAGATATCGCTCGTGGTGATGCCAATAAACACCAACACCTCACTCGCAAAACCACTCATCCCAGGTAAGGCCATGGATGCCATCGCTCCGGCGGTAAACAGAGTAAACACCCGGGGCATCACCTTACCGATATAACCCATCTCATCCAAGATCAGGGTATGGGTGCGGTCATAGGTCACACCGGCCAGGAAGAACAGCACCGCCGAAATCAGACCGTGAGAGATCATTTGTAACAATGCTCCACTCACCCCAATATCGGTAAAGGAGGCAATTCCGAGCAACACAAATCCCATGTGAGACACAGAGGAATAGGCGAGGCGGCGTTTCATATTGGATTGGCCAAAGGAATTTAAGCCACCATACACAATATTAACCACCCCTAAAATAGCCAGAATCGGGGCAAAGTAGATATGGGCATCGGGTAGCATTCCCATATTCACCCGAATCAGACCGTATCCCCCCATCTTTAAGAGCACCCCAGCTAAAATCATCGAAACCGGGGCAGATGCTTCACCATGAGCATCGGGGAGCCAAGTATGTAGCGGGAAAACGGCCAGTTTCAAGCCAAAGGCAATCAAAAATCCCGCATACATCAATAGTTCTAGGCTCAGAGGATAATCCTTGAGACCCAGTTCCACCATATCGAAAGTTAAGGGGCCACCGCCATAGAAGGCCATTGCTAGGGCAGCCACCAGGATAAATAAAGAAGCAGCGGCCGTATACAATAAAAATTTAGTCGCGGCGTAACGGCGTTTTGGCCCGCCCCAGATGGAAATTAATAGGTACACCGGAATTAATTCCAGTTCCCAGACAATAAATAACAGCAGTAAGTCTTGAGCCACAAACACCCCGATTTGGGCCGAATATAGCACCAACATCAGGAAGTAGAACAGACGAGGTTTTTGGTCTACCTGCCAAGCTGCAAAAATAGACAGGGTTGTGACCAGTCCTGCCAGAAGTACCAGGGGAAGGGAAATCCCGTCTACAGAAACGGCCCAGTTCAAACCCAATTGAGGCGCCCAGGGAAACTTTTCCACGATTTGAAAAGTTGCACTGCTCGCATCGTAATACTTCAAGAAGACATAGCACATTAATAATAAGTCCGCGATGCCTACACCAAGGGCATACCAGCGCAACTGTTTGCCGTTGTTATCCGGCAGTACAGGAATGAGCACCGAAGCTACGAGTGGGAGCAGGACTATCGTGGTCAGCCAGGGAAATTGATCCGCCATCATGACAGTAAGAACAAATACTTATCTGTGAATAATCGTATTGTACTAAACTTTGTAACGATTTGTATATAAATTTTTACCGTAGCCAATTATTCATTATAGTGTATGGCTTTTTTCCCAGCCGTTGCCCTCTGTCTATTCCCGCTTGACTACCCGCAGGGCTTCATTAACTCTGGTTCAGAACTAACCAAACTCAAGTTAATTTGGCGGTAATTCTAAGGCAATATTTCCCAATAAACCCTTACGAAAATCATTCAACATTTGACGAGCGGTGCGTTCGATATCGCCTTTGTTTCGATAATCAGCCAATTCCTGTAAATAGACATCCCCACTCAAGGCCGTAAATTCTAATTGATATCGGGAAACCAACAAATGCTGTAAATTAAAATCCTGTAACAACTCAATCAATACCGTTGCAACCTGTAGATTTTCATAGGACGCTTCCCCAATATCCTCACAAATTGCCAACTTTAAGGCATCTTCCTCTTTTCTGATTTTGGTCGGAATTACCCCAGGAGCATCTAATAATTCCAGAGTCTCGGAAATTCTCACCCATTTCAAATGACGAGTCACCCCCGCCCGTCTAGCACTATCCACAATTCTTCGATTCAATAACCGATTAATTAAAGCCGATTTTCCCACATTCGGAAAACCAATTACCGCCGCCCGCACCGGACGCGGTAACATCCCCCGTCCGGCCCGTTTTTCATTGATTTGTGACCCGGCGGCTTGGGCAGCTTTCGCCACCGCATCCACCCCATTTCCCAACCTAGAATTCGTAAAATAGGCCGTTTCCCCCTGTTCCTCAAACCACTCGTCCCACTGTTTTTGTATATGGGAGGGAATCATATCCATACGGTTAATCACCAGCACTTTCATTTTACTTCCCACCCACTGCGGAACATTGGGATGATGGGTCGTCAGAGGAATACGAGCATCTCGCACCTCCAAAATCACGTCCACCCGTTTCAGTTGTTCCTGAAGGGTGCGTTCGGCTTTAGCAATATGACCGGGATACCATTGGATAGACATTATGTTAGGGGAGCAGGGGAGGTAGGGGGCATGGGAGCAGGGGGAGCAGTGGGAGCAAGGGAGGCAGGGCGGGTGTCTTACCGTAGTGAGTCCTTTAGGACTCTCTTAGAAGGAGCAGTTTAACAGTCAACCGTCAACACCCTCCATTAAGGAACAATCAGGACAGGACAGGGAGACAAATTAATTACACGGTTAGTAACGCTATCGGCCGCACCATCTTCGGTCAGACCAATTCCTCGACTCCCCATGACAATTAAATTCGCATTAATTTCATCAGCAACGTCACAAATCGTAAAAGCGGGTTTTCCCTCTTTTTCTAGGATTTGAGCCTCAATACCATCCTTAGAAAACAGGGTTTGAGCCTGTTTTAGTAAGTCCGCCACCGCTTCCGGGGACGACATTTGTTCAGGATGGGGTTGAGGTTCGGTCACCTCAGTATTGGGTTCCACAACGGCCAAAACATAGAGACTAGACCCAAAGGTTTTGACCAGGTTGGTCACAATTACCGCCGCTTCGTGGGCTTCACGGCTTTGGTCAACAGCAAATAAAATGGTTTTAAACATAATCGCGCATCTCCAAGACGCGGACTTAGGTAGAATGTTTACTGTGAACGATTAGGTGGTAGACCGGATGGGGTTGACAGACAGGATTAAACTGTCCGAAACCTGACCCATGCCACCTAGATTTAATCTGATTTAGACAACAACATATCCTAGGAGGATTATCCTGTGTCAAAAAAAACTGTAGCAGATTTATCCGCATCAGATTTATCTGGGAAACGGGTATTAGTCCGCGTTGATTTTAATGTTCCCCTAGATAACGGTTCAATTACCGATGATACACGGATTCGTGCGGCTCTGCCGACTATCCAAGATTTAACTTCTAAAGGCGCTAAAGTGATTTTAACCAGCCACTTTGGCCGTCCTAAAGGCGTAGACGAGTCCCTGCGTTTAACCCCTGTGGCAGCCCGGTTATCGGAATTGTTAGGTAAACCTGTTAAGAAATTTGACGATTGTATTGGGGATGAAGTCACCCAAGCGGTTGCAGCCATGGAAAATGGGGATGTCGCCGTATTAGAAAACGTCCGTTTCTATGCCGAAGAAGAAAAAAACGATCCGGAATTTGCTAAACAATTAGCTTCTGTTGCTGATTTATACGTTAATGATGCTTTTGGAACCGCCCACCGCGCCCATGCTTCTACTGAAGGAGTAACTCATCATTTGCCTTCTGTCGCGGGGTATTTAATTGAAAAAGAACTCAAGTTTTTACAAGGAGCAATTGAAGAACCCAAACGGCCTTTAGCTGCTATTGTTGGCGGTTCTAAAGTGTCTTCTAAAATTGGTGTAATTGAAGCTCTTTTAGATAAATGCGATAAATTGCTGTTGGGCGGTGGGATGATTTTCACCTTCTATAAAGCTCGCGGTTTGAATGTGGGTAAGTCTTTGGTGGAAGAAGATAAACTGGAATTAGCCCGGGAATTAGAAGCCAAAGCTAAACAAAAAGGCGTGGCATTCTTATTACCTACCGATGTGATTGTTGCTGATAAATTTGCCCCTGATGCGGAAGCAAAAACCGTTAGCATTAATGAGATTCCTGATGGTTGGATGGGGTTAGATATTGGCCCGGATTCTGTTAAAGTCTTCCAAGACGCTTTAGGGGATTGCAAAACCGTGATTTGGAACGGCCCCATGGGGGTTTTTGAGTTTGAGAAATTTGCAGCCGGAACTAAAGCAATCGCTTTAACGTTAGCAGATTTAACCAAAACAGGCGCAATTACTATTATCGGTGGCGGTGACTCCGTTGCGGCGGTGGAACAGTTGAATTTAGGCGAACAAATGAGCCATATTTCTACTGGAGGTGGCGCCAGTTTAGAACTGTTAGAAGGGAAAGTATTACCTGGAATTGCTGCGTTAGATGATGCGTAATTTCAGCTTTAGTTAACATCATTTTGTAGGGAATATGGCGGTGTCATATTCCCTACTATTTTTTGACCATGAACGTTTAATTATGGAACTTGAATAATATCAAAAGTATCCTGATTGTCAATTCGATAAAATAAGAAGTCAGAATCAAGGGTTAAAATTTGATGATACCCTGTTTTTTCAGCTACTAAAACTAAGGTTGCATCCGCTAAATCCATTGGTCGATCAAAATATTTCTCCATTAACCCAAATAAACGAATATAGTCATTTTCTTCAATTTCATAAATAGTCAGTAATTTATTTAAGAGAAGTTGACCTAAATGTTTTTGCATAACCCAACCTCCACGATGCAAAGCAAGATACATGGCTTCTGTTAAACATGGCCAGGTTGTGATCAGAGGTTTTGTTAATTTTTGAATTGCACCCCTATAGGCTAGATGTTTCGGTTGACTGGAATCAACTAGACAAAGTAAAACACCTGCATCACAAAGAATCATAGGTTTAGACCTTGCTGGCGATATTTATTGAGTAGAATTTGCTGGTATTCGTTAGTGGGTGTTGCAGTTTTTACTTGTAACTGATCGACTCCTTCAAACCATTTTAACCAGGCTTTTAGCAGCTTTTCATCAACATTACTCTCAACCGTTTTATCAAGATTTTGGTCAATGATCTTATCAATAGCTTGGTTAACTTCCTGTAACAGAGTTTCGGGAAGTTCTTCTAATTTAGCGAGAACAAGGTCACGGATACTCATGATGATTACCTCTTTCAATGCTATTAATTTTAACAAAATTAGTATTGACCTGTTAGATTACCAAGAATATCAGGGAAGGGGCGAAAGCACAACCTCATCTTTATATTAATATCTTGTAATTCAATGGGTAAAGACTCCATCATTTTAATAACATTGGTGAATGCTGGTAATGACATTTGGTAAACTCCTTATACAATCTTTTTCCCTGATTTTAAGCTATATTTAATTTTAGATCTACAATAGTTGAGTAAACCCAAACTATCATACATAATATGAAAGCACCGGAGCTAGAGATTAAACAGATCCCTATTGTTTTAGGACAGAAAGGAGAAATTACCATTCCCCAGGTTATACAAGATTCCCTCAATATTAACGAGGGAGATAACCTGATATTACTACAAATCGGTGATTTAATTGTACTGACTCCTCAACAACCTCAAGTTCCTCAACTGATTGATCAGATCGCAACTCTGATGGAAAATGAAAATGTCAGTTTGACTGATTTATTAGCAGGTTTGGAAGCAGAGCGAGAAGTGATTAATCGGGAGCAACGTTCTTGATGCGTAGAATATTTGCATGTTGATCGTCTATTGAGCTTAAATACCAAAGATTTTACAGCCGAAGTTTCATTCCAGAGTGGATTAATCATTCAAACTCCAGCCGAATTTATTAGAGAAATTAGAGAAATTGTAGAAAAGGGTTTACTGAAGATATAATTTAACAAAAAAAGAAAGAAAATTGAATATTCCTAATTTTAGGATGGTTTTAACTTCCTTTCTTGTACTATTTTATTTTAAAATAGGTTTAGTTAAATGACTACAATCAACATCATTAACAATCCTAGAATCAATCCTTGCAGGTTGAACCTCTACACCGGGAGGTAAAGGACGATTTTCGACATGGAAAACGACTTTTTTACAGACCATTTGACTATTCCCAACTGAAGCATAATCCCAAATATAGACTTCTGAATTGGGGGATGTGGCATTAGCGGGGGGAATCACCCAGGAACTCAGCAAAACGATTTCTAAAGCCACTAAAGCTGCCATAACGAACTTTAGCATAACTTACTCATGGTTGATAAATTCAGGACTACTATTAGTATACCCAATATTGCCAGGTGATCGGACAATCTATACTCAGTTTAACGGGATTGGCGATCGCATAATTTCAAATAACATTAAGAAACTGTTTTTTCTATCTTTGGGGGTGCGATCGCTTTTCCATTAACTTCTTGTAAATAAAACCATCCCACTGTAATTAAAAACAGAAAATAACTTACAATTTGGACAAAATACAATTGATCTCTATAGCCAAATAAGGCTTTTAAAACGATCCCTGGAAATTGTTTATCGGGTAAAAATCCCTGAGTATTTAATACCAAATCCCCTAATAAACAAGAAGCAGGTTGAGTTAAACATAATCCCGCATATCCAGGATTAATTTGGGCTAATATTCCTACTCCCGCATCCAAATGTTTGAGAACTGAAATTACTAATCCTGCTACAATTAATAACAGAAAAATTCCCATGATTTGAAAAAACAAACGAATATTAATTTTTACCCCCCACTTAAAGAGTAATATTCCTAATCCTGCGGCGACAAATAAACCTAAAACCGCCCCAATTGCAGGCATAATTCCCTGTTCAAAGGTAGCTAAGATAAAAATAACGGTTTCCAGACCTTCCCGTAAAACCGCAATAAAAATTAAGCCAAAAATTCCCCATCCTGCTGCGGTTTTATTTTTATTAATGGCGGCTTTAACTGCTCCTTCTACTTCGGACTTTAAGGATTTAGATTGTTGAGTCATCCAAATTAACATCCAACTTAACATGGCGATCGCAAACAACCCAATTCCTGCTTCTAAAAATTCGCCAAAAACTGGAGCGTAGGGATGTTCAGACGTAGCAATTCCTTGAATTAGCCATCCAAATAATATGCCAAAAAATGCACTGGCAATAATTCCTACTCCCACCCCATAAAATACCCAGGAATTGAGATAACTTTGTTCTGCTTTTTTTAAACAAGCTAGGACAATTCCCACCACTAAAGCAGCTTCAAAACCTTCTCTTAAAGTAATAAAAAATGTAGGTAATGCTTGGGTTATATCCATAGTAATTGTTTTGTTCTAAAACAAGTTGAATAAGTTGCTAAGTGGGCTGGAATTAACCAGCATAAAAATTATCTAAGATTAACTAAAATCGCGCAACATTTTCTTGATTTCAATATTATGTAATTCCTCCTGACCAATCATAGTCCGAGCGTATTCTTCTAAATAAATACTCGCATTTTCAACAACTTCTAGCAAATCCTTATACAATTCTAAAGCCTTGCGCTCATGAGCTAAACTTTCCTGTAAAAGATCCCTGACCGAATGCTGATAACTTTCCTCAATGGGGGCAATTTTTTGACTAGGATGTCCTTCTAAACCGGTAAGAATTTCTCCAGCTTGTTGAGCATGAAGCAAAGATTCTGTGGCTTGAGCCTTGAAAAACTGTACAATGGGCAAACGATTCGGCCCGGTTACCATCAGAGAATAATGAGTATAACGCACCACCCCGGCTAACTCGAATTCCATAATCGTGTTGAGGAGTTCAATGGCTTTTGCTTGATCGAGATCTCTCATACTTTGTCTTTAACCTAAAAACACTTTACCCATTATGACAACAGTTGATCATTCTTATAATAATTAGTTAAGATTATCATCTCTCTCAAGAAGTAATTATTAAGATTTATATTAGATTTAATCCCGGGTCTAATGGGTTTAATTGTAGCCTCTGTGATCGGCTGTTCTCAACCTGAAACTCCCCAAGTCCAAAACCGTTAACCCGGTATTTCTTGATTACAAATAAAAAGCCGTCTTAGAAGGACGGGGCTTCAGACCCTTTTTTGGGTCAAATAGTCTAATTCTGGCAAAAACCTGTTCTCTCTGGCTTAAAATCTATTGGTACTGCATATTTTTTTAAACAAGGAGACGAAAAATGCAAGAACCCACGAAGATCACGGACACATCCACCCCTACCGGAACCAAAATAGATGTCACTGTAGAAACAGGTGATGCTATTACCTCCCCTTCAACCAATGCCCAGTTTGATGAAATTAAAGAAAAAGTTGTAGTTGTCTTATCCGAACTTCCGGGTTACATCTCCAGTTTTTTTGGCTCCTACCAAAAACCAATTATTACCATTGTTCTGATTTTATCCGCCCTTGTGACTCTGAAGGTTTTATTTGCGGTGATCTATGCTCTGAATGATGTTCCTCTTTTAGCTCCAACCTTTGAGTTAATTGGTATGGGATATACCGCTTGGTTTGTCTATCGTTACCTGCTCAAAGCCTCAACCCGTCAGGAATTAGTTCAAGAATTCAAATCCTACAAAGAACAAGTTACAGGCGACTAACTTCTTTATATAGGGACAGGAGACAGAAGACCGGGGACAAAAGACCAGAGTTAATGATTTCTCCCCCCTGCCTCCCCTCCCCCTGCTCCCTATTTCTTCTTCCCCTTGGCTCCATTTCCGTCTATAGAGGACTCCGTAGGGGGGGCGAGATCATCGGGTTTCCCCTTGCCCGTGGGAAGTTCCAAACAATATCCTGCACCGTAGATGGTTTTAATATAGCGAGGATGACGGGGATCGGGTTCCATTTTTGTGCGTAAATGGCGAATATGAACTCGGATCGTCTCGATATCATCATTGGGGTCATAACCCCAAACTTCTTTTAAAATCTCACTAGGCGCAACGGTTTGACCATGACGTTGCAGCAAGCAATGTAAAAGTTCAAATTCCAAATGGGTCAATTTAACGGTGGTCTCAAACCAAATCGCTTCAAACCTTTCAGGGACTAAGGTTAAAGTGCCATAACTGAGAATTTCGCTATGTTTAGCCGCATGGGGAATGCGATCAGTTCTTCGCAACAGAGCCCTCACCCTTGCCAACATTTCTTCTAACTCAAAAGGTTTGGTTAAATAATCATCGGCCCCCGAATTAAACCCTTCAACTTTGTTTTGGGTTTGTCCCAATGCAGTTAACATCAACACCGGAATATCTGTCGTGCGTTCATCCCGGCGTAAACGTTGGCAAATGGTGAACCCGTCCACCTTCGGCAACATTAAATCCAAAATAATTAAATCTGGCAACAATTGCATCGCCAGGGCTTGCCCTTTAATCCCATCTTCTGCTTGGCTCACTTCATAACCAGCCATTTCTAAGTTAATGGCTACCAGTTCCGAAATTGCGGGGTCATCATCTATGACTAATATCCGGGGCATTATTTAATCCGGTGATTTGGGCACAAAATAATCAGTTATCAGTTATCAGTAAACAGTTATCAGTAAAGATAAAATATAAATCTCTACTCTTTATTTTTGATTTTTAACTGATAACTTAAACGGCGCAAATGATCATAACATTTTTTGGTTTTTTGTGCAACAATTTTTGAAATCGGAATGAATTTGTGCAATAATTCATTCCCAGGGATAAATAAAGACTGAGAAATTGTAAAAATAAGTAACAAACAAACATCAAAATTAGCAACTTTCGGGGTATGATTAGCCTAAAGAACTCTATAAGCATATACCCAGTTCTTTCCACCAAAAAGGAGTAATAGACTCATGGCCGTTGAAAAAGTAAACTCATCCTCCAGTCTGGCCGAAGTTATCGATCGGATCTTAGATAAAGGCATTGTGATTGACGCTTGGGTACGGGTTTCCCTCGTTGGAATCGAGCTTCTATCCATAGAAGCAAGAATCGTGATCGCTTCTGTTGAAACCTATCTCAAGTACGCAGAAGCCGTTGGTTTAACCGCACAGGCGGCTGTTCCTTCGGTCTAAGATTGATGGAATAGGCAACGGGTATGGAGCAAAAAAAGCAGAACGCTTCACTCATTATGGTTTGGGATAAAGTTTTACCCATTAATGATTCAGGGTGTAAGTATAGTCAACGCAATTCACTGCCCATACCCAATGCCGATCTCAAGCCATTCCCCATTCCATTAAACCCCAACCCACGACCCTGGATCAACCCCAGGGATAAATAGAGACTGAGAAATTGTAAAAATAAGTAACAAACAAGCATCAAAATTAGCAACTTTCGGGGTATGATTAGCCTAAAGAACTCTATAAGCATACACCCAGTTCTTTCCACCAAAAAGGAGTAATAGACTCATGGCCGTTGAAAAAGTAAACTCATCCTCCAGTCTGGCCGAAGTTATCGATCGGATCTTAGATAAAGGCATTGTGATTGACGCTTGGGTACGGGTTTCCCTCGTTGGAATCGAGCTTCTATCCATAGAAGCAAGAATCGTGATCGCTTCTGTTGAAACCTATCTCAAGTACGCAGAAGCCGTTGGTTTAACCGCACAGGCGGCTGTTCCTTCGGTCTAAGATTGATGGAATAGGCAACGGGTATGGAGCAAAAAAAGCAGAACGCTTCACTCATTATGGTTTGGGATAAAGTTTTACCCATTAATGATTCAGGGTGTAAGTATAGTCAACGCAATTCACTGCCCATACCCAATGCCGATCTCAAGCCATTCCCCATTCCATTAAACCCCAACCCACGACCCTGGATCAACCCCAGGGATAAATAGAGACTGAGAAATTGTAAAAATAAGTAACAAACAAGCATCAAAATTAGCAACTTTCGGGGTATGATTAGCCTAAAGAACTCTATAAGCATACACCCAGTTCTTTCCACCAAAAAGGAGTAATAGACTCATGGCCGTTGAAAAAGTAAACTCATCCTCCAGTCTAGCCGAAGTTATCGATCGGATCTTAGATAAAGGCATTGTGATTGACGCTTGGGTACGGGTTTCCCTCGTTGGAATCGAGCTTCTATCCATAGAAGCAAGAATCGTGATCGCTTCTGTTGAAACCTATCTCAAGTACGCAGAAGCCGTTGGTTTAACCGCACAGGCGGCTGTTCCTTCGGTCTAAGATTGATGGAATAGGCAACGGGTATGGAGCAAAAAAAGCAGAACGCTTCACTCATTATGGTTTGGGATAAAGTTTTACCCATTAATAATTCAGGGTGTAAGTATAGTCAACGCAATTCACTGCCCATACCCAATGCCCAGAAATGCACAACCCACTGACACGAGGGTTTCAAAAAAATTATGGCTTTAAAAGACAAGTGGCAACAGGATCGTATCGGACGCCAACAGGGAGTTCAAGAACGGCAACAGCAAGTTCAAACCACCCTATCCCTCTGGCAACAAGAGCGCCAAAATCAGGCTTTAGATGATCAAGAATCTCGACAGGGGTTTGTCACGGGTGTACAACAACAAACCCAAGAATTATTAACAAACATCAGCACCGAGCGTTTGTGGGTAGCCCAGCAACAGCGAGAACAACTGGAAAACTTTATCCAGCAATTATCCCAGGAAGTGGGTGAGTTTTTGCAGCAAACCATCGAAGAACGCTCACAGGTCGCAGCCCAACTGCATCAGCAATTATCTGAATTTCGGGAAGACCTAGAACATCGGGTAACGGATCTGTTAGCCAATTATCAGAAACAGCGCCTAGAAGCTAGGGAAACTTTACTTGAGGACTTAGCTATTTTTCGTCAAACCCTATATCGGGAAGTCGAAGAATATTTAGGGGAGTTAGATATTCTGCACCAGCAAATGGCCGCACAATTACAACAACAACTCCAACAGAGTCGGACGGAAAGAAAAGACGCTGTTCAGAAGTTATTTGAGGATTTAGGGGTATTTCGCGCCGAACTACAAGACTATCACCTCAAACTTCAACAGACAGTTTGGGGGAGTTCCCACCGAAAACCGCGAAAAGCGATTACCCCGCAACGCTCTATTCCATCGCGTTTATATTCCTGTTAAGAAATCCTAGGTTTGTAGGTTTATCCTCCATTCTCGGTTCCCTGATATAACATTAAATTAAACCTGCCGCTAATCCCTAACTCGGCAGTATTTTAGCTAAATAACGCCATTAAAAATATGACTACCGTGCTTCAAGCTCGTCCTAAAGGCTTTGTTAATACTCCAACCATTGAACAACTTACAATTAGAGCCTTGAGGTATCTTCAGAGTGGCTTTTCTCTGCACTTACGGGGGCCAGCCGGAACCGGAAAAACCACCCTGGCGATGCACTTAGCCGATTTATTAAACCGTCCCATCGTTTTAATTTTTGGGGATGATGAACTCAAATCCTCCGATTTAATTGGCAACCAACTAGGCTATACTCGCAAGAAAGTTGTTGATAATTTTATTCATAGTGTTGTTAAATTAGAAGATGAATTACGACAAAATTGGATTGATTCTCGTCTGACCTTGGCGTGTAAAGAAGGATTTACCCTGGTTTATGATGAGTTTAACCGTTCCCGTCCAGAGGTGAATAACGTTTTACTGTCTGCTTTAGAAGAAAAATTATTAGTGCTGCCTCCGAATAATAGCCGTTCAGAATATATTCGAGTTAACCCCCATTTTAGAGCTATTTTTACCTCAAACCCCGAAGAATATTGTGGAGTTTATGGGACTCAAGATGCGTTATTAGATCGGTTAATTACTATTGATATGCCCGAACCAGATGACGAAACCCAGCAGGAAATTTTAATTCAAAAAATCGGAATTTCCCCCGAAGATGCCAAAAACATTATTGAAATAGTCAAAATTTATTTAGAAATAACCACCCAAAAAAAAGAAATTAAACCCGTTCAAAATGGTAAAGCTGCCCGACCCCATATTGATAAAGCATCGGGATTAAGACCCGGATTGATTATTGCCAAAATCTGTCATGAACATGATATTTCTATTCAGGAAAATAATCAGGATTTTATTAAAGTTTGTGCCGATATTTTATTATCCCGTACCAACCTATCTCTAACAGAAGCTCAGAATAAATTAGAAAAAGTGATCAAAACCGTATTAACCGATGGTGACACATCAACTAACAGTTTTTTACCCCCATCAGAAACCCAATTAACCGAAAATAACTCCTTAGAAATTGAAGAACAAGTTTATCAATATTTACAGAAAACCACCAGCGCCAGGGTTTCAGAAATTGAAGTAGCGTTAGGATTAAATCGAGTTCAAACCACTAATGTATTGCGCTCTTTATTAAAACAAGGACATCTGAAACAGCAGGATAATCGTTTCTTTGCGGTGAACAAACAAGGAGAATTAATTCAACCATGAACTCACAGCAACTTCCATCAAATATACAACGGGGTGTTCCCACATCGACCCAAGGATCGAGTTTAGCTGATATTTTAGAAAGGGTTTTAGATAAGGGTATTGTCATCGCTGGGGATATTTCCGTTTCCGTGGGTTCCACCGAACTCCTGAATATTAGAATTCGTTTGTTAATTGCTTCCGTCGATAAAGCTAGGGAAATAGGGATTAATTGGTGGGAAAGTGACCCCTATTTAAGTAGTCAAACCAAAGTTTTAACCGAGAGTAATCAACAATTATTAGAACAGGTTAAATTCTTACAGGAGGAAGTCAAAGCTTTAAAAGCATTATTACCTCAAGAAAACCAACCCAACCCAATTTCTGATCCTCATAAATAACTATTTAAAATTCATCCCTACCGTGTAAAATATTAAATTGTAGGGGCGGGTTCTGTAAAAATTTTTGATATCAACAGATCACCATAATCAACCCGCCCAAACCCAACATTAACCTTCAATTAATCGGGGATTTGGGGATAGGATCGAGGCGGGTTTAGGGAGATTATTTATCAGCATTAAAGGTTAACTTGAACCCGCCCCTACAGTCCCTACAGAATTGTTATTCATTCATGGTTTTATAATTTTTAGCCTAAAGAACTCTATAAGCATATACCCAGTTCTTTCCACCAAAAAGGAGTAATAGACTCATGGCCGTTGAAAAAGTAAACTCATCCTCCAGTCTGGCCGAAGTTATCGATCGGATCTTAGATAAAGGCATTGTGATTGACGCTTGGGTACGGGTTTCCCTCGTTGGAATCGAGCTTCTATCCATAGAAGCAAGAATCGTGATCGCTTCTGTTGAAACCTATCTCAAGTACGCAGAAGCCGTTGGTTTAACCGCACAGGCGGCTGTTCCTTCGGTCTAAGATTGATGGAATAGGCAACGGGTATGGAGCAAAAAAAGCAGAACGCTTCACTCATTATGGTTTGGGATAAAGTTTTACCCATTAATGATTCAGGGTGTAAGTATAGTCAACGCAATTCACTGCCCATACCCAATGCCGATCTCAAGCCATTCCCCATTCCATTAAACCCCAACCCACGACCCTGGATCAACCCCAGGGATAAATAGAGACTGAGAAATTGTAAAAATAAGTAACAAACAAGCATCAAAATTAGCAACTTTCGGGGTATGATTAGCCTAAAGAACTCTATAAGCATACACCCAGTTCTTTCCACCAAAAAGGAGTAATAGACTCATGGCCGTTGAAAAAGTAAACTCATCCTCCAGTCTAGCCGAAGTTATCGATCGGATCTTAGATAAAGGCATTGTGATTGACGCTTGGGTACGGGTTTCCCTCGTTGGAATCGAGCTTCTATCCATAGAAGCAAGAATCGTGATCGCTTCTGTTGAAACCTATCTCAAGTACGCAGAAGCCGTTGGTTTAACCGCACAGGCGGCTGTTCCTTCGGTCTAAGATTGATGGAATAGGCAACGGGTATGGAGCAAAAAAAGCAGAACGCTTCACTCATTATGGTTTGGGATAAAGTTTTACCCATTAATAATTCAGGGTGTAAGTATAGTCAACGCAATTCACTGCCCATACCCAATGCCCAGAAATGCACAACCCACTGACACGAGGGTTTCAAAAAAATTATGGCTTTAAAAGACAAGTGGCAACAGGATCGTATCGGACGCCAACAGGGAGTTCAAGAACGGCAACAGCAAGTTCAAACCACCCTATCCCTCTGGCAACAAGAGCGCCAAAATCAGGCTTTAGATGATCAAGAATCTCGACAGGGGTTTGTCACGGGTGTACAACAACAAACCCAAGAATTATTAACAAACATCAGCACCGAGCGTTTGTGGGTAGCCCAGCAACAGCGAGAACAACTGGAAAACTTTATCCAGCAATTATCCCAGGAAGTGGGTGAGTTTTTGCAGCAAACCATCGAAGAACGCTCACAGGTCGCAGCCCAACTGCATCAGCAATTATCTGAATTTCGGGAAGACCTAGAACATCGGGTAACGGATCTGTTAGCCAATTATCAGAAACAGCGCCTAGAAGCTAGGGAAACTTTACTTGAGGACTTAGCTATTTTTCGTCAAACCCTATATCGGGAAGTCGAAGAATATTTAGGGGAGTTAGATATTCTGCACCAGCAAATGGCCGCACAATTACAACAACAACTCCAACAGAGTCGGACGGAAAGAAAAGACGCTGTTCAGAAGTTATTTGAGGATTTAGGGGTATTTCGCGCCGAACTACAAGACTATCACCTCAAACTTCAACAGACAGTTTGGGGGAGTTCCCACCGACATCCTATTAAACCCCAACCCACCGTTAACCCCGGAGTGCCTCAACCTGCGACCCTGGATCAACCCCAGGGATAAATAAAGATTGAGAAATTGTAAAAATAAGTAACAAACAAGCATCAAAATTAGCAACTTTCGGGGTATGATTAGCCTAAAGAACTCTATAAGCATACACCCAGTTCTTTCCACCAAAAAGGAGTAATAGACTCATGGCCGTTGAAAAAGTAAACTCATCCTCCAGTCTGGCCGAAGTTATCGATCGGATCTTAGATAAAGGCATTGTGATTGACGCTTGGGTACGGGTTTCCCTCGTTGGAATCGAGCTTCTATCCATAGAAGCAAGAATCGTGATCGCTTCTGTTGAAACCTATCTCAAGTACGCAGAAGCCGTTGGTTTAACCGCACAGGCGGCTGTTCCTTCGGTCTAAGATTGATGGAATAGGCAACGGGTATGGAGCAAAAAAAGCAGAACGCTTCACTCATTATGGTTTGGGATAAAGTTTTACCCATTAATAATTCAGGGTGTAAGTATAGTCAACGCAATTCACTGCCCATACCCAATGCCCAGAAATGCACAACCCACTGACACGAGGGTTTCAAAAAAATTATGGCTTTAAAAGACAAGTGGCAACAGGATCGTATCGGACGCCAACAGGGAGTTCAAGAACGGCAACAGCAAGTTCAAACCACCCTATCCCTCTGGCAACAAGAGCGCCAAAATCAGGCTTTAGATGATCAAGAATCTCGACAGGGGTTTGTCACGGGTGTACAACAACAAACCCAAGAATTATTAACAAACATCAGCACCGAGCGTTTGTGGGTAGCCCAGCAACAGCGAGAACAACTGGAAAACTTTATCCAGCAATTATCCCAGGAAGTGGGTGAGTTTTTGCAGCAAACCATCGAAGAACGCTCACAGGTCGCAGCCCAACTGCATCAGCAATTATCTGAATTTCGGGAAGACCTAGAACATCGGGTAACGGATCTGTTAGCCAATTATCAGAAACAGCGCCTAGAAGCTAGGGAAACTTTACTTGAGGACTTAGCTATTTTTCGTCAAACCCTATATCGGGAAGTCGAAGAATATTTAGGGGAGTTAGATATTCTGCACCAGCAAATGGCCGCACAATTACAACAACAACTCCAACAGAGTCGGACGGAAAGAAAAGACGCTGTTCAGAAGTTATTTGAGGATTTAGGGGTATTTCGCGCCGAACTACAAGACTATCACCTCAAACTTCAACAGACAGTTTGGGGGAGTTCCCACCGACATTCTATTAAACCCCAACCCACCGTTAACCCCGGAGTGCCTCAACCTGCGACCCTGGATCAACCCCAGGGATAAATAAAGATTGAGAAATTGTAAAAATAAGTAACAAACAAACATCAAAATTGGCAACTTTCGGGGTATGATTAGCCTAAAGAACTCTATAAGCATATACCCAGTTCTTTCCACCAAAAAGGAGTAATAGACTCATGGCCGTTGAAAAAGTAAACTCATCCTCCAGTCTGGCCGAAGTTATCGATCGGATCTTAGATAAAGGCATTGTGATTGACGCTTGGGTACGGGTTTCCCTCGTTGGAATCGAGCTTCTATCCATAGAAGCAAGAATCGTGATCGCTTCTGTTGAAACCTATCTCAAGTACGCAGAAGCCGTTGGTTTAACCGCACAGGCGGCTGTTCCTTCGGTCTAAGATTGATGGAATAGGCAACGGGTATGGAGCAAAAAAAGCAGAACGCTTCACTCATTATGGTTTGGGATAAAGTTTTACCCATTAATAATTCAGGGTGTAAGTATAGTCAACGCAATTCACTGCCCATACCCAATGCCCAGAAATGCACAACCCACTGACACGAGGGTTTCAAAAAAATTATGGCTTTAAAAGACAAGTGGCAACAGGATCGTATCGGACGCCAACAGGGAGTTCAAGAACGGCAACAGCAAGTTCAAACCACCCTATCCCTCTGGCAACAAGAGCGCCAAAATCAGGCTTTAGATGATCAAGAATCTCGACAGGGGTTTGTCACGGGTGTACAACAACAAACCCAAGAATTATTAACAAACATCAGCACCGAGCGTTTGTGGGTAGCCCAGCAACAGCGAGAACAACTGGAAAACTTTATCCAGCAATTATCCCAGGAAGTGGGTGAGTTTTTGCAGCAAACCATCGAAGAACGCTCACAGGTCGCAGCCCAACTGCATCAGCAATTATCTGAATTTCGGGAAGACCTAGAACATCGGGTAACGGATCTGTTAGCCAATTATCAGAAACAGCGCCTAGAAGCTAGGGAAACTTTACTTGAGGACTTAGCTATTTTTCGTCAAACCCTATATCGGGAAGTCGAAGAATATTTAGGGGAGTTAGATATTCTGCACCAGCAAATGGCCGCACAATTACAACAACAACTCCAACAGAGTCGGACGGAAAGAAAAGACGCTGTTCAGAAGTTATTTGAGGATTTAGGGGTATTTCGCGCCGAACTACAAGACTATCACCTCAAACTTCAACAGACAGTTTGGGGGAGTTCCCACCGAAAACCGCGAAAAGCGATTACCCCGCAACGCTCTATTCCATCGCGTTTATATTCCTGTTAAGAAATCCTAGGTTTGTAGGTTTATCCTCCATTCTCGGTTCCCTGATATAACATTAAATTAAACCTGCCGCTAATCCCTAACTCGGCAGTATTTTAGCTAAATAACGCCATTAAAAATATGACTACCGTGCTTCAAGCTCGTCCTAAAGGCTTTGTTAATACTCCAACCATTGAACAACTTACAATTAGAGCCTTGAGGTATCTTCAGAGTGGCTTTTCTCTGCACTTACGGGGGCCAGCCGGAACCGGAAAAACCACCCTGGCGATGCACTTAGCCGATTTATTAAACCGTCCCATCGTTTTAATTTTTGGGGATGATGAACTCAAATCCTCCGATTTAATTGGCAACCAACTAGGCTATACTCGCAAGAAAGTTGTTGATAATTTTATTCATAGTGTTGTTAAATTAGAAGATGAATTACGACAAAATTGGATTGATTCTCGTCTGACCTTGGCGTGTAAAGAAGGATTTACCCTGGTTTATGATGAGTTTAACCGTTCCCGTCCAGAGGTGAATAACGTTTTACTGTCTGCTTTAGAAGAAAAATTATTAGTGCTGCCTCCGAATAATAGCCGTTCAGAATATATTCGAGTTAACCCCCATTTTAGAGCTATTTTTACCTCAAACCCCGAAGAATATTGTGGAGTTTATGGGACTCAAGATGCGTTATTAGATCGGTTAATTACTATTGATATGCCCGAACCAGATGACGAAACCCAGCAGGAAATTTTAATTCAAAAAATCGGAATTTCCCCCGAAGATGCCAAAAACATTATTGAAATAGTCAAAATTTATTTAGAAATAACCACCCAAAAAAAAGAAATTAAACCCGTTCAAAATGGTAAAGCTGCCCGACCCCATATTGATAAAGCATCGGGATTAAGACCCGGATTGATTATTGCCAAAATCTGTCATGAACATGATATTTCTATTCAGGAAAATAATCAGGATTTTATTAAAGTTTGTGCCGATATTTTATTATCCCGTACCAACCTATCCCTAACAGAAGCTCAGAATAAATTAGAAAAAGTGATCAAAACCGTATTAACCGATGGTGACACATCAACTAACAGTTTTTTACCCCCATCAGAAACCCAATTAACCGAAAATAACTCCTTAGAAATTGAAGAACAAGTTTATCAATATTTACAGAAAACCACCAGCGCCAGGGTTTCAGAAATTGAAGTAGCGTTAGGATTAAATCGAGTTCAAACCACTAATGTATTGCGCTCTTTATTAAAACAAGGACATCTGAAACAGCAGGATAATCGTTTCTTTGCGGTGAACAAACAAGGAGAATTAATTCAACCATGAACTCACAGCAACGTCCATCAAATATACAACGGGGTGTTCCCACATCGACCCAAGGATCGAGTTTAGCTGATATTTTAGAAAGGGTTTTAGATAAGGGTATTGTCATCGCTGGGGATATTTCCGTTTCCGTGGGTTCCACCGAACTCCTGAATATTAGAATTCGTTTGTTAATTGCTTCCGTCGATAAAGCTAGGGAAATAGGGATTAATTGGTGGGAAAGTGACCCCTATTTAAGTAGTCAAACCAAAGTTTTAACCGAGAGTAATCAACAATTATTAGAACAGGTTAAATTCTTACAGGAGGAAGTCAAAGCTTTAAAAGCATTATTACCTCAAGAAAACCAACCCAACCCAATTTCTGATCCTCATAAATAACTATTTAAAATTCATCCCTACCGTGTAAAATATTAAATTGTAGGGGCGGGTTCTGTAAAAATTTTTGATATCAACAGATCACCATAATCAACCCGCCCAAACCCAACATTAACCTTCAATTAATCGGGGATTTGGGGATAGGATCGAGGCGGGTTTAGGGAGATTATTTATCAGCATTAAAGGTTAACTTGAACCCGCCCCTACAGTCCCTACAGAATTGTTATTCATTCATGGTTTTATAAGTAGAAACAGCAGAAGGAGAACTGCGGTTGAGATAACGGAAAATCCAATATTTAAACACCGCATCTAAGATAACTGGAAAGGTCGCAATAAACAAAAAATTGAAGTCCCGATTTTCAGGAAGTCCGAAATGTCGGGCGGTACTTTCTAAAATCACCTCCCAACCGTGGGGCGAATGAAACCCCACAAACATATCCGTAGACAAAATAATAATAAAAGCTTTCGCACTATCACTCAACCCATAAATTAAATCCCCCATAAATGATTTGAGAATCTCTACCTCGCTACGGTTGTAAACTAAAATAAAAGCGAACATAAAAACCGAGATAATATCTGCGAAAACATTCTTGATCGCGCTACTACTATCCCCCTTATATTGTTCGGCTATTTCTTTAGCTTTTTCCTTGAGTTTTTCATCTAATTTCTCTGAAGTTAAGGGAGGAGCTTGACTAATTAAAGCCTTAAATCTAAGACGTTCTTCATATTGTTTTAATTCGATAAAGGCTTCTTCCTCCAGATCGATATTGATAAAAATAGGTGTTTGTTCTTTATTTGTAAATATTCCATCTATAATCGGCCCGACCAAGAAATTTTTAGCTAATTGTTGAGTCAATAAAGGAATCAAAATCAACAACAGAATAAATCTGATAGAAATTACGGTTTTAGCTTGAGTTTGCTTATAACTCGCAATAATTTCCGACTCCGATCCGGGTCTGAGTTCCTGTTTAATTCGACCTAATGTTCTCAATAAAGAACGGGGTAAAACCCGAGTCGAATTATTGTTCCTCAACCCCGGTTTTATCGTTTTTATGGAACTAGGAGTACGGTTACTATTCAAAAAATTTTTGTTGTCAGAGCCATTATTTAGAATTGAATTTTGAGGATTTTCTGTTGGTGTTGTTAATAGAGATTTTTCGGGAGAATTTGGGGTTAAATTTAGATAAAAATCTGAGGATTCTGGGGCTTGATAACGAGTAATTACCGCATCAATATAATCGAGTTTTTCACAAATAGCCTCAACTATTTTACCGTGAGGTAATGATCCATTCGAGGTAACTTTTTGCTCTAATTCCAGGTTAATACCCGATGATGGATTGATTTGTTCCGACCATCCCAAAACCGAACGGCTGGTATTAAATACAATTAAGCGATTCTGAATAATTTTGAGATATTTTTTTAGTTCAGAATTAAAATAAGAAAGGACGCGATCGCTATATTCAGGATGGGATTCTGGAGATATTTTTTCACCTTGAAAATGCTCATTCTCAAGGGAACGAATTTTCAATGCGGCATCATAAGCTTGATCTAAAGCCCGTTCCGGTGTATCACGAAACCATTGATTAGCATTGCCAAAGAATTGTTTAAATACATTAGAATCAGCAGCGGCCATGGTTTAGACCCCTTAAGAATCAGTGAAATGAATATTAATTAAAGACGTTCTGGTGGAACATCGGTACAATGTACGGGGTATCTTAACAAATTTTAGACCGATTGCCGTGCTCTCTCCTGCTCTCTGGATTACCGGAAGTTCCCAAAGTGGCAAAACCACTCGCCTGATCGAATTATTTTGTGAGTGGACACCCCTACTGGGAACCCTTCCCCAACCCCCACAACCTCCACGCAAACCTAGGTTAAACCCTGAGTCTATCGCCACCACGACCTTAATTTTTGCCGCCAATGGTGATAATCGCATTGCCCTGGTTAACCGTTTAACCACTACCCCCCAGGGACAATATTCCTTTTATTCCACAACCCCTTTAGGGTTTTTTCAAGACGAAGTAATTTTGTTTTGGCCCCTATTAGTCGAAAAGTTAGGGTTAAAAGCCCAATTTCCCCTGCGCTTACGCCCCGAAACCGAACAAGAACTTGCCCTCCGGCTTTGGAGTCATGATCTGGAAATCAGTCCCCTCAGACGTCCAGGGATTAGCCTTAACCGGATGGTGCGCCAAATTCTGGATATTCTGCAACTAGCGGCCTTGAGTGTTACGTCAATAGATGCCATTCCCCAGATTTTAGAAAAGGGATTTCTCGGCGACATCGAAACCCCCTACAAACAGATAGGAGAATGGCTACAACAATGGCGGGAATGGTGCTTAGAGCGGGGGTTACTCACCTATGGGATGATTGCCGATCTCTATGGTCAACACCTGCTGCATCATCCTACCTATCAAAAACACCTACTGCGTCGATATCCGGTAGTTTTAGCCGACGACGTGGACGAATATCCCGTCCTAACCCGTAACTTGTTTGAGTTCTTTCTGGAGCAGGGAAAAATGGCTGCATTTACCTACAATCCAAATGGGGCTGTACGTTTGGGGTTAGGGGCTGACCCGATCGCCTTCTTGGATTTACAAAAGCGATGTCGTACAGAAACCTTAGACCAACCTAGGGGTTTAGGGAAACAATTGGCCGAACCAATTTTAGATTTGGTGTTGGAGAATGCCATCGCTTTTCCTGACTCCCTGTTATTTTCTACTCAGATTCAATCAATTCAAACGGTATCACGGGCCGATTTACTCCGACAAACCGCCGAACAGATTATCGCCGCGGTTAAAACTGGCCAGGTACGGCCCGATGAAATTGCCCTGATTGGCCCGGGTTTAGATGCGATCGCCCGTTATACCCTGCGGGAAATTTTAAACCATGCAGGAATAGCCGTTGAGTCGATGCAGGAACAACGTCCCCTGATTAGTTCTTCCCTAGTTCGAGGCTTATTAACCTTAATGGCATTGGTCTATCCGGGGAATGGTCATCTGGTGCATCGAGATGCGATCGCCGAAATGCTCGTTACCCTGAGCCGCTACACCCATGACACTCTTTCCCCCTGCTTCTCCATCGACCCAGTACGGGCGGGGTTATTAGCTGATCATTGTTTTGTGCCTGACTTAGAGAATCCTCGGTTACTGACTGTGAATGCTTTTCCCCGTTGGGATCGGTTGGGATATCAGGCGACGGTCGCCTATAATCAGATTTTGCACTGGCTGGAAGTTCAACGGGAAGACTATCAAAACCAGTTATTAGCCAGTCCAGTAGTGTTATTAGATCGAGGGATTCAGCAATTTTTTTTGGGTAATGGCACGGGTCGCAGCTTGAGAAACGATCAACTCTCTGCACTACGCGAGTTAATGGAAACGGCACTCCACTATTGGGAGGTGCAGAATCGTTTACAGGCGAAAACCGATGGGATCATCTCGGAACAAGTCGGCCAGTTTATTCAGTTATTACGACAGGGAGTGATTTCTGCTAACCCTTATCCGGTATCCAGTTTGGGGGTTAAACCTCCGGCCGTAACCTTGGGAACAATTTTTCAATATCGGGCCAGTCGAGCCTCCCATGCTTGGCACTTTTGGTTAGATGTGGGATCTCCCTTGTGGTTGAGTGGAGGAGCGAGTATTCTCTGGGGAGCGCCTCTATTTCTCAAGGAACAACCGGAGTATTCAGGGACAGAAGCAAATACAAGGTCGGCTGATCTACAACGATTGCACCGTATTATTGTAGATTTGTTAAGTCGGGTGAGCGATCGCTTAATTCTCTGTCACAGTGATTTAGCCGTTAATGGTCAAGAACAATTCGGCCCCCTTTTACCCCTAGTTCATGTAGTCAGCCCTTGATCGCTATCTTCAAACCCAGATAATATAGGGAATAGTTTTGACCAAACTTTCAGATAATTGTCTTTCAAAAAGGCAACCAAAAAAGTTAAATTCAACCTTAATTATAATATAAAAAATGAGGTTATTTATGTTGTTTTCAAAATCAAGAAATTAATTCAATAAATTTTCGGGGATTGATGTTATTATCATCAGTTATTCTGGGAATAATATAAATTAATCCTGGGTCGGGGTGTTAAAGGTAGATTTGATCGAGTGGGTTCATTCATGAGGAGACAAAAAAATGACAAGTGCAGTAATTAATACCGTTAGTGCCAGAGTAATTAATACTCAGGAAGTGCTATTAATATTTCCGACGGAAATACCGGGTGTATTTCAAAGTTTTACTGGGCTAGTGGGGGAAACCCTTCCTGGTGCTAACGGAACAGTCATTTTTGTGCCTCAAAATCGCCCAGCACCTCCCCCAACAACAGCCCCAACCACTCCTCCGACCCCGACCGCAGCCCCAACCACTCCTCCGACCCCAACAGCATCCCCCACCACTCCTCCGACCCCCACCTCTTCTAATAATAATGGTGGGACAAGTCCAGCCCCAGTTGCCAATAATGACTTTTTTCAAACTAATTTAGGACAGGCGACATTTTTTAATGTTCTGGAAAACGATACGGTTCAGGGTGGAAGTGGAACCAGTATCACCGTTAATCAGTTTAGTTCAACGGCAAACGGAACCCTAGTATTTAATGGGGCAGGAATTTTTACCTACACTCCCGACCCCAAATTCTTTGGAACAGATAGTTTTAGTTATACCGTTACCAATGGTACAGCCCCAGCCCAAGTTTTTATTCAAGTGTTGGCGGGGAATCAACCTATTATTATTGAGGGTATTGGTAAGGGAACAGAAACCAGCGACTATATTACAGGTTCCTCTGGCAATGATGTGATTAATGGTTTAGCCGGAAACGATACCATCTTTGGTTTAGCGGGAAATGACGAACTGCGAGGGGATGAAGATAATGATACCCTCTACGGAAATGAAGGCAATGATACCCTCACCGGAGGTGAAGGGAACGATGAACTTAATGGCGGTAAGGATAATGATGTCCTCGATGCCAGTGCTGGAGACGATACCGGGCTCGGACAACTGGGTAATGATACGGTTATTGGCGGTTTAGGTAATGATAGCCTTTATGGAGGCCAAGGAGCAGATAGTGTTAGGGGCGGCGAGGGCAATGATCTGGTTTTTGGGGATAAAGGCAGTGATGTGCTTTGGGGCGATGCGGGTAACGATACCATCTATGGTGGTGGAGAAGAAGACCTAATTTTTGGTAATGACGGCGCCGATAACCTCTATGGAAACCAAGGAAACGATACGATTTTTGGCGGTATTGGCAATGATGTAGTATTTGGGGGCGAAGGAGATGACCAACTTTCCGGGGAAACCGGGGATGATTTCCTATTTGGGGGTCTAGGTGTCGATACCCTGACCGGAGGCTCAGGAAATGACACCTTTGTGATGACTAGCGAAAGTGGCGGTGCGAATTTAGGAGATGCTCAAGTCGTTAATGATTTTGAATTGGGCGATCGCATTGGTTTAGCTGGAGGGTTACAATTTAGTGACCTATTTATTAGCCAAAGTGCTGAAAATGCGGGCAATACTATTATTAGAAACGGCAGTGCTGGAGATTATATTGCCGTTCTAGTTGGTGTGGATAGTAACACCATCACCGCCGATAGTTTTACTCCAATTTCTGGTACGATTATTCCGATTCCCACCCCAACACCAACCACCCCAACACCCACAACTCCACCAACACCCACAACTCCACCAACACCAACTACCCCAACACCCACAACTCCACCAACACCAACCACACCAACACCCACAACTCCACCAACACCAACCACACCAACACCTACAACTCCACCAACACCAACCACCCCACCAACACCCACAACTCCACCTTTACAGCCACCCATTGCCCAAAATGATGCCGTAAAACGGCCTCCCGAGGGTTTTGTGACATTTAACGTACTCACAAATGATACCGATCCCCAGGGAAGTCAACTCACATTAGTGAGCGTGGGAACCATCGCCAATGGTAGTGCATCAATTACGGCTGGGGGAAATATTACCTTCACGCCTAACCCTGGTTTTACAGGGCCAGAAACCTTTGCCTATACCATTCAAAACAGTTATGGCCTAACGTCCACGGCTCAAGTGATCATCACTGTTAATATTCCCCCGACATTATTAGTTAATAATGGAATTATTGTTTTACAAAATCGTCAGCAAAATATTACCGCCGTCAATCTGTTTGCGGTAGACCCGGATAACCCCCCCAATGAAATCTTTTACCGTGTCACCCAAGAACCCAATTTAGGGAATTTACAAGTTTTAGGTTCTACACCCCAACGAATTAATACCGGAGATGCCTTTACTCAGCAAAATATTGATATTGGTTCCATCCAATATAACGCTCGGAATGTATCAGGAGGAGATCAATTTTTGTTCCTTCTAACTGATAATATTGGAACTACAGCCCAGAATGCTTTTAGTATCACCATTGTCGATGACATCATCTCGAACACTACGGATGGAGATGATTTCATTGTTGGGACTGGTTTAAGTGAATATATCAGAGGATTTGCTGGAAATGATACCCTTTTGGGTGAAGGCAACCGAGATATTATTGAAGGGGGGACGGGAAATGATTCCCTTGAAGGGGGAGAAGGAAATGACGTCCTGCAAGGAGAAGAAGGAAATGATACGCTCCTCGGTCAAGTCGGCAATGATTCTCTCTTTGGCGGTCAAGGCAATGATTCTCTCGATGGCGGTGCAGGTCGCAATACCCTGTTAGGGGAAGATGGAAATGATACCCTAATTGCCGGAGATGATAGTAATTTACTCTCCGGTGGTAATAACGATGACATCCTGATTAGTGGGATTGGGAACGATACCCTGTTAGGGGGAAGTGGTAATGATTCTCTGACCGGGAATGCCGGAGATGATTCCCTCTATGGAGAGGATGGAGAAGACTTAATCTTTGCCGGAGTCGGTCGAGACTTAGTTCTCGGTGGCCCAGGTAACGATAGCATTGATGCCGGGGAAAGCAATGATACCGTATTTGGTGGAACCGGGAATGATTCTATTATCGGCGGTGATGGAGATGATTTCGCAAATGGTGGGGACGGTACCGATACAATCTTCGGCGGGATTGGAGATGATTCTGTCTTTGGGGGTGTCGGAAATGACTCCATTTTGGGTGATCTTGGGGACGATAGTATTTTTGCTGGAGATGGTTTAGATACGGTATCTGGAGGAATTGGTAATGATCTAATCTTTGGAGATGAGGGCAACGATACCCTGTTTGGGGGTGAAGATGATGATACCTTAGCCGGGGGCGGAGGTGCAGATAGTTTAATTGGAAATTTGGGGAATAATTCCTACTATTATTTAGCCCCCACCGAAGGTGTTGATGTGATCACCGAATTTAATATAAATGGTGATGATCGATTCCTATTTAGTTCTTTAGGTTTCCCCGGTTTCACTACCGCAGAAGGAACAGTGGTTCCCCTACAGGGGATTATTGTTTCTAACCTGGGTTCGGGGGGAGATAATATTAGTAATAAACAGGTGATCATTTTCCAAGATACCTTTGATAATGTTCAAGCGGTGAATGCTACCTTGAAAAATCAAAATGGATCGGGTGATACTGCCGCTTTCTTTGTTTATCGAAATAACTTGTCTTATGCCGGTTTTTCGGGTGCTTATGTTATGGGCTATGATCCGAATTTAAGTGATGATAGTTTGCCTGCTTTTGATTTAGTAATTTTACCATCTCTTGATCCAAAAACAAATAATATTAGTACCTTAATTGGGCCTAGTGATTTTGTGATTATCTAGGCATTTTGTAGTAAGCCCTAAAGGGCTTACTACAAATTTAACATTAATATCCCTATTCCCAGCAAAGGATTCTGATTATGACAAGTTCTATTATCAATACAATTCCCGCCAATTTATCCTTAAGAATTTCTCCTAGTAATAGCCTGTACAATACGGGAAATTCAGTATTAATTTTTTCATCAGGAATTCAAGGAAGATTTGAGACTTTTCCAGCAAATGTTCAGTCTTTTGTTCCCCTTTCTAATGGCATCGGAACTACCTTACCCGGTGCAACAGGGGGGGTCGTATTTGTACCCGATACACCTGTTGTACAAGCAATATCTATTGAAACTAATACACCTGTTTATTTAGCTGAAACAGAAACTGGTCAATTTCAAACCCTGAATGGTCAAACAACCGGAACTGTTAAAACCGGGCCAGCCGGAAGTTTGATTTTTACTCCCGATGGATTTAGTCCCGTAACCCCTGCACCCACAGCCACTCCCAGTCCTATAGCCACACCTAGTCCCACAACTACACCTAATCCCACAGCTACTCCTAGTCCTACATCAACCCCCATTCCCACGCCTACCACCAGTCCCACACCTACCCCCAGCCCCAAACTCGAACCAATTCGGATTCAGGGTGCGGGGACAGGGACAGAGGCAGATGACACCATTATTGGTAGTAGTCAAAATGACACGATTTCTGGATTAGCAGGGAATGACAGTATCTTTGGATTAGGAGGGAATGACCTCCTCCAAGGAGATGCTGGACAGGATCAAATTAATGGTAATGAAGGCAATGATGCCATTATCGGAGGCTCAGAGGATGATTGTCTACGCGGAGGTCAAGGAGATGATTTAATCTTTGGGGATGCCGGGAATGATCTGGCTTTTGGGGATAGAGATAATGATACATTGAATGGTGGAGCCGGAGCCGATAGTTTGTATGGTGGCCAAGGCAATGATAGTATCGGAGGCGGGGGGGAAGATGACCTCATCTATGGGGATAAAGGCAATGATACGGTATCGGGTGATATTGGTAACGATAGTGTTACTGGAGGAGATGGAGACGATATTTTATATGGTAATTCCGGTCAGGACTTCCTGAGTGGAGATGCTGGCAATGATCAACTTTTTGGTGGCGGAGATGATGATAGTTTAGTCGGCGGTCTTGGGGCGGATGTTCTCTATGGAGATTTGGGAAATGATACCCTTTCTGGCGGGGATGATAATGATCAACTATTTGGGAATGCCGGGGATGATGTCCTGAATGGAGATAATGGAGCCGATAATTTATATGGAGGTGCCGGGGAAGATATTCTCAATGGCGGTAACGGTCGGGATTTCCTCTCCGGTGATGCTGGGAATGATTTATTAGCCGGGGAAGCTGGATTAGATACCCTCACAGGGGGCGCGGGAGATGATATTTTTGTTCTTGGTTATGTGATTACTCAAGCTCCTAATGGCGGTAGTTTTATTACCGGAACTACGGGCGGCACTAGCGTTGAATTAGCGGATATTGTTACGGATTTTACGACAAACGATAAAATTGGGTTATCTGGAGGACTGACATTTCAAGATCTGCAAATTTCCCAAGGTCAAGCCTCTAATTCCAGTAATACAATTATTAAAGATAAAAATACAGGTGAATTTTTAGCCGTCTTACAGGGAGTTAATGCCAGTATTTTAAGCGAATCTAACTTTGTTATTGACCCTATTATTCCCCTTCCTCCGACAACACCCCCCACACCAACAACCTCACCAACTCCGACACCGACAACCTCACCAACTCCGACACCAACAACCTCACCAACTCCGACACCAACAACCTCACCAACTCCGACACCAACAACCTCACCAACTCCGACACCAACAACCTCACCAACTCCGACACCAACAACGCCAACCCCGCCGCCCACTACCCCACCTACTACCTCACCGACTACACCACCACCGCCAACTCCATCTCAACCCACACCTCCCCCTGTTGAACCTCCAACTCCGGCAATTTTAGCGATGGAGAATGACACAGTATCGGGTTTACAGAATACTCTGTTGGAGATTCCCAATAGTACCATCACTGCTAATGATACGGGAGTTGGGCTGCTCACCATCACTGGAATTACAGAACCTGCCAATGGGACAGCCAGCTTAAATCGAAGTGCAAGATCAATTACTTATATTCCTGATCAAAACTTTTCCGGTTTTGATAGTTTTGAATATAAAATCCGAGATGATAACGGAGCAACAGGAACCGCAACCGTTACAGTTAACGTAGTATCGGTTAATGTTCCTCCTATTTTGGATCTCAGCAGTTCCCAACCTGGGAATAATTACAGTACGGTTTTTGTTGAAGGAACAACTCCCATTGCGATTACTGGAAGTGTCAGTATTATTGATACTGATGATACCGATCTTACCTCTGCTACTATTACTTTAACCAATATTCCTGATGGTGAAATTGAAGGGTTATCTATCCTGGGAAGCTTGCCCAGTGGTATTACCGCCGGAAATTATGACCCAGCAACGGGAATTATTCTCCTAACTGGAACTGCCCCAATTGCCAGTTATGAAACGGCACTTTCTCAACTGGTTTATAGCAATAGTTCCCAAAATCCCAATACTCAAAATCGGGTAATTAATGTTGTTGTTACCGATCGCCAAGATAGTAGTAATATTCCGATTAGCACGATTACAGTGGATGCGGTTAATGATCCTCCTGTAAATACGGTTCCCGGGTCACAAAATGCCAACGGTAGCCAACCGATTTTATTTAGTCAAGCTGCTGGGAATCAAATTTCTATTAGTGATCCTGATGCTGGCGTTAATCCTGTACAGGTTACTTTAACCGCTAGTACCGGAATCCTAACCTTGGGTACAACCCCGGATAATGTCGCAATTTCTGGGGATGGAACTACAACTATTACCTTAGTTGGTCAAGTTGATAATATTAATACCGCTATTAATGGTTTAACCTTTATACAACCCTCACCCTTTACCACCTCAGCAACCCTGCAAGTGGTAACAACGGATCTAGGAAATACGGGCAGTGGTGGCCCGCAACAAACGACGAGTACGATTACCATTAATCAACCCAACCAGCCACCGATTGCGGTAAATGATAGTGTGGTGGGGACGCAAAATGTACTCTTGACGATCGCATCTTCAACCCTATTAGCCAATGATACCGATCCCGATAATGATCCGTTAACTATTACTCAAGTAAGTGATCCCGTGCAAGGTACGGTGACTTTAAATAATAGTAATGTTCTATTTACTCCCGCCCCTAACCATACTGGGCCAGCTAGTTTCCTCTATACTATTAGTGATGGAAATGGCGGCACCAGTAGCGCGACGGTCAATATTACTGTTAATCCCAATCAACCCCCAACCCTAGACTTAAATGGTAGTCAAGCGGGAAATAATACTCAAGTAACCTTTTCCCAGGGACAGCCGGCCATTGCGATCGCCAATGCCACTAATATTGTGATTACCGATCCTGATAATCCCAACGCTGAGTCAGCTACCATCACCTTAACTAACCCCCTGAATGGCAGTGCGGAAAGTTTATCGGTTAATGGTGTGTTACCTGTGGGGATTACAGCCAGTAGTTACAACAGCACTACAGGCGTTTTAACCCTAACCGGGAATGCTGCGATTAGTGCTTATCAAACGGCGATCGGACAAATTATCTATAACAATACGGCCAATCCTCCGAATACCACTACCCGGACAGTAGAGGTGAAGGTGAATGATGGAACTAACAATAGTAATACCGCAGCTAGTACCATTACCGTAATTGCTCTAAATCAACCTCCGGTGGCGGTTCCCGACGGCCCAATTTTTGCCAACAATAGCATCCAATTCGCTATTTCTCCTTTAGATAATGATACTGACCCCGATGGAGATATTCTCACCTTGACCTCGGTGGATAATCCCGCCACAGCCCAGGGGTTAGTCACTCAAGCGGGTTCCTTAGTTCAGTACACCCGTTTAGGAAATGCGACCGGGCCAGATAGTTTCAACTACAGTATTAGTGATGGGAAGGGAGGTACCAGTAATTCCACCATTACGATTAACCTTTTACCCGTTGCTGATAATAACCCCAATTCAATCGCCGGAGGCAGTTTTGGCGATAACCTCAATGGTCTAGGAGGAGATGATACCCTCAGCGGTCTGGACGGGAAAGATTCCCTCCGAGGAGATGGGGGGAATGATTTACTCCTGGGAGGAAGTGGAACGGATTTGTTACAGGGTGGTATTGGAGACGATACCCTGAACGCAGGTTTAGCCACCGATAGTATGACGGGAAATGCCGGAAATGACCAATTCCGCTATGATAGCGCGAATGACGGCGGAGGATCTGGGTTTAATGCTGGTTCTAATACTGAGGTTAAATCCCGAATTGGCAGTAATTTATATGATACAATTACCGACTTTGAAGGGTTAGGGGCTCCGGTTGGAGATCGAATTAGTTTTGCTACAACGGTAATTGCCTCTTTTGCGAGTATTGGAACAGCCGTACAAACTAATATTACAGGGGATGTGATTCCCGGTACAAATCCAGGTCTATTTGCCTTTAATGATGGTAGTAGCACTTACCTAATTTATGATGGAAATGGCGATAATACCACGGGAAATGATTCTCGAATTTTAGCTAAATTAGATAATGTGAATGGGGTGACAACCCTTGATGTGAATGATTTTGCTGGCATAAATCGTCCTCCGATTGTTCAAGGGAATACAACGGTTAATATTAATGAAGATGTAATCACTAATTTAGGGATTGTGGCCCCGATTGATCCCGATAATGATCCGTTAATTATTACTGTTAATAATATTCCTGATAGTAATAAGGGAATTGTCAGAATTACGGGTCAAACTAACTCGATTATTATTGGTCAAACCTTAACCAGTGCTGAAATTACTCAGTTAGAATTTGTTCCCAAACCCAATATTAGCGGGGCGGCGGGGGTATTTCTCTATAGTGTCAGTGATGGTCAAAATCCGGCGGTGAGTCAAACCCTAACTATTAGTATCACGGAGATTAATGATCCTCCGATTGCGGTTAATGATGGCCCAATTTTCACGAACAATAGTATCCAATTCGCTATTTCTCCCCTGGATAATGATAGTGACCCCGATGGAGGGGTTCTCACCTTGACCTCGGTGGATAATCCAGCCAAAGCCCAGGGTTTGGTCACTCAAGCGGGTTCCTTAGTTCAGTACACCCGTTTGGGAAATACGACGGGGTTAGATACCTTCAACTATATTATTAGTGATGGTCAAGGGGGAACGGCTACGGCTAATATTACAATTGACCTCTTACCCGTTGCTGATAATAACCCCAACTCCTTCACCGGAGGTGTTTTTAGCGATAACCTCAATGGTCTGGGTGGCAATGATACCCTAAGCGGTTTGGATGGCAATGATACCCTGCGAGGAGATGCTGGGAATGATAGTTTATCGGGAGGAACTGGAAACGATACACTTCAGGGTGGAATTGGCAACGATACAATTCAGGGCGGTTTAGGACGGGATAGTTTAATTGGGAGTGTTGGAGAAAAAGACCTGTTTATTTATACGGACTCCCTGGATGGGGGCGGTATCGGGTTTAATGCGGTGGGGACGGGAATTAATGCTCAAATTGGTAGTAGTTTATATGATTCTATTAACAATTTTGAGGGTTTAGGTCAGGTTGGGGGCGATCAAATTGGTTTATCCACCAGTTTAATTGCGGGTATTGGTAATATTCTGCTAACGGTACAAACCAATCTTTCAACGAATGTTCTATCGGGAAATAGCCCAGGTCTATTTGCCTTTGATAGTGGTAAGGATACCTACTTAATTTATGATGGTAATGGCAATAATTTAACCGGGAATGATTCTCGGATTCTGGCTAAATTGGAGGGCGTTACGGGAGTAACAACCTTAAATCCTGATGATATTATCCTGTTCTAAATATCCTATCGGGTAGAGACGCGCTGTGGCTCGTCTCTACGGTTTTTTTATAGCAACCGCCAAGGCAGTTAGGACACCAGACGGATATTGGAACCCAGACGGTGAAGTATTTTCCCCCTGTTCCCTGTTCCCTGTTCCCTGCTATAACTACTGATTGGGTGTATTCAGTTGCAAATCAATAGAATTTTCCGGCTCTAATTTCACAACATTTTCAGGAGGATTTAAACAGGTTTTTAAGAGTTGATCAACTCCTAAATTTGTACTAGCTTGGTTCATCCCAACAACGCAATTGGAAAAGGTTTCCGGTAATACACTCCGACGGCAACTATCCAGAACATTTAACGGATCAGATGCACTGGTATTTCTGTTAATATTAACCACACAATTTGCTAATTCATCGGGACGTCGAACCTGTAGACAACCGGATAATATTTGTTCTACGGGTAGAGCCGCCACATTTCTCTGCATTTGGGTGACACAATATCCCATATTCCGGGGCCGTGATGCCATTCCACAGCCTTGAGTTGCTAACTCCACCGATAACCCGGCCGTAACTAACTGTTGGGTGCAGTTTCTATAGTCCTGTCGGCGAATTAATACAAAGGAAGGAAACGCCTCAGCCGGGGTAACGGAAACAAACAACGGAAACAAACTCACCGTCGCCACTACGGATAACCAACGGTGGTGTCCTGGGAGGTGGGTCAGAAGTGCTTGTTTTAATCCAGAAAACATCACAATAGAAGGATTCATAGCCATTTCAAGTTTTGCACAATGATATCATGGGTTAGCAGTTGACCGTTGACCGTTGATCATCTTTAACACTCCCTGGCGTGAATGCAGCGTGATTCTTTTTCTCGTTCTATAGATCGTCTATCCTAGAAATCAAACAATGTCAGCATGAAGGGTATATGGGTGTTACGCGATCGCTCCTTAAATTAACTATTGGTACTGGGTGCATGGTCGGTGGCTTGGCATTTCCGCCACTCCTGGCAGCCGATGGGATCGTTTGGGGGACAATCTTGGCGACTGCTTTAGCCAGTGTTGCCGCTGGGAACACTGCTAATGCTATTGATGCCTTAATTGATCGGAAAGATGGCGATCGCATATCATTGCAGAATCAAGATTTAACTAAAGCAGTAGGAAAAGCGATCGCAGCCGTCATCACCCTAGCAGCCCTTCAAAACCAAGGCAAAACCCACGACAACCTAGAAAAAATTGCCAGCCAAGCCACAAAATTTCTGATTTTGGGAAAACTGGGAGGCGGGAAAACCACGACATTATTAGAGTTAGCGGAAGCCTTGATTGAGCGGGCAGAAGGTGATAGCGATGCCCCAATTCCGGTGATTTTGGAGCTTTCGACTTGGCAGGAGGTGACAAAACGGAAGTTTTTGCCCTTTGGAGAGCGGGAAAAATATGACCCTTCGATACATTGTCTTGATATCAAATTATTTTGGCAGTCAGTATCTTACAGAGAATATTCAATTTGTTGAGTTCAATTCAGGCAAAAAAATCATTAGAAAAGGTCAAATTTCTTTGTGTATTATTATCCCTTTTGCTCTACTTTGGTGGCTTGCGGTTGGAAATAGTGCTGGGTTTAAATTTTCCTTTTTCTGCCTGATTGCTGTTTCTTTGTCTTGCGAACTAATGATCGGTATTTTTAGAGATGACGAGAAATCATTAAAGAGAACAAAAAACAAAGTTAACTCCTTACGAGCCTTTCACGAATCAATCATAAATTCTATATTTCTCTTCTTTTTTGGATTTCTTTCAATATTTTCTGGTTATCTCCTTGGATTTTTTCCACTCCACACTGTAGTCGTTAATGGAACTACAGTTGGAATGATATTTAGTTTATTTGCTCTCATACCTTGTATACAATATATTGTATTGCGCTTAATGCTTCAACTCAGCGGTCAAATGCCTTGGAACATCACCCGCTTTCTCGATTACTGCACAGAACGCCTGATCTTACAACGAGTCGGCAACCGCTACCGCTTCATCCATCGCCTCGTACAAGAACACTTCGCCAACCTAGAAATCCAGAAAGAGTAAAACTTTGGGAGTAAAAATCAATTGAACTTTGAAATTTTAGGAGAAATTTATGACATTGAAATTATTGCCATTAATCGCTCAATTCGAGAACTCGACCGATTGCAAAAAAACTATGGCTCTGGACGCTGGCGCAAGCTAAAAGGTATCGCCACTATTCAACTCGAAGATGGGACAGTGTGTACAGCAGAAATTCACTGGTATGAAGCCCAGGGAATCGGTCAAAAAGAATTCAAGATCAAATATATTTTGGAGTAAAGATTATGCAATTTGTCGTTTGCATCAATAACACAGATTATTCAGCTTCCTTAGAAATTCGCAAAATTTATCAAGTTTTACCCGACCCTAAAGCCAACAATTATCAAATGATTCGCGTCATAGATGAATCTGGAGAAGACTACTTATATCCCAGTCGTTATTTTATGGCCATAGAGTTATCAGAACCCCTCCAACAAGCTCTTGCTACCTGCCTTTAAAATCAACCCAGAAACCGGGTTTCTGCATTAGTTTCTGCATCCTAACCCAGACTTAATCAAGAAACCCGGTTTCGGCATTGGGTTGTGGTGTTACCCGAAATCCGCGATATGCTTCTCTAAAAAATGCTATTATAGGATTAATCTAAATCATTAAAAAACTGGTTTGAGAGCATTTTAATTATTATGATTCAAGAAATTAATGCCATATTTGATGGTAAATATCTGCAACTGGAATCTCCCTTAAATCTGGATATAGGTACAAGGGTGAGAATTATTATTGAAACGATATTACCTCAAGAACAACGCCCAAAAACATTTCTTGAAACCGCTCAATCTTTACAGCTACAAGGCAATCCAGATTCGTCTCTTTAAAATTGAATGGTCAAATTAGGAGAAATTAAAATGGCAATCAACACCTCTTTAGAAGAACGAATAGCAGCAGTAGAAGCAGCAATTACGGAATTGCAGAAACAAGTGGCAAATCCTCAATCGACAAATTGGCTACAACAAATTACGGGGTCTTTCAAAGATGAACCAGCCTTTGAGGAGGTGCTGGCATTAGGACAAGCAATTCGTCAAGGTGATGAGTCTGTAATTGAATGCGAAGACGAGCTATGAAATATTTATTGGATACAGACCATCTGAGTATTCTTCAACGTCAAACTGGGAAGGATTATAGCAACCTTTCAACACGCATGGCTCACTACCCATTATCAGATTTTGCCGTATCAATTGTCACTTTTCACGAACAAATGCTTGGCTGTCACGCCTATATTAATCGCGAACGCACCCTAAATGACATAGTGAAAGGATATGAGATGATGGCGCGACTGGTTAGTGATTTTAAAGTATTGCCCCTCATCTTAATTATTATGATTCAAGAAATTAATGCCATATTTGATGGTAAATCCCTGCAACTGGAATCTCCCTTAAATCTGGATGTAGGTACAAGGGTGAGAATTATTGTTGAAACTATATTACCCCAAGAAAAAACCCAAAAAACATTTTTTGAAACCGCTCAATCTTTACAACTACAAGGCAATCCAGATTGGTCGGAGAAAATTGATTAGTTTGTTTAAACAGCGAAAAGATAAAGAATGGGGTTTAGTCGATTGTCTGTCATTTATCGTTATGCCGAATCGAGGAATGACTGATGCACTAACTGCCGATACTCATTTTCAGCAAGCCGGATTCGGGCCATTACTCAAAAACCAGATCAATCAGGGGGAATACATAGTATAATAAAAGGTTGGTGCAAAAAATTTTATGCGGAGAAAAAGTTAGATGGCTCGATATAGAGGCCCCCGTCTGAGAATCGTTCGTCGTTTGGGCGATTTACCTGGATTAACTCGGAAATCCCCCAGAAAGGCCTATCCCCCTGGACAACACGGCCAAGCCCGTCGTAAACGTTCAGAATACGCGGTTCGGTTAGAAGAAAAACAAAAACTGCGCTATAACTACGGGGTTTCCGAGCGTCAGTTATTGCGTTATGTCCGTAAAGCTCGCCGCGCCGCCGGTTCCACGGGTCAAGTGTTGCTGCAAACCT
Organism: Planktothrix agardhii; assembly: GCF_904830935.1. NCBI lineage: Bacteria > Bacillati > Cyanobacteriota > Cyanophyceae > Oscillatoriales > Microcoleaceae > Planktothrix > Planktothrix agardhii. The sequence continues at coordinate 1,339,907 of NZ_LR882952.1, forward strand.
TGGAAATGCGTTTGGATAATACCATTTTCCGTTTAGGAATGGCCCCCACAATTCCAGCGGCTCGTCAGTTAGTCAGCCATGGTCATGTTACCGTTAATGGTAGTCGTGTCAATATTCCTAGCTATCAATGCAGACCTGGGGAATTAATTGGTGTTAGAAATACCGAAAAATCCCGTGAACTGGTGAAAGCCAATTTACAATATCCCGGTTTAGCCAATATTCCTGGCCATCTGGAGTTGGACAAAGAACAATTAACTGCAAAGGTAAATAGCGTCATTGAACGGGAATGGGTGGCTTTACAAATTAATGAACTGTTAGTGGTTGAATTTTATTCTCGTCAAGCCTAAGAGTTCCTCACCGTTCTATTTTATGTGGGGCGTTATCGACTAAAAATAACGTACCCCACCTGCTTATTATTCAGGTTGCTATCCTCCAATTTGGGACATGGTACGGGCATAATTTCCCGTTGTACCAGAGTCCCGTTGTTTAAAATTAATATCGGGTTTAATTCCTAATAGGTTACTTACCTTTTCTCTTAACTCCTCAAACGTCGCACCCTGACGCAGAGGAGTTTTTAAGTCGATTTGTCCGGTTTCATTTAATAAACAAGGCCGCAACCAACCATCGGCGGAGAATCTCATGCGGTTACAGCGATCGCAAAAACATTCAGACATCTGACTAATAAATCCTAATGTTCCCTGCGCTCCCGGTATTTGAAATACATCCGCAGGGCCGTTTCCCTTCACCTGTGAGGCTTCTAAACCCCATTTTTCGCGAATTTGTTGGCGTAATTGTTCTGAAGAAATCCAACCGCGATCGACAAATAAATCGTTATTTCCAATGGGCATAAATTCAATAAATCTAACGTGCCATTGTCGTTCTATGGTTAATTTTGCTAAATCCAAAACTTCATGATCATTCACCCCAGGAATGACCACGACATTTAATTTTAAGGGATTAAAACCCACTTGATAGGCTGCTTGTATTCCTGCCCAAACCTGTTGCCATCGGCTGCGTCCTCGGTTGCCGATAATTTGATCAAAAATATCAGCATCAAGGGAATCTAAACTAATATTAATCCGTCGCAGTCCAGCATTATATAAATCCTCTGCCATTTCTGCTAATAAAAAACCATTTGTTGTCATTGCCACATCTTTGGTTTCAGGAAAAGCATTAATTTGTTTCACCAATTCCACCACCCCAAGACGCAATAAAGGTTCACCTCCAGTTAAGCGAAATCGAGTAAATCCAACCGGGATAAATACCTCTTGTAACAGGGTTAGGAGTTCATCCAAAGTTAATAAATTCTGTTGTAGGATGTAATTAATTTCCGTGCCTTCGGGCATACAATATTGACACCGAAAGTTGCAACGGTCAATTAAACTAATGCGAAGATAATCAACGAGGTTCATGGATTTTTAGGAGCATGACAGAATATTGTGCTTTCTGTATTATGTCGAATTTTTCTAAAACAGAACAAGGTCATCTGATCATAATAAATATAGATCGATCTGTGCCGAGGTTATAATGTTTTATTTTAGGGGTTTTGTCTCTAAAATTTATCCCCTCCCTAACTTACCCGAATTAAACCAATAATTCCTCTAATTTGTGTTGATTCCATAGGGTTTGATAGAGTCCTTTGGTGGCGACTAATTCACTATGGGTTCCGGTTTGAATAATGCTGCCTTTTTCCATCACCAAAATCCGATCTGCCATAGCCGCCGCAGACATTTGATGGGAGATAAAAACAACGGTTTTTCTTTGAATTCCGACTTTTAAATTCTGTAAAATTTCCGTAGCGGTTTGATTATCCACACTCGAAAGAGCATCATCCAAAATCAAAATTGGTGCATCTACTAATAAAGCTCTGGCTAGGGCGGTTCGTTGTCGTTGTCCACCGGATAGGGTAATTCCCCGTTCTCCGACTAGGGTTTCATATTGTTTAGGAAAATTCAAAATTTCCTCATGAATCTTAGCAATTTTAGCTACTATTTCAATTTCCGATTGTTCTGCTATTGGGTCACCATAAGCAATATTATTTTTAATGTTGGTACTAAACAAAAAACTCTCTTGAGGAACATAAGCGATCGCACTTCTTAAATCTAATAACTTTAATTGAGTAATATCCTGACCATCTACAAATAATTGATCTATTTTAATATCTAATAACCGAGGAATAGCATTAGCTAAAGTTGATTTTCCAGAACCAATCTGGCCAACAATGGCAACAGTTTCCCCTGGTTTAATCATAAAATTAACATCATTCAGGGCTGGAATTTTGCTTCTGGGGTAGGTATAACTCAGATTAAATGCACTTAACCATCCTTGAACCGGAGTTGGCAAAGGTAAGGGTTCTAAGGGATCTTTAATCTGAGGTTCAACACTTAAAATTGCTTCAATTCGATCAATACTAACTTCTCCCCGTTGATAGGCTGTAATCGTAAATCCTAATAAAGCCGTGGGAAATACTAAACGTTCCACATATAAAATTAACGCTACAAAATCACCAATACTTAGTTCTCCATTGGCAATAAATTCATCCCCAATTCCCAATAAAATCAAAAAACTTAAACTGGCAATTCCACCTAAAATTGGGAACAAAATATTTCGGGTTTTAGCTAAATCCAAGTTAGCATAAAATAACTGTTGGTTATTCTGAGCAAAGGCTCGGCGTTCATTTTCTTCCTGAGCGTAAATCTTAATTAAAGAAATTCCACTCATATCCTCTTGAATCAGATCACTAATATTTGATAGTTTTTCCTGAACTTTCATTTGTTGATCTCTGAGTTTCGTACTAAAAACCTGCACTAAAATCAACATGAAGGGATAAACAGAAATGGATAATAAAGTCAAGCGGAAGTTAATGGCTAACATCACTGGAAGGGTTAAACCATAGGCAAAGATGGTATTTGCAATACTCAAAACCGCAAAACCTAATAAACGGCGGATATTATCAACATCACTGGTAGCGCGATTAATTAAGTCTCCAACGGTACTTTCCGAAAAATAGGAAGATTCTAGGGTTAATAAATGATTAAAAATCTTTTGTTTTAAATCAAATTCAACTTGACGACCGACCCCAAAAATTAGAGTGCGGGAGATCATCCGAATAACCCACATAATCGAGGCTAAAATAAAAATCCAAAACACTTGAGTTTGTACAGTATCAAAGTTAATCGCTACTTGAAGTTCATTAATAATATCCCTAATTAAAATTGGAATATAAACCCCTAAAGCATTAACAAGAAATAACGCCACAACTCCTAATATTGTAGGTTTTTTATGGGGACGCAGATAGTCGATCAGTTTTTGGAATCGAGAAGATTTCATATAAGGTTTTGTGACACTCGGTTTTTTTATTATTATATAGAAGTGATTTTATGATAACATGAAATAAGTCAGATTAAATATACCGCTACACATTACAGCGAAGAAGTATCCGGCGAATGAAATTCGCGACTACACAAACGATGTCCGCCTTCGCGGACAGATGAGAAATCCAACGGCTCACAACCCGCGACGGCGGGTTTTGTCTGTGTAGACCCGGTTTCAACCGCCGAATAATCTGGGGGGTTAGGTCATACAATTTACAACCAAGCACGAAATAGCCCCCGCTTAATTAAGGGGGGCTTTGGTGGATCTAATCTAGGTGGAAAACAGGAGAGATTTCTAACAACAAATTAAGGCAAATCCGTCTGTCCCATCAAATACAAATCACATTCCCGGGCGGCGCCACGACCTTCATTAAACGCCCAAACCACAAGGCTTTGGCCCCGACGACAATCACCCGCCGCAAACACCCCAGGAATACTGGTAGCATACTTCCCGTGTTCGGCTTTAACATTACTGCGGCCATCCCGTTCTAAACCCAAACTGTCCAATAACGGTTGTTCCGGCCCCAGAAATCCCATCGCCAATAATACTAACTGCGTTGGAGTCACCTTTTCCGTGCCAGGAATATGCTTAGGAATAAACTGGCCCTGTTCATTTTTCGCCCATTCTACCTCAACGGTATGAATAGCTTTTACATTACCATTTTCATCCCCTTCAAACTTAGTTGCAGTAGTTAGATAAACACGAGGATCAGAGCCAAATTTAGCTGCGGCTTCCTCCTGGCCATAATCCATTTTATAAACCTTCGGCCACTCCGGCCAAGGATTATTAGCAGCCCGTTCCGAGGGCGGTTGGGGCAAAATCTCCAACTGCACCACCGTATTGCAACCGTGACGAATAGACGTCCCTACGCAGTCCGTCCCCGTATCTCCCCCGCCAATAATCACCACATCTTTACCTTGGGCCGAGATAAAATCACTGCCGGGTTGCTTATTTAAAACCGCCTGGGTATTAGCCGTGAGGAACTCCATGGCAAAATGAATCCCCTTGAGGTCGCGCCCTTCAATGGGTAGATCCCGGGGTTTTGTCGCTCCCGTACATAAAAGTACCGAATCAAACTCTTTTAACAGATTTTCGGCGGGAAAGTCCTTACCCACTTCCGTATTGCAAATAAACTTAACGCCCTCGTCTTCTAAGACCTTCAGACGCCGCAATACCACCTGTTCCTTATCCAGCTTCATGTTCGGGATACCGTACATTAACAGGCCCCCTGGACGATCAGCCCGTTCAAAAACCGTAACCCAATGACCCGCTTTATTCAGTTGGGCCGCCGCCGATAATCCCGCCGGGCCAGAACCAATCACCGCGACTTTTTTCCCGGTGCGTTTGGCTGGAGGTTCAGGAGTTATCCAACCCTCCTCCCAACCCTTATCAATAATCGAACATTCAATATTTTTAATCGTCACCGGAGGGTTATGAATGCCCAAAACGCAGGAACCCTCGCAAGGTGCCGGACAAACCCGACCCGTAAATTCGGGGAAATTATTGGTTTTGTGCAGACGGTCTAGGGCCTCTTTCCACAGTCCCCGATAGATTAAATCATTCCATTCCGGGATCAGATTATTGATCGGACAACCACTAGCCATGCCACTAATAATCGTTCCCGTATGACAAAACGGGGTGCCGCAGTCCATACACCGGGCGGCTTGGGTGCGTAGTTTGTCGTCCTCCATGGGCAGATGGAACTCATCCCAGTTATGAACCCGGTCAAGGGGGGCGAGTTCAGACGGTAACTCCCGTAGATATTCTAAGAATCCGGTCGGTTTTCCCATAGTTGTTTCCGTTAAACTTTTGAGTATTGGTGGTTAGTCATCTTAATCGGTATGCACGGTCAAGATTGTTCAATATATTAATATAGCTGTTGCTGAACAGTTCAGGTTCCTAGTTTTCCCCATTAGCTGACTGTTTGGTTCGCCAATCGTCAACAATTGATGACAATTGTTTTTAGAATCTAATTCTCCTGTCGGCAATTTACCTTATTAAATTTTAGAGTATTTTTAGGGTTAATTGGCATATTTTTGAATATTTATTAACAATCTATAATCTTTTTTATTCTAAAAGCCAACCGAATAACTCGCCAACTGTTAGTTTAATATCCGTGGCAAATGGGGGAACAGATATTGGTGATTCGGGTTGATCAAAGACTTCTGTTTGTTGTTGGGAGTGATAAACAAAGATAGATTGTTCTTCGGGATCAATTAACCAAGCCATTTGAGTTTGATAATTCAGACAATAGAGAATTTTTTTAATCACTTTTGTTGGACTTTGATCCGGTGATAAAATTTCAATCATCCAGTCGGGTGCGATTAGAAAACTATTGGCAATTGCACTATTATGATCACGAGGAATTCTATCCCAAGTAAAAACAGAAACATCGGGAACAATTGAACGTTCCTCAAAAGTACAGCGCAGTTCGGGAAATGCGCGGGCAATTTTGGCAGGTTTTAAAATAGCGTTAATGGCGGTAACAAGTTCACCTTGAATTGTACTATGTTTTCCTTGGGGCATGGATTTTTGGATGATTTTACCTTCAATATATTCACTAGCAGGTTTCGTTTCGGGTTGTTTCAGAAACTCTGCTACAGTGATAATTTTAGATGGGGTTTGTACCATTGATTTTACTTCCTCAATTATTTTAATTTTAGCCTATTTATTTCATAATAATATGAACCCAATCAACTTTGATATTATAGCAGTCGCCAGACCTATTAGGACAAAGAGTGATGTAGCAAAGCTAGACGGTGAAGTCTTTTCCTCCGGTGTTCCCTGTTCCCTGTTCCCTGCTATATGAGTTATCTTTTGATTTTTCCTGTTGATCAAGCCAATCCAAAATCCGATTCCAAGCCCACCATCGGTCAGGGTCATTAAATTGATTTTGGCAAATTTTACTACTAATATAACCGACATGACCCCCATAATTTGTTGATACTAAATTAATGGCTGGATTCTGATGACTAGCTGCTTTTAAATCGGGAATAATAGTTGGATCAAATAGAGGATCATCCTCGGCATATAAAATTAACGTGGGTTTCCTAAGTTTAGGAATTAACTGTAACCCACTACTGGCTTCATAATAGGCTTCCACACTCTTAAATCCTAAGCGTCCAATCACTAATTCATTATCAAATCCCCAGATTGAATTTGCCCGTTTAATCGCCTCTGGATCAATATCATTGGGATGATGTTGATAAAGGTTTCTGGCTAATTTTTTGAGTTCTTTCGTAATAGCTCTTTCTAAATATTTTCCCCAGGAATGTTGGACTAAATAAGATAAGGAACGAGTTGAATCTAAACTAGGACAAATTACTGCGCCTCCAGCAATATCGGAATCTTTTAGGTCTAAATCTGTTCCCCATTGATTGACAGTTTGAGCCGTTTTAACCCCCCATAATGCTAATTGTCCCCCTAAAGAATAACCCGTAAACCAAAAAGGAGCCGGACAACCCATTAATTTAGATTGAGCCGCAATTCTAACAAAATCTTCCCCTTCATATAAACCATCGGAGGTTAAAGTCGGAGATAATTCGGCGGTTTTTCCATGGGCTCTCCAATCAAATAAAACCACAGCGTAACCCGCAGCAAAGGCTTTTCTTCCCCAAATTCTTAAAAACCATTGATTGTCTAAAGTGCCAGTAATTCCATAGGTGGAAATAATTGTTCCTCTTGGGTTTTCAGGAATTGCCACAATCCCATAAATTGGAACGCCTACGGCCCCTAAAAACACAGTTTCTTGATAGGGAGGTTCTGGTAAGTCAATACTTTTTTCCCAACTGCGACTAGCTCTTAATGCTGCATAAATAGTCATTAAAAAGCCATTTTTTAGGGTAAAAGGAGGATTGTAAATCGGCTGAATCATGTTGAAGTTTAATAATGGGTTGATGTAAGTTGATGATACAATTTTTATAACTATTTGCGAACTTTGCGAATTGCTTCTTGAATATTTTCCTGGGTTAAAGAATTAACAATTGTCAAACTAAAAGGAGAGGTTTCAACTCTCTGGATATAACCAGCATTCAAATAGGGTAAATATTCGGCTTGACCTCGAATATAACTATTAAAAAATACTAAACTGATTGCTTTTAAAAAGGGAAAGGCTAATTCGGGATTTGGGCCGATAATTTGATCCGGGACAGGAATTACAGATTCCCCTGACGCTAAGAAGGAAAAATGGGTTCCTTTCTCTAATAACATTAAGTATTTGTTAGGGCTAGTTAACCAAGAAAAGGGATAAATTTGTTCACTAACAGCCGGGGCTACATAATCATCACTTCCTCCAATCATTAACACGGGAATTTGAATTTTACTCATGCCTTCTTGTCCAAATACCACACTGGTAATTGGATTCACAGCAATCACCGCTTTCACCCGTTTATCCTGAAGATCATAACCTTTATTAGCAATAGAAGTGGCTTGACATTGCAGTAAAACCGAAATATTTAGAGTAAGTTGTTGGTCTGCAACCTTAGCACACTCTTGATTAATTCTGTTGGTATTAAAGGTCGCTCCCCCCACCGCTAAAGCCGTATAACCGCCATAGGATTGACCGATAACCCCCACATTATCTGAGAGTAAATCGCTAGGAAATGCGGATTTTTTTGCTTTTTCTTCTAATAAATTAAGTACATAAGTAATATCTAAAGGACGATCAACAAATGCGTCTGCACCAGGAGGTTGAGCGTTTCCCTGTAAGAAATTAGCCAAGCCATCAGCACTGGTTTCTAAATGTTCTGGAACCGCAACAAAATAGCCATGGGAGGCTAAATGTTCCGCTAAATATTTGAAGGTTGTTCGGTCGGAACCTAAACCATGGGAAATCACAATTACAGGGGCTGGAGTTGAAATTTGGGGGATATAAATATCAACGGGAGAAGGCTGATTTCGTCGAGGATTTTGAAAGGTCAAGGATTCTTTTTTCCATTCAGTTGTACCAGGATTTCTCAAATTCATTGGCCGATTTTGCAGGGCTGGATTATTGATTTCAGCTTGAGCCTGTTGTCTAATCCAATTAATAATAGATTGATCTTCATAAATAATTTGAGATAAATCTTGAATTACTTGCCGACCAAAATTAAGGTCGATTTCTATTCTTTTACCCGGGAAATTTTCTAAAATACCGAGTAAAGTTAAACCACCAGGAAGTTTAGAGGCTTGATTAATAGCCGTTTTTAAAGAATTTAAACCATTTTCACCATTATCGGTTTGAATAAAATTGCCAAAGCGAGTTAGAATTACAGTCCCCGTAGGGGTGTCATTAAATTGTTGAATACTCCAAGGGCTGGCTGTCATGGGAGTAACTAAAAGTTGACGCAGTTTTTCTACATCTTCAGGGCTAAGAATTGTTTCAGGAATTGATAGAACAGGAGAGATTTCTCCCCCTTGAGCAAATGTGGCTAAGTCTTTAATGGAAATCAAGATCGTACCAATACTATACCGAACTGCAATTTGTTCGGCGGCTATTGCTGAGGAGGTTGTGGCGATTAAACCCGATAGTATTCCTAAGCCAATTTTAATCAGTCGGGTCGAGAGAGACTGAATCCTTTTATTGTTTTTATTTGGTTGATAGTCATGGAGATTTTTAATAGGTTTTAACATAAAACTAAAGGGGAATTATATGATTATTATTTACAATACCATTAAAAATCAAATTATGTCAACCTTTTTGAGATTTAATTGATTAATTTTTATCGGAAGTTATCCCATTAATGGCATTAGTTAATTGATTGGGAGTTAGGGATTGAATTAAACTCAAAGGATAAGCCCGATCGCTAATGGTTTGAATATAAGCCGCGTTCAGATAGGGTTTATATTGAGCATTTTGAGTTAAATAGGTGTTAAAGAATGCCGTACTTAGGGCTTTAATATACTCTCGACTAATTTTAGAGGTGGGAGGAACAAATTCAGGGAGTTTAGAGAATTCAGAGGTATTTTCTGAAGTAATATCGTAAAAATGAGTTGCATGATTTTGCATCATTAAATATTTATTGGGGGTGGTTAACCAAGTAAAAGCTTGCAACTGTTCTGATAATGCAGGAGTGAGAAAATCTCCGGTACTTGCTGTGATAAAAACGGGAATTTTGATTTCACTTAAACCCGATTTTCCCAAAATAATACTATTCACTGGATTTAATACAAAAATAGCTTTGACTCTTGAATCTTTGAGTTTATAGTTATTATCAGGAAGTTCTAAAGCTCGACACTGAAGAAAAACCGAAGGATTCAAGGGAATATCTGACTGTTTACAGATGGTTTTTAATTGGGTAAAATCAAGGGTAGCTCCTGCTAAAACCAAAGCCGTATATCCTCCTAAAGAATGACCAGTTACGCCCACATTTTTTAAATCTAATTGATTATTGAAATTACTGGGATTGAGTTTTTCAAGATGATTCAGTAAGGCGGTTATATCCTGGGGTCGATCAATAAATTGTTCGGGTTCAAATAGGTCTTTTACTTCCCCTTTAAGTAAGGATTGAAATTGTTGATAATCACTACCTGGATGTTGGGGAACCGCCACAGCAAAACCATAGGAGTTGAGATGTCGAGCTAAACTTTCAAAGCGAGAACGATCAGAAGCTAACCCATGGGAAATAACAATCACAGGATAGATTTGATCTGAAGAATTTGAAGTATCAGGTAAATAAATATCAACCTCGAAGTTCCGATTGTTTTCGGGATTATTGACTGTTATGGTTTTTTTAATACTCTTAAATGTTCCTGGTTTCCGTAAATCTTGTTTTTGACTAAAATCGGTAAAATCAGCTTGTTTAGCTTCGATATTTGATAAGACTTCTAAAGATTTTGTGACGGCCTGAGTTTGCTGAACTAAAGTAAAAATCCGAGTTAAAATGTCTAATATTTGTTCAACATCTAAACGAATTTCTGGACTAGGAAACCGACGCATCACATCTATAATGGTAAAACCATTAGGGATATTAGCAACCTCAATTAAGCTAGTCTGAATTGCTTCTACTCCATTATCACCAGATTGGGTTTGAATAATATTTCCCAAATAGCTTAAAAAGGCTAAGATTAAAGGAGAATTAAAAAAAGGTTGAATAGAAATATATTGATTAGTATAACGAATTTTCAATAGTCGGATTAGGGTTTGTTTTTGTTCGGGATTTAATAGTTGTAGATAGGTCGCCAAGGATTGTTGGGAATTAATTGTGCCTTTTTGGGCATAATTTTCTAAGGAATCAATGGAGATAGAAATGCTTGTTTTTCCCAACGGGACAAGAATTGATTCTGCGGCAATTCCGGGAAGATTTGTTAATAATACAGAGGCTATTGTTAAGGTAAAAGATGAAAACCAGTGCATAGTTTTTTCCTATTTTATTGTAAAATCATATAACTCTATTTAAGTCCAGTATAAAATCATTCGACTTTTAGAAATTTTAAGAATTGATTAAATATTATGGAATCTATCAACCATTTACGTTTTGCCGAATTCATTTATAGGGTTTAGGGTGAGTTAGTAAAACTTTAATTTCCTCCAACAAAGAATCTACGGATAAATTAAAGGGTAAGACTTTAAGGGGAAAACTAGAAGTAAAGCATTGCAAATAAATAGCCATTTTTTTCCAAATATGCTCCTCTAATTCAACGGTAGAAGATGGTTTATTTCCTTGTTTTTTACTGAGGGTCTGATTCAAGATATTAATATCTGATTGTGCTAAAATAATTATGGGGATTTTTGATTCTATTTTTTCCAAAGTTGACAAGGCTTCAACGATCTTAGCAAAAGATTTACCTCGAAAACAAATTAATATTAAATCCAAACTTTTACATTGAATTTTCCGAATAATTTCTTCCCAATTTTTCCCCATAATTCCTTGAAATCCAGCAATTTCCATATATTGAACTAGGGCTTGATCGATCTTAAAATTAGTATCATTGATCCGATCAAGACGGGCTGGATTTTTCTCAAAATTACAGGGGGAGTTGTTGTCAGACCCTAATATTAATTCAGAATTAAACTCTGGGTTTATATTAGGGTCTTCAGAATCTAATAAATGACCGAATTGTTCTTCATGTAAAACAGAAGAATCGACCACTAAAATACTAGGTTTCCAACTTAAACGGGTCGCAATTTGAACGACTTCTAATAAAGCTGAACTGATAGATAAAGGAAAACTTTGAGAGTTGAGTTGGTCTTCTGGGGAATTAGCTAAACAAGGAAAAATTGATAAATTTTCAACTTGATTAGCAACCTGAGTGGTCAGGGGGTCTAGGGTGACAATGGGCAAACGGGCTAAACTTTCTTGTTGACTAATTTCCCGTAAAACATAGGATGGATTTTGTATCGAACTATCTCGCTCTAAAACCATGACATTAGGATGCCAAATTTGAGCCATGATGGAGGCTTGACTAATATCATCTACTTCTAAAATTCGGCAATGGGAAAATCGAGATAAAAATAAGGCTGAATGATAAATATAGTTTTTATTTTCCCAAGCTCCCGTTGAGACTAAATTTTGAGGATTTCCCGATAAACTCAGCCAAAGAATAATTAACTGTTGTGGCACAGAATATGGAACTTCTGGGAGTAATTCTGCCAACATTTTTTCTAACTCTAACCCTTGAACCGGAAGGCGGAGAAATCCATCACAATGATTCATCTTTGCCCGTTGTTTATCTCCTAAAGTGGCGGTAACAATCACGGGAATTTGATGGGTTTTTAGATCGGTTTTGAGTAGGGTTAAAACATCCCAACCAGATAATAAAGGAATTAAAGGATTCAATAAAATCGCCCTAGGTTGTAAACAACGAGCTTTTTCAACCGCTTCTGTTCCTGAACGGGCTACCACGACTCTATACCCTAAATCAGTCAGTTGTTCGCTCAGGTTTTGAATAAATTGGGGAACGGTTTCTACAATTAATACTAACCGAGATTTTTCCGAGGAAACTACAGGAGTAGAAGTCGAAAATTGAGAGTCTTGACTACCTATTTTATGTCTTAATTCCCAATTGTGACGGGGGGGATTTGGTGGTAATAATAGTGTAAATTTACTGCCTTGATTGGGTTTAGAAATAAAGCTGACATCTCCCCCATGTAGTCGCGCTAAATGTTGGGTTAATACTAACCCTAGTCCTGTTCCTTCAAATTCACGGGTTAGGGGACTTTCTAACTGTTGAAATTTTTGAAAAATCAGATGTTGTTTATCATCAGGAATCCCAATTCCTTGATCCCAAATAGTAAAAGCTACCCAATTTTCCCAACGACTAACTTGTAAACCAAAATCACTGCCATCGGGGGCAAATTTTAGGGCATTACACAACAAATTGACTAACATTTGTCGTAAGCGAAGTTCGTCCGCAACGAAGGTTTCTAAACCGGGTTCAATCTCTAAGTGAAATCGACGTTTAACTTGGGCTAGGATTTCTGCTTGTAGTTTAATATCCGATTTATCCTGGCTTTGGTAATGTTGAATTGCTAAATCAAAGGCAGCTTGACAAACGGTATGAATATGTAAAGGTTCAGGAACTAACTCTAATTGTCCGGTTTCTATGCGGGTTAAATCCAGAATATCATTCACCACTAACATCAGGTGACGACCACTTTTATGAATTAGTTGGGCATAACGGGTTTGTCTTTCATTGAGTTCCCCTAAGACTTGATCTTTTAATAAACTCGATAGACCTAAAATTGCCGTTAAAGGAGTTTTTAGTTCATGACTAATACAAGCCATAAACTCATCTTTGATGCGATTTAGTTGAATTAAATCGGTATTTTTAGCAGTGAGTTCCTGGGCAACTCGATGCTGTTCTGTAATATCTTGAGCTAACACTAACCACAGGTCATTAGTCTTTTGTTCTAAACATAATGCGATTTCTGATTCTGGGTTCAACCGTTGACGGGTAAATTGCCATACCCGCTCCTGATTTTGAGTAACAGGACAAATGCAAATATAAGTATCGGGTTTGTTCCCAAATTGACACCATTGGGGCATTTCTAAGGAGGCTGAATTTGAGGCTAAAGGTTCAGCAACATGGGTTAAGGGGTTAGATAAAAATCCCAAGTTTCCAGTAGTTTCTAAAGGGGAATTCAGCCCGTTTTCCTGCTCAGAAAATAGTTCAGGGGTTTCAGTCCAACGGGTTACTGCTTCTGCAACTTCCTGTACAACTTCTGATCCTCGCCCAATTAGCGATCGCCAAGCTAAATTTTGACTTATGATCGTGCCATCATTCTGTTGAATCATTAAAGGGATAGGTAGTTCACTTAAAAACTCAATTAAATGATTAAGTAAGGTAGAATCTTTTGGGGATAAAAAACTTAATTTGAGTGAGTTTTCTGTCTTCCAGTCGAAAGTTTGAAGGGGCGACGCTTTCGGTGACTCAACGGGGGGGAACGGTTGGGAATGCTTTACCAAATGGTCTAACACCTGTAAACTATCAATTAATCCGATAAATTCCCCCGTCTGATTCACTAAAGCTAAGGATATACTTTGAGTTTGAGTCTGATCCGCCCCAGTCTGGGAATTCTGATATTGTAAATAGATCCAGAATTCTTGTAGGTTTAAATGGGATGGAATGCCGATCACCGGCTCAATGATGGCTTGAAAAATTTCTCTGAGGGAAGGTTGAGTCTGACTCGGTGGGGAAACAGGAATCTGATTCAGCAGATAGGGAAGGAAACGACGCAACGAAATCATTCCTAGGGGCTGATATTGGGAGTTTACAATCACCACCTGTTCACAATTTCCCTGGGAAAAAATAAATCCCAAGGTTTCCAGGGAAGCGTCATAGTGACAAACAGGGACGACCTCAAGGAAAGTCAGGAGGTTAGCTTGGGGGAACATAAGACTTAAATCCTCCAGATAGGATCATCAACTGATGAGTTAACGATCATAATCCAATAGAACTCTATATAGTATTTCCATTGTCATAGCAAAGGGTTAACTTTTCTGTGAACTTAACGATTTCATAAACAATCTTAAGGGAATTGAAAGTTTTCCGGGTTTTTTTGGGGTGATTTTCCTAAAATATTGATCCCCAACGGTTTAACGATATTATTTTATTCGTTAATTACCACAACGATCTGGATATTTACTCTGAGGAGACGAAAATTTTCCTTCTATTTGATGCACCGATTACTGAGGATTATAGCAAAGAGGGCGATCGCATTCGATCACCCTTTTAATTATAATCATTTATTCCCTAAAAGGAAAGAAATAATTAAACCTTCGCATCTTCCTTAACTAACTTATCCCAACCCAAATCCTTGAGACTGTTATTTCGACGTAACGGCCGAGTTACTAACTCCAGAATATCCCGTGCATTGGTGAACCCGTGCATTTGGGCAAAGGTGAATTCCACCGACCATTTAGTATTAATACCCCGGGCTTCCAATGGGTTAGCATGAGCCATTCCGGTGATCACTAAATCCGGTTTTAACTCATAAATTCGTTGAATTTGATTGTAATTATCCGGTTTTTCCACAATAGTAGGTAAAGGAACACCCATCTCATGACAGGTTTTTTCTAATAGTCTTAACTCCGCATCCTGATACCGTTTATCCATATAAGGAATACCAATTTCTGGGCAAGTCATTCCGCAACGAATTAAAAACCGTGCCAAAGAAACCTCTAATAAATTATCCCCCATGAAAAACACAGATTTTCCCCGAACGATTTGAAGATAATCTTCCATACTCGCCCAAATTTGTGCTTCCCGTTCATCTAAACCCTTGGGTTCAATATTAAAAACAGAACAGATTTTTTCAATCCAAGCTCGAGTTCCATCGGGGCCAATGGGGAACGGCGCACCAATTAATTTACACTTACGACGCCGCATTAATGTTGTAGCAGTTCGAGATAAAAATGGATTAACTCCTGCTACATAATACCCTTCTTCTAATACAGGTAATTCTGTATAACGTTTTGCAGGTAACCACCCGGAAACTTTAATCCCTTGCTTCTTCAATTCTAAGGTTAAATTAGTAACAACAGGATCAGGTAAAGAACCAAATAAAACTAAGGGCGGATGATTAGCATATTCCGATTCTTCTTGAGCAACATCTTCTTTTTGTTTGCCAAAATTCAGTAATTTTTGAATCGCATTTCGTTCATTTTTTTCTGTTTCTGCCACCGGAGCTTTATCAGGACAACGGGCTGCCATGGCTGCTAATACAGTATCTTCCCCTTGAGTAAAGGCATAATCTAAGCCATTAGCCCGGGCGACCACAATCGGAATTCCAATTTCTGATTCTAATTTCGGCGCTAAACCTTCCAAATCCGTTTTAATAATTTCAGTAGTGCAAGTGCCGATCCAAATAATCACACTGGGGTTGCGATCTCGTTTAATTTGTAAACACAACCGCTTTAATTCATCATAATCATTCAGTTTAGCGGAAATATCCCCTTCTTCTAATTCTGCCATCGCATAACGGGGCTCGGCAAAAATCATCACCCCCATGGCATTTTGCAGAAAATAGCCGCAGGTTTTTGTCCCAATCACTAAAAAGAAACTATCTTCAATTTTTTGGTATAACCAAGCGACACAACTAATCGGACAAAAGGTGTGATAATTTCCGGTTTCACACTCAAAAGTTAAACCTTCCGGTTGTGGTTGAGCAACGGTCATAATTTTTTCCTCTTAATCGGATGTTTGTTAATCAAAATTTGACAAGACTATCTATGACTTTGAATCGTGCAGATTCAAAGTCCAAACCCGATTAAGGATTAGGAAACTAGGTCGGTAAATTATTTAAAATCCGACAGGGAAATTTCATCATCATCTGAAGAACCAGTTAACCCTTCGATATCGATATCATCCATATCTCCCGTGGTTAAATCCCCCATATCGTCGAGATTAAACTCCCCTAAATCATCATCTCCTAATCCCAAATCATCTAAATCTCCACCAGCATCAAGACCTAAGCCATTGGAGGAACTATCTTCTAACCCGAAATCACCGAGATCATCATCCAGACCGGAATCCGTATCTCCTAATTCCAACCCTCCTAAACCTTCTGAACCGAGTTCGTCCGCTTCTAACCCAAAATCGTCCATCCCATCTAAACCCAGATCATCGGAGGCATCTAAACTGAGATCGAGTTCACCGGTTAAACCATTTTCTTCGCCCAGTTCGGTCTGAACATCATCTGCCCAGACATCAGAGTCGGTATTGATGTCCAATTCCGCCGATGTTGTTTCCGACTCTAGCCCAAAATCCAAATCATTGGACTCAAGTTCATCGGATTCTAAACTCATATCCAAATCATCGGACTCAAGTTCATCGGACTCCAAACTCATATCCAAATCATCGGACTCAAGTTCATCGGACTCCAAACTCATATCCAAATCATCGGACTCAAGTTCATCGGACTCCAAACTCATATCCAAATCATCGGACTCCAAATCCATGTCTAGGTCATCAGTCCCCAGAGATTCTGATTCATCCTCCAACTCAAGCTCAAAGTCTTCCTCGGCTATGTTAGCGGTCTCTGTGTCGATATCTAAACCCAGATCCCCCATGCCCAAGTCATCATATTCGAGATTGAAGTCATCCTGGGTTTTCTCCATCACCGCAGCCACACCCACAACCGCAGTAGCGCCCGCCACTGCCGCCACAGCACCCGCAACATTGAGTGTTTGTGCTGGGGTGATGTCCTCCTCCAAACTCAATGTTTCTGGAGGTGCTGGATGATGATATCCCGGGACAGCCTTAGCCACGAATAGGGGTATTTCCGGCGATGGAGCATAACCTGGGGCAACGGCTGGGGCTTGATAGGCTGGAACCGCAACGGTTGCAGGCTGTTCCGATGTAGACCTACCCGCCAACGCCAAATCCGGGTCAAAATGTAGCCCTAACACCTCAATCAGTTTTTCGGGATCGGGATTGAGCCTCGAAAATGGCAACATTAGTTGGGCTGCCTCGGGGTCAAGCGCGTTGATCGTTCCCAAAATGAGGGATGAGGCAGGTCTTCGACCGCCATCTGGGGTCGGGATTGAATTCAAATCCATTTGCAGCACCAGCCAATCCCGATTGGCCTGGTAATATTGCAACCACTTATCTTTAAGTGCGACGGAAAAGTCTTTGAAGAAAGCCATAACCTCTATATCCTCATCCTGAGATAGCTAGACATATTAAACCATCATCAGGTCTAGCTCAGGATCGTGACTTTGAACAAGGGGTTGAATCGGATTCAGATAAAAATCTGATAACAACGAGAATAATTCCCGATCCGGGGTGTCTTGGGGGACGACTCCTTCAGGTTGGGATAATAGTTGATCGGCAATATTTAGGTAATAATCACAGACATAGTTGAGGGACGGATCGGTTTCGGCCATCTCAAATAGGGTTTTTCCCTTAACGCGAGAAACCCGAATATCTTCGATTAATGGCAACACTTCTAACACGGGCATGGGGACGGTTTCAATGTATTTTTCAATCAGATCCCGTTTGGATGTGCGGTTGCCAATTAAACCCGCTAACCGTAGGGGGTGAGTCCGGGCTTTTTCGCGTACCGAAGCGGCGATCCGGTTAGCTGCAAATAGGGCATCAAAACCGTTATCGGTGACAATTACGCAATAGTCGGCATAGTTCAGGGGGGCGGCAAAACCACCGCAAACCACGTCCCCTAAGACATCAAACAGGATGATATCGTATTCGTCAAAGGCGTTGAGTTCTTTCAGGAGTTTGACGGTTTCTCCCACGACGTAACCGCCACATCCTGCACCCGCCGGAGGGCCCCCCGCTTCGACACAATCAACCCCGGCATAGCCGGGGTAAATCACATCTTCTGGCCAAATATCTTCATAGTGAAAGTCTTTTTCCTGCAAGGTATCAATAATCGTGGGAATTAAAACCCCTGTGAGGGTAAAGGTGCTGTCGTGTTTGGGATCGCATCCAATTTGCAGGACTTTTTTACCCCGTTTGGCTAAAGCGGCAGAAATGTTACAGCTTGTGGTTGATTTACCGATTCCGCCTTTACCGTAGACTGCTAATTTCACGATTTTTTCTCCTTATCGGTTTTGATTAAAAACTGTTGACTGTTGGCAGTGGTTTTCTTGGTTTGATACAGCCATTATTGTCTAACTACCCCAGAAAGGAAAGGGGTGATTTTAATGGATAGGGCAATAAATTCAAGATTTATCGCGGATTAAATATTAATTTACACTATATCAAATCAGAATCAATTTTAAGACTCAAAGCAATATTTTTTAATTTTTTATGTTACTTTTTATATAAAAATAGTTACAATAAGCAAAAAAATAAAAACTAGGTTGGGTTGAAATGTCCAAAAGTTACCCCCATAAAACCCTTTACCCTAATCAGTCATCAGTTAAAGAGTGATCATTGACTCTGGTATCCCATCGTAATTCAGGAATTTTTGGCCAAAAGGACTAAGCAATTTTACTGATTATTTACCCTAAAAATTCCTTGATCAAAACTAACCCCGTTAAATGTTAATTTTTGCAAAATTCTGATTTAGGGTGTGTTGTCTGTCCATTCAGTATCCCCAAAATAGATGCGACTTTCTAATTGTAATCTTCCCCTCGTTTCCCCTCGTTCCAATGCTCTGCATTGGAATGCCAATTTTGAGGCTCTGCCTCAAATAACAGGAGGCGGAGCCTCCATCAACTAGACTCGCTATATAATATTTCAGCATCGGTTGAAGGGTAAAATAGATGCGACTTTCTAATTCTAATCTTTCAATCCAACACCTTTGTCCTAAAGAAGCTAAGGCTTTTAATACATCTGAATGAGATATTTTTAGATTAGATTGTAATTCTGATAGCAAAATACCATTAGGAATTTGTCCTAAATGAATAATAATTTTTTGCTCTAATTCCGATAACCGATTAAATTGTTGGGTCAAACTTTCCATTAAATCCTCTCCTAGAAATAAAGTTTCATAGTCTAAAAATTCAGAAACTTTACCTCCAAATAAATTTTTAATAACTGTAGAAATACTATTTAAAAAATATGGGTTTCCTCCATAATAATTAAGTAAAGTATTCCAATTTTCAATATCTGATAATCCCTGAGCTTTTAACAAATCTTTTGCTGATTCTCCTAAACCAGAAAGCAATAAATAATGTATCGCTGTATTTTTCTTTCTTGATTCAATTAAATCTTTTGGTAATTCCCAACTATTTAGTATAATACAGCTTTGGTGATTTAATTGACTGATTTTTTTAATAAATAACCGATAATTCTCAAGATTGGGTCGATAATTTCCAGCTAATTGACCAGAATTAAATAAAGTTTGAAAATCATCTAAAATAATTAAGCAACGTTGCGATCGCAATACTTTCATTAATTCACTCAATTGTTCATTCAAATTGATCGGAAGTTGACTTGCAGATTCACCTAATAAAAATTGCAGTAAATTTATTAATAATTCATTTAAAGCGGGTGCAGTCTCCAAACTTTGCCAAATTACCGCATCAAAATTTTCTTGAATCTCTTGAACTAATTTGACCGCTAATGCTGTTTTTCCGATTCCACTCATCCCCAAAAGCATCACCACTCGACAGCGTTGTTCGAGTATCCAATCTATTAAAGTTTCCAGTTCTTCTGTTCGTCCAAAAAATTCATAAACATCCGGTGCATCATCTAAATTAACTCTTAATAAAGGTTCATTTTTATTGTTTTTAGGCGTAACAGAATCATCTGAGGATAAAGGAGGTTCATGACAAACATTAATATGATTAATTTGTACAGAATCTTTAGCAAAATTTAAGAAATTAGAATATCTTTGTCGCTTCAGAGTTGAACGTAAATTAGATTTTCTCACTTCTTCCCCTAAAGCATCGGAGAGAACTTTCCATAAATCAGAAGCAATATCCTTGACATGACCCTCAGAACAGTGAAACTCATCCGCCACTTTTGAGTATTTTTCGTTCTCTAAACTCCCCCTTAATATCGCTTCTTGAAGATCATCCAGGCGCTTTCCCGTCTTGGTAAAAACCAAGTGATCGGCTAGTCTGAGGACTTCTTGCACATCCATACCCTGTGTTAAACCTTAGTTTTATCTCTATTTTAGCCGACTTTTTCCGACCTCAACCACTTAATCCGACTTTTGCCGATTTTTTCCGACTTTTTAACAGAAAAAGAAATTATAAAATTCCCGACTTAATCCGACTTTTTCCGACTGTACAGAATCACAAATTATCAGATAATAATACCTAGTTGAAATGATGTGTAGTAATTATTCATCTGAGCGAATTAGCCCAAATAAATAGAAGCTATCTGATTTTTAAGTCTTGATTTTACCCCGCTATCCAATATCTGAATAATCCAAATTAAAACCAGGTAATTTTAGCGCAAGCTTGAAGCAAGCTAGATGAAAACCGTAGATATTCAAGAATATTCGGGTTTCTCTTGCTGAATTTCAAGCATAAGGAGAACGTATGCTTAATCAATTTAACGGTTTCAATAAAGTTGCAGGAATTAGCTTGATTTCACTTTTGGGTGTATCAGTAACTTCTATTTTAGTAACTTCTGATCAGCAAAATGTTGCTATAGCACAGGAAAATCCTGGTTGTTTTATTGTTGATCATGCAGAGCGAGTTATTAATTTAGATGGTCTTTGTATACCTCAATCTAAAGCAGAATTAGAGCCTCCGGCTATTATTAAAGGAATTGCTTTAACTGGTACAAGAATAATTAGGGAAAGGTCAGAGGTTCCTTTTATAATAGGTACAATTACGAATACAACAAATCAAACTATTCAGGTTAATAGCATAAAGTTACAATTTGAAGATAAATCAACTTCAACTTTAGAAGTAAAAGCTCAAGAAGTTGAGGGTTGCTTTTGGATCAATTCTCTCAATCAAAATATGCGAATTCCGACTTATATGTGTGGGAGATTAAATTCTACTATTCAAAATCCTGCTCAAATTTTGAATAACTTATCAGTAGAACAAGTTTTTATTGAAGACTATAAAAACTTGGCTAATTCTCAGGAAGAACCTTTGGTAAGAAGTCTTCTATTAAGCACAATTAAAAATTCACCGGATGGAGAAGTTAATGAGGCAAAAAAATTTTGTGCTGCTTTTCAATCAGGCAAATCTTACCAAGACATTATTAAATCTGAATCTGAAAAACTGTCTCAACAAGATGAAGGTTCAGCAACATACAGAGCTAATCTTCGCTTTGTTATTTTTCGTTTTCTCTTAGCTACCAAACATTTTTGTCCTCAATTTGCCTCTCAAATTAATCAATAAGAGTAATACTTCCCTCGTTCCAATGCTCTGCATTGGAATGAAAACTTGAGGCTCTGTCTCAAATAACAGGAGGCGGAGCCTCCATTAATATCATTTCTAGGTAGAACCTAGAAACGAGGAGAATGAAAAATAAATAACTTGCACAATTAAACCCCAGAAGCCTTGATATACGGTAAACTATTGCTCAATTAGTCACCTTATTGGTTTTTCATTCCTAATTTCATTATTTTGTTGATATAATATTTGGCATAGCTATCAAAATTAACATTAAAGCAATGGATAAGCAAAAATACATTTATTGGCAAGATGAGGATATGTTTCTTGGTTACTTAGAAGAATATCCTGATTATTGGACTCAAGGAATTTCTTTAGAAGAATTAAAACAAAATTTATTAGACTTGTATCACGAATTTAGTAGCAATAATATTCCTTCTGTTTGCTAGACATTGAGAAATTAATCAGAATTTAGCTAAACATATACTTAAAATGCTTCAAAATCCTTAATAGCGATCGCATCTCAACCCCCCTAAATTCCAAAGAGCGATCGCTCAATCAATATAATATTTCTCTATTATTTATAAAGAAAATACGGTTTTTAGAGTTTTTTGAATTTGATTTTTACTCACTCCACAATCAAGCTTTAAAATAGGATTTAAACTTTTCCATTTACCTTTAGGAGTTGTAAATAGAGTATCAGCTAATTGCTCCGGATCTATTTTATCAAATTTATCTATTTTATTAATAGATAAATAATTGAGACGCTCAAAAATTTGATCTCGGTTGGCTTTTTTAATAGATACAGGTTCAGGTGCTGGCGGAATCTCTTTTTTCGGTAAAGGTTTACAGTAAAAAACTTGTTTTAAACAGTCTAATTGGTTTTCTTTTGTAATTCCGCATTTTAACTTTGTAAGTTTATTAAAATCAGCCCAAGTTTCTCGATCAGATTCAAGAATACGGTCTGTTACTTTAATTAAATCTACTGTTTTTGTTTTTAAAGGACTTCCAGGTTCAGATTGTAAATAGCGGAGTGCTGCTAGAATTGTATCTCTGGAAGCTGTACATAAATTAACATTAACAACCGGATTCGCTTCTCTTGTTAAAATTTTAGCTTGTTCAATATTAGAAGGTTTTGGATCAATAACAATACACCAAACCCTTTCTATTTGTGCTTTTTGAGCCGCTGCATAGACAAAATGATTACTCACCGCTTGATACTGATAATCTGCTATTTCCTGCACAATCACCGGAACCCAATTTCGTCCATTTGCTTGTAAAATAGCTTCGGCTGCACTCGAAACAAAAAATTCCGGTTCTGTAATTTCTTGTCCGGGTTCAATATCAATTAAAGGCAAGTGCATTAATTTACCAATATTATCAAAATCACTCATAAAGAAAATACTCCTGTGCTAAAGAAAGATAATAATCGTTTACAGTTTTATGCTTAAATACGGCAGGTATGCGTTCAAAGGCGGCACTTGCAACAATAGCATATTCTGGAATACTGAATATTGTTTGATCTGGACTACCTTTTGTATGTTTTGGATAAAAGTACGGTAATAAATCATGATTCAAAGAAATGATCGACTTGATTTCATGGTTAGCTCGTTTCAATGAAGTCTCTGTTGGTTTATGTTCATTAAAAAAAATAGGCAGAGGAATCGGGCCATACTCTCCTTTTTTATCTCTTAGTTCTTGCATTTCAGGAATAAATTCTAGGATGACTTTACTGGCATTTTTTAAGGAGGCAAAATTCGTGTGTTTAGTTGGCATTAAAACAACATCAGAGGCATAAACACAAGCTTGACTAAAAAACGTCCAGTTTGTCGGTGCATCGATCAAAATATAATCATAATTACCTTTTAAAGTATCTAATAAATATTTTAACCTTGTAGCCCAATTTTGAACTTTGGCTTGGTGTTCATAAAGCATAAATTTCTCTAAACCCGAATCTGAAGGGATAACGTCAAAAAGTCGAACCTCTCCAGATTTAGTTTTAACTTTAAAAGGCTGAATGGCATCTTTAATGTTTAAAAACCGATCAATTAAACAATCAGATAACTTGGTTTTTGTAGGTTGTAAACCCAGTGAATCTGTTAAGTCTCGCTGTTGAGGATCAAAGTCAATCACTAAAACATTCTTTTTCTGTCTCCGTAAGATAGAAGCTAGATTGATTGTAGTTGTTGTTTTGCCCACACCTCCTTTATCATTGTAGAGACTAACGACTAAAGCAGGTAAGGGATTCTCGATCAAATCCTTAATACGAGTAACAATATCTAGGATATTATCATTTTTAATTAGCCAACAAGGTGTGGCAGGATGAACGACCTTACCATGTCGCCGAAAAAGTTGAATATGGATTGAATTTGTAATAATTCCCCATTCAGCAGTTTTACAGTTAGGGGATAGCAAATATTGTTTAATTTGGTTTTGAGTTTTTTGACCCGTCGGTGTTTTCTCCATGAGATTTATTTTGGCTCCCGTACCAATAGCTCGACCTTTAACTTCTACCAACAGATAAGGATTGGTTTTTGATTGATTAAAAGTATCACTGCCTTGGTTTTTTCGAGCCGCAAAATCTACTGTCCCAGAACCCGTAGCAAATTCGGGGTATTGTTCCTCAATACTAAACCCTAGAGCCTTTAACAAGGGCTTAACAAAGTAATCGCTAACAATAGCTTCAGAAGCTAGATCGGGTATACTGTCTAAAATTCTATTCCAGTTTGCATCAGTCATATAAGTATAGATAAGACTATGGAAGATTGGATTGATTTATCTCAATGTAAAAGACAATCAAAATTTAGATCCACTTTGATTATCATTTGAGAACATCATACCAGACCAAGTGTTGATAAGTCATAATTTTTTCTCAGATCCTCATAATTGGGTGACAATGTTAAGTTGCTAATATTTTGTTCCCTCGTCCCTCGTCCCCTCGCTCCCTCGTTCCAATGCTCTGCATTGGAATGCCAACTTTGAGGCTCTGCCTCAAATAAAAGGAGGCGGAGCCTCCATTAATATCATTTCTAGGTAGAACCTAGAAACGAGGAGATTGAGGTTAATTGTTTTTATTATAGGTTTCTGATTGCGCCCAAACGCAACAACGGGGTTGATCAAATTTGTTCTAAGTTCAGTAGAAAGGTAGCCAAAAGACTATCTATCAGAAGACAAGAAAGTTAGAATCAATTTATGTCAATGGAGGCAAAGGTTTATGTTGTGGGAACCAATAGAAGACTTACATTCAGACTGGAAGAATTTGGCAAGTTCTGAATTGCCACCTCTAGTAACTGTTTGGAACGAGCAAGCAGAGCGTCTACGTCAATCTAGTGAGTTTCAATCTTTCAATGAGAAACTACGCAGGGAAATAGCAATTGAAACCGGAATAATGGAGCGCTTGTACACAATAGATCGTGGGATCACTCGTTTGCTGATCGAACAGGGAATTAATGAAGCGTTAATTCCTCATGGAGCCACAGATCGTCCAGTTAAACAGGTAGTTTCTCTGATTAAAGATCAAGAGGCAGCAATTGAAGGATTATTTGATTTTGTAGGTGGGCAAAGAACGCTATCAACTTCCTATATCAAGCAGTTACATCAACTTTTAACTCAGAGTCAAGACAGTACAGAAGCCCTAGAGCCAGGTACAGGAAAAATATTTCGTGTCTCTTTAATAAAAGGTGATTGGAAACATCAACCGAACAATCCTTTGCGACCGGACGGTTCTGTTCATCATTACTGTCCTCCCGAGCAAGTTGCCTCTGAGATGGATAAACTGATTGTGTTACATCATCAACATTGTGATCAAAAAGTTCCTCCTGAGATTGAGTCTGCATGGTTACATCATCGATTTACACAAGTTCATCCATTTCAAGATGGAAATGGTCGTGTTGCTCGTTGTTTAGCTAGTTTAGTATTTATCCAAGCTAGTTGGTTTCCTTTGGTTCTCACTCGTGATGATCGAGCAGTCTACATCGCAGCTTTGGAAGAGGCAGATCAGGGTAATCTATCCAGCTTAATTAATCTTTTTGCTAAGAGTCAAAAGCAATCTTTCTTAAGAAGCCTGGGTCTGTCAGAGCAGGTATTATCAGAGACGCGACGAACTAAAGCTATCATTTCTTCTATCGCTGAAAAATTTAAACAAAATCAACCAGCATCTATTCAAGAACGATGCCAGAAGGCTGAAAGCTTTGCCTCAAAATTATTTGATATAGCTTCTAATCGCCTAGAAGACGTTGCTGATGAAATTAAGTTATCTATCCAGAATTTCGTTAATAATGCAGAGGTTTTTACGATTCCTGCTCCTAGTAATGATGATCGCTCATATTATCATCGCTATCAAGTGCTCCAAACAGCCAAACAGTTGGGATACTTTGCAAATCTTCGGAATTACCACACTTGGATTCAATTAGTTATTAATGTAGAAACATCAACAATGCTTCTTCTTTCATTTCATGTTCTAGGACATGAATACCGGGGATTGCTTGTATGTACTGCTTGTGCTTATCATAGAGATGATTCTGAGGAAGATAAAAGCAATATTAGTGATATTGAGTCTTTAACAGATTCCCCATTCCAGTTTTCTTACGCAGACGAAGAAGATAATTTAATAGAACGCTTCAAGCAGTGGTTAGAAGATGTAATTTTGACGGGTTTAGAATACTGGAACAAAAGTATTTAATGGATGTTAGAGGGAGCATCTGTAACATCTCTCATCAAATTTCATATTTGGGGATTAAAAACCGGGTTTCTTCAAGAAACCCGGTTTTTGGGGTTAATGGTAGCCAAAATACCTAGATTTAGATAGGATTGAATTAACTAATTCTGGATATTATGTGCGTGATTAGATAGCTATGAAGATTTTACAAGACTATACGATTGTTACCCGTCCTGATGATAATGGAACATTTGTCGCTTATGTTCCAGCCATTTCGGGTTGTCATGCTTGGGGAAAAAGTTCAGAAGCAGCTTTATCTGAATTAATTTATGTTTTTGAAATGATTCAGGAAGAATATCAAGACAGAGGAGAGACATTACCAGAAGATGTTGAGTTGGTAGTTGCCAATGCCAGCTAAAGTTAAAGAGTTAGAAAAAGTTGCCCAAAAATTAGGGTTTGAAAAAGTTAGACAAAAAGGAAGTCATGCTCGTTGGCAACATCCTGATGGACGAGCAACAACAATCCCAATTCATGGGAATACTGAAATAGGCGGTTGGCTATTGTCCCAAATTTTGAAGCAAATGGGAATTACAGAACCAGAATTTAATCACTTGAGAAAGTAGCTTAATCATAATCCGTATTTTAACTGATAACTGTTTACTGATAACTGATTAAGGTGTATAAGTCACACTAAAATAAATCCCATCATCTTGAATATTATTACCCCGATCGCTAATACTAATTAAGGGAATCCCATAGTCTAGGCGAAGATTTAAGCCGTTAACGGGTTGCCAAATTAATCCTAGTCCTGCACCTGCTAAAAAGGTTTTGCCGATAATTTTATTAGGGTTGCGATCATGATTCCAAACCCCACCAAAATCGAGAAATGGAGCCAGTTGAAACACAGGTTCGGAGTCTTTATTGCGATCTAGGGTAATTCGATCTTCAAAGGAAATCCGAAAGCCATTATCCCCAGCCCGCACATTTTGACGATATCCTCTCAGGGATAAAGCACCTCCGATAACAAATTGTTGTGAGGGAAATAACGGATCAGCCGATAATTGAATATCCCCTTGGGCAATTAGGAGATTATTTTCCCCTAAACGTTGTACCCGTTGGACTTGACCTAACCAACTGAAAAATGCCGCATTGGGGGTACTGACATCGGTGGCGCCGAGGATATCTAAACCGAGGTTAAATTGCGATCGCAAGGCCCAAGCCCCTTGTGTATCTCGAATCAGATAATCCTGTCCAAATTTCAGCACACTGGTGCGAGTCACCCCGTTCCGATCTGGCCCGGAGGCAAAGGGTTCTCCGTTATTGTCTAAAAAGGTTTGACTGTCTTGGTAAGCAAAGCCAAAAGAGAGAGCAAATTCAGAGATTGGGTTACGGATAATTGGTTGACGATAGCTAATTTCGTAACGTTGAGATTTCCCTTCAATATTCAGCGCGTTGAATGGCTCTTGAGTGATCCGATTTTGGTAAGGTTGAACTCTCAGTTGTATAGTTCCGTTCATGGGGTTAATCGGAATACTATACAAAGCGTCGATAATATCAGAATCCCCATTAGCAATTAAGCGAGTGGTATTATAAGACAGTCCCAGGAAGTCCCCGCGACCTGTGAGGTTAAGATGACGGACACTAATTCCCATGCGTTCCGAACCAATACTCGGGGGCGAATAGTTATCCACATTCAAACTCACCCCAAAGGGCGGTGCTTCTACCACCCGCACAATTAAAATACTCTGACCTTCTTGGGTTCCGGCTCTTAAACTGGCTTCTACGGTTTCAAATAAGGGGTTAATTCTTAATAGTCGCAATTGGTTTTCTAAGGCGGCGGTACTGAGGGGTTTAGTCGCACCTAAATGAATCCTGCTGGTTATATAGGAGGGATGGAGGCGTTTTATTCCTTCAACTTCGATATTTTCTAGGGTTCCTTCAATTACCTGAATCTCGACAATGCCATTATTAATGGTTTGTTCGGGAACAATTGCTCTGGAGGTAATGTAACCCTGTTCTAAATAAATGGCGGTAATTTTATCGGCTAGTTCCCGTATTTGGGTGAGGGTGGTAGAAGTGTTTTCTAGTGGGTTAACTAAGGTTTTAATTTCTTCTAAGGTGAGAATAGTGCTACCAGTAACGTTAATCTGTTGAACCGGAATCGGGGTTTCATCCGTTGACGGGGTAGGGGCGGGGGTAGGAGTGGGGGTTAATTCAGGATTTGGCGGGGGTTCGGGTTTGGGGGGAATTGGAGGTCGGGGTAAAAAGCGATCGCGGTTCGGATCGGGTTGGGGTACCTGGGGGGGAATATTAATCGGTGCGGCTTGGGCCAAAGTGGGACAATTCCCGAAATTACAAGATTCTCCAGAAACCCCTTGTCTTGAGAAATCCGCAAAGTTCAGGGTTTGTAGAGGAGGAATCCCAGGAATATCAGCAACTTCCGAGGGCGTTATGGTTGAAGGGGAAAGGAATGGGATTGATTTGACAACTGGAATCTCGTGCTCGGGGGTCAGAGGTTCCAGGGTTTCTGTTCCAAAGGAGATTAGGGTTGGAGAGTTTTCAGAAAGACCTTGACGAGAAAATAGGGAAACAACCAGTAATAGGGTACTGGTAACTATCAGACCACCGTGACAAAATTTTGTAAAATTTTCACTCCTACCCATAGAATGCCTATTTTTCGATTAGTTATCAGTTAACAGTAATCAGTAATCAGTAATCAGTCAACCGTCAATCATTAAAACAATAAAATCAAACTTTTTTTGCGGTGACAATGACTGTCTACTTCCATTTACGGGGATTACTAATTGGTTTGAATTTTCAGAATAGGAGCATTGAGGATAGATTGAGCTTTTTCTTTATCAATCTGAGTTTGTTTTTGATCCGGATCAAAGCCAATAGATTTTAATAGATCGTTCCACTTATTTTTAAGGAATAAATTTTCAGAATCATTCAATTTTAAGGTTGCCAAAGTTAATAATGTTTCATACCAAAGTCCTTGGTTGGCATAGATTTTTAAACGTTCTAAGGGATCGGTCGTTTCTCCTAATTCAAGTTTTTGATTAGGACTTAAAGCAACGGAATTAATCCAGCCACTCACGAAAAGATCATTAGAAGTATCACTACTGTTACATTTAAGTGCTATATACCAACGATAATTTTTATTGTCTTGTAAAGTTACGGATTTAGCATTCTCAGACCACTGAATTCCTACTATTCCAGGGCGATCGGTGCTGATGGGAAATGTGGTTTTGTAAAGGGTTTTATCACCTTCATCTGCTATCTCAAATTCTAATATCTTTTGATCGACTTTCCCTGGAATATAAAGAAAAAATGCGGGTTGACCTGATGCGGTGCGACCCATTGTAGACTCTGGAATTAAGGCAGTCATCGAACCGGGACAACCTATGCCCCGAGTTCCGCCCCCTTCTCGACGCCCGGGTACTCCCCGTTCGGGTGGTGTAAAGGCATTCCAGTTGGTAAACGGTGAATCACTGCTTTGGCCTGGTTGTTCAGGTTGCTGAACCCGTTCCCGATCCCCAAAATCAACCTGATTCCGTTCATCTCCCAGATTTTGAGGTAAAGAGGCTGAATGGGCGGCAGTTACAATCAAACTATTAGCAACCACGATTTGCAACAATAACGTTAGTCCAAGGGCTGCACGGTGGAGGAAAAACATTGGCATAGCCATAACTAATCACGCTTACCGATGGGCAGAGATAGTAGCATTTATCGACATCACTATTGTATCTAATGTTCCTGCAAAATTTGTCAAAATCTGTGCTTAATCTTAAATGTTTGAGTCTGAATCGGATTTTAGGAAAATTTAGGTGTTGTCGCCTATCTTAAGTCTGAACTTTGACCTGATTCGATCAATAAATATCCTGGTTTCATCTATAATCACAATTTCTATGAATCTTAACTCATTGACTTTTGGAAAAAATAGCGGTTTTAAACCTCGGACAATTCGACCTATTGGGGTTTCGGCTTTATATGGTTTAACGGGGTTAGGAAATACCCTATTAGCGATTGATACCTCCCGGGGATTTTTGCTGCAAATTGACCCCAAAACCGATAATGCTACGGTTGTTAATCCTGATTTAACTTTAGCTTTTAGAGATGTGACGGGTTTGGCAATTTGGCAGGATAATCTTTGGTTTACTCGCGGCAATGAAGTCTATTTTTGCCCGGGGGTTGTTCAAGGTAATTCTATTATTAATCTTGAACCTCAATTGTTTATACTGTTACCCGATGTAGCTACTGGAATTGCGGTTTATGAATCGACTCTTTATTTTGCTTGCGATCGCATTGCTTCTATCCTAGTTTATAGTCAAAATACCAAACGAGAAATTACCCGCTTTTCCGCCCCAGGGATTGGACTAGAAAACCTCACGATTAGAAATGAGGAATTATGGGTTTGCGATCGAGAAGAACAGACGGTTTATTGTTTGGAAAAAGCCACAGGAGAAACTCGATTTAGTGTGTTAACTCCCTTTGAATCTCCTACTGGTTTAACCTTTTATACTAACCCAGAAACCCAAGAAGAAGTTCTCTATGTAGCCTATGCTGGCAGTGAACTTTATATCCGAGATAATCCCAGTTCTCATGAACAATTTGAATTAGCAAAACGCGATCGCACCTTTATTCATCCCCTCTCTTTTCATTTTAATCCCCAGGAAAACTACGCCACATCTAATGGCTATTTGATTGAAATGTCCTATGTGGAGGAATTAGAACCTTTAGATGCGGTTCATATCGAAAATTTAGAATGGCGAATTGCCCTACCTTCTAATACAAATCGTCAGAAAGTTTTAGAGGTTTCGGCGATTGGAATTCCTTTTCGAGAAGAAGTTGAAGATGGGGAAAAAGTCGCGGTATTTCAATTTAATCCTTTGACTTCGACGGAACGTTTGATTTTTGGTTGGAAAGCATTATTAGAAGTTCGGAGTATTAAATATCAAATTCATCCCCGTCAAGTGGAAAATTTACCTAAACTTTCCTCGGATTTCCCCCAAAAATATTTTGTAGATGATGATCATTTAGCAATGGATACTGCTATTGTTCAAGCAGCGGCAAAAACAGCAATTCGCAATGAAACAAATTTCCTCCGAAAACTTTTAAGTATTCGTAATTATGTCTATGATCAGTTATCCTATAGTCTGACTTCTAAGATTGAAAATCCTGATGTAGTTTTGCAGCGAGGTATAGGTTCCTGTGGGGAATATGTCGGGGTTTTATTAGCTTTAGCCCGATTAAATGGCATCGCTTGTCGGACTATTGGACGTTATAAATGTCCCCAATTTGCTGACCGTCGAGGAGTGCCTTTACAACCGGAATATAATCATGTTTGGTTAGAATTTTATATTCCGGGTTTTGGTTGGGTTCCGATGGAATCTAACCCCGATGATATTCAAGAAGGTGGGCCCTATCCCCTACGATTTTTTATGGGATTAGCTTGGTATCATATTGAAATTGGCAAGGGTATTCGTTTTCAACGATTGACCAGTGAAGGGGTTGATGTTGACCGCGAAAAAGTCTCTCTGGGAACCTTAGCAATTAATCATGTTCGGTTTACCATTTTAGATGAGTTACCTGCGGTGTAAACTACTGTTACCCAGTTTCACAGATTAATACTTTTGCCAGATTGTTGTAGGGTGAATCAAATCATGATTCTCTCTACAAATTGAATTAAAATAGATAAAAACTGCACTGTTTCAATTAACCTATGGAAGTTTTACAAGAGTTAACCCTGGTTGAGATTTTGGTATTGGTGGCTTTCTCAATGTTGATAATTTTTACCGGAGGTGTCATTTATTTAACGGTGGCTGAATGGCGCGATCGCCGACGTCGAGAAGATGAAAAACGTCAACGGTAATAATGCGTAATAGGTAATAAATAATGGGTAATGGGTAAAATTTGTAGGGGCAGGTTCATCGCTCAATTATGTCACCCACCGATAACCTTAATAAACCCGCCCCCACCGATAAATTATGTCACCTACCGATAATCTGAATAAACCCGCCCGACCCAACCGATAACTGCGATTATTAATTACCTATTTTACTGTGATAGCTAACTGCAACCCCAATTCATTTAGTAGGGTTATCAAAGCATAAATTTCCTCACCTCCACCCTCAGACAACATCAAATCCAGTTTCTCATAAATAAGCTTAGCTTCCACTGATAACTTATTCATCTGTAAATAGGCATCCACCACATCTTTAAATCCTGCTATTTGGATCGATCGGCAAACCGCAGCAAAATATTCGTATCCACGTTCCTACTTGTCCTTTAGATAATTTAATGAGGCGCGATCGCTTCCAACCTATGTTCAAGCAAACAGAAGGTTTTCTGCTATATTTTTAGGTTTGGGGAGAGATTTACCATCTATCTGATATTCTTCAACTAAAAGCTCTAACACCTCTACTGCATTCTTCAAAGCTTCCTCGTAGGTATCTCCGTGAGTGTGGAACTGCTGGGATGGAAAATCAGGTAAATGCACGCTTGTAGCAGCTATCTTCATCAGACCATTGAATAACAATTATATAAGGTAATTTCATAATTAATTCCGAGTCCTCTTCTTTAATGGCTTTCAATATTCCGAGTTTTCGGTGTTTTTAACTGTTTTATATCGAATATAATAAAGATTTATAGTTGACAAATTGAGTTTTTAAGATTAATAAATCTTTTCTAATTGTCTAAAATCCCGTTCCACTTCTGCCCATAATGCCCGATTATGGGGGTCGGTTTTTAAGGCTTTTTTTAAATAATTTCTCGCTTTATCAACCTGCTTTTCCGTAATTAATTGTCGTCCCCAACGTTGATAGGAAATCGCTTGCCATTGCTTAATTTCAGGATCATGGGGAATGCGTTGGGCTAACCCTTCAATTAATGCGATCGCCCTGGGAAAACGCTTATATTTTAACAGTTGTTGTAACTCTAAATAGGAATTTTCCTTAATTTTTTGTTCTTCTTTCGTTAATTCAGGATTAAATTGAATCGGCGGACTTTTGGGCGTAATTTTAACTTTTGTAGGTTGATATTGGGGAACTTTAGATCTCGATGTAACGGTTTTTTTTGAAGCCGTAACGGGTTCTAATTCCGCTTCCGGTTTAGCAATAGTCAATAAAAATTTATAGGCTTCTGTAATCGCCATAAACTTATCTCTAGCGACTTCATTTCCAGGATTGACGTCAGGATGATATTGTCTGGCAAGCTGCCGATAAGAGGTTTTCACCGCCTCTAAACTCGCCCCTAATCTTAACCCTAATTGTCGGTAATAGTCTGTTGTATCCATCACTAATTGTATCAGTGACTTAAGTTAATAATATGGGAAGTAAATTTCACAAATAGAAAAGCAAATAGAGGATAAATGGATGGGAAAAACCCATCCAATATTATAGTGAATTGTTAACCCTTAACCTGCGGTTAAAGCCACGGTCGCCCGTTCTTCAATCACTTGGTCAATTAAACCATAATCCTTGGCTTCCTGGGCAGATAAGAAATAATCCCGATCCGTATCTTTCTGAATTTTCTCCAAAGTTTGCCCGGTACGAGTGACTAAAATGTCATTCAATAAACTGCGGATTCTCAAAATTTCTCTGGCTTCAATTTCGATATCCGTTGCCTGACCCCTTGCCCCGCCTAATGGTTGGTGAATCATAATTCTGGCATGGGGTAAAGCTAACCGTTTTCCGGGGGTTCCTGCGGCTAATAGAAAAGCTCCCATGGAAGCCGCTAAACCCACACAAATCGTCACCACATCGGCTTTAATATATTGCATGGTATCGTAAATTGCCATACCTGCTGTTACCGATCCCCCCGGAGAATTGATATACAAATAAATTGGCTTATTAGAATCTTCCGCATCCAAATATAGCATTTGTGCCACAATCCGATTGGCTAAACTATCGGTGACTTCTTGACCCAAAAATAAAATGCGTTCTACACCTAAACGGGTATAAATATCAATCCATCTTTCGTATTGACTACCTGGAAGACGATAAGGGACACTTGGAACTCCAATCGGCATAGCTTTTACCTTTTTAACTTCAATTAATTTTAAACCGTTGCCACCAATGCGGGAAGTTCTTTTCGACTTTTTAACACCTTATCAATTAAGCCATATTCCTTGGCTGCTTCTGGCGTTAAATAGAACATCCGATCGGTATCTTTAGAAATTTTTTCTACCGATTGTCCGGTATTTTTTGCTAAAATTTCTAACATAGTTCTCTTATTATCGAGAACTTCTTTTGCTCGAATTTGGATATCCGTTGCTTGACCTCTTGCCCCACTTTTGGTTTGATTTAAAACAATGGTTGCATTCGGTAAACTCGCCCGGAAACCTTTAGTCCCCGCGGCTAAAATCATGGCTGCGGTTCCCATGGCTTGACCGATACAAATAGTATGAACCGGAGGCTTAATATAGCCCAAAGTATCGCAAATGGCAAAAGCTTCAGTCTCAAACCCAATTGCATCCCCTCCATACCAGGAAGTTCCCGTGGAGTTGATGTAGAAATAGATAGGTTTATCAGGATCGTCGAACTGTAAGTAAAGCAGTTGAGCGATAATCAGTTCAGTAACATCAATCCCCACTTGGCGTTTGATGTCATCGGACGAATACAGGGGAAGTCCCAGATAGACAATCCTTTCCTTCAACAGAAGGGATTCCAAATCTGGCGGGGGAGTCCGAATCGGGCTATCGGTGTAAGAATATGCCGATTGCACAGCTTGAATGGGTTCTCTCATCAGGAATTCTCAACCTTAAACTTATAAAAATAGTAGCGCAACTTCAGGTAATCATAATGAAACTCAGTTTACAAGCAATTCTTAGTGATCCCAACTTTGATCTGTCCGTTGGCAACAGTCAACGTCAGTTGGCGATCTCCATTTCGGCTTTTCCCTCTGAAAGTGATGCTGATGTCCCTTTGAATTTGTGCCTAATTTTAGATCATAGCGGTTCCATGAGTGGAAAACCCCTAGAAACCGTGAAACAGGCGGCAATTGAGTTAGTGGATCGATTAAAACCTGGCGATCGCATTTCTATTATAACCTTTGATCATCGCGCTAAAGTTTTAATTCCGAATCAAGATATTACGGATTTGGAAAATATTAAACGGAAAATCAACGCTTTAAAAACCTCCGGGGGGACGGCCATTGATGAAGGGCTAAAATTAGGAATTGAGGAATTAGGAAAAGGCAAACAGGAACGAATTTCCCAAGGTTTTTTATTAACCGATGGTGAAAACGAACATGGAGACAATGATCGCTGTTTAAAATTAGCCAAACTCGCCGCTAGTTATAACTTAACTATTAATACTTTGGGGTTTGGTGAAGATTGGAACTCCGATGTTTTAGAAAAAATTGCCGATGCTGCCGGGGGAACTTTAGCCTATATTGAACATCCTGAACAAGCGTTGGATCAATTCAGCCGTTTGTTCAATAAAATGCAGTCGGTGGGCTTAACTAATTCCTATTTATTATTGGATTTAATGCCTAATGTTCGGTTAGCCGAACTCAAACCCATCGCCCAAGTTGCCCCCGATACGATTGAATTACCAATCCAAAAAGAAGGAGATAAATGGATTGTCCGTTTAGGGGATGTGATGAAAGATATGGATCGGGTGGTCTTAGCCAATTTATATTTTGACAAATTTCCCCCCGGAAAACAAGCGATCGCCCATGTTCAAGTCCGCTATGATGATCCTTCCTTAGATTTAAAAAATTTATATTCTGATTTGGTGATGGTGGAAGGTAATTTTGTCAGTGATTATCAACCCAAAATGGATGGGTTTGTGCAACAACAAATTTTAACCTTAGCCAAATATCGTCAAACTCAAATTGCCGAAACCAAACTGCAACAAGGCGACCGGGCGGGGGCAGCAACTATGTTACAAACTGCGGCTAAAACTGCTTTACAAATGGGGGATAAAAACGCAGCAACGGTGTTACAAACCAGCGCTACTCGCTTACAATCGGGAGAAGAATTATCCGAAAGTGATAAGAAGAAAACCCGAATTGTGTCTAAAACCGTGTTGAAATAAGAGGCAAAAAACAACTGGGAAATCCAATCCTTAAAATTAGGGGTTTGGGATAATCCGGGTTTCCCCTGGATATTAAAGAGTGTAAAGGCAAACTTTCCAATTTTCTAACTGTCTATTTTCTCACCAACAGACACAACCTCTAAAACCCTGATTTTGCTTGATTTAATCAGGGTTTTCTCTTGGAATAGACCCCCCAATTTTCTATCAACCTTGTAGAACTTAGAATAGTAGCACTCACTAACCACTAAAGCTATTCAATCCCCAGGTAGAGTGAAATCAAAGCATTAGGAAAATGTATGATTTCCAATCAAGTTCGTAGCTGTTTAATTGCCACAATTGTTCCTTTTATGATTAGTTTGTTCATGCCGATGTCGGGAAATGCCCAAACCCCCAGTAGTAACGGCAATACTGATATATTTGTCCTTAAAACTCAAGATGCCAGCCATAATATGTTTCATGCTCCTGTGATTTCTAATTTTGATTGGTTCAATGATGGTGATAAAATTGGCTTAACCGATGGCATCAATGAAACCGATTTAGACTATACGAAATTAATTGATTTTGATGGGGATGGACGGACTGATGATGCAGTTATTAAAATCAAATCTACCCAAGAAATTTTAGGCGTTGTCTTGAATGCCGATGACTTTGTTTTAAAAGGAGAATTTGTTTCTATTCCTTCGGTTTTGACTCAACCCATTGCTTGTTTACCTAAAACCAATACAGTCACCTGTCAAGTTCCTGCTTTCAACCCAATAATTCTGCAATCTTCATCGAGTATAACCTCCTCAAAAAGTCCTGAATTAAAAGGAGAAATCAATTCTAAAAATTAAACCGCGCAAAATATTGACCTCTGGGCATCTATCCAAAATCATCAGATCAAATTAACAGTAATTTGTTAAACTATAATAGCTCTTTAAACTTGAGATTTTATTCCGATGAAACGTTTTGATGTTGTGATTATTGGTGCGGGGCCAGCCGGAGGTCAATGTGCAAGAAAACTTACCCAAGCGGGTCAGCAAGTGTTATTAGTTGAACAACATGAAACTTTCTCTAAAAATGATTTTTCCAGTGCCGCCACACCTTTAGAAACCTTGGAAAAATTTAATTTACCTGAAACTGTTGTTGGAAGTTTTTGGCAAAATCTAGTGATTATTACCACAAATGTTAATCAAAAATGGCAGTCTCCAACACCTTTGGGGGCTGTTTTTGATTTTGCCAAATTACGGGGATTTTTAGCTACAGAAGTTACTAACCAGGGCGGTGAGGTATGGATGGGATATCGCTATATTAAGCATTTTCAAGAGAATCAAAATACAATTGTTGAATTAAAACAACGGTCTACCGGGAAAATTATTTCAGTAGAAACTCAAGTTTTAGTCGATGGGACTGGGCCGACTCGGGCTGTTATGTATGCTAAAAAAGCACCCCAACCTAATTATTTAACCGGGACAGGAATTGAATATTTAATTGAACTTTCAGAAAATGATTATCAAAAATATTCTCAAGATTTAATTTTCTTTTTGGGTCATCGTTGGATGCCCAGGGGCTATTCTTGGATTTTTCCGATGGGAAATAATCGCTTAAAAGTCGGTTCTGCCCAATTAAATCGTTCTCATGAATGGGTAAATCAAACTCAGACTTTACGTTCATATCTGGAATTATTACTAACGGATTATTTAACAGAAATTCCCTGTAAAATTATTAACCATCATGGGGGAATGTTAAAATATTCTAGTGGGTTAGAAGATATTTATTATCAGGATAATATTATTGCCATTGGAGACGCAGTTTCTATGGTTAATATGTTGGGTGGGGAGGGTATTCGTCACGGAATGGAAAATGCTAATATTGCGGCGGGATATATTCAGGATTATCTATCGGGAAAAATAACTAATTTTGCCGAATATCGTCAAGAAATTAAACAAACCTATACTCAAACTTGGAACTGGTCAGAACAAATGGGTTTGAGTAAATATTTACAATATAGTGACCAGTCTATTGATAAAGGAGTTTATTATCTCAAGGATTTATCTTTAGAAGATATGATGGCTATTTTATTTGACTATGATTTTAAACGATTATATAAAGCTGGGTTCAAGTATTTGTGCTATAAAATTAGTGGGATTTGGACAAGATTAAAACTTAAATTCAATTTAACCTAATTTTGTCTAGGATTATTATAATAGATGAGGATCACCCGATAGGTTGATGGGAGGACAAGCAACTATGACCCATGCAACGACTGAAAAAATCATGTCCTTGCAGGAGTTTCTCAATTATGCTCAAGATACCGATACTGGTTATGAGCTAGAGGATGGGAGACTTCTATTAATGCCGACTGAAAGCGAAATTAATCGACGTATTGCTTGTTTTTTGTTTGCCTATTTTCTGCAATTGGGAGTTTCCTTTTCTCGGTTAACAATGAAAACCGAATTAGTGGTTATGGGGAGTCGAACTACAGTGCGTGTTCCCGATTTAATGGTATTAACAGAAACCTTAGCACAGGTGATGGAGGGGGCAAGTCGCTCCTTAATTACAATAGATATGCCACCCCCTGAAATGGTGGTAGAAGTTGTTAGTCCTGGTCAGGAAAATCAACAGCGAGACTATCGTTATAAACGATCACAATATCAAGCCAGAGGTATCCCTGAATATTGGATTATTGACCCCATCCAACAACAGATTACCGTATTTATTTTAGTAACGGGACTCTATGAACAGGCTATTTTTACCGGGGATATGGTAATAAATTCTAGTTTATTATCAGACCATAACCAACCCTCTCCTTTGACGGCATCACAGCTATTGCAAACACAAAATTAACGAGTCAGTTTTACGTTGTTAAAGTTCAATTTAGACTTATAATTGAATAACTGGCAACAATATTCTACTATCAATTTTAACTCTAAAAATGACCTCAACTTTAACTCAAGTTTATCCGATTATTTGGGAAAGCGATCGCGCTTCCCTCATCGACCAAACCCGTCTCCCCGATGAATATACCCGCATAGAAATTACCACCTATCAACAAATGGCAGAAGCCATTAAAACCATGATTGTTCGGGGGGCACCAGCCATTGGAATTGCGGCCGCCTATGGGTTATATTTGGGGGCGAGGGAGATTCAAACTTCAGACCGTCAGGAATTTTTGAACCAACTAGAACCCATTGCCCAAGTCCTGCGGGCAACCCGTCCCACGGCAGTTAATTTGTTTTGGGCAATTGATCAAATGTTGCAAACGGCAACCGAAACCCCCGGCACAATTGAGGAGATTAAAACCGCCTTATTAAACAAAGCCAATACAATTCGAGAAGACGATATTAAAACCTGTTTTGCTATTGGAGAAGCGGGGTTAATTGTATTACCTAAAACTCCTGAAAAACTGAATATTCTCACCCATTGTAACACAGGTTCCTTAGCAACCGGAGGTTATGGAACCGCCTTGGGAGTTATTCGTTCCGCTTGGAATTCAGGACGGTTAAATCGAGTTTATGCCGACGAAACTCGCCCCCGGTTACAAGGAGCTAAATTAACCACTTGGGAGTGCGTACAAGATCAAATTCCAGTAACATTAATTTCCGATAATATGGCAGCCCATTGTATGAAACAGGGGTTAATTCATGCGGTAATTGTTGGAGCAGATCGAATTACAGCTAATGGCGATGCGGCGAATAAAATTGGAACCTATAGTTTAGCAATTGTGGCTAAAGCTCACAAGGTTCCTTTCTTCGTGGCTGCACCCTTATCAACGGTGGATTTTAAATTAGCAACCGGGGATGAAATTCCGATTGAAGAACGAGATCCGACAGAACTTTATCAGGTGGGAACTACTCGAATTTGTCCCGAAGGAGTGGAATTTTTTAATCCGGCTTTTGATGTGACTCCGGCGGAATTAATTACCGCTATTATAACAGAAAAAGGGGCGGTTATTCCTGGGGAATTAAAACAATTTTCTGTGATTTAATAAACCACAAAGACACTAAAAAATGAAGACTGAAATTCAGCTTGAAAGTCTCTCATTATGACTGTTTCATTCACCAAAAATTAGGTACAAAAAAGCTAAAGATCATTGATATTTTCAGCTATCATTCTTTGAGTGATTGTCGGAGAATGATAGCGATTAATTCTGAGAAGATTAAGAACTATAGCAATCCTAACCCTTAATCTTCTGTTTAATATAGTGTTGAAAAATTGGATTTAATAGAAATAGCGATCGCCCTTCTGCTTCGACTTTTTCAATTAAATTATGTCGAATTAATGATTGTATCACTTGCCAGAATTGAGGTTTTGATAATTCAATATTAGCAGGTTTTTGGGAAATATTAACGGGTTGATCTTGAGTTGCTAACCAATGAATTGTAGTTTTTTCTGATTCTGATAAACGTTCTAAGTGAGATTTTAAATTACGTCTACCGGATTAACT
The DNA here is from genome assembly GCF_904830935.1 of Planktothrix agardhii. NCBI lineage: Bacteria > Bacillati > Cyanobacteriota > Cyanophyceae > Oscillatoriales > Microcoleaceae > Planktothrix > Planktothrix agardhii. The sequence continues at coordinate 1,380,590 of NZ_LR882952.1, forward strand.
GTCTTTAATCCGAACGATACAGGACAAAGCCGATGCTTTTATTTAACTGTTGGTGCTGAACAGTTTACCACTTCATTCTATGAGCCCATCAACAATTTCCATGAATATATTTCGATTTATCAAATCTTGTTTTGAGAACTTACCTAAAGAGTCTTTAGCTCTTTGCTGAAACTTTCGGAATTCGGACTGAATAAGCTGCTTTTCATCAAGTTCTGCTCCTCTTGACAGTATTGAATTGACAGCTAGTAGCGTTGAGAGAGTTAATGAGATACTAATAACTGCCGTTACAGAGTCAACAATTCCACTAGGTGGAAAAATTGATGAAATCCAAATAAATAGGGTTTTTCCAGCAGCTTCCATTGTAAAAGCAGTCATTGTTGCAAAAACTGAAGTTGCGCTTATGACTTTTCCTTTATAAAGGTAGTATAATTGGCAAATCGCAACAGCTTGCAGAGTTGTGATCAAAATACCGCTACCTGGCACAAATGCTGACGCAGCGACTAAGCATGATGTTCCAGCAATAATTTTGACTGCGAATGGTCGTTTTTCTCCCATAACTCTAGCTAACAGTATATCTTTTCCCTCTGAAGCTAAAAAATCTTCAATATCCTCCCGAAGTATGTCTACACCCCGAATATCTAACGGTAAATCTGGACAAGTTTCTGGATCGTAACCAAAAGTACATACTGGATAAATTTTTTGTACTTGGAGGTCACTTTTCCATTGGGCAATAACCTTGTCTAAAGCTGAACGCTCTAATTTGTCATACTCGTCGATTTTGTTTAATACCACAAAGACCCGATCGCAGTATTTTTTAAGTTCATCTACGTAGGTTTTTTGGGTTGCATCTGAAGAACCACATACAACCAGAATACCAACATCAATATGGCTGAGAAATGCTTGAGTAATCTTACTATTTTCTTGGCGTACATCCTCCAGCCCTGGTGAGTCCACAATGTAAATTCTTTCACTTAGCGGTATAAATTGAAGTTTTTTTGTTATACCAGACTCAGCCCCTACTTTGGCTACTGGGTTATGGCGATTGCGTCGCAAGAACGCATTAATCAGCGAACTTTTTCCACTGCTAACTTTTCCAATAACAGCAATATTAAGACTTTTGAAAAAATCTTTAGTTTTTTCTGCTATTTCGTATTCAACTTTTCTATAAAACTCGATATCATCTGGACTCCTAGGTAGTGTGCTAGACATAAGTAACCTTTATTTTTAGAACAGTTTCGCTCGTTTCAATATTCTACCATCTTTCCCTCGTTCCCAGGCTCCAGCCTGGGAATGTCTGATCAGAGGCTCTGCCTCTAGTTTTAGGTGGCAGAGCCACCCGAATATCATTTCTAGGTAGAACCTAGAAACGAGAAAATACTAATCCTAGAGCGATCGCTTTTATTGATATAAAAGAAGCGATCGCTATTATTATAAATAAATTTATATCGCTTCCTGGTTCTAGTTGGAACTGCTATGATCAGATAAAAAACGTCAACCTCCCCAAAAACAATGACTACAGTAACATTAGAGTTACCTGAAGAAATTTTTTCAGCCCGTCGCCTTCCCCCTGATGATTTTGTTCAGGATATGCGCCTAGCTGCTGCTATCTATTGGTATCAAAAAGCTGAAATTTCTCAGGAAAAAGCCGCCCAAATTGCGGGTTTAAACCGCAGAGACTTCTTAGATGCTCTAGCGCGTGAGCAAGTTGATGTGTTTGTAATTGACTTTAATGACCTACAACGGGAGCTTGAGCGTGGCTGATTCTTTGGATAATAAAGTCATCCCTCCTGCCATCAATACCTCTCCTCTAATATTCTTAACAAAGGGTGGGGTTTTGGAATTATTGCAGATTATCAGTCAAGAAATTATCGTACCTGCTGCTGTAGCAACAGAGATTCAGACCTATGGAGAAATGGATGTAACCGCTATAGCACTGGTTCAGAAAAACTGGCTAGTTGTTGTGGAAACTCCGCCAGTACCAACTGTGATTCAGAGTTGGGATTTAGGTGCAGGTGAATCCGCCGTACTAACTTGGGGTTATGTCCATCCTGGCACAGAGGTAATCCTCGATGATCTAGCAGCCCGCCACTGTGCAGCAGCATTGGGGATTCCGGTTCGGGGAACACTAGGTTTAGTTCTCAATGCTAAACAACAAGGTATCATTCCTACCGCACGCCCGATTTTAGAAAAATTACGCTTATCAGGAATGTATCTGTCTGACCGGGTAATGAATCAAGCACTAGCATTAATAGGAGAATAAGAAGATATTAGTACCGAAGGATTATTACGCGGTGCTGCGGCGCCTCAAAATCAAAGGCAATCCCTAGTGTAATTCCCTTGTCGCTCATTTCAAGATTCTACCTTAAAATACTAATCCTAGAGCGATCGCTTTTATTAATATAAAAGAAGCGATCGCACCCAAAATTATAATCAAATTCCTCCTCACTCACGATCGCAAAATATCATCCACAAGAACCGTACCACCATCACAGAAGTCTATACTGAGATGATAATCTTCAAGTAGTGCAGTCCCGATGAGCGGACGATGACCCATTCCTAGCACTGCAACATCTTTTTCTACACCATCCCACAAAATAGTTGCCAAATAAACGTTAGTTGCCACATTAGAATTATCGGCTAAATTTGCATTAATTTCACCAATGTAAGGCAACCCAAGTTTGGCGATCGCAGAAGATGGCAAGGTCAAGAAGCCTTCAAAACCTGTATCAACAACACACTCAATTTCTATATCTAAATTTTCTGGCAGACGCAAAGTTAAACTAATTCTAGCTTGTCGCCCAACTACATTTCCTTGTATCATTCTGCCGTCCTGACCAATGTACCACCAACGGCATAAACCGCATTAAAACCAATCCGTTCCGCCCAAATTATTGCATTAGCCTGTTTAGCCTGTAATTTGCCACTCGTTACTACCAAGTCTTCACCAATTTCATATTCACCCGTCTCCACATTAATTGAAATAATCTTGCCAATATTCTCCGGTGTCTCTACTTGAGCGCGGATAACATTTTCATAAAGTTCTTTACCCCGTCGATCAAACACTTGTTCAGCCGGAATGCCAATAACTTCGCCGCTATCCATTTCGCGATCGCGCCTTTGGGCTTCCTCACTCCAGATAGCCGTAACTTCTGGATCAATTTCCCTACTTTGTCCCAAGTGTTTTAGGAGTCGGGATAGCAATATTGCCTGAGAATCCCTTGGCAATGCCATAACTTGAGCTTCCAGATTTTCAATAGTCATAGTATTTAAGGATTTTATGATAGCTCAATTCTATCATAATCCTAGAGCGATCGCTTTTAGTAATAGAAAAGAAGCGATCGCTCTAAATTATTATGGCTGGTTAAGAATTTGTGTTAACAACTCAGGGGAAATCCGAAACCCAGCTTTGTTAATTAGCTGATCAATTACAGGTGTTAGTGATTCAAGTTCACCTGCTTGTTTAGCGCGGAGTAAAACTCCTAAAATACCTGTTACTTTCAACCCTAAAGATTTAGCAACTTTTCTACATTGGTGAAGTATTACTAACTACGAGCATAAGTCAAATCATCATCTAATTCTTCTGGTGTGTAGTGTCGTAAAACTCCACGCTCTCCCAATAGTTGCCCAAATTCATATTTATCCATAACAGCCAGTTCTCGTGCTTTACCAAAGGATAATAGATCCTGGGTATAGAGAGCGATCGCTAATTCTTGTCGTAATTCCTGTTCAACACGCTGTTCTGGTAAACGAATTGCTTGTAGAACAGAATCAGAAATTGAAATTTGTATTCCCATAAGCGCGATTATTTCTATTAATAATTGTTATTCTGTTCGCGTAATTTTGGTATTTGATTGCTGGCGCTGTGCAATTTCAATTAACATTCTTAATGCCTCATTGACAGCTTGGTCATTGGGAAAAGCTTGGGCAATATCGGGGTCTAAAAGCACTAAGTTTGTCCCAGCACGATACCGCTCAACATACTTACCTTTAACACCTCCTTCCAATTGCTGAAAATCATACTCAGACAGCAATTCATCTTCCATTTCGTTCGGTTTATCCTTGTTCATAAAACCTCTGCTCCTGTCGCGAGCGCTTTTCGGGCGCTGATGATTCGTACCCTTTCTAATCGATCAGTGTGTGCAACAATTAAAAGTTGCCCAAACCTAGATATACCTATGATAATATAGCGGCTTTCTCCGATGGAATGGTTAGGATCGGGAAAAGTTACAGAAAGGGGATCATTAAATACAGTAACAGCTTCCTGAAAGGAAACACCATGTTTATCTAAGTTTCCTGTTGCTTTATCTGGATTCCACTCAAATTCCATACTTAGCTTGCTTCATGACAGCTTGGATGTATTGAAGATTCTACCTTGAAATACTAATCCTAGAGCGATCGCTTTTATTGATATAAAAGAAGCGATCGCACCCAAAATTATAATCAAATTCATCCTCACTCACGATCGCAAAATATCATCCACAAGAACCGTACCACCATCACAGAAGTCTATACTGAGATGATAATCTTCAAGTAGCGCAGTCCCGATGAGCGGACGATGACCCATTCCTAGCACTGCAACATCCTTTTCTGCACCATTCCACAGAATAGTTGCCAAATAAACGTTAGTTGCCACATCGGAATTATCGGCTAAATTTGCATTAATTTCGCCAAGGTAAGGCAACCCAAGTTTGGCGATCGCAGAAGATGGCAAAGTCAAGAAACCTTCAAAACCTGTATCAACAACACACTCAATTTCTATATCTAAATTTTCTGGCAGACGCAAAATTAAACTAATTCGAGCTTGTCGCCCAACTACATTTCCTTGTATCATTCTGCCGTCCTGACCAATGTACCACCAACGGCATAAACCGCATTAAAACCAATCCGTTCCGCCCAAATTATTGCATTAGCCTGTTTAGCCTGTAATTTGCGACTCGTTACTACCAAGTCTTCACCAATTTCATATTCACCCGTCTCCACATTAATTGAAACAATCTTGCCAATATTCTCCGGTGTTTCTACTTGAGCGCGGATAACATTCTCATAAAGTTCTTTACCCCGTGTTTTATCAAAGACTTGTTCGGCCGGAATGCCAGTAACTTCACCACTATCCATTTCGCGATCGCGTCTTTGGGCTTCCTCACTCCAGCTAGATACAACTTCTGCATCGTTTTCCCTACTTTGTCCCAAGTGTTTTAGAAGTCGCGAGAGCAATATTACTTGAGCATCCCTTGGCAATGCCATAACTTGAGCTTCCAGATTTTCAATAGTCATAGTATTTAAGGATTTTATCATAGATCAATTCTATCATACTTGGGAATCAACAACTGCTGATTACTCCATTAACTGCTTTTCTCGTTTCAAGATTCTACCTTAAAATACTAATCCTAGAGCGATCGCATTTATTGATAGAAAAGAAGCGATCGCACTTTTTCAAAAACCTCAACTTCACTTTATGGGATAAAAAGCCGACTTACACCCATATAACTATTAATATTAAGCATAATCTCAATTAGACGCTCAACACAACGTTCTCGATATTCCGAATCATTCAGTAATCTATCAGCGTTTCCAATCGTAATCACAGGTAATGAATTAGGGGTATTTTCTTCGCGCATTACTTGTTCTAAAGAATCCTTGCCTTTCATACTGCGATTAGCTGTGAGCAAAATCATCTGATTTTCTTGAGCCAGTCGCCAAACAACTCTATCATCGCTATCAATAGGCAATTCCATTTGTGCAAAGGTAACAAAACGCATGGGAATGATATCAAGCCAACCTTGATTAGCAATAGAGCCAAAGAAAATCATGGCGTGTCCATTGAGATTATGATCTATCAAAAAAATCATGCTCTAGCCTCACGTTTTGCCTTAGCTGCTCGCAGTTTTTCCCATGCAGCTTCGGTTCCAGGTTGGGGAGGTTGCACCGCAATTCTAGCAATCAGATCACGATTTTTTTCTTCATAATATAGTCGCAGTTCTTCAGCTTCTTTAAGAACAATTTGATACTCAGCTTCAACATCAGGACGATTTGCTTCAATATAAGCTAAAGCCGCGTTAATTTGTGCCTCCGTCAAATCAAATAATCCCCTGATAAATTTAGGTGGATATTGAGCCGTTACATAGTCCATAATATCGTAGATAGTGATGCGTGTACCTGCGATTGTTAATCCTCTTTCTGTACGAATAATAGCTGTTTGTTCGTTAGATAAGGTTGTCATACTTATAGTCTCCTAGAAGTTATTTATATTTTAACTCACCGCGACTCCAACATTTCCTCAACTGTCAAGCCAATATCAATTGCAATTTTTCTTCTAGGATACGATAAAATAGAGAGTAAGAAAACTTGGGCAAAATCACCCGACGAACAAAACTTCTAACGTTTGAACCAGCTTCAGGATATAGCATGAGGAAGTTTACTGTCTCTTTGACTTCTCCTAAAAACTCTACCCAAGCCCAGGTTTTTGTTCCTCGTAATAAGCGGTGGAATCAATTAAAAATAATAAAAGTAGTAAGCCCTTTAGGGCTTTCTCCATCAAACTAATCCCAAATCGGGCAAACTATCAACAATTTTAACGGTTTCTAAACTAACAGTGATCACTTGACCAATTAACCTAACAATATATTGTTCATCATCTAAACGGTTAGGATCATTGACAATTCCACTGCGTTTATCGGTTTTAATTTGATATTGATCAATTATCCAATCTAACGCCGAACGATTTCCTAAACGATATTGAAAGACTTCAGGAGGAATACCACTCAAGGTGAGAAATTCATTATAAATAATTTGGGTTTTGTCTTTACTAAGTTTCATTTTTTCCACTCGCCAATCTAAAGGAACTTGATCATTTTCAATAAATTTAAGCGGATATTCGGGTTTTTCTTCATAGTTAAGATGCAGGTCTGCTAATTGTTGTCCCGCATCAGCAAAACCGCGAAAATCTGGGGCGTAGGGAATGCGAGGAAGTTCCCGTTTTAGGTTGGCGGCGTAGCGTTCTCGATAGCTGGGATGATGCAATAATCCATAAGTATAATAGAAGATATCCCATTTTGTAATAGTCTGATCTTGGTAATAATTTCTAAATTGTTCAAGTGACCAGTCGGTGATATTTTCTTTTCGGTTTGTTCCGTCTTGGTCGTAGGTGTAGAAAGGGAAACATTGAGCTTTTTCAAAAGCAAAGTCTAAAGCAATAATAAATTTACTGATAAAACAACCAAATTCTTTTCTATTTCCAACTCCTGGAATAGTAATAACTAAATTTTCTTTTTGAGTATCGGGTGTAGGAAATATGTAAAGAAAGTGACCTCTACGATCATTTAAAATTTCATCGAAGTATAAAAACTGATTACAAAAAGGACGATATAAAGATGATCTAATTTTGGAAAAATCAGATTGGTGTAATTTACCCCTTTTAAGATATATTTTAAGAGTGCTACTCCAACTAATTTTTGTATCATCATAATTTACAAAATCATCGATTGTAAGAGATTGATTAGCTTTTTGCTTCCATCCCATTACCTGTTCATTATAAGTGTCAATTGTTCGTTGAATATTTGTTTCCAACTTTTGAAGGCTATAGTTATAAACCCAAGTATCACGGCTTGAATGCACAGCATTACTAAATAGTTTGAAGATACAATTTATAACATCTCCTTTTTCATACTTAGCATCTTTATTCCCGATTGAAATAAAATCATTGAATTCATCTTCTAAGCCATTTGTAAGCCAAATATGTTTCCTATCTGGTCTAATTTCGATCCAGTCTACATTGCCAATATTTTCAAGATTTTCTAGTTGATCTAATTTTTCTTGTTTTCTCCAAAATTCGTCCATTCTAGCATAATATATTTTGAGTGATTTATGCTTAGAGCATTTCACAAAAATATTAATACTCACCCCAACCTGAATCCCAAATACATTATGAGTTGTACCTGATAGTTTTGGATTTTTTCTAATATTTCCTCCTAAATCCAGCACATAAATTTTATCAAATTCTAACTCTAAATATTGACGCATTCCATCAAAAGCAATACCATCAATGAAACTATTATTGGTTACCAAAGCAACAATGCCATCATGTACAAGACGATCTGAAGCCCAACGAATTGCTTTAACATAAGGATCAGAAAGCGAATTTTTTAAAGTTGCCTTTGAAACTTTGGAATAAGTTGCTGCAACTCGATCATCAATTCCGGTTTTATCTTTATTGGTATATTTTCTATTTTTATTATTATCATTTTCATTAACCTGCCAAGCATTATAAGGAGGATTTCCAATAATTACAAAAATCGGTGAACTTCTTTGACGGTGAACCCTGGCGGTATTTTCAGGCGTAAATAAAGATAACTGTTGAACCTGTTGGTCAGAAAAAGTATCCACTAAACAAATACCTTCAAAAGCTTTATAACCTCCCGTTGCTTCAAAATATTGATGCTCAATATTCATCGAAGCAATATAATAAGGCAATAACATCACCTCATTGCAGTGTAATTCCTGCTCATATTTATAGGGAAGGGCAGTTTTTCTAATTTCCTGCATCACCCGTAAAATAAAATTACCCGTCCCCACAAATGGGTCAAGAATATGCACTCCTTTGTCATTTAAGGACTTCCCAAACTCTTTTTGTAAGATATCCTCAACACTTTTTACCATAAAATTAACAATGGGTTGCGGTGTGTAAACAATTCCGTGGGTATCCGCAACTTTAACCGCAAACCCTTGAAAGAATTTCTCATAAACCGTATTCAGAAAATGCTGTTTATCGCTAAATTCATCAATAGTTTGAGCCGCATCTTCCAAAGCGCGGTAAAAATAATCAACTTCCCCTAAAAAATGATCTCGACTAAAAGATTTAGAAGTTAATGCTTGAATTACCTTTTCAATTTCCACCGCAATAATATTGCGACGGGTGAAATCAGGATTATTAAAAATTTGTCTAAAAATTCGTTCTGTCAGCAGATGTTGGATTAACATTTCTTCCACCGCAGCTTCAGAAAGATTCGGGTTAATTGCTTGACGGCAAATTTCCGTAAATTCACTAAACGCTTGAATAAATTTCGGGTTAATTTTGCGTTGGGTTTCGATTAAATCAATCAATTTACCCGATAAATCTTTAACCCGTCCGCCAAATTCTGCCGCCGCTATTTCCCATTGGGCAATTTCCGGGGTGCGATATTCAAAAAATAACTTTAACGTCTCAACTAAAATCTGCGGTTTTGTGATATCTTGATCACAGATTTGTTTTCCTCCTTGCCATAAAATTACTCGTTCAGGAGATTGAAAAATAATATTTTCTTTAGGATAACCTAACGCAAACTTTTGTTTAACTTCGCGCTCTAATTTATCGTGACCATCTTTCGCTTCCCAAACGCCATATCTAATACTTCCATCCCGAACTAAAGCACCATCAACCCGAATACTTTTACCGTTGGGTAATTTAATTTGTTTTTCAGGAATCAAGGTTAACTCAAATTGCGGACAACAGGCTTTTAACAGGTCTGCAAAGGCGTCTTTAACCGCTAATTCGTGGGAAACTCCCAATTTTGCAAACTGTTGTAAAGCGTCATAATAAGCTCTAATGGGTTTATGGGTGGGTTTCAGGTTTAGCGTCGCCATAGGAAACAATCTTTCAGATTTTCTCTGTTAATTATGTCATATTAAACTCAATAAAATGTTTAATTTAATAAAAGTTATTTTATTGAGTAAGAGTGCGCTCAAGCGCAACAACGGGGGTTAGGAGAGAATTTCTAAATTGAAACCTTTTCCAATTTGAGTAAGTTGATTTTTTTTAGAGTCATAACTCCAGACTTTCATTTGATTATTTCCTTGGGGTAAAATTGCTGTTGGAACTCGAATTATCCAGCCGGATTTTTCATATTTAGGATTAGATAAAACTTGGACTACATCGGGTCTAGGAATATTAACTTGACCAACAGTAATCAGTTGATTTTTTTTCCCTAAACTTAAATAAACTGCATCCGCAGGTTGGGAAGATTCAGGAAGAATTGACCAACCACCAATGGATAAATTATCACGTTGATGAATAGGTTGGGTAGGAAGGGATTCTATATTACCATTTAAAGATTGAGTTTTAGTTAATTTTAATGGTTGATTATTACGTTTCCAAAACCAATGGGATTGAACGGTTTTATAGGGTCGATAGGTGGTTAAAACATTCTGATAAATTAAAGAAGCGGATTCGGATTTTAAAATCTCATCCCAAGGATTTTGATACCACATTTCATTAGTTAATAATAGGATATCGGGTTTAGTTTCATTAAGTTCTTGAATAACTTCCTGTTGAGCAACGGTAGGTTTAGCATAGAGAACATAACTATATTTAGAACAGGATGGTTTATCAAATAAATAATACCATAATCCCTCGGAAGTTAAGGTAAAAAAGCAAGATTGTTGCTCAATTTCGGGTTTCAGGGTATTCCATGCTTCTAAATAATCTGGTTTTAAGAGTTCTTGATTAGGAGTTGATAAAGCGTCAGGGAGTTGAGTTATTTTTTCCATCCCTCTAACTAAATTAAAACCGGGTTCTGATAAAATAATTACAATCAAGAGAAGAACGGTTAAACTTTGTTGAATTGGAGTTATATTAAGTTGGGATAATTGCGGTTCTATTTCATGTTTATATACCAGATAAATTAGGTAAATAACTAAAAATGTGGTAATTAATGCGCCATGATAGGCGTGTCCGATATCACTTCTATCAAGGGTAATTCTCATGTAAACGGATGCAGGAATTAAGAGTAAAATAATTAAAGTATTTTTTTGAACAAAGGGACGGAGTTTTAATTCTTGATTTTTAAAGTCTAAAATTAGATAAACTAAAACCCCACTTTGAAAAAACATTGATAACCAAAAGGTTTGGGAAGTCGAGCTTAATTCTAAGGGGGGAAGGGGAATAAAAGAAATATAGCGTCCATATTTTCCCCAATATAGAACTTGAGAGATAATGGCATTAATTTGTTCAAAACCCAGGAATATTATACTAATAATAGTAACAGAAATAATACCAATTAACGTTCCTCTAAGCCAAATAATTGTAGTTTTTTTATCAAGAAATAATGATAAAATAGAAGCACAAAGATAAACGGCAATAAAATAAATAGCCCGGTCATAGATATAGAAAAAACTACTGGGAATTGAAGCACCAATTAAAACCGATAACCACTGTGCTTGTTTGGGTTGAGTTTTAGCTATTCTAAAAAAACGTAAGGTTAAAGCTAATTGAATAATGAAACTGGTTCCCCTGCGTCCATCGAATTTATAGAAAATTCCATCAAAAACACAAAAAATAATACAAGAAATTAAGAATATTTTTAATTTATTTTTATTGATTTCTGCCAGATTAATTAATTCCCATAATATCCAAAAATAGCCTACACAGGTAATTACATTTTCTAAGTTTACGAATAACCGAGTTAAAGCAATTCCATTATTTTGAGTAGCGAGATTTTTGGCTAACCAACTGGGAAGAACATCTACGCCATATCCATGAATTAAAACGGTATCAATAAAGGGTTGTTTGAGTTGTATAAAGTTAGGTAAAAATCCTAAAAATTCCCCTTCATGGAAAGAATCAATTAAGGTTGAATTAATTCTAAATTGGTTAAAGGGAGTATTAATTAACCAAGTTAGTAATAGAATAGAACTAATTCCTATCCAAGTATAACGATGGTTAAGAATCTTTAAAAGTATTCCCAGGGGTTTTTGATTTAGGTTTAAAACTAGAGTTGCAATTAAGGGGGGAGTTAGGAGTAAAATAATATATTTGAGATAGTCGGTATAGGGACTAATATTATTAATACTAGCTAAAGAAATGACTCCTTTTGTATTTTCTCCCAAGGGAATTTTTATCGAATTAACGAAGGGAACTAGAATTAACCAAGTGGCTAAAGTAATCGTAAAAATAGCGATTAAATTCACTTTAGCCTGTTGTTTTTGTTCAGACATTTTTAAGAAGGGAACAGGGAAGAAAGGTATTTACTATCTGGTTTGCTAAATCAGTCTATTTCCTAGCTGCAAAGGACGACTACTATAGTTAAGATTGCAGTTCGGAAACTTGATTATTTGATTGATTTGAGGATGAGAAGGAATATAATTTATGTCCGGTAAAACTAATTGTGGCGACACAAGCCGCACTGACTAAACGGGATAGGGTTGGATGCCATCCTAATTCATTAATTAACAGTTGTAATAACCCTAAATTAGCGAGTAAACTGTTTAAAGCAACGGTCGCAAACACGCCATATTGAACAAACCAGTTTTTCCAATAAATCCCAAATACAAACCGACGACTGAGCCAAAAGTTGGTACTTAATCCGATAAAATAACTAATTCCTAATGCGAAAACATACCATAATTCTGAATGGATGAGAATAGAAAAAATCAGAACATCGACAATAGTAGCCGCGCCACCTGTGAACAAATAGCCACCAAATTCTCGTAAGGTTTTTAAGGTTTGGCGACGTCGGGATAGACGAGTATTTGTGGCGGCGGTTGTGGCGGTTTCTGCACTAGCTTCTTCCACATATTCGCTATCACTATTGACATTCCAGAGGTTATGTTTACCCGGAGTTAAAACGTTCTCCGCCGCAAAAATTCCCATTAATAAACTATGGTCTTGGTTATTATACTTAAATGCACCATAGCGTCCGACTAATTGCAAGTTTTGGAAGGTTTGTAAATAGCCTTGAATTTCCGATAACGCCGCTTGATAATTTCCCGCATAGATAGGATAAGTACGGGGTAAACGAAGAATAAACCCATCGGAAACCGCTTGATTTTTTAATAACCCAATTTTGCGTAAGTCTTTTTCAGCTAATATTCTCAATTCATCCTCTGGACATTGCCATAAATCATCGCCAAAATTACACCAATATTCACAACAGAGGGGAGTTTGTTCGGTATTGGCTAACATTTCTGGCGACCAGTTAGCGAAATTTGTCACTCGTCCAACTTGCACCCTGGGGTCATTAATATATAACCAATTATCAGGGAAAATATTGCCTCCTTCTACAATTAAATAGACTAAAATTGTATTTCTAAATTTCAGAGATTTAGCAGCATCAATAACTTTTTCAGGAGGGGAAGATTGCAATTGTTGAACCAAATGGGTCAGAGGAATAGAGGAAATTAATCCTCCACAAGCCACGGTATTTTCCTTTTTGGTGATGCGGTTTTTTAGGGTAATATGGGTGACTTGAGAATTGTGATGATGAACTTGAATTACTTCTGTATTTAATAAAATTGGTTGTTGATGTTGTTGTAAATAGTCAGCGATTTTTTCATACAGTTGACCCGAACCCAAACGGGGAAATTGAAACTGGTCTATGAGGTTTTTAACTTTCCCATCATTGCCTAAAATAGCGTTTTTAATTGCTTTTGATAAGGATAATCCTTTAATGCGTTGGGCGGCCCAGTCGGGACTAATTTCTGTACAAGGAATACCCCATAATTTCTCGGTGTAACCTTCAAAAAATATCTCTGATAGTCGTTTGCCAAATTTATTTTCTACCCATTCAGCAAAATTATTAGTTTGGGGTTTAGGAAATAATCTAACAGATAAATAGGATAGCACAATTCTTAAACTTTCAATTAATCCTAATGCGGATAAAACTTGTTTGGCTTTTAAGGGATAACTAAAATATTTTCCCCCATAATAAATCCGAGTTAAACGATTAACTGTAACTTGTTCATCCCCTAAAACTTCATCCCAAAGTTGCAAAACCGGAGCAATTTTTGTATAAAATCTATGGGGGCCATAATCTAAGATAAAGCCTTGATATTCTATACTTTTGGCTAATCCTCCGACCTGACCATCCCGCTCAACCACAACCACGGACTGACCTTGCTTGGTTAAAGTATAAGCCGCCGCGAGTCCGGCTGGGCCAGCACCTAAAATATAAATTGGTTCCATCACACCTAATATTATCGTTTGATAAATTGTTTCTATAATACAAGATTAATCGGATAATTTAACAAACTCTCCCGACGAATACAATAATAAATCCTGAAAACGGTTAGGATTGTTGAGGGTTAGGGTATAGCTTTGGGGTTGTACATCACTAACTTGATAGTCTTTGGTGACTAATGTATTTTTTGGGGTGGGAAAAAATAGGGTTTGGGGATTGGATAATTGAAATTGATATTGGTTAGGTTGGGGGGAATTAACAATAATTTTATCGCTGGGTTCTCGTAGGGTATTCATCATTACTAATAAAATATTATTGCTATAAAATCTCACGGTTTCAAAGGGTTTATCCGTGGATTTCTGTTCAAATTGAACATTAAAACGATTATTAAGATCAAAAAGATAGAGTCCTTGAATTAATCCGGTTCTGTATAGATAAGCTCCTCTAAAGTTATCAGGAACAGTGGTAATAATAGGGGATTCTATCGTTGTTTTTTGCATACTGGTTAATAAACCTTGGGAGAGTTCTCCGGCGAATTTCCAGTTTTGGTTAACGGTATTGAGGGATAATCCCAAACTCACTAATAAAATTGAGGATAGAATTAAACAGAGTTGAAAATGACTGACCAGAATGGTAAAAATTAAGGCGATATAAATAGAGGTAAAACTAGACGCCCAATATAAATACCTTTCTCCTTGACTATCAAAAGGAGAGACGGAAACATTAATGGCGGGTAAAACACAAATCCAAAATCCTACAATAATTAAAAGTAAGGTTTGAGGAATTTGAGATTTTAGTTGATGTTTATAGTAACCTAAAATTAGAGCAAATATGGATATTAAAACTAAACCTATAAAAGTTAAAATCCAGAAGGTTAAACTAGAGTTGAATTGTCCAGTTAAAACGCTTCGTGTTGGATAAATAATTAAGTTATATAAAATTTGTATGGGATTAAATTTAAGATGAATTCTTTCTCCATATCCTCCCACTAATGTTCCTAATTTGAGATATCGCCAAATAAAATAAAATCCCAAAACTGCTATATATAGTAAACAATTAATTAAAGGTTTTTTGATATTTCTGGACTTTGTTTGGGAATATTGATAGAGTTCATAGGCTATAATTAAACCTGGAAAACTAACAATAGATTCTTTACATAATAAGGCGGCTAAAAAAGCAGTTAAGGAGATAAGGGTTTTACCCCCCCTAACCCCCCCTTGGTAATGGGGGGAATTGGAAGGAGTTTTAGTTCCTGGTTGGTAAGGGGGGGAACTGGAAGGAGTCAGGTTAGGATAATTAATTGGTATTAAATAGATGGAAAAGGATAGTAAGGCGAAAAAAGTGGCGATAACGTCTGTTCGGGCGGAAATCCAAGAAACAGCTTCCGAATGGGATGGTAATAATAGAAAAATAAATCCCGCGAAATAGGGAATAAACCGTTTTAATTTTAAATCTAATCTTAAATTTAAACTGAATAAAAATGCTATACTTCCCACCAAAAAAGAATTAGCTAAATGAAAGCCAAAATTTGTCAAATGATAGCCGAAAGGGTTCAAACCCCAGATTTTATAGTCTAAAAAACTAATTATTCCCAAAAGAGGACGAAAAAATAATGATTTACCATGCTGTTGATTGAACCATAACCCAAACGGCCCTAATTTAGATAATAGTGCAATTAAAACAAAATCATCCGAGAGAAAAAAACTATTCAGGATATTAGCATAAGCAATAAATCCAGTTAGGGCAATAATTCCGATTAAAATAATTGAATAAAAAGATATTTTTGGAAAAGATTTTATTTTCATTACCGTGTTAAAATTTAGATAACCCGATGCAAAGTAAGTTTTTTAAGTATCTTGTTTTGGGGCCATCCTGTCAAGGGATTGATTTTCCATAATTGATTTAAACTTAAAAAAATAGACCGAGAACGGATAATATAAAATCAGTCAATTTTCACCCTCGTAATTTACATCACCTTGGTTAAGATATTTGACCTATGTTCCTGACGTGCTATGCTCCACATTGAGTGTGTGAATATATATTAAGAGGAGTGAATTTTATGGTCGCAACACCCGCTCGGACTCAGAACTTTAGTTCCCCGCAAAAAGAAGCTAACACCGCCCAACCTCGAACCATATCCCATTTCGGCTTTATTGATCAAGTTGGGGAACTCCCCACTACCCCACTATTTGGAACCGATGGTATCCGAGGACGGGTGGGAGGACTCCTAAATGCGCCCCTAGCTTTACAAGTCGGGTTCTGGGCGGGCCAAGTTCTCCGACAGCAAGCCCACCATCCCGGCCCAGTAATATTAGGCCAAGATACCCGCACCTCCGGCAATATGTTAGCCATGGCCCTCTCCGCCGGATTAATTGCTGCGGGGTTGGAAGTTTGGCATATTGGGGTCTGTCCCACCCCTGGAGTTTCCTATTTAACCCTAACCTCCGAGGCTATTGGTGGAGTGATGATTTCCGCCAGCCATAACCCCCCGGAAGACAACGGAATCAAGTTTTTTGGAAAAGATGGTACAAAATTATCCACCGCTTTACAAGGGCAAATAGAGGCGGGAATTAGAGGAAATTCCGATTTTCCGATTGTTTATGGCGACTGTGGCCAACACTATTATCGGCCAGAACTGATTAGAAATTATGCCCAATCTCTGCATAGGCCATTACTCCCAGTCACGAATTTACAAGGGATGCGGGTGGTTTTAGATTTAGCATGGGGGGCGGCAGTTCCCTTAGCAGCCCAAGTATTTACAGAAATGGGGGCGGAGGTGATTTGTCTCCATGATCAACCCAATGGCCATCAAATCAATGTAAATTGTGGTTCTACCCATCTACAAGCCCTACAACAGACGGTTTTAGAACACAATGCCGATCTCGGATTTGCCTTTGATGGGGATGCGGATCGGGTTTTGGCCGTCGATGGCCAAGGTCGGACGGTGGACGGGGATTATATTCTATATTTTTGGGGCCAAACCCTCAGCAAAGCCGGACAATTACCGGAAAATTTAATTATTTCAACGGTAATGGCCAATCTGGGTTTTGAACGGGCTTGGAAACAGTTCGGGGGTAAAATGATTCGGACTCCCGTAGGCGACCAGCACGTTCACGCGGAAATGAAACGGACGGGGGCGATGTTAGGGGGTGAACAGTCGGGACATATTCTCTGTCACCATTATGGAATTAGTGGGGATGGGTTAATGACGGCATTACATTTGGCCACATTAGTTAAAAGTTCCGGTCAGTCTCTAGCGGAATTAGTTAATAATAGTTTTCAAACCTATCCCCAACTGTTAAAAAATATCCGGGTTGAGGACGTTCATAAACGGCGCAATTGGAAACACTGTGAACCTATTGTTAAAGCTATTGAAACCGCAGAAAAAGCCATGGGAGATCGGGGTCGAATTTTAGTTAGGGCGTCGGGAACAGAACCTTTAATTCGGGTAATGGTAGAAGCTGAAGGTGCTGATTTAGCTAACCATTGGGCCGAAAAGTTAGTATTAGTAGTTCGGCAATATCTCACCTGTTAAGCGGGTGAACAATCTATCCGGGCCAGGAAACACACTTGCCCTACAAGGGTTTGAGGATGATCCAACAGATGATTTAGAGGTTCACCGAGTTAACCCTTTAATAATTGTTTACAAACCCATCGGGTAGGTTCCCAATCGGAATTAGGATAGGCGATCAGCGTCGGCATTTCTTCTTCATACCGGGGCTGATATCGCCCAATTTAGCTTTGCAGAAGGAACAGACAAAATAGCATCTTGGTCGTACCAAGTTAAAGTTGATCGCCAGGAGTAGCAAAATGCCTATATCCGTAGGGGAACCTGCACCTTGGTTTACCGCCGAGTCTACCACCAATCCTAAATATCATTTTCAATCTGTTGCAGGACGCTATGTGTTCCTGTCTTTTATCAAGTCGGCTAGAGATCCCGCCGGTCGTCGGGTACTGGAGGATTTAGCTACCTATCGAACTGTTTTTAATGATGAATTCTGTTGTTTTTTTGGGGTGAGTATTGACCCAGATGATCAACAAACATCCCGACTCAAGGAACAGATTCCGGGGATTCGTTTTTTTTGGGATTTCGATCTTAATATTAGTGAAAAGTTTGGTGTGATTGAAGGCGATCGCTATCGCCAATATACCTACATTATTGATGAACGTCTCCGGGTTTTTGCCGTGATTCCCTTTGGGTCTCAACCAGAAAATCATCTAGCGATTTTGATGGCAATTCTCTCCCGACTTCCTGAAATTCCCCCCCCTCAACCCGCCTCAGTCCAAGCCCCGATTCTAGTGGTTCCCCGGGTCTTCGAGCCGGAATTCTGTCAAGAGTTAATTGCTTACTATAATCTTCATGGGGGGGATGAATCGGGATTTATGCGAGAAGTAGAAGGACGTACCATTGGGATTCAAGACCCCACCTTCAAACGTCGCCGCGACCAAAATATCTTTGATGAAAGATTGCAACAAGCCGCCATAATCCGCATTCATGATCGGTTAGTGCCAGAAATTCATAAAGCCTTTCAATTCAAAGCTACCCGCATTGAGCGACATATTGTAGCTTGCTATGATGGCAAGAGTGGAGGATTTTTCCGCCCCCATCGCGACAATACCACCAAGGGTACTGTCCATCGAAAGTTTGCTGTATCCCTGAATCTGAATACGGGACAGTATCAGGGGGGGCTACTGCGATTTCCAGAGTTTGGCCGTCAGACCTATACTGCCCCTGCGGGGGGAGCCGTGGTCTTTTCCTGTTCCTTGCTGCATGAAGCGACCCCCGTAACTCAGGGACTCAGGTATGCTTATCTACCGTTTTTATATGATGATGCGGCTGCGAAAATTCGGGAAATGAATCTGCAATTTCTGGGTTAACTTTTTTCCTCCTCTGCCGACTCCTATTCCTGATTAAAATGGTTACAAAAGCCAAAAAAAAACCGAAAAAACTCAAAAAAAAGTCGAAATCCAAAAAACCGACTTTAAGTAAAACAGAGATTAAACTTCGGCAAAAGCAACGGTCAAAAGCGATTAAGAAAGTTATATCTTCATCGTCAGGAATTATTACTGCTGCTGCTGTTATTGGGGGGATTTTATTTGTTATTGCTGGCCCGAAATTAGCGATCGCCGGGGGAGGAGGAATTTTAATTGTAGGCCTATCCTATCTTTACCCTGACATGGCATTATGGGGGTTTTTAATTTATTTACCATTTAGTGGCACAGTCACCTACTGGATTGGTGGAGGTAGCCCCATATTTCAACTAGCTAAAGATGGCTTTTATTTTCCCGCCTTATTTGCCAAATATAAGGAATGGAAAAGCAAGCGAATGCCGATGATTGTTCCCAAAGCATTAAAGCAACCTTTGATGGTACTTCTCGCCATTTGTGGTTTAACTTTATTGTTAGTAAATGGATTACAACAACTAAAACCCGAAGGTGGCGACAAACCGATTTTACTCGGACTAATGGGGTTAAAATCATTTATTGGATACCTGCCCTTAATTACCTGTGCCTACTATCAAATTAAAGGCAAAAAAGAACTATTATTTTTAACTCGTTTAACCCTAGTTTTAGCGATTATTTGTTGTTTTTTGGGAATGATGCAATATCAATTTTTAGCCAGTGGTCGCTGTCAGGGAACCGATCACCTCACCGGAGATGATTTATTCAAAGCCACTCTGGATGCTAAATGTTTAGTGGGCGGGTCTTTAGTCTTTAGCCCGTCACAAAATATGATTCGTTTACCCGGAACCTTTGTCGCACCTTGGCAATGGGCTTGGTTTTTAATTGCCAATGCCTTTTTTACCTTTGCAAGTGCCTTTAGTGACCCTTCTCCCCTCTGGCGAATTACGGGTTTAGTGGGCATGGCTATGGTATTTATTAATGCCGTAATTTCCGGTCAACGAATTGCCTTAGCATTGGTTCCAGTAGTCACAATTATTCTATTAGTTTTAACCGGACAAGTTGCCAACTTAAAACGATTTCTTCCCATCCTCGCCGGACTCGGTTTAATATTAGGAATTGCGGCGGCGGCCAGCCCAGCATTTTTACAAGAACGAGTCGATAGTTTTGTCGGCCGTTGGAATGCTTCCCCCCCCACAGACTTCATCTCAGAACAGTTTGGACAAAGTAGCGGAGGGCAAAAAGGGATTTTAGGAAAAGGACTCGGACGAGCTACCAATGCCGCTCGGATTTTTGGGAAAACCGCTTTAATTGAAACCTACTATCCCAAAATGATTTTTGAAATTGGGCTAATTGGAGTCGCAGGTTTTCTCTATTTAGTTACTACCATGGTCGTGATTGGGTTTAAATCCTATCGTTCCGTTAAAGATAAAAATTTACGCAGTTTTGGCGCTAGTTTTTGGGTTTTTGTGTTAATCATTAGCTACAATACCTATTATTACCCCCTAGATGTTGATCCAGTCACGGTTTATTATTGGTATTTTGCCGGGGTACTCTTTAAACTACCCGAAATTGATCGGGAAGAACGAAAAAAACTGATCGAAGCAGGTGAACTAGATCCAGATATCTAAATGATCCTGTTAATAATTAGGTGGGGGCATTTAGATCAATTTTTTTAGACAAACTATCAAATCAATAATTCAAACCTGATATGAGGAAAAAAACTTATGAATTTACCTTTAATTTCTGTGATTATTCCCACCTATAACCGTGAACAAGTATTACGGGAAACCTTAGCAGAAGTATTACAACAAACCTATCCAAATTTTGAGATTTTAGTCGTCGATCAAACCCAAACCCATGAACCCGAAACCCAAGCCTATTTAGAACAATTAACCCAAGCCGGAAAAATTAAATGGTATCATTTAGAATGGGCAAGTTTACCAGGTGCCAGAAATTATGCTGTTCGACGTTCTCAAGGAGATATTCTATTATTTATTGATGATGATGTGCAACTCCCAGAAGGATTTTTAATGGCTCATGCTCGCAATTATATCCCCGGAGAAACCTCCGCACCAGAGAAAATTGGAGCCGTTGCGGGACGAGTTTTTGATCGGATGAAATTAAGCGATTCTGGCGGAGGATTAACCATTAAAAACTTACCTCCCGAAGCTCAAGATCCTGGTATTGCTTGGTATCATCTTGATTTAGTTCATACGATTAAACCCCAACAAGTTATTTCCGCCAGAGGATGTAATATGTCCTTCCGACGAGAAATTTTTGAACAATTTGGTTTAACCTTTGATGAACGATTTAAAGGTAGTGCAGTTCGAGAAGAATCGGATTTTTGTTTAAGAATAAGACAAACAGGTTATATTATTTGGTATGATCCAGAAGCCCATTTAATTCATCTAGGAGAAGAAGCCGGAGGCTGTCATGATATGAGTACCCGTTCTGTACAATATCAGATTACCTTCTACCATAATCACTTCTTTATGGGGTTAAAAAACCTAACTCCGGGTCAATGTTTCCACTTTTTTGCTAAACTATTTGATTGCCACGTTTTAGGACATCCTCCCTGCAATAAAAGTGGTTCTCCCCTCAAAATTATTAGTCGTTTATTCTTCTATAAATTAGGCTTAATTAAAGCCCTAGGAACCTGGATCACCTCCCTCTGGGATCAAGGACAAATCTACACCCAAAAAGACCCTTAACCCGTTGTTGCACCGTTGTTGCGCTTAAGCGCAAATCTTCTAAGAGGGGCTAAAGCCCAACAACAGTAAAAACATTAAAAATAGAAAAAACCTATGAGAATTTTAGTAGCCAGCCATACCTATATTGTGGACTTAAATCGGGAAAAATTTAGAGCATTAGCCCGTTTACAACCCAATATAGAAGTAACAATAGTTGTTCCCAAACGTTGGCGACCCGGAGGAGTTCAGAATAAAATTATTGAATCTGAATATTTAGATGAAGGAAATTTTAAAGTAGTTCCTATTTCTAATTTTAGTCAAAATAATCAAGGTTTACTTACCTTTGGTTTAGATTTAGTATCTCTCCTAAAAACCTTTAAACCCGATATTATTCAAGTGGAACAGGGTTCTAAAGCCCTAACCTATAGTCAATTTATCACCTTAAATCATCTTTTGGGTTTAAAAGCAAAAAACATCTTTTTTACTTGGTGGAATTTGCCTTATGATTTGAAATTTCCCGTTTCTCTCCTAGAAGGATATAACCTGAAATATACTGATGGAATTGTAGTTGGAAATCAAGATGGCAAAGATATTTTACACCAAAAAGGATATAATAAACCGATTGAAGTCATGCCCCAATTAGGCATTGATGAACAGTTATTTAAACCCGAACCTCAACCGGAACTAAAAGCCGAATTAGGGATTAAACCCGATGAATTTGTCGTTGGATTTGTGGGGCGTTTTGTTGAGGAAAAAGGATTAATAACTTTAGCCAAAGCCTTAGCAGGATTAAAAGAATATCCTTGGAAATGGGTATTATTAGGTCGGGGAGAATTGCGATCGCAACTCCTAGAAATAGCCGAAAAATTTGAATTTAAAGATAGATTAATATTAATCGAAAGTGTTCCCCATGATCAAGTACAACGCTATATTAACCTGATGAATACCCTAGTTTTACCATCCGAAACCACCTACAAATTTAAAACCTTAACCGCCGCCGGATGGAAAGAACAATTTGGTCATGTTTTAATCGAAGCCATGGCCTGTCAAGTTCCCGTCATTGGCTCCGACTCCGGTGAAATTCCCCATGTTATTGCAGATACCGGATTAATATTTCCAGAAGGAAATGATCAAGGCTTACAAAACAGTTTAAAACAGTTAATGACAAATCCAGAATTAGCAAAACAGTTAGGAGAAAAAGGTTATCAAAGAGCCATGACCCACTATACAAATAAGGCACTTGCTCAAGAATTGCTAATCTTTTATCAACAATTACTTGATCAATGATTAGGCAATGATCCATAGTATATCCCTCTTTTATCACTACAGGGAATTTGTATACCGCTACCAATTAAGGTGTTGGACAATACTAAATCTTGTAACCTGCTCATAACATACTCTTGCCTGTCCCCTAGAGCAATATGTAGCTACATTTAGGGATTTCATATAAACGACCAGCTAAAACCCATCTGCTCTCCTGGTTACCCACGCAGAAAAAAAGATCTGGAAAAAGCTTGCATGATCTGGGTGGTTGTGCTACATTAATAAATTGTCGGACGCATAGCTCAGTTGGTTAGAGCACCACGTTGACATCGTGGGGGTCGGTGGTTCGAGTCCACTTGTGTCCATTAATTTAAAACTCCTCGGATTCCTGCACAGTATGGATTCTTTCTGTCAAGTATCAAATTATATCAAAGCAATATTATCCTGAATATCCTCAATCCAATTAAAAATAGGTTGATCGGGATGCAGATGATAAACTTCTATATATAACTCTCTAACTAACTTTTGAATAACCTTTTTTTGGATATTTTCTGAATTACTATTATCAATAATCATCAAGATCATTTCTGTAGTTTTAGTTCCATCTAAAGCAGGAAAAATATAAATAATATCTTGTAATTCTTTTGCACCCAACCGTTTATAAAAAGCAATTCTACGCTGCTTTAATTCTCGATTATCTCCAAAATCAGGATGTTCAACTTCTAAGACTAAGGTTTTTGACTCTTTTTTAACTAAATCTATCAGATAATTTAAAAATTGAGAACCGATTTTAATATTTCTCAAATGGGGGACTGTTGCTAAATAAGCTAATAAGATAAAATTGGAATCAGGCAGGGGATATAAAATTGATATTAAAGCTAATTCTTGTTGAAAATAACCTAACCAGAGTTGAGTTTTTTGAGTTAAAACTCCTTCCTGTATCCAAGGTATCGGAATTTGTCCTGGAGATGGGAATGTTTGTTCATAAAGTGCGATCGCGCTTTCAAAATCAGGGTGATCAAGATGCTGAATTGGCTTAAATTCAATTTGAGAATTAGTTGGGTACATAGGATATTTATACAGAAACCCGGTTTCTAGTTTACTTAACTGAACCCTACCATAAATCCGCACACCTCTTGACAACATACTACAGATGTAATATAATAGAACAGTTGAACGTCCAAGGATTACGGAAACAGCAGGGGTGGAACATCCCTACAACCATACAGGGTTTTCTACACTTCTCAATCCCCATAGAATTTGTCATCTTAGATACAGGTAGGCAATATTAGGACTGTAAAATGAAAAATCTGATTCAATCTTTTTATAATTGGTATCGTGTGACGCTACGGAATACAAAATATCGTTGGGTTGTAATTTTAGGAAGTTTAATTTACTTGGTGAGTCCCCTGGATATTTCTCCTGACTTTCTACCGATTGTCGGATGGTTAGATGATGGGATTATTGCTACAATTTTAGTTACCGAAGTATCTCAATTACTGGTTGAAGGGTTAAACCGTCGCAAACAAACCCAGAAGGCGACCGAGGTGAATCCAGTTGATGCAATGGGTCATAATCAAACCGTTGTGGATGTTTCCGTTAGCTAAATAGGGTTGCAATCACTGATCGGATTTCCTGATTATAATATAAATCTAAAAATGCAGTAGAGATAGATAATTGATGATCTCTACTGCATTTTTTATCAGTTTTTGATCTTTATAAATTTTAGATAAAAAAATAAGTCTATCTTTAGGTAGATGCTAAGGTTAACACAATATCTGGTAAATTGCATCTAATGATTCATGATTTTTACATTATTTTATCAATGTTAAAGATCAACAAGCAGTAGTACAATTAACCGATTAAACTCCCTATTGCTTGAATTTATTCCCAGTCCAACTGGCTTTAGAATTGGGTGTGTATTTCTACAATCTTAATCGAGGGCAAAATAGCCAAACTGAACCTTTTCCATTAGGATAAAATTAGATTAGGCAATAATGACATCAAATTAGTCAAGATCTTCCGATCCAATATTTTTCTGAATCACCGAGCAAAATGGGGCCGAACCTGTGAACACTAACCTCTCGAATGCTCAAACCTACGAAGCCGAAAGGCAAAGGGCAGAATTCCTAGGGGAACTCAACCAAGTAAAAACGGCGTTTTTAAGCAGTATTAGTCATGAATTTCGCACCCCATTGACCTTAATTCTGGGTTCAGTTGAAGAAATTCTCCAGGGTGAAGACTGTCTTAACTTCTCTCAACGGGAACAGTTAACAATCGCCAAACGCAATAGTTTACGATTACTCAAACTGGTTAATACCCTCGTTGATTTTTCCAGTATTGAAGCAGAACGAATTCAAGCGGTCTATGAACCTACGGATTTAGCCACTTTAACAATTGAACTGGTTAGTATGTTTCGTTCGAGCATCGAACGGGCGGGAATACATTTGATTATAGACTGTCCGCCCCTACCCGAACCTATTTATATAGATCGAGAAGTGTGGGAAAAAATAGTAATGAATCTTTTTTCTAATGCTCTTAAATTTACATTTAAAAGTGAAATTATACTTTCTTTGCGCTGGGTCACAAATGGTATTGAATTAGAAGTACAAGATACCGGAATCACCACGGCAACCTATTTAGATGAAGTCAAGAGTTGGTCTGCGGAAACCAATGTTGTGGTTCAGGTTCAGCAGATGCCCCCCCCCCAATTACCCCTTCCCCAGATATTGTTAGTGGATGATAATCCGGATCTGTGCAATTATATTCAGCGTTTACTGAGTCAAAAATATCAGATAAAATCGGTGAATAGTGGGTTAGCCGCATTAGAGAGCATTCGGGAACAAAAACCCGATTTAGTGATTACCGATGTGATTATGCCGGAATTGAACGGCTTGGAACTGCTACAAATTCTGCGCCACGATCCTGATACCCAAAGGATTCCAATTATTCTGCTCTCAGCCCGGGCGGAGGAAAATGCCAGGATTGAAGGCCTAGAAGCGAAAGCCGATGACTATCTGATTAAACCCTTTTCTGCCCGGGAACTCCTGGCTCGTGTCCAGTCGATTTTGGAAATGACCCAACTCCGCCAAGAAGCCACAATTCGAGAACAGGAATTAATCAACACCAAAGCCCGGGTGACTGATATTCTCGAAAGCATTACCGATGGCTTTTTGTCCTTAGACCATCAGTGGCGATTAACTTATGTGAATGGAGCATCGGAACGGCTCTCTGGTAAAACCCGAGAGGAATTGTTAGGGGGTAATTTTTGGGATATTTATTCTCATTTAATGGGCTTTGAAGGTGAGGAGAAACTGCGTCAGGTAATCCAAACTCAGGTGGCTGATAATTTTGAAACCTGTTTGGCTCAAGACAACCTCTGGTATGAAGTTCATGTCTACCCCTATGAAAAGGGTTTAGCCATTTATTGGCGAGATATTACCAAACGCAAACAGGCAGAAATAACTTTACTCAAAAGCGAAGAACGATTACGGGTTGCCCTGAAAAGTGCGCCAATTACCTTATTTAATCAGGATCAAACCCTCCGCTACACCTGGGTTCATAATCCCACCCTCAACCAATCCGATCAGGAGATTATCGATAACACGGATTTTGAGTTGTTCCCCGAGGCGGGAGTCGCTCGACTGACTCAACTCAAACGCCGGGTGCTGGAAACCGGGATCGGGACGCGGGAGGAAGTTCCTATTTTCGCCGACGGACAGCAATACTGTTTTGATTTAACCATTGAACCCCTACACAATCCTAACCATGAAATTATCGGGATTACTTGTGCGGCTGTTGATATTTCCGACTACAAACGCATAGAGTTAGCCCTGCGCCAAAGTGAAGCCCAGGCAAGGGCAAGGACTGAGGAGTTGAAAACTTTTATGGAAACCGTTCCAGCCGCGGTCTGGATTGCCCATGACCCCCAATGCCACCAGATGACGGCGAACTGGGCAGCCCATGAATTGGTGCAGTTAGCCTCGGGATCGTTGGTGACGGCGACCCCCGAGGATGGCTCCTATCCCTTTGAATTCAAGATTCAACGCCAGGGCCAAGATATTCCTCCAGAAGATTTGCCCATGCAGCAAGCGGGACGGACGGGAGAAAATATTGAATCGGAATTTGAGTTTGTTTTTGAAAATGGGGAAGTTCGTTATATTTATGGTCGGGCCGTACCGTTGCGAGATGAAGCAGGGGAGATTCGGGGGGTAATTGGGGCGTTTTTGGATGTCAGCGATCGCAAACGAGTCGAACAGGAACGAGAACAACTCTTAATCAGGGAACAGGCCGCCCGGGAGCAAGCCGAAATGACCAACCGGATTAAGGATGAGTTTCTCACGGTTTTATCCCATGAATTGCGATCGCCCTTGAATCCGATTTTGGGTTGGACAAAACTCCTACAAACTCGTAAATTCGATTCCCAAGGCACAGCCCAAGCCTTAGAAACCATCGAACGGAATGCTAAACTCCAAACCCAACTGATTGAGGATTTATTAGATATTTCTCGAATGTTGCGAGGAAACATGGTCTTACATAAACAACCCGTCAATTTAATTACAATCATCACCTCGGTAATAGAAACTTTTAAATTAGCTGCTGAAGCCAAAGGCATTCAAGTCAGATTTGAAATCGCTCAAAATTCTGGTTTCTCCTCTCTTTTAATCTATGTTTTGGGGGATGAAACCCGACTGCAACAGATTATCTGGAATCTATTATCTAATGGAATTAAATTTACTACCCCCGGAGGCATTGTCGAGATTTATTTAAAATCTGGGGAAGATCACGTCCAAATTCAGGTCAAAGACACCGGAATTGGTATTAATCCTCAGTTTTTACCCTATGTCTTTGACTATTTTCGTCAACAGGATGGCACAAATACCCGCAAATTTGGGGGTTTGGGACTGGGACTCGCCATTGTCCGACACCTAACGGAATTACATGGAGGAACAGTCAGCGCCAACAGTTTAGGCGAAAATTTAGGGGCTGCGTTTTCGGTGCAGTTACCCTTAATGAAATCTGTAGAGACGTGCCATGGCACTTCTGTACAACCTCAAAATCCAGAGATCAACTCCATTAATTTAACTGGCTTGCGAGTTTTAGCCATTGATGATCAAGCCGAGACTCGGACTCTAATTGGATCGATCTTAACCCAGGCCGGAGCCCAAGTAAAAATGGCAAGCTCCGCTCAGGAAGCACTCTTGATGATTCAAGAGTTTTCCCCCGATGTCTTAGTCTCAGATATAGCGATGCCGGACATGGAGGTTTATATATTTAGAGATGAGGTCAGAAACACATCATCAATTCCCGTGATCGGATTAACCACAAATCCAGAAGAAACCAACGCCTCTCTCACTAGGGACACCAGATTTCAAATCCACTTAGCTAAACCCATTGTGGCTGATGAATTAGTCGCTTGTGTTGCCACTTTAACCCATCGCATTCGCAACTCCGCAATTTGATCAATATCTGTTAGAATCAAATGACTATTATCCAGAGTGTAGAAATCTTTACTTACACAATCGGAAAAATTTGTTTATCATAGAGGGGAACTGGAGCCTATTATTGAGGATATAGCCATGTCAGAACCCACTCAAAATAAACTCGCCTCGGATTTAGAAAAAGCCCAATCTGAAGGTAAATTACGCGCTGAACGAATTCGGGAAATTGTTAAATCTTCCATCTCAGAAGTTGGTTCAGAATTTAAAGGCGGTTCTCAAGAAATTCGAGATTTAGTTAAACAGGTTGTAGGAACCGTTTTAGAAACCGTCAAAGGAAAAGGCGAGGAAGTTCAAGAAAATGTGACCGCTTCTATTGAAGGAGTAATTGATGGTATTAGTCAAGCAAAACAGGAGTCAATTGCTAAAACTCAAGCGGAAGTGAAACAACTTCAAGCTCGAATTGACCAACACGAACAGGAGTTACAAAATAATATTAATTTGGCTTTAAGCGATATTCAAGAAGTTGGAACTAATAAATCAGATCAGGTTAAAACGGCGATTGAATCCGCGATTACAACCATTAAAAATAGCGAAGAATCTACGTTAATGCAGAAACGTTACGCCCAACTTAAAGCGCAATTGGCAATCGTGAATGCTAACTTAGTTGGACGTTATGGACAACGTTATCAGGAGGTTAAAGATTATTTAGAAGAAGCACAATCTTGGTATGAAAAAGCCAAAGATGAACCCGAAATTCATACCGAAAAAATTGATCATAAACGCAAAGATTTTGAAACTAAATTAGGAGAATCGGGAACGGCGATCGCTCAAAAAGAAAAAGAAATTAAACAGCGTTTAAACGATCTGTGGAAGTCAATTTCTGAAACCTTTACTAATAATCAGTCCCAACCTGATGAAAAAAAAGAGGATTCATCTGATATCAACAAAGATACCCTTTAAAACAATCTGAGGCAAAATTTATGATCGCATCATTATTAACGTTGGTAGCAACAGCCCTAAGTTTATTAGTGGTTGATTTAGTTGTACCTGGGGTAAATTTATCTACTTTTTTAGCAGCTTTAATTGCGGCGGCGGCTATTGGTGGAGTCAATGCTTTTATTAAACCGATTTTATCAACATTATCCATTCCCCTAAATATTTTAAGTTTAGGTGGTTTTTCATTCATTGTGAATGGTTTTTGTTTCTGGTTAGCTTCGGTTTTTATTCCTGGATTTCAAGTACAGGGTTTATTAGCTTTTATTTTAGGCCCTGTAATTTTATCCGCCGTGAATGCTTTTCTCAATGGCTATTTTGTAGAAAAATATCCCCAATTCTTTAATTCTCAGAAGTCTTTAAACCCATAAAAGATTACTGATTAATCAGTAGAGACGTTGCCTGCAACGTCTCTACCGTAGGGGTTAAGAGATCCAACCCTCTTTGTATTTTTCTAACCAGTGAATAATTGCGTGAGGTAAAGGTTGGCGTTGACGAGTTTTAGGATTAATACAAATATGTTTTGTTATCGCTTCAGCAATTAATTGATCAGAGTTATCTAATCTAATTTTATATTGAATTTTGAAAGAATTTTCATTAATTATTTCAGGATTTAGCTCAATCAAAACTTGATCTCCACAGAATAAGGGAAACCGAAAATCAACACTCGCATGAACAATTGGAATCGCAAAATCAGGATTAACAAAAAAACTTTTAAGATTAACTTCTGCCTGATTTAGAGATGCTTCATAGGCTTCATGACCCATAGCTAAAATATTAGCAAAATAAACCACCCCCGCAGCATCCGTATCTTGAAAACGAATAATTCGCTTATAAATGTATCCCAAATCAGTCATCAGTTATTAGTTAAGTAGTTACACAAAATAAATTACCTAGTTGAGAGAGGGAACATCGGAACAGCTCCCCCTAGCCCCCCGTGCACGGGGGGCTAGGGGGGGAGGGAACAGGGTGGAGGATGTGTAATTAATTTTGTTTAGGTACTTATTAGTCTATTACCGATCACGGATTTAAAAGGATTACGCAGATTAACACAGATTAACACAGATTAAATCCGTGAAATCCGTGAAATCCTCTTAAATCCGTGATCAGCTTCTATTATCCTTTATTTTTGATTAACATCACATCAATAATGTTATTAGCCATCGGTTCAGAAATCTCTAAAACATTAAACAGCTTATCTAATAAGGCTTCTTCTTCTTCGGTAATAACTCCATCGGCTAAAGTAATATCAGTAACCACAGCAAAGGCAGTTTCTCTGAGTTCATGGGGCAATTTTTTCACCGCCTCTTTTAATAATATATCCGCTCCTTGTGCTTGTAATTGATTTAGGAGTTGATCAATCATTCCTCGCATTTTTTCCCCGGAATAATCACTAAAAAGCTGCATTCGAGAGAAGGTTGTGGTAATAGCTTGGGATTCACTTCCAGTAATATAACCATCAGCAGCTACCGCAATTAATGCGATCGCTGCAAACGCTTCCGCAGAGTTGAATTGAATCGCGCTTGACATTGTGAAAACCTCCTGAGGTGATTTCGCGTTATCGTAGATTTTTCCCACGTTTATGATTACACTATCTGCGGTTTTTTTCCAATTTATTTTCCAAAAACCGCCAATTCCGCCGTCAAAAAGTCAACAAATTGCCGCGCAGTTCGTCCCGAACGTCCATTATGACGAGTCGCCCATTGTAAGGCGCGAAACTGCAAATCTTCGGGACTGATTTTAATTCCCCCTTGACTGGCTAAATGTCGTACCATATTCAAATAGGTATTCTGGTCAGCAGGTGGAAAGGTTAAGGTTAAACCAAAGCGATCGCTAAAGGATAATTTTTCCTGTACCGTATCCCAAACATGAACCTCATCTTGATCTTTCGGGGAAGGTCGATCTTCAAAATATTCTCGAATTAAATGACGACGGTTAGAAGTAGCATAAACAATCACATTTTGTGGACGGGCGGTTAGGTTTCCTTCTAATACAACTTTCAAGGCTTTAAAAGCATCGTCATCTTCTTCAAAGGATAAATCATCGACAAAAATAATAAATTTCTGCGGCACCCCTCGTAATTGTTCCACCACTAATGGTAAGTCTTTTAAATCGGATTTTGCCACTTCAATTAAACGTAAACCGCGATCGCTATATTCATGTAATAACGATTTAATTAAGGAGGATTTACCCGACCCCCGACTGCCATATAATAAAACATTTAAAGCTGGATATCCGGCTAATAATATTTCTGTATTTTTTAATAAAAGATCCCGTTGATTTTCATATCCGATTAACTGGCTTAAATCTACCGGATCTGGGTGATTAATAGTCAGTAACTTGCCATTCTGCCAACGAAAAGCATCGGCTTGGGCAAATAAACCAGTTCCAAATTGATGATAATGATTTACTAAATTTTCTACTGCTTCCGACCAATTTTCTAGGGTTTTTAATTGATTGCGTAAGGGTGATTCTTGGATTTTTTCTAACGGTTGCGGTTGCGGCTGCCAAATTATGGGGTTTTCCGATAACTGGGCGACGGTTCTTAACCAATGGCTGATTTTTCCCCCATTATATTGATAGAGACTTTGGAGGATTTTTAAATCTTGTTTTGCCGCTTCAATTAATACCGGAGGTAATTGATCAAAAGTAGTTTGTTGGGCCTGTTGGGTAAAGGGATTATCCGCCCTTAAAATTTGATTGATTAGATGTTCCTGCCAACTTTGTTGATATTTGGCTTGGACTTGAAACCAAGTTCCATAGGCTTTTAAACAATTTAAAATACTCGATTCATTATGATGAAATGTTTCTAAAAGATATAGAAATGCTTGGCCAATTTCATGATCAAAAATATCTTGATACAGTAGTAAAGTGGCAACCTGACGCTGTAGGAACCTAACCTGTGAAATAATAGGGCTATTCAGAGAAGACATAAAATAGGATTAAAAAGTAACACATAGTAATTAATGATTCACTTTGCATTATAGCAAAGATTGAGTCAATAATACCATAAACTTTTATAACGTCAAATTTTAATTTTTGATACAATTTAGAAGAATTGTTAATCAATAGATTCCCAGAAGTTGTATAAACAAACTTTGTAATTGTTTTTTGGGCATGGGTTATGATTGATTTTGGAGTAATTGCGGCGATCGCTTACGGTTTATTGGCTTTTATCGGTGGTATTGTGGGTTATACTAAAGCCAAAAGTAAAATCTCTCTATTTGCGGGTTGTTCCACTGGAATTTTGCTAATTTTGGGCGGTATTATCCAAATCCAAGGCGTAAGCTGGGGATTAATATTTTCCATTGTGCTATCGGTTTTTCTGATAATTACTTTTATTTCTCGTTTACTCAAAACCCGTAAATTCATGCCATCTGGATTAATGATTGTTGCCGGATTTGTAGCTGTTACAATGATGGGATATCAACTACAAATGGTTTTATAATCAAATTTTATTTGCTAATCATTCAGGGAAAATATACTTTTTAATTTTCTCTGAATGCGAACTATCACAAGGCAATATTCAATGAGCTTTTAGCAATTTTACCAATATTTTAAATCATTAAAAGTCTGATAGAGATTGCCATATAGCAATCCTAAATGATTTGTGAAAAAATTCCGTAGGGGTTTGGTCTCCAAACCCTCTTTGCTTTCTATAGTATATTAAAATAATAAAATATTACAATATATTCAGGAATTGCTACATGATAGACAAAATGTCTTAGTACGGTTAACCTATAAGCACTGGGATATTACTTTTGCGGAGTTTGAAAGATAAATTATGAATATCTTAAGCATTCCAATTCTTCCAGTGAATTTAGAACGTCTAAATCGTTTACTCAAAGGAAACTTCCCACTTCAACAAAAATTGCTATACCTGTTCCTCAAACAAGCCGAAATCCGAATTCAGAGCTTGCGCCAAGGGATTATCAATGGGGATTTCATCAGTATTAAAGAACAAGCTCATGCTTTAAGAGGATCAAGTGCAACCGCAGCAATATTAATGATCCCAGAAATTGCTAAACAACTTGAAGATCTCGCCGAAGCAGAAAATTTAGAAGGAGCAATGGAGTTAGTCGAAAAACTAGAACAGTGCTTAATTCGAGTTCAGCTTTTTGTACAAGAAGGAATTTTATCTGAATCAACTATTTAATTAAAAAAGTCTCCCAACCCAGGAGCAAAGATGGTTGGGAGACCCAAACCCTACGATAAAATGTACAACCTCAGTCTCGAAGGCAGCGATTGCGATATATAGCAACCGCCAAGGCAGTTAGGACACCAGACGGATCTTAGAACCCAGACAGTTAAGTATTTTCCCCCCTGTTTCCTGTTCCGGTGTTCCCTCCCCCCCTAGCCCCCCGTGCACGGGGGGTTTGAGGGGGGTGTTCCCTGTTCCCTGCTATAACTCAAATTAACCCCAAAAAACCCTAATCAATCCAACCGGAACGCAAAGCCCGAACCGCAGCCTGAGTACGATCATCAGCACAGAGCTTATTCAGAATACTGCGAACATGGGTCTTAACCGTTCCTACCGTAATATAAAGTTTTTCGGCAATTTCAGCATTACTCCGTCCAGCCACAATTAATTCTAAAACCTCTAATTCCCTTTCTGTTAAAGGGCAAGATTTTAAAAATTCTTGATACTCAGGTTCTACCGCATTAATCATCACGGTTTTCTGATCACCGGGTGTCGGAATATCCGGTTGTTTATTCTTCGCTTGCTTGAGAACTGTACGAGCAATTACAGGATCAATCCAAGCATTTCCTTCATAGGTAGTATGAATCGCATCCTTGAGTTTATCAAGACTCACATCCTTAACACTATAGGAATCTGCACCCGCCGCAAAAGCTCCCATAACCGCATCCTCATTATCGTGCATAGTCAGGATCAGAACTTTGGTTTCCCGCGCCCCACTGCTGGCAATATGTTGCTTAAATTTTTGGGTTAATTCAATACCATCCATATCAGGTAAACCAATATCAATAATCGCAATATCGGGCTGGGTTTGTTTGAGAATTTCCAAACCCTTTTTCCCATTAGCCGCCTCCCCAACAATCTTGATATTACTGTCCTGTTGTAACGCCGTTCTCAACCCCACCCGGGTTAAATCATGATCCTCTACTAGAACAATATTGATTTTAGTCATGACATAATTCTCCTAATTGTTGTAAAGTTCTTTATTATTCGCTAATTCGTTGTTAAAATTAATCCCAAATTCAAGGCTGATATTAACCTCATCATAATGTTTATTTCAGAAAAAATTTTCAAAATTATGCCCCGTTCTATTACCCCCCCTGCAAAATCCATTGATCGAATTTTAGCCGTTGATGATTCCCCCGATAACCTATTTTTAGTGGAAGCTATTTTAGCCGAAGAAGGATACGAAGTTATCTGTAAACCCGATGGCATTTCTGCCTTAGCTTTGATTAAAACCGAGCCTCCTGATTTAATATTATTAGATGTAATGATGCCGGGAATTGATGGCTATGAAGTCACTCGACGGATTCGCAAAAATCTCGATCTTCCCTTTATCCCCATTTTATTAATTACTGCCCATGATCATTCTAGTGTGGTTGAGGGATTAGATGCCGGGGCGGATGACTTCATTCGCAAACCCGTTGAGGTTGATGAATTACTCGCCCGGGTACGCTCGCTCCTGAGACTTAAACATAGCATTGATCAACAGAAAGCGATGTCTCGACAACGGGAAGACTTCGTTTCCCGCCTGACCCATGATCTGCGGACGCCTTTGGTAGCAGCCGATCGAATGTTACATTTATTCCAACAAGGTGCCCTAGGGGAAATTTCTTCTACGATGGGAGAAGCGATCGCATCCATGATTAAAAGTAACCAAAACCTTCTGCAAATGGTTAATACCTTACTGGAGGTTTATCGGTATGAAGCGGGTCGAAAAACCTTAACCTTCTCCTATTTTGATATAGGTCAATTAGTCCAAGAAGTAATTGCAGAACTCAGCCCCCTGATTCAAAATAAAGAATTATCCCTAGAATTTACCCCTTCCCAGGATTGTCTAACCCAGACTTCAGTTATTATTGGCGACCCCTTAGAAATTCGGCGGGTTGTCACTAATTTAGTCGGAAATGCGATTAAATTTACCGATCGGGGGAGTGTCAAAATTCGTCTGTATCTAACAGAAATGCAACTTAATATTAGCAATCAACCTCAAAAAGTCATGGTTTTGGAAGTTGAAGATAGCGGAATTGGTATAGCTCCCGAAGATCAAGTTCTCATCTTTGAACGATTCCGTCAAGGCAATAATAAACGTTCCGGTAGTGGATTAGGATTACACCTAATTTCACTAATTGTAGAAGCCCACAAAGGCATGATTCAAATGGAATCCCAAATCGGTCAGGGAAGTCTATTTAGAATTTGTTTACCCATCAACCCCGAATTCGGCAGTTGATATTTTAACTTACACCAAACTGATTCCCAATTCCCTATTCCCAATTCCCTATTCCCAATTCCCAATTCCCTATTCCGGTGTTCCCTGTTCCGGTGTTCCCTGACGAGTGATGTCTCATTGACTTATACTGATAAGTTGCCCTAATTTAAACCTTAGTTTAACTTTCATTAAGAGTCATGCGAACCCACTACTGCGGCAATCTCCGATCCACCCATCTTGGCGAAACTCTCACCCTCTGCGGATGGGTTGATAGGCGTCGCGATCATGGGGGTGTAATATTTTTAGATTTACGCGATCGCACGGGTATTGTTCAAATTGTCAGCGACCCAGAACGAACCGCCGACTCCTACAAGGCCGCCGAAGGTCTGCGAAATGAATATGTAGTTAAAATCACCGGGCGAGTCTCCCAACGTCCCCCCGAGTCCCTCAACCCCAAATTAGCCACCGGGGAAATCGAAATTTACGCCGATCAAATCGAACTACTCAACGGACTCGGAAAACAATTACCCTTTCAAATTTCCGCATCAGAAACCGAAACAGTTCGGGAAGATTTACGCCTCAAATATCGCTATTTAGATTTACGTCGGGAACGCATGACTCGCAATTTACACCTGCGTCATGAAGTGGTCAAAGCCATGCGGCGGTTTTTAGAAGATCAAGAGCATTTTATCGAAGTTGAAACCCCAATTCTTACCCGTTCAACTCCTGAAGGAGCGCGGGATTATTTAGTTCCGAGTCGAGTCAATCCTGGGGAATGGTTTGCTTTACCCCAATCGCCCCAACTGTTCAAACAATTATTAATGGTATCAGGATTTGATCGATATTATCAAATCGCAAGATGTTTCCGAGATGAAGATTTACGCGCCGATCGCCAACCGGAATTTACCCAATTAGATATGGAAATGAGCTTTATGACCCAGGAAGGAATTCTGGCGTTAAATGAAGCCTTAGTTGCTCATATTTTTAAAACCGTTAAAGGTATAGAAATTCCCCTTCCTTTCCCCCGTTTAACCTATAAAGAAGCCCTAGATCGTTATGGGAGTGATAAACCCGATACTCGCTTTGGT
Source organism: Planktothrix agardhii (assembly GCF_904830935.1). Taxonomy (NCBI): domain Bacteria; kingdom Bacillati; phylum Cyanobacteriota; class Cyanophyceae; order Oscillatoriales; family Microcoleaceae; genus Planktothrix; species Planktothrix agardhii. The sequence continues at coordinate 1,417,305 of NZ_LR882952.1, forward strand.
TTAGAGTTAGTGGATGTTTCTGATATTGTTAAAAACTGTGGATTTAAGGTATTTTCAGGGTCGGTAGCATCGGGAGGAATTGTTAAAATTTTACCAATTCCGGGAGGAAATGATGCGATTTCTAATATGCGAATTAAACCCGGTGGCGATCTGTTTAAAGAAGCCTGTGAAGCGGGGGCTAAAGGGTTAGCATTTATTCGAGTACGGGAGGATGGTATTGATACCATTGGCGCGATTAAAGATAACCTAACCGCCGAACAAAAACAGGAAATATTAACCCGCACTAATGCTAAAGCCGGAGATTTACTATTATTTGGGGCGGGGGATATTGCCACAGTTAATAAAACCTTAGACCGTTTACGTCTATTTATTGGGAAAGAATTAGAACTAATTGATCCGAGTAAAATTAATTTATTGTGGATTGTTGAGTTTCCCATGTTTGAATGGAATGACGAAGAAAAACGTTTAGAAGCCCTACATCACCCCTTTACGGCTCCCTATCCCAATGATATTAATGATTTATCCCAAGCCCGGGCGCAGGCCTACGATATAGTTTTAAATGGCTATGAAATAGGCGGTGGTAGTCTAAGGATTTATAAACGGGAAATTCAAGAACAGGTATTTTCAACTATTGGATTAACCCTGGAGGAAGCCTACAGCAAATTCGGCTTTTTATTAGAAGCTTTTGAATATGGAACTCCTCCCCATGGTGGTATTGCCTACGGTTTGGATCGATTGGTTATGTTATTATCTGGAGAGGAATCTATTCGAGATGTGATTGCATTTCCCAAGACCCAACAAGCGGGCTGTCTATTAACTAATGCCCCTTCAAGTGTTGATCAAAAACAGTTAAAGGAACTCCAAGTTACTTCAACTTACAAACCCAAAACTGACAAATAAAACAGTCGGAGGGTCTTGAAAGTGTCATTGAGTCGTACAATGATATTGATCGGTTCCGTTTTTACTAGGAGACTTCAATGCCAGAGGCAGTGGGTGTCATACAAACCCTGGGTTTTCCAGGGGTTTTAGCCGCAGCAGATGCGATGGTCAAAGCTGCGCGAGTTACCCTTGTTTACTATGATTTAGCAGAACGGGGTGAATTTATAGTGGCAGTTCGTGGCCCAACATCGGAGGTGGTTCCTGCTGTAAAAGCTGGTGTTGAAGCAGCCGAAAAGACGTTTGGCTGTTCACTAATTACTTACTATGTTGTTCCCAACCCCCCTGAGAACATTGTAGATGTTATGTCTATTGGTTACACAGAACTGAGTGAACGTTTTCGCACTTAATATAATTTCTATTTTGCGAAAAATATTCAATTGCAACACTTTTAAAGTCTAGTTAATTTGGGAGAAATTTAATGGCAGAACAAGCAGTTGGAGCTTTAGAAACGAAGGGATTTCCGGGGGTTTTAGCCGCCGCCGATGCAATGGTTAAAGCGGGTCGGGTGACTTTGGTGGGCTATATTCGGGCAGGAAGTGCACGGTTTACGATTATGATTCGAGGGGATGTTTCCGAAGTTAAAACCGCGATGGATGCCGGAATTGCAGCCGTTGATAAAGCCTATGGTGCGGCATTAGAAACTTGGGTGATTATTCCCCGTCCCCATGAAAATGTTGTTGCTGTTTTACCGATTGATTTTAATGAGGATGTTGAGGAATATCGGGCGGCGGCGGAAGGGTTTACTTTGCCCAGATATTAATATTTACCCTTTTTTCTAGCGGGAAGGGACAACCTTGATTTATCGGTTGCCAGGCTGTCACTTCCCTCAAATTCCCTAAATAAAAGGGGGATTAAGCTATTCAGATTAGAATTTCTTATATTCCCCAAGTTACCCATCAAACCTTAACGCCTGACCTCGAACCTCTGGATTAACTTTTCCATTTCCATAAACGACTTTTCCCCCAACAATCGTATATTCTGGCCATCCGGTTAACTCCCAACCTTCAAAGGGACTCCAACCACATTTACTTAACACTTCTTCCCGCAAAACCGGACGATAATTGTTTAAATCTACTAACACTAAATCTGCATCATAACCCACTTCTATTTTACCTTTATTGGGAATTTTATAGGCTTTTGCCACGGCGGTAGACATCCAATTAGAAACTTGTTGAACGGTGCATTTTCCGGCGATCGCTTGTGTTAACATTACGGGTAAAGAAGTCTCAACTCCGGGCATTCCAGATGGCGTATTTGGATAGCCTTTTGCCTTTTCTTCTAAGGTATGGGGGGCGTGATCGGTAGCAATAAAATCAATCACTCCATCTAATAACGCTTGCCATAATATTTGATTATCTTGAGGCGATCGCAAGGGGGGATTCATCTGGGCTAAAGTGCCAATTTTAGCATAATCTGTTATATTTAATAACAAATGCTGAGGCGTGACTTCTGCTGTCACCCATTCTGGTTTTTCTTGACGTAATAATTCCGCTTCTTCCCCCGTTGATAGATGCAGAATATGTAACCGTCGTTGATATTTTTTAGCAAGTTTTAAGGCGAGTTGACTGGCTTCTAATGCTGCTTGATTATCTTGAATTGTAGAATGAATTGCCGGATCAGTAATTCCAGCAAATTCCTGACGGCGTTGATTAATTCGGGCTTGATTTTCCGCGTGAACTGCAATTAAGCGATCGCCCTTTGCAAAAATACTCTCTAATATTTCTTCTTGATCAATTAATAAATCTCCGTGCATCGACCCCATAAATATCTTAATTCCAGGGGTAGGATTAGCTTCTAATAAATCGGGTAAATTCTCCGCCGTCGCCCCAATAAAAAAACCATAATTAACAATACATTTTTCCGCAGCCCGTCTTAATTTATCATCTAAGAGGGCTTGAGTTGTAGTTAAGGGGCGAGTATTGGGCATTTCTAAAAACGAAGTCACTCCCCCTTTGGCACAGGCACAACTGGCCGTATATAAATCTTCTTTATATTCTAAACCCGGTTCTCTAAAATGTACCTGGGGATCAATCACACCGGGCAATAAAGTCAACCCTTCTGCATCAATAATTTCCCAATCATCTTCCCCTATGGCATGATGATCAATTTCTGGAGCTATCTCAAGGATTTTCCCATCAACAATAGCAACATCTCCGAGTAAAAAATCACCATTTGGCAACAAAATCCGAGCTTGATTAATCAATACACTGTAAAAGTCAAACATAATTACCTTGATCTAATCTGCTATAAAACTATTTAACCACGAATTTGTCGCCGGAGGCAACTATCACCGCCCAATTGTAGACAAATTTGATATAATAAATATAGTTTTTTGTTCTGTGACCACCGATTATGAGTAGCCTACCCAATCAAGAACCAGATCCCTTTAAATCTTCCCCTCAACAGCAAGAAAACCCCTGGGTAGAAATCCTGAAAACCGTCAGTTTGAGTACTTCCTTAGCCTTGGTGATTCGGACATTCGTTGCAGAAGCTCGTTATATTCCCTCTGGGTCAATGTTACCGACTTTAGAAATTAATGATCGATTAATTATTGATAAGGTCGGCTATAAGTTGGTTAACCCCCATCGGGGTGATGTCGTGGTCTTTAACCCCACAGATGAACTAAAAAAACAATATAAGGACGCCTTCATCAAACGAATTATTGGTTTACCTGGTGAAACGGTGGAGGTGAAAAACGGCTCTGTACTTATTAATGGTCAACCTCTCCCAGAAAAGTATATTGCCGAACGACCCGAATATAACTGGGGGCCGGGGACTGTTCCCGAAGGACAGTATTTAGTTTTGGGAGATAACCGCAATAATAGTTACGATAGCCACTATTGGGGTTTTGTCCCCCGGGAAAATATTATTGGTCGGGCAACGGTGCGGTTTTGGCCCCCTGACCGGGTGGGTGGACTCGGTGATCCTGATTATCCCCTAAATGAACGGCAATAGGCACAATTTTCAGCCTTTTCCCCAGTGTTGCCTGAAATTTGTCGATTCTGGGGGATTGACAAATTTCAAAAACTATGACAGGATTAATAACTGTGCAATTAAGTAAAAAAGCGGAACTGGCGGAATTGGTAGACGCGCTAGATTCAGGTTCTAGTGTTTGCAAAGACTTCCGGGTTCAAGTCCCGGGTTCCGCATTGAACGGTTAGGGGTGTGATTTTCGCGCCCCTGTTGTTGTTTAGCCATCAGGTCTTATGTTAACGAGTCTGCAAAATCCATTGGTGAAGCAAATTCGCAAGCTGCATCAAGCCAAGGGACGCAAAGAACACCAGTTATTTTTACTCGAAGGAACCCACTTAGTAGAAGCCGCCTGTGAGGTAGGCTATCCCCTCACCACGGTGTGTTATACCTCCTTCTGGCAAGGGCGTCATCAACCGCTCCTTGAACGTTTAAGCCAAGATACCCCCCGATGTGAATGGGTGAGTCCAGAAGTATTGGAGGCGATGGCCACAACTGTTCATCCCGATGGCGTGATCGCCCTCGCACCTCGAATTCCTTCTAAACCCCAGACCCTTGAGGGTTTAGGGATTGCTTTAGAAACCCTGCAAGACCCGGGTAACTTAGGAACTATTATTCGGACAGCAGCAGCCACGGGGGTAGAGGGGTTATGGTTGAGTGCCGATAGTGTAGATTTAGACCACCCGAAAGTATTAAGGGCTTCTGCGGGGGCTTGGTTTGGTTTAAATAAAACCGTTAGCCCTAACTTAGCCAGGGATATCAGCCATTGTCAGCAACAGGGATTACAAATTGTAGCGACAGTCCCCCAGGCTTCGATGTCCTATTGGCAATTGGATTTGACCCGGCCGACCCTGCTGGTATTTGGGAATGAAGGGGTTGGACTTTCTCCCGATATTCAAGCCCTAGCAGACCATCAGGTTCAAATTCCATTACAGCGAGGGGTAGAATCTCTGAATGTGGGGATTTCTGTCGCCCTTATGCTCTATGAAGCCCAACGCCAACGCCAAGCTATTTAGGGAAAGTTATTCTTGGGGGTTGTCTGAAGTTGAAATGTTTTGATCGTGTAGATATTGTTCAATATCAGAGATCGCAGCCTCCAAATCCGATAGGCTAATGGCTTCGCGGACTTTGGGGGGAGAAGGAACAGAAACAGTTTGTTCTGGCGGTGCGGGCCGAGGGTTAGGAGTCACTGCCTCCGACTCTTGAAATGCACGCAATAATTCTTGATCAAAAGACTCAATAAATTTTTCGGCGGCACTACGACGAAGATCCTGGGGTTTTTGATTCATGACGGGGTGACTCCTGAAACGGTGAATCTTTGCTGCTTGCTACAAAAAACAACCCGATTAACTCAGATTCCGAAAGATAAAACGGTCGGGGAACAGCAAGGCGAGGAAAAAAGGTATAAACAAGCTTATTGCCTAAAACTAACCTAGCACGTTTATCAGGGCAAATTTGTTTTGGTGTCGATTCAAATAGACCTGATATACAATTGGGGGGCATCGGTGGAGGGAAAAATCCTCGATTTCTTAACAATTGGGCTTTTTCAGTCCGTGTGTTGGATTAGAATATTAATCTGAACCTGAACCTGGATTTGTGATATTCAATTTTGATGGAGCCGTTTATTCATGGATGAGAAAACCCCAGCAATTATTAGACCGAAACCGGCACTGGAGATTCGACTCACACCTGCTGGAAGCGAAAAGTCAGTCCGTCCCACCGATTCGCCATCTGATCGGGATAAATCTTCGTTTGATCGGGATAAACCTTCGTTTAGTAAACCCCGTCGCCCCGATGTGACCCCGCCTAAACCTTGGATTGAACTCGAAGAAGCCCAAAATCAAGGGGGTGAAGTGTTTCATTTGGGGGATCTAATTGAGGTGAGAGCGCCCTGGGGAGATGTGGCGATCGCAGAAATTCAAAATTTCTACGAAGTATCTCCGGGCAGTCTGTGGGCCTGTTTTGTCCCCACCGAAGAACGGGAGAACTGGTCATGGAAAGGCGGATCAATTCGGACAGAACTCTTAAAAAAAGCCTAAAATCAGTTATCAGTTATCAGTTAACAGTTAACAGTGTAAGAGTTATCAGTCATTAGTTGACAGTGTAAGAGGTATCAGTTGAGTAAAATAGGTGAATATTTAAAGGTGCAGTATCAATATGCGCCCCCATTTTTATCTCAATCATCGGGATTCCTTACCCAGTCTGATACTAATACTATGGCTCAACCTCTGGTTACTGCTACAGCCTTGGTGATGCCACCCGAATGGGTGAAACAACTCTATCACGTAGCGGCCCAGTGCAGCGATCACTTATTACTCCAGTTGATTAATCAAATTCCTTCTGAATATGAAGCAACGACTCAATATTTAAACCATTTAGTGGATAATTTCCACTTTGATCAAGTAATGGAATGGGCGAAACAACCTGAAGATTCTGGGAAAAACATACAATGATTGAAAACCAATCCGAGATTTCTAAAGGCAATATTTTGATTGTCGACGATAATCCTGAAAATTTGCGTCTACTATCTATAATGTTGATCCGCCGAGGCTATGAAGTGCGTCAAGCGTTGAATGGAATGATTGCCTTGAGAGCAATTGAAATTCAACGACCCGATATCGTTTTATTGGATATTATGATGCCTCAGATAGATGGCTATGAGGTATGTAAACAGATTAAAAATAATCCTGAAACCGCCGATATTCCAGTGATTTTTTTAAGTGCTTTAGACGAAGTTCAGAATAAAATTAAAGGCTTTGCATCTGGGGGGGCTGATTATATTACTAAACCGTTTCAATTTGATGAAGTTTTAGTCCGGGTTCAAAATCAATTGTCGTTACAATTTGCTCGACAAAAAATTGTAAAATTGAATATGGAATTGGAACAACGAGTTAAAGAACGTACCCAAGAACTGGAAGATGTTCATGCTCAATTACTGAAAAAAGCCCTTTATGATGAGTTGACTGCCCTTCCCAATCGAGTCTTATTTATTCGACATTTAGAATTGACTATTAAACAATTACAAGATTGTCCCAATTATCTCTTTGCGGTGTTGTTTTTGGATTGCGATCGGTTTAAAGTGATTAATGATTCTTTAGGACATTCCGTTGGGGATCAATTATTAGTTGCTATTGCCCAACGGTTACAATCTATCGTATCTAATATTGATATTTTATCTCGATTTGGGGGAGATGAATTTGCGATTTTATTAAGGGATTTAACTGAACCGGAAATTGCGATTCAAACGGCCGAGAAAATTATTGAAGTTTTGGCTGAACCGTTTTCTATTCTCTCCTATCCCATTTATATTAATGCCAGTATTGGAGTTGCTTATAGTCAACCGGACTATACCCAACCGGAACAAATTTTACGCGATGTGGATACGGCGATGTATCGGGCAAAATCCCGAGGCATTTCCTATTATCAAGTTTTTGATTCCAGTATGTATAAAAATGCCCGATCTTTTTTACAGCTTGATGTGGATTTACGCACGGCAATTAAAGAAAAACAACTCAGAGTGAATTATCAGCCTATTGTTGCATTAAAAACCGGAAAAATTGTGGGATTTGAAGCCTTAGTTTGTTGGGAACATCCCCAACGAGGTTTAATCTCTCCTAATGAGTTTATTCCTGTAGCCGAAGAAACGGGTTTAATTACAGAAATCGGCAATTTGGTTTTGCGACAAGCGGGAGAACAAATCTATTGTTGGCAACAACAATTTTCGGAAATTCCCTTAACTGTTAGTATTAATCTTACCCCTCGACAATTTACTCAAAATAATTTAATTGCTCAATTGGATGAAATTGTAGAGCAAACCCATCTCAATTATAATTGTTTAAAATTAGAAATTAAAGAAAGTGCAATTATGAATAATGTCAAAGGCGCACAGATTATATTAAATCAGTTACGAGAGCGAAAAATTCAACTCAGTTTAGATGATTTTGGTACGGGATATTCTTCTTTAAGTTATCTGCATTCATTTCCCGTTGATACCTTAAAAATTGACCGCTCTTTTATTCAGGAATTAGACGAAGATCCTCAACAATTTAGCCTAGTTCCCGTGATTATTAATATTGCTCAAAAAATGGGGATGAATGTGATTGCAGAAGGCATAGAAACCGCCCAACAATTAAAAAAATTAAGACAGTTAAATTGTGATTTTGGCCAGGGGTATTTCTTCTGCGCCCCACTCAACCCCGAACAAGCCTTTAAACTACTCCTATCACCGCCCCAATGGTAATCAATTATCAGTAAACAGTAATCAGTAATCAGTTCATTGATCACTGATTATGGTTAACTGATCACAAATCAAATCTCACACTGATAACTGATGACTGATAACTGATGACTTAACGGGTGATATCAATTTGGATTTTTCCACTAAAATCGGGAATGGGGGGGGCGGGTTTGGTTAACTGTACCCGGACTTTTTCTACTAAGGGTTGTTGTAATAGGGTGTCGGTAATTTCCGTGGCTAATCGTTCCAAAAGGGCGAATTTGCTGGTTTTAATCACGTTCTCAACGGTTTTGATCGTCTGGCGATAGTCGAGGGTATCGGCGATCGCATCACTACTACCCACGGGTCTGAGATCTAACCACAGGGTGATATCGGCTTCAAACCATTGTCCCAAAACCTGTTCTTCGGGTAAATATCCGGTATAACCGTAGCTGCGAATCCCTGAAATGTGGATTGAGTCCATAATTCTAAAAATAAAATGATATTTTCTCAAGAATATGCTATATTAACAAAAGTTTGGGTATGTAGCTCAGTGGATAGAGCATCAGGTTCCGGTCCTGAGGGTCGGGGGTTCGAGTCCCTCCATACTCGTTAAGGTTAAAAGCTTACTGTTTAAAAGTTACAGGTCATCTTTTCCCTGTCGTTTTAGGAATTTTTCTATTGGGGTAATCCTAAAACTGCATTTCCAATATATTTCTAAAATTTATTCTTTGAGATGACCATGTTCTCGTAATAGGGCTCGAGTTTCGGCTAACCAACCCGTTTCATTCGAGGCTGAAAAATCAGTATTTCCCGATGATAGATGGGTGGGATTGAGTTGTTGAATAGCCACTTGATAGGCTTGTTTATAATGGGCGATCGCAGCTTCTAATTCATTTTGCTGTTGTAACCCCTGGGCTAACCGTTGATGGGCAATAACGTGCTGGGGATCACGATCTAATACCCGCCGATAACAGATCATCGCCTGACTAATTTGTCCCCGTTTTCAAAGTGCATTTCCTAAACTAAAATAATCCTCTTTTAGAAAATCTTCCCAATCTGAATAGATAATAGCAATTAAGTTTCAAAGACTTATGAACCAGATTGAAAATGAAAAAAAGATTAATTTTCTCTTAACTTAGCTGTAAAAATATTGACACCATAAATCAACCTTAACCCAAATAATCCTCAGCACCAGACTGAATTAATCCCAATTAGTTCCCCAATCATCTTAACTTAATGTCTTAGTGCCTTTGTGGTTACTTTAATAAAGGATTTAACCAATACAAAATTTGTTTTTTCAGTTGGTTTAAATCTTGATAAACTGCTTGTTTAATCCATTGGCCAATAGCATCTAAAGGGGTAAAGGTTTCTCCCACTGACCAGTTGATATTTTGGCCCAGGGGAGTTTGATGATCGCCATTTAATTTTTGTAAAGTAGTTAACCCTGGGAACTTTTGATCTAAAATATGATGTAAATTAGAGGTTTGATCGAGGGTATCTTTAGAGAATTTAATTAAAAGGTTTCTTCTAATTTGATAGCGATCGCTAACTAAAAGGTTCGTTTCTTCGGGAGAAGGTGTAAACTCTACATCCATGAATTGTGAAATTTGTTCAACTAAAGGAATAGATTGACTGGCGGCATAATTATTAAAGGACATTAAAATATTTCCTGAACGTTCGACAGGAAATAAAGAACCAATTAACAAATGAATTTTACACCCCATACTATGTCCTAATCCATAAATGGGTAAACCGCGCCGTTTTAAGAATTGCAAATCATATAAATCATATAATCCATCTTCAAATATCTCGAAAACTTCTTGAGCGATCGCTGTATGATCTAGGTTATTGATAAAAGGAGTGGCCACAATTGCATAACCTTGATGGGCGAGTTCTTCGAGTAAACAACGATAGGTTAAATGGGGTAAAGTTGCTACAAAAGCACCCCCCAAAAAATGCAGTATTGCTTGAGGGCGCGGGGGAATTAACACCCAATTTCCTGAAATAGAAAGCCAGTCCATTAGATTTTTAGATTATTATTTTGATGTCACACTAACACCCTCTATAGTAAGAATTTTAACTCTATTATAGAGGGCTTTATATTTATTTTACCTTAATTTATGAATTTTTGGAAAATCCAATTAGGCTTTAGTCCGATGGAATTTAGTCAGTATTTGTGCCGCGAAGACACCGCCGATAAATCCGAATAAATGTCCCTGCCAAGAAATCCCATATTGTGAGGGTAAAACCCCCCAAATTAAGCCCCCATAAAGCCAACCAACCACTAAGGATAAGGCAATAGAAACAAAACTGCGTTCAAAAAATCCTCTTAACAGTAGAAATCCTAAGTATCCAAAAATAACTCCACTCGCCCCAATATGAATTGTATTAGGTGAACCGAATAACCACACTCCCAAACCACTGATAATCATGGTTATGAATGTGACAACAAAAAAGTCTTTAACATCCCGCAGCATCACAAACCAACCCAGTATGATCAAGGGTAAGGTATTGGCGGCTAAATGGTTGAAATTTCCGTGTAAAAAAGGAGCAAAGAAAATACCTTGTAACCCTTGAATATGATGGGGACGAATTCCTAAACCATTTAACGAGTCTCTAAATACAAAAAAATCAATAATTTCAATTATCCACAGGAAGGCAACAATTCCCCCTAAAATTAGGATATGGCTTTTGAGTTCCTGAGTCAGTGATGTTTCAGTTCGGTTAGACATAATTGTTTAGGGTTGTAAAATAACGGGATTTTAGTTAACTACAAAACTAGATCCCGTCGTTTCTGATTCGGCTAAGATTAATTATATGATAGTCAAAAATCTAGTCAATTGTCCATGAAAAATATTAAATTAGGAAAATACCTCAGCTTAAATGATTTTTGTACCTGTACAAATACTTATCAAAAATATTCAGATAAAATTAGTCCTTATCCTACTTCCGAACAATCAATTCAGGCATTAAAAAACCTAAATTATTATATTGTTGATCCGGTTATTGATTATTTTGGTTTAGCTAAATTTAAACTAACCTATGGTTTTTGTTCCCATAAATTAAGAATTTATTTAGACAAAAAAGATCCGATTACCGGAATAAAAAATGGTCGCGTAGCTCCTAAATTGGATCAACATATTGGCCATGAAGTTAAAAAAAATGGAGAATATTACTGTAAAAGGTTAGGGGCGGCTTGTGATTTCCTAATTTTAGATTTAGATAGTGATCAATTAGTGGATTGGATTTTAAAACAACAACTTCCTTTTGATTCTCTATATTTTTATGGCAAAAATCGACCGATTCATATCAGTTATGGCCCCCAACATAAACGAAGCATTTGGGCATTTACTCCCACGGGAAAACCCACTCAAAAAGGAATTGAACTTTGGATTAAATATAGCAATCCTAAATAGGTTTTGGTAGGGGCAATTCATTAATTTCCCCTACCACAAAGTTTAGTATTGTCCTAAGCTTAATGGGTAGCTCTATACAAAGATACAATTTTTGTATATAATATAAGAATATAAGTATATTAGTTAAAGCAGTCTTAAAATACTCAGATTGATTAGTCTAATTTATTGATATAAAAATATTGGGGTTAACATGGTCAAAAGTGTTGAGGAAATTTTAGAATTAATAGAAGCGTTAATTATTGCTAAAGGGAAAAACTCTCTGAGTTATATCCAGAAAATTATTTTAAAAGAAGCCCTATTAGAAAATAAAAAAACCTATGATCAAATTGCTGAAGAAAATGGCTATTCCCCCAATTACTTAAAAAATGGAGTTGCTCCGCACCTTTGGCAACTTTTATCGGATATAGTGGGGGAAAAAGTCGGTAAAACCAATTGTCGCTGTTTATTAGAAAGAGAATTAAGCGAGAAAAATAGCCATGAAATATTTCCAAAAATCAATTTTAACGAACATAATATTTTAGAATCCCCACAGGGTCAAGTTCCGCTTAATTCTATATTTTATATTGAGCGATCGCCCATTGAATCAACTTGTTATCAAGAGATTCAAAATCAAGGAGCATTACTGCGAATTAAAGCCCCTAGGAAGATGGGTAAAACCTCCTTAATGGCCCGAATTTTAGATTATGCTCAACAACAAGGTTATCATCCCGTTCGTTTAAGTCTCCATCTGGCTAGTGGTGTAGTCTTTACTTCAACGGAAAAATTCCTCCGTTGGCTGTGTGCAAATGTGACTCAACAGTTGAAATTAGAGTCTAAAATAGATGATTTTTGGGATGAAGATGTGGGAACATTAGTCAGTAGTTCCCTCTATTTTCAAGGATATTTATTAGAATTAATTCAAGAACCGATTATTTTAGCTATTGATGAAGTGAATCAATTATTTGAGTATCCGTCCTTAGCTCGGGATGTCTTAGCTTTATTACGATCTTGGCATGAAGAAACTAGAGATATTAGTAATTGGAAAAAATTAAGGTTTGTAATTGTCTATTCAACGGATATTTATATTCCTTTAGATACGAATAAATCTCCGTTTAATGTAGGTTTAGGAATTGATTTGCTTCCGTTTAATATTAGTCAAATTAAAACTTTAGCTCAACGATATGGATTAAACTTAACAGATCAAGAGTTAACACAATTTACAGAATTTGTAGGAGGATTTCCTTTTTTAGTTAGATCAGCCCTTGATCATAGTGTCCGTCATAATTTTTCTATTCAAGAGTTACTAGAAAAAGCCACCAGTGATACAGGAATTTATGCAGATCATCTGCACGAACAGTTATGGCTACTTGAACAAGATCCTGATTTAGTTACTGCTTATCAAGAAATTATTAGTACAAATCAACCTATTAAAATTGAACAAGTGAAAGCGTTTAAACTAAAAAGTATGGGACTGGTTTATATTGATGAAAATTTAGTTACTCCCAGTTGTGAGTTATATCGTCAATATTTTCAAGAATGTTTTAGGGAAGTTTGATAATACAGAAACCGGGTTTCTCCTAGAAACCCGATTTCTATGAATTAATTCCTTAATTGTACAGGCATGACTAAATAAGTCATTTTAATCCCGCCTAACGGATTAACAATAACTGGAGTTGTGGCGGCATTCAATTGCAGGGAAACTTCTGAGGTATTAAATACTTTCAAACCCTCTAATAAGTATTTAACATTAAACGCTAACTCCTTGGGTTCATCCCCAGAAATTTGAGCGGGCAGAGATTCCAAAGCATTTCCCACATCGGCGGCTTCTACGGATAAAGCAATGATTTGATTAACATGATCAATACTGCATTTAACAATATCATTCTTTTGGGAAGCTAAAACCGCAATCCGTTCTAGGGCCCCGATAAATCCCCGCCGATCTAAATTAATTTGATTTAAAAATTGATGGGGAATTAACTGTTGATAAGCCGGATAAGCCCCTTCTAATTTACGGGTATTTAACCGTTGTTCCCCCAGTTCAAAAATCACTTGACTCTCATCAAATCGCAAGGTAATCACCACGGGAGAATCATCTTTAGAGCCGCCGTGATTGTCAACAGTTCGCATCGCCACCATGCGTTCTACTTCCCTTAAAGCCCTAGCTGGAACTGTTACCTCAAATTCCTCTAATTCCTCATCGGGATCGGTTTCACTTAAATTTTCTGTTTGCACAACTGCTAATCTGTGACCATCCGTTGATGCAAATTCAATCGTATTATTTTGAACTTTTAAATGTACTCCCGTTAACACCTGTTTAGTTTCATCGGAACTCGTAGCAAATAACGTACCCTTCAATCCCGAAATTAAAGATTCCGCCGCTAAATGAATAGAATCCCCCGTTTCAATAGAAGGTAATTCGGGATATTCTTCCGCCGCCATCCCTCGAACTTGATACTTTCCTGAACTGGAAGTTAAATTAACAATTGCTTCCCCAACTTCATCATCAATGGTAATTTCTCCCCCAGGTAAACGGGAGACAATATCATTAAATAATTTAGCCGGAACAGTTAAGGTTCCTCCCTCCGTGACCGTCGCCGACATACTCGCCCGAATCCCCAAACTTAAATCAAATGCGGTTAAATTTAACCGTTGATTTTCTGCATCAGCATCAATTAAAATATTCGATAAAATTGGATGATTCGGGCGGGATGGAATTGCCCTCGATACCCAAGATAAATTAGAACTTAATTTGTCCTGCTCAACAATAAATTTCATAGTTAACCTCCATTAGTATGTGTTAGCATAATAATAATGCCGACAATTTCTGACGTTCACGAGAGAACCAAACCCCTGATTATAACCTAAAAACCTCTCGATATCTTTTTTGATTACAGTTAATACCGCAAACCGGGGGCTTGGAAAAACCCAGCAAGCCGAGGAAATACCTCAAAACTACTGATGTTATCAATACATGAAAATTACATCTGACAAAGAAAATCGTAAAAGCCCTCTCTGGAGCCTGTTTCTGTTGATAATTGGAGGTGGGTTAGCCTTGATGGGCGATCGCTGGTTAGCCACCCGTACCGCTTCAACTGTTCCGCCCTCAATCGCTGAAACTCCTGTCGAAACTGCCCCCGCCCCTGCTGCTAATTTCAACGGTCAGGCTAATTCTGCCTCCAGTCCGACTAGCTGGTTAGCTCAAAAAGTGGCTGCAAAGCCCGTAGATTCTAACTTTATTGTCGATGCTGTTAACGAGATTGGGCCGGCTGTGGTTCGGATTAATGCCTCTCGTCAAGCCAAGCGCCGAGGATTGGAGCAGTTTGGAAATGGCTTTCCCGAAGAATTTTTTGGGGCGACTCCCCCCAAACGCCGCTCCGATGGCCCGATTGAACAGGGGACTGGTTCCGGGTTTATTCTCTCGGCCGATGGCGTGATTATGACTAACTCCCACGTTGTAGAGGGAACTGAGCGGGTGCAAGTGGTTTTAAAAGATGGTCGTCGCTTCGATGGCAAGGTATTAGGATCGGATGCGGTGACGGATGTGGCCGTAATCAAAATTGATGCTGATAATTTGCCTAGCGTAAAAATTGGCAATTCTGAGGCCCTATCCCCTGGGGAATGGGCGATCGCCATTGGCAACCCATTAGGATTAGATAATTCGGTGACGGTGGGAATTATTAGCGCCACCGGACGGTCAAGTAGTGATATTGGCGTTCCTGATAAACGGATTGGTTTTATTCAAACCGATGCCGCCATTAACCCCGGAAATTCTGGGGGGCCACTATTAAATGCCAAGGGAGAAGTGATCGGAATGAATACCGCTATTATTAGTGGTGCTCAAGGTTTAGGCTTTGCCATTCCGATTAATAAAGCTCAACAAATTGCCCAACAATTAGCTACAACTGGACGGGCAGAACACGCCTATTTAGGTATTGAAATGGTCACACTCAGCCCGGAATTATATCAAGAATTAAAAGAAATCCCCGATTTAGATTTCCCCATTACTCAAGATAATGGTGTGTTAATTATGAAGGTAATTTCAGGTTCCCCGGCGATGAAATCTGGATTAAAACCAGGAGATATTATTGTAAAAATTGACGAAAAACCTATTACAAAATCCGATAATGTTCAGGAATTAGTTCAAAATAAAAATGTCGGAATACCGATGAAAGTAGAGCTAAACCGTCAAGGAAATTCCCTAATCTTAGAAGTTAAAACTGGCAATATGCCGCAGGAGCAGGGGATTAACTAAGCTGTTTATTGTTGAATGGAAAGAGATTTATGAGTCAAATTTTAGGCATTTTTGAATTGGGCAACCAAGTTTTACGACATTATGCTGATCCGATTAATAATGTTAGGGAGGAGCGAATTCAAACCTTAATTGATAATTTAATTATCACCGCATCTCAAGCTAATGGAGTGGGGATTGCCGCGCCTCAAGTGGGAATTAGCAATCGCTTATTTATTATTTCCTCCCGTCCCACATTGCGCTATCCTAACGCACCCTTGATGGAACCCACAGCCATGATTAACCCTAAAATTCTTAACCATTCTCACGAAACAATTAAAGACTGGGAAGGCTGTTTAAGTGTCCCTGGAATTAGGGGATTAGTTCCTCGGTATCAGGCTATAGAAATTGAATATACCAACCGAGAAGGAGAATTATGCTATCAACAATTAACAGATTTTGTCGCTAGAATCTTTCAACATGAACTCGATCATTTGAACGGAATTGTATTTGTAGATCGGGTTGAAAGTAACCAAGATTTAGTTACCGAAGCCGAATATCAAAAACAGATCGCTGATTTTCACGGATTTCGCTGATTTCACAGATTAGATTTGTTTTAATCTGTGAAATTTATCAAAAACGGATCGCTGATTTTCACGGATTTCGCTGATTTCACAGATTAGATTTGTTTTAATCTGTGAAATTTATCAAAAACGGATCGCTGATTTTGCGGAATGGTTCCATTGATTATTGTAGAATGTTTGTAAGTCAATTTTAAGGAAAATAATTAACGCCATGACCATTAATTTAAGTAAAGGTGAACGAGTTAGTCTATCTAAAGAAGCACCCGGTCTCAAAAAAGCCGGAGTGGGATTAGGATGGGATACTAACGCTTCTGATACTGGGGCTGCTTTTGACTTAGATGTGTCGGTATTTATGATCGGGAGTAATGGTAAAATTCCCAACGAACAATATTTCGTATTTTATAATAACCTAAAATCTCCCGATGGTTCAGTAGAATCTTTAGGAGACGATCGCACCGGAGAAGGAGGCGGAGATGATGAAACAGTTTTTGTTGAGTTAAATACTGTTGATCCTAATATTCAAGAAATTGTCTTTGTTGTCACTATTTACGAAGCCGAAAACAGAAGACAAAATTTTGGACAAGTTCGTAATTCCTATATCCGAATTTATAACAATGAAACCGACGTCGAGATCACTCGCTATGATTTAGAGGAGGACTTTTCCAGAGAAACCGCCATCGAAATCGGTCGCCTCTATCGCAAAGACGGTGAATGGAGATTTCAAGCCGTTGGACAAGGTTATAATTCAGGTTTAGAAACCTTTGTTAAACAGTATACCTAAAAAGATTAACCCCAAAACCTAGTTTTTTGTTCACAATTTCAGGAATTGATTAACCATGTCAATTAATATTAAAAAAGGCGAAAGGATCAGTTTATCGAAAGAAGCTCCAGGGTTAAAACGAGCCTCCATTGGTTTAGGCTGGGATGTCAATGCTAGTGATACCGGAACAGCCTTTGATTTAGATGCTTCTCTGTTTATGTTAGCAGGAGATGGTAAAATTCCCATTGATGAATATTTCGTATTTTATAACAACTTAAACTCTCCTGATCAATCCGTCAAACATTTAGGAGATAGTCGCACCGGAGAAGGAAGCGGGGATGATGAAACCATCGTTGTTGATTTAGCAAAAATCAATCCTGAGATTCAAGAATTAATTTTTGTGGTGACTATTCACGATGCTGACCAACGGCGTCAAAACTTCGGACAGGTGAAAAATTCCTATATCAGAATTTATGATGGCGACACTCAAACCGAAGTCACAAAATATGATTTAGAAGAAGACTTTTCCAGGGAAACCGCCGTGGAATTTGGCAGATTATATCTCAAAAATGGTGAATGGAGATTTCAAGCCGTCGGACAGGGATATAATGCGGGTTTACAAAGTTTTGTAGACAAATACGTTTAATTTATTTTGAGGATTCTAAACAATGGCGATTAATTTAAAAAAAGGTCAAAGCATTGTTCTTGATAAAAGCGAATATGACCTATCAAAAATGGTCATGGGCTTAGGGTGGGATGTCTCTAAAAAAGGAATGTTTGGCGGAATATTTAGCGGATCTGCTGATTTCGATTTAGATGGATTTGCCCTATTATTAGATGAGCGAGGAAAATTAAGAAATCAGCAAGAAGATGTGATTTATTTCGGACATTTAGCCACCAAAAATAATACCGTAGTTCATTCAGGAGACAACCTCACCGGGGAAGGATCGGGAGATGATGAACGAATTATTATTGATTTTAAAACCCTTCCTAAAACCTATCAACAAATTATTTTAGGAGTGAATATATACCACGCCGAAGACCGCCAACAAAACTTCGAGATGGTTAAAAATGCCTTTGTCCGAGCCATAGATGCTAAGGGTAAAGAAATTGCTCGTTATAGTCTTTCGGGTGAACCTGCTTACTCAGGACAAACTTCTATGTTACTGGGGGAACTCTCTCAAGAAAACGGACAATGGAAATTCAAAGCATTAGGAACACCCTTAAAAAGTAATTTAAACGGGGTTATTCGTTCCTTTGTGTAATCAATATTCTCAAAAATTAGGGGCGAAGGATTCAGATATTAAATGATGGTGTTCTCATCACTTTAGATCCAAATTCTCCGCCCCTAGAATTGATCAATTTTCAACAATATTTTAATAATATTTGTGTTGAAAATCGGTTTACCTTAGCGTTTGCGGTAGGGAACCATGGTTTCAATATTGATATCACCTAAAGCAATGCGAGTCACAGGGATAACGGTAGGAGTAACTAAACCCAGGAACTGTGCGGGATCGCCAGCTTTGATTTGTTTTTCTTGGGGAATAAAACGACGAACCGCATTTTGCCAAACCAGTTGGGGGAAGCCCAGTTGGTTCCGGTGGTACTCGTTGTAACGAGGGGTTTTCAGGTTAAAGGGAACTTCACCTTGATTGCGTTGAAGTAGTACCCGACGACGTTGGTAGGGAACCGTATCATACCCGAAGTTATCTAGGTATTCATCGCTATCGAGTAACTCATCAATAAACCCTTTAGGGCCTTTGTTAGCAACGACGATAGACCATGCGATCTTTTCACGTTCGCTGTAAACGTCCCGTCCGAGGATGCGTTGGACACACATCTCGACAAAACGGTAATTGCTATTGGTTTGGTAATTGCGACGCAGGAAAGGATCGGAAGTCGCTAAACCCCGAATAAAATCCCGCACGTTAATTTGACCAAACTTAAGCTGAGACTCTAAGCAAGTTTGAACGTTGCTTTTGAGCATTTGATGTTCACTGAAAATCTGGCGATAAGCAGCCCAAATGATCTCATTCCACTCAGAAGCCGAAGGCAGATTTTCCGTCGTAAATACTCTGGGTTGTTCATCACCCGCTACTTCAAAGCCAGCCACGCGAACATTGCGGCTGGTCGGGCCATAACTTAATAAAGGAAGCGCCACCTTAAATATCTCCTTAATTTTGAAGGTCAACTTTATTTTTTATCTTGTGGTCGGGTGTTGCCCCGATCGCTCAGGGCTTTAGAGCGACAGGCTTGGCTATAGTACAGATTAGGGGATTTCGGCAACTCATCTGGCGTTTTTCTGAACCCATGCAACAATATGTAACATTTTTTGACACCAGATACCCGATCCCCATTATGCTAAATTAAAGATTAAATCCCCTAGGGGGGGATAATTGTCAAGATATATTAAATTATGATAACCTACTTAATAAATCTTAAAGATATTGCTCAACATCCTACTAGGTTCTATTTTGACTACCACTCAACCGATTCAACCCACCTCTGGATTCCTTCAGAGAGTTCTGGCCAAAGTTAGGATCTCCCAGACTTGGCCGGTATTTTTCGCGTCGGTATTTCTCGTGACTGTCCCGGTGTTTTTTCAAGCCCCCCTAGTCCGACAATGGCCAGAATTTAGCGTGATTTTGACATTGGGATGGCTAGGAATTAGTTGGAGATTAATCAGACAACCCGCCACTTGGGTTTGGGGAGACCTATTATTAGGATTTAGTTGGAGTTGGTTTACGGGTGCAATCTATTGGGGTTGGTTACGCTGGGAACCCCTCTTACATTTACCCGTAGAAGCTATCGGCGTCCCCTTTGCCATCTGGTGTTTATATCGAGGTTGGGGAAAGGTCGGAAACTGGTTTTATTTGGGTTCCCTATTTGGTACGGCGGTCACGGACGGATATTTTTATATCGCCGGATTAATTCCCAGTTGGCGCCAACTGATGCACGTTGAACCCGCCTTAGCCTTACCAATATTTCAAAACGCCCTGCAAATAGTGACTACCCCCTGGGGGATTAGTTGGGCCGTCGGATTTGCCCTATTTTTATTTGGAGTTGGTGTTTTTCCGTTACAATCAAAAGAACAACATTGGTGGGCTTTTGGGGGAGCGGTATTGAGTACAATTTTGGTGGATAGTTTATTTTTGGTTGCGGCTTGTTTAGCCTAATTTAACGACAAAGACACAAAGAATACAAATCTGTTGTCAATGTGCGATGATCAGGAAATTTTTATCTTTGTAAAGATTGTTTTTTTACCCTTAAATATAATTCTTGCTCTGGCTTATGGCTACATCAAAACGGGATTCTGAGAATAAGGTTAACTCTGGGGGAAACCCTGTGGTTTATTCGGAGTTTGGGACGGGAACAAATTCAGTGGCTTTAGAACGTTCTCAAGGTTTTGTTCCTGAACTCCCCCCCAATCAACACAATCTGAAAGTCCAAGCAACTCGTTCAGGACGCAGGGGAAAAACTGTAACGGTAATTAGTGGATTTCAAGTTAAACCGGAAACTTTGGAATTGTTAGTTAAACAGTTAAAATCCCAATGTGGGGCGGGGGGAACGGTTAAAGAAAATACGATTGAAATTCAAGGTGATCATCGTCCGAAAGTGATGGAAACTTTGATAAAATTAGGATATAAAGCTAAAATTAGTGGGGGATAAGTTGTTAAAATATTAATGCTTGAAATTCCAGTTCATGAAACTTTTCAATCGACGATTCAAGGAGAAGGATATTGGGTCGGAACTCCTGTAGATTTTATTCGGTTAGCAGGTTGTCCGGTTCGTTGTCCTTGGTGTGATACGGGTTATGGAGATGGGGGAATGAATTTACCCCGTAAGGTTAGATCTTTTGATTCGTTAATCGCAGAATTGCGATCGCCAAGGGTGGTAATATCAGGGGGAGAACCGTTGATATATGCTCAACTTCCCCGGTTAATTCAAACTATTGAAGCGACGGTCAGAACTGTTGCGATTGAAACATCGGGTTCTTTTTGGCAAGATATTCCTAATTCTGTTTGGGTAACTTTCAGTCCTAAACATCATGTTAGTCCCAATTATCCTGTAATTCCGTTAATATGGAAACGAGCAAACGAGATTAAAATAGTGATTGAAACCGGATCGGAATTAGAGTTTTATGCTGAATATTTAGAGCTTAATGATCAAATTCCCGTGTTTCTACAACCGGAATGGAACCAACGCGATCGCACTTTACCTTTAGTTTTAGAATTATTAAAAAAATTTCCTCACTATCGGTTATCAGTCCAAATTCATAAATGGTTACAAGTTCCTTAATTTAAAATTATTTTGTTCAGGTCTAAAATCCTATTTATTTACCAATTCGTAATTCGTAATTCGTAATTACCTATTCCCCGTTATAACTATGAAACCAGAATTCCGTTCCCACTATCCTCCAGAATGTCTAGAAAAACAAACTATTCCTTATCGGAATATTGTTGGGGTGAATGAACAGATATATCGAGAATCCTTAACCTTTAATTATACCATTAAAACCACTTTACACCGTCAACATTTTAATCCGCCGATTTGGAAAGATTGCCATTTCCATAATTTTGAAATTAGCTTAGAATTGCAAGCAGTTAGACATCCTGAAGATTTGTATGGGTTGGATATGGTAGAAATGGAAAATCAATTACAAATTTGGGCAAAACAGTTACCCGAAATTGTTAATGATCATCCCCTATGTCCCCATGGAACTACGGAGGAAATGTGTTTATATTTTTCACGCATTCCCATTGATAATCATATCCAAATTATGCGGGTGAGTGTGTCAGAAACACCCAACCGAGTTACGACTTTAGAAGTTTATATAGCAGGGAATAGGGAATAGGGAATAGGGAACAGGAAACACGGTAGAGGATGTGTAATTAATTTTGTTTAGGTACTTATAAGTGAATCCAAGGAGCAACTTTACGACCCAGAAACCGAATATTGAACTTGAATTTCTCCACTGGACTATTATAATCTTTTCCTTGAAAATGACCTGCAATGCCATAAAATTCAGGTTCTATTGGGAAACGTTCTATCAACTTCTGGTCTGGTTTTGCCGATTGAATTCCTTGATAAATTTTACTTTCCATATAAAAACATCCGTTTTGATGATTATAGAGTAAAGGTTGAAAATATTTTAAATAAAATTCTTTTTTAAAGACTAAAAATCGAGTGTCAACATAAGGAGATGCTGTTGTTTCTTGAAATAGATATTTTTTGATGACCCATCCTTGATCTTTGACATCATATAGACAGTCATAAGAAGCAGGTACACTTTCAAGAATTTCTGTTAAATTTAATAGCTTAATTCGTCCGGTGATTTTGGCAACACAATTAGCTTTTTGAACTAATTCAGACTGTTTAAATCCTTGATCAATTAAAGAAATTTCTCCATATCCTTTGCCATAAGAACGAGGGAAGGTATTACTATTGATAGAAATAAATTCAATGTCTTTATTATAAGGGTTTTCTAAGGTTGCCTCTTGGACTCTTGCTAAAGACCATCCTGAATTTTCAACGAATAAAATTTTTTGAATTTTAGGATGATGATTAATATAATATTTCAAAGTATGAAAATAATCCTCTTGACGGGTTTCTGGGTCAGCAGGATAAGCCTTTGGCATTCCCTTAATATCAATTGTTGCACTTAACAGCAAAACAATGTTATTCATAAAATTATGGGGATCGATTGTATGAGGCATATTCAGGTCAATTCCAAGTCGAGTTGAATTTCAGGAATCCTCTAGTTTTACCCTGTAGATGGGAATAACAAACATTATACCCGGTGATTACAGGTTAAGGTAAATATGGATAAGTCTTTAATAAAATGGCTTTCGGGAGTTCTCCTCGTTGCTCCTGTCCTGTTAACGAGTTGTTCTCTGAATTTGTCCTTACCGAAATTTGATGAAAGCAATAAAGCCGAATTTGTCATGCAAACTATGACCACAGGACAACAGGCTTATTATCAAGCCAATGGTAAGTTTGCGAACTCTATTCAAGGGTTATCTTTGAATGCAAATTTAGACACCGGAGAATATCGCTATAGCGTGAATACCGAAGGTCAATATGCGGAAACCGTATTGATGACGGCGGCGGCCAAACAAGACGGACTCCCTAGTTATGCTGGAGTCGTGACTGTCAGCCACACAGCAGGCGGTGTAATGGCTTTAGCTAATATTTGCAAAACCGATCAACCCTCCACCGAACCCCCGGCTTTGTCCTCAACTCCCGTACCCGGAGAAGGTTTAAAATGTCCTGCGGGTTCGAGTCCGGTCAGATAGGATTTCTCTGTATAACTTAAAGTAGCTTGTCCATCGGCGCGTTGTTGTTTGGCTTGATCTATTTAATTCCCCTGATAAGTTTCCCAAAAATTCATAAATTGTTTAGCAATATCAATTTGTTGTTTAGCTTCAGATGTGGTAATGTTAACATCTAAATCATAATCACTCCGGTTTCGCATATCCTGTGCATCAATCAAAGCCCTGTGAAATTCTCGAAATTTTTGATTGTCCTTAGCAAATTCTCGACCGAAAGCACTAATCACAGCAGAATGGCTAGAAAAACTTAAGTTTTTTGCCAACAAAAAGGCAGAAGCAATATAAAACATTGCATAATAAGCACGGGACGTTGCCAGTTCTGCTAGATTATTTTCCACCAATAAATCTGCACCCATTAGACTCCGTTTAGCTTTTTCTAGTAGTAATTTTTGTTCATCACTCATAGAACAATTCCTTCCCGATGAACATTCAAAATAAATGGACTTTTTTCTTGATTAAAACGCTGCTCAGAGACAAAAGCACGGGAGATAACCGTATCATATTTTAAGGATAATTCTTGAATAAACTCACTGGTTTTTTTGATTTCATCAGAGTAATTAAACGCGGATTTCATCACAATCAGTAAGTCAATATCTGAATCAGGTTTAGCTTCCCCCCTAGCTTGAGAACCATATAAAATAATTTGAACAACCTGTTCAGAATAATGGGTTTTAAACCATTTTTTAATAAATTCTATAATCTCTGGTAATTTTTGATGTTTCATTTTATTAAATAAATAGGGTATGCAAGATTTCCTTAATGGTACTGTTATCCAATGTCCTCCGGGTTCGAGTCCGGCTAGGTAGAATTTCCCTCTTTTTTAAGAGCGGTTTTTTGTGAGGTAGTTTTTAGCGATCGCTTTCTCTGACTCTCAATTCGCCATTTCATTAACTTCCATGCACCCCAAGAACAGAATGCACTGAAAAGCAGGGCGATAATAAAAGGGGGAAGGGGAAAGGATTTCATCCAGTTATCGCGTGTGGGAGGACTCCAGGGTGCTGTCATCAAACCCGATGTAGAAGCAATTATCGCCCCGGCTGCAATTCCCACACCAATAGATTGAATATGGTCTTGCAAATCTTGGTTGCTTTTCGCCTGTTCAATTTCCGTCCTGGCCCTAATTGTATTAATCAAATCACTAAATAAATCTTTTCCTGGTTCCAAATACTCCAAATAAGTCTCGATTTGGCGCAGATAAAGAGGATAGGTTTTTTCAGCTAAACGTGACCATACATCCAGCTTATTTCCCGCCTCTAGTAAAGAACTCAAACAGGTTTTAAAATTATCAGAATTAGTTTTAATTGTGGTATAATGAGTTTTTAAATCCCGCAAACAACAATTATAATATAATAAATCTTGGGGAATTTTCTGAACCATTGTATCTAGTGTATCTAGGCGATTTAGCCGTTGTTCGGGGGTTTCATCAGAAATTTTATAGAATTCTGGCACGTTCTTCTCTAATTTACTATAGAGTTCCCTCGCTTTTTGATAAGACTGTTTTGCCTTTGAGTAGGTTGCCACAATCTTTTTTTGACACCAAAATAAATCCCTCAACGACTCATAGTTATCATTAGCTTTTTCTAAATCTAACTGTTTGGGTTTTGCTAAAGAAATAATAATCGTTAAATCCCTGGCTTCAAACAGAAAACAGGGACAATTAAACAATTCCAACTGATAAATAAATTGTGGATTAAATGACTTATCCTCACATAAAGCACATAAAGCATTTGCCCATTTTTCCGCTTCTTCAAGTTTTGGTTTTGATGTTATCCAATAATTTTGTTCCCCATGTATAGTTAAAACTTTGCCTAAATCGGCTTTAATTTGATTCAGGAAAACCTTGGGTTGAAAAGCCGAAAGTTGTTCAACTTCAATTTCTACATTTTCCCCTTCCGGCTTGAGGGTAATATCCACACAATAGGTATCATTCAGGAGAAACCCTTGCAAATTTCCCTCCAACTTAAACCCGAAATTAGTCGGAATTGCTGTTAACTCAACTTCCCCATCGGGTTGAGACTTGATATTTTCGAGTTCAGGAAAGGGGAGAAATGTTAAACTTTTCCAGAGACTATCTGCCTTCGGATTAGGGACATCGGGGGGATCGTCAAGGCGTTGTTGCAGGTGGAAAGCGAAGCAGCTAAAGGTGATATTTTTCATCAAGACTGTGGGGGTTTTTCTTCTGGATTTTTATGCAAATTTGTATTATCTTTTGTGGTGTTTTCAATCAGTTCTTTTAGGGATAAATTGGGAGTTTTATGATTAGGTTTACTGCCACCGATTCCTTTTTCTCCGGTGACTCCCAGGAGGGGATTAATAGAGGTGATAGATTTTAATTGTTCCTGATAAGCTGTTAAGATTGACTTACGCTGATCGGTATTTAACCATTGCTCTATTGCTTCGGCATTTTTTTCATCATCATCACCCAGTTGGGGTTTTAATTCCTCTAAATCTGGCAAATAGTCAGCTAAAAGATTATGGCTCAATAAATGAGTAAAGGCTTGAATTTTATCGCTATCGCTTGCCATTTTTTGTTCTCCTTGTCCAACTACACAGAATGCCGCCCAGTGATAGGGAGACTGATAGGGGCGGTCATTAACCCCCTTTTCATTTTGCCCTAGTTTTTGGAAAAATTCGGCTAAATGTTTTTGCCAATCTCCTCCTACTAATAGCTGGCATTCTCGCACCCAGTCTTGAAACCCCTTAACGGTGGTATCCCGGAGCCAGATTTGAGCGGTTTTGAGGGCGATGGCGAGTTGTCCGGGGTGGTTTTGGAGGGTTTCGTAGGTTTTAATCAGCAGCAGGGCGGTGGAAACTTGGTTAACTGACCAGAGACTAACCAGGACGCTAGGACTACCCGCCAGGATGAAGCCACTGGAGAGGCTGATATATTCGTCGGTGGTATCAATGGCCACTTGTCCGGTTTCGCAGGCGGAGAGGGTAACAAGGCTGCACTGACTCAGGTTGAGGGAGGCGATAATTTCCTCTAGGGTGAGGATACCGTCGGCGAGTTGCAAGCCTGAATCTAGGGGAGAATTGCGGTTAAAGCCTGCGTGACAGGAGAAGAAAAGATGATGAGTTTGGCGGAGGTCTTTGGCGAGGAAGTTGGCTTTTGTGGCGTTGTGTTTTTGGAGACTGTTGGGGTCGAGGAAAAGACGGCGAATGGTTTCTACTTCCAAATCAGCATAACTTAGGTCTTTGGTCGGGTTTTGGACGGCAAACAAGCGTTTAAAATTCGGACGGTGGCGGGTTTGGGCTTGTTGCAGGAGTTGGCAGTTGGGGGCATAGGTAACACCCTGTTCAAATAATTCCTGTAGGGATTTTACCTCACTTTCTCCTGTGGGAATGGGTAAGGCGTGGAGGGGGAACAGGTGCAGATAACGGTGGGGGATGAGAATGAGTTTTTTACAGTTGGGGAATTTTTTAAAGAGGTTTTGCAGAATTTCTGGCAGGTGGAGGATTTCGGCGAGGGTTTCTAGCCGTTGAGAGAGGTTATCGTGCCATTCAGTTTTGTTGCTGTAGTAGTCTTTGAGGTAGGCGTTTCCCCAGTCGATGAGTTGATCTCGGTCTTCCTGTGAAGATTGCCAGATTGTGATCCCCCCTGCCCCCCTTAAAAAAGGGGGTTCTGAGGGGTCTGCCTCTTGTTCCCCCCCTTCTGAATGGGAGGTTAGGGGGGGATCAGGCATTAGGGTGAAGGTCAGGAATTTATCCCCCAGGATATACCATTCTAGGATGGCGGTTTCTTTATCCAGTAACTCTTGCATCCCCTGGAAATGCAGGGGTTTGTAGGGTTCGAGTTGCCGCTTTTGTTGCCGCAGTTGGTTGAGGTGGGTCGGGTCGGGGTTCTCCCCGTCTTGGATGCGACGTTCTGCTTGAGCAATGGCGATTTTGAGTTGCTGCAACTGTTGGCGGTCGTTATCGGGCATCACGCGCCCCGGATATGCGTCACGGGTGGCGATGAGTTCCACTAAGTTGCGGGCTTTGCTGCGGTCTACATATTCAATCGCATCCTGGTATCGACCCAACTCTAGGCAGACTTCCACCATGCCGCGATAAACTTGGTTCCATTCTTCATTAAAGTTGCGTTTATAGCCCTCACTATCCGCCCCAATTTCCCCCCGCAGATATTCCACCCGTTCCAGGGCTTCTTGAAAGCTACGGTAGGAATTTTCTAGGGCTTGTTGTTTCTGGGTGGAACTGTTCCCCGCTAGGCGAGATTGAGCTTGGTAGGCAAAACCAAAGTTATTCAGGGTTGTTGCTAAGTAGCGGGCTAACCCCAACCGCCGCCGAATCCCTGCGGCTTCATCGTAGGAGGCGATCGCACTTTCGAGATTGACGGCCGGGTTGATGCCCATCTCGGCTTGGGTGAGGCGGGCATTTCCTAGGTTAGTCAGGGTATCGGAGAGGTCTTTGTCTAACTCCAACCGTCGCAGAATTTCTGCGGCTTCATCGTAGGAGGCGATCGCCCTATCGAGATTGGCGGCGGGGTTGATGCCCATCTCGGCTTGGGTGTGGCGGGCATTTCCGAGGTTAGTCAGGGTAGAGGAGAGGTCTTTGTCTAACTCCAACCGCCGCCCAATCCCTGTGGCTTGATCGTAGGCAGCGATCGCACTATCGAGATTGGCGGCGGGGTTGATGCCCATCTGGGCTTGGGTGCTGCGGGCATTTCCGAGGTTAGTCAGGGTAGAGGAGAGGTCTTTGTCTAACTTCAACCGCCGCATAATTTCTGCGGCTTCATCATAGGCAGCGATCGCACTTTCGAGATTGGCGGCCGGGTTGATGCCCATCTCGGCTTGGGTGCTGCGGGCAATTCCGAGGTTATTCAGGGTAGAGGAGAGGTCTTTGTCTAACTTCAACCGTCGCCGAATTTCTGCGGCTTCATCGTAGGCAGCGATCGCACTTTCGAGATTGGCGGCCGGGTTGATCCCCATCTCGGCTTGGGTGAGGCGGGCATTTCCGAGGTTATTCAGGGTAGAGGAGAGGTCTTTGTCTAACTTCAACCGTCGCCGAATTTCTGCGGCTTCATCGTAGGCAGCGATCGCACTTTCGAGATTGGCGGCCGGGTTGATGCCCATCTCGGCTTGGGTGCTGCGGGCATTTCCCAGGTTAGTCAGGGTAGTGGAGAGGTCTTTTTCTAACTCCAACCGTCGCATAATTTCTGCGGCTTCATCGTAGGCAGCGATCGCACTATCGAGATTGGCGGCGGGGTTGATGCCCATCTGGGCTTGGGTGAGGCGGGCATTTCCCAGGTTAGTCAGGGTTTGCGCCCGTTTTTCCGGGTTATCCGCCCGCAGTTCCAGCACCACCCCATAGCCGCGAATGGCAATCTCTAAGGCTTCTGCATACCGACCATAGGGGAATTGTTGAATACTGATGCAGGTATCTTGTACTAAGCCTGCCGCTCTTTCGGGTTGGTCGGGATACTGAGCTAGAAGTCCTGGTATTGACTGGACAATGGTATCCCCCAGGTTGGGAACAATCAACCCCATATATTGCCGCATCACCTGATGGACTGCGACCTCATTCCCCCCGCTTTCCATTTCGGCATTGAGCAGTTGTTGCCAAAACTGTTGTAATACTTCTTGCTGATTTCCGCCAGTCCCCTGCCTCGCCAAAAACGCCCCCAACTGTTGCGCCAGATTTCGCAGAAAACCCGCGTTATTCTCTTGTCCGTCACTCTGCAATTCTTCTGCCACCTGTTCGCACACCTGCACAAATGCCCCATCAATCAGTTCCGGGTGTTGGTTGAGGATTTGGTTTTCTTCCCCACTGGGACAGTCGAGGAGTTCTTGAATTAGGGACAGATGGGCCTGTAGGCGTTGTTCGTTCATGGCACTGGGCAGGGTGGAAATATTGTTGCTATTTTATCCCATTCAGTAGGGTTAAAATGTCCTGCGGGTTCGAGTCCGGTCAGGTAGAATGCTCCTATTCCCCCAGAAAATCTACTCTACCCAGTTTTCAACCCCTAGATTGTTGATCCGGCTGAACTCCTTCACATTATTTGTCACCACCGTCAGACCGCGACTGAGAGCTTGGGCCGCAATCAGCAAATCATAACTACCAATGGGTTGTCCCCTTTTCTCTAAATCAGCCCGAATATTGCCAAAAATTCGTGCATCTTCTGGATTCAAACCCACGATCTCGAAGGGAGCACAAAATATAGCTAAAGTCTGGCGGTTGCGTGAGGGATTCTGACTTTTTGCTGCCCCATACTCAAGTTCCCCAAGGGTGACAATAGAAATTCCCATATCAGAGATATCAAAAGATTGAAAACGCTGCTTTACTGATATTGGCTTTTGTTTGATAATGTAGATACAAATATTCGTATCTAGCAGATACTTCATTGAAAAATATCCTCTCGCGGAGGGAGTTCAGGCTGTTCTCGCTCATCGAGAAAATCAGGCGTAAATTGAGACAAATTATCCCACCAGTCTTCGTCTAAACTTGCTCTTAACTCCGGTTGTTTCTCCAACCGGAAAAAATGACGATATTTGATGAAAGTAATGTAATCTAAAACTTGATCAATGAGTTGATCGGGAAGGTTTTTGAGTTCTTGAGTCAGTCGATCTTTGGAAGTCATTTTACTCCATTTGGCTCCTTATTTTTGTTTAAGTCCTAAGAGAGTCTCAAGATAGAGAGACGCGCCGTGGCACGTCTCTACAAAGGAATAATTAAGCTAGAACAAAATCGACGTCGTTACTGCCGCCTGTTTCTCCTTTACCAGAGGTTAATTTTTGACCATTGACTTCCACCGCAAAGGGGGTACTATCCAGGCCGGGAAGGTTATAATCGGTTTTTGCAGAAGTATAGCCGACACTGGCAATCATTTTCCGGCCAGTATCAGTATATTGGAAGGCCATCATTTGATTTTTTTTGTTTTTATTATCTTCGGCCCAAATCACCATATATTGTTGATCTTGATAATCAAAAACTTTGGGTTCTCGAAGGGGAACATAACGACCGGGTTCGCCAAAACTGGTATCTAAAAAGGTCTGGACTTCACTGGGTTGAACTACAGCATAACTGACTTGTTCTGGAGAAGCGGCGATCGCATCTCCTTGACTTGCATCTACTACTTCTTCTTTGCCCTTGTTCCGAAAATAATCAACGGCGACTTTAGTTCCAATAGCACCCGCAGTGGCAATTCCGGCACCAATTAAAAAGTTACGAAGTCTGTTATCAGCCATTTTTTCTCCTAATTAAAATTTAATTGACTTTTGTGTTTTGGAATTGATTCCATTAACATGGGAATTTTAACAAATTTTGCTCTATCTGTCATGGAACTTTCGATGGAGAAGGGAAAGATCAGTTGAAGATTATAGCAACCCTAAATAGGTTGTAACATTAAATCAGGCTGAACTAGCAATTTTTAACAAATTATTTCGATTGATTCAACAAATATAATTAAACTTAAAATTTGGCAATTCTTTCACCGAAGATAATGGAACAATTTCCTTATATTTCTCTTTTTCTATAGGATTCAGGGACAAATCAGGCATTTCTTCATGGCAACGACTACAATACCAATAAACTCCTGTGTGGCGAATATGGCGCAGGAGTGTAGATGAACAGCAGGGACAAATCACGTTAGACATAATTAACTTCCTCAAAGTCAGGATTGGAAATAATAACAATTAAAAAAATTCAAGAAATTCAAGATTAGAACTGGATTTAAACCCTGATGAAAAATACAATTTAGGAGTCATGAATTTTCAAAATTTCTTCTATAATTAAGCGATCGCCGATAGAAACATCCTGCCATAATTCCAGTTCAGCATTTTTCGTGAGTTCGAGTTGCAAAGGGGCTGCAAACCAAAAATCTTGATTGAAAATAAATCCCTGGGATTGGAGTTTAAAACAAACCGATTGCACCGCATAATTGTTGACATCCAACTCCGGCATCAAATAGGAAGAATGATCCAAAACCCAACTGCAAGCGTCCCTATCAATTTCGGCAAGTTGATAAATCGCCTTGATTAAAACCAATTCAATCCAGCCAGGATTGGGCAAAACCGTTAAAAAATTCTTTAATGCTTGGATATATTCCCGGTTTTGAGCACGGAGAACATCAATGGTCAATTCTACATAGGAATGATCCATCTCACCCTGATTTTCCCTTTCTTGATCCGATGAGTTAATCATATTTTCCTGTCCCGAATGACTAAGGCTGTGAAAAGGTTGATTTAAAGATGAACAGGTGGAAAAGCTAACAATGGAACACTTACTTTTGACGAATTCAGGAAGGGGATCAATCGAAGTCGGGGTGTTGTCAACCGAAGTTAGACTTTTAGAGTTTAAATACATGGAACACAGTTGAACCTAAAAAAAAGCAATTGCCTATGGTTGAACTGTAACTAATAAATTTGAAGATTTTGTGAAGAAAAAATTCCCATGCTGATTTTGCAATAATTTGTTACAGTTCACTCCGTCCATTGCAGAAGGGTACGAATTTGATTCACTAAATCCATGGCTTCAAAGGGTTTAGTAATCACTCCCGTTACTCCTAACTGAATAAATTGCTGTTTTTCACTCATTTTTGCCTTAGCAGTTAACAAAATCGTGGGAATATGCTGGGTTTCGGGATTAGCTTGTAAATACTTAAAGGTGGTGGCTCCATCCATATCGGGCATCATCACATCTAAGAGAATAGCATCCGGTTGCGCTTTCTGAGCTAAATCCAATCCATCACTCCCACAGCAAGCGGTTATGACTTCCCAACCCCCGGCAACTTCCAGGCAAATTTGGATAATCTCCCGCACCCCATCATCATCATCAATAATCAGAACTCGTTTTGTTGTCATGAATCCACTTCTGTTGATATTGCCATCGGTAGGGTGAAGTAAAAACAACTGCCCTGATCTACTTTACTGCGTACCCAGATCTGCCCACCATGTTGTTCCACAATCGAACGACAAATGGCCAAACCCAACCCGGTACCACCTTTTTTGCGAGAGTCTGAGGCATCGACTTGATGAAAACGCTCAAATATTCTTTCAATTTTATCAGAAGGAATACCTCGACCTTGATCTTGAATTTTAAATAAAATCTTGGGTATTTCTTCGAGATTTTCTGGAAGTTCCGTCTCCACACTCAACTTAATATTACCCCCCCCGGACTCGGAAAATTTGATCGCGTTACTTAATAAATTAGTTAGCACTTGTAACACCCGATCAGGATCGGCATAGAATTGTAAACTTTTGCTACTAACCTCCAAATTAATCCCGCTTCGATTAGCCATAACCTGCATTTGTTCCGTAGCCTGCAAAAGTAAATCTGCCGCATTCACAACTTGTTTATTCAGACAAATTTTTCCCGATTCTAACCGTTCTAATTCTAAAATATCATTCACCAATCTCACTAAACGTTCGGCACTTTCGGCGACAATTTTCATAACGTGGACTCCCCGTTCGGACTGGGGATTAATTAATCCTGTCGATAACAGATTTAACCCGCCATGAATGGAAGTTAAGGGAGTTCTCAATTCATGGCTAACCACGGAAATAAATTCATCTTTCATTCTTTCAATAGCGTATCTTTCGGTAATATCCTCCCCAATACTCATCATCCCGATCGCATTTCCTTGTAAATCTTTTAACAGGGTATGATTCCAACTAATAATTTTTTCCTCGCCTAATTTTGTCTCAATCAACTGTTGACTATAGGGTTTAAAATCATATTCTAATAGTTCTGCAAAGTCTGAGGCACTCAGCCTTTGAGCCGAATTTTCTTGAAAATCTGATAACCAATTTTTTCCTAAAACTTCCGTTTGGGTATAGCCCATGACTTCCAATAAAAAGGGATTAACATATTCAACTTTCCCATTCCGATCTAATCCGACTACTAATAACCGGACATTTTCTAATAAACTCCGCCACCGTCTTTCGGCTTCGAGCAAATTCGCTTGACTTCGTTTTTGTTCGGTAATATCCCGAGCCATCGTAGATAAAAGATACACCTGTCCTTCCTGATTTTTATGGGCAATAATCAATTGAGATAGGGGAATTTCTTGCCCATCATAGCTGGTCAATGCGGTTTCACCGATCCAAGATCCGTCTCGAATTGCCGCCGGCAATCCTTGATTTTCAATAATTTCAACTGCCCATTGGGGATGATGTTGAGGAATATATCGATTGCTGATTTTTTCCTCTGGATCTAATCCAAAAATTTGCCGAGCCGACCGATTATAATAAACCACTTCTCCTCCAGGTTTTGCCGAGCAAATAAGGTCAGGCGTGGCTTCAATAATAGCAATCAATTTATCTCGTTCGGCTTCGGCTTGTTTGCGTTCGGTAATATCTTGCATCACCACCATTCCCGCAAAAATTTCTTCCTGTTCGTTGCGAACGGGTAAGGCTTGATGATAATAAATTCGTCCATCATATTCTACTTCGGAAATTGTTATTTCCCCAGCTAAAGCCGAGCGATATAGGGGTTCAACAATCTCTAATAGGGCTGGGGGTAAAACTTGCCAAATGGTTTTTCCTTCTAATATTTTTCGAGATAATCCCTTGAGGACTAAGCCCATACCATCGGCAATGGTATAACGAAAATCCAGATCGACTAAAAACACCGCTCCATCGGGAAAATTCTTAACTAAGGTGCGATATTGTTCCTCACTTTTTCGCAGTTTAAATTCCGTCCGATGGCGCTGCATCAGTTCAAATTGTAAGCGCTCATTGGCGGTTTCTAATTCGGTTGTGCGTTGAGTGACTCGTAATTCTAATTCTTGATTATTTTTTTGCAATAATTGTTCGGTTTCTTTGCGATGGGTAATATCTTTGGCAATTCCCCCCCGACGCTCTAATTCTCCGGTTTCATTCAAAATTGGAAATCCCCGATCCCAAATCCAACGATAGGAGCCATCGGGACGCAGGATGCGATATTCTAAATCAAATCCCCGACCATCGGGATTTTGCCGGGCGCGTAAAACCCGATTTTGATCCTGGGGATGAATGGTATTAATAAAGGCTGGGAAATTCTGATAGAGGGCGTTAACATTTCGATTCCAAATTTGTTGATATGCAGGACTCACATAGATAAACTGATTACCTAAAGCATTGGTAATCCAAAAAACATCATCAATATTTTCAGCAAGTTGGCGAAATTTTTTCTCGGTTTCGGCATGGGAGGCTCTAATTCTTAATGCTATAATTCCATAGACAATATCATCTACTAATTCTTTGAGTAATTTAACTTCGGCTGGATCAAAGGCATTAGTTTGAGTGGAATATAAATTCAGTACGCCAAAGGGAATTGATAAAATCTCTCCGTTCAATTTTGGTTGTAAATGTTGGTTGTGAGAGTCGGTCGCCATGATTAAAGGCATGGCAATCGAGGAGGTATAACCCCGTTCTTGGGCCTGTTGTTTCCAGGGGGCATAATCGCCATTGGTTTCAAAGTTTTGAAAAACACAGGTTTGCCCGGTTCTAACGGCGGTTCCCGAAGGCCCCTGACCCCATTCACTGTCATCCCAAGTTACGGTTAAATTATCTAAATAGCCCGCTTCAAATCCGGCTTTAGCAATCGGAATAATTTGTTTGTCTGAGGTATATTGGGTATAACCAACCCAAGCAAAATGGTAGCCTCCAATATTAATTAAAATCTGACAAACATCATGGAGTAATTCGGTTTCTGTGGTAGCTCTGACTAAGACTTGATTACAGTCGCTAATGGTTCTTAAAGCTCGATTAACTCGATGTAATTCTTCTTCGGATTGTTTGCGATCGCTGACATTTTGCGCCAAGGACAAAAGGGAAACTAAATTCCCGCCTTCATCTCTAACCACGGAATTATACCACTCACAATCAATCACTCTGCCGTCTTTAGTGCGATTTTGAGCTTCAATAATTTGGTGATTATTGGTGCCATCAATCAGTTGAATCATTTCTTGATTCACTTGCAAGATATTTGTGGCAAAAACTTCTTGAAAGGTAAACCATTGTTGACCTAAAACTTCCGCCGATGTCCAACCAAAAATCCTTTCAGCTTGGGATGACCAGCGTTTAATTTTGAGTTGCTGATCCCATTCAATCACCACCAAGGGAGAATTATCAAAATGACAGGATAAACATTGATGAGCCTGTTTTAATTCGGCAATTAATTGAGCCTGTTTTAAGGCAATTCCGACTTGATCAGCCAGTTGTTTTAAAAAGTTAGTTTCTAGGGTTGCCCATTGGCGAGGTTCTGCACATTGATGGGCCATCATAAATCCCCATAATTTCGGTTTAGGGTTGGAGGAATCATTCGTTGATTCTGGATTTTTGGGTGGGGTGATCATTGAATCAATTTCTTTTTTTTCTAACCAAATCGGAACAATTAAACTCGCCTTAACTTGGAAAAATTCCATTAATTCTAAATAGCAAGCATCTAAATTTTCTTGACTCAAATTGCTAAAAATAAGCACTCGATCCGGTACGGCAGCATCGGACAGGTAGGGGATTAATTCCGGGGTATAAATTCTATGGGATAATAGGGATAACCATTGGGGTATAACCGATTCTTGAACTACGGTTCCTCCCCTCTGGGAATCTAATTTTAACATGATCACTCGATCAACATTTAAAACTTTCTGTACTTCCTCAACGGTGGTTTTTAAAATTAAATTGATTTCTAAAGATTGCCTAATTTTTGAGGTGATTTCGGTTAATAGGTTTAAAAATTGATTTTGTTTCTGAGTTTCCGCAAAGGTGCGTTTTTGTTGGGTAATATCCCGTGTAGTTGCTAAGAGGGTTTTAACCTCTCCCCCCTGTTGAATTTCCGGCACAATTAAAGTCTGAAAGGATCGCAGTCCTTCGGAAGTTTCTAAGTCAAACTCAAATTGTTGAGGCTGTCCTGTATCTAATACCTGTTGACAATTTTGATCCCATTCTTGAGCGACCGGATCGGAAATTCCTAATTCCCAATTCGTTTTTCCAATAAATTTTTCTTGAGTAATTTGAATCAGTACAGCGGTGCGACGGTTAACAAAAACATAGCGTAATTTTTTATCCAGGCGAACAATAGAATCCCCCGCATTATCCATTAATGTTTCTAGTTCGGTTTTGCGAGCTTGAAGTTGAGTTTCAATCCGTTTTCGTTCTTCAATTTGTTTTTTTAAGGATTCTTTAGTTGTTTGAAGTACGGGGGTGGGAGTTGGAGTTGGGGAATGGGTTTTTTCAGATACTTTTTGCAGAACTGCTTTCACCGTTGAACATTGACTTAGATCTTTAATTACGGCTATAACTTCTGTTGTTGATAGGGGATAAATCTCAACTAAAATCTGATAATCTGACCGATCCTGATCACATTTATAAATAATATTTTGGGCTATTTGAGTCTCGATCACCTGTTGAATTAGATGGGGAAACTCAGAGGATTCCTGGCAATTTTTTAACTCTTGTAAAACCCGAGAAAATGGGTTCGATTCCGAAGATAAATTAGGAGACGCCTTCGTGGGTAAAACATGAATTTGTTGCTGTTCACAATCAATAATCATGATCAGATCATGAATCACTCCTAAAAATTGATTAATCTGCCATCGTGCATCCCAGGTTGGGGACTGGAACACTTGATATCCCTCATTCGGCAAATCAGAACAAATTTCTGAAGTCGTCATAGTAAAAATTAAATCAATATTAAATTTTGTAAAGACTTTTGGAATAATCTACTTTACTAATTATATCAAATTATATGGGATTTTAAACCCAAATTTTCGATAAACTGATACTCAAACTGAAATCTTGATCTTACCCACTACCGAAAACCCATTCCCGATCACGGATTTAAGCGGATGACGCAGATTAACATAGATTAAAACCCGTGAAATCCGTGAAATCTTCTGAAATCCGTGATCCCCATTACCCATAACCTATAGTTAATCTAAGTTAATTCCAGGTACTCAGACAGTTGTTTTTAAGGAGAGTAGGTTCGTGAATGCTGCTGAACAGGCGAATAACGTGGTGGTTGCCAGCAAAATTGCATCGGTTGTGACTTTATTTAAAACTCAATTTCCCGACGCCCGGGTCGATCTCAAACCCTGGACAAATGACCCAGAGACGCGAGAACTGGTTGATCCTGATTCTATTGATATTGGTTTCCACTTCCCGGGTCGGAGTCGGTTATTGCAAAGTCGCTGCATTTTAATTGAAATTCGATTTTATCACGATCCGATTGATCAAACCCGTCGGGTCATTGGTGTTGAAGCCGCCGGATATGACCATCAAGGACAACAGTGGAAACTCTCCACCATTGAAAATTGGAATTTTGTCGGCAAAACGGAACCCAAACCCGAATCGGCGGAAAAATTAAAACTCTTTTGTCGGCAAATTTTCCAACTATTTAATCCTAACTCGTAGTGAGTCCTGAAGGACTCAATCTTTTATATAACCATTTTTCTATAAACCAAATCACAACGTTTGGTTTCGACTCCCGTTGTAGGTTCATAACCAGAATGTTCATAGAGTTGTACCGCTTCGTTTAAAACCGATGCGGTTTCGATCCAAATTTCCTTAAACCCTTTTTGTTTAATGGTTTGTTCTAATTGTAATAACAGAAACTTTCCTAATCCCTTTATTAAGAAACTTGTCTACAATTATTAAATAATAAATAAGTATTGTGATCGGGTTTTTGCCCGTTTTTAGCTAAATCCGATCCGCTACCCCCCAGACCAAATCCTGATATTAAGAGAGATTGGCGGTTGATCATCTGCTGTAAAAATGGATTAAGAGGCAGATTAAGCCTACCTTAAGAGGTGTTATTCTTCTATAAAGTGCAATTCAATTCCGTGAAACTTAACCCTTTCACTCGTTGGGGACTTTATCCTTTACACAAGTATAAAAAAGCACATAACTTTTAGTTATCTGATCGTTTTATCAGTATTATTACCCTTTAGGTGGAACTATCATGAATATTAAAACCCTTGCCAAAAAAGACTTTTCCTATGATTGTAGCATCCCCGATTGGTTGCAACAGTGTATGGAGATATCTGGAGATCTAGTCAAATCTGATACATCTGTTTCAAAAAACGGCGATTTAATTGTGCGGGCGTTTCAATTTGCCTATCAATTGCATCGGGGACAGTATCGCAAATCAGGAGAACCCTATATTAATCATCCCATTGCCGTAGCGGGTTTATTGCGCTATTTAGGAGGGGATTCGGCGATGGTGGCGGCGGGTTTTCTCCACGACATTATTGAAGATACCGAAGTCACCCCGGAAGAACTAGAACAGCATTTTGGGGCGGAAGTTCGCCATTTAGTCGAAGGCGTCACCAAACTATCTAAATTTAATTTTTCTAATACCACAGAACGTCAAGCGGAGAACTTCCGGCGGATGTTTTTAGCCATGGCGAAAGATATTCGGGTAATTGTAGTTAAACTCGCTGACCGACTCCATAATATGCGAACTTTAGACTTTTTACCCGAACATAAACAGCGTAGCATTGCCTTAGAAACCCGCGAAATTTTTGCCCCCCTAGCTAACCGTTTAGGTATCGGTCGGTTAAAATGGGAATTAGAAGATCTATCCTTTAAATATTTAGAACCGGAAGCGTACAAAAATATTAAGGAATTAGTTTTTGATCGCCGAGCATTTAGAGAAGAAAAATTAGCCCAACTTGCTCAAGTTTTACGAGACAGACTAGAGAAAGCGGGAATTAAATGTTATGAAGTTAGTGGACGACCTAAACATCTGTATGGCATTTATAAAAAAATGAACCAAAGACAGAAACAGTTCCATGAAATTTATGATATTGCCGCTTTACGGGTGATTGTTGAAACTAATGAAGAATGTTATCGGACTTTGGCAATTGTTCATGATGCTTTCCGCCCGATTCCGGGTCGTTTTAAAGATTATATTGGATTGCCTAAACCTAATCGCTATCAGTCCTTACATACGGGGGTAATTGGTAATACGGGAAGAGCCGTTGAAATCCAAATTCGTACCGTAGAAATGCACCATATTGCTGAATATGGGATTGCCGCCCATTGGAAGTATAAAGAAAAGGGTAATTCCAATATGGGTGAAGTCACCGGAATGGATGATAAATTTACTTGGCTACGGCAATTATTAGAGTGGCAAAGTGATTTAAAAGATGCTACAGAATATCTGGAAAGTGTTAAAAGTAATTTAGAGTTTGATGATGTTTATGTCTTTACCCCTGAAGGAGATGTCATCGCCTTAACTCACGGGGCGACCCCGGTAGATTTTGCCTATCGGATTCATAGTGAAGTTGGGAATCATTGTAAAGGAGCAAAAGTCAATGAGCGAATTGTGACTTTAGATACTCCCTTGAAAAATGGCGATATTGTGGAAATATTAACCCAGAAAAATATTCGTCCCAGTTTAGATTGGTTGAATTTTGTTAAAACCAATACGGCTAAAAACCGGATTCGTCAGTGGTATAAGCGATCGCACCGGGATGAAAATATTGACCGAGGACGGGAATTATTAGAGAAAGAAATGGGGAAAAATGGCTTTGAATCCCTGCTCAAATCTGAACCCATGTTATCGGTGTCTAAGCGCTTTAACTATCATAATGTTGATGATTTATTAGCCGCATTAGGTTATGGGGAAATCACTTTAAATTTAGTCGTGAATCGTTTGCGGGATGTGTCGAAATCCCAGAATCAAATTCAAACGGTTTCTCAAGAACTGACTACCACTTCTTTACAGGTTCCTCACCTACCTTCCTATTCTCAACTTCCGTCTTCTTCTCCCAGCAATTCTCCAATTACGGGGGTGGAAGGTTTACTTTATCATATTGCAGGATGTTGTAATCCAATTCCAGGGGAACCGATTATTGGGGTTGTCACCCGCACAAAAGGGATTTCCATTCATCAACAAGGGTGTTCTAATACCTTAACCGTGGAGGGAGAAAGATTCGTTCCTTTGAGTTGGAATCCTAACTATCAACAGGGCGGACGTCCTCAAACTTATGGAGTAAATATTTGTATTGAAGTATTGGATCGAGTGGGGGTTTTGAATGATATTTTATCCCGTTTGAAAGATAATAATATTAATGTTTGTAGCGCCCAAGTTAAGACTTTTCGCGATGCTCCGGCGTTAATTGAATTGGGAATTGAAATTTGCGATCGCGAACAGTTTGAACGCACTTGTACCCAAATCAAAAATATCAGCGATGTATTAACCTTGCGTCGAATTAATAGTAAATAAGTCGAAAACTGGTGATTACAGCCGTTTGGTCGATTCCCCTACAAACAAAATTGGGGACTCGAATTGAGTCCCCAATTTTCTCCGATTTTTTTTGTATTAATAATCCAAATTTGCTCGCGCATTCCGACGCCACATTTGCGGTTTAATTCGTCGTAAAGCAGAAGCGCGAAATCGTTGATCCCATTCGGTTTCAGAAAGTTCGGCTAATTCGGTTAATTTAGGAGCAATATTTTCAGGATAGGGCTGAAATTCTGGAACATCAGTTTCCTGGGCAAAACTTTGATTCCAAGGACAAACTTCTTGACAAATATCACATCCAGCGACCCAACCGTTTAAATTTTTGCTAATATTTTCTGGTAAGGTTTCTGCCCGATTTTCGATGGTATGATAGGCAATACAACGGTTAGCATCTACCACAAATGGTTGAGTAATTGCCCCCGTGGGACAGGCTTCTAAACATCGGGTACAAGTCCCACAATGTTGATTATGGGGAGGATCGGGAGTTAGAATTAAATTAGTTAAAATTTCCCCTAAAAATACCCAAGATCCGTATTTTCTGGTAATCAGATTACTATTTTTAGAAATCCATCCAATTCCGGCTTTTTCCGCCCAAACTTTATCTTGAATTGGCCCGGTATCGGCATAATATCTAGCTTGAATTCCTGTTGCTTGTTGTTGTAACCATTCGGAAAAAGTCTTTAAT
The DNA here is from genome assembly GCF_904830935.1 of Planktothrix agardhii. NCBI lineage: Bacteria > Bacillati > Cyanobacteriota > Cyanophyceae > Oscillatoriales > Microcoleaceae > Planktothrix > Planktothrix agardhii. The sequence goes on from NZ_LR882952.1 coordinate 1,458,583, forward strand.
TTTTTATGTAAAACCCTATGATAATCTCGTCCCCGAGCATAACGAGAAATTTTACCCAATTCGGGATTATCGGGTACTTGATCGGGGGTATAATAGTTAAGTGCTACACAAATAACCGATGCCACTTCTGGCATTAATTCACGAATATTTTGGCGTTTGGGGCTATTCATCCAAGCCATATCCGCCGCATATCCTTGATCCAACCAAGATTGTAGGTGTTGACGGTTTTGTTCAGTTTCAGTAATTGCTGCAATCCCAACTTGATGAAATCCCAAATCTAGGGCTTTTTGTTTAACTAGATTGGTGTTAATTAGTGAATTCATAAAGACAAGCAGGAACCACAAAGACACAAAGAAAGAGAAGGGGATACAGAAGGAGAAAATTTAACATTCCTTCTGTCTCCTGTTTGTATTGATTGACATCCACTCCGCCGTAAACGGACTGGGATTCATCACCACGCCATCTTTTTAGGATGGTCGCTAAATGGGGTTGACGCTTCGCGGACTGTTGCTACCTTAGCAGTAGTCTTACACTGTCTCCACGTCCGTTTTAAGTCTCGGAATGCCCTCCCGCGACTAAACACAAACAAATGCTTGTTATGTTTTGATTTGCGTTCAAGGTTGGACTTATTTTTACACCATTGCCTTACTTCCGCTTTCCCAGATCTCCTTCAGGCTCGGTTTCACATCTCCGTAGATGGTATATCGACTGCAAAGTTGGGCGGGTTGTTTAGACCACTAACATTCTAACACAAAGCCGTCGTAGAACGACGGGGTTTTAAACCCAAATCTTCGATAAGCGCCTATGCTTTCGGGGTTTTATCGGGCAAACTCGCTTGTAATTTTAAACAATTGCCACCTTCAATTCGTAAAGAATAATCCACCCGATCCATTAATCGATTCATAATTAACCAACCATAACCATTTTCTTGTTTATCTTGTGGTTTGGGTGGATTATAATTATCGACTTCATAACCAGTACCGTGATCCCAAATTTCTAAGGAAATATCTCGTTCTTGTAATTCTAAACGAACCATCACAGGAAGATGGGGTTGATCGCGGTGAGCATGACGGATGACGTTGGAGTAAGCTTCTGCAAGGACAAGGCGAAACCGATTTGACTGACGGGGCCAATCGACGTGATCTCCTAGCTCGACTTCCAAACTGCTCAATAACCAGTTTTCAACGATGGTTAAAAACCTAATATCGCTCGGCACTTGAAGCTCAGTTTTCATCGGTCAACAAAACCTCCAGAGAGAGTATAGTCTGATCATCTTCCTGAACGGGATTATGTTCTCGGATAGCGGCTAATAAGCCATCTAAATTTAGTTTTTCCTGCTGTTGGAGTAACTTCCAAAGTCCCTCCTGTTGCAACATTGAACGAATGGCGGGACTGCCATCGCTTGTTTCTTGCACCACTGTAGCTTCAGTAATCCCATCACTGGTGACTAAAAATATATCACCTGGATTCAGGGTGAGACTGTCTCCTTTGCCTCTCCAGACGGGAAGAATTCCTAAAGGAATCCCACGGGTCTTGAGAAACAAAGGTTCGACGGGAACAGATAGATGCGGGTGATTTTCCCCCAGGTTACTATTCAGCCTTGACCAAACCAATGGATAAATATGTCCGGCATTGGCATAGGCTAAATGTCCCGTAGAGGGGGTGTAACGAGCCACAACCATCGTAATAAAGTGATTATTACTGACTAAATCATCCGACAAAATGCTATTCAGATTTTGCATGACTTGATCGGGTTCTGGGGAAGTTTCCACGGAAAGCTCCCGACGCATGACGGAAATCGCACTAGCCATAAATAGGGCCGCCGGAACTCCTTTACCCGATACATCTCCCAAACCTACCCAAATATCTCCTTGGGGATGGGTAAAGACTTCAAAGAAATCTCCCCCGACTTCCCTAGCCGGATGACAACAGGCTTGTACTCGCAGGGTCTCAAACTCTGGCCAACTTTGACGCAGGAGATTATTTTGAATTTGGCTGGCGACCTTGAGTTCATTTTGCATCTGTTCGGCTAATTCTAGCGTGCGTTGATAGAGTTTGGCTTGGGACAGTGCTAAGGAGGCTTGTTCGGAAACTACTTCTAACAGTTGAATATCATCCTCTGACCAAGGAGAGGGACTGTTTTCTTGATAAATGGCTAAAACCGCCAGTAAATCATGTTGATAGGTCAGGGGCAAAACGATTTGACTGACTGGGTTGGAGTTTTCTCTCTGTTGAATTTTAATTTCTCGACTTTCTAAGACCCCTTGCATTGAGGTTTCGAGTTGAGATAACCAAGTTTGGACATTCTCTGTTTCTCCCCCATAAGAAAAAGTTTGAGCAGAAAGTTTCCCCGCTTCGGCAGAGCGAATACAGCAGCCCGTGGCATTAAAGGTTTCTCCCAGGGTACGAACAATCGTCTGGAGCATACTGGAGTGGTCTAGGGACTCTCGCAGGGCGCTGACGACATCGTTATAGAGAGATTCCCGACGCAGGGCGCGCCGCAGGGTGTTTGTCCGTTGTTTGAAGAATTTGTATGTTTCCGAAGCTTGTTGAATTACAGACTTGAGTTCTTCGGGATTCCAAGGTTTGGTGATATATTTGAAAACTTGGCCAGAGTTAATCGCTTCCACAAGGTCTTCGACATCCGTATATCCGGTTAACAGAATCCGAATGGTGTCTGGAAAACGTTCGACGGTTTTACCGAGAAATTCGGTTCCGTTCATTTCTGGCATTCGTTGATCAGAAATAATCACAGCCATTTCACCCTCGTCGTCGAGAATTTGCAGAGCTTTGAGGGCGCTGTCGGCCTTGAACACTTGGAAGTCCCGGCGAAATGTCCGAAACAACAAATCTAAGTTGTCTGGTTCGTCATCGACGACCATGAGTTTCAGCTTTCGACCGTCTCCCCGACTCATGCGATTCTCTACTCCCAGATGAACAGATCAGGTGTTACCCATCTTACCAAAGAAACGGGTGCAAAACCCCGAATCAAGAATCCTCCTACTTTATAGACGCGGTTTCGGTAAAATACGGACAAATTTAACAATTTGACCGGTGACTTCAATTCCGATTAAATGATTTTCTAAAGTAAATCTATAAAAAATAGCACTGGAACCTAAAGATTTAAGTTCCGGTAAATCTTTGATATTGTTAACATTTTTAAATTCCAAAAACACAAAATGATAGACCCTAGAATAAGCTGATGCTTCTAAGTTCATCAGATCATGGACAAAAGAACGACCATAGCGAACATCGAGAGTCACGACAGGGTTATTTATTTACTCATTCACTTTTGGCATGGGACGATAGGTAGGATGTTCTGGATGGGTAGTGGTAGATCGATTATACTCAAAATTTAGCATTTGCAAGGCTTCATCATAGGTTAAGGAATCCCCTGGTCTGAGATTTTCCTTAGCTTCTTGAATGGCTTTGAGCATATAGGTATCATAAATTAGGATTTGTAAGGATTTCCATGCTTTTCCTAAGTCTTCTTCGGAGATCTGATCCACTAAGTAGTGCAGTTTTTTTCTAAGCGGATTTATCATCTTTACAAGTTCAAATCACGACTTTTGTAGTCTGCATCTACTATTTTATCATTTTTGGGATCATGGAATAAATTTTCAATTTGTGAAGTGCCGTTTGAAACGGGGATCAAGATCGGCTTTCTTTGTTTGATTACATTGAAAACACAAGGTTTGTAAATTACTAATATCGTTAGATCCTCCCTTGGCTAAGGGAATAATATGATCAACAGTTAGTTGAGCTTCATTTTCCATTTTACCACAACTCTTACACTGATAATTGTCCCGTCCAAATACATATTTTCTGACTTCTGGGGGAATAAAAATTCTAGGGGTTTTATTCATGGTTTTATCATCATCCAACAATTGTTCTATTCTTTAATTAATTATATAGCAAACAGGTAACAGGGAACAACCCCCCGTGCACGGGGGGCTAGGAACACCGGATAATACTTAGGGTTGTTTCATATCAGTATTAAAGTGTTACAACCTATTTAAGATTGCTATATTTCCTAACACCCTCCTTTAAAACTCCCCCAATTTTTTCTATATTGTTCATGGCTATTGTTGAAAGTAGGGGAAAATGACATCATAAAATATCAATTTTTCTATGCGCTACATATAGCGTAATAGCGTAAGTCCTGATTCATTTATTATGCCGTTGATCGTGCCAGCACCAGATCAAGATTGACTCGATCACGCCAATTAAAAAGCCATCCCCCGTATTCGCGAGGAAAAGACAGGGCTTTAGAGCCGTTTTTTTGGTAAAATCCTGAAGGTTTCTCAAAAGTTGGTCAATGAGTTCAACTCGCGCACGAATTGCAATTGACGCTATGGGCGGAGATCATGCTCCTGCCGACATCGTTGCTGGAGCGCTAATGGCACAGGAAAAATGGGATGTAGAAGTCTTGTTGGTTGGCGACCCCGATCAAATTGAAGCAGCCCTCAAACACCACCATAGCAAGCTCCCTCTGTCTCAAATTATTCCGGCTGAAGGCACGATCGAAATGCACGAAGAAGCCTTGAGTGCGTTAAAACGCAAACCCAAAGCTTCGATTAACGTGGCTATGAATCTAGTTAGGCAAAAAAAAGCCGATGCTGTCGTCTCGGCGGGTCATTCCGGTGCAGCCATGGCCTCGGCTCTGTTGCGTTTAGGACGCCTACCGGGGATTGATCGCCCGGCGATCGGGGCCGTTTTACCCACCATGAAGCCTGATTCCCCGGTTTTGGTGTTAGATGTGGGGGCGAATGTCGATTGTCGGCCCAAATTTTTAGAACAGTTTGCTGTAATGGGCTCGATTTACAGTCGTTATGTTCTGGGAACTTCTGAACCCAAAGTGGGGTTACTCAATATTGGTGAAGAATCCTGTAAGGGCAATGATCTGGCCATTCGTACCTATCAACTCCTAGAAAATCATCCTGAAATTGCCTTTAATGGAAACGCTGAAGGGCGGGATGTCCTGACGGGGAAATTTGATGTGATTGTCTGCGATGGTTTCGTGGGGAATGTGCTTTTGAAATTTGCTGAAGGAGTTGGAGAAGCGGTTTTACAAATGCTCAAGGAGGAATTAACCTCTGGATTACAGGCTAAATTAGGGACTACTCTGCTTAAACCCAGTTTAATGCGGTTTAAACAACGGGTGGATCATGTTGAACATGGGGGCGCCTTACTCCTTGGGGTGGCGGGGGTTTGCATTATTAGTCATGGATCTTCTAAAGCGGCAACGATTGCGAATGCGGTTCGTTTGGCCAAAGAAGCGATCGATAACCAAGTCCTAGAAAGGATTCAATCCCAATATCAAAAACACCCTCAACCGGATGAAAAGGTGATCAGTGGTTAATCGCTATTTCAGGGAATAGGGAACACCGGAACACCGGAACAGAAACAATGATAACAACAGGCATTTCAATTACGGGTTGCGGATCGGCTACACCCTCGGTTTTACTGGATAATCATGGACTCTCTGAACGGGTCGAAACCTCCGATGAATGGATTACTTCTCGCACCGGAATTACTCAGCGACGTTTAGCTGACCCTGATACGTCGTTGAGTCAATTAGCAATAGCGGCGGCTCAAAATGCGATCGCCATGGCAGCAATTGACCCGGCGGATATTGATTTGATTATCTTAGCTACATCCACGGCTGATGATCTGTTTGGCAGTGCTAGTTTTATTCAATATCAATTAGGTGCAACTAAAGCGGTGGCTTTTGATATGACCGCCGCCTGTTCGGGGTTTGTATTTGGGTTAGTCACCGCCTCCCAATTTATTCGCACTGGAGTCTATCAAAATGTTCTTTTAATTGGGGCGGATATTCTCTCCCGTTGGGTTGATTGGTCAGATCGCAGAACTTGTATTTTATTTGGAGATGGGGCCGGGGCGGTGGTTTTACAAGCGGATGAACACGATCGCTTATTAGGATTTGAAATTAGAAGTGATGGTAGGCAAAATCAGTCTTTAAATTTATCCTATCGACCCGAACCACAGGAAATATTAACCGGAATTACGATTGGTCAAGGAACCTATAACCCGATTACGATGAATGGTCAAGAAATCTATAAATTTGCGGTAAAAAAGGTTCCAGAAGTCATTGAAAAAGCATTATTTAGAGCCAATTTAACCGTCGATCAAATTGATTGGTTAATTCTCCATCAAGCCAATCAACGTATTTTAAATGCGGTCGCAGAACGATTAAATATTCCCCCGAAAAAAGTGATTAGTAATTTGGCAAAATATGGTAATACTTCTGCGGCTTCGATTCCCTTAGCCCTCGATGAAGCGGTGCGAGAGGGAAAAATTAAACCGGGTGATCGGATTATGATATCTGGTTTTGGTGCGGGATTAACCTGGGGGGCGGCTTTGTTTGAATGGGGGAGGTAGGGGGGTGTCCCCGCTCATTAACAATTGACTATTAACAATTAACAATTGACTAATAAAAATGACAACAACAGCATGGATTTTTCCGGGTCAGGGTTCACAAAAAATTGGGATGGGATCGGATTTATTTGAACAATCTGAACATCAAGAACGATTAAAATTAGCTGAAAAAATTCTGGGTTGGTCTGTTCCTGAAATTTGTCAACATCCCGAAGATAAAATATCTCAAACTTTATATACTCAACCTAGTTTATATGTGGTTGAAAGCCTATTAGTTGATCATTTAAAAAAACAAGGACAATCCCCCGATTATGTTGCAGGTCATAGCTTAGGGGAATATGTGGCGTTATATGTTGCGGGGGTGTTTGATTTTGAAACGGGTTTGAAATTAGTTCAATGTCGGGCTGAATTAATGAATAGTTCGGTCGGGGGACAAATGGCGGCGTTAATTGGTTTTGATCGAGAACAACTGGATCAACAAATTCAACAAACCCCAAATATTGTTCTGGCGAATGATAATAGTGCCGCCCAGGTGGTAATTTCTGGAACCCCAGAAGCGGTTGATCATGTCTTAGCAAATATTAAAGTCAAACGGGCGGTAAAATTAAACGTTTCCGGCGCTTTTCATTCCCCCTTAATGCACCTAAGCGCCACACAATTTCAACAGGTTTTAGACGGAATTGCCTTTAATAATGCCAAAATTCCAGTTCTCTCCAATGTTGATCCCACACCCACAACTGATGCTACTCTGTTAAAACAACGTCTCACCCAACAAATGACGGGTTCTGTGCGATGGCGAGAAATTTGTTTACAATTATCAATATTAGGGGTGACACAAGTTGTAGAAATTGGCCCTGGAAACGTCCTTACAGGCTTAATGAAACGGACTTGTCCCGAAATTCTGTTACAAAACATATAACAACCGTTGTTGCCGTTGTTGCGCTTCAGCGCAACAACGGGGAATATTAATTAGAATCACCTAAAATACTTTGAATTTTCTTAAACCCACTGCTCCCAGACCCGATTTACCCCTATTCCTCTTTTTTCCAGGAATGGATGGGACAGGTCAACTATTCACAGTTCAAATTCCTCGGTTAATGGATGCGTTTGAAATTCGTTGTTTAACTATTCCCCAAACCGATCAATCTAACTGGGAAACCTTAGTTAAAAAAACTATAGATTTAATTGAAATAGAACGTAAAACCAACCCCAAACGGGAGATTTATTTATGTGGAGAATCCTTTGGGGGATGTTTGGCGTTATTGGTGGCAATTTTTGCCCCCCATTGGTTTAGTCGCTTAATTTTAGTTAATCCCGCTTCATCTATTAAACAACAGCCTTGGTTACAATGGGGTTCCTATTTAACCCAATGGCTTCCCGATTGGTTTTATCCCAGTTCTATTGTTGGTTTATTGCCCTTTTTAGGAGCTTTAGGACGGATTGAAGCTTCAGAACGTCAAGCCCTATTAACAGCGATGAAGTCCGTTCCCCAAGGAACTTCAGTTTGGCGATTAGAATTATTGCGCCTATTTAAACCCAGTAAATCCGATCTGAATCGGGTTAATATTCCGGTTTTAGTAATTGCCAGTGGTGCTGATAGATTATTACCTTCTGTGTTAGAAGCAAGATTTTTAACCCAAACTTTACCTAATGCTCAAATGGTGGTTTTACCCGATAGCGGTCATGCCTGTTTATTAGAAAGAGATACTGATTTATACACAATAATTCAGGCTTATTCTGTTGCTGAAGAATGCGATCGCCGGGTTCAATATCAGAGCTAATTCTCTACAAAATAGAGATCTCAAGAGTTATTTGATTTTCCCATGGCTTGAGTAATCCGGTCAAGCAGAATTGCTAACAAAACAATTCCTAATCCTCCCACTGCCGCCATCCCCACATCCAAACGCCCCATTCCTTGTAATACAGTTAAACCAAGTCCGGGTACTGCAATCATGGAAGCAATTACCGACATTCCCAAAGCAAATAATACTGTTTGATTCACTCCTGCCAAAATTGTTGGTATGGCCAGAGGAATTTGCACTTCCCACAGGATTTGTCCAGGGGTTGAACCAAAAGCATAGGCCGCCTCCACAACATCTGCCGAGACTTGTCTAATACCCAAATTAGTAAACCGAATTAAGGGGGGAAGGGCATAGATAATCGTGGCAATTACCCCCGGAACTTCTCCAATCCCAAATAGCATCACCACGGGAACTAGATAGACAAAAGTTGGTAGGGTTTGCATGGCATCGAGCAGGGGTCTAAATGCTTGCTCAAAGCGATCGCTCCGGGCACAGGCCACACCCAAGGGAATGCCGACTATAATACAGAATATAACCGCCGTAACCACCAAGGCAAGGGTAACCATGGCGGCTTCCCACAGCCCAAGAAAACCAATCAAAGTTAGGGCAAGCAGGCTATAAATTCCTATACTTTGTCCGGCAATTTTCCAGGTCATCAAGCTAATTAAAAGTAAAGAAATCAGAGGGGGAATTGCCAGCAATAAACCGTGAATTTGTGTTAATACCCAACTGATAGGAATACGAATGGTTTGGAAAAAGGGACGAAAGTTATCCACCAGGAAATTAATGCCGCCTGTAATCCACTTATCTAAAGGAATGGTGTAAAGTTGGAAGGGATTTAGTAAAATATTCAGTCCTTGTGGATTTTTGCTGTTAGTATTATTTCCTATGTTTGATGAATTTTCTACTAAATTATTACTGCTCCGATTTATTTGAGCTAACCAGCCATCAAAAACATCTTGATTTTGCTTAACCCATTCTTCGGCATGACGACGAATATCTTGGGGTTTATTTTCACCGTTTTTAATCCGATAGCTTTCCTGAATCATATCTTCATAAGGAATTTCAACCAGTTCCAAGAAATGTTTTACCGATGGATTTTTTGCCAAAAATTCCTTATTGGCAATCACTCGATATTTACCTTGAACCATCCCCAGATTTTTCCCATTTACAGATGTATCTTTGGCGGTAAGATTTTCAATATTAGAGGCAGTAAAAGGAACTTCTAACCAAATAACATCTTGACCGACTTTTAGCACCTGACCCAGCCAGAAAGGACTATAAGCATAGGAAAAAAACGGTTTTCCTTGTTTGTAACGAGTTAAGGCATCGGCAAGTAAGGCGGTATAATTTCCCTGATTGATTTTCACAGTATCCCGCAATTTGTAAGCATCCAAATGATGCTTCATTTCTAACTCACAACTCCAACCGGGATCGCAACCAACCAGATCGGCTTTGCCATCTCCATCGCTATCAAATAGTTGGGCAATTTTTGGATCTTGAAATTGTTGTAAGTTAGTAATCCCATATTTATCGGCAGTCTTTTTATCAATTTGATAGCCCTGTGTGAGAGGAAAAAGTAGACCGACTTTCTCTAACTTTTTTTCACCGCCAGCATTTTTATAAAATTCGTTATGTCCGGGGTCTCCAAAGACAGGAGCAATATCTAAATCACCATTAGCGACGGCGGTATACAGGGCTGGATAGGCTACCGCCACCAGTGGGGCTGTTTTGTAGCCGAGTCTCCCCAACCCAATATTAACAATCTCAGTTTGAAAAAAATCCTCAATCCAATCACTTGTCCCTAAACGAATAGTAATAGCATTTCCGGGTAGAGCAGAATTTGTAGTCGTTTGTGCGCCGGAGGAAAAACTGATTAAACCGATCAGAAATATAGTTGTCAGAACTAACAAAATTGATTTTTTTAGGCGTTGTTTGATCATCTTTATGAATTATGAATTACGAATTACGAATGGGAATAATATAGCAGTCCCCAAAGCAGGGGGAGCAGGGGAGGCAGGTAAACTCTTTCTATTGCCTATTGCCTATTGCCTTCAATTGTAAATTATTACAATCTATTTAGGTGAACTTACTAATACTAGCAAGGACATCTGCCGATTCTAAAACTCCCTTAAACTTTCCGGTTTCATCAACCACAACTAGGCTTTGTTCGTTGCGGTAAAGGTGAAAAATATCTTCTAAAGGCACTGTGGATTTAACCTGGGAAAAGTTGGTTTGTATCAATTTATTGGTAATATTTTTAATATCTTGCTGAATTGCTAGATCAAGCTGTTCTGGATCAATAAAACCAATAGGTTCTTGATCAGAATTGAGTATATAGATGCGCTGGAGGTTTTGGTTCTGTATCTGTTTGAGTGTTCCTGGCTCCAAATCTTCACCAAGAATTAAACAAATAGTTGGACGGGCAATGGTTCCTGCTTTGAGGATTTGCCCGCGATTAACATCTTGAATAAAATCACGGATATAGTCATTAGTTGGTTGATTTAACAGTTCTTTTGGTGTCCCAAGTTGAACAATCACCCCCTCTTTCATCACCGCAATTCGATCGCCTAATTTTAGGGCTTCTTGAGTATCGTGAGTAATAAAAACTATGGTTTTATTCAACTCTTTCTGAAGTCGTAATAATTCATTCTGCATCTCCCTGCGAGTTAAGGGATCGAGGGCACTAAACGGTTCATCCATCAGCAAAATCTCGGCATCCGTTGCCAAAGCACGAGCCAGCCCAACCCTTTGCTGCATTCCCCCACTCAAAGCAGAGGGTCGATAGTCTGCCCATTGAGCTAACCCCACGACTTCCAAGGCTTCCAAGGCTTTGTTCCGGCGTTGGGTTTTGCTCATCCCAAGTAACTTCAGCCCGTATTCTACGTTATCCGCGACGGTTCGATGGGGAAATAACCCAAAATGCTGAAATACCATTGATACTTTAGTAAGACGAATTTGACGAATTCGTTTTTCATCTATATAAGCAATATCCTCATCATCAATATAAATGTGTCCCCGGGTTGGTGTAATCAAACGATTAATACAACGAATAAGAGTCGATTTACCCGAACCGGACAAACCCATCACCACAAAAATTTCCCCTGGGTTAATGGTAAAAGATACATCGGCAATGCCGAGAACCTGACCTGTGGCTTGTAAGATAGTTTCTCGGTTAGCTCCCTGTGAAAACAGCTTCAGGGCGGCAGAGCAATTATCTCCATAGATCTTGATCAGATGTTCGATGCGGATTTTGGGTTTAGGATCACTCATAACATTTTAAGATTTATAACATCCCCAATAATACCCAATTAATCTTCACTAATTTTAGGGTTAGCCGGAAGTAAAATCCCTTCTTGTAACAAGGTATCCATAAAATTCTTTCGCAAAATACGCTGAATCTGAAGATGTTTTCCGGGCTTGACTTTGGTTAATGTCCGTAACAATAAGTTAGACTCGCTCAGACTTTCTACGCCATCAATTTGTGTGAGTTCGAGTATATCTGTAGAATTGGCTTTTAACTGTTGTCCTACCTCCTCAATAACTTGATAAACATGAGCCAAATTAGAATCATAAGGGACGCTAACATCTACTACGGCAAAAATATATTGTTTGGAATAATTGGTAATTGAACCCATATCACCATTGCGAATAATTTGTAATTGACCATTAGGATGTCGGATGCGGGTTGTTCTCAATTCTATCGCCTCCACCGTACCCTCTACTACTTTTTCTTCGGCTTTCCCCGCTTCAATATAATCACCGACTAAATAGTAATTTTCAAACAGAATAAAAAAGCCACTGACGATATCATTAATTAGGGTCTGGGCTCCTAAACCCACAGCGATACCGACAATCCCCGCACCCGCTAATATAGGAGTGGGATTAATATCAAGGGTATAAAGGATAAAAATTCCAACGGTGAAATACACTAAGTATTGCAATAAACTCTTAAATAAGGGAATTAGAGTTAAGCGTCTACTTCTTTGAATTTCCGTCAAATTCTGCTCTTTAAATACAACTTCTTCTACCAGTAAGTGGATGACTTCAGATAACACCTGACTCAAGAAAACTATGGCAATAATCTTAATAATTCGTAGACCAAAAGTAGAGAGTTGGGCGATTAATTGGATTTGTTGTGTTACTAATGTGGCAATGCAGACATAGATAACAAATTCCAGACACCGTTTTAATAATGGAATCAGGTGTTGGAGACGAGCATAAAATCGTAACAGGTTATCCGAGTTGGAGTATTTGAGAGTGAGAATATCGAGGGTATCGACAATGGCGGCGACGGCTTTTAGGATCAGTAATCCGACTGCAATAATTAGATAGATTCGCAGTGCGATATAGAGATATTCAGAAATGATTGCAGGTAATTTGAGAAATTGAGTACAGGAAATTATTACCCACAGCCATATTCCGCCTCGGATTCTTTGATAAAGGGCGGTAAAGAAAGCATCTATACTTTCATCGTCGGCGGTGCTTCTTTCAATGTTTTTGGCGCGAGTGCTGGCTATTTTTAGCCAATATTTCAGCAGTTTTAGGGAAATTACTGCTACAACAACAGCACCAATACTTTCAGCAATACCAATGCCAAAGGTAATCCAAAATCCTGGGGGAATACGGCTAATTAAATTGAGTGTATATTGTTGAATATTTTTACCTTGATATAGCAAAAAACTATTCGCACCGACAATTACAATACACAACACTAAGCCAATCAATACCAACAATCGGGTGATGTTTCGACGCAGATTTTTAAGTCGAGAATCGTCACTTTTAAATATTGAAAATTTAACTAATAGTTGGGATGAATTTCTAACTAACGCAATCAAGAATAGAAAAATAATGATCACTAGGCTGACTTCAGCCAAGATAATTAATATGTCGCTCATTTCGTTTTCAGAGTCAAGAGTTTAATAGACTATTTACTGATAACTGCTAACGGGTAAAGACGGGCCATGGCACGTCTCTACACTGATGACTGTATTAATTAAATATCTCGAACGATCCGAAAACCAGCGTGTTGATAGAAATTAGGACGGAACCAATTGCGGTAATATTTTAAAGCTTCCGTGCCATTTGTTATCCAACATCCCCCTAACATCATTTGATGTTGGGTATCAAAAAAGATGGCAGAATTATCTTCATACAAAAAATGGGGTTCATATCCTGAAAGGGGGTTTAAATTATCACTCAACCATTCCCAAACATTCCCCCGCAAATCATAAAGTCCAGAGGGACTTTTGGCAGTTTCTAACATTCCAACTGGACTCGGTGAACCGAATTTTAAATTGAGATTATAATGGTCTACATCTTCTACTAAACCATTACCATAAGTTGCTAGATTGTACTCAGCTTCACTCATTAAACGAGTATCTTTACCTTGCCAACGACAATAAGCCATTGCTTCATAATAATTGACTTCCACAGGCCAATCTAAAGGTAAATCAATTTCATCAAACTGGGCGCGATATTTATAACTCCCATTTTGTGAGCTCCAAAATTTTGGATGTTGGATATTATTTTCAGTTTTCCATTGCCAAGATTTTTCATCCCAATACTCTTGATTTCCATAGCCACCCGCCTTAACAAAATCCAGAAATTCGCTATTGGTAATTAGATATTTACTAGCTAAAAAAGGTGCAACTTCAACGGTGCGTGACCCATAATCAATATCCCAACCATAGGTGGAATCATCAAAATCTTTACCAAGTTGGGCAATTCCCCCGGCAACTTTAAGCATTTCATTCTCTGGAATATAACTTTTAGAAGGTGCATATTTCCAGTTTGAGGGGCGTTTGACTCGCTCTAGGGGAAGCTGGCGAAATAACATCGAAGACGTCTCGACATGAATGCGCTGGTGTTCAATTCCCATGATTAAGGCCCACAGGGGAGAATCGGGAAGAATCGGCAGAGTAATCGGCGTTTTTTGAATTAATTCTGATAGGATTTTATAGGCTTGTTCTCGATATTCCCAAGCTGAGGAAACTTCTGGCCATTCCATGTGGGCGATCGCTTGATTTAACTCCTCTGGTATTTCGGGATCGACGCCAACTCCAAACAGAATTTCGTAGTCCTGATTCAGACATTTTTCTAATAATCCCACCTGAACTAATTTATTGATATAGAAAGATGGCGAATGTCCCAGATAAAAAATTAACGGATTTCTCAAAGGGTCGGGATTCAGATAAAATGTGTCTTCCCCGACTAAACTTTTTAGGAGCATATCTTCGAGTTGCCAAGCCTCCTGAAAATAATTAATCAGGGTTTGGCGATCGCAACAATTAAGTTGAGGAGGACAATTAGATACGAGAGTGTTCATAGTTAATGGGAATAAAGTTGGTTAGACTGAATAGGATTGCTAGATTTAATTGTTCGCAGCTTTCTGACTTTGTTTATAGTTTTCGGGATCGGTTCGCAGATCCACATACAAGAAATCAATCCCCTCTTGTTCTAGCATTTCTAATATAGCTAGGTTCAAATTTTTCTCGGCATCAAAGTAGAGATTATCATCATTAACAAAGGCAACAATGTTAATCACACGGGCATTATTTTCAATCTTGCTAAACCGAACAATCATCTCTTTAGATAACCCCGGAATAGATGGAGGCATTTCTCGAATAGCATCGCAGATTCTGGCGGTTTGCTTGGCTGAAATACCATCAATTTTGAGGGTTAAACTAATACCCCACTTTAATTCCTCACCTGGATTTTGTGACCAATTTTCTACGATTCCAGTAATCATCCTGGAGTTGGGCATTTTCACAATTGAACCCCATTGATAGACATGGAGAGTTGTAGTTCTAAATCCAATACTCATGATCTGCACAAAACCCTGTAATCCTGAGACTGAAACCCAATCTCCTTCTCGATAGAGACCATCAGAATAGATAATAACTGTACAAAACCAGTCATAAACAATATCTTTCAACAGCAAACCCAAAGTAATCCCAGCACCCCCTAATAGACCCACGAGTGCCGCTGCTGATTGTCCTAAAAATATCTCACTGACTTTAATTGCGATGACGATAATTGCTGTCGATTGAAAAATCTTGGGCATCAATGGTCTGAGTAACTCATCGAGTTCGGTTTCAGTCCGCAGCACGACATTAGCAATTAGCTGCCCGAAGATCGAAGCACTGCGATAAATCACATAAGCAACGATGAAAAAAACAATTAAGTTGAGAACTTTAGTAATTGCTTCGCCCAATTGTGGCCCAATATTTGTCGCCAGAATCTCCTTGACGAGCCAAAATCCACCAATCAGAATCAGCCAACTTAAGGCGGGTTTGAGAATAGCAATTAATTCATCATCCAGTGTACTCTCGGTTTTTCGGGTTAAATACTCAATGCGTTTAATAATTGCTTCGATCAAAAATCGTCTGAATACCTGTGTTATTGTCAGGATCAGAATGACTAGAAGAATTTTGCCGACGGGGACACCTGAAACATCAATATTGATGTTTTTTAGGGTGTTTAAAAATTGTTCCATAATTAGTTTGCTTCCCGATATATTGTTGACAGGTGATTGCCCAATATTCTGGAGGTAATCACCCTAGTGCTTTCCATGTCGGAAAACTTAGCATGATTTAGAGATAAGATTAGCTGATAATATAAAAATTTAACAATACTTTACTTCTGCAACATCACTAACTCCTGGTTGCAGCTTTTAACACACGGATTCTTTTTCTACAGGACTTACGCAGAATACCCAATTATACACCATCTGTAGGGGCTAACGGCCGTTCGCCCCTACTAGATATGGTTGTTTTGCGTAAGTCCTGTTCTAAAAACTTCTTGCCACATCTTTATGGTCTAACATAACCCAATCGGGCCAAGAAAGAGGGCGGTTTTAAATGGGTAACAGCCCGATTTAAAGGTAAAATCCGAATTTGATTATGGTGCATCACATTCACTTGATACACCTTTTTATTCGTAATATCTAATCCAGTTAACCAGCCACTTTTTGCGTGATAAACTCCCGTATCAATTCCTAACCATCCCTGACCTTGAACTAACTGTCCTGGTTCAATGCCATCAAAAGTAAAGGTAATGGTATGACCAATAATAATTAATTTATCAGCAAAATATGGTTTGGGGATATTATGAAATTCTCGCCGTATCCAACAAAATTCTTCCTCATTTTGTTCTTTAATTGACATTTTGGGATGCACCCCCGCATGAACTAGCCAAACATCCCCTAAATCTAAATATAGAGGTAAAGAAGCCATCCAATGCACGTCATCCCTGGGAATAATTCCTAAATCCTGATAACTGGTAATGGTCGTTAAACCGCCGCTATATAACCAAGCCTGCCAAGCTTGGGGATTTTTCCCTTCATCGGGCAACGCATTTAACATCAGTTGTTCATGGTTGCCCCGTAAACATTGATAGGGACTATTTTTGACAAAATTAACCACTTGGGCACTTTTAGGGCCACGATCAATTAAATCCCCTAAAAAATAGACCTGATCATTTGCATTAGGAGCAATACGATCCAATAGGGTCATTAACCCATCATAATGGCCATGTACATCACCAATAACAATGCGTCGAGTCAGCATTTTTTATTTAATTGCACACACATAAGGTGTTCTTCAAACTAGAAATTATCGACTTAAGGCGCGAATAAAACTCTGAAGTCCAGATAAAACACCTTTTTTGGGCCGTTGTACAGATTGTGTCACTGACGAGTCACCTCCGGGGGTCGCCTGTGCCAAAATCAGATCCAACTCATCGCCGACGGGTTTTGTCGGTTGTTCAGTAATTAACTGGTACTGTCCATCCACTTCTAACCAAACTTCCCACATTGAAGGATAACAACGCCTGAGTGCTGCACCTTCTAGGGACTTAAGGTAATAGCAAGATTCAATGGTCTTGATAAACCGTTCTCGCAACTGACGAGCAGCATATCCTATTCCTATAATAGCAATATCTTCTAGTTTTGGATTAAGTAAAATTACTGGACGGTCTCCGGCAAATTGGGACAATTTTTCCATCTGTGCCACTTCTATCGCCGAGGGAGATACAACCAAAAATTGCTGATCTTCGGGTTGTAAACGAGTTTCCACTGGAGAACGAGAAGTTCCTAAATCCGTTACCCGAAAGGATGTTTGTCCCCAGTCCCGACGGGCTAAAGCGGCGGCTCCGGTATCGGGAAATAAGACGACTAATTGACTATCGGGTTTTTGAATAACCGGAATAAATTCTAGGGCAATAGATTGGGCTTCAAGTTCAATTTCAGGAAAAACTAATTCGATTTGAATTAATTTATAACCATCATTTAAAGCGGCTTGAGTGGCTTGTTTAGCTTGTTCAATTGCTGCTTCTAAACTGTTAGGTAACTGCGACATAGGTATGATGTGACTATTAATTGTTTTGATTAAGTTGCCGTCGTTTGTTAATTTATCTTAAGTATAACCCTCTTAGGGCTTGTAACCAAACTTGTAAATCGAAACCTGTTGTTTGAGATAAATAGTCAAAGGCATCTTGCCCAGATAGCACTCTCCACCCTCCAACACTACAAGTATTGACAGCTTGAGGTAAACTATCAGTTCGCAAAATCAGTAAAACAGGTGTATATCCTCTATTCTTTAATCGTTCAGCGTGTCCTCTGAACTTTTTTAAAGTTCCTGAATCTCCTGATCCAATTCTATATTTTGTATCGATAGCATCAGTTCCGATCACTAAATCACATAATTCATCTTTTCCATCTCGGATAGCTGGGGAAAAGTCTGCACAACCTTGTCTGCAAACCTCAATAACCAGACGTTCCCAACATTTCCCTAACTCTCTCCCCCAATACTGTTTATTGAGATCTTTGATTTCTTGTGTTAAGCCAAAAACCATCATTAAATCATCTTCTCCCGACAATTTGTTTATAAATTTTTTGTCAGTGAATGATAGACTATACTTTTGTAAAATTGATTTAAGTTGGTCATCATCTATTGAATTAGACATTAATTTATTTTCTCCATAACAATAGTAGTATCATGTTTAATCGTCCCTGCCCAATCAACGTTTCTTGGAAGATTCAAACGTCGATTTTTCAACAGAAGATTAAAAGTGAATATTTGCTTAAAACCTAAGTCAAAAGCTATTTCTGACAAAAAATAAGCAACGGGTATCTCAACACCACAAATATTACTAACATCTCCCACGGAAAAGCAATAATATCCTCCTTGTTTTAATACCTGTAAACTCTGTAAAAAATGCTCTTTCATGTCCATAAAATATTGATAAACAACTCTGGATCTAAGTTGATTTTGACCCGAAGTTGCTTGATATTTTTTCCCAAAATAGATATCTTCGATCAACTGATCTAAATGCAAATAGCCAGTTTTTCCTAATTCTTTACACTCTTGCTTAGGTATTCGTTCAGTTCCGATTTCTTGAGAGTATAAATTTAAACGTTCTTGGTCATGACCTACTAAGCCCAACCAATGCAGTTCAAACTTAGAAGCCCAAACATAATCAATTGCATTAATATAGGGTGGAGAAGTAATAATTGCATCAACTTTTAAAGGTTCTGGAAGTTGTCGAGCATCTTGAGATGAGAGTTGTTGAATTTGAGCCCCAAATCTTTTTAAGAAAGGGTTCCATTCCACAAACGCTTCAATGGATTGTTTAACATAGTGTTGAAAATATTGAAATACATCTAAACGGGAACGATCAGGGATTTTCTCAATATGGGGACGTCTGGCTGCCAAAATCATCCCATCATTCATATTGGAAGTCTTTCTAACTGTAGAGGCAAACGCTAACCAGAGTAAGGGTTGAAGGGTAGATTTGGCTAAGAGGATATGTTCTCTTAAAATTTCCAAACCTTCTTGTACGGGTTGTTGGAACCAAAAATCCTTATTTGCAAAATTGATAGTCGATGACGCAAACTTTTGGGTCGATGCTTTTTCAATAATTTGGGTTGTTGCTTCTAAAACATCTAGGGGTGAAAATACAGTGGTTTTGACCTGGCAAATTAAACGACTGAGAGGATGATAGTCCAACCAATAACCTGAAATATGCTGTTGAATTGCTTCCAATAAAGTTGTACCTGATCCACAAAATGGATCAAGTACAGTAAAGGAAGGCGAAGCATATTTTTTGAGAAACCAACGGGGAATCTCGGGAATAAATTTGGCAGGTTGAAATCCTAAAGAGTAGATTTTTAGAGGTGGCTTTCTCTGAACTGTTATAAATTTTTCTGACTCCAGATTACAAGGAATTTCCCCTGCAATATGTTCATAGGAAAAAAACTGTTGTTCAAGTGCATTGATCATACTCTTTAGAATTCCACAAACTTGATTTTAAGTTAAATACTCATAGCCAACAACTGATTTGGAATCAAACGCTTGAGGACTTGTTTCACTACCATTGCTGTCCAATCAATATCGGCTTCGGTGGTATCCCGTCCCAGGGTAAAACGAATCCCCCCGAGGGCGGTAATGTCGTCATATCCCATCGCCAATAAAATCGGACTGGGACTGAGTTTACCACTACTACAGGCCGAACCTGCACTAATCCCAATTCCGGCTAAATTCAGTTGACGGACTAGGGTTTTTCCCGTTAAAGTTGCGGGATTAATGGGTTTTGGGGTGACACAGAAACTAACGTGATGGGGTAAACGATTTAAACGATCACCTGTGGGTAATAAGTACGGCACATCGGTCAATAAGTCAAATAGGTGATCGCGTAACCTAATTAACCGAGAGGTTTCTGTCACCATATCCTGGGCTGCTAATTGGCAAGCTAACCCAAATCCGGCCAGAATAGGAACAGCCTGTGTCCCAGAACGCAATTGCAATTCCTGTCCACCTCCAGCCAACACAGGAGTTAACCTTACCCCTTCGCGGACATATAAGGCCCCGGCTCCTTGGGGGCCATATAATTTATGACTGGATAGGGATAATAAATCAACGGGTAACTGCTGGATATCCAGGGGTAAACGTCCCGCCACCTGTACCGCATCGGTATGAAATAAAGCCCCGTGAGTATGGGCAATTTTGCCTAAAGTTTCAATGGGTTGCAGGGTTCCCACTTCGCTTTGGCCATAAATAATCGATACTAAAACCGTATTCGGTTGAATGGCCGCCTGTAAGTCCAGGGGGTGAATGCGTCCGCGACTATCCACGGGTAAGCGGGTAATTTGCCATCCCGACTGCTCTAGGAGTTTTGCGGGTTCAGAAATAGCCGAATGTTCCACCGCAGAAATAATCAGATGTTGGGGTTGGGAATATTGACGGGCGACCCCCATAATAGCTAGATTATCGGATTCGGTTCCCCCGGAGGTAAAAATAATTGATTCCGGTGGAGCGTTAATCAGATGGGCCACCTGTATTCTCGAGCGTTCTAAAATCATCGCGGCTCTGTTACCCCACTCATGAATACTAGAAGGATTTCCCCAATTTTGAGTCATCACCGTTTGCATAAGGGCGATAACTTCATCTGAGGGAGGAGTGGTAGCGCTATGATCGAGGTAAATTTGCATAAATTTTTATCAATCAAAAGTTGAGTTTTATTTTCCGCAAGCACAATTAAAAATCGTTAAAATTGAAGGTGTTTAAGTTAATTAATCTCCTGGTTTACAAACGTTATAATCTTCATGGGAAAGAACTTTTTGAGGAACGAGTAAATTACCGCTATCTTGACAAAGCATTCGATAATTTCGGGTTACGGGAATACTGATAATAAAACGATTATGGCGCAGTCGCTTCCCTCCAAAGTCTCGATAATTTTTTTGGTCATTTAAGCCCGCTAAAATAGTCCTGGCCTTAATCACAACATAATCGGGTAAGCCTCTGAGATCAATGATATCCTGAGTAAAGGAGGCTTCCCATTCTAGTTTTTTGGTTCGTTTGTCCTCTATAGCCTGACTGTGGGAATCCTGTGTCACCTCTTGTTGATTACAACGATGACAGATTTTCCCATATCCTTTATGGCCACAGGGAAATGTCCTCTTTCGTTTTGGCATAGCACAGCAGTGAGGGTGATTACCCGCGCCTACAAGCTCTGAGCAAGTGCTTACGGCGCTGACAGACTGTTACATCTTTTTCCGTCGGTGACTTGGCAGAAATTAAGTTAATCTCGTCCTATTAATAGATTACCTGAATCATGAAGCTAGGCAATGGTTAATAGGCAATGGGTTTTAGAAAAATGGGCAATGGACAATAGTTGTTTATTTTTTGATTGTTATCTAAAATCTCGGTTAAAAATCAATGTCCCCGAATTGAGTTTAAGGTCTATTCTGATAAGTAGTTACACAAAATAAATTACCTAGTTGAGAGAGGGAACACCGGAACAGCCCCGCCAAACCCCCCGTGCACGGGGGGCTAGGGGGGGAGAGAACAGGGTGGAGGATGTGTAATTAATTTTGTTTAGGTACTTATTACAATCATTAGTTAATATAACAGAAAAGCCCCGATTTTTTTATGGTCGTGCGTCAACTTGTCAAGATATCTTTGCAGATCAGTTTAACTCTATTATTAGCTTTGGGTCTGGATGCTTGTGTTAAAACATCATCCGAATCTGTCTTAAAACCCCGTTTAGAACCCCTTACTCAAGATTCTTTAATTCAGGTTTATTTTAATCATTCAGAAGCCTCGGTTTATACCGAACCTTATCGGCATATATCTCGGTTTGGAGATAATTTAGAACAAATTATTATTGATACTATTAATCAATCTACATCAACAATTGATGTAGCGGTTCAAGAATTTCGTTTACCGAATATTGCTCAAGCATTAGTTGAACGTCATCAAGCCGGAGTTCAAGTTCGAGTGATTTTAGAAAATAATTATCGCCGTCCCTGGGGTCAATTTACCCCCGCAGAAATTCAACAGTTACCTGAACAAGAACAGAATCGATATCAAGAATTTATCTTACTAGCTGATTTGAACCAAGATGGAAAAGTTAGCCCGGAGGAAAGTCAACAACGGGATGCTTTAATTATCTTAGAAAAGGCTGGGATTCCGATTATTGATGATACTGAAAATGGTTCTAAAGGTACGGGGTTAATGCACCATAAATTTATGGTAGTAGACAAAAAAAATTTAATTGTAACTTCTGCTAACTGGACAACCAGCGATGTTCATGGAGATTTTCAAACCATAGAAAGTCTAGGAAATGCCAATAATTTATTAAAAATTGAAAGTTCAAAATTAGCAAAATTATTTTCCGAAGAATTTAACTTAATGTGGGGGGATGGAGTTGGCAAAAAAAAGGATAGTCTATTTGGGATTGAAAAAACCTTTCGCGGGGTGCAGAATATTTCAGTTGGTAATACTCCGGTAAAAGTTCAATTTTCTCCTACTTCTCAAAAACAACCTTGGGAAAATAGCACTAATGGTTTAATTAATCAAAAATTACTGAGAATTAATCAATCCTTTGATTTCGCTTTATTTGTTTTTTCCGCCCAAGATATTGTTAATACTTTAGAAAGAAAACATCAAAATAACGTCTCAATTCGGGGATTAATTGATCCTAGTTTTGCCTATCGTTTCTATAGTGAAGGTTTGGATATGATGGGAATTTCTTTAGTTAATAAGTGTCGTTATGAATCGGGAAATAATCCTTGGAAACAGCCGATTTCAACCGTAGGAATTCCTAATTTACCAGAGGGCGATCGCCTACATCATAAATTTGGAATTATTGATGGTAAAATTGTAATTACAGGTTCCCATAATTGGACAGAAGCCGCTAATACCCAAAATGATGAAACTCTAATTGTAGTAGAAAATCCAACAGTTGCGTCTCATTTTCAGCGAGAATTTGAACGTTTATATCAAAATTCCGCCCTAGGGATTCCCAATTGGCTATTAACAAAAATCGAAAAAGATTTAAAAGCCTGTGGCAATTTTGTTGTCTCTCAAACCCCTCCTGCAAAAGCAAATCTAACTACTAAAATCAATCTAAATACTGCTACTCAAGAGGAGTTACAAACCTTACCAGGAGTCGGGGAAAAGTTAGCTAAAAATATTATAGCAGCTAGACAGAAAAAACCCTTTACTTCCCTAGAAGATTTAGATCAGGTATCTGGTTTTGGGCCAAAATTATTAGAGAAAATTAGCGATCGCGTTATTTGGTAAACTAGAATGGGCAATAGTCAACAGTTATTACTGTACAGCTACCAATTAAGATGTTTGACAATACTAAACCTTGTAAAAAGGGATAACCTACTGTTTGCTTGTTCCCTGTTCCCTCCCCCCCTAGCCCTCCGTTCACGGGGGGTTTGGGGGGCTGTTCCCTAGCTGGGTTTATTTGTGATTGAGGTGGTTAACAAAGATTTAATAAAGCCCTGAAGGGCTTACTACTGATATGAATAAAATTGGTTTGCGAGGGCGTTTATTTTTATCCCATTTGTTAGTAATGTTAATTGGGGTAACATCCTTAGTAATTATTGGAAAAATATATTCTCCTAGGTTTTTCGTCAGTAATTTAGAACAACTCGAAGGCCCAGGATTTCGGTTACAATATATTAGAACTCGTCTGGTCAAAGGCTTTGAAATAGCCTGGAACCGTAGCACCTTTTGGTCAGTTTTAGCCGGAACAACTGCCGCCGTCGGACTCAGTTATTGGTTAACTAAACGTATTACTAAACCCCTCACCGAAATGGAAGAAATTACCCAGAAATTTGCTTCCGGGGAATGGTCAGAACGAATGTCTTTTAGTGATATTCCCGAATTAAATCAATTAGCTATTAGTTTCAATCAAATGGCGGCTAGTTTACAAAACGTTGAAAAAGGTAGACGGGAATTGATTGGTGATTTAACCCACGAATTAAGAACGCCCTTAACTATTGTTAGAGGTTATTTAGAAGAAATAGCCGATGGAAATATTGCTCCTTCCCCAGAAATTTATCAACAATTAGCCAAAGAAACAAAACGTTTAGAAAGGTTAGTGAATAACTTACAGGAACTCTCAAAAGTCGAATCTGGTTATTTACCCATCCATCAAAAACCAGTTAATTTATATCCTTTATTAGTATCATTAGTGCAACGGTTTTCCGATCAAATCTTAGAAGATGGGCCGATTATCCAGTTAGAATCACCATCGAATTTACCCTTAGTTTTAGCAGATTTAGATCGAACCGAACAAATTTTAGTCAACTTATTAGGAAATGCAATTTGTTATACAGAAACCGGAACCATTACTGTTAAAATAGGTTATGATTTAAACTTTTTGTGGATTGGGGTGATTGATACCGGAATCGGCATTTCTCCCGAAGATTTACCCCATGTTTTTGAACGTTTTTGGCGGGCTGACCGTTCGCGTTCTCGACATTCCGGGGGAACTGGAATTGGATTAGCAATTACCCGTCGGTTAGTGGAATTACAGGGCGGAAAAATTACGGTTTCCAGTCATTTAGGAGAAGGAAGTATTTTTAGATTTTCACTTCCCTTAGCCAAATAAACCGTAGGTTATGAGAATTCTCGATTTTTATTGATCATTCTGTCATTTTTGTCAACAGTATAATTTATACAGGACTTACGCAAGCACGCTATATATAGCGTACTAAAAGTAGGCGATCGCATACCAATGATAATAGCAATCACCCTAAAAAGTCCTGATTATTCATTTAAAAATAAACCCAAAAGAATCAAACAAGTTCCATTTTTATCGAAGGACAATTCAGTTCTTTGATTAAATAACTGGACAAAGATTCAGCTATGCAATAATCAATTACCCAAAATAAACCCAGTTCTGGATTAACATAAACACAGTTAACCAGCCCAATACCTGACAGTACACGATGTTCTGTTCCGCTATATTGACGACGGACTAATTCAATCTTTTCCCCGAACCTTTTATCCAATACTGTATCATCAAAAATGATCGCACTATTTTCACTGATTTGGATATCTTTTTTGACATTTTGCCACAAAGATTCCGAGGTGAAATTTTCTTTAGTTAAGTAACGATTTATGGTATCATGGCTAACATTTTCTAAGTGTTTGGCTAAGTTATTTAAGGTATAATTGTTTGGGCTGCTCAATAGATATTGGCAGTAATCTAGTTGTCTAAACGACATATTTTTCACCCCAAATTAACTTCATCAGTTTAGCATAAATATTGACTGTTAAATATCTGTCAATCAGCATAATTTTTGTATCTAAATTTTATATTGCTGGCGCAGATACTTGAACAATTGGCAGCGTTCGCTGGCTTACTGCACACTATATATAGTGTGCCTGCGTAAGTCCTGTACATTCAATTTATTAAGACGTTCAAGTTGGTGTTATCAAAAATTGAAGTAATATCATGTCCTGTCGTATTTGTTTGTATATAATTCAGAGATTTTATTAAACAGCAGTGCCAGCGTCCTCGCTGTTTATAAGATTTTGAATATTTTTGCTTCAAGTCAGGTCTCTATTGTATCTATTGATTTTTCTCATCCCCCTTTCTTACTGTACCTGTTTTCGCTAAAGTGATTTGGATGAGTTATCTGGAGCTAACTGTGGATCTAGTTACAGGATTTTTCTCACCGGACTCGATGTTCTCAAGCCTGGGATTAAATTTCTTGCCGATTTTGGGGACAGCAACGGAAGCCTGTCCGACCGTTGAAGCAGAACCAACCATGGTACTCCTGGGAGTTCTGCTGAGTTTAGTCGCTATTTTTGTAGCCAGTAAAGCGGGGGGAGAATTTGCCAACTGGTTAGGGTTTCCGCCAGTTCTGGGAGAACTCCTCGGAGGCGTGATTATCGGGGTTTCGGCCATGAATTTGGTCGTTTTTCCAGAAGGGGGTATTGATAGCGCTCAGTCTGTAATTATCAGTATTCTGGAAAAAACCGCCGGGTTAAGTCCAGATGCCGCAGAAGCGACTTTTAAAAGTCAAAGCGAAGTTTTAGAGATTTTATCGGAACTGGGTGTCATTATTCTGCTGTTTGAAATTGGCCTTGAATCCAATATTGAACAACTACTAGCGGTTGGCATTCAAGCCTTTGTTGTCGCTTCTTTGGGGGTTGTGGTGCCCTTTGTCGTCGGCACAGCCGGATTAATCGTTATTTTCCATGTTCCTGTGATTCCGGCGGTTTTCGCCGGGGCAGCATTGACCGCTACCAGTATCGGCATTACCTCTAGGGTTTTATCAGAAATTGGTTGTTTATCTACCCAAGAAGGTCAAATTATCTTGGGTGCGGCGGTAATTGATGATGTTTTAGGAATTCTAATTTTAGCCGTTGTTGCCAGTTTAGCTAAAACCGGTGAAATCGATGTGACTAATATCATTTATTTGATTATTAGTGCCACGGTTTTTATTGTCGGTGCAATTGTTTTAGGGAAGTTTTTTAACGGGACTTTTGTGGCCCTGGCTTCCCAATTTAAAACCCGGGGTCGGGTTGTAGTTCCAGCGTTAATTTTAGCGTTTACTCTAGCCTATATTGGGGGCGCGATTCACCTGGAAGCAATTTTAGGGGCATTTGCAGCCGGGTTAGTGTTAGATGAAACTGAACCCGGTAGGGAGTTAGAAGAACTAATTAAACCCATTGCAGATGTAATTGTTCCGGTATTTTTTGTGGCGGTGGGGGCAAAAACCAATTTAGGGGTTTTGAACCCAGCAGTCCCTGAAAATCGGGAAGGGTTAATTATTGCTACCTTTTTGATTGTGGTGGCTATTGTGGGCAAAATTGCCGCTGGTTGGGGGGTATTTGGTTTGGATAATCCCAACCGTCTTGGCATTGGCGTCGGCATGATTCCGCGAGGAGAAGTGGGATTAGTATTCGCGGCTGTTGGTTCGGCTAGTGGTGCATTATCTCCCGCGTTGGATGTGGCAATTATTCTAATGGTCATTATCACTACTTTCTTAGCACCTCCTTTACTGCGAATTGTGTTTAAAACCGACACTCCGCCGCCATTATCGGAAACAACTTAACCGAATTAAAGATGGTTTTACGGATTGAAGTTGGGTAAGAAAACGAGGAAGCAGTGCGAGCGTCCTCGCTTGCTAGATATCAACATCTCAATATATGTTATCTTGGCAAGAAACACTATATTTATTATCAAATCCAGCCAATGCAGAACACCTATTAGAATCAATTAAACAAGCCGAATCAGGTAAAAAATCCGTTAGACAATTAGTTGATGCGTAAGTTATAACTATAGCAAGATTCCCGATTCGTAATTCGTAATTCCCAATTCGTAATTCCCTAATATATAAACGGACTAATCTCCCCAGCTTTAACATTTAAAATTTGAGTATGTTTTAACCATTGAGCATCAAAAGCACCTAAATGAGTAGTTGTAATTAAAGTTTGAAACCGATCTTGAATCGCATCTAAAAGTTGATTTTGTCGGTTTATATCTAATTCAGCTAAAACATCGTCTAAAAGCAGTAAAGGCGGTTCCTTAACTACTTCTTCAATTAGTTGTAATTCCGCTAATTTTAGGGCTAAAACTAAAGTCCGTTGTTGACCCGATGACCCATAACTTCGGGCTGGAGTTTGATTGATACTAAAAATCACATCATCTCGATGGGGCCCCACTAAGGAAATTCCTTGTTGTTTTTCAGCGATCGCCCTGGTTCTAATTTTATCAAAAAAAGCCTGTTGAATTTTTTCTGGTGGAGTTATTGATAAACTGTAATTTGGTAAATCTAAATTAACATTAGGTTGATAGGTAATATCCAATAATTCCGTATTTCCACTAATAGATTCATGCCAAATTTTAGCCAGAGGGACTAAACGTTCTAAAACGCGATCGCGACGGCGGATAACCCTAGTTCCAGCTACAGCTAATTGAACATTCCAGAGTTCTAATTCCTCTTGTTTATGGTGAATTTCTGATGTTTCTGGATTTTGTTTAATTTGTTTTAATAGAGCATTTCTTTGGCGTAAAACTTGATTATATTGTTGTAAAATATAAGCATAAATTGGTTCTAACTGCACTAATAAACGATCTAACCAATTGCGCCGATATTCGGGACTACCCCGGACTAATTCTAAATCTAAACTAGAAAAATGCACTACATTTAATACACTCAAAAAATCTAACTGTCGGCGCAGGGATTCCCCATTTAAACAAACAGTTCTCCCCCCTTGGGAACGCAAAGTAATCCCTAAATCTAATGTGCCTAAATCCCGTTTTAAAGTAGCTGTAATTTGTGCGGTAGGTTGGGTATCAAAAATCAAATCCCGATCTCGACTAACTCGATGACTTTTGAGGGTAGAAAGTAATTCAACTGCTTCTAATAAATTAGATTTCCCTTGGGCATTATTTCCTAATAAAATTGTTTTAGGAGCTTCAAATATAACTTTTTGATCGGCATAATTGCGAAACTGTCGTAGATATAATAATTTCAAATACATGGCAAGAGGGAATAGGTAATTATGAATTACAAATTACGAATTACTTTACCATAGTATCTAATGAAGTTTTGAGTTGTTACCCAATGCTAATTCGGTGCTACGATGCTATAAACTAGATAAATCGGTGAATTGGGGTTACACTGGAAGGGGGAAGGGATGGAAACCGTAGAAATCACCGATACGGACGCGCCATCGCACGTCCCTACTGATAACTAATTACTGATAAGAGGACAGTGCCATATTTAATTTATAATCCCGATACAACCGGGGCTATGACCTTTAACCTACAGTTCGGTGTAAATACCATCGGACGGGGGCGGGATAACACAATTTGTTTAGCAGATGTGAGTCTTTCTCGTCATCACGCTCGCATTGATGTCAGCGAGGGAAAAAACACGATTACCGATATGCAGAGTAGTAATCATACCTTTGTGAATGAGGTGATAATTGAACACGCGAATCTCAAATCTGGAGATTTAATTCGTTGTGGTCGTGTAGTGTTTAAATTTATGAATGTTTCCCTCACACCCTCTTTAAAATCGGAGGCTGAAAATCATCAAACCTCGGTTATTCACGAATTTGCTACCGATAATAGTTATACCATTATTCAAGATTTATTAGGAACTTCTCAAGCCATAAATTCAGTTTTAAATATTCGACAACAAGATGCTAATTTAAGAATTGTTGATAAGTTAAAAATTTTATTAGAAGTTAGTAAAGAGTTATCTTCTCCGAATGAACCCAATAAACTCTTAGATAAAATTTTAGATCTATTATTTCAAATAATGAATCTGGATCGGGCGGCGATTTTGTTAGTTAATCCTAAAACCAATAACTTAGAAAATAAAGCCGTTAAATTTCGGGAGGAACCCCTCGCCGATGAACATTTTTATAGTAAAAAAATTACCAATATTGTCAGAGAAACAGGAAATGCCGTATTAATAGATAATGCTCAAGCCGATGAGCGATTTGAAGGGTCTGAGTCGATTCTCTGTCAAGCTATTCATGCCTCGATGTGTGTACCGTTAAGATTACGGGATAGTGTGATTGGGGTTTTGTATGTCGATAATTTATCTTTATCTAATCTTTATTCTCCCGAAGATGTAGAATTTTTAGCCGCCTTAGCTAATCAAGCGGCGATCGCAATTGATAATGCCGAACTTTATAAAAAAATGCAGGAAGAAGCCGTAATTAGAAATAAATTAGAACGGTTTTTTCCTCCAGCAGTGAGTCGAAAACTTCGGGAAGAAGGAAAATTTGATGCCATTGTAGAAAGTGAAGTTACCGCCCTATTTTCTGATATTACTAGATTTACAGAAATGTCTTCTCGAATGCAGCCTCGTCAAGTTATTTCTATGTTAAATGAATATTTTAAACTGATGGTGGAGGAAATTGTTTTTCCCTTTGAAGGAACCTTAGAAAAATACATTGGGGATGCTTTAGTTGCGGTTTGGGGATCTCCCTATTCCCGCCATGATGATGTGGATCGAGCGGTGCGAGCCGCCATTGAAATGCAGTGGACGGTAGATAGAATGAATCAAAAATGGAAACAGCGTTATGGAGAACCAATTTATATTCATATTGGACTGAATACCGGACAGGTAGCTGCGGGAAATATTGGTTCAGAAAAACTGATTCAATATACCCATACTGGGGATACCATGAATGTCGCCAGTCGAATTTGTTCAGCAGCTAATAAAAATGAAATTTTAATTTCTCAATCAACTTTTGATCAGTTAAAAGATCGGAGTTTGCCTTTAGAAACAATACCTCCTGTTATTGTTAAAGGGAAAACCGAACCCCTGCAACTTTATCGTTTACATTGGCAAGAAGTTCAATCAACTGCTCTTTCTTTTTGAATTAAATAATTAAGAAACCCTTGAAGGGGTGACTACGGTTGTTATAACCTAGCTCGTTTTAAGGCTTGCCAACTGGTATATCCTAATAATCCTGTTGCACCTAAAAGATATGCTAAACCACTGGGTATTCCCGAAAAAGCCAGGGCTAAACTTCCCACCCAAAGCGTGAGAGAATAGATAAATAATACTGTTCGGCGTTGGGATAAACCCGCGTCTAGGAGTCGGTGATGCAGGTGGCGTTTATCCGCAGCAAAGGGTGATTCTCCATGGCGAATTCTATCCAAAATCACCGCCGACATATCTAAAATCGGAACTGCTAAAATTAAATAGGGCAGAATCACCGAGGTCACGGCTGTTACTTTGACTAAACCAATCACCCCCACTCCAGCTAGGGTAAAGCCCATAAAATAAGCCCCCCCATCCCCCATAAAAATTTGGGCTGGGTTGAAGTTATACCTTAAAAATCCCAGGGCACTTCCGGCTAAAGCCGCTGCAATTAAAGCCGCGGCGGGTTGATTCATAAATAAACTGACAATCAACATCACGACGGCGGCAATACCACAAACCCCCGCCGCTAGTCCGTCTAAACCATCAATCCAGTTAATCGCATTGGTCATTCCCACTAACCAAATAACCGTAATGGGTAAACTCAACCATCCAATCTGAACTAGACCCAAATTCGGGATCGTTAAAAAGTCAATGCGGACACCTACCCACCAAACCAAACTGGCTACACCGGTTTGTAACAGGAGGCGAGTTAAAGGGGAGAGGTTAAATAAATCATCCGCTAGACCAATCAGAAAAAAAGCAATACCCCCAATGACCACGCCCCAAATTTCATATTCATCCCGTGGGCTTAGGGGTTTTCCCGTGGCATCAATAAAGCCACCTAACCCCCAAACCAATAACAGAGCAATTAAGGCGCCAGCAAAGATGGAAACGCCACCTAAGCGCACCATCGGTTGTTGATGAACTTTTCGATCATTGGGTAAATCAACCCGTCCTGAACGGATGGCGATTTTCTTAACAATCGGCGTACTCCAGATCACAACTAGAGCCGAAATTACAAAAGCGAGTAGGTGGTACAGATGGTGGGGCATCTGAGGTTACAGGTGCAAGAAGTTCTTTGGGTGTCAGCCAGAGTTTACTACATTTAGGAACCTTTCTCGCAAAAAAAAATTCCGGTCTGGGGTTGGGGACGCTGGTTTGGGGTGTCTGAAATTATAGAAATTCCGGCGATTGAAATCGCTACTACACAAACGATGTCCGCCTACGCGGACAAATAATGTCCACAGCATCCCAATCTTCAACCCGCATCGGCGGGTTTTGCTTGTGTAGCGGTTTCAACCGCCACTTGATTGATTGCTTGATTGCTTGATTGATTGATTGCTTGCTTGATTGATTTTTCGGTCAGGTTAACACCTTTTTTAGCGGTCATTTGTCGGACTAACTGTTGCCATTCCTCGGAATTTGTTAAACTTTCGGAATCTAGTTCTATGCCTTGGGCTAAGGACAATTTAGAGAAACTTTCTAACCAGGTTAAAATGATTTCGCTAGGGGAAGCTGTCGTTAATTTCAAGGCTTTTTGCAGGTGGGCTTTCATTTGAAGGAGTTTACCGTTTCGATAGGCGTTCCAGGCATCCCAAATTAAGAGGTTATAGTCCATCTCAGTATGTTTTTTAGGATCATTGCTGAGGCTTTGTTCCAGTTGTTGCCGCTCTTGGATTTGTTGAATTTGCAATTGCGATTGGGCTAACTCAATCTGAAGTTGATACATTTGAGATTGCGATCGTTTTAATTCGGTTTGTAGTTGGTTGACTTGGGCTTGTTTTTGTTTTAATTCTCGCTTGGTTTCCTGGAATTGAGATTTAATTTCGGTTAATTCGGTTTGGGTTTGTGACCATTGAGACTCGGACTGTTGTAATTGAGAATGGGACAAATCAAACTCACTTTCGACTTGATATAGTTGAGAATTAGAACGTTTTAAGTCTCGTTTGAGTTGTTTAACTTGATTGTTTGATTCCTGTAAATTATCTTGATCTTGTTGGAGTTTAATTTGAGTTTTCTCTAATTCTTCTAAACTTTGATGCAGTTGAATTTGAAAACGTTCTTCCCGTTTTTGGGTTTGTTGTAACTGAGTTGTTAATTCACTTAAACTTACTTCGACTTGATCTAGTTGAGATTGAGCATCTTCCCACTCCTGGCGATGAAGTTCATAATATTCTAATTCCTCTTGAGTCTGATGTAACTGTGATTGATACCGTTGCACATCCCACTGAATTTTCTGAAGTTGAACCTTATTTTCTTCCAACTCATGGCATTGAAACTGATAACGCTGAACTTCCCATTGAGCTTGATAAAGTTGTCTCTTAGTTTTCTCTAACTCCGAATTAGTCTGGTTCAATTGATCGCGATTTTGATGCAATTGTTGTTGAGAGGTTTCTAAGACTGACTCACTTTTTTGCAATTGTTCTTGAAATTGTTGTAAAACAGATTCGATTTCTTGTAACTGAGATTGAGATTGTTCTAATAGAGATTCTGCTGTTTTGAGTTGGGTTTTTGTTTGCTCTGCTTCAGCTTGAATTGCTTTGGCTTCTTCTAATTCAACTTTTTCCTCCTGCAATTGAGATTTTAGGGATTTATTCTCTATTTCTAATTGACGTAAATTGACCCATTCTTGAAATGCCCAAGTTTTGTATAGAGAAGGTTTTAATAATTCTTGCCAAGAAAAATCCGGTGTTTGTTCAGGATGCCATCCTCTCCCTTCTAGTTCTTGATAGAGTTCAATAGCTTCGGGAAAGTAATGGTCAATTAAAGTGGGTCGCTGACTATTAGATGAAATCTCTGTTCTCAATAATGAAGGATCGTAAGCTGTGGGAGCAGGATGACTTAAATTAACGTTAAACTTATGATTAATGGTATCAATATAGGCGGTTTGATATTGAACAATTGTTTTTAGGTTGGTCAACAAGCAACGATGTTGTTCTTGATTATAAAAATCGAGAATTTTTTGATTATAATGCTGCCAATATTTGATCGCTAATTCGGGTTGAGTTTGAAAAATTTCATCTCCCCTTCGATACAAGGAGTCAGCCACTTCCCAAGGCGATCGATAGATTAATAAAAATCTGGCTTCGGGTAACAGTTTTGCCCAAAAGTCTAAAAATAAGGTAGTTCGAGGTTCTTTCCATCCCCAAATTGAACTTAAGGAATTTTGTTCTATGAGTTGTTTTGCTCGGTCAATTAAGGGTTCATCAATCTGTAGATTTTCTTGAAGTGTCCATCCATCAATATTAACTCCCAGGGAGCGAAAGACATCTAAATGAAATTCAAAAAAATCTAGGTTTTCAAAATGTCCCTTGGCATTAAATTCGGTCGCTTCCATTAAACGACGACCAATATGAACCCCCGCACTTTGCAGAATTGATGCAGCTAAGGATGTTCCCGAACGGTGCATTCCGGCGATAATGAAAACGGTTTGTTCTGTGTTAGACTTTTGCATGATCTATGAATACTATCTCAAGAGAATAATTTTAGGTTAAATTGGTAATCTATCTCACCAAATTTCATGAATATGATCGAGAATCTCTAAAAAAGCCTGACGCTCTTTTAGTAGATTATGTTCATTGGCGGTTTGTTTCCCATGGGTTAACATTTCCTGAACTTGAGTATGAGAATATTGTAATGCTTGTTGGATCACATTCAATATGCTTTCTACCCGATAGTCAGGACGAAAACAATTATACCCTGAAATGCAAAAAGAACGATTGCCAATACAGTCTGGACAAATTACCATTGTTCCTACAACCATCCCTTCTAAAGCAGGAAGATAAAAACCCTCTCCTTCTTTTTTGTTGGGGAGAAACACGGTCATTCTAGCACGATTTAGCTGCTCTAAATAGTCTTTCCTCGGAAGTTGAGTGGTTAAGAGTTCTACTTTTTGACCCGTTATTTCCAATTTCTGTTTTAACTCCTGTCCTAGTTCTGGTTCTTTTAAAGCTGCAATTAAAATATCATAATCTTTTTGATCCCAATCTAACGACTCAGGAATTCGAGTTAAATCTAAGCCACAGGGAATCACTAATAATTCACCATTAACTTGAGCATGAGTTTCTAAATATTGTTTAATTTCAAGGCTCACACAAATCCGAATTGCTTTATACTTAAGAAAGGGATAACGGGGATTATCCGGGTATCCATGTCTAAAGGACTGAATTAGATTAATAATGGGAACAGGTGAATTATGTTTATAGTTTTGATCTAGTAACTGCCAATCTAACCCTTCCATAAAAATTAGATCGGGATTAGCTAAAGGTTGAGATAAGATAAACTTTTTATCTAAATTGAACCAAGGATTATTTATATCCCAACTACTTTGGGAGGTAAAATAAATAGAGGGACAATGATTTTTTGAAAATCTGACATGATTAAAGTAATCCCAAACTTTTAAATGTCCCCCGGTGAACCCTCCATAATCTCGGTAAAATAAAATTGACGATTGAGGAGGTTGAGTCAGGATAGGGGTTGAAATCGGTAGAGTGGATTGAGAAGATTCTATCTCAGATTGAATTTCCTCTAACCAAGATTGCGATCGCTCTAGTTGATCTTGAATTTTTTTTAATTGGGAAGCAGACAATGGCATAAATTCGGTGTAGAATTGAAAATAGGTATACTAGAGCGTAAACTCTGTTAGAACAATTAGGTCGTGATTAACTTCTCAATTCCTAAGTGTTTGGCTTAAGTTTTCATCCTCCGGTAAAATCTACCTTTAATTAAATCATAAAACTTATTGAGATTTTTGGTATGAGTGTTAGCTATTTTGAGACCGCCAATCAACTGTTAAGAAAAAGTCAGTTTGACAATGCCATTGAAAGTTACCAAAAAGCCATTGAGGAAAACCCAACATCGGCTTGGTCTTACTATAATTTAGGGGAAGCTCTGGTTAATACCGGAAGTATTAAAGGAGCGATCGCAGCTTACCAAAAAGCGGTGGATCTCAACTCTAATTCCCCTTGGTTTCATGATCGCTTAGGTAGTATGCAACTGCAAGCTGGACAGTTGAGTGAAGCCATAAGTTGCTTTCAAACAGCCATTGCTCTCGATCCCAGCTTTTCTGAATTTTACACCAATTTGGGTATGGCTTTGACTCAACAAGGCAATATTTCAGAAGCTATTTCTTCCTTCCATAAGGCATTAGCCCTAAAGCCCAATGACGGGGAAACTTATTACTATCTCGCACAGGCTTTCACACAACAAAACCAAAAGCAAGAGGCGATCGCAGCTTACCATCAAGCCTTAGAAATTAATCCCTATTGGTCGGAATGTTATTTAGAATTAGCTAAACTTCAAGATAACTTAGGTCAGACCGATGAAGCTATTAAGAATTATCATCGGAGTTTTCAACTCAATCCTAATTTAATAGAATCTTATCAGAGTTTGCGAACTATTTTAGAACAGCAGGAACAATGGGAAGAAATTATTAAACTCTCCCGTCGTTGTTGTCAGGTGAATTCCAACTCCGCCGAAGCCTATTATGATTTAGGAACAGGATTAATTCACCAACAGGAATCGGAAGAAGGTATCATTGCTTTGCGTCGAGCTTGTGAACTTAATCCTGATTTTGTAGAGGCTTATCAACAGTTAGGACAGGCTTTATTTCAACAAAATGAATGGGAAGAAGCCGTAACAGTTTATCGCCGTTGTGTTCAACTTAATCCTGATTCTGTTGAATATCAATGGAGTTTAGCTAAAGCCTTAGTTCAAGTTTATAACTTGGAAGAAGCGATTCAAGTTTATCGTCAAACTTGTTATTTAGAATCTTCTTCGGCTGAGTTATATGATCAATTAGGACAAACTTTAGCACAATTTTATCAATTTGAAGAAGCGATCGCCACCTATCGCCAAGCCTTAGAATTGAATCCTGAAAATCAGGGTGAAATTCAAGCCCGCCTACAACAAATTTTAGAGAAACAGCGTCAATTTGAAGAAGTGATCGCCATCTATCGTCGTACCCAAGAGTTTAATCCTAATTCCTTTGAATCCTATCAAAATTTAGGACAAACTCTCCGACAACAAGGCAATATTGAAAATGCTATTGTGGCTTTCCGTCGCGCCTGTGTTCTCAACCCCGGATCTCCAGTAGCTTATCACCTTTTAGGTCATACCTTTGCCATCTTACAAAAGTGGGATGAAGCCATTAGTTGTTATCGCCGGGCTTGCGAGATTTATCCCCATTCTCCCGATATTCATTTACATTGGGGAGAAGCCTTAGAACAGAAAGAAAACTATCAAGAGGCTCTGGCTTATTTGCAGAAAGCAATTAACCTAAAACCAGACTTTGATTTAGCCTATGAAGCCATGGGTCGCGTGATTTCAAAAAAAAAAGGGAGTTAACTTAGATCCCCTCTCTCGATATCGGGAAATGCAGAAAAACCGTCCTACAGATCCTGAAACTTATCAGGATCTAGGACAACAATTACATCGTCAAGGCTATTTAAAAGAGTCAATTAATTGTTATCAAAAAGGGATAGAATTACGAGGAGAACCGATTCATTTATGGTTTTATCGGAATTTGGGAGAAGCATTAATCAGTTATCAGTCATCAGTTATCAGTTATCAGTGAAGGGGGACTCTGGGACAATTTCTTTCTTCTTCCTCTAAATAATTTGACACTCGACAACCGTCAAAATCGGGATGATAGGATTTGAACCTACGACCCCCTCGTCCCGAACGAGGTGCGCTACCAAGCTGCGCTACATCCCGATGCCTTAATTAAGACACCTTTAGTGAGTATAACACAGAAAAGATCAGTTAGGATCTATAAAGATGTGAATTTATTAGGAAAAGGTAGCCCGTGGTAGTCAAGCCAGACTGGTTAAGAGTCAAAGCCCCTCAATGGGAGCGTGTTGGCAACGTCAAAGGGATTTTGCGGGATTTAGGCTTAAACACCGTCTGTGAGGAAGCCTCCTGTCCCAATATTGGGGAATGCTTCAATGCTGGAACCGCTACATTTTTAATTATGGGGCCAGCTTGTACCCGGGCTTGTCCCTACTGTGATATTGATTTTGAGAAAAAACCCCAACCCCTAGATATTACTGAACCCGAAAGATTAGCGGAAGCGGTGCGACGCCTGAACTTGAATCATGTTGTGATCACTTCTGTGAACAGGGATGACTTACCCGATGGCGGTGCGTCCCAGTTTGTTCGGTGTATTGAGGGGGTGCGATCGCTCTCTCCCCAAACGACTATTGAGGTTTTAATTCCTGATTTCTGTGGTAACTGGGACGCCCTAGAAATAATTTTGCAGGCTAAACCAGAAGTTCTCAACCACAATACCGAAACCATCCAACGTCTGTATCGTCGGGTTCGTCCCCAAGGAGATTATCAGCGCAGTTTGGAGTTATTAAAGCGATCGCGCCAACTCAGACCCGAAGTTTATACTAAATCTGGGTTAATGGTGGGACTGGGTGAAACCGATGCCGAAGTTCGGGAAGCCATGCAGGATTTACGGGCCGTTGATTGTGATATTTTAACCTTGGGTCAATACCTACAACCCACACCTAAACATTTAGCCGTTAAGGGATTTATCCCACCCGAACAATTTGATACTTGGCGGGATTTTGGTGAGTCTATCGGTTTCTTACAGGTGGTGGCTTCTCCCCTAACCCGCAGTTCCTACCACGCCGAACAGGTACGAGCCTTAATGCAGCAATATCCCCGTTAATACCGTAGTGAGTCCTTTAGGACTCTCTCTCAAGGTTCGAGCCTTAATGCAGCGATATCCGCGTTAATACTCCAGTTTCCCAAAATTGAGACACAATAGAGATAATATTCTAACCCTTGAGAACGATAATGAAATGTTGCATCAACCCCCAATGTCCCAACCCAGACAACTCAGATGGTACGGTTTACTGTCAAGCTTGCGGTGTCCCCATACCCGACTTGCTGTACAGACGGTTTCGCATGATCAAATTTTTAGGTCAAGGGGGGTTTGGTCGCACCTATTTAGCGGAAGATACGGATAAACTGAATAAGAAATGTGTGGTTAAACAGTTAGTCGTTAATAATCAACGAACAGCAGGACTACAAAAAGTCTTAGAATTATTTCAACGAGAAGCTGAAAAACTGGAACAACTGGGAGATCATCAGCAAATTCCGAGGTTAGTGGCTTATTTCTCAGAAAATAATCAACTGTATTTAGCTCAAGAATATATTGAAGGGGAAACTTTAAATAAAGTTTTAGCGAAACAAGGAGTTTGGACAGAAGCGCAAGTCAAACAACTGTTAGAGAGTTTGTTACCTGTGCTGACGTTTATTCATCAAGAAAAGGTGATTCACCGTGACCTCAAACCCGATAATATTATGTGTCGTCGGAATGGGGAATATGTGTTAATTGATTTTGGCATAGCGAAAGATTTAGCCGCAACGGTGGTACAAACTAAAGTGGGAACCCGTGTTGGGACGTTTGGTTATTCAGCGCCAGAACAATTACAAAACGGAGAAGCATACCCCGCCAGTGATTTATATAGTTTAGGGGTGACTTGTTTTTATTTATTATCAAAAATTGAGCCGTTTAAGCTATTTACAAAATATGGTTACAGTTGGACAACCCGTTGGCAACAATATGTGTCACAACCTTTGAGTCCAGAATTAAAGAAAGTTCTCGATAAACTATTACAGGAGCAGATTCAATACCGCTATTCTTCGGCTGCTCAGGTCTTGCAGCATTTACGACCTACACCAACACCACCACCTCCACCTCCTCCAGCCCAAAATAATCATAACTTCTGGGTGGGTTTATCTATTGGGATATTGCTGTTAGTCGGATATGGAATATTTACTAATAAAAATACTCCTAATCAAAATTCCTCACCCAGCGCCCCATCAACCCAAATTTCTTGGCAAAACCCCACCCGGGTTGCCACTCTCATCGGACATTCAAGTTCTGTCTACTCTGTAGCCTTGAGTCCCGATGGTCGGACGTTAGCCAGTGGGAGTCAGGACGAGACGATTAAATTGTGGGATGTTCCGAGTCAACGGGAAATTGCCACGCTCACCGGACATTCAAGTTTTGTCTACTCTGTAGCCTTCAGTCCTGATGGTCAGACGTTAGCGAGTGGGAGTTTTGACAAGACGATTAAATTGTGGGATGTGCAGAGCCAACGGGAAATTGCCACTCTCACCGGACATTCAAGTCCTGTCACCTCTGTAGCCTTCAGTCCCGATGGTCGGACGTTAGCCAGTGGGAGTCACGACAACATTAAATTATGGGATGTGCAGAGCCAACAGCAAAGTGCTACTCTCACCGGACATTCACATCTTGTCAGGTCTGTAGCCTTCAGTCCCGATGGTCGGACGTTAGCTAGTGGGAGTTTTGACAAGACGATTAAATTATGGGATGTGCAGCGCCAACGGGAAATTGCCACTCTCACCGGACATTCAGATAATGTCAGGTCTGTAGCCTTCAGTCCCGATGGTCGGACGTTAGCCAGTGGGAGTGAGGACAACACGATTAAATTGTGGGATGTGCAGAGCCAAGGGCAAATTGCTACTCTCACCGGATATTCAAATTGGATCTATTCTGTAGCCTTCAGTCGTGATGGTCAGATGTTAGCCAGTGGGAGTCAGGACGAGACGATTAAATTGTGGGATGTTCCGAGTCAACGGGAAATTGCCACGCTCACCGGACATTCAAGTTTTGTCTACTCTGTAGCCTTCAGTCCTGATGGTCAGACGTTAGCTAGTGGGAGTTGGGACAACACGATTAAATTGTGGCGAGCACCGTAGGGGTGGGTTCGAGTAGCAGAAACCGGGTTTCTCAAGATATCTTGATTTGTTGCAATTAACTTAATTAGAAACCCGGTTTCTTTGGTATTTGCGATCGCATTTGGGGCGGGTTTAGCAAAAGGGAGTAATTTAATCAAGATTGTCTCGAACCTGCCCCTACGATATAGAAAAATTTCTGTTATTCTAAAACCAGGAAACAATATTATTAATTACTGTGATTATGATTAGACGAATAACAATTTATTCCGGTGAGGATGGTTACTGGGTGGTTGAATGTCCGAGTTTACCCGGTTGTGTGAGTCAGGGGAAAACCCAAGAAGAAGC
The DNA here is from genome assembly GCF_904830935.1 of Planktothrix agardhii. Taxonomy (NCBI): domain Bacteria; kingdom Bacillati; phylum Cyanobacteriota; class Cyanophyceae; order Oscillatoriales; family Microcoleaceae; genus Planktothrix; species Planktothrix agardhii. The sequence continues at coordinate 1,499,053 of NZ_LR882952.1, forward strand.
ATTAATCAATATTAAAGAAGCAATTCAAGGCTATATTTTAGCTTTAGAAGAAGATGGTTTACCTGTACCCCTGGAAAATGTTGAGACTTTAGAAAATTTACTATTAGTGGTATGAGCTTTCAGAAACCGGGTTTCTCAAGATATCTGGATTTATTGCAATTAACTTAATTAGAAACCCGGTTTCTTGGGGTATTTGCGATCGCCGATAGGTGTAACCGAGACGTTGATCATGGTGTTTTGTTCTTAAAATAAGTTAATATTTTTTCATCCTGAGTAATTAATGATAAGGCGTTAATCTTAGCCGTTGCGACGATAATTTGGTCGGCGGGATCTGCATGAAATCCAGAGAGTCGAGTAGATTCTAGGATAATTGGCAGGTTTAATGGTAGCAATTGAATACCGGGGTATTTTAGGGCGAGTTCGAGCCATTCTTCTATAGAAGACTCAAAAGTTAGTCTATTTTTTTCGACTAATTTGGCAATTTCCCAGCAAGAAATGATACTGATTCCTATACCACTTGTTTGATGTGCTTGAATGATGTCGCGGTTTTGGGGTGACAGTTTAGGATGATCATCAACCCACCAAATCCAGATATGAGTGTCTAGGATAATCATGTTAGCGCCTCCCAGTCTTCTACGGCTACGGGTTCGTAGGGATGTTCATAGCGAATGACTTTTCCGCGCAGGGGATGTTCAGAGGTAAGCTGTGGTAAGGAAGTTGAGCGCATATCATTTTTGACAGTTTGTAAAATGGCTTCAATGATTAGGATACGATCTTCGATTGATGTTCCTTGCAGTTTTTCTAGGATATCTGATTCAATCATTTGTTTATTCTTGTATGATTAGGGGTAGGTTTAGCATTCGGGGCGGGTTTAGCCAGATTTATACTAATTAACAGAGATTGTCTCGAACCCGCCCCTACAATTGAGGGATTTGATAATAGGGGAAAGTGCGATCACTATAAATAATATTATGGAAAGTCAACCCAGGGAGATTCAACGTTATGTGACACCAGATGGTAAAATTCCCTTTGATCAGTGGTACGAATCCCTAAGCGACGCTAAAACTCAATATAAAATAGATGCAAGGATAGAACGAATTGCGTTAGGTAATTTAGGAGATTACCGTTTTCTAGGAGCAGGGGTTTATGAGTTCAGAATTAATTATGGCCCTGGTTATCGCCTTTACTTTGGACAAATCGGATTAAAAATTGTGTTATTGCTGTTTGGGGGAGATAAAAGCACCCAAAAACAAGATATTCGTCAAGCTCAGGAGTATTGGAAAGATTATGACAAACATTAAAATACCAACTTCTAAACCCTATCATGATTTTATCATTGAAAAGCTGAAAAATTCTGAACACGCTGCGGGTTTTTTGACCGCAATATTAGAGGAAGAAAACCCCGAACCTGAATTATTGAAAAATGCGATCGCTAAGGTAATTGAAGCAAAATATCAAAATCAAGATTTATCAAACGAAGCCAAATTATGTTATGAAAAACTCAATCATCTGTTAACAAAATCAGGTTGTGCTGAAATTTATGGTTTTATTGAGTTATTGAATAGTTTGGGATTTGAGATTTCAATTCATGTTAAAGAATATATTACAGAAGTTGAGGAAGAAGAACCTGCGATCGCTTGTTTCTAAATCAACCCGATCTGTTAAGAGATTAACAAACAAATGAATCAAATTAATGTTACTATCTCAAATCCTTTCATTTGGCTAATGTCTGTTTTTCAAACCAAAGGAGAATCTAACGATGACATCCCTTGAACTTCGAGAAAAAGGCTATCAAATTTTAGTTGAACACTTAGGTCAAGTCGCTACCCTTCGTTTTCTACAAGAATTTAATTGGGGGCGAGGTGACTATACAAAAGAGAGAGAAACCTTGTTAAAACAGGTGACACGGGAAAGTTTTTGGCAAGATGTGGCAACCCTTCGTGCAGAAAAAAACAAGATTAAATCAGCCCTCTAATTAATCTTACCCAAACCGTAGGGGCGGGTTCGCGTTAATCTTTGTTAATTAGCAGAAATCTAAATAAACCCGCCCCCACCTATCAACAATTGTCAGAAACCGGGTTTCTCAAAATATCTTGATTTGTGGTAATTAATTTAATTAGAAACTCGGTTTCTTGGGGTATTTGCGATCACCTTCAGAAACCGGGTTTCTCAAGATATCTTGATTTGTAGCAATTAACTTAATTAGAAATCCGGTTTCTTGATTATTAACTTTAGAACGGGACTGACGGGGCTCGAACCCGCAACTTCCGCCGTGACAGGGCGGTGCTCTAACCAATTGAACTACAGTCCCTTGCTGTCGTTCTTTTTTTTGCGACAATTTTTATTATTACTGCTTTTTTTTTATTTGTCAAGCCTTTGCTGGGAAAATTTTTTTGACGGGGCTTTTGGCGGAGTCTTCCCCGCAAAGCTAGACTAAAGAAAACAAGCTGGAAGGGATTCTCAGTGAATATGGAGTTTAATCCATTAGACAGGTTAACTCAGGAACAGGTCAATACTTGGGTTCAGGAAGGACAACAACGGAGTCAATTCGGCCAATTACCCAGCTATATTCCCCAGTTAGCCCAGGTTAACCCCCAGGAATTCGGGGTCAAAATCCTGACGCTCCAAGGCCAATCTTACCAGGCGGGGAATCAAACCCTCCGGTTTCCCGTGATGAGTGTGATCAAGTGCTTTCTATTATTAAATCGACTGCTGGAATTAGGGCAGGAGCGGGTTTTTCAACAAGTGGGGGATCAGCCTTCCGATCAACCGTTTAATTCCCTCGAACAGTTACAATCCGATGGCGGATGGCCGCGTAATCCGATGATTAATAGTGGGGCGATCGCCCTAGCTGGATTGCTTCCCGGTCAGGATGCTAATTCTCGCTGTCAGTATCTCTGTTCCTGGTTAAATCAATTCGCCGATTGTCAGTTAGTTTTAGACCAGGATATTCTGGAGTCCGTGCGTTCAGCCCCCAACCCCAAAAACCTGGCCCTGGTTTCCACCCTGGCGGCTTCGGGTTATCTGGAGCATCCCGATATCACCTTGGATACCTATAACCAAATTTGTTGTTTATCGGCCACAATTTCAGATTTAGCCAAATTGGGTTGGTTATTGCTACAACCAACTAACCCGGAATGGGAAAGCGCCATTCGCATCGTCAAAACCTTAATGATCACCTGTGGGTTATACGAAACATCGGGACATTTTGCGCTGAAGTTGGGAATCCCGACTAAATCAGGGGTGAGTGGGGCGGTATTATCAATTATTCCCCTACAGGGAGCGATCGCTTGTTACAGTCCCCCCCTTGATCCCCAAGGAAATTCGATCGGGGGTTTATTTTTTCTGGAAAAAATAGTTAAAACCCTAAATTTAAGTCTGTTTAATTAGTTTCTACATACCCTATTTAGAAGATTAACAGCCTATTAAACTAAATCAAAAATAATCGAACCCGATTGCCAAAATTAAATTATTAAAAAATGTTAAACACAAAAATATAAAAACTTTCTTAAGATTTTATGGTTATATTGAAAATAGCAGCAGAAGTAACTGGAGTGAGACACCCATGGAAGTTAGTCAACTGTTGAGGGAATACGAAGAAGGGGAAAGAGAGTTTACGGGGGTAGACCTCGAAGGTGCAGACCTATCCGGGGTAATTTTGATTGGGGTTAACCTTTCGGGAGCTAACCTAATGGGAGCCAACTTGAGTCGAGCCTTCCTGAGTCGGGTTAAATTCAATGGGGCGTGTTTGCATCGAGTGAATTTGAGTTATGCCAAAATGAATGAGGCACAAGGGGGGGATGCAAACTTAACCAAAGCTAATTTGACGGGGGCTTTTTTGGTTAAAGCTAAACTTCCCAATGCTAATTTAAGCGGTGCAACTTTAGCCGGAGCTAATTTAAGATGCGCCAGCTTACCGAATGCTAATTTATGCTCGGCTAACTTGCCATTCTCGAATTTAAGAGAAACAAACTTAACTGGAGTTAATTTAAAATGGGCAAATTTAGTGGCGGCAAAACTCAGTGGGGCTAATTTATTTGGGGCGGAATTAACGGGAGTTAATTTACAAAGAGCCTACTTAAATGGGATTAAATTAAGTTGCGTTAATCTTGAGGGTGTTAATCTGCATGAAGCTAGAATGAATGGGGCTGATTTAGAGGAAGCAAACCTGATAAATGCTAATCTAAGTCAAGCTCAAATGCGAGGTATTAGGTTAACTAAAGCTGATTTAACCGGAGCTAATTTAGAACAGGCTAGTCTAATGTGGGCAAATTTAAACTGGGCAAATTTATCACAAACAGACTTGAGAGATGCGGATTTAAGAGATGCGTCATTATTGGGAGCTAACCTTGAAAATACTCAATTCCAAGGAGCGCAATTACCGCAATCTTTAAAACTTTATCTGGATTTAGCGATGACCTGCTCTAATTTATATCAAGCTCATACTCAGAAGTGTGATCTTGAGTTAGGATAATTAAAATTCAGATTTAACGGCGCATTCATGGAAACAGATTATACTGTGGTTTTTGTTACGGCAAGTTCTCGTTTGGAAGCGGAAAAAATTGCTCAAGTGTTAGTGGAAGAAAAACTAGCAGCCTGTGTAAGTTTAATGCCAATTCATTCTATTTATACCTGGGAATCAAAATTATGCCGAGCAGATGAATGGCAATTAATTATTAAAACGGATCTCAGAAAATTTGAGCCTTTAACCATAAGGGTTAAACAACTTCACTCCTATGAAGTACCTGAAGTTATCGCTTTACCTATTGTTAATGGTTTAGTAAGTTATTTAGACTGGATTGCTGCACAAACTCAGACCCTTTAAAAAATTTGTTTTCTCTTAATAATTTTATTTACTTTTATAAGGACAAGCATTGATAGGTGTCCTTGTGGATTCCCACCATCTAAATCTTTCACCTATGATGCGTTGTCTTCTGTGGCCTACGCAACGGAAGAAATTCTCTTGGTTTTAGTGGCCGGATAGTAATATTGGAGATATTTGATATTCTAATATTAATTTTGTTGGGTGTAGAGCGATCGCCCTTTTTAAAAGAGCGATCGCTTAGAGTCGCGCACCCATCGCAACTAAAAACTAAGCAACCTCTTGAAAAACTGTAATTTTAACTATTCATAATGGTGGTAAGCGGATGGGGACGAGAGCAAAAGCAAGACTGATTTCGCTCATTTCGTTTATTGCGTTTATTTCGCAAAATTGCTAACATAGGTTATAGCCAATTCTATCCGACCTCTCATTTGCAGAAGTTGGAGACACTTTTGTAGTAAACGCAAACCTTTATATTAGATAGTGAGAGGCTGAATCAATGACACTTACAGAGGCTCCAAACTTGCGGTCTGTTCTACCTACGGAAGAAGAAGCTACGATTGCACAAGCCAGTAGCTCGTCTTTGGCACGGTACATCAAGAACCAAGACGGATGCACCCGTACCATCAAGCTTGTGCAAGATGACAGCCAAGATGAAGTTGTTGTCATACCTGCTGAAGCTTTTCGTCTACTGCTTGAGATGTTGGCACAGATGGCGAAGGGAAATGCTGTAACGCTGATTCCAATTCACGCAGAACTTACCACCCAAGAAGCTGCTGACATTTTGAATGTTTCCCGTCCCTATTTGGTGCAACTGCTGGAGTCTGGAGAAATCCCTTTTCGTAAAGTGGGTACGCGCCGAAGGGTGCGTTACCAAGATTTAATGGACTACAAAAATCGAGTTGATGCAGCACGACGGAAAACTCTTGATGAGCTTACTACTCAAGCTCAAGAACTGAATATGGGATACGAAGGAGTCATGTAGTGGCTAATTTTTCCGTTGTCTACGATGCTTGTGTTTTATATCCAGCACCGCTTCGTGATTTTTTAATGGAACTTGCCATCACTGACTTATTTAAGGCACTTTGGACAGATGCTATTCACGATGAATGGATCAGAAATGTTCTCAAAAATCGTCCTGATCTTACACTTGAACAGCTTACCAGGACTAAAACTCTGATGAATTCTCATGTTAGAGATTGCCTGGTTACAGGATACGAAGACCTAATATTAGGATTACAACTTCCTGATCCAGATGATCGTCATGTTCTTGCTGCTGCCATTCGCTGTAATGCTGATGTAATTGTCACTTTTAATCTTGATGATTTTCCCAGTCAAGCACTTCAACAATATGGTGTTGAAGCGCAGCACCCGGATGAGTTTATTCTACACTTACTCGACTTGAACCCAGCAATGGTCTGTAGAGCAGCCGAAATACAACGAATCAGACTTAAAAATCCACCTAAAACACCTGATGAATATCTGGACACGCTTCTAAAACAAGGACTTCCGCAGTCCGTGAGTACGTTAAGGGAGTTGTGTTATGGAATTTAGCGATCGCTGCTTGTAGTTGCACTTTAGTGCGGCAAAGCTGACAATTCTCATTGTAAGCAGCAAATATAACAGTTCTAAAGATTATGGTAAAATCTTAAAGATTAACTGTTTTATCCAAAACAGAAAAATAAAACAACATCTTGATTAAATCAACAACATGAAAGCTACAGAAACAACTCTTAGGAATCTATTAGAAGGTACTAAACAATTCCAAATTCCCCTTTTTCAAAGACCCTACTCTTGGACTACAGAAAACTGGGAAAATCTTTGGGAAGATGTGATGAAACTTTATACTAATGAAGTAGAAGGTTCATATTTTGTGGGGGCTATTGTTACTCAGGCAATACTTGGAACAGCAGATGGCATATCTCCGTATCTGGTAATTGATGGGCAACAACGCTTGATTACTCTCACTGTTTTATTAGCTGCTATGCGTCAGTATTTGTTGAAAGATAAAAATCAAACAATTAAGGATAAAAATCAAAAACTTGCTGGAGAGTTGTATGATAAAATTTTAACCAATCAATATAAAGAAGGTGAAGATTTTTACAAGGTATTACCGACTCAAGGAGATCGGGAAACTTATCAAAGCATTGTCACAGCCACAAAAGAGAAAGAAATGAAAAAAGAAGGCATGATATACCAATGTTATAATTTTTTTAAAGGGAAACTTAAAAACCCCAATCAAGAAGAAGGTTTGGCACTAGATTTAGCAAAATTCAAGACTGTTATTTTAGAACGTTTAATTCTAGTTAATATTACTTCCGATGAGCAAGATAATCCGTATCTGATTTTTGAAAGCTTAAATTATAAGGGAGAAGAACTAACTCAAGCTGACTTAGTGCGTAACTATATTTTCATGAAATTGCCTCGTGAGAAACGAGAAGAAATATATCATAATAAATGGTTGCGTCTTGAAAATCAATTCAAGGCTAATGTAGCTCCAAAAGAATATGCGAGTGAATTAACAACTGCATTTTGGTTTTATTTGCGTAAAGACGGAGAAGCAGTCAGTGAGAAAGAAGTTTATAAAGTCATCAAGAATCGTTTTGATAATGCGGCTAATGAAATTGAATCTAAGTTAGAAGAAATTATACAATTTATTAACTACTATCAGCGATTAAAATTTTATAGTAAAGAATCAGAAGGTAAGCTACGTTATTGGTTCGAGCGGTTAATGCGCTTGGATTTCACAACTTGCCATATTTTCCTACTTAACGTTTATCACGAGTATGAAGATGAACAGCTTTCTCTTAAACAGTTTGAAACTATTTTGCGTTACTTAGAGTCTTATTTTGTGCGACGTTGGTTTGTTGATGTTTCTACAAAAAGCTTGGGTATAGTATTCAATAATTTGTACAAAGAAGTTCAAGCAGCAAACCCTGATGACTTAGTAAATGGACTACAGACAGTCCTGCGCGGATATGAAAAAGAGAAAAGGTGGCCTTCAGATGAGGATTTCCGTAAAAAAATTATTACTAAGTCGTTGTATACTTCAAAGAATTCGGATCGAATTAAATTAGTTTTGGAAAGTTTAAATTCTACGCTTAGTAAAGAAACAGTAGATCCTGGCAATCTAACGATTGAACACATTATGCCTCAAACATTAACCCCTGAATGGGAACAGATGCTAGGTAACAATTCTAGCCAAGTAAAAAAGGAATTATTACATACTTTGGGAAATCTTACGCTAACAGGATACAATCGTGAGATGGCAAACAAACCCTTTGATTACAAGAAAGGGTGGTATCGGGACTCTAATGTTTCGCTTAATAAATATTTTGAAGAGATAGTAGCTTGGAACGCTGATGAAATTAAAGCTCGTGCTGACAAATTAGCTGATATAGCAATTAAACTTTGGCCTCGATAGGTTTATATTCTCCTTGCCAACTTTCCCTAATATTCCCATCAAAATTGCAATCATTTATCTAATTAAGTTAAAGCAGAGAATAGTGATCGCCCTTGAACTCAAAAAGTGCGATCGCTTTTCTGACTGGGTTCATGTGTTGGAATGCGATCGCCGATCATACAATTTACTAAGATGGTATAATTAACTTACGTTAATCAATAAAAACACTATGACAACCAAAGAAATAATTCTAAACGAATTAGAACAAATTCCTGCTTCTCAACTGGATGAGGTATTAGATTTCATTCGCTCTCTTAAGCAAACCGTTAAACCGACAGAGAAACCGTATAAACCAATTTGGGAAGTAGCAGATGATATTATTAAAGATATTCCTGAAGAAGTTTTAAGTCAATTGCCAAAAGACGGGGCGGAAAATCATGATTTTTACCTATCTAAAAACCTCCATCAAGAATTATGAAAACTTTTTTTGTCGATACATTTTATTGGGTTGCTTTAATTAATGTAGCTGACTCATGGCATCAGTCCGTTAGGGATTATAGTCGCAATCTTAATAATATTCAATTGGTAACAACAGAAGAAGTATTAACAGAAACAATTAATTTTTTTGCCTCCTTTCCATCACCTATGAAAAAAGCTGTTTTTCAGTTACTTACTCAAGTGGTGACTGATAGCCATATCAATGTTATTCCTCAAAGCCATGAATCTTTTACAGCAGGTTTAGAGTTATTTAGTCAACGATTTGATAAAGGATACAGTTTAACAGATTGTATTTCTATGGTAACGATGAATCAACTTAATATTACTGGAGTTTTAACCCATGATAAGCACTTTCAACAAGAAGGTTTCATCATTGTATTTAAGCATAGTTGAATATCGTTGAAGGTTTGTGTAACCCAGAGGCTGTAAAATCAGGGTGATCTATATTTAGTAAAACATCTGCTTCTGTTATATTAGTTGGAATTGTACTGGTAATCAACGCTAGAATAATATGATTATACTGCCCAATTGGATTGGTAAGACAAGCCGCAGGACGGACTTTTGTTGCCGATAAATCATCAAATGGAAAAGGCACTAATACAACTTTACCTTTAGTCATAAAATGGCTTTCCATCAGTAATGGTGTAAATATCTTCTTCAGGGTCTTTTAGAAAGTCAAAGGCGGAATTGTTAGCAACTGCATGAAGCCATTCTTGAGCATTAGGTTCACTATAATTCTGTAAATCTTCTCGATCTTTCCCCATTCCAACGCAAAGATTATCTTTAATAGAAATAGAAGACTGTTGAATTGGTAGTTGCTGAATTGCTAACTTTTTTTCTAGGTTTTGTCTTTCTTCCGGTGTTAATGAAGAAATGATTTGAACTAAAGAATCGATGAGTTTATGGTTCATGTTCCTTCAAGTCCTGAATAATAGTATATTAATTATAGCGCGATCGCCCCTTCTTAACAAAGAGCGATCGCTTCGCTCATTTCGTTTATTAGGCTTGTTTGGCAAAATTGCTAACATTTGTGACCTCAATTTACAAAATTAGTGCTACGATAACACAAATCTCTTTAAGTGTTGCAAAGTTCGATCATGCAGATTAAAGTCGAAGTTCCAGATGAATTGGCGATGCGGTTAAGTCCACTGCAAGAGCAGTTAACACAAATTTTAGAACTGGGTTTGCGGGAATGGAGTGCAGATGCTCAATCTGGATTTTCTGGGTTGGCAGATGTATTGGAATTCTTGGCAAATCTTCCGACTCCAGAGGAAATTTTGGCGTTGAAGCCGTCGGAAGCATTACAACAACATATTAACAATTTGCTGGAAAAAAATAGAACCGTTGGGTTGACGGCTGAGGAGGAACGATCGTGGCAACAATATGAATATATTGAACATTGGGTACGGGTGGCTAAGGCTAAAGCATTGCTGAAACTTAACGAAGCTAAAAAATGAGTAAGGCTTATGTTTCTGCTGCTCTCAAACGCTTGATTTGTAATCGCGCTGATTTTGCTTGTGAGTATTGTTTAATGCCAGAAATTTCTGTTTTTGTACCTCATGAAATCGATCATATAATTGCCGAAAAGCACGGCGGACAAACAAACGAAAATAATTTGGCGTTGGCTTGTACAATCTGCAACAAATATAAAGGAAGCGATCTGGCTTCAATCGATCCCATGAATGGGGAAATTGTGAGATTGTATCATCCTCGTCGCGATCGCTGGCGGGAGCATTTTAAATTAGAAAAAGGCGAAATTATCCCGTTAACTTCGATTGCACGAGTGACAGTAAAATTGTTACAGATAAATCGTCCAGAGCGAGTTGAGGAAAGAAGGTTACTATCACAAGCAAATATTTTGGATATTCCATAATTCTAATTTTACTATAAAAAGTAGGTTAGGTTGAACTTCATTTTTCTAGGTTTTGTCTTTCTTCCAATGTTAATGAAGAAATGATTTGAACTAAAGAATCAATGAGTTTATAATTCATGTTCCTTCAAGTCCTGAATAATAGTATATTAATTATAGCGCGATCGCCCTTTTTAAAAGAGCGATCATCTTCTTCCCTCCCATTAATAAGGGGAGGGTTAGGGTGGGGTTATTCCCTCCATTAATAAGGGGAGAGGGTTAGGGCTGGGGTTATTCCATCCCTTCAATCGGGGCAAAACCCTGACGTTGGATGTTTTCTGTGATGTGACGGGGTTCTAAGAATTGTAATAAATAATCTGGGCCCCCCGCCTTAGAACCGACACCGGAAAGTTTGAACCCACCGAAGGGTTGACGGGAAACAATTGCCCCCGTAATGCCTCGGTTAATATACAAATTTCCGACTTCAAATTCCGCTTTAGCCTTGCTAATATGGGAGGGAGTTCTTGAATATAAACCCCCAGTTAAAGCGAAATTAGTCCCATTAGCAATATCCAAAGCTTGCTCAAAATTCTCAGCTTTAATTACTGCTAAAACCGGGCCAAAAATTTCCTCTTGGGCGATTTTTGCCGTCGGTAAAACATTAATAAAAACCGTTGGCCCGACAAAATAACCGATTTCCGGTGCAGACACTTGGATGGCAAGTTCAGCCTCTTGTTTGCCAATCTCAATATACTCCTTAATCTTCTGTTGAGCATTGGCATCAATCACTGGCCCAACTTGCGTACTTAATAACGCCGCATTTCCCACATTTAAAGACCGTACCGCCTCATTTAAACGGTTCACAAAAGCCTGATAAACAGGTTCCAACACCACCACCCGGGAACAGGCGGAACATTTTTGCCCCGTATAGCCAAAGGCAGAATAGACCACACCCCCCACTGCTTGGTCAAGGTCGGCACTTTCATCAACAATAACGGCGTTTTTGCCCCCCATTTCAGCAACAACCCGTTTTAGGTGTTTCTGTCCTGGTTTCAGTAGTGCCGCCTCAGCATAAATCCGGCACCCGACTTCCTGGGAACCCGTGAAGGTAATCATGTGAACGTCCGGGTGTTGTACCATATAGGAACCTACCGTCGATCCTTTTCCTGGCACAAATTGAAACACACCTGGTGGCACACCCGCATCCACTAATACTTCCGTAATTTTAGCACCGATCACCGATGACACTTCCGCAGGCTTGAGTAACGTGCAGTTACCCGTTACCAAAGATGCTACCGTCATCCCAACGGGAATCGCCAGGGGGAAATTCCAGGGGGAAATAATCAGAGAAATGCCACGGGGTTGATAGTTATAACGGTTGGTTTCTCCAGCAGTGTCATACTGGTAGCCCTGATCTAACCGTTCCATTTCATCGGCATAATAGCGACAAAAATCAATCGCCTCCGATACCTCAGCATCACACTGATGCAGGGGTTTACCCACTTCATACACCATCCAAGCACTGAACTCCGCCCGCCGTTGTTCAAACAGTTCGGCGGCTTTCCGTAGCACACCCGCCCGTTCTCGCACAGGGGTATGCCGCCATTTTGGAAACGCAGTTTTAGCGGATTGAATTGCTGTTTCCGCCTGTTCAACATTAATTAACCCGACTTTTCCAACAATTTCCGAGGGGTCAGAGGGGTTTACCGAGTCTATAATTTGGGTGGTATTAACATATTGACCATTAATTAATGGGTTATAGGTTTGTCCTAATTGGTTATGGACAATTTCTAAAGCCCGCACCCCTTTATCGCGTAAAGCAGCATTAGAAAAATTGGTATCGGCTGAATTAGGAAATACAGGTTTCCAAGTCTCAAAAATATTGCTATTCGGGTTATCTTTGGGGGGAGATAATAACTCGTCAACCGGGCGATTTTCCGAACTTTGACGGATAAAAGAACTATTAGCGGTATTCTCTAATAACCGCCGAATTAAATAGGACATTCCGGGTAATAAATCTCCATAAGGGCAATACATTCTCACCCGATATCCTTTCTGAACTAAGGCTTTAGCTAGTTGGTCGCCCATGCCATATAATACCTGCATTTCAAAGGCACGACTGGGGACATTTAGAGTTTCAGCAATCGCGATCGCCCTAGCTTGAGAACGGACATTATGGCTACCAATAGCCGAATAAATATATTGATGATTTTCTAACATCAATTGCGTCAATCGTTCAAAATTAGCATCCGTTGCCGCCTTATCATTATAGACAGGTTGGGGCCAGTCATTCTGCATGGATTTAATTGTTTCTTGATCCCAATATGCTCCTTTTACCAGTCGCACACTAACGGGATATCCCCGCAATTTCACCCATTCAATAATTCCTTCTAAATCCTTTTGAGATTCCCGTAAATAGGCTTGTACCGTCATCCCAATATCCGTCCGGCTACGAAATTCTGATTCCATCAACAGATTTTTTAAAATGCTGAAGGTTAAATCTTTATAGGCATATTGTTCCATATCAAAATGCACCGCCGCCCCCAATTCCTGCGCCCGACGCAATAAAATACGAATGCGTTCACCGACTTTTTCTTCACTTCCTTTAGCATCTAAAGGATCAAATTGGGAATAAAAAGCAGTTAATTTAACCGATACTTGAACTTTAGAAATCGGGTTGCCATCGGCTTGATCAATTTGGGGAATATTTGACCATTTTTTTGCCGCTTCACTGAGTTTTTCCATCAATTCTAAATAATTATTTAGATAGGATTCTGCTTCGGTTTCCGTAATAACAGCTTCCCCTAATAAATCAACAGTAAACGCCATTTTATCTTTGCGTAAATGTTCTAAAGTTCTAATTATTTTGGGAATATTTTCCCCAGCAATGTATTTTTGAGCTAGGGTTTCCACCGCCGGGGCTACGGTGGTTGCCGCCACTTGTCCGGCTACGGAGTCGGGGTTAGCAAAGTTGAGTAATTTTTTCAGCATATCGGGAAGTTCAACTTCTGCCGTTGTCAAATATTCCTGTAAGTGTGCCGCTATTTCGGGTTTACTTCGCAACGCAGGTAAACAGTCAATAAAATGAAATAACTGCACCCGTAAACCTGGATTTGCCATTGTCCAGTCGAGGAGTTTATCATCTAAACGCATTTGGTCTTGTAACTGACCAAACAAAGAGCGTTTTTTCTCCTGGGTCGCCGCTAGTAATTGTTTAGCAATTTCTAGGGTTTTGGCTTCGTAGGTGTCAGGGTATTGTGCAACCACTGTTGAATGTCTCCAATTAAGATACAGCATGACAAAAGAAGGGAAATGTCAGGATATCCTAACAATTATTTCCCCTCAATTGTGTTTAGGTTCATTTCTTCTATTGTACGTCGAAACGGGGTGACGGGATTAAATCAGTTCTCTCGGCTTTAATGAAGGGATATTTTTAGGCATAGACCTTCCTTAATTCATAACTATTTGATTTATTATCCTCATCAATGGTTAAAAATTCATGGAGTTCTGAAATCGAAATAGGAGATTAGACATCTCCAAAATAGAAACGGGGAGGGATAGCAAGATGGTAAAATTGGATTTTACCCCAATGAGAGATGAGTAAATTAAGAGACTATCTGGACAAGAATCCCCAGCAAGCAAAAAGGCTATTAGGGATGGAATACGAACAGCTAATAAAACTTATTCAAGCCGCGGAGTTATTAGAGCAAGAAAGACGGCAGGAACAGGAAAAAGCTAAGATCAGGTTGATTAAAGCAGGCGGGGGTCGTCACCAGAAATTGTCTGTGGAGGAACAAATCTTACTAACTCTAATTTATCTGCATCAGATGCCGACATTTCAAATGTTAGGGTTACAGTTTGAAGTGAGTGAATCAACAGCGAATGATATTTTCCATAACAAGATAAAAATCTTGAGAGAATTACTGCCAGCCAGTTTAGTTGAGCAAATAAAAAAAAACGAGAGTGATTGGGAGTGGGTAGAAAAAATTCTGCTGGAATTTGAGTTAGTAGTAGATAGCTATGAACAGCCCATGCAAAGACCAACAGACAATGAAGAGCAAAAAAAATATTACTCAGGAAAGAAAAAAACACATACCTTTAAAAATCAAGTCATTGTCATGCCAAACGGGAAAGAAATAGTGGATATAGCTGTGGGTTATACCGGAGCAACAAGCGATCTAAAATTGTGGAGAGAAAGAAGGGAGGAATTGGGGAATAATCAAAAATACAGAGGGGATAAAGCTTATGTAGGGGAAACAGCAATTAATACACCATATAAGAAACCGAGGAATCAAGAAATATCGCTTGAACATCGAGAAGAAAATCGGTTAAAAGCCAAACAAAGGATTGTAGTCGAACATTTAATAAGACTGATAAAAATTTATCGAGTTGCTTCAGAAAGATTTCGGTTAAAGAGCCAAAATTATGAAGCAGTAATCTTGACAGTATGTGGACTAATAAGATGGCGAATAGGAGCGATTGTATTATTATCTAAGAATTGCCCAGAATGCTTTTAAAAAATGATTGAATATCAGAGATAAAATTCATTAATTATTATTAATGTAACTGAAAAAGCCTATGAATCCGTTACTTTGGGAGAACCAGGCACAGGAGTGCTAGAGGTTCAAAAAGTAGCGATAGAGAGCATTTGGGAATTTTCGGAGATGTCTAATAGATAACTTCATACGAAACTATTCCCTCATTACTAATGTAGTTACTAGCAGATTATTAATCTTTCCATTGTTTCAGCGTAGTTGCATAATAGTTAGCTTTACGCCAAGCGTCCTCTGACGTGGAGGCTTTACCCGCAAATTCACTACCTACATGAACTTCACCCGTCTTATCGTCCCAATAATAGAAGTACGCAGAACCTGTTGGTGTCTTAACTTGACCCATTTCTTTTTTAGCCATAACTTCCTTACCTCACACGCTTCTCTTAATAAGAATAGGTCAAACTCAAATCAATGTCAGTCTGAAAAGTAGGAATTTTGACAAAGTTGCAAAAGTACGCAAAGTACGAATAGTATTAAAAGTAGGGTAAAATATGATCACCTTTAACATCTTCTTGGCTTATGGATATTGAAGAAGTCCTAGAACTGGCAGATCATCTCATTTTTACCAAGACAGGAAAACACTTAGATCATCTCCAACAAGCGATTTCTGCGAGGTACTATACAAAACTGTACATACTCGGAAATTGCTGAAGATCATTATGCCAGTGAAAGTCATGTTAAATGGGTAGGTTCAGAATTATGGAAAATTATCTCTGAAGAGTTAGGAGAAACTGTTAAAAAATCTAATTTTAGAGGTATATTTGAGAAAGGAAGAATTTATAAGAATCATCAATCAGCTATCGTTAAAAATATAACAGGCGAAAATGTTACAGTTAATAATCATCTAAATGTTTCTTGCAAAACAGAAAGAGCTAAAGCTCAACAACAAAATGAATCAAATCTAAATGATACCCAAACTACTCTTAACCAACCGCATATTGACTTAAACGACGCACCAAAAATAACAAAATTTTACGATCGCACTCAGGAACTTTCTACCCTAGAAAAATGGATGATAGAAGATAAAGTTCAATTAATAACCCTTTTAGGTTTAAGTGGAATTGGCAAAACAACCCTTTCCCTTCATTTGATAGATGGAATTAAAACTAACTTTGATTATATTATTTATCGTAGTCTTAGTTTTGCTCCTACCCTAGATGAAACCTTAACTAACTTGTTGGAAATATTCTGTAATCAAGATAAAATAGAAATTCCCCTAAAGCTAGAAACAAAACTTTCTCAACTGTTCAATTATCTGCGTCAATATCGCTGTCTTATTATCCTAGATGATATCCAAATGCTATTTTGTGAGGGACAATTAGCAGGTTACTATCAATCTGGTTATGAGAATTATCAACTATTTTATAAAAAAATTGCCGAGGTTTGTCATCAGAGTTGCGTTATCTTAAACAGTTGGGAAAAACCTAGAGAAATTGAAAAAATTGAATTTGAAAATCGTCCTGTTCGTACTTTAATATTAGGAAGTTTAAGTTTAGCTGCTCAAGATATTTTCAGAGATAAAAATTTATCTAATCCTGAAACATGGGATATCTTAATTAATACCTATCAAGGCAACCCTTTATGGTTAGGAATGATAGCAACTCTGATTCAAGAATTATTTAATAGTAGAGTAATTGAGTTTTTGTACTATGATGAGCCGATTTTATGCGACTCCCTGCAAGAGCAACTTAAGCTACATTTTCAACGTTTATCTCCACAGGAAAAAACGGTGATAACTGTACTTTCTAATTCTCCTGAAAGCCTGAATTTGCAGTCTGTTTTAACTCAGACTAAACTATCAAATTCAGAGTTATTAAATACTATTCAATCTCTAATTAGGCGTTTTTTAGTGGTCAGAGAAGAAAAAGATAATATGACATTTTTTATTGTGAATCCTCTCTTAAAAGAATATGTTAAAAGGGTTTAAAGTTGGGGTTTTATTTTAAAAGTTCCCATGTTTACCATTGCTGATGTTGATGGGATTATTAATCAACCCGAATTCTATCAGAATGGACGCTATTATTTTACCGGGGTTTGGCAACAAGCGGGGGAAGGTTCTCCAGGTCAACAACAGATTATAAAAGCGATCGCACCTCACCCCACCGGACTCGATTTTAATACCCTAAAAACGGTTACAAATTTAGATCCTAATTCCCTACAAAATGCCCTCGATACCCTTTCGCGCCATGATGTTATTATAGAAACTGATAACCATTGGCGGATCATTGTAGAACTATTTCGCCGTTGGGTCATTAATAGTGTTAAACTAAACCTATTGACTTAATGTAATAGCAGGTGATTCAGAAAATTATGCTAAAAAACATTGAAGTTCGGTTAGAAATATTTCAAGAAGGTAATTTTTATGTAGCCCTTTGTCCTGATTTAGATGTTTCTAGTTTTGGTGAAACCCTGGAAGAAGCAAAACAATCTGTTCAAGAAGCATTAGAAGCTTTTTTTGAAGAATGCGAAATAATGGGAACATTAAGCATTGTTTTGGAAGAAGCAGGTTTTATGCAACAGAATTGAAGTATGTCATAATATTGTTAAATATCGCTTTCCGTTATTTATGAACTTAACAAAGAGGTTAAACCATGTATCACGTTACAGGAGAATATGCTAAAAACAACTTCAGTGAAGTTTTAGAAAAAGCCAGTACGGAACCGGGAGGAGTTGTTATTGTTCAGGAAAATAAAAGTTTCATTCTCATCAGTCAGGAAGAATTAGAAAGCTGGATAGAAACCGCCAAACTCCTTCAAGATAAAACTTTAATTGCTGATATTGAAGCCTCTCGTCAAGAATATAATCAGGGGGAAGTTTTTACATTATAATTAGAACAAAAACCCATTACGGCGATTAATTTTAGTGATCAGTGCGATCGCATTTTACTTTTTATTGTCGAACTGTTTTGCCATTGAGTTATTAATAATTGACCCCTCCTAACTTCCTATTGAATAGCAGTGCGAACGTCCTCGTTCGCTGATTTAATTTTATCATAAGGAATTACTAGCGAGTGAGGACACTCGCATTGCGATCAGATCAGGATTATGGAATTGTATTTTATGGGTTTCCGTTCGCTAATTTTATTCTATGCAGTAATCGTTATTAATATTCTAGGGTAGTTCAAAATTCTTGCGAAATTAAGCGGAAATGGGTTGATCTCCACCGAAAAGAATAGGGTTGTGTGCAAAAAACCTTTTTTCTCTTTTTAACTTAACTTATTTAAGAGATAAAAAAGATTAAAAAAGGTGATTCTATTCAGAATGGGAGGGGTTAAAATGATGTTACATTCAATTTTAATAATTCTGTTTCAAGGAGGACTAACTCTTTTAGCTGTTGGTGCGATCGCTTATTTCTGTGCTTGTCTATTCCTGTTTTTAAGACAAACTCGATTTATTTTTTTCCCCTCTCGTTTAATTTCTATGACCCCGGATGATGTGGGTTTATCCTATCAAGATATTGAGTTAAAAATTCCTACTCCTTCAGGAAAAATAGAAATGATACATTGTTGGTGGATTCCTTCAGAAACTAATCCTAATCAAAAAGTGATTATTGATTTACATGGAAACCGCAATACTATCGGGGCAAATGTAGGATATGCTGAACAATTTCATCAAATGGGTTTATCGGTTTTATTAGTTGAATATCGGGGATATGGACGCAGTACAAATCGTTTTCCCTCGGAAAAAATAGTCTATGAAGATGTGGAAACTGCCTGGAATTATTTAGTTAATGAACGCCAAATTAATCCTAATAATATTTATATATTTGGACATTCATTAGGAGGAGCGATCGCAATTAATTTAGCTTTAAAACATCCTGAAATTGCTGGATTAATTATTGAAAGTTCCTTTACTAATATTCGAGAAATGATTGATTATAAAAAGAAATATTGGATGTTTCCAATTAATTTAATTTTAACCCAAAAATTCGATTCTATTGCTAAAATTTCGGCATTGAAAATGCCTATATTATTGACTCATGGAACCGAAGATGAGTTAATTCCCAAAACCATGAGTGAAGACCTGTTTAACGCCGCCATAGAACCGAAACAGCTTTTAATTGTGGCGAGTGCGGGTCATAATAATGTTAGACAGGTTGGAGGCGAAGAATATTGGAAAACAGTACAACAATTTTTAACTTGATATAGTAGGGAACAGGGAACAGGGAACAGGAAATAGGAACATAGACAGTTTTAAAACAGGTAAGGGCGACTCATTAGTCACCCCTACAAATAATATTATCGAATAGAAAAATAGTATAAAACTCAATAAATTGAGATTAACCGTTTTCCTCGAACCCTAATTCCTTATAATTCGGATGGGGTTGTTTGAGCATCGTTCTGAGAAAGTTCGGGAGCTACTTGGTGATTTAATGCCGCCACAAGCTGACGTCTCACTTTTGTTGCCCACAAATCAAAATCGAAACTTTCACTGGTCGGAATATCCTCTAAAGAAGTTTCGCGCACAGTTTCTTTACTTAAAGTCATGGTTTTTCGCCTCCTGTTTCAACTCGCAGTGAAGACAGGCGCGTTCCTTCGGGAGAAGTCCCTACTTCCGTCTTTTAGTAGTCATTTTGGTATGCGAGAATCAAAGACTACCAAGAGATGAACGATTTCACTACTCCTTCTGATCGTAGCGCTAAATCCAATTAATATCAAATTATCTTATGCTGATTTTACATAATTATTATACGTTTTTTGCTCTATCTCTGTTAATAACCTCAATCTTTGCTTTTACATCTATCCGATGAGATATCTTTGTTGCTCAATACCAAATAAATTGATTACAATAGGAACATCGGCTTTTCTGATGAAAAAATATTTTAAAGTTTTCTCCTGATAAATGCACCCTTCCTTGAACTTCATTCAGAAAGAGTGCATTTTTTTTGTTAGAGAAAAACCACAACGCTTAACGCAAAGCGGCTTCATCCAGTTGACTCGGACGCACAGAAATTTGTTCAGTTTTTTGTCCGCGATGGAGAGTGATTTTAAGGGGTTGACCAATTTTGCTTTTTTCCACCAAACGCTGCAATTGGTCGGCGCTACTAATAGCTTGTCCATCAATTTCTGTAATCACATCTCCTCGACGTAAACCCGCATTTGCCGAGGGACTATTGGGAATAATTTGTACTACTAATACCCCATTAAATTCAGGAATTAACAGTAAGGAATTAGGGTTATTATTCAGTTGTTTTGCCATATCTGCCGTTAAGGTTGCCATGCGAATCCCAATATAGGGGTGAGCAATTTTTTCTCCTCTAACTAACGCGGCTTCAATGGCTTTAGCGGCATCAATAGGAATGGCAAAACCAATCCCTTGACCATCGGCTCGAATAGCGGTATTAATTCCAATTACTTCCCCCTGAGCATTTAATAACGGCCCCCCAGAATTACCTGGATTAATGGCGGCATCGGTTTGAATAAAATCTAATCGTTTATCGGGAATCCCAACTTGAGAACTGGGACGATTTAAGGTACTAACAATTCCTAGGGTAACGGTATTATCTAATCCCAAAGGATTTCCTAAAGCAATCGCCCAATCTCCGACTTGAACTTCACTGGAATTTCCTAAAGGAGCAACGGGTAAATTATTACCATTAATTTTAATCACGGCTAAATCTGAGGGGTCATCACTGCCTCTAACTTCTCCTTGAAATTGACGACCATCTTTGAGGGTAACGGTGACTTTATCGGCTCCTTTAATTACATGGGAATTGGTTAAAATAATCCCACTACTATCAATAATAAATCCCGAACCCTGTCCCCGTTGTTGATATTCTTGGGGAGTTTGGGGCATTCCTTCCCCAAAGAAACGGCGGAAAAAAGGATCATCAAAAAAAGGATCGGAAATATTAGCAGAAACCGTGCGTTCCGTATCAATTCTAACAACGGCTGGCCCGACTCGATTCACCGCAACTGAGACAAAATTTCCGAAGAAATTAGGGTTAGGAATGGCGGTAACTGTTGGGGGTTGAGTTTGGGTTGGGATGGGTTCAGCTTGGGCAGAAGTTATCAAAAAATGCGGGAAAATCTGTATACTGATTAAGGTTAAGCTTACACTTAAAACCGCAACCAAAAGATAACTAATAATGGAATTAATAGCAACGGTTTTTGGCTGTATTTTCTCCATAGATTCATCCTCAATGCTCTCATTTTCATTCTGAGGCTGAGATTCTGATTCGTTAATACTCAAAGCAACTATCCTCAATTTTAACATAAAAATCAATAAGAAGAAAAGCGGAAATATTGTCATAAATCCGCCTTCCTCTTTTTTGATTATAGTCGAAATTTCCTAAAAATTCGACTATAATCGACACTATTTTTGTTTAGCCTACCTTGAGCAAAGGTTGATGCAATTGCTAATCCCTAACCAACGGTTATTTTCACTACTTTATTTTTTTCTGCTTCCGCTTTGGGTAAGGTTAAGCTGAGAATCCCGTCTTTATATTCAGCCTGAACTTGAGTGTTTTGAATCCGATTAGGAAGGGGAATCACTCGGCGGAATTTTCCATAACGGAATTCGCTGCGACTGATGCCTTTTTCTTCGGTTTGGTTGGTTGATTTTCGTTCTCCCGTAATCGCAACGCCATCAAGACTGACTTGGACATCCAAATCCTCTGGATTTACCCCAGGAACTTCCAGTTTCAGGATAATTGCTTCGGGGGTTTCTTCGAGTTCAGCCGGAGGAAAGAGGGACATCGCGGCTTTTTCCGAAGGAAGGGCCAAACTATCAAACAGACGATTCATTTCTCGTTGTAGAGAATCAATTTCTTGGAAGGGTTGCCAGCGTAATAACTGCATAATCGTTACCTCCATTGACAAATTATTTGATACAATATTTATATAGGCTTGACTACAGCCTTGATGATTCTAAGGATAGTAAATCGGCCGCCGGAATAAATTCGGTTTTAACGAATAAAAAACGGGAAATAGCCGTACTTAAGAGAAAGAGTAGAAACCCAGGACGGGTAATCAGTAGCAGGCGGGATACAGTGGTGTATTTTTTTCTGTGTATAGTCTTGGGAATTTAATCTATAAACCTCAAGTATCTGTTCTGTATGAATGAGTACGTTATTGAAGTTTTAATACTTCCCAAGGTTAGAACTTGTTTTAAATTTTATAAAGATTATTCGTGAATTAATCCTAATGACAACCACTCTGCCCAACAATCAGGGCATTCTGCCGCAGCAACCTGAACTCCCCTCAGTTTCTGACCGCCTAACCAGTTTATTAAACCGTTTACAACCGCCCCCACAAATATTAATTTTAATCTTTGCCCTTGTAATTGGCGGGGGGACGGGATTAGTAATGGTAATGTTTCACGGATTAGTGGAACTATTACAACGGTTAACCCTAGAAGATTTCATGGGATTAATGATGCCATTTGGTCTATGGACATTGGCATTAATTCCACCGATTGGGGGTCTAATTGTGGGGTTAATTCGCTATCGTTATCAAGAGTTTTTTGGCGAGGGGATTTCTTCTTTAATTAATACTCAAAGAATCCAAATTATTTCTCCTTTCAGACCCTTTATTAAACTTTTAGCTGCCGCCATTTCTTTAGGTACGGGTGCTTCCTTAGGCCCGGAAGGGCCGAGTGTAGAAATTGGGGCGAATTTAGGAGCAATTTTAGGGCAAAATTTTCAAGTTTCTAAAGAGCGCTATCGTCTATTATTAGGAGCCGGAGCCGCCGCCGGATTAGCCGCTGGATTTAATGCTCCCATTGCTGGGGTTTTCTTTGCTTTGGAAGTAATTTTAGGTTCAAGTTTTGCGGCTTCGGGTGTGGGTTTAGTCCTATTATCATCGGTGGTTTCTTCTGTAGTTGCTCGAATTGTTTTTGGTGACCATCCGGCCTTTTCTCCCCCGGTTTATGAGGTTCGTAGCAATTGGGAATTATTACTTTATTTAGGATTAGGCTGTTTAGCCAGTTTTGTTTCCTTAGCTTATACCCAAGCGATTAAATTTTCTCAACGTTGTTTTCGAGGAGAAGTTCCGGCTTTCTTCTGTTTAACCAAAATTCCCCGCATTTTACATCCGATGTTGGGAGGTTTATTTGTCGGAATTGTAGCCATTCAATTTCCCCATATTCTCGGCCCGGGTTATGGCACAATTCAAGCCCTATTACAAGAGGGGCGATTTTCCTTAGATTTATTGATGATTTTATTAGTCCTTAAAATTATTGCTACTTCTGTTAGTTTGGGTAGTGGATTAGTGGGGGGAATTTTTGCTCCCGCGATGTTTATTGGGGCAACATTGGGAGCAACTTATGGGCAAGCCGTAGGGGGATTAGTACACCCTTTTTTACCAGATATTGCTCCCCCGGCTGCCTATGCAATGGTGGGAATGGCGGCGGTATTAGCGTCGAGTGTGCGAGCGCCTTTAACGGCGATTTTATTATTATTTGAAATGACTCAAAATTATCTAATTATTTTACCGTTAATGGCGGCGGTGGGGGTAAGTGTTTTAATTGTGGATGTGGTGCAATCTAATCAATCGACTTCTGGATTAAATTTACAACAAATGGGGGTTTATTTAGAACGACCCAATGAATTAGAAATCTTACAAACTATTAGAATTTCTGAAGTTATGGGTCAATCCTATTTAACCCTTCCCTGTTCCATGCCTATTTTAGAGGCAGGTGCGGTGATGGTACAACTGAATTGTCATACGGCTTTAATCTTAGATGAAACCTCTCAATTAGCCGGATTAGTAACGGTTACAGATATCCGTCGTTCCATTTTTCAGGCTACAAACCCCGATTCTTCTTTAGCATTAGGACAGCAAATATTAAAGGAAATTTGCACAACAGAAATCCTCTGCGCCTATGAAGATGAACCCGTTCAGGTCGCATTAGAACGGATGGCGGCGCGAGATTTGCCCCAATTACCCGTTGTCACTCGTGAACATCCGCGTCAACTGGTTGGCATTATTGAAAAAGAACAAATTGCTTTAGCTTGTAATATTGCTGTTACCAAAGACGCCTTACAACCCTATTTACCCAACTCGTAGTAACCCCTTTAGGGGTTAGTCAATACTTGTAGTAACCCCTGAATAGGTAAGAGATAGAGAGCCCTTCAGGGCTCACTACGAATTAGAGGATTTCCCTTCTTAAATAGGGTTGTAAAACATCAGGAATACGGATGGTTTCATCGGGTTGTTGATAATTTTCTAAAATCGCGGCCATGGTTCGACCAACGGCTAACCCGGAACCATTTAAAGCATGAATATATTGTGTGCCTTTCTTACCCGCTTCTTTAAAGCGAATATTAGCCCGTCTAGCTTGAAAATCCCTAACATTGGAACAGCTAGAAATCTCTCGATAGGTTCCGGCCGAGGGCAACCACACCTCAATATCATAACATTTTGCCGCCGAAAATCCTAAATCCCCCGTACATAATTCTATCACCCGATAGGGTAATTTTAACGCCTGTAAAACCCCTTCTGCATCCTGGACTAATTTCTCATGTTCTGCTTCTGAACTATCAGGATGAACCAGTTTTACCATTTCTACTTTATTAAATTGATGTAACCGAATTAACCCCCTAGTATCCCGACCATAACTTCCCGCTTCTCGACGAAAACAAGGGGTATAAGAACAGTGATAAATCGGTAATTGTTCCGCTTCTAAAATCTCATCTCGATACAAATTCATCACTGATACTTCCGATGTCGGAATTAACCATAAATCATCAGCATCACATTTGAAACTTTCTTCCGCAAATTTAGGCAATTGTCCCGTTGCTGTTAAGGAGGTACTATTCACTAATAACGGCGGTATTACCTCAAGATAACCATTATTTGTATGGCGGTCTAACATAAACTGAATTAACGCCCTTTCTAGGGCCGCACCCGCTCCTTTTAAGGCTACAAATCGCGCTTGGGCAACTTTAACCGCCTGTTTAAATTCCAATATATTCAGTTTTTCCCCAATATCCGCATGATGCAAAATATTAGGATTTGTAGGAATATATTTATCTCCCCAACGTCTAATTTCTAAATTTTCCCGTTCATCTTTTCCCACGGGAGTTGATTCACTGGGTAAATTCGGAATTGGTAATAATAATTGATTGATTTGAGCATCAATTTCTTTCTCTTTTGGCTCCAATTCACTCAACTTAATTTTAATTTGTTGACCTTCCTCTCTTAACGCTTTAATTTCTTCGCCTTTGGGGTCACATCCCGACTTAATTTTATCCCCAACTAATTTACCAATATCGTTACTCCGGGTTTGTAATACAACTCGTTCTTGTTCGAGTTGGCGACGTTGTTCATCTAAGGTTAAAATAGGTTGCAAATCATACTCGCCCCGCAAATTTAGGCGTGCTTGCACTGTGGCTGAATTTTCCCGAATTAATTTGATATCTAACACGGCATTTCCTTTAATATTGCTTGATTTTTGATTATTGGTTCATCTTTATAGTTTACTGCATTCAGGGAACATCTAACAAGGGAATCATGGTAAGAAAAGATAAGATATTAAGGGGCGATCGCCTTCTCTAAAAACAATGTTATCAATCAGTTAAGCTATTCCCTATTTGATCAACTTTAACCCCATCAATAGCTTCTATACTTTCAACCATTGGTAAAGATGAAAAAGCCGGAGTCATAATTATTAATCCCCTGGGAACACATTCCACTTCTATCGGTGTTGTCCCAATAATTTCTCCATCTACAACTACTTTTTGGGGTGGATTTGTAGAAATTCTAATCCGTTGAGTTCTAAATCCAATCAAATTATCCCGTTGAATTTCTACCTTCAGTAAACCCGCCCCCAATAAACCCATCATTCCCGCCACCGCCTGCATTTTATTCGCCGGAGATGTATAGATTAAAACCTCTAATAATCCATCATCAGGAACAATTTGTCCCAAACCTTGGGCTAAAACCGAAGTAGGAGGGGCGACATTAGCAATGGTAATGGCGGCGGCTTCAACTTGATTAATTTCGCCATTAATTTCAATTGTTGTTTCAAAGTCTTTTTGTTCTTTTAATTGTTGCCATCCCGCCATAATATAAGCTAAGGGCCCCCAGCGTTTTTTTGCATCTCGATCCGCCTTATTAACTGTTTCCGCTTCAAACCCAATTCCCGCTAATAAAATCATCGGTAAACTGTTACAATAAGCCATATCAACGGTGCGGGTTAATCCGGCAATAATTACTTCACAAGCTCCTTGAATATTAGTCGGAATTCCCAAAGCCACCGAAAACGCATTAGCAGTTCCCCTAGGAATAATTCCCAAGGGAATATTAGTATTAATCACGGCTCCAGCTACGGCGGAAACCGTACCATCTCCCCCCGATGCGATGACTAAATCCACATTTTCTGCGATCGCGTCTTGTGCTAATTGAGTCGGATCATTTTCTCTGGTTGTTAAGCAAACTTTTAAGTGAAAATAGGGTTCTAATAATTGCCGAATTAATAATAAATCTTGATTGGCATTTCCTACCCCAGCAACGGGATTAAAAATCAAATGAGCCGAACGAGTTCGTCGCAATTGCACAACAATGGCTTCGGCGGTTCCAATATTAGTAGCGATTGGAATATTATAGATATTGCAAACTCTTAATAAATTTAAAAGCGGGAATTCATAAAGGTGGGTTTGGGTGGATTCTACTAAATAAATAACAGCTACAATTTCTTCTCTTGCAGTGATTTTAGAGGCGATCACCATATCTCCCCCTTGTCGCAAAGGCAAAACCGTCTCAACCTTTAACCAGGTCTGTTGAGTTAAAGCCGTTGCGATACTGTCTAAACCCGCTAGATGATAATGGGACAGAACATTCGCGTGTTGAGTCACAAAGTCAACCAGAGTTTCTTGCTGAGTCTCATCAGCTAAGAGGAAAATTGTCCCTGACATAATTCACTCATTATTATTGCAATTATTATTATAGCTAATTTAACTATTTTCAGGATGATCTAATCCCAAATGTTTCCAAGCCGCAGGCGTCGCCACACGACCCCGATTTGTCCGTTGAATAAACCCAATTTGCATTAAATAGGGTTCATAAACTTCTTCAATAGTTTGGGTATCTTCCCCCGTAATTGCCGCCATGGTTTCTAATCCCACTGGCCCCCCTTTGAATTTCTCAATAATAGCCGTTAACATATTTCGATCCGTCCAATCTAATCCCAGGGGATCAACATTAAATAATTCCAAAGCAATATTCGCCACTTCTGCATTAATTTCCCCCGTACTTTTGACCTGAACATAATCTCGAACTCGACGTAATAAACGATTAGCAATTCTAGGTGTTCCCCTAGCCCGTTGGGAAATTTCGATCGCGCCTTCTGGGGTTATAGGAGTATTTAATAACTTCGCACTTCGTTGAACAATTAAACTTAATTCGTCTACTTCATAAAAGCGTAACCGTTGAATAATTCCAAAGCGATCGCGCAGGGGAGCCGTTAAGGAACCTACCCGGGTTGTAGCACCAACAATGGTAAAAGGTTTCAGGGGAATACTCCGAGTTTTTGCCGATCTTCCCTGACCAATAGTAATATCTAATCGACAATCCTCCATCGCCGGATATAAAATTTCCTCCGCCACTTTAGATAAGCGATGAATTTCATCAATAAATAATACTTCCCCTGGTTTCAAACTGACTAATAATCCCGCAATATCCCTGGGTTTTTCTAAGGCTGGAGCCGTGGTAATTTTACAAGTCACCCCCATTTCCGAAGCTAAAATTAGGGACATGGTGGTTTTTCCTAATCCTGGGGGGCCATATAATAATAAATGATCTAAAGGTTCCTGACGGGATTTCGCGGCCGCGATCGCAATTGATAAAACCTCTTTTAAATCCTTTTGTCCCACATAATCTTCTAAACGATGGGGTCGGATTTTCTCATCCTGTTGACGATTAATTTCTTCTTCGGGTGTCGCTTCCGCTTCTAACAAATAATCCAATTCATCCGTCGGCTCACTATTCTTGGATTTTCTGGATTTTTTAGCCATGGGAGTCGCCAACCCAGAAAACTCATCAGACGGTTCGGGTTCAGGGGACTGCTTTTTTGAAGAAATAATCGCCATAATAGACCTATGCCATACCGGGGCTACAGGTTCCAACTTTAGCAGGTTTTGGGTGAAACTAATCCTATTATTAGTTTCCAAACCAATATAAAATAAGAACTGAATAAGGGAATAGGCAATTAGGGAATGGGTAATAGCAAGAGTTTACCTCCCGGTAATCCCTATTAAAAGCCTTAAAAGATCCCCAGCAAGCAGTTAAGACACCAGACGGATCTTGGAACCCAGACGGTAAAGTGTTTCCCCCCCTGTTCCCTGTTCCCTGCTATAATACTTCTAGTTATTTCATATCATTCGTAATTCCCCGCCATATACAAAAAATCTGTGAAGACAGACGCTAGGGACATCTTCACAGATACCTGAAAACCAGGCTCAAAATTACGACATGGCTTGAATGATAAAGTCAAAGTAGGGGGATGCTTCCTTAGCATCTTCGTCATCGAGTAACGCCAGAGACGCTTCCTTGAGACAACGAACCGCTTCCACCATCCCAGGCATCGGAACACCCAAAGAGTTATACATATCTTTGACGCCGATTAAACCAATGTCTTCTATAGGATCTTTATCACCCGAAAGAATTCCATAGGTAATCAGCCGCAGATACCAACCATAGTCCCGAATACATAGGGCTCGTTCCCGTGATCCTGAAGCATTACCACCTGGGGCAATAAAATCAGGGCGTTTTTTCCACAGTTGGTTACTAGCACGGTCTACAATCTTCTTTTCATTATCCGCAATGGTCGAAGCAATTCGCACGCGCTGTTCACCCGTTTTTAAAAAGTCATTGATGTTTTTGAGTTCACCAACGCTAGGATAACGGAGTTCATCATCAGCTTTGAGAATAACTTGGCTAACTACTGTCATCTAAAACCTCAGAGCTATTAAAGTTTTTCAAGATACCATTAAGTAGTTTAGCGACTTGAGGGGAACAGGGGAAGTCATAACCCCGTAAACTTTCGCCTATGGTGATCAAAGTCGGGTGGAAACACCTGTGCAAAGTCGTGGAGAGCAGGCAGGGTCAAGAGTTATCTGCTCAGGTTCAGTATGAATACCCTTAACAATTCTTAATTTTTAACCCTCAACGGTTAATCAGTCATCAGTCATCAGTGATCAGTGATCAGTTAAGAGGTAGTTAGCAGTTATTTGGAATAAAATAAATCTTTACTTTATAAGACAAGTCTGGGAAATTGAAAACTCAGTGTCTTCAGACCACCAGATGAAAAGCGACTCAAGGGAATTTATTCCCCGTGAATATTTCTTTAATCTATGTTAATATTAACATAGGTCGAAATTTGTAATTGTGGATGTGAATTGCATAGAGATACAAATGCTGCGATAAATATTCTGAATCTTGGTAAACAAGCTAGGGGAGGGCATCCCCAAAGTAACGCTAATGGACTAGAAACCTCTACTTTTCTTGGGGAAACCCTGGTCGCAGCACGTATCTAGGTTCAAGTTAGAATCTCAGTGTCTTTAGACCTGAGAGTGTCAATTCACTGTTTAGCGTGTAGAGGCAGGTTCTGGAGAGATTTTTTTAAATCAACTAAAATCTTGATCAACCCAATTACGACTGATAACTGGTACAAACGCGCCCATAGGGTGAAGGCAGTCTCTACACTGATAACTGATAACTGATAACTGATAACTGATTAATAATGTGGCAGCAAGGGCAACAAGTTGAAGTCGAAATTACAGATTTGACCGATGAAGGTAGTGGCGTCGGTCGTTACCAAGATCGGGTTATATTTGTTCCTGATACGGTTCCTGGGGATATGGTGCGGGTGCGGTTAGTGCGGGTTAAAAGCAAATATGCAGAAGGCAAGTTAGACCGACTTTTAAGCCCATCAAACGATCGCATTTCCCCTCGATGTATTGTGGCGGATAAATGTGGGGGATGTCAGTGGCAACATATTGATTATGCGCTGCAACTGCAAAGTAAGCGAAATTTAGTGGTTAAAACCTTAGAAAAAATTGGGGGATTTATTGATCCTCCGGTGGATCAGGTGTTAGCAGGAGAGTCAGAATTAGGATATCGCAATAAAGTTACCTATCCCCTAGGACGGTCAGCCACGGGTCAAGTTCAGGCGGGTTACTTCCAAAAACATAGCCATCGTTTGGTTAACTTAAATCAATGTCCGGTACAGGATCAACGGTTAAATCCTTTATTAGCTAATATTAAACAGGATATTCAAAACCGGGGATGGTCGATTTATGATGAAGCCCTACATCGGGGCAAACTTCGCCATCTCTCCCTGAGAATTGGACGGCGTACAGGGGAAATGTTATTAACCTTAATTGTCACCCAAGCTAGTTTACCCGGACTGACGGAACAAGCGGAAACTTGGCTAGAACAATATCCTGGTTTACAAGGGGTTTGTTTAAATCTAAATCCCGATCAAACTAATGTGATTTTTGGTCAGGAAACACGCTGTTTAGCGGGTCATCCTTATTTAAAAGAAGAATTTGGGGGGTTAACGTTTTTTCTAGGCTCCGATACGTTTTTTCAAGTGAATACGGAAGTGGCGGAAGGGTTATTAGAAATCATGCTCCAGCAACTTAATTTACAAGGAACTGAACGCATTGTTGATGCCTATTGTGGCATTGGAACCTTTACTTTACCCCTAGCTTCCTATTTATTGAAAAAACAAGGGGGTTCAATTCAGGGCTCCGATCTTCCTCAAGTCATGGGTTTAGAAGTCCAAGAAACTGCCATAGAGCAAGCTCGAAAAAATGCGATTTTTAATCAACTTGATCAAGTGGAGTTTAAATTAGGAACGGTGCAAAAGTTATTACCCAATTTGGGGTATAAACCTGATATTGTTTTGCTTGATCCTCCCCGGAAAGGATGCGATCGCACGGTCTTAGAAACACTGCTAGATATGCAACCGCAACACTTGATTTATATTAGTTGTAGACCCGCTACTCTAGCACGAGATCTGAAGATTTTATGTGAAACCGGAGTTTATGAATTAGTGCGGGTACAACCTGCGGATTTTTTCCCACAAACTTCCCATGTTGAGTCTATGGCGTTTTTAAGACGTTTATAAACAATTCGGATCTATGTGCTCAGAAATCAGGTTTCTTCAGCTATCTTTCTATTAGGCAGCAAAAGTTATTGCAGAAACCCGATTTCTCGGAATACTTATAAAAGGTGATCAGAAATAATACCTGATCCAATTATCAATTAATCAAATAATAAATCGAATATGGCTCCCAGTTTGATGGCTGACTTCATAACCTATGATTTTAAGGGCTTTTACTAAATCCTGACCTGATAAATCTCTGGGTAATTTCATGAAGCAATCACCTCTTCCTGAACAATATGCAGTCGGATGATTTTAGGACGTAATGCTTGATCGGGAAAATGACAGTGAACCGCATCTTTAATTTCTTGCTTTAAGCTTTCTAAATCATCAGCTTGGGTAATAATTGATTCCCCTAATGCTTGGGCAATATACCCCTGCTCAATATCAGATTCTACTAAGAAAATGATTTCAGTCATGGTTGAAATAACCTCTAAGTGCTATAGTTATTATTGGTAATCTTTGAGATATCTTTTAGGAATATGACCGAGTTACTTGAACGTGCGTTCGCGCAGCGTGCCGTAGGCGGATCGCCCAATTGAAAATTTTATCCCCCACTGAACAAGATGCGATCGCTACTCTAATTTTACAGGAACTCGAAGCAGAAATGCGCTGGGATACTGCATTTACTCAATCACCCGATGCTCTTGCTAAACTAGCAGCAAATGCAATGGCTGAATACCATTTAAGCAGCAACAGAAATTGCCTTAACGGTTAGAGAAGGTTCGGGAATAGCTTGACCATCTTCCCGCAGAGTGTCAATATACAGTTCAATCGCTTCTTTAATATTATTTTCGGTTTCTTCTAAGGTTTTTCCTGTAGAAATACAACCGGGTAAGTCGGGAACATAAGCAGAATAGTTACTCCCAGCCCATTCAAAAATTGCAACATATTCTTTCATGGTTTCTCGTTTAATTCATACCGTACAGAAACAGATTTTTTTAAGCATTTAACACCTGTTCTGCTGTTAAGGATAATTCTGAAAAAGTGGGTGATATAATCCGATCATTTCCTCTAAATTGAGTTTTTTGATACTGACTTTTTTCATCCAGACAGTAAACAAAGATAGTCGGAATTTTAGGATTTCCTAAGTAAGCCCTGGAAGCGATCGCTAAATAGTCTACAATCCAATATTCAGAAATTCCCAACCGTTGATATTCTTCTAATTTATCTACATAGTCATCTTCCCAATTCGTTGATGTCACTTCTACTGCTAACTGAATTGGCACTTCTAAGGCATTATAATCAGAACGATTAGAACGCCAAATTGTTCGGTCAATCACACTAACATCAGGATTTCTACCCTGTTCTAAGCCATCTTTTGTTACCGTTTTGATCACCGCAGTATTAGTTACAACTAAATTAAGATTAAGTCTTCTAATTTCATCATTGAAACAGAATAAAATAAAATTAGCGATATCATCATGGTTTCTTGTTGCTCTCACTTCTACAATTTCTCCCTTCACAAATTCATAGATTCCTGTTTCTGGACATTGTTCTAAAAAGTTGTCAAATGTTAGTTTTTGTACCTGTGTTGTTGTCATAGTTTGGTTTCCTATAATCATAAGGTAGAAGTTTCTAAAAAAGAGGGCTGGTTTATTCAGGTTATTACTGAGTAACACAGTTTTTTGATCAACCCGCCCCTACAAAAAAATTTTACCTTGTTATGCTGCAACAGAAATTGCCTTAATATTAAGGGAATGTTCGGAATTAGTGCTATAATTGCTATCAGTAATCTTTGAGATAATATCTTTTAGGAATATGACCGAGTTACTTGAACGTGCGTTCGCGCAGCGTGCCGTAGGCGGATCGCCCAATTGAAAATTTTATCCCCTAGTGAACAAGATGCGATCGCTACTCTAATTTTACAGGAACTCGAAGCCCAAATGCGCTGGGATAGTGCCTTTACTCAATCACCCGATGCTCTTGCTAAACTAGCAGCTAATGCAATGGCTGAATACCATTCTGGACAAACCCAAGAGTTAGATCCAGAAACACTGTGAAGTCACGAACAACCTTTTCTTTTCGTAAAGCATTTGCCACTCTGCCAAAGCAAGTCCAAAACCAGGCTCGTGAAGCCTATCGACAATTCAAACGAGAGCCCAATTATCCCAGCCTTCGTTTCAAAAAGGTACATCCAGAATTACCCATTTATTCGGTTAGAATTAACATAGATCTAGCCAGCGAGACGCTGGCACTACTTTTTTTACCAATAATATCAAATCAAGAATTGGTAGTGTGAGCGTCCTCGCTCGCTAACTGCTCAAAAATACCTAATAAACGGATAAAAAGAGGGCAGGTTTATTAAAATTATTGCGGGTTGACACAATTTTCTAACAAAACCCGTCCCCTGAAAAAAAAAATTTTAAACGCGCTGACGCGCGAAAAGGGAAGAAGGGAAAAGAAGAAAGAAGGGTAAAGGGCTAAAGGGCTAAAGAAAACAGGGCTAAAAGTCCTGCACACTAACCAGGGACGCACCAACAACCCAACAAACCCGAAAGCCGATGCTGCTGACGAAGACGTCGGGGCGTTCGGCGTAACGATTAGCAGAACGGCAGATATCAGGAACGTAGATCCACGAACCGCCCCGCACACACCTTAATTGAGTATTTCCGCCCGACTCCCAAACACTTCCATTATCTGGCGCACCAGTATAATTTTCATGCCAAGGGTCAGCGCACCATTCCCAAACGTTGCCGTGCATATCGTATAATCCAAAGGCATTTGGAGGGAAACTACCGACATCGGTGGTTTGATTACGATTACATTCATAATTAGCTAAATCGGCTGTAATGGTTTCACCAAAATGGAAAGGAGTTGTAGTTTTAGCGCGACAGGCGTATTCCCATTCCGCTTCAGAAGGTAAACGATAGGTTTTACCTGTTTCTTGGGAAAGTCGCTGACAAAATTCCTGCGCTTGATGCCAATTTACATTCTCAACGGGTCGGTTTGCGCCTTTAAAATTAGAAGGATTATTTCCCATAATAGCTTCCCATTGAGCTTGAGTAATGGGATATTTTGCCATAGAAAATGCAGCAATATTAACGGGATGTTGGGGATATTCGTCGCTACTCGCATTTGCTTCATTTTGGACTGCACCCATCATAAAAGTTCCCCCTGGAATGGATACCATTTCTAAACTGATATTATTGCCTAAATCTTGTTTAAAAAATTCAGCCCGACAGCATTCTCGTTTGGTTTCTTGTCCTTGGGAGTTAACGGTAATTACATCAAACTCAAATTCTCTTTCTCGACGGCGTTTTTCTGCTTCCTGACGGCGTTTTTCATCCCAAACTCCTTGAGCTACATCCCGATTATGGGCGACATCGGGTAAATTAGGATTAAGGACGAGACAGGAATTATAATCGGCGATCGCTTTTTCATATTCTCCTAATTTATAATAAGTATTAGCACGATTATTGTAAGCTCTGAGATAATTCGGATTCAGTCGCAAGGTTTGGTTATAATCCTCAATGGCGGCGGAATATTCCCCTAATTTACCATAGGCTAATCCGCGATTATAATTAGCATCGGGGGAATTAGGTTTTAGTAACAAAACTTGGGTAAAGTCATCAATGGCGGTCGTATATTCTCCCTGTTGATAATGGTTTTTTCCCCGTTGATAACAAATTTTAACAATATTAACGCGGTGAGTTTCTCCCAAGGATTCTAACAAATTATTGATTTTTTCAATATAGTCTAAATCCTCAGCTATGACTACAGAATTAACTCTATCCCATAATTCAGAAACCTCAGAAACCGGGTTTCTTAAATTCAACCAAGATTCTACAGAATTAATTAATTGATTTTTAGCCCAAGATTTATTGGGTAAATTGACTAAACCCTGGGCTAATTCTAGGATTAATTCAGGAAGACGGTGAGAACTTTCTGTTTCTAGGATTTTGTAGATTTGTTCATAGCCAGAAATTACCATACCTATTACTGAATCTGCAACTTCTCCTTCTGGGATATTCTGAGTTAAATCTGGGAGTAATTGGGGTGATAAAGGCGTGAAATCATGGAGAAACAAATGATGAGTGTCAGCTATCCAACCTGCGACCAGACAATGACAGGTTATTAAAAACTGATACAAATCCTCAAAATGCTTGCTATTAATTTTATAGTGAATTTCTAACTCATCATCGTCTATTCCCTCCTCCCGTAAACTTTGTTCTTCTTCCCAAATTTTCAGATTAATTTCATTATCCCCGCCCCGTTTATCAATATCAGCTTGGGTTTTTCCCAGTGCTAATAGTTTGTCTTTCGTAACTTTCCATTTGCGGGCGCGAGTTTTAGCAGAATCATATAAAATATCCCGATAGGACAGTTGAGAAATAATGGTTTGATAGGAATAGTTAGGTTGTCCTATTGTCCAATAGGCGATTCTGAAATTAAGATAATCTCCATCAAATTCCGACTCTAATATTAATGTCGGTTCTGATTTTAGCATCCCGAATAAAGCTTTAATACTGGCTTCGCTATGAAAACGTTTACTTTCCCAAGCGCCTGCTAAAAATTCGATAGGTCTTCCCTGTTGAGAATACTGATCAAAAAAATCACGCATTTTTTGATTTATAGTTAATTCAATATCAGGGAAATTTTGCGGCGTGGTGGCAAACTTTTCAAACTGAACTTTAGGGGGAGCGATAAAAACTCGCATGGGAATTAAACTATTATTGTAAGATTCTAAAATTTGCGCTGGAGGCAATGTTAACGGCCAATTAGCAAAAATTTTCTGAACTTCTGCTTGGTTATGGGCAACTTTTATCGCGGTTTCTCGTTGATATTCGGCCACCATTAATTGCGTTTCTCGGCCATAGGTTGTTAATTCTTTTTGGAGAGTTTTTTCCTGTTCAAAACGCCAGCGTTGAAACTCGATATTACTTTTATTAATCGCTAAATTAACGCTTTGGATATATTCTTGTAGTTCTTTTTGAAATTCTCGATTTTTTTGATTTTCGATATATTGTAATTTAATTTGTTCTAATTGAATCTCCTGTCGTTTTTCCTCTATTATAGCATTATTCGCAACTTGTACACATTGTAATTTATACTGTGCTAATTGAATTTGTTGTCGTTTTTCCTCCATTTCAGCATTGTTGGCTACTATTATTTTTGTATTTCTTTCTTGGGTATCAGCGATGTATTTCTGAGGAAGAAATACAGATTCAAACCCTCTCTTGACTTTATCCCAAAGTCCCATTTTTGCATCTCCTGGTAATAAGCGTGTCATTAGTTAATCTCCTGTTAATAAATTTCCCCCGTTGTTGGGCTTCAGCCCATTCTTCTTGAGGGTTTAAACCTAACAACAAATCCAGAGGGGGCTAAAGCCCAACAACGTTTTAAGCGGGACTAGAGAGGTTATAAACTAACACCGTCGCCGCCCAAATGGGTGTCTTTCCTTCAGCAAAAACCGCCCCATCTAAAGTATAGGCGTGACCTTTGTTATCAACCCAACCAATACATTTTTCATGGGCATCATAGACCTTCATATCAGCACCTAAATGCCCGATATAATGGTTGCCATTGTTATAAAATTTTTGCCCCTCAATATGTCCGGCTTGTCCTCCACGACCCCAATAAACATCACCATCTGCATAAATTGTGACACCATTAGAATCTCCCTTTTCTACAGGATCGGA
Source organism: Planktothrix agardhii (assembly GCF_904830935.1). Lineage (NCBI taxonomy): Bacteria > Bacillati > Cyanobacteriota > Cyanophyceae > Oscillatoriales > Microcoleaceae > Planktothrix > Planktothrix agardhii. The sequence goes on from NZ_LR882952.1 coordinate 1,535,929, forward strand.
ACTTTGCATTACGGACAAGGTAGACATTTGTTGCGAGTGATCTTCCATGCCTCCAAAATGGTGATCGGTTTGATATCCTGTGGAGTAGTCCGTCTGTTCGGGTAGTTGATAGGGATTAAATTGTTCTAAGTCCGTCCCACCTGGATGAAATTCTGGAGTTTGAGGGTCAAGGTCGGAGATAAAAGATGAGTGTAAACCTTGATAATATTCCCCATTTTCACCGGAGTTAGAGATATCAAGATGATGGGGGTCGTAACCGTTGAAATCAGGTACAGACATAATATTATGGTGTGTCTGTTCAGGAATGGGGTGTTGATGGGGGTCGATTTCTAGGGATTGGATCAGATGATCAAAGATAGAATCTAGGTTATATTCGGAGCCGTTGTCGATGGGATTATTCATATTTATTAGTCCAGTTCGTTGACACTCTACTGCCTAAAGGTAAGTGGATTCTTGGTGAGCGCGAGTCTATTTAATATTATAGGATCACTCTTTTAATACTAGAGATGGTTTTCTCCCCAAGGGTTTTGCTTGATTGCAATTGAAACTCTGTTCCCAGCACCGGATACCTTTGTTTATTTTTTTTGATCAAAATTTGTTAACAGAAGATCAAATTAATAATATAATTGATCCGATTCCACTGCGGTGAAATTTTAATTTCCTACCTCTGGTATTTTTTCCCAATAATGAAGTTTAGTGAACTGGTAGAAAAACTTAACACTGGAATTACCGCCCATAGTTTGATCCATGATCCCACCCTTAATCCTGATATTCAAGGAGTGGCGGCGGTAGATACAGCAACTTCTGGAACCCTGAGTTATATTGAGGGGTTAAAATTTGCGTCTTTTGTGTCGGTTTCTGCGGCGAGTGCGTTGATTTTGCCCCTAGATGAATCTTTACAAAATCAAGCCACAGCAGGGGGTAAGGCGTGGATTTCTGTGGCAAATCCTAGGGCTTTTTTCGCCCAGGCGATCGCTTTGTTTTATCAACCTTATCAGCCCCAACCCCAAATTCATCCTAGTGCGACTATTGATCCAGATGCCCAGATTGGAGCGGAGGTTTATATTGGCCCCCATGTTGTGATTCAAGGGGGAGTTACCATCGGAAATCAGGTTTGTTTACATCCAAATGTCGTAATTTATCCAGGGGTGAAAATTGGCGATCGCAGCATTTTACACGCCAATTGTACTATTCATGAACGCGCCCAAATCGGTTGTGATTGTGTAATTCACAGTGGGGCTGTAATTGGCGCTGAAGGTTTTGGTTTTGTGCCAACGGATGCGGGTTGGTTGAAAATGGAACAATCGGGAATTACGGTTTTAGAAGACGGGGTAGAAGTCGGATGTAATAGCACAATTGATCGTCCGGCGGTGGGAGAAACTCGCATCGGGAAAGCCACAAAATTAGACAATTTAGTTCATATTGGTCACGGTTGTACGATTGGACAAAATTGCGCCTTTGCCGCCCTAGTGGGATTAGCTGGGGGTGTCACCGTTGGTAACGGGGTGTTACTCGCGGGTCAAGTTGGCATTGCTAATCAAGTCAAAGTAGGGGATGGGGTAATTGTTACGGCTCAATCTGGGGTTCATAATAATATTTCACCCGGAGAGGTGGTTTCCGGTTCTCCGGCGCTCGCCAATAAACTCTATTTAAAGACTGCTGCTATTTATAGACGATTACCCGAACTCTACCGCTCTTTAAAAGCATTAGAACAAATCATTAAGTCTAACCGTTGAGCTATTAAGTCCGGGGAGGCAGGGGAGGCAGAGGGAGCAGAGGGAGCAGTGCGAGCAGAGGGAGCAGGGGAGGCAGGGGGAGCAGGGGAGGCAGGGGGAGCAGTGCGAGCGTCCTCGCTCGCTGAATATCACCCAAAACCGATTACCCGCTCGTAATTCGTAATTCGTAATTCCCCAAAACCGATTACCCGCTCGTAATTCGTAATTCGTAATTCCCCAAAACCGATTACCCGCTCGTAATTCGTAATTCGTAATTCCCCAAAACCGATTACCCGCTCGTAATTCGTAATTCGTAATTCCCCAAAACCGATTACCCGCTCGTAATTCGTAATTCGTAATTCCCCAAAACCGATTACCCGCTCGTAATTCGTAATTCCCCAAAACCGATTACCCGTTCGTAATTCGTAATTCGTAATTCCCCAAAACCGATTACCCGCTCGTAATTCGTAATTCGTAATTCCCCCGTGGTATTGATCTGCTTTGACGGTGGATCTTTTTTAATGGGATGGGGCGGTGAGGACAGAGCATTTTTACCTGGGACAGAAAACTTTCTCAAAAAATGGCTTAGGTCTAACTCTGAAGCACCAAAAGAGAATGGCCATATAAATTTCAAGACAAAAACAACAGATGGGTTCAAGTACCATCGAATAAGTCAATCTTGCCCGGTTCAATGATAATGGGATTTTTAAGTCCGGCTTTTTTCCCCTGGGGGAAGATGGTGATTCGCTATATGGAAAGATTTGTAACTGAGAAAAAAAATATTTGTCAAATTGATGTATTTAAGTATATATTATTTCTTATAACTCCAAAAAGTTTAATTGGATAAAAATTACCCCATAGAGAAGTAAGGAGATTAAGAAGAACATGAATAAACCTGCACCCACTCCCTTAACCGGAAAGGCTCTGCTTCAAAAAGTAAAAGAACTGTCTCATATGCCTCGGCGTGAAACAGCAAAGCTGTGCGGTTATTACAGCACGACAAAGGACAGCCAAGTTCGGGTCAATCTCACAGATTTTTATGACGCAGTGCTCAAAGCACGGGGTATTCCGCTCAGTCCCGATGGTACAAAAGATGGTCGGGGTCGGGAAGCAACTTATATGGTGAGCGTTCACAAAAACGGTCAAATTGTGATTGGCTCAACCTATACCAAAGAAATGGGACTTAAACCGGGGGATGAGTTTGATATCAAGCTCGGATACAAGCATATTCACCTGATTCAAGTCGAAAATGGTAAAGATGCTGGCGGTGACGAAGAAGAGTAAATTCTACCACCTGAGCCATTAAAATGACGTTTTCATGGCTGGTAAATGCACCAACCCCGATTAAAATTATAATTTTTTTTGGGGTGTGGATGGGTCTATGGATGCCAATTGCTGTTATTAGTGCGATCGCTCTGAATTGGCGTCCTCCTGCACCCCTAAATGAAACCCAAAAATTGGGGTTACTGGCGCCTCTTTATGGAATTGCCCCGATAGTTTTGTGGAAAATTAGCCAAGTTCAGGGTCAATCCTTCTGGGATTATGGTTTAAGTTGGCGATCGCAGTTTTTTCAATCCACTGCCATTGGTTTCAGTCTAGCTGTTATCAGCCTGATCCTATTGTTTGGATTTCAATTTGTTCTGGGTTTGAGTCATTGGCGACCCCAGGAATCTGTGCAAACCGATAAACAGTCCTCAACCTTGAATGCCGATCTGCACCCTAGAAATAAGTGGATTCAGTTAGGAAAAAAAGCATCTATTTTACTGCCGATTTTGCTGATTGCTCTGTGGATTAGCAGTACAGAGGAGTTAATATTTCGAGGATTTTTACAAAAACAATTACAGCAAGATTATTCCTGGTTTGTGGCGGCGACCATCGCCAGCTTGATTTTTGCCCTCAGCCATCTGCTTTGGAAAGTCCGCAACACCTTACCGCAATTACCCGGACTGGGGTTAATGGGAATGGTGTTGGCTTTCGCTTGTTTGTGCGATCAAGGTTCTTTAGGTCTAGCCGTCGGCTTACACGCGGGTTGGATTTGGGGAATTACGAGTATTGATACCCTTGTGGGTGTTACGGCTTCTGGGAAGGTTCCAGAATGGTTAACAGGATTAGGAGGTAAACCCTTGGCTGGTTTGTTGGGAATTGTGATGTTGCTGTTTGTGGCTGGCCTATTGGGAATTGTTTATCAAGAAATGGGTTAAGTTAATATGACAACTATAAAACCATCCCCCTCAGAATTTACCCCGGTTTATGGCCCCGTATCTTCATGGCGATATGGGAAATCCTTGGGAATTGATCCGATTGGTGAGATTTCCACCTGTTCGTTTAACTGTGTTTATTGTCAACTTGGAGAAATTGAAATAAAAACCGAGCAACGCCGAATTTATGTTCCGACGGAGCGGATATTACAAGCATTAACAGAATTTTCCCCGTGGGATGTGGATGTGATTACTTTAAGTGGGAGTGGAGAACCAACTTTGGCGGCGAACTTAGGGGAAATTCTGATAGCAATTAAAATCTTAACTCATCGTCGCACATTAGTATTAACCAATGGTACAACTTTATATGATCCGCAAGTTCGAGAACAATTAGCTTTAGCCGATCGCGTATCTATCAAACTCGATGGAATTTCTACCGCCCAACTGCAAAGAGTTAATCGACCCGTAACGGAAATTAATCTCACCGAGTTGCTTAGTGATATTCAAGAATTTAGTCGAATTTTCCCTGGAGAATTGGGACTACAAACGATGCTTTTATCTCCTTGGTCATTGTCAGAGCGCCAAGAATATCTCCGTTGGGTAAAAGCGATCGCACCCACAGAAATTCAACTGAATACTCCCACCCGTCCCAAACCGTTAAAACATGAATTAGCTGGACGAGAAAATCACTCCCCACTAGAAAACCTACCCTATCAGACCATAAAATTAAAATCTGTTAGTCCGTCTGTTTTACAAAATTTTGCCCAAGAAATTCAAGATCAGACAGGTATTCCCGTCCGTTATGCTTCGGTTCCATACCTTCGTATTTAATAAATTTCTACAAGATCTCAATTAAATTTAGCTGGGGTGAGTAGGTAGGTAGCCAAAATTGTTTTAAATTCTTTTGCTCCCATTCGGGTAATTTTGAGAGAAAGCAATTAATGCAACACTACCAAATTTTTATTAGTTAATTTGTAAATAATTTAAGTTCTAAAATTAGTTCCTGGATTAAAGGGCGATAAGTTGTATTATCTAAATGTTCTTGATACCAAGTTTCATAATCTTTTAATATGTGTAAATGTTCTTGAATTTGTCTAGCTTCTTCTAGTAATACCCATAAATTATGAGTTGCTCGATTATAAAAACCAATTCCTCCACTAAGTTTAAGCCCTTCTAAACCACCTTGTTTACAACCTGGACACTGACATTGTTTCAGCTTTTCTTCTTCCTCTTTACTAATAGTTCTCCCTCGCCAATTTCCTAGTTGAGAAATTATGCGATCGCCTGTTCCGGGTAGTTGTATTAAACCCCTGGCTGCACGATTGCGCCACCCACTAGAATCAACCGAATTAATACCTAATAATCCAGCAAGATGTAAGGTTGCTGTTCCCCCAATTCCAAAAATATGTAACTTTTGATCTGGAAATTGTTGGCGAAAATGAATTAAATTATCTATAATTTGTTTATGGGGAATTGCTTTAGATGCTCTTAATAAATTGGGGACAATTCCTCCTAAAGCAATATAAGGTTTATTTGATAAAGCTTTACTTTCAATGATTTTCTCAATATATTTTTCTAAAAAATTACTAATATGAACAACAGGAACATAATCACCTTGATAATAGCGAAAGTTCATATTCATTGTTTTATTAAAACATTCTTCTTGTTCCTCTAATGTCATTTTTGGAGTAGGAATAAAATCTTGAGGAATAGGAAACCAATCTGGTTTTGCTTCTCTGACAAATTCAGCATATTCTTTAACGGGTACTTCTTGATTATTTTTAACAAAAGAAAAAGCCCCATTATCAAGATAAAATTTCACATTTTTAGGTACACCTAAATGTTCATGTAAACCTTTTTCCATTGCTTGTTTTCTTTGACTAGGCATTTTATGAAAATCAGCATAAGAAATCATCACCGCTTGTAAGTCTTTTAAGTAATGCGGTGATGTTTGATCCCACACACGGGGTTTTATTCCTTTTAAACCAAAACCAGCTACAATTTGCACTAATTTTTTAAACTATTGTTTTAATAAAAGATTGATATTTAGATAATAATTGCTGTTTAACATTTTGAGTTAACCATTTACCTACATCTTTAGAATAGATATGAGATTGCTGTGTAACAGATGGGATTAAATAAGTAATAGCTTCATCACTCATAAAAGAATGATCCTCATCAACTTCAAAACTACAGTATTTTATAGCTGTTAATATCTTAGCAGATATTGTTTCAATACTATCATTATTTTCTGAAAAAAATTCATAACGTGGTAACAATTTACTTGGGGTTTTAGAATGTCCAATAAAAAACATATAAGTATGAAAGATTTTACATAACTGTTGATATGGAGCTATATCAATACGGCTTCCTTCTTCTTTAATCCGTTTAATATAACGATCAAAAAAAGGTTCTAGGTTCTTTAAATTAGCTTTTTCATTCAAAGTTGCTCTAGTTGTAAATGATCTACGAATTAAACAAGTAGAAATAGCTTTTTTTAACCCATTTTCAAAACAATCTGGAGAAGCTAATAGTAAAGTCATTGCTTGTCCATCTGTTAGCGTATAGTTTCCTATTTCCCAGTTTTCATCTATATTTTTAGCAATATACCAGTCTAAAACAGCACTATATACCTTTAAACGAACATTTTTGGAAACTCCACAATAAATACGGTTAAAGTCTCTAGCAGAATTTAGACATTTTAAGAGTTCTTGAATTGCTTTTTGTGTAAATTTCCCACGTTCATTATTAATGATAAAATTATCTAAATAAGCATCTTGAGGAAATAAACTGCCATCTCTAAGAATAATATCAGGACAATCTCTACCAGCGTTTAATAAATATTCATGATCAAAAATGTATTGTCCCACATCCATCGCTGAAGCAGTACAACGGTGAAAATCTTCAGGCTCTAATTCATCTTGATAAGATGGATCAATTAACATCCATTTGAGTAACTCTTGATTAGGTTCTGGATTAAATCTACCCTGATCAAAAATAGCTTTGCCATTGTTTACTCTAACAATTGCACCAGCAGCATTATTTAATAAAAAAGGAACAGTGCGATTGAAAAAACGAGCCGGATAAGGTACTGAACTACGATGTTGACTAACATCTGAAGAACCGATTAAAAAATTGCCATTATTCCATAAACTATCATCACTTTCAATGAAATTAAGAAAATATTTACCGACAATATGACTAGCAAGATGTTCTTTAATTAAGTCTTCATTTAATTCTATTCTCCACTTACGGCTTCCTTTTGCTGGTGGATTAATATTTACTTGTTCCTTTGTCATTCCAAAACCACGAATAGCAACTTGTTTTAGTAATTTTGCTAAACGTTCTGATTGTTCTGCATTTTCTCTTATTTGTTCTTGTAAATCCTTAAAAAATTCAAGATACAATTCTCTTGGATCTTTTTGTAGTAAATCCTCTCTTGCTCTTTTAATAGTTGTTTCCCACTGATCTTGGGCTTTAACTAATTTAGTCATATACTCAAGAGTTTCTGCTAATGGATCGTGATTTTTAAAAGTATCATAACTATTGACTTGATCACGATCTAAAATTTCAGAATTTTCTGGATTAAAAATGTCGTCAAAATTCATTTTGTTTTTTCTCTATTCCTAAAACCTTGACTACTTCACTAGAGTCAGCAATAAAAACCTCAGCACCAGAATTAGGTAAATTTTGAGGTGATCTAATTTCTTTTCCAATAATTTCTTCTATTAAATCAGCTTCAATTAGTCTATAAATATCTGTACTATGTTCTTCTGGCATATCGGGAGTAGAAAGTGCTAAGTTATCACTAACTGTTACACCAGCTACACTTTTATTTGGGTTACTTTCATACTTCTGATCATAATTAGGGATCAACTGATAAGCAGGTATCAGTCCAAACTTAGCAGATAAAATAAAAATATCTAAATAATCAGTTGTTTGTTCCTGTAAAAACTTTCGTACAACTCGAAAAGCCACGCCATTGTAACGTTCAATTGCTGGTAAAAATTCTAGTTGTGAATATTTAGACTTAGAACAATTGATAATTAATAAATCTTTTAAGTAATTAACCATTTTTTCGTGAATTTTTAGTCAGTCTTGAGAATAATATAAGAGATAATTACACTAATTTACTTAATAAAAAGTTGTTTTTATATTTGATATTGGATTTTACCCGCCATTAAAAATTTTCTCCGTCGCCAAAAATTAAATCTATTATCTGATTTTTATTCTTTCGATAAACGACAAAATCGCTATCTAACGTTAATACACAACTACCGGAAATTAACTCACTCATTCTGACTAAACAAGCATCTGCTAAAGACATCGGCACATTTTGATACCGTTTCATCAATTCTCTTATCGCTTCGCTGTCATCATTCAGTTGAAAAGGAATTGAAATGATTTTTTGACTGATTAAATTCATCACTGCTTCCTCACCTTCATAGACATCTTGCAGTAGAAAACAAGCCTCAGTTATTACCGCTTCACAAGTTAATAAAGGCAGTTCAATCTTTTTCCATTGTTCCTTTGTCCAGGGATGTAGTTTTTCTCTTTTATTAATAAATGTCACTAACACCCCTGTATCTAGTAATATGTTTCTTTTCATTTTTTACCCATACCTTTTAAATATTCTTTATTTGTCCCCAAATCACCAGGGCCAAAGTCTACACATCCCGCCCACTCTTTCGCTGCTTCATAAGCAGAAATTGGTTGTTTTTCTTCTACCTGTTCCTCCTGCTTTTGCGCTTTATATCGCAAAAATTCAATAAATTCTAAAACTGCCTCCTGTTGTTGTACTGTTAGAGTTTCGATGTTCTCTAAAATTACATCTTTTTTATTGATAGCCAAAATCATAGTTAAATCCTCTTGAAATTAAAACTTTTAACCTATTCTAGCATAGATCCAGAAACCGAGTCTCTTAAGTTAATCGAATAATCTTCAAACTTTCTTTCAATCCCTCGATTATCTATAATCTTAACAGCAACTTGTCGATACTCTCCCATGTGATTATATTGGGCGATTGGTTTTTTGTCGGGTTTCTTTTGTCTTAGCATACCATTTCCTTAATCCTCAGACTCTCAATTTACAACTTTTTACTTGTTTTAACAGTGTGGACGAGAGGAGAAAACTTGACAATCGCAAAAATATTGTGTATGATAGTAAATAAGTAAGGGGCATTACTGGTTTCGACAGGGTAAGGAAAGCTACCAAGTGATGCAGGCCGAGAGTGAGTCAACTCTCGTAAATCAAGACTCAAACAAAAACGTAACTGCGAACAACATCGTTCCTTTTGCTCGTAAATCAGCCGCTGTTGCTGCCTAAACACCTCTAGTAGGTTCGAGCGTCTACTGTTTGACTCCGTTAAGGACAATAGACAAACCCCCAACGGATGCTCTAACTTAGTTTCTTTGGTTGAAAAGTTAGTTAAGATTTAACCATTGCATCCCACCCTTCGGGATAATGAGGGGTTCCCGCCTTGAGGATTAGAAGGGCTAAGTCTGTGAATGAGCGAGGAGTAAATACTTGTTCTGGACATGGGTTCGATTCCCATATGCTCCATTCCCCTATACTCTTAAAACCACTTTGGAATTTTCCGAGGTGGTTTTTAGTTGAGGTTATATGAAATCTAGTTATAGATGATCCCCCTAACCCCCCTTTTTAAGGGGGGAATCCTATTAGTTTGGGATGGAAACGGACGGAGTGGTTTGATTTTGCTGATAGTGACTGGCGACTTTCGAGCTATGGGAAAGGAAATGACGCACCAAGATTTCCTTTTCAGGTGTGGGGGAATAGGAATTAAACCAGTCGGGTAATTTTGTCAGAGTTACAGAGATTATACAGGCAGTGATCACCAAAAGACCATATTTGAGGATAGGTCGATTCGAGAGTCCCTTAACATGGAAAGACAGCATAGGAATTTCAAACTAAAAAAAAATCTCCCTATCAGTTCGTACTGCGGGAGATAAATTCAGGGTGCATCTACTTAATAATTGAACTATAACACATAAAATGATGGGTGTAACCCCCCATTGGTAAAACCCCCTTATTTTTTGATCATTCAGCCTGAAAACTCTATCCTGTATCAGTTTGGGCAAGTTATAGCACTACGCGCTAGGGAACACCGCAACACCGCAACAGTAGGTTATGACCCTTATTACAAGGTTTAATATTGTCCTAACCTTGTAACCTAACCTACAAAGACAGGACTTACGCAAGCACGCTATATATAGCGTACTAAAAGTAGGCGATCGCATACCAATGATAATAGCAATCACCCTAAAAAGTCCTGATTATTTATTTAAAAATAAACCCAAAAGAATCAAACAAGTTTCATTTTTATCGAAGGACAATTCAGTTCTTTGATTAAATAAATGGACAAAGATTCAGCTTTTAACTGATAGACTGTTTTCTTTGTCAGATGAGCTAATCTTTTCAATTGATTGGTATTTTTCTTTTCCTCCTGTGTCATCTACTAAACGATTCTTTTTCAATGGGCAATAATAAATTTTTCCTAATTCTTCAATCATTGCCATTAGTTTTTGTGACCCATACCAGCTATCCATAAGGACTTTTGCGAAGAGGAGTTGTTTTTCTGTCACCAGATTATTCAACATATCAGCTACATGATCTAGTTTGGTTTTATTATCATATTCTGGATCATATATGCGATAATCAATTACCCAAAATAAACCCAGTTCTGGATTAACATAAACACAGTTAACCAGCCCAATACCTGACAGTACACGATGTTCTGTTCCACTTGGCTAAAGGACAAGAAAATCTTTATTGAAATTTTAACAACCCCAAAACATCGGCTGCTGAAATGTGCCAACTTTCTATCACACTGAGAACAGGTAAAATATCGGCATCATATTTAACTTCTGGTAATTGATTGGGTTGAAAAACCATCACAGATTTATCATCTGGGTCAATGAACCAACCTAACTTTGTTCCCTGTTTAAGAGAGAAAATAATCTTGTTAATCACGCGGTTAGGAGACTGTTCGGGGGAAAGAATTTCAATGATCCAATCTGGGGCAATTTCCACTCGGTTTGAAATTTCTCCATCTTCATCAACAGGAATGCGCGACCACTCGAATACGGCAATATCTGGGACAAGAGAACGCCCAGCAAAGGTGCATCGTAATTCTGTAAGTCCATAAATTAATTGCTGCGGTTCGCCAACTTGATTAATAATGGTTACTAAGCGAGTTTGCAGAATACTGTGTTTTCCTTGGGGCATTGGTTTTTGATAAATTTGACCGTCAATGTACTCGCAAGCGGGTTTAGTTTCCGGCAATTGCAGGAACTCTTCTAGGGAAAAATTTGTAGTTAATTGAACTGATGTCATGGTAATCATTAATCCTTTGATTCAAATAATCCTAAAGAACAAATAATTTGAGGTTCTCGTTTTTCAGTTTCTTCTGCGATCGCCATTCTGAGTTAGTGATGCAGCAAAGCTAGACGGTGAAGTCTTTTCCTCCGGTGTTCCCTCCCCCCCAAGCCCCAGGGCTGTTTCATTTTCCATTGCCAACCCCTAAGACCTAACCCCCCAACCCCCTTCCCTAGTAGGGAAGGGGGAGTAATAAATAATTTTTTATGTTTAATAGTAATAATTAGTCCCCCCTCTCCCCCTCAAAAGGGGTTGGGGGAGAGGTCACACAGTTTTTCCTAGAGAATGAAACAGCCCTGCCCCTAGCCCCCGTGCACGGGGGGTTTGGGGGGTTGTTTGAATTCTTGGTAAGTTTCTTCGCTTTGAGCGATTTTAAATGTAAAAGATTCATGGCTTTGAGGAATAACATTTTGAGAAGCAGGAATTTGTTCTAATTCGTGTAGAATTATTTCTTTGGTTGTCATAGTGTTTTTATTGATTAACGCAAGTTAATTATACCATCTTAGTAAATTGTATCAGAGGCGATCGCATTTCAACACATGAACCCTTGTTAATTCATTAACCTTGATTCAGCTTTTAGAAGATTATGGACTGAGTGAAAATACAGCTTTAGGTATAGAACTATTATTAGATAGACAGGAAAATCATCTAAGAGAATTAATTAGCCTTCACAACAATCGGGATCAAATCAGCTTATCCCTAGATCAGATTTATATTATCTACTCAGCTTATATAAATTTATTCAAAGCTTATCTGACAGCGATTTACTTAAAACAGCAAAATCTAACTAGACAGAAAAATCGGATTCAAGAAGCTCGTGAAATTAATAATCTTTTATCATCTAAAGCCATTATATATTTTATTTATCAAGAATGTTTATTTAATCCTCGAAGAATTTTAACTGAGTCAGACATACAAGAGGTTATTACTTTGTATCAATTATATTGCCAGAGTTATACTGATAATCTCAAAAATCATTATGATTTTTTAATTAAAACTCCTTTAGATAAGTATCACAATTTTCAGCAAAAAACCAATGATGCTTATCAGCCTATGATTTGGATTAAGCATTGAGTTATTGCACAAACACAATAAAGATTAACCTTCTGTTTCTTTCAAAATAATATAAATTTGAAACCCTAAAGCATTATTAATCAAGATCAAAACTAGATATATGAATATGAATTGGACAAAATCCTTATCAACAAATGTTGAAATACCGACAGTTTTATAAATAAGGAATAGATATTCAGGTTGAGGTAAATATAAAAGTAGCATAAAAGTGTTTTGAATTCGTCAGTTGAGATGTTTTTCTGCAACTACCCCGGCAAAATCAAATCCCTTTCAGTTAGAATAGGATCTCAATTGATCAACAGCGTTACAATTAATCAATAAGCGTTGATGAGAAAACGATTTTGAACGAGTCCGTGCTACCGACAAACCCCTACCAATTCGATACTATAGAAGCCGCCTTAGCCGATCTCAAAGCCGGGCGCTGTATTGTGGTAGTGGATGATGAACACCGCGAAAACGAAGGCGACCTAATTTGTGCCGCCCAATTTGCTACCCCCGATATGATTAACTTCATGGCGGTGTACGCCCGGGGATTAATTTGTTTGGCCCTAACTGGAGAGCGTCTGGATCAGTTAGACTTGCCCTTAATGGTGACTAAAAACACCGACGCCAACCAAACCGCCTTCACCGTTAGTATTGATGCGTCCCCTCAAATGGGCGTTTCTACCGGAATTTCCGCCGATGACCGCGCCCGCACCATTCAAATAACGATTAACCCAGGGACTCGTCCCGAAGATTTACGACGTCCGGGCCATATTTTCCCCCTGCGGGCTAAAGATGGCGGGGTATTAAAACGGGCTGGACATACGGAAGCCGCCGTGGATTTATCTCGGTTAGCGGGGTTATATCCTGGGGGCGTGATTTGTGAAATTCAAAATCCCGATGGGTCAATGGCGCGACTTCCCGAATTAATTGAATATGCTAAAGTTCACCATTTAAAATTAATTACAATTGCGGATTTAATTAGTTATCGCCTCACACATGACCGTTTTGTGTATCGAGAAACCGTGGCTCAATTACCGACACAATTTGGGGATTTTAAAATTTATGCCTATCGTAATTCCTTAGATAATACGGAACATATTGCATTAGTTAAAGGTGATCTGGAAAAATTAAAAGAAATGCCCGTAATGGTGCGGGTTCACTCCGAATGTTTAACCGGAGATTCCTTCGGATCTTTGCGTTGTGACTGTCGAATGCAGTTACAAACAGCGATGAAAATGATTGATTATGCCGGATCAGGAGTGATTATTTATCTCCGCCAAGAAGGACGCGGTATTGGATTAATTAATAAGATTAAAGCCTATTCTTTGCAGGATATTGGATTTGATACCGTTGAAGCTAATGAAAGATTAGGTTTTGCTCCTGACCTACGGGATTATGGCATGGGGGCGCAAATGCTGAATGATTTAGGGGTGCGTAAAATTCGTTTAATTACTAATAATCCCCGTAAAATTGCCGGGTTAAAAGGCTATGGGATTGAAATTGTGGATCGGGTTCCCTTAATTATTGAAGCCACGGATTATAATACGGTTTATTTGGCTACAAAAGCAGAAAAATTAGGGCATTTATTATTACAAACCTACTTAATTACTGTGGCTATTAATTGGGATGAATCTCAACCTTTAGTTGAAAATCCAGAAGCAGAATATATGGAGTCAAAACGCAATAAAACCTCAATTCTCAGCAGTTATGAACGGTTAGAAAAGTTGAGATTTTTAGCTAAAACCAATGATTTACTATTACAAGAAGAAGCTCGACCCGTAACAACCGCTTTATTTGATCAAGCACAATTAATTGTTAATTTAGGCTTTGATCAAGCCGGAGTCGCCGATCCCCATTGGTATCAACAACTAGATCATCCCTACCTGAAAGCCATTACCCAAATTTTAGATCAAATTACTCAATGGCCCCATCTCCAAAAACTACAATTTATCATTTCTTCCGGGGTTGATCCCCTAACCAATTTACAGGTACAACTCCATCGGGAACAATTTCCCCTAACTCAACTTCCTTGTTCCATTTGTCAACAATTACAACCCCAAACCATTTATAGTTTTTCATCCTAAATAATAGGAAAAAATAAACAAATATCAAAAAATCCCCCGTTGTTGGGCTTTAGCCCTAACAGGATGGGCTAAAGCCCAACAACGAAGTTCTTTCAATCTCTTGACGAAAAACAATAAACATTCTTATTGTAAAATGTAAGTTGTAATTAACTTTATGGCAAAATGTTGGAGTATGAACAATACAACAACCAGCTATAAACCCCCAATGCGTAACCAAAGTTACCCATTGCTAACCCCCAAAAAACTGCACTATGACTACTGAAAAACCCCTGGGTTCTGTCATTCAAGGTTCCTTAACAAAAGGTTTAGAAGTTCGCTTACATCCCGATGTGTCTGTAGAAGAAATGCGGGTAGGAAAATTTTTAGTCGTGCGAGGAAAGCGATCGCATTTTTTCTGTTTATTAACTGATGTCTCTTTAGGAACATCCAGCTTGCGAATTATCGCCAACCCTCCTCACCCCGATGATGATTTTTTACAAGCAATTTTAGCCGGAAATAGCACCTACGGAACTATTGAACTCAGCCCGATGTTAATGTTAAGTCGGGAAGTCTCAGAACGAGAAGAAGAAATTATTCGTGTTATCGCCCAACAAGAAAAAACCGTAGGGGCGAGGTCTTCTCGCCCTCTTAATAATGGAAAATCTGCGATCGCTTCATTCCAAACTCAAACCAATAACACCGAAATTGAACTCTTACCAGTAAAAACCATTCCCGTACATTTTTCCCAGGTTTATGAAGCCAGTGAACGGGATTTTAGAATCATTTTTGGTTGGGAAGATGACCCCACTCGGCGGAATTTTGCCATCGGTAAACCCCTGGATATGGATGTGCCAGTTTGTTTAGATTTAGATCGGTTTGTAGAACGTAGTAATGGAGTTTTCGGAAAATCAGGAACCGGAAAATCCTTTTTAACCCGGTTATTATTATCGGGAATTATTAAGAAGAAAGCCGCCGTTAATTTAATCTTTGATATGCACTCAGAATACGGCTGGGAAGCGGTATCGGAGGGTAAACAATTTAGTACGGTTAAAGGGTTAAGACAACTGTTCCCTGGTCAAGTGGAAGTCTATACGCTTGATCCTGAATCTAGCCGACGCCGAGGGATTAAAGATGCACAGGAATTATATCTAAGCTATGCTCAAATTGAGGTAGAAGATATTATGTTAGTGCAACGGGAATTAAATCTTTCCGAAGCTAGTATTGATAATGCTAATATTCTCCGTAGTGAATTTGGCTCATCTTGGATTTCTCAATTGTTATCCATGACTAATGAAGAAATTCAACTATTTTGTGATGAACGCCGGGGACATAAAGGTTCAATTATGGCGCTCCAACGGAAGTTACTACGGATGGATAATTTAAAATATATGCGTCCCAATTGTCCGTTTAATTATGTAGATAGAATATTACAATCTTTGGACGCGGGAAAAAATGTCGTAGTGGAGTTTGGATCGCAATCCGATATGCTATCCTATATGTTAGTAACTAATATGATCACTCGCCGGATTCACCACGCTTATGTTAAAAAAGCCGAGAATTTTTTAGCCTCTAAAAATCCCGTAGACCGTCCGACACAATTAGTAATTACTATTGAAGAAGCTCACCGTTTTTTAGATCCAGCTATTGTACGTTCTACTATTTTTGGAACTATTGCGCGAGAGATGCGAAAATATTTTGTGA
Organism: Planktothrix agardhii; assembly: GCF_904830935.1. Taxonomy (NCBI): domain Bacteria; kingdom Bacillati; phylum Cyanobacteriota; class Cyanophyceae; order Oscillatoriales; family Microcoleaceae; genus Planktothrix; species Planktothrix agardhii. The sequence continues at coordinate 1,552,060 of NZ_LR882952.1, forward strand.
CTCTATTAATTGTTGATCAACGTCCCTCTGGTATTGATGCGGAAGTCATGTCTCAAGTTGGAACCAGAATTACAGCTTTATTAAACGATGATAAAGATATTGATGCAATTTTTACCGGGGTTTCTGGAGGACAAAGCTTGCGGTCGGTGTTATCAAAATTAGATTCCAAACAACAAGCATTAGTCTTAGGTCATGCTGTCCCGATGCCCGTTGTAGTTCGCACCCGTCCCTATGATCAAACATTCTATGAAGAAATTGGAGAAACGGACTGGACACAACAATCCGATGAAAAGGTATTAAAAGCAGCGGCTTTAGCTAAGGATGATTTAGGATTTTAAAATTTGGAAACCAAAAATTAAGATGATTTTAATATTTCCTATTGAAAAATAAAACCTTATAGCTTATAGTGTTATTATACAAAAAAACAGTTCATATTTTCTCTGTTTTATACCGTCGGTTTTGATACTCGAAAAGATTCTAATAATATCGGGGCAGTTTTAGCTTATAATCCCCTAACAGGTGTTCCTATTCCTAATCCTAATAACCCCAATTCTAATATCTTTGTTGGCCCAGATTCCCGCTTAAATCGACCCATTGGAATTACTTCTTATACACCACCACTATTTAGCGGGAGTCAATTTAATGAAACTTTCTCAGTAATCAGTCCCAATCTCGCTGTAGTCTAATTTATTGGCTGTCAAAATTTGTTTGCATGGGCATGGGAGAACCCATACACCCTGAAACCGATACCTGAAAGTTCGGTTATTACTCAATTACTACAGTTGTACTATCAAAACAATCAGGGCATGATGAAAATATGTTAATAAAATTGGCTACGATGGGAGGTTGCGCCATGAAACCCTTGACTTTTAACCCTAGTTATATGTCATAATCCTGTCAGGACGTTTATTAGCCCTAGGCTCTGGAGAGGAATCCTCTATTCAATCCTAACGAAAAATCAAGATAGGACAGAATTAGTCTTTACGGAGACAGACAGAATTCGGAATCCTTCCCAGAATCAAAGTGCGGGGGAGCCTTTGTTGTCGATTCCGGTATAAGTTCCTGTAGAGAGATGAAAAAAATTTGCTGCCCCTGTAAATTCTGTTTTTAGGAGTGTAATTCATAGTCATGCCAACTGTCAATACTACATACAAAGAGCAAGTGGCTTCCAGAAGCACTCGACCTGCAACTACCGACGCAGTTCGTACCTATTTGCATGAAATTGGGCGCGTTCCCTTACTGACCCGAGAACAGGAGATTACCTACGGTAAGCAGGTACAGACCATGATGCAACAGTTGGAAGCGAAAAATACTCTCGCAGAACAACTGGGTCGGGAACCGAGTCAGCAAGAGTGGTCTGATGCGGTAGAAATGAGTCAAGATGAACTTCAAACCATCTTGAAGCAAGGACGTCGGGCTAAGGGAAAAATGATCGAGGCCAACCTGCGTTTAGTGGTCTCCATTGCTAAGAAATATCAAAAACGCAACATGGAATTTTTGGATTTAATCCAAGAAGGAACCCTGGGTTTAGAACGGGGTGTGGAAAAATTTGATCCCATGCGGGGATATAAATTCTCGACCTATGCTTACTGGTGGATTCGTCAAGCTATTACCCGCGCCATTGCCCAAACTTCTCGCACCATTCGTCTGCCGATCCATATTACCGAAAAACTGAACAAAATTAAAAAAGTTCAACGGGAGTTAGTACAGAAATTAGGCCGCAACGCCACTCCGGGGGAGATTGCTCAGGCGTTAGAGTTAGACCCGGCTCAAATTCGGGATTATCTGTTGGCGTCTCGTCATCCGGTTTCTTTGGATTTGCGGGTGGGGGATAATCAAGATACGGAATTGCAAGATCTCCTCGAAGATCATAATACCTCCGCCGATGCTTTTGTCACCCAAGAGTTACTGCGTCAGGACTTGAAAAATTTACTGGCGGACTTAACAGCCCAACAACGGGAAGTTATTACCCTGCGCTACGGGTTGGAAGATGGTAAGGAGATGTCCCTGTCTAAAGTGGGGGTGCAAATGAGCATCAGTCGTGAACGGGTTCGTCAACTGGAAAGCCAAGCGTTGAGCCACCTGCGCCGTCGTAAAGCTCAAGTTCGAGAATATTTAGCTAGTTAGTCATTAGTTAAAAAAACACCTCTAGGGGTTGGGTTTCCCAATCCCTATTTTTTTGATAGGTAATAGGTAATAGGTAATAGGTAATAGGTAATAGGTAATAGGTAATAGGTAATGAGTTTGCACAGATTTAGAAGTGTCCTAACTGTAATGCGTAGCACTATAGCACTAATTCAAACAGTTAAGATATTAACAAGACCGTTAAACCCATTACCCATTACCCATTCCCCATTACCTAATATCCTACCAAGTCGGATCACTATAAATATTAATAGTCATTTCAGTTTTTCCGGGGGGAACAGCAGAAATACAAGCACAGATAAAATTATCTTCGTCTATTTCCACTTCACAAGCATGACAAGACCCCATTAAACACCCGGTAGGAATCACCACACCTGCCCGTTTTGCGACGTCTAATAAGGGTTCTCCTGGTTCGGCTTCAATAGTAACTTCGTCGGGTAAAAAATGTATTTTCATAATTAGTTTTAACCGCTAAAAATCAGATTTTTAAACTTAACCCAGAATAGATTTAAGATCCAAATGAGCTTCTACCGTATCTGCTAATACATCTAATAATATTTCTCGCTGTTCTCGATAATTAGCAATACCAGTAGGTAAAGGATTTAAACCCCTGGCTTTTCGCAGATGATTTAGCCAAGTTCGTCTCCAAGATCCGTTATCGAAAATTCCATGTAAATAATGACCCCAAATAGATTTTTGACCATTGACATATCCTAAATTTTGGTCATCAAATAAAGGAAAAATATCATTAGAATCTAAGAGTTGAGTTCTTCCCTGATGAATTTCATAGCCTTCAATGGGTAAATTTTTCTGGGGATAATTAGAAGTTACTAACCGTTGACGGGAGGTTTTTTGATTAGAAATTACTGTTTTTAGGGCTAATAATCCTAACCCTTCATAATCTCCTTGCTCGCCTTCTAAACCATAGGGATCAGATACGACTTTTCCTAACATTTGATAACCCCCACAAATTCCCATAACTTGCCCCCCGGCTTTAATATAATTTTTAATTTGATCAGCCATTCCCGATTCTTTTAATACTTGTAAATCTGATATAGTAGTTTTAGAACCGGGAAGAATTACAGCATCGGGATGTCCTAAATATTCAGCCGGGTTAACATACTTAATACTGACCGTTGATTCCGAATCCAAAGGATCAAAATCGGTGAAATTAGAAATGCGAGGAAAACGGATCACGGCAATGGTTAATTCCGTTTGGGGAGAACTAGAAGCACGATCTAATAAACTTAAAGAATCCTCTGCGGGAAACGGATTATCAATCCAAGGAATCACCGCAACTACCGGAATTTTTGTATATTCCTCTAACCAGATGATCCCAGATTCTAAGAGCGATCGCTGTCCCCTAAATTTATTGATCACAATACCGCAAATTAACGCCCGTTCATCGGGTTCTAATAATTGTAAAGTTCCCACAACATGGGCAAAGGCGCCACCCCGATCAATATCAACTACTAATAAGGTTTTCGCATTTAAGTATTTAGCCACCCGCATATTAGTTAAATCTCGATGTTTGAGATTAATTTCCGCCGGACTTCCCGCACCTTCACAAACTAAAATATCAAATTCTTGAGTTAAATAATCCAAACATTCGGTAATTGCTTTCCAACCCCGATCAAAATATTGTTCATAATAATCACTAGCTTTCACCACCCCCACAGATTTGCCTTTAAAAATCACCTGAGAGGTCATATTCCCTTGGGGTTTCAATAAAATCGGGTTCATCGTCACCGAGGGAGTAACTCCCGCCGCCCAAGCTTGCACCGCTTGAGCATAACCCATTTCCGATCCCCCCGGAGAAACATAGGAATTAAGAGCCATATTTTGCCCTTTAAACGGGGCCACTTTCACCCCGCGACGATGTAAAATCCGACAAATGGCCGTAACCATCATTGATTTTCCGGCGTGGGAAGTCGTTCCCACAATCATAATTGCTTTCATAAAGATAATTCTAAAGGCAGAACAATATTTTAATCCGTAAGGATAACTTAAAAACCTTTAACAATAGCCTAGCAATGTTATGGGATGATAGTTGAGAATTTCCAACAGTTTTGATATGGCCCCTCAACTGCGTATTTATGTCCCACCCCATCCCCTGATTAAACATTGGTTAGGGGTTGCTCGTGACCAGGCGACGCCTCCGGGTTTGTTTCGGACGGCGATGACGGAGTTAGGACGTTGGTTAACCTATGAAGCGGCGAGGGACTGGTTACCGACCCTGGAAACAACGGTACAAACCCCCTTAACCGAATGTAATGCAACTTTTGTAAATCCTGAAGTTCCCCTAATTGTAATTCCAATTTTACGCGCTGGTTTAGCCTTAATGGAGGGAATTCAAAGCGTTGTACCTCTATCTTCGGTATATCATTTAGGCATGGTACGCAACGAAGAAACCTTAGAGCCTACTTGCTACTTAAATAAATTACCCGCCCAATTTGACCCCCAAACCCGGGTGATCATCAGTGAACCCATGTTAGCAACCGGGGGAACAATTATGGCGGTGATGGCCGAACTTACCCAACGTCATCTTGACCCGGCTTTAATTAGAATTATTTCCATTGTCGCCGCCCCCCCAGCGTTACAAAAGTTAAGTCAAGCCTATCCCAGTTTGCAAGTATATACCGCTATTATTGATTCGGAAGTTAATGCACAGGGATTCATTATACCAGGGTTAGGGGATGCGGGAGATCGCACCTTTGGCACTTTTGACCGTCTGCCTACCCAATCGGAGTAAAATCAAGCTATTGTGAAATATTGGTTAAATTATGGGTAATCGAGACGGCTTTACCAGTGGCTTCTTCCTCGGTGCAACCTTAGGAGGTTTGGTTGGGGGGGTATTAGGGGTGGTACTTGCCAACCGCATCAACAATCAAGATCGGGTTGATTCCTTATTAGAAATACAAGGAAAATCGGGGAGGGCGACTAAATTGACCGGGGACAATATGGAAACCGCCCGTTTGGGTTTGGAGGATAAAATTTCTCAACTCAATCAAGCCATTGATGATGTCCGTCAACAGTTAGGCAGTGTAAATGGTAATAGTGGGTCAGAAACCGAAAATTAATTGATTCTAGCTGCTGGTTTGAATCTATCCCCTGGTTTCCAATGTGGTACACTGGGGAACATAACTTTATGTCAAATTTCAGTCAAACATCCAAAAAATTTTATGGCACTTCCTTTAGGTTTACTCGCTAGTACCCTGGCACAGTTCCTGAACATTTATATGTTGATCCTATTTGTTAGGATTCTATTAAGCTGGTTTCCGACAATTAATTGGTATGATCCGCCCTTTTCTATCTTAAGCCAATTAACTGATCCCTACCTCAACCTATTCCGGTCTTTTATTCCCCCTTTAGGTGGAATTGATTTTTCTGCGATTATTGCTATTTTTGCCTTACAATTTGGTTCCCAAGTCATTATTGCTTTATTAGGAAGTATGCAGCAAGTATTTTAACTCAAACGTAGTAAGCCCTTCAGGGCTTATTTCTTCCCAATTTAAGTTAGGAGTCCTAAAGGACTTACTACAGTAGTAAGCCCTTCAGGGCTATCTTTTCCCCATTGAGTTAGGAGTCCTGAAGGACTCACTACATTGTTCTATGAATTCTTCTCAATTAATTCTCGATATAAACTCTTGGGTTTAACGCCTTTGAGGTTTTCAATTAAATCCTTATTTTTGAAAAACTGCACCGTCGGAGTCCCCACTACCCCTGCATTTTGGGCAATTTCAGGATCTTCTTCAATGTCAATTTCAATATAGTGAATCTTACCCTCAAATTCAGCCACGACTTTATCTAAAATCGGTTTGAGGGCATGACAAGGCCCGCAGGTTGGCGAAGAATATTTTACCATAATTAGGCGATCGCTATCATGGTAAAGTTTCCGCAACGCATAACCCCCGATATGGCGAGTATTCTGGATATCGAAATTCTCCGAATTAGTATTTTGAGGTGGAGTTGACTTCGGGGTTTCCACTTCCGGGGTTTCCGTCTGTTGAAATTCCTCCCCTAACCCATTTAGCGATAACCAACGTTCTGCTAACATCGCCCCCATACAACCACTACCCGCCGCCGTAATTGCTTGACGGAATTCATGATCCTGGACATCCCCGACGGCGTAAACTCCCTCCACGCTCGTTTCTGGAGTCCCGTGTTTCGTAACAATATATCCCACTTCATCCAGTTCTAACTGTCCTTGGAAAATTTGGGTATTAGGAGTATGACCGATAGCATAAAATAAACCCTGTACAGGTAAATCTTGCTGTTCTCCCGTCTGATTATTCTTAATTTTAATCCCCCCTAATTTGCCATTTCCATAAACATCCAGCGCCTGGGTATGCCAATGTACAGTAATTTTAGGATGGGTTAAAACCCGTTGCTGCATAGTTTTACTCGCCCGTAGTTCATCCCGTCTAACTAATAGATGAACATGGGTGGCGTATTTAGTTAAATAAACCGCTTCCTCGGCGGCCGTATCTCCTCCCCCAATTACCGCTAATTCGACTCCTTTGAAAATTGGACTCGCCCCATCACAAATAGCACAGGCGGAAATTCCCGCATTCCAAAAGGTTTCTTCCTGGGGTAAATTTAACCGTTTCGCCGTTGCCCCGGTAGCAATTACAATAGTATGGGTTTTGATTTCCCGGTCTTCCGATTTAACCGTAAAGGGACGTTGACTCAAATCAACGGAAATCACATCCTCAGTAAATAATTCCGCCCCCCACCGCTGGGCTTGGGCTTTGATTCTATCCATGAGTTCTGGCCCGGTAATGCCTTCGGGAAAACCTGGGAAGTTCTCAACTTCTGTAGTGGTCATTAACTGCCCCCCCGGTATCCCCCCAATTTGATAGCCTTCAAAGACCACGGGTTTCAAATTCGCCCGTCCTGCATAGATGGCGGCGGTATAGCCCGCAGGCCCAGAACCAATAATAACAAGGTTTTCAACGGTTGGGTTTGTCATGTTTATTTCAAACTCATAACGACTTCATGTAAGGAGATTATAGCAATTTATTTCCTAATCTGGCGAGGTCATAATCTGGAGGATGATTTGTTCATATTTCTTGCCTTACGGTTTGCGTTAAAACACTGTTTTCCTTATTTTGCAAGGGTTTTAAGTTTTGATGGTTACTCTTATGGATTTGCGTTAAAACACTTTTATGCCCAAAAAGGGAGATAACAGGCATAGCGAGTAGAGGTTGATTCAGATTCATCTGTCTTGATCAAGCCAGCTTCTTTGGTAGCTCCTAAATGGAGTCGTAGCAGTAACCAGCAATCTATACGATGGCAAAAAAAACTTACCATTAGATATAGAATTATATCAAAAAGCCGAGTTTGCAGCCTACAAAGCAAGTTTAGGCTTGATTTGGGCTTGATTTTTGTTTAAGTCCCACTAACTACACATAGTTAAAATAAGTCCCCGATAAGCGTAAATTTTTCACGTCTGAGACAACGCCAATTAACTCATCCTGAGCATCAAAGATATTATTCCGATTGGTGTCTCGGAAAATGCCCGTGTCAGAAGCATGGAAAGGAGATGCCCCTAAAACATAGTCCTTAGAATCGCCAAACAATTGAATGGTGTCTTGATGTTTTTCAAAATCTTTAAGATGAATATTCTCATATTCTAGTCGAATAATTATAAATACCTATAACTCTTATATTTTCTTAACTTAACTTTTAGGGAAACATGAGAATGCTGAAAAGCTAAAATCTTGATCCGAACTCATTCATTATATTTTGGATTAATTGAATAGATATCTGTCTTAAGGAAGACTCTTTTTCGGTGTGCTTGCTATTAATATTTATACAGATAACTAAGCCAACTGTAAAAAATTAGTATAGTTCAATTCGGTTTATTTAGCTGTAATCAAGCCAATACGGAGGATATCATGAGTTTAGAAAATCGTGTTAAAGCAACGGCAAAAAATATTGAAGGTAAAATTCAAGAAACCGTGGGGGATATAACTGGAGATCCTCAAACTCAAGCGGAAGGAAAAGCCAAGCAAGCCGAAGCAAAAGTCCGTCATACGGTTGAAGACGTGAAGGATGCAACCAAAGACGCCATTAACTAATCAGTTATCAGTAGAGACGTGCTATGGCGCGTCTCTGGCAGTTATCAGTTAACGGTCTATTAAATATTAAACTGACTACAGATTACTGAATTGAATATTTTAATGTCAATATTTTAAGGGTAATTATAGTATATTATTTTTGAGGCTGGCTTGGTTTATCCCTAGTCAGGTTTTTTGATGTTAGACCTTGATCAGAATTTCAGTTGCTACAAAAATAAAATTTAAAATCAATGGAAGATCCCCAAAAGACTCGTGTTATTCCCGTTGGAATTATGGCAGGAATTGCCGCCTGCTTAATTGCTGTGGGCGCAGGGTTAAGCTGGTGGACATTAAGCTCCCGTTCTCCCAAAGAACCCGTTGTTTCCTCCCCAACCCTAACCTTACCACAGCCCACTCCCTCGCCATCGGAAACCGTTGAGAAAACCCTCGCTATTTATTGGGTAGAGGATAAAAGCGGTAAGTTGGCGATTATTTCTCAACCTGTACAAATTCAAGCCCAAAATGACCCGACGGTATTTTTAAATATCGCCCTGGATCGATTATTAGCAGGGGTTTCCGACCCGAATCAATTTAGTGAAATTCCTAAAGGAACAAAACTTCTGAACTTAACCACCAAAAATGATGAAGTTTATGTGGACTTATCCCCCGAATTTACCCAAGGCGGGGGGAGTGCATCCATGACTGGACGCTTAGGACAAATCGTTTATACTTCTACGACCCTTAACCCCAACAGCAAAGTTTGGCTATCCGTTGCCGGAAAACCTTTAACGGTATTGGGGGGAGAAGGCTTGGAAATTGCGCAACCGATAACTCGCTCAACTTTTGATCGGGAATTTCGGTTTTAATCCGGCTTAATTTTAATTAATGGCTGGCCATATTCAACGGGAGAACCATTTTGAATTAAAATTTCCATTACTTGGCCAGAAAATTCGGCTTCAATTTCATTCATCAACTTCATGGCTTCAATAATGCAAACGCTCTGACCCGTAGAAATGCGATCGCCAATTTCCACAAAAGGCGCTTCATCAGGTGCAGGAGAACGATAAAAGGTTCCCACCATGGGGGAAGTAATTTCGACCCACTTCGATTCCGGCGAAAGAGGTGGAGGAGCAGCCACTGGCGTTGCTGGGGTCGCTGTAGTGAGATTTTCCCCAACTGGAGGAACAATCGCAGTGGGTACCACCGGAGACGACACCAACTGTGAACCAACCCCCGCAGCCGTTAACAGAGTTTCAACCGAGGATAAAGCCTGAGATCCGGGCGAAACTTCTTTACGAACGGTCAGTTCAAAATCTGCGCTTTTGAGTGTTAGCTCTGAAATATTAGTTTTATCGAGATCAGCCAGCAGTTCACGAAGCTGGTTCAAATCTAGTTGCACAGTTGGTATGTCTCCCCTAAATTTGCAGTCTATCTTGATTCAGTCCGTTGGGTGTATGTTTGACCCATCGCCCAACAGTCTAAACCGCTTAAATATGAAATCATAGTTCGGCGAGTTTTCACTCTCGACCTTGGTAGCTGTCGGTACGGGTATCAATCCGAATTCGTTCCCCTTTAGTAATAAATAAGGGAACCATCACTTGAGCACCTGTTTCCACAATAGCGGGTTTTGTACCCCCCGTGGCGGTATCTCCTTTGACTCCGGGATCGGTTTCTACCACTTCTAAGATGACGGAGTTCGGGAGTTCCACTTCCAGAACCTGTTCTCCCCAACGAACCACGCTAACGGTCATGCCATCTTTAAGATATTTAACCCGATCGCCAATTTCAGATTCCTTCAAACTGGCTTCTTCATAGGTTTCCATATCCATGAAAACGAAGTCTTCCCCATCTTTATAGGTATGTTGCATTTCACTTTTTTCCAGGGTCGCTTGAGGAACAGTCTCTCCCGCCCTGAAAGTGCGTTCTACTACACTACCGGTCTGTGAGTTTTTGAGTTTTGTCCGCACAAAAGCAGAACCTTTTCCGGGCTTAACGTGCAGAAATTCTATTACACGCCAGACTGAACCATCTAATACAATCGTGACACCTGTGCGAAAGTCGTTACTGGAAATCATGCAAACACTAATACCTGGGCAGAATAATCGGCATCCTATTTTACCCCAAAATCGGGAACAGGGGATTAATTTTTTTCCTGCGACAACGGGCTAAATAGTGGCAAGATCAGTATAGAGAACAAAAGTTAAGATTTATGTTGCATTTTTCCAATTCCATGAGAAACACCTATAAACATTGGTTGAAAACGGGTTTAGTGGCTGTGCTGCTATTTTCCCTATCCGTGGGTCTGAGCGCCGCTTGGTGGGACGGTGACAGTTCCCCAAAACGGGAAAGTATCCTCCCCCAAGGCAATGCCATCACCGATGGTCAAGCCCTCTTACGCTATGCTCTGCCCATTGATAACGAAGCGGCGAGAAAAATCCAATTGAGTTTAGAAGGGATTAAGTCCCAACTTCGGGGAAAACGTTGGAGTAATATTAACGGCAATATCACCACCGCTTCTCGGGTTTTGAGCACCAAAGAGGCAGAATTATTAGCTAATATTCCCGAAGAACGCCAACCCCAAGCTCAATTATTAGTTGAACAAATTAAACAGGATATTGATAGTTTGCGGGCGGCGGTTGAATTCAAAGATCCGCAAACGCTTTTATTAACCCAGGGTAAAATATTAGATAACATTGGCACATTAGAAGAATTAATGGTTCAGGAATTTCCCTTTGAAGTTCCGGCAGAATATTCTAATTTGCCTCAATTGAAAGGTCGGGCTACCGTTGAAATCAAAACCAATAAAGGTAACTTAACTGTTGTCGTGGATGGTTATAGTGCCCCGGTGACGGCGGGTAATTTTGTTGATTTAGTGGAACGGGGATTTTATGATGGCTTAAAATTCATTCGTTCAGAAGAATCCTATGCCCTACAAGTTGGAGATCCTGAAGGTGCAGATGATGGTTTTATTGATCCTAAAACTGGAAAATATCGGGGCATTCCTCTGGAAATTTTAGCTCAAGGAGATCAAGAACCGATTTATAACACCACTTTTGAAGAAATTGGTCGTTATCAAGATCATCCAGTTTTGCCCTTTTCTGCTTTTGGAACTTTAGCCTTAGCCCGTCCAGAAGCCATTCCCGACGGCGGATCTTCTCAAATTTTCTTCTTCCTATTTGAACCGGAATTAACTCCGGCTGGACTTAATTTATTAGATGGTCGTTATGCTGTCTTTGGCTATGTCACCGAGGGGAAAGAAGTATTAGAAGAACTGCGAAAAGGAGATGTGATTGAATCAGCAAAAGTGATTCGAGGGGCCGATAATCTTGTTCAACCCTCTTAATTTAGGGTAAATTATTAACAATTAACAGAGCCAATAAACTGTTAATTGTTAATCTCATATTTCGTTTAATTTATCTATTATTAATTATGGCTATCCTAGAGTTAATTTCTGTTGCTGGTTTGGGTGTATTGATGACTTTATTAATTGTCAATTTAGGAAATAATCGAGAACAACAACGTCAATTAGATTCGGCGTTTTATAGATTAGTTGCCGCCCAAGGAGGCAAAGTATCCCTAATTCAACTATCAGCTTTAGCCGGAGTTAGCCCCGAAGTCGCTCAAAAATATTTAGATCATCAAGTTCAACTTTTTTTAGCCTTTCCCGAAATTGATGACGAGGGAAACACCTTTTATCAGTTTCCTAAATTGCGTTTACCCCCGCGTTTAGAGCGTGAATGGTAAGGGGTAATTACGAATTACGAATCGGTAATTCGAGAATATTTTGAGCAGAATCCCTTAGTTGATATTAACACAATTCAACACTATATTGAGTTAACTCGTTTTCCGGTTCCTAATGATGAAGAACATCGAGGTACCAGTGATTATCCTGGTTTAATTCGGGCGGCGGATTTAATTGGTCAGTTAGCTGATCCAAGGTATATTACTACTGTCCTATTTCTCATCAAAATTCTTCGATTGCTTGAAATGACTCAATCTGATTTCTGAACTAGGAAATAGGCTCCACAAATTTGACAAAATCTATGTTAAAATCATCAATAGTGTTTCGTACAGGATTAGGATCAGGATTATTTTTTACCCTCTGTTTCATCGGATTAAATAATTCAATATTAAGCAGTTTAGAGTTAGGGATTGTATCGGGATGGTCTGTAGGTTGTTTAGTCAAATGGTGGCAAATTGATCAAAAACCAGAATCGACGGAAATTTTTAAAATTGAAGCGATCGCCGATAATCTTTCCGGTATTCTGGCTAAATCAAAACTATTACCAACTGCTTCTAAATCTACTCCTCGTCCCACCGAAGCTACAACCCTTTTAGGTTGGATTTTTAAACGGAATAAAAGTTGATTTTTTGCTATGTTTCTATTCTTATCTAAACTTTTACCCCTATTTATTTATCCCTTGGGATTAGGAGTTTATCGGTTGCGAGGTTGGTTGTAGGGAATTATGAATTACGAATTACGAATAGGGAATGGGTAATAAATCAATTCTTACACTGATGACTGATAACTGATGACTGATAACTGATTCCTGTGTTAAGGTAAAAGCATTCCTTAATCTAGGATTGTGTAATCATGCCATTTGAATGGGAACAGACTGTTAAACAACCCGATCACGCTGTGGTGGCTGCGCTCCAAGCTCATCAACTTACGCGGGAATTCCATCAAGAAGTTGAATATCGGGATGAATTTGCTCAATATTGTTCCTGGTATTATCAAACCGCCGCACGCCACCGTCAAGAAATCGAAAAAATGCGAGGAGATATTAATATTTTAGGTTGGTTTTTGGGAAGAAAATAGGAGACTAGGAGAAATTATTTATCTAATATTCTCCTAGCTTCTCAAACTATTCTATCAATTCTAACTCGTCTTCTCGGAAATGGGCCTTGAATTTATTGCCAAAATCCACAACAATAGGCAAATTCGGGCTTAGGGGTCTTCCCTGCCAATCAGTAATCACAGATACAACATTCCCCTTCAATCCCTTAGTCTCAAATGTCTGATTCCGATGTTTGGGATGGACATAAACGACAACAGATGTTTTAACCGAAACGCGATCGCCAGCCTTCATAAATTGTAACCTAGTATTTCCTCTCTAACTCCCCGGTAATAGCACCTGTAAGTGTCACTGGCACTCTTATCAGACAGTCTTTCCATATTTGCACAAAATCGCCACAAAACTCGCAGTGGCACAGGAAAATTTTGTTCTGGATTTAGCCGGAGAATCTGATCTTGACCGTGAAGAAGAAAGAATATACCCTTCAAATCCAATCTTCTTGATCGTTTTTTTTGCCTCTATAAATTTGACCTGTGGCGTGAATTTGGCGAGTTTTTTCAAATAAAGTTTCGTCGGTATATCCCCAGGTTTGTAAGATTCTTTCTAAATCGCTTTGAATATCCTTTGCACCCGGAAAACCTCGATAGCGAATTTTTAAACGGGCTAATTCTACTAGATTATAGTCCGTTGCTTCTTGCTCTAAAAGACTCAGAACAATCTTTCGATCAGTATTGTATTGAGGATGTTTTTGTTCTTGAGTTGTCATAACTAGCGATCGCTTACTTGATTCTTGATCACAAGATTTATCCCTTTTATTATAACACTATTACAGGACTCAAAAGCAATCTAGGGAAAGTTTGTCTTTTTTACCGGATCAATTTCATTCAACTTGTATTAGAGAATGGACACTCTAATACGGACAACTCTTATGCGAATCTACAGCACCATTTTATTATCGACTTTGTTAGTCTCTGTCATGACTCGTCATGCTTTTAATCCTATTAACGTTAATTTATCTTCAAAAAGTGAAGTTGTGGCTTTTCTTGCAACTGAAACCAGCACAGATATTGACACACAAGGACTTCCTCATAGGGGAAGTGGACGTTAATTATCATGATTAAAACTACAGAGGAGTGAGTCAAGAAAAAATAGAATCATATCTATATATTTCTTGGAACTTGAGACTCACTCCATTTTTTTTACCTTTGATAAGGGAATGATCAATCAGGATTTTATTGATGATCCGGATCAGTAATTAAAGCATTGGTATTCAGGAATAGTCGTCCCAATACTCAGCCAAAAATGTCTAACTTTATTACCGTCTTAATGATCAGTACCATTGTGGGTTTGCCTCAGAGTTTTGACCCTCAACCTCAAATTATGCAACAGCGTGATCCAGAACAAATTCAATCTTCCCAGTCCGGATCAGTCTTCATATCTCTGAACCCCGATCCCATAAAAGTTACACACCACAACTATAATGATCAAAATACCAATGATATTTCTCCTAAACGCGGTGATGGACGGCGGGAAAACTGATCACCGAGTGACAGAATTTGTCCGCGACGCAAGCCCACCCCTGAAGGGGTGGGAGTATCAAATTCTCAATCTATTGCTTCCCCTCCGACAACGACATTGCTAAGGCGTAAACTAGGGCCTCCGCAACCAACAGGTAAACCATTTTGTCCTCCCTTTCCACAACCCCCCGATTCATCCCAATAAAAGTCATCACCAATCGCTTCGATATCTGCTAGGGTGGTAAAAACATTTCCCGATAAAGTCACATCTCTAACAGGTTCTTCTAGTTTGCCATTTCTAATCATCCAGGCTTCTCCCGCAGTGAATGTAAACATTTCACCATTGGTCATTCCCCCCAACCAATTGCGAGCATAAACCCCTTCTTTAATATCACTTAATAAGTCCTCAACGGCAGTATCACCCCGTTCGATCCAGGTATTTGTCATTCTAACTAAGGGCGGAAAATGATAATTCAAACAACGGGCATTTCCGGTGGGGACTTCTCCTAATTTACCTGCGGTTTCACGGGAATGAAGGCGACCAACTAAGGCCCCATCTCGGATCAGTTGGGTGGTGGTTGCTGGAGTTCCTTCATCATCATAAAAATAGCTTCCCCGATGTCCGGTCGGGGCTGCACCATCAAAGATTTGCAGATTTTTCGGGCCAAATTGACGGCCCAAGGTCATAACTTCTAATAAATCAGGATTTTCGTAGGTCATATCCGCTTCTGACAAATGACCGAAGGCTTCATGGACAAATAAACCCGACAAAATGGGGTCAATCACAACGGTATAAACATTCCCCTTAACGGGGGGAAGGGCTAGGGAATTCACCGCCCGCAACGCTGCACTACGAACCTGCTGATCGAGATTTGTCAGGTCTTGGTATGCTTTGCGGGAACCTGTGGTTTCCCGTCCAGTTTGTACGGTTTCCCCATTTCTGGCTGTGGCTGCAAAACGCATTTCCATATCGACCCAAGATTGTTCTAATAGAGTTCCTTCGGAGGTGATCAGAATTATTCTTTGGGTACTATCGTTGTAGCGGACGGAAATAGTGGCAATACAGGGGTCAACACTGCGAAGAATTTGGCCGTAGCGATCGCATAATTCTTTTTTTTCAGCTAAGGGAATTTGACGGGGATCGGTTCCAGTTAGGGGTAAGTTACAGCTATCTTGAATAATCGGAATTGGAGCGAGAATAGTTGTTTCTGTACCAATAAGTTTGGCGGCGGTGATAGCTTCACCAATGCGATCTTCTAGGGTTGAGAGGCGATTAAAACTAGAAAATCCCCATCCGCCTCGATAGCAAGCCCGAACTTGACCGCCGATGGAAAGTCCTTCACTCAAGGTTTCAATTCGATCTCCGCGTAATAATATATCTGTTTCTTCGGCTTCTTCCAGACGAATGGCTAAATAATCAACTTGGGACTGGTAACGCCCCATTAAATCGGCCAACAGATTCTTCACATCAGCAAGCAAGCTAGGCATAGGGGTCGGCAAGGTTGACTGTATTTCCCTATTTTGCCTTATAAGTAGTTGCACAAAATAAATTACCTAGTTGAGAGAGGGAACACCGGAACAGCCCCCCCCAAACCCCCCGTGCACGGGGGCTAGGGGGGGAGGGAACAGGGTAGAGGATGTGTAATTAATTTTGTTTAGGTACTTATTCGGATATTGAAGATTGACACCCAAGGATGGAGATAATTTTTCCCCTTCTTTCCCTGCTCCCCTACTTCCCCCTTTCCCCTGCTCCCGTTAGCCGTTAAAATTATAGGTGATACCTTCATTGCACTGTCCTAATGTCCGTGAATCCGAATCAATTCTCTGATCCCTCTACCGCAATACAGCCTGATAGTCCCCAAGGGTGGACACAATTGGCGGAAACTTACTATGTTCAGAAATTGTATTCTGAGGCGATCGCAGCCTGCCAAAACGCGATCGCCCTTGAGCCGAATGAGCCATTAGCCTATGTGACCATGGGGAATATTTATCAAGCCCAGGGTCAAATACAAGAGGCGATTCGCTCCTATCAACAAGCATTAGCAATTAACCCGAATTTACCCCAAGCCCATGTTAATTTGGGGAGTATGTTTTACCGACAAGGACAACTGGAATCCGCGATTAATAGTTATCGCCAAGCGGTGAATTTACAGCCGGATTTAGCTGCCGTCCATTGGAATTTGGCGCAGGTTTTAAAACACTTAGGACAGGACGGGGAAGCCCAGATTTCAGAGCAACGAGCCTTAGCCTTAAATCCCCAATTGGGCGGGGCGGATGTTCTATTTAATCAAGGGAATCAATTAGCGCTCCAAGGCAAGGTTGAAGAAGCGATCGCCCTTTGGCAAAAAGTTGTGGAGTTGAAGCCAGATTTTGCTGAAGCCTATGGTCAAATGGGGATGGTTTTACGACATCAGGGAAAATATAAAGAGGCAATTCCTTTATTACAAAAAGCAATTGAAATTAAACCTAATTTACCCCTAGCCCATCAACATTTATGTGGCATTTATCGCGATAGTAGTAATTTAGCTGCTGCCCGTAAAGCGGTGGATCGCTATATCGAATGTTGTCATGAAATTGACCCGATTATGGCAGCAATTTATGGGATTAGCACCTATCAGGTATCGGGATTAAACCATATCGCTAAGGATCGGTTTTTAAAGTTAGAATCTCAACTTTATTCTAAATTAGATCGGACGACTTTAGTAGAAATTAAATCCCTGTATTCTAATTTACTCTTTAGTATGCCCTATTTAAGAGATGATTTGGATAAAAACATTAAGCTCCATCATCGAATTACTAAAAAATATATTGAGAAAATTCTCAAGCCTAAATATCAATCAATTTCCGATACTATTCCCGCTACATTTCCCCATTCTCCGTTAAGAATTGGCATCTTATCTAGCCATTTTAATCGTCATTCGGTGGGTTGGTGTAGTTTGGATGTTTTACGCGAATTATCAAATTTACCCGTTAAGCTCTATCTTTATTGTACTGATCGCCTCCAGGCGGATGATCGTACCCCATTATTTGAAGCGATCGCAAATAAGTTTTTTATTCCTAAACACTATCCCAATGGATTACCCACACCGGAAGAAATTATTCAAGAAATTACTAATGATCAAATTGATATTATTTTAGATTTAGATGCGTTAAGTTTACCTATTCACAGCGATATTTTTTATTACAAACCTGCCCCTATTTGTATTTCTTGGCTGGGGTTTGATGCCTTGCAAGTCTCCAATCAAACTTATTTTTTAGGGGATGAATATACCCATCCCAAAGGGACGGAAAAATACTACACGGAACAATTATTAAAAATGCCGCAGTCTTTTATGGCGGTTTCTGGGTTTGAGCGAGTTGAAACTAATCCGATTCAATTGCGACAAACCTATCGAATTAGTTCGGATCAAATTGTTTATTTATGTGTGGCGTCGGGTCGGAAATTCAATGTGGAATTAGTCAAGGCTCAAGTCGAAATTCTTAAACAAGTTCCCGATAGTATTTTAATTTATAAGGGTTTAGCGGATCAAGATGTGGTAATTTCAACCTATCGTCAAGTTTGTGATGGGTTGGGTGTGGGGAAACATCGGATTAAATTTCTCCCCCGTTTTCCCAGGGAAGAAGAACACCGTCAAGTGTATGGGATTACGGATGTTTTCTTGGATTCCTACCCCTATAATGGTGGGACTCACACTTTAGAAGCCCTCTGGTTTAATGTTCCTGTGGTGACTTATAAAGGGGAACAATTTTTATCGCGGATGGGTTATTCTTTTTTACAAGGATTATCAATTGAAGAAGGAATTTCTGAGTCTTGGAAGGACTATATTAACTGGGGGGTGCGTTTAGGTCAGGATCAGGTTTTGAGAACTTTAGTTCAAGAAAAATTGATTAAATCTAAGCAATCTGAATCCTTGGTTCCTCTATGGAATCCTCAACAATTTGCTCAAAATTTATATGGGATTTTCCAACAATTAATTAAGCAGAAAACTGCCTAGATATGGGGGGAATTGATGAATTCCTCCGAAGGATTGTAAATAATTGAAACGTTCTCTTGTTTATCCGTATTCAACAGAATAAATATTTAAGTACCTAAACAAAATTAATTACACATCCTCTACCCTGTTCCCTCCCCCCCTAGCCCCCCGTGCACGGGGGGCTAGGGGGGCTGTTCCGGTGTTCCCTCTCTCAACTAGGTAATTTATTTTGTGCAATTACTTAGATTAGGGATGCTTCCAAACCTTTACTTGTCCATCCCATCCCCCACTAACTAGGGTATTACCATCGGGACTAATCCCAACTGCATTTATATAACCGGAGTGACCTCTTAAATTCCCTTTTAATTGACCCGTAGCTAAGTCCCAAAGTTTGACGGTTTTATCCCAACTTCCACTAATTAATGTTTTCCCATCCTTGGTAATTACGATTGACCAAACGCCATCGGTATGACCACTTAACTTACGAATGGGTTGACCTGTTTTTAATTTCCATAATCCAATTGTTCCATCGGCGCTGCTACTGGCTAAAGTCTCTCCATCAGGACTAATTGCTAAGGATAAAACCGATAATTCATGACCTTTTAAGGTACGAATTAATTCTCCAGTTTGAATATTCCATAATTTGATACTACTATCTTTACTTCCACTGGCTAAAATTTGACTGTCGGGACTAAATGCGATCGCGCTAACTAACTGTTCATGTCCGATAAAGGTTTTTAAAAGTTGACCCGTTTGCAGATTCCAAAGTTTAATAGTTTTATCCCAACCTCCACTGGCAATCATTTTACCATCAGGGCTAATTTTTACTGCTAAAATGGGATTATTATGGGCTTGAATCGTTTGAAGTAAGGGCAAAGTTGAAGATTGTAAACCCGTGGCTAAATCCCAAATTTTAATTAATCCATCTTCCCCTCCTGTAACTAAATATTTGTTATCTTGACTGAGGCTAATGCTATAAATTGATCCTTGATGAGCGGGTAAAGTTCGAGTTAGTCCACTGGTGGTAATATTCCAAATCGAAATATTTCCATTACTATTGCCAATAATAGCATAGGGAAAGACTAAAGCGATGGATAATATTTCTCCTGATTCTTCGGTTAAAGTCGTAGCTAAAGAAAAGGAATTAGTGACCGAAGCGATATTAATAGGGGGTTTTGCGGGTGAATTTGAAGTATTCAGATCGGGATTATTGGTAATCGGTGCAGAGGGATTAGTGGAGGAAATAATTGAAGATAATGTTGCTGTTTTTCGCCAATTAAAAAAATAATTGATCGGGATTCCCGCAGAAACAATTTTATCAGGATTAGTGCCTAGCTGGACAATTCCATTGACTCCAATAACCTTTCCTTCCCCATCTAAAATTGGGCCGCCACTCATCCCACTTCTGACTAAATTTGTGTAAACTAAACTATACCCCAACCGAGGTTGTTGACGTTGGCTAAAGGTTCCACTGGTACTTAAAAAAAGTCTTTGTCCTAGGGAACTTCCAGAACGGGGCCATCCGGCTACATATAAAGGACTTCCTGACTGAATATTATTAGCATCGGCGGGAATTGCTACTCGATATCGTTGGGAACTACTAAAGGGAACTAGGGCTAAATCTAGGTTGGGAAGTTGTTGAATTAAACTATAATAAACAAAGTGGCGTTCACCATCGGGGGTGACGATTTCATAGTCTCCCACGCGATCGACAACGTGCCAATTTGTCAAAACATAATAGGTATTTCCTTGTTTTTCTACAATAAATCCCGATCCGCCTTTTGGCCCGTCAATTCTAACGGTAATTTCTCCAGCAATGGTATTAATGTCGGTGGGAGATAGGGCTATTTTTTCGGCAATTTGTAAGGGGAAAGAGGACAAATGGGGTAGAAATAGAACCGGAATTGTTAGGAAAGGAATATTTAAAGCGATCGCCAATAAGTTTTTAGGAGAAATTTTAAAGTATTGGGACAGTAAATTTAGATTCATTCTAGTTTTTGAGATTAAATTATTGATTTGAGAGGATCAAAAAATATCAGAATCTTCAGGTTGAGGAAGCAAATTAGACGGGGGGCGATCGCTACTCCAAGCCCACCAAACACAGCCACATTGACAAGTATAAAATTCCTGCCATTTGCGATGGTTATTTTCGCTGTACACTGGAGAACGACGATTAATCCAAACCTTTTGGGCTTCTAAACTACTCGCGGAACATTCAGGACAGCAAAACTCAGAAGCGTGAATTGCATCAGTCGTCCAATCTGGAGGGGTGGGTTGAAACGCATCCATTGGCAAAAATACTGAAATTAATGATGTCTACTCACCGATTATACTAGGAATTAAGATCAGGAACTTCTACAAATTTATGACGGGAGAATAGGCCCGATTTAATGGTAATTTGGGATTTGGGAACTCCTAAGTGTTTGGCTAAAAATTTAATTAATTCTTGATTGGCTTTTCCTTCGACTGGGGGAGATTTAAGATTAACAGTAAAACTTCCATCAATTTCTTCATGGAAAACTTGCTGTTTAGAATTGGGTTTAACTTTAATTTTTAAGAGTGCCAAAGGTTTAAAGAATTGCGATCGCTTATATTAATATAGGATACAGCAATTTGGTATCCTATATTGATATAAGATGATTTTAAAATTAAGCTGTCAGGGGATAATCTAAACTTTCTAACGCCCGTTTTACCGCGACTAAATTGTAGGGAAAAGGGGGGTTTAAGGGGCGATAATCTAGTTCATGGGGTTCCCCATGTCGCAGTAGCGCATTCACCATTAAACAGTCTTCTGTACCCAGATTAACTGCACCGTGAGGAACCCCTGGGGGAATTTTAACCACAGTTGGAACCCGATCACTCAAGGGAATATAACGATATTGACGATTCTGTAAAATCACTAAGACAAATTGACCTCGGACGACCAATAATTGATCAGTTTGAAAACGATGGACAAATAACTTCTCTACCGCGCCCGCTTCAACCTGTACTGTCATCGTTTCATCGCTGGTTTGAGGAGTGAAAAATTCAACCATCCCAGACCTCATTGAGTTGAGTCTGCGAACTTCAACTTGGTGGATCAGACCCATATTGATAGTCCTCACAATGCAAAATGTTATGCTTTTGTCAAGTATAAGCGGTGTTTTTGTAAAATTTTGTAATAAAATTAACGAAATTCGAGAATAGAGGCATAAATGCCTCACTACGGTAATAGAATTAACGAAATTCGAGAATAGAGGCATAAATGCCTCACTATGGTAATGAAACATACTCAGTACAGAATGCGATCGCCCTTTTCTACAATTTCTATGAATTTTTATAAATTTTCTCTGTTGATTTCTCTGATTAGTTTAACCCTAAGTTCCTGTGGGTCTTCTCCAAATTCTAGCTCAACTAATCCCACTAATTCTAATCAGCAACCCGCAGAAAAAAACCTAAAATTATTATATTGGCAAGCACCAACTATTCTGAATCCCCATTTATCAACAGGGTTCAAAGATTCCGAAGCTAGTCGGATTACTTTAGAACCCTTAGCCAGTTTCAACAATGAATTAGAATTAGTGCCTTTCTTAGCCGCAGAAATTCCGACCTTAGAAAATGGAGGAATTGCTAAAGATGGTAAATCAGTGACCTGGAAACTGAAAAAAAATGTTAACTGGTCTGATGGTAAACCCTTTACAGCAGATGATGTAATTTTTACTTATGAATTTATTAGTAATCCCAAAGTTGGAACTACCACATCTGGGACGTATGAGATTATTAAAAATATTGAAAAAATTGATGATCACACCATAAAAATTAACTTTAAATCCGTAACCCCTGGATGGTATTCTGTGTTTGTAGGAACTGAAGGAATGATCTTACCTCGTCATATTTTTCAAGGCTATAATGGAGAAAATGCTCGACAAGCACCTGGTAATTTAAAACCCATAGGAACTGGGCCATATCGAGTAGTAGAATTTAAACCTGGGGATGTGGTTGTTTATGAAGCTAACCCCAATTTTCGAGAAGCCAAACAGTTAGAATTTGAACGCTTAGAGTTAAAAGGGGGAGGGGATGCAGCATCAGCAGCCAGGGCAGTCTTGCAGACAGGAGATGCGGATTATGCCTATAATCTTCAGGTAGAATCTAATGTTTTAAAACCCTTAGAAGCGACGGGAAAAGGTAAGATTGTTTCTAATTTTGGAGCATTAATGGAACGAATTTTGATTAATCAAACCGATCCGAATAAAACTACACCCGATGGAGAAAGATCGAGTTTAAAATTCCCCCATCCTTTCTTTAGTGATCCTAAAGTACGTCAGGCTTTAAGTTTAGCAATCAATCGAGAGATTATTGCTAATCAACTCTATGGAATTTTAGGAAAATCTACTTCTAATTTTGTAGTTAATCCGGCTCAAGTTGTTTCTCCTAATACCACCTATAAATTTAATTTAGAAAAAGCCGCAACACTATTAGATGAAGCGGGATGGAAAGATACCAATAATAATGGGATTCGAGATAAAAATGGGGTAGAAATGAACTTAGTTTTTCAAACTTCCGTTAATCC
The DNA here is from genome assembly GCF_904830935.1 of Planktothrix agardhii. Lineage (NCBI taxonomy): Bacteria > Bacillati > Cyanobacteriota > Cyanophyceae > Oscillatoriales > Microcoleaceae > Planktothrix > Planktothrix agardhii. The sequence goes on from NZ_LR882952.1 coordinate 1,575,103, forward strand.
TTTACGGCAAAAAACCCAAGAAGTGATCAAACAATCCTTAGAGAAATTAGGAATGAAAGTAGAACTCAAAAATATTGATCCCAGTGTATATTTTTCCGGTGATCCTGCTAATCCTGATACTACAGAAAGATTTGCGGCGGATTTACAATTATTTAGTACCGGAAATACGAATCCCGATCCTACATCTTATTTAAAAACCTATACCTGTGATCAAATTCCGCAAAAAGCGAATAATTGGATAGGGAATAATTATTCTCGCTATTGTAACCCAGAATATGATGCACTTTGGAAACAAGCGACCACTGAAATTAACCCCGAAAAACAAAAAAAAATCTGGATTAAAATGAATGATATGTTAGTTAATAATTATATTGTGATTCCCTTAATTCATCGGGCGGAAGTTGAAGGAGTCAATAAAAATTTAACGGGCGTAGAATTAACCCCTTGGGATTTAACCGTCTGGAATATCAAAGATTGGAAAAAGACCCCCTAGTAAGCCCCGTAGTAAGCCCTTCAGGGCTATCTTTTATTTTATTATTATTTCTTAATTAACCCACCATGACCCGATACCTAATTAACCGGATTTTAACCTCCATTCCCACCCTAATAGCTATTAGTATGGTAGTGTTTTTAATCCTAGCATTAGCTCCCGGTAATCCGATGGGAGAATTTGCTAATAATCCTTCAATTACACCCGAAGTTAGAGAAAATATTAAGCGATCGCTAGGTTTAGATCAACCGATTCCGATCAGGTATTTAAAATGGATTTGGGCATTTTTACAAGGAGATCTAGGCTATTCCTTTACCAGTCGTAGCCCGGTTTTGGATTTAATTTTCCAACGTTTACCGACAACTCTTTGGATTATGGGCGCGGCTTATAGTTTAGCGGTTTTAATCGCCTTTCCTTTGGGGATTATTTCGGCATTAAAACGCTATTCTTTTTGGGATCAAATTATCACAACGGTTTCCTTTATTGGGTTTTCCTTACCCACATTTTTTACCGGGTTACTATTTATTATTATTTTCAGTGTTCAACTTAAATGGCTTCCTTTTATTTATAATAGTACCTTAGAAGTGACAAATTTACAAACATTTTGGCAACAAATCCAACAGTCTATTATGCCCGTTTGTGTGTTAGGATTCTATCAAGCTGCAATTTTAATGCGGTTTATTCGTTCTTCTTTTTTAGAACAGTTCAATCAAAATTATGTTCGTACCGCTTATGCTAAAGGTTTACCAAAATTGAATGTAATTAATGGTCATATTTTGAGAAATGCCTTAATTCCGGTCGTAACCTTAATTGCTTTACAAATTCCAGGTTTATTTGCTGGATCATTAGTCACCGAACAGGTGTTTAGGATTCCCGGTATTGGAGCGTTATTAATTGATTCAATTTTTCGCAGTGATACCCCGGTAATTATGGGAATTACGATGGTTTATGCAATTTTAGTGGTAATTTTCAACTTATTTGCTGATATTTTATATGGATTTTTAGATCCTAGAGTTAAATATTAATTATTAACTATGACTGTAATTAAACCTTCAAAAACAACTTCCAAAAACCGCCAACCTAGAAGCCTAATTCAGACTGCTTGGCGACAGTTTAAACGGGATAAAATCGCCTTTTTAGGATTAATTATTTTAGGATTAATGATTTTATCTGTAATTATTGGCCCTGGGATTTATGGAATTTCTCCGACAGAAATTGATTTTGTTAATTCCCTTTCTCCGCCAACGGGAAAACATCCTTTTGGAACTAATGATTTAGGACAGGATCAATTAGCCCGTTTATTAATAGGAGGACGAGTTTCTTTAACCGTTGGTGTCGCAGCCATGGCGGTAGCAATTTTATTCGGAACATTAGTAGGGGCGATCGCCGGATTTTATGGAGGAATTATTGATAGTTTGCTAATGCGATTAACAGATTTATTTATTTCTTTACCCCAATTACCTGTATTATTATTAGTAATCTATTTATTTCGAGAATCTATCAAACAAATTGTCGGGCCAGAAGTCGGGATTTTCCTATTAATTATTATAGTAGTTGGTGGGTTAAATTGGATGTCGGTGGCGCGATTAGTTAGGGCGAGTTTTCTAACCACAAGAGAACAGGATTTTGTCACCGCAGCTAAAGCTATTGGTGCGTCTTCTCGGCGATTAATTTGGGTACATATTCTCCCGAATGTTTTAAGTCCGGTAATTGTAGCAGCGACTTTAGCGGTGGGAACTGCGATTATTACAGAATCAACTTTGAGTTTTTTAGGATTAGGATTTCCCCCCGATGTTCCTACCTGGGGAAGAATGCTTTATGATGCTCAAAACTATTTAGAAACCGCTCCCTATTTAGCTTTATTTCCAGGGTTAGCGATTTTTTTAACGGTTTTGAGTATTAACGCAGTAGGTGATGGTTTAAGGGATGCTTTAGATCCCCAATCTCATTAATTTATTGTTATGTAAAATACACAATTTTTTCTAAGATGATTTCAAGACCAGAATTCGCACTCTTGCGAAACGCTATCGTAGTTTAATTATAGCTTGTAATTCAATATTTGCACCCGATAAGAAAACTTCTAATATTCTTAAAGTTGCCACCGATCCCGCTTGTCCCCCCTTTCAATTTCAAGAAAATCAAGTTTTACCTAAGAATTGACATGATGGATTTTATGTGTTATTAATTAAGTTATAAAATTAAACATAGTCAACCATGAAATATAAATTATTGGCAATTTTAGCCATGTTTACACCCGTTATTTTTGCAGCCTCAACGGTGGCTCAATCTAATACAACTGATCCGGCTGTTTTTTTAAAAGGTAATGCTCGCTCCTGTCAAGGATGTAATTTACAAGGGGCAGATTTAAGCAAGCAAAGCCGAGTTAATGCTCAACTGAGACAAGCTAATTTGAGCAATGCTAATTTTAATGATGCCAACTTCCGAGGAGCATTTTTTACCTGTGCAAACCTCTCCAATAGCACCATGAGAAACACTAATTTTTCCTTTGCTAATTTTGTCGATGCTAACTTAAGTGGAGTCGATTTAAGTGGCGCAGATTTAAGTAGAACGGACTTAAGTGGAGCAATTATTGATGAAAGAACTAATTTTTCTGGAGCTAACTTAACTGGAGCAAAACTCTGGGATGCAGCCACAATTTTCCGACCCGGAATGGATTTAACCCGCATTCCGCGAGATTACACAATAGAAAGTCAGCGCGTCAAATGTAATAACAGAAGATAACATCAGTTATCAGTTATCAGTCATCAGTCATCAGTTTATTACCCATTACCCATTACCCATTACCCATTACCTATTACCTATTTATATGACATCAACAGTTTTGATTACAGGTGCGTCTCAAGGAACGGGTAAAGCAACAGCTTTATTATTTGCAAAAAAAGGCTATAATGTAATTTTAGCTGCCCGGGAATCGGAACGTTTAGAAACCCTAGCCAATGAAGTTTTATCTTTAGGGGTTTCTACCCTAGCGATTCCGACAGATGTAACTAATATTGAGCAGGTTAAATATTTAGTCAATCAATCCTTAGATTATTATGAAAGTATTGATGTTTTAGTAAATAATGCTGGAATTTGTTTGACCGCATCGGTGGAACATACAACCCTAGAAGATTGGCATGAATTAATGAATACAAACTTCTTTGGTTATGTAAATATGATTCATACATTATTACCCCATTTCTTGAAACAGAAACAAGGAACAATTGTGAATGTTGGTTCTTTTGGCGGGAAAATGCCCCTTCCCCAAATGGCAGCTTATTGTGCTAGTAAATATGCGGTGACAGGACTCACAGAATCCTTGAGGTTGGAAGTGCAAAAAAAAGGAATTAATGTCTGTGCTGTTCATCCGGGGATTATTAATAGTAATTTCCTCGAAAGAGCGCAATTTCGGGGAGAAGATGGGTTAGAAATTGAACAACTACGTCAACGCTTGGACTCCGCTTTAGCTTCGACTTGGGTAAGTCAACCGGAAGATATTGCTCAAGCGATTTGGAATGCGGTGCAGAAAAAACAAGCTGAAGTGGTGGTAGGGCCAGCCCTATTAGCAACAGAAACCTATCGATTATTCCCTGGATTAATGCAGTTAATTTTGAATTAAAAATACCCAAATTGTATTATATCAAATGGCTAAAAAATATTTAATTTTTGCTAGTCCTTATATTTTTAGGATTACAAGTATGGAAGTTCAGCCATCAAGTCATCATCCTTATACTTTAATGGGCGCAATTTGTTTTGATCGTTATGAAGGAGAAAAATGGTTTGAAAAAGCGATATCTTGCCAATAAATGTATTTTTATTAAAACTATTACAATTCATTAAAGTAGTAATCCCTTTAGGGCTTCATTCCCCAGAATTAGTAACAAAACCCAAAACCAATAACAAGAAATTAAATTTATTAGTATTAGGTTTAGGGGATTAAGCCCTGAAGGGCTTACTACGGAGGCCCCTGTCTGCTATCCTTAAACAGATGTTAAAACGTGGTCAAATTATTGGGAATTGAGAGGAATTCTCAAAGTCCCATTAGTTGTAAACGGTATTATCCATTTAGGTTAGACTATGGATTTTTCGACTCTTGTAGCCCAGTTGAATACTGGGGTTATTTGGCCAGAAGGGATTGTGATTATTACCCTCTTGGTGGTGTTGGTGGGTGATTTAATTGTCGGGCGCAGTCGGTCTTCTCTGTGGACACCTTATGCGGCGATCGCGGGTTTACTGATTTCCGTCGGGGTATTATACACTCAATGGGACAATAGGAATACCATCGCCTTCCTCGGGAGTTTCAATGGCGATGATCTAAGTATCGTGTTTCGGGGGATTATTGCCATAACTTCAGCCGTCACTATTTTAATGTCCATTCGCTACATTGAACAGACGGGAACCGCCTTAGCTGAATTTATCGCCATTCTATTAACCGCAACATTAGGGGCAATGTTCCTCTCCGGGGCGAATGAATTAGTCACCATTTTTGTGGCTTTGGAAACCTTAAGTATCTCCTCTTATTTATTAACAGGATATACCAAACGTGACCCCCGTTCCAATGAAGCTGCGTTGAAATATTTATTAATTGGAGCCGCCAGTTCCGCCGTATTTCTTTATGGTTTATCCCTACTATATGGACTATCGGGCGGTCAAACCAATTTAACCGAAATTGCCAAGGTTTTAGCCCAATCAAATGGCGAATCTTTAGCGGTGGTTATCGCTTTAGTTTTCGTAATTGCTGGAATTTCTTTTAAAATTTCTGCGGTTCCCTTTCACCAATGGACACCGGACGTTTATGAAGGTTCACCAACTCCAGTGGTGGCATTTTTATCCGTCGGTTCCAAAGCCGCAGGATTTGCCCTAGCCATTCGTTTACTAATTAACGCCTTTCCCACCGTTGCCGACGAATGGCGTTTTGTATTCACCGCCTTAGCCATCCTGAGTATGATCTTAGGAAACGTGGTAGCCTTGGCGCAAACTGGCATGAAACGGATGTTAGCCTATTCTTCCATTGGCCAAGCCGGGTTTGTGATGATTGGGTTAATTGCCGGAACCGAAGCGGGATATTCCAGCATGGTATTCTACCTGTTGATTTATCTGTTTATGAACTTGGGTGGCTTTATTTGTGTGATTCTATTCTCCTTGAGAACCGGAACCGATCAAATTAGTGAATATAGTGGATTGTATCAAAAAGATCCCCTATTAACCCTGTGTTTAAGTATTTGTCTATTATCCCTGGGTGGTATTCCCCCCTTAGCTGGATTTTTTGGCAAAATTTACCTGTTTTGGGCAGGTTGGCAAGCGGGTCTATATAGTTTAGTATTGCTGGGTTTAGTCACCAGTGTGATCTCGATTTATTACTATATTCGAGTCGTAAAAATGATGGTGGTCAAAGAACCCCAAGAAATGTCGGATGTGGTGAAAAACTATCCCGCAGTTCAGTGGAATTTACCTGGAATGCGTCCCCTACAAGTGGGTTTAGTTTTAACTTTGGTAGCAACTTCTTTGGCGGGGATTTTATCAAATCCGTTATTTACCTTATCCACCGAAGCTATTACTCATAGCACCATGTTTGACGGTGTATTGGTGAAAACAAAAACCGTTGCTCATCTAACAAAATCTCCGTTAATTTCCCAACGAGATTAGATACCCTTAAATTCCTATTAACAATGGGGACTTTGATCTTTTGTTTCCCCCCTCCCCCCTATTTTTATTTTAGGGGGGTTTATAATAGGAATTAAAGTTTAAGGATAAAACTATCAGGTTTGTATTTGTTGGTAGAAAGAAATCTTGCGATCGCCTCGCCTGCAAAAGCTCTATAATCCAGAAATGGCAAAAGTTTTGGGAGAGTGACAGAAGAGGGATATCATGTAGATAACCTTTAAAAGACATATTCTTTAATTTGAGTTAGGAGTTAATCATGGGACTAATGGATGGATTGTAAGGATAGGATTAAATATTTTGATAAAAATCCGACAAGGATTGTTTGACAAAACCGGGTTTCTGGGATTAAATTTTAGCGGATTTTATTTGGGAGTTTTCTGTAATTCGGGGCGTTCTTCTGCTACAATTGCCCCTTCTACTGGACAAACTTGTAGACAAATTCCGCAGTCAATACAGGTGGAAAAATCAATCCAATACCAATCTGTTCCTTTGATATTTTTTTCCGGCCCTTCATGAATACAGGCAACCGGACAAGCCTCAACACAATCGGCAACACCTTCACAAATATTAGTGACAATACTATGGGGCATGGTTAATTTCTCCGAGTTGAAAATAAGATTTAATTTTGGTTAATTATTAGAGAATTTGTTAGGGAGAGAAAGGATGGAATTGTTCTAAACTGAATTAGAAATTTCTCCCTTTTCCCACTCTAAACTTAAAGAATTTCTTCAATTTTGGGGTCGCCGTTAATATTAATCCAGGCAATTTGACCAATACCTCGACGTCGAGCATAGTCGCGGATATCTTCGGGGGTTTCCCGATGTCCTAACTCCACTTCCACCCGTAATAAATCACCAGAACACCTTAACTGACTGGCATAGGCAAAGGCGGCTGCATATGCTTCGGGAGTTTGCGCCACCACTAACCATTCGCTGGCGGGGGTTTGATGGGGGAGTTCACCCCGTCCTAATAATACTTGATGCAGGTTTTCAGTATTCAAAGAAAACCCAATTCCCGGTTCGCTTTGTCCTTGGGGATGATACAGTCCTAGTAGTTGATCATAACGGCCTCCCTGTCCCAATACCCTTGCTCCAGATGCGGTATCACTCACGGCAATAAACACAATTCCGGTATAATAATCAAAGGTTTGAACTAAACTTAAATCCAGGGTAATTGAGGGTTGAACTTCAGAATTTTCCCAACATTTGTGCAATAATTCCATTAAGGATTTTAGGTTATTAACTGCTTGCCGTTGGAAAGAATCTAAATCTAGTTGAGAAACTTGGGATAATACTGTTTCGGGACGACCGCGTAAATCAAATAAAAATAACGCTCGCTCTCTAAGTTCCGAAGAAAGTGATAGGGATTCTAAACCAATTCTATCTAAATTAGCGATCGCAGTTCTAACTTTTTCCCGTTCTTTAGCAGGAAAAGGTGATAATAACGATTGAGTTAAACCCGCTTCTCCGATAATTAAATCGGCATTATTTAGCCCCAAGGTTTGCAGACAGTCCCGCAACAATAACAGAATTTCTGAATCAGCGCGTAACCCACCAGCGCCCAAAAGTTCCACACCCGCTTGATAAAATTCTAACTGTTGTCCGTGGTCAAGGGCTTTGCCTTTACGGAAGACATTGGCACTGTAATAGAGGCGTTGGGGCCATGATGGTAGTTTGCCCATACGACTCGCAATGGCTCTGGCGATGGATGCGGTTAATTCGGGGCGCAGTCCTAGACCCTGATTTTCAGCATCTTGCAGTTGAATGACGGTTGAGGGTTGTACCGCACCTCCAGCCATGAGGGTGTCCAACCGTTCTAAAGTGGAGGTAATAATTCGATGATAGCCCCAAAGGTGAAACACCTGTTGTAAGCGCCTTTCAATCCAAATTTTTTGAGCAACATCGAGGGGAAGTAAATCTCGCGCACCCGACGGGGGTTGATAAACCATACTTGAGAATTAAGAATTAACATAGAGTTACAAACCGATAAATTTGTAACTTTCCCTACGATACCCTATTCTGTTACCCACAAACTAAAAATTAATTAAAACTGTGATTTTTAATCATTGGAGCCATAGGCAATATTCAAACTCACCCAAAAAATTAAACTAGAAACTATAATAATCAATGTTGCCCAGAACCAGTGGGGGAAAAATAAATATTCGGCTATTTTCCCTGTATCAGAAACTAACTGGCGATAATTTTTATTTTTTCTTCCCGCCAAATAGCCCACCAAATAACCCACCACCGGAGGATTTATCGGACTTTTTAGCAGTTTGTTGACCAGTTTTGGATTTTGTCCCGGCTGAAGTTGTGGACTTTTCTAGTTCTTTTTTAGCTTCTAGGGCTTGGGGTTGTTTGGGATCAAGTTGTAAAGCCCGATTAATATGGGGAGTAGCTAGTTTGGGTTGATTTTGTTTTAAATAAACTAACCCTAATAAACCATGACAATGACTATTATCAGGTTCCCGTTTAATGGCGTCTTTTAATTCTGAAGCCGCTTGGGTATAGTTTTGACTAGCCATTAACTGTTCGGCACGGTGACAGGCTTGTTCAACAAAGGAATCTTTTTTAGGTATTGCTGAGTGCTGGGTGGGAGTTGTTTCAGGAACTTTAGGAGATGGAGACGCGGCACTTTTTTGATTTTTACGAAGCAAGTAAACCAGGTTTAAATCACTAATTTGACCCGTAATATCTAAGACTTTTTCAGGGGATTCATATTGATGTTTTGCTAAGGCTTTAATTGCGCTTTCATAGGCATTTTGATAATCGGAGGCTTGGAGAAGTTTTTGACCGGCTTCTGTTTGAGGTTTGAGGTGATGCTGTTCTTTGACAATGCGATCGCCAATGGTTTTTAATAGCAGTGTATATTCCTTACGTTCAGCTTCCTTAGAAAACTGATTATAGGCCGGACTGACTAATTTAGCTAACAATTGCTTGGCTAAATCACGATCTTGGGGGTTCTCAAAGGGACAGGTATCAGGATGCAAACGACGGGCGATCTGCATATAGCGTTTGCGGATATCGTCAAATTCGGCTTCTAGGGAAACCCCTAAAATCCCGTGATTATCCATAAACTCAAACTGAAATAACCCTTGTTTAATTTCAAACATACTGTTTTGCTTTCCTTGCCTAGATTTACGACGAAGATTAATCGCACCTATTGATCTTAATATAACCCGTTTCCAACAGTTATTATTAAAAAAAAACCGGATTTCTGTTAGAAACCCAGTTGCTAAAATAGTAATGGAGATTGATTTATTAATATCAATATCCGTTATAGTTCCTGATCAAGACAGAGAATAGGCTGTTTGCATTGCCCACCAAACTAGAACGCCGATACCTCCCAAAACCAGCACAGAAGAAATAATAATTGCCGTGGGACTGTCCGCCCCTTTAAATTTCATGATTCCACGATCTAAGTCGGATGCCATATTTTATGCCTAACTCTTATGAGTAGTTATAACACAAATAATTCTAATTTTGGCGATCGTACCTTAACAACAAAGGGATCAAACCAATTGAATCTCACTCCCATCTAACATCTGTTTCAGGCTTTGATTCAGATCAGAACGTACCCGAAAATAGTCAGAATTAATCACCCAAACCGTTAATAATGTTTTAATCCCACCCGCAGCTATTTCCTGAATCTCCATATCGGGTATCGGTTCTAATAAAACCCGTGGATCAGTTTGAACTAAATTAGTAAAAAGTTCTCTAACTTGATCCAGATCCGTATTATAACTTAAATTCAACTTAATATCAACCCTACGGATAGGTTGAATTGAGTGATTTACTATTTTATCCCCGTAGAGTTTACTATTGGGAATAATAATTGTTTTATTATCGGGTGTTTTTAACAGGGTAGTAAAAATTTGGATTTCCTCAACTATTCCCTCTACTCCCCCACCTTCAATATAATCATGGACTTTAAACGGGCGAAAAACTATCATAAATACACCCGAAGCAAAATTAGATAAAGACCCCTGCAAAGCTAAACCAATAGCTAACCCAGCAGCGCCTAAAACCGCAATAAATGATGTGGTTTTAATTCCCAGTTGTCCCAGTGCTGCTAAACTTACAAAGGTAACAATGGCAATATAAATTAAGTTGACAAAAAATCTAATTAGAGTTGGCTCTAGTTGAGCCTTGATCATCAGATGTTTACTGAGATTTTGGATAAATTTTGCCGCCCATAAACCAATTAACAGGATCAGAATTGCCATTAAAAATTGAATTCCTAACCCGATAATTGATTCAGCTAATTTAATCAATAATTCCCTTTGTTGTTCGGCTGTTAGCATAAGTTATAAATCTAAAGAAAAGCTAAAATTTAATTCAAGTTCGCTGATTCATTAGCTTAATATTATCAGTTTATGATATAATTTTCAACTGAAATATGATTTTACTGGTTCTACATGAATTCTTTTCCAACCCCTAACGGATTCAATAGTATCGAAGATCGAGAAAATCAACCCGATTCAGGTGATCCCGGTTTACAACGGTTTGCACTGCGGTTAAAAAACAGTATGGGACGAGATATTTTAGTCCAAACAGAATTGGATAAACTCAGAACTCAACTGCAATGTGATCGAGTAATTTTATATTATCTTTATTATCAATGGAAAGGACAAGTTACCTTTGAATCTTCGAGTCAACCAATCTTCTCAATCTATGGTTCTACGGGTGCAGATGATTGTTTTAATCAGGAATATGCTCAATTGTATCAACAGGGAAGAATTCGAGCGATCTCCGATATTGAAACCGCAGCTATTCATCCCTGTCATCAAAACTTTTTACGCAGTATTTATGTGCGGGCTAATTTAGTTGTTCCTGTGATTGTTGATAACGAACTCTGGGGTTTATTAATTGCTCATCATTGTCGATTTCCTCATCTTTGGAGTGCTTCGGAATTTGAACTGTTGAAAACCGCCGCAGAAACCCTATCTACTGCACCAGAAATTCTGAATTTAAAGAGGTAGGAACAAAGCCAATATTAATATTTTATATCCTGTCTATTGCCTGTTGCTCATTCAAAGGAAGTATAATTTCTAATTTTGTTCCCTCTCTTGGTGTTGAATATAGATTGAGTTTACCATGATGTCTTTCAATAATTTGATTAACAATTAGTAATCCTAATCCAGTTCCTTGACCGACAGGTTTTGTAGTAAATAAAGGTTCAAAAATTCGCTGACTAATTTCCTTGGTCATGCCAATTCCATTATCAGAAATTTTAATTAAAACTGATTTTGAATCGGGTTGTGTAGTTTCAACTTTAATTATAGGAATATGATGATCAAATTCTCCATTTTTACCCGCTTCTTCAATCGCATCAATAGAATTTGCTAAAATATTCATAAAGACTTGATTCAGTTGACCAGGATAACATTCAATAAGCGGTAAATCACCATATTCTTTAACTAATTGAATAGCGGCTCTTTCTCCTAATGGCTTGAGGCGATGACTCAAAATTAACAGAGTGCTATCAATACTTTTATGAATATCAAATAAAACCTTAATTGAGGCATCAGAACGGGCAAAATTCCTTAAAGAAATTGAAATATCTTGAATTCGATCAGTGCTTAATCTTATGGAATTCAGCAGTTTGTTTAAATCATCCAAAACAAAATCTAAATCCGTTGCAATTATCGCTTTTTGTATGGGTTTTGGTAGCTGATCATAATGGCTTTGACATAAAGTTAAAATATGATTTATATCGAGAATATATTCCTGAGCCGGAGGAATATTATTGACAATACAGCTAATCGGATTATTCATTTCATGGGCAATTCCTGTCACTAATTGTCCGAGAGTTGAAAGTTTTTCTTGTTGAACTAATTGAACTTGAGCTTGTTCTAAAACTGCCGTCCTTTCCGCAACCAGTTGTTCTAGGTTTTCCGTCAAATTTTTGAGTTGTAAATGCACCCGCACCCTAGCTAAAACTTCCTCCTGTTCAAAGGGTTTAGAAATATAATCAACCGCCCCCAAAGAAAGTCCCTTGACTTTATTTTGAACATCCGTTAAAGCCGTTAAAAAAATAATCGGAATTGCTTGGGTTTTTGGATCAGCTTTTAATTTTTTGCAAGTTTCAAACCCATCAATACCAGGCATTTGTACATCTAATAAAATTAGGGCGGGTGGTTTCCGTGCAACTAATTGTAAAGCGCTTTCTCCATCTTCAGCTACTCGCACAGCAAATCCTGCACTTTTTAGAGTTTGGGATAAAACGGCTAAATTAGTGGGATTGTCATCAACAATTAAGATAAAACCAAGGTCTTGCATAGATAAAAGTTGGGAATTTTATTTGAATTGTATGAGAAATATCCAGGGTTTAAGATTGGCTGAGGGTTTGACTCAACAACTCTCGCAGCTTTTTGAGTTGAAAGTTTTCTGTAAGTTGGATTACTTGTTGAGTAAAGGCAGAATAAACTGGATGACTCGTTTCAATCAGAGCTACCTCCGCTAGTATACCATCTACATCCCCTTCTTGAGCTAATTCATATAATCTGGATAGGATTTCAACCGGAATTTTCGGATTTTCTGGTTGAGTATCTACGGATTGATTCAGATTTTTAACGAGAGGGTCAGAGGAAATATAAATCCACTCTAATTTTAGATGAACTTGCAATAAATCCAGTAATAAATCGGCTGAAATTGGTTTAGGTAAAAACCCATCCGCTCCGGCATTTAAACTGCGGTGTTGATCGCTATCAAATACACTAGCAGAGGAAGCAATCACCATAATATCTTTTAGTTTTGGCGATTGGCGCAACAGATTAATAAACTTAAATCCATCCATCACAGGCATGACTAAATCAGTAATAATTAAATCGGGGAGAATTGCGATCGCTTGCTGCAATCCTTCCTGACCATTATTGGCTTCTATAACTTTAAATCCAATCGGTTCTAATAAATTTATAATCACAGAACGATTTGCCAAATTATCATCAGTAATTAGAATAGTTTTTTGTTCTCCTTGATATCCGGTAACGTTTCCTTTTTGAATATTACGAGAGGTATTTGCCCATTCTTTGGCTTCTGATAATTCCACATCAAACCAGAAAATACTCCCTTCTCCTTCTTGACTTTGTACCTGAAGTTGGCTTCCCATTAAGGAAACAATTTGTTGACTAATCGCTAATCCTAAACCTGTTCCTTCCGTGTTTCTTTTTATTTCTCCTACTTGTTCAAATGGCATAAAAATTCGGGATAATTGTTCTGAACTCATCCCGATTCCAGTATCTTTAATTTGAAAATTTAGGCGACATATAGAAGATTTTGGGATAAATATAGCTTGGATTGAAAAGGTTACACTGCCTTGATCCGTAAATTTAATTGCATTTCCCAATAAATTAATTAATACTTGTCTCAGACGTTTTTCATCGGCTTTAATTCCAATTGGAAGACCCTCTTGAGGTCGATAATTAAACTTAATTTTTTTCTGTTCAGCTTTGATATTACACATTTCGACTACCCCTTCTAAAAATGCCGGAAAATGAAAATCCGAGGGGTAAAGTTCCATTTTGCGAGCTTCAATTTTGGATAGATCTAAAACATCATTAATCAGGGTTAATAAATGATACCCACATTGTTGAATAACTTCTACCCCTTTCTGTCCTTTAGCCGTCAGAGGCTCTAATTGTTGTAAAATTTGAGCATAACCCAAAATTCCATTTAAGGGAGTGCGTAACTCATGGCTCATATTAGCTAAAAATTCACTTTTTGCTTGATTAGCAGCGTCGGCTTTTTCCTTGGCGGTTTTCAGTTCAATTGTCCGTTCTTCTACCCGTTTTTCTAGGGCTTTATTTGCCTGTTCTAAGCTAACAAAAGCATCTTGTAACTGTTGAATCATTTGATTAAAAGCATGGGCTAAAATTCCTAATTCTTTAATTGTGGGTTCTTCTACTCGAGGTTTAACTAAGTCACCTCTAAACCCTTGTTCAGCTTCTTTGGCAATATTTTTTGATGCAGCACTCAAGTGTAAAATCGGTTGAGTAATTCGACGAGTGGTATAAATTCCCGATATAGTTGCTAATATTAATGCTCCCAAACAAAGTAAAATTGTGGTTTGAGTATTCCTATCAATTTCTGCCATAAAATCCGATTGTGGAACCACCACAACCACTAACCAATCTAACCCTAATGGATCTCGCCAAGGGGTAATTTCCACAAATTGTTGATAATTATTCCAAGAAAATTTGAGATTTTGAGTTGTTTCAATAGTTTGAAAATCTTTAATCTGTGATTCTAAATAATTTGCTGTGGCTTTAATTAAAGGTTGTTGACTATCTATGGCTTTTAATCTTTGCGGTTTTTGTCCAGGTTTAATTATAAAAGGTTTTTGATCACCAGAACTAGCAATTAGTAATCCATTCCGTTCTATAATAAAAGTTTGACCGGAAGGACTAACTTTCAATTGTTCTAAAAAATTACTCACTTCGGATAAGCGCATTTCTACACCCAAGACACCAGTTAATTTTTTATTATCATCAAATAAGGGATGACTAGCCGCAATACAAAGGGGAAAGGGTTCAACTTCCCAGTTATAAACTTTACTCCAGGTGGGTTTTTCTAATTGGGCTCCGGCGGCATACCATCCTTCTTTTTTAAAAAAATGATCTTTCTGGCTTTTTAAGATGAGTTTTGATGGTTTTCCCTGAGTATTGATTTCAAAAGTGTGCATCAAAGAATTGCCATAATTTTGGAGGTCAGTAGTATCGAAGGTAATTCTTTGATCTCCAAAATAATTACCAACACTAGAAAAAATTCCCGTCGGTGTTCCTAATAATACATAACCAATATCAAAAGTAACTCGCTGTTTCCAAAAAAACTGTACGAGTTGAGTTAAATTATCGGGATCAAGGATTCCTGTTTCGATCGCATTAGCATTGATTTGATTTAGTTGTGGTGCAATAGAAAGATAACTATTTAAGTGTTGATAAATGCGACTACTGACTTCATTCTGTAACTTGCTTGCTAAATTATTTACCGCTTTTTGACCATTTCTTAGAGACAAATATCCCGTCAAACTAACCGCAGCAAAAATTTGTAAGACAAATGGAACAATTAAAATAAAGCGAAGGGGAAGTTTTTGAAACATTGGGTATTCAAAATTAATAATGTTGCCTCTAAAATACTAAAACAGAAAAACCTCAGTCAGAGTAGATGAATTATATAAAAAATATCAACATTTGGCAACTTAGATCATGAAAAGATCGGGGTTTCCCTTTCTCTGTGCTATGATATTAACATCCCAAATCCCAACTTCCATCTCCTTTATGTCAACATTCCCTAAAATATTTTTCAAAACTTGAGGATGATTTTATCCTATTTTCCTGTAGAATACAATAGGTTGATTCAGCCTAATCTTAAATTAGTTTAATTGTCAAATCCCAATTGCTAACTCTGAAGTTAATATGCTAATTATTCAAAAATACGGTGGTAGTTCTGTGGGTTCCGTTGAACGCATTCAATCTGTTGCTCAAAGGGTGTTAAAAACAGCCCAAGATCATCAAGTGGTTGTCGTTCTTTCTGCTATGGGAAAAACCACTGATCAATTAGTTAGTTTAGCTCAACAAATTTCTCCGATTCCTAACCGTCGAGAGATGGATATGTTACTCTCAACCGGAGAACAAGTCAGTATTGCTTTATTCAGTATGGCATTGCAGGAATTAGGACAACCTGCAATTTCTTTAACAGGCGCTCAAGTGGGAATTGTCACCGAAGCCGAACACACTCGCGCCCGAATTTTAAATATTGAAACTGAACGGATAGAACGTCACTTAAATCAAGGACAAGTGGTAGTTGTCGCCGGATTTCAAGGGGTTAGTAGTCAAGATTATTTAGAAATTACTACCCTAGGAAGGGGCGGTTCTGATACCTCGGCGGTGGCTTTAGCGGCGGCTTTAAAAGCGGATTTATGTGAAATTTATACAGATGTTCCAGGGATTTTAACCACCGATCCCCGCTTAATTCCTAATGCTCAATTGATGACAGAAATTACCTGTGATGAGATGTTAGAACTTGCCAGTTTGGGGGCAAAAGTTTTGCATCCTCGCGCCGTAGAAATAGCCCGAAATTATGGGGTTTCTTTAGTAGTTCGTTCCAGTTGGACAGATGACCCAGGAACAAAAGTTATTCCTCCAAAATCCCAGCCTCGACCCCTAGAAGGATTAGAATTAGCTCGTCCGGTAGATGGAGTCGAATTTGATACGGATCAGGCATCGGTTTCTTTATTAAGAATACCCGATCGCCCCGGAATTGCGGCTAAATTATTCGGCGGAATTGCCTTACAGAATTTAGATGTTGATCTGATTATTCAATCAATTCACGAAGGCAATATTAATGATATTACCTTTACTGTAGAACGGAAATATTTTACTAAAGCGATCGCCGTTGCTGATGCCTTATTACCCGCTTTAGGAAAACCCAATAGTTCCGATACTGGTAATGCAGAAGTCACGGTCGATGATAGTCCCATTGCTAAGGTTAGTATTGTGGGGGCGGGAATGATTGGTCGCCCGAAAGTTGCCTCTCAAATGTTTAATACCCTCGCCGAAGCCGGAATTAATATTCAGATGATTTCGACTTCCGAAGTTAAAGTTAGTTGCGTCATTGCCGCCCAAGATTGTCAACGGGCTGTGGCGGCTTTATGTCAATCCTGTGAGGTGAATATTTCCGAAAAAAAATCCGGTAATTCTACATTAGAAAAAACCCAACTTGATCAATCTTTACCCCCCGTGCGTGGGGTGGCATTAGATGTTAAACAAGCCCGTTTAGCCGTTCGTTATATTCCTGACCGTCCGGGGATGGCGGCAAGAATATTCTCCCTTTTAGCCAACCATAATATTAGTGTGGATATGATTATTCAATCCCAACGCTGTCATCAAATTAATGGGATTTTAACTAGAGATATTGCCTTTACCGTTGCCCAGGGAGACGCCGATGAATCTCAACAAATTTTAGAACAAGCCGTATCTGAATTAGGCTGTGGTGAAATTGTTGTGAATAAATCCATTGCTAAACTGAGTATGGTGGGTTCAGGAATGTTAAATCATCCGGGGGTGGCTGCTAAAATGTTTGAGGCTTTAGCTAATAAAAATATTAATATTTCTATGATTGCTACTTCTGAAATTAAAGTCAGTTGTTTAGTGGATGAAGACCAAGGCATAGAAGCCTTAAAAGCGGTTCATGAAGTCTTTGAATTATCGGGGGAGCGAACCTTTATTGTTCCTGAACGCGCTCCTGTTGCTTAATATGATTCCCCCTTGATTATAGCAGGGCTGTTTCATTTTTCCTTCGTTTAAGACCTAACCCCCCGACCCCCTTCCCTCGCAGGGAAGGGGGAGAAGAATTATTCTCCCCTCTCCTTGTAGGAGAGGGGTTGGGGGAGAGGTCACACAAGTTTGTGATCAAAAATGAAACAGCCCTAGATCATGGAGGATATAAAAATAATCTAATTTCTTTTGTGAGTTTAAATCAGATGATTAATCTTTTTATTGAACCTTTGCAGTATAGTTTTATGCAGCGATCGCTAACCGTAGCGATTTTAGTTGGTATTATTTGTGCCGTTGTCGGTAGCTATTTAATGGTGCAACGACTGGCATTATTAGGAGATGCCATTAGTCATTCGGTCTTACCCGGTTTAGCGATCGCATTTATCCTCAATGCTAATATCTTTATCGGGGCTTTTATTGCTGGGATTATAAGTACAATTTGCATGAATATTATTAGAACCTATTCCCGAATTAAAGAAGATGCCGCGATGGGAATAGTATTTTCTGCCTTCTTTGCTTTAGGAATAACCTTAATTACTTTAGTTCAAAAAGACAATAAAATTGACTTAAATCATTTTCTATTTGGTAATATTCTCGGAGTAACAGGAGAGGATGTTAGGGATACATTTATTATTGCTATGATTATCCTAACAGTAGTCACCTTAATCTATAAAGAACTACTGTTTTATACCTTCGATCCCCTGGGTGCAGAAGCCACAGGTTTACCCGTTAATCTGCTCAATTTAGGATTAATGGGATTAATTGCCTTAACCATTGTTGCCAGTTTAAAAGCCGTCGGTGTTATCCTAGTATTATCCCTATTAATTACTCCCGCAGCCACAGCTTATTTATTAGTAGAACGTCTGCATTTAGTCATGATATTAGGAGTAATAATTGGGGTAATTTCCAGTATTAGCGGAATGTACCTCAGTTACTTTTATAACCTCCCTTCCGGCCCAGCCATTGTGTTAGTAACATCGAGTCTATTTATCCTAGTATTTTTATTCAGTCCCACCCAAGGATTATTAAGAATAAAACCTTACAAGTAGGGAATGGGTAATAGGTAATAGGTAATAGGTAATAGTAAATTATCCCCCGCCAACAATAGTTACTATTTCCAAGATATCCCCAGGTTGGATTTCGGTAGTTTCCCAAAATTGGTGATGGAGAATTTCACCATTATATTCTATGGCAATTAAACGAGAATTTAAACCTTGTTCTTGTAAAAACTGGGGAAGTTTTAACCCCGAAGAACAGGTTTTTAATTCCCCATTAACTTTAACCGTCATTGTTTCTTTCATGCTTAATTTTCGGTTAATTAGGTAAAACTTTGTGGGTGCGGAGGTTTCTAACGCGATGCAATTGGGATAGAAAATATTGGGTGACTAAAGTAGGTTGTTCAGCGTTCATAATCGAACGTACAACGGCAACCCGTTCGCACCCGGTCGCCATCACATCATCAAAATTATTCATATCAATTCCACCAATAGCGAACCAAGGAAGGGTAGAATTTTTAACCGCATGACGAACATATTCTAAGCCCGCAGCCGCCTTCCCTGCCTTGGTAGGAGTCTCATAAACCGGGCCGACCCCGATATAATCTGCACCCTCTTGAATGGCTCGTTTCATGTCTTCAGGACTATGGGTAGAACGACCAATTAATCGTTGAGGGCCAAGGACTTGTCGGGCTAATTGAATCGGGATATCGTCTTGGCCTAAATGAACTCCATCGGCGTCAACGGCGACGGCAAGATCGACCCGATCATTAACTAAGAATAAAGCATCATAGCGATGACAGAGTTGACATAATTTCTGTGCAGTTTTTAATCGAATTTCGTCATTAGAAGTCTTATCCCGATATTGAACTAAAGTTAATCCTCCTTGTAGGGCTGCTTCGACAATGGCGAATAATTTTTCCCCGGGGGAAGTAACTAAATAGAGATAGGAATTTTGTAAAACCTTATGACGTTCATGGGCGAGTAAACGGCTTTCTAAGGTATAAACTTGATAGCGCATTTGTTTAAAGGTGCGCCCCATTTCGGGATGATATAATTTCCCGTATTCTTCAAGCACTCTTAAGGCTTCTTGTACCCGACAGAAATTGGCTTGTAACAGTTGTTCAATACCTGACCGTTGTTCTTCTTGGGGATGGGTTAATTCTGTGCCAGGATCATCAGTGGTATTACGATAGGAACGTAAGGACATCGTATGCCAACGGGCGATTTCTTGGCGCAGATGTTTACATTCTTCCGCGAGTTCCCCACTATTTAACCCAAACCGACACCACTCCTCGATAATTCTCAAGCCCTCCCGGGTGCGGTCTAGGTTAGCATCTAAAATCCGATAAAGAATCGGCTGTGCTAGGGGAGTGTATTGTTGATCCATTCAATGTTCCTCTGTTGTGTAATTTGGTGAGATTCGGGGTATAATTCCCCCAGTTCGATTTTAATGCTGGGTGCGTGTGAACAAAGTTCAAAATTCTTAACAGCCAAAATGTTAAGTTTAAGGTAAAATTGAGGCTGATTTGACGCAAATGACATTTTAAACTAAATTCAGTCCGTCAGACTCCTTGAATTTCCCCTCCCGGTTGTAGTGCTTGGGCACATCCATAATTAATGAGAAGATGCGCTGAAGCGCAACAACGGTTAATCAATATCAGTTTTATCTCCCCCCCCCCAACAATGACAAGGTTATCTGATATTTCTCAACTTGGTTCATCTTTTCCCCGAACTGCGATCGCATTGACTTCTCCATTTTCATTAATGGTACTGCGATCTTTTTCGCCATTTTTATTAATCAGTTTGGGATTAGGACTATTTAACCCCCTCTGCGGGTTAGCCATTCCCCCTAGAAATCAACAAATGGCCCCAGCGACTAATAATCGTTCTATTCCGGTGATTTATGTAAGTTCTACCCTGGGAAATGATGGGGGACAAGGGACGCAACAATCCCCGTTCAAAACAATTACAAAAGCCGTAAGTATGGCGCCCTCAAATACGGCAATTATTTTAGCGC
Source organism: Planktothrix agardhii (assembly GCF_904830935.1). NCBI lineage: Bacteria > Bacillati > Cyanobacteriota > Cyanophyceae > Oscillatoriales > Microcoleaceae > Planktothrix > Planktothrix agardhii. Next base: position 1,595,547 of record NZ_LR882952.1, read on the forward strand.
CGGGAACCTATAGCAGTCAAACGGGAGAACAATTCCCGATTATTTTACATAATAATGTCACCCTTCAGGGAAATCCCAATACCAAGGGAAAAGATGTGATCATCACGGGGGGCGGCTTTTACACCAGCAAGACTTCGGCTCAACAAAATATTACGATGTTGGGGGCAAATAGCTCCAGAATTAGTGGCGTCACAATTACTAATCCTAACGAGCGAGGTTATGGACTTTGGATCGAATCGAGTTCTTTAATTGTCTCTCAAAATACGTTTACTGGAAATAGCCATGATGGGATTTCTATTGTCGGAATTAGTGCGCCAATTATTCAAGATAATTCTTTTATTCAAAATGGGGCTAATGGAATTACGATTTATGGAAATTCTCGCCCAGAAATCAGAAATAATGAGTTTCAGAATACCGGATTTGGGATTAATATTTCTCAAAATGCCGCCCCTTTTGTGATTGGAAATCGGGTTTTTTATAATAAAGACGGGATTGTAATTCAAGCGAATGCTCGACCGATTTTAAGAAATAATCAAATTGAAAGAAATCAACGGGATGGAATTGTAGCGATCGCTGAATCCTTACCAGACTTAGGAAATACCCAGGAACCCGGAGGAAACGTGATTCGTAATAATGGTCGTTATGATCTCAATAACGGCACAAAGGGTCAACAAATCCTGGCCTATGGGAATCAACTGGCGGCCAACAAAATTATTGGGCCAATTCAACTGTCCCCCTACCAAACGACCATGGCGGGGACATCTCCCCTAGCCCGTCAACTCTCGAACCCTACCAGCAGCCCAGGGTCTCGGACGGTGGTGGCCAATGATCCTAGCACCATGACCCCAATTAATACGGCTTCTTCCCTTCCGGTCTATCTTCCAGAATCCAATCCGGCTAACCCTAACAGCATTCCGATTCCGGTTCCCCCCCCGGAGTCTTCCCGTTTACCCCCCCAACCTGCCCCCAGACCCCAGAGTTCCGGTGACCGGGTGCTGGGATTATTAGTTCCAGTGGTTTCTGATTTGATTTCGGGTCGTCGGGCCTCGGTTCCGGTTCCCCCCCGTACCCAACCCCGCCAAACCCCCCAAGCAATTACTCAACCGCCCCAAGCTCAACCGACTTCCGTAGCCTCTATCGGGATTTTAGCGGTTCCAGGGCCGGATATTCCGATTGGGTCGGGGGGGGGTTTACTCCCAAATGAGGTGGCGAGTGGGAATTTGGGGAATATCCCTCTGAGTCCGATGGCTTTGGGGTTACGCTATCGGGTGGTGGTGGAAAGTGGTAGTGATGCAGACCTGCGCCGTGTGCGGTCGGTTGTCCCCGAAGCGTTTACAACGGTGGTACAGGGGCGCTCTGTGGTGCAGGCGGGGGCGTTTCGAGATCAATATCGGGCAAATTACCTATTACAACAGTTAACCCGCAGTGGGTTACGAGCCAGAATTGAGATGATGAATTGATCTGGTTTTTGCCGATAACCTGGTTGAAATCACCTATAATCCCTATCAGGGATTGAAACGAATCTAGTAATTCGTAATTCGTAATTCACCCTTTTACCCCTGACCCGGCATCTGTGGGTACAATATAGCGTTGTAATATTAAGAATAATAGCAAAACGGGGGCAATAGAAATTACAGAGCCCGCCGCAATTAATCGCCAGTCGAGGGAGAATGTTCCGGCTAGGGTTGCTACTCCTAAAGGCATGGTATAGAAGTCCGGTTGGTCTAAAACTAATAGGGGCCAGAGAAAGTCACTCCACGACCCAATAAACACAAATATTGCTAGGGTAATTAAGGCGGGTTTAACCGCAGGTATCATCACATTCCACCAAATTCCTAATTCTGAACAGCCATCAATTCTAGCGGCTTCTTCTAACTCTTTAGGGACAGTTTGAAAGGCTTGTCTTAACAGAAATATACCAAATGCCGAGGCAATACTGGGAAAAATAATTCCCAAATAACTATTTCTTAATTCTAATTGTACGGTTAGTATATACAAGGGAATCATCACAATTTGAAAAGGAATCATGATGGTGGCAATAATGGCTGTAAAAATGCCATCTCTGCCTTTAAAGTTTAATCTCGCTAGGGGATAGGCGGCTAAGGAACAAAATAATAAATTTAAACTAACTGTTAATAGGGCGACAAAAGAACTATTAAATAAATACCGCCCAAAAGGATTAGTTTGCCAGACCTTAATAAAATTCTGAAATGTCGGTTGACGGGGAATAAATTGGGGTGGAAATTGAAAGATATTTTCACTGGGAGATTTAAAGGCGGTACTGACTAACCAAACCAGAGGAAATAGCATTAATACGGCAATTATTCCGAGAATAATATAAATAATTACTGTTTTTATGGTTTTACTGTTCAAGTTAATTAAGCGGGTAAACAATAGGAAACATTAATAAATTGAGAGTCTGTACAAACCGCGTTTAAAGGTTTATCCCAAGCATCAATTGGTAATTGAGGAACATAAGCAAAATCAAAAATAATTCCCACCGTCGGAATTAAATTCCATTCGGATAGACTTAACATTCGGTCATAAAATCCACCTCCATATCCTAACCGATATCCTTGAGGATCACAAGCAACGGATGGTACTAAGATTAAGTCAACTTCACTCGGATGTAGTTGCATTAAATTAGCATCGGGTTCAATAATACCATAACTATTAATATCATAGGTTTCCCCATGTTGCCAATAATGCCAGCTTAAAGATTGTTCAACACAACGGGGAAACCCCCATTTTTTATCGGTGTTATTCAATAATAAACTTAAATCGGGTTCTTGGCGAAAACTGAAATAGGATAAAATAGTTTTTGCTTGTTCAAATAGGAGATTTTTTTGTAAGTTTTGACAAATGCGATCGCTTTTTTCCTGATATTCTCTGGTTGCAATTGAACGACGTTGTTTAATTAATAAACGTCTTAATTCGGTTTTATTTTGATTAAACATTAATTTTTTATCGCCTATATCAGTAGATTTCACCCTGTTTTAATGTATAGCAGTAGCCATTAGGAAAAAAAGGGCAGGTTTATTGAGTTCTTTTGAGAGTATTCAATATTATTGAATAACCCGCCCCTACAAGGTTTAATTTTTCACAAAATCTAAAATATATTGTGCCGTGGTTTGGGGTTGTTCTAAATGGGGAACATGACCGGAGTTTTTAACCCAAATCAATTGAGAGTGGGGAATAGCTTTTTCAAATTTATACGCATCTTTAGTTCCTAATATCTTATCATGATCTCCCCATAAAATCAAGGTTTGTTGTTGAATATTATTCAATTGCTTACCAAACTTTCCATATCCCCCGGTTTTACTAAACCTAATCAAGCCTTGATTCCAACCCATAATTTCTAAATGCAAGGCGGCACAAATTTGAGCATCGACAGACGCAAAAGTTTTATCAAAATAAGCACTTTCACTAATCGCTTGACGAACTTTAGGATTCCTTAAAAATTCCGTAGCTAAATAATCAAAAGGCGGTAATAAAAACTTACCCATGACTGGCCCTGGTTTCATACCAGCACTGTCTAATAATACCAGAGACTTCACCGCTTCAGGATACAATAGGGTAAAATCCAAGGCAACTGCACCCCCCATGGAAGCCCCAACCAAAATCACAGGTTGATTAATTAAATCTTGCCAGAATGAATATAAATGAGTGGCTATTTCCGAGCGATTTAACTTAAATTCTGTTCCCCGTTCTGTGAATCCAAACCCTAAAATATCCACGGCAAAAGTTTCATTTTCTGTGGCTAATAATGGTAATAATCGCCGATATTCAAAGACAGAACTATCAAATCCATGAATTAATAAAATCGGGGTTCCCCCCTGACCTTGACGAATATAAGTGGTTTGAATCGGTTGCTCTCGTAAAGGAGTAGAAATGGGTTCACATCTGAGATTTTGAGCGAAGGCGATGGAAGTGGCTTCGGTTAATTTCTGTACAGATTCAGGGAGAAAACTCGGAAACATATTATCAGTCATCAGTCATCAGTCATCAGTCATCAGTTTATCGCAAAATTCCCCATTCGTAATTCCTAATTCCCCATTGTGAGTTTGTCGAGTTCACAAAATATGGGTTATGGTTTTAAATTGAGGCGATCGCAACAGACTTAATTCACAATGGCAATTTTTCCGCGCAGTAGTGACCGTAACACCCGGTCAACACACATCCGTTCTTCTTCGGGTAAGGAATCGTCCAAAATCGCGGCCATTAATCCGTAGCGGTCAGCTTGGGTTAAACAGTGGTTATCGGCGATAGAAGCAACCATTTCAGTAATCGCACCGGGGAGAAGATTAACGTAGGGCATCATGGCAAGACCTTGAACTCGACACTTTTATCATCTCGTGTTTACCCGATTTGGGGGGTGATTGATTTAGGTCTGCTGAAGTGATGTTTCCATAGAAATTATGTGACTAATATCACAATAAGCGATTAAGCACCTAAAATTAAATACGAAAATAGTAATGTGAACTAAAAATTATACTACTTTGCGTTTGTTCATATCTGCCAGAAATAGCTGTTGATATTTCAAGAATTTGTCATGCCATTCTTTAAAACGGCGATCGCCATCACGGACTAACATCTGACGATATTCTTAGGAAGGGATATAACGCTTTTTAGTTGCCATAGTGCTGATCCATTAAATTATTTTTAGATTCTATTTATATGCTAAAATAGTAGCATGATCTCACCCAATTTATCTCAGTCTTCAGGATGATTTTTAGGCTTAGAAACCGGGTTTCTGGTTGATTAATATTCCGCAACTCAACTTTCAACCACTTCTAACCTCCAAGCGAAACCGAAATTGTTCACGGTAATCCGGTTTTGGTTAGATTCATTTAACTGTTTTAATAATTCCTGATTGAATTATTCGGAGCAACAAAGTTAATTTTTCGTTACATATTTGTTGATTTTCCCACCCACTTACTTACAACCTATTTAGGATTGCTATAATCACTTATTCATTAATAAAAGCAGATTCAGGAAGCCAGATTCCTAGTTCACCTTCTTTTATTTGAAAACACACTCTTTTCTGTTCTAAACTAGAAGTTGCTAAGATCTTACCTTTTACTTTTTGATTATCAATAGTCGCAAAAGTAGCTTTTCCCAGAATATCTCTATTAATCGAACCTTTAGAAATTATATCAACAGTTTCCAGTTCTGAGAACGATGTTGTGTTAGTTTCTTGGGTTTTAGATGGTTCAGTTTTAGAAGGTGCTATCGGTACTGGGGTTGGTGTCGGTGTGGGTGATGAGGCCGGTAGTGCTAAGAACTTTGAACTTAATTTAGTTTCTAAAGTTCTTTTGCGGTCATTAAGTTCAGTTAAAAGTTCATAATTACTAGAATATTTTACTTCAATAAATAATCTAAAATCACTGATTGTACAAGGTTTCATATAACCTTCATGCCAACAATGAAACTCTTGATGAATTTCTTGTTTAATAACTAAAAGATTATCCTGTTCAGCAGCTAGTTCAGGATATGTACTTTTATTATAAAGATGATGTACGGCTAAGGTCATCGTTTTTGACATTGATTCTCCTGTGATTTGACATTGATTCTTCTGTTTTTTGAGTGCTGCTTTAATTGCACTATCAATCTCAGCTTTTAAAGGCAGCTTCGGTGTTGCTTTGTATTTAATAATTGGGATAGCAACTTTATGAACCCTAGCAGCATATAGACGTTCTAATCTATCAGTTAATTTCTCAGATAATTCTAGGCTAATTCGTTCTAAACCCGAAAAAGAATAATGACGATCATCCTCTATATCTTCAAAATCCACCTCTATAATTAAGGGGAGATCAGACCTTGCAATATCTTCAAATGCTTGTTCTAAGCGATCTGTATTGGTTTTAAGTAGTTTAAGCACATCCCGAAAATTTATCCAATAACGATTCCGCCTTAGCAATATTTTGCTTGAATTATCACTTAGAATTGAAAGGGTGCTTTCTACAATCTCAAGATCAATTTGTTTCTTTTCTTCTTCACTGATTTTTTTTGTCAGTAACTCAAGAACTTTTGTGGCTTGCTTTGATTGCTGATTAGTTTCAAAGTATTCCCCTATAACAATTAGAGCTAATCGAGAAAAATCTCTTTTTTTATGACCTTTATGGACATATCTAAAATGTGTTTCTTCTTCCCAGACAAACTTGTCTTTCTCCTTTTCTATTGCTGATATTATTTGCTCTAATTCTGGTTTTTGTAGGTCAAGACCTTGTAAAACATCTTCTTCAGTAATAAAGAAATCTGCTAGTGCCATTTTAAAATCCCTCTGGTATTAGATTATGATAGGTTTGCTTAAGACTTTTTAGGTATTGCCGCAATTAGACTATTAGACATTTGCGTCAGACGTTCAAATATTTTGCGATCGCCTGTTTCTTGATTGTCTGGATGATAAATTTTAGATAATTGACGAAATGCTGCTTTAATATCATCTTGGGTTGCCGTCTTAGAATCTAAATTAAAAACTCGCCAAGGTCGAAAGTATTTAAAAATGTTAATACCATTAATACAACCATAGCCTTCTTCATTGGTTTCATTTGGTAAAATATCTATCCATTTACGATATAACATTTCCCAAGTTTGTTTTTCGGCGAAATTTAATTCATCCATGCCATCAGTTGCCATTTTGAATCGTTCTGATTTTTTTAATTCATCAGTATTTTTAACGCCAAAGTGTTCATATATCGCTTCTTTAAGGTCTTGAATTTTAAGTGGTTGAATTTTTGAAGGTTTTTCTGAGGGTGTCTTTAATATCCTGTCATACTTTTCAGTAAGTTCCTGATCTTTTGAAAAGGTTTCTGATTTCTGAGACTTTTGGGAAAGTTTGGTAATTTCTTCTTGTACTTTTGGAGTTAGAGGTGTAGTTGCCATAATTTTCAGGTGATTTTGTGTTTAAATTTTAGGTTGTCATATTTTAGAATAAACCTGACTAGGATTCCGTGTTATTGATTATACGTTCCTCTGTTTAAAAGTGTCAAGTCTCACAAAAACCCTCTATAACTCTGATGATAAATGAGAAAAACCCCCTTAGCAGATGAGCCACTAAGGGGAAATTAAGTTGATAAGCTGTTCAGCATCTAAATTGGTCATGCAGAAATCTTGAAGCTTATGGAGTGCGAGCGTCCTCGCTCGCTGGAATATACAGTTTAAATGCACAACAGCTTACTGACCTTTGGATTTTAATTTTTAATCCTGCCATCTTCTAAGGTCAAAATACTATCAGCCACATCCATAATTCGGGGATCGTGTGTCACTATTAATACCGTAGTATTTCCTTGTTTAGCTAAGGTTTTTAACAGATCAATTACTCCCCTACCACTGGTAGAATCTAAAGCCGCCGTAGGTTCATCAGCCATAATTAAGGGGGGCTCTCCTGTTAACGCTCGCGCCACTGCTACCCGTTGTTTTTGACCACCCGATAAATCCTGGGGTAGCAGATGAATTTTATCCCGTAAACCAACTTGTTCTAAGCGAGTTTTTGCCTCTTCTTTCGCATTTCTTCGCCTAATTCCTTTGAGGTGAAGGGCTAATTCCACATTTTCTAAAGCCGTTAAAGCGGGAAATAAATTAAATCCTTGGAAAATAAAACCAATATTATGTAAACGAAATTCTGCCAATTGAGTCCGAGACAATTTGGTAATTTCTTCACCTAATAAAAATACCTTTCCAGCCGTCGGGGTTAAAAGTCCCGCAATAATTGATAGCAATGTGGTTTTACCCGATCCACTTGGCCCCATTAACAGTTGAATATCACCTTGTTCGACTTCAAAATTAATATTTTCCAGGACTTTAACAGTTTGTCGTCCAGATTTATAAGCCATTTCCACACCACAAGATTGAATTCCAATCGGCTTAACTTTGGTATTAGGTGAATAGTATGCAGCCTTGGGGGATATAGTGGATTGTGCCTCGTTAACTTCAGTTGGTATCATTGTTCCAAATTAATTATGATGTGGGCTTATGACGTAAATTGACGGATCTAATAGACTAAATTACAAGGGCTTATTATCAGTTTACTGAATAAATCCGGGATTGTCCGAGAAGGAAGACTGAACATTAACTATCCTGTACAGTTTAGTATTACCATTCTAAACTTAAATGTTCTCAATTGCCTATGATCTGACTCAACAGAGCAACAAAAGCTCAATCCTATCAAGCTTTAAACACAATCGCCGGATCAACTTTGGTGACTTTTTGAATAGCAAAAAACGCCGACCCGGTACACATAACCACCGTTAACCCGAATACCCCTAAAGCCGATAACGGGGTAATTAAAATCAAAATTCCCTGGGTCGCACCCGCCCAGTACGCAACACCAAAACATAGGGCCATACCTGGGATATAACCTAAAACTGCCATCCAGAGAGCCTGTTCTAAAATAATTCCATAAATCACCCAGTCGGAGGCTCCCATCGCCTTTAGAGTCCCAAATTCTTTTAAGTGATCACTGACAGAAGAATAAAGAATTTGTCCGACTACCACCATCCCGACTAATACTCCGATCGCCGCCCCCAAACTGAGAACAAATCCGACTCCTGTGCGTTTTTGCCAAAAGGTTCGCATCACCATTGACATTTCTTCCCTGCTCAAAACTTGAACATCATTGGGTAAAGTTTGCTTTAGTTTTTGCTTGAGTTGGGTTAAGTCTTGATCGGGTTTAGCTTTAATTAAAACATAAGTAATTGGATCAGCTAGATTTAAAGGTCTTGGGGGCGGAGAATTAACGGGTTTTTGAGTAGAAGATTGATCCTCATAACTTTGAGTACATTGTAAATCATCATTTTGAAGTTGACACAGGGTTTGAGTTTTTACGGGGCTATTAACATAAGCATTAGCATTTTTTAAAGAAGTAAAGATAAAACTATTACTTACAATTGATTGGGTTCCCTGGGTAATTCCTCCTAATTTGGCTTCTAATCCTCCCAGTTTAGCAATATCACCAATATTTTTAATTTTCAGAGCATTTAATTTGCTCTCATCGACCATAATTGTATAGGGATTTTTTAAAGTATTAGCATCTCCTTGAATAATATTCCAAGGAGAAAATAATTTTCCATCGGGGTCGGAACCTACTACGGTAACGGCATGAATTTTATTCTCTAAGGGATCACGCCAACGGGCATTTCTAAAAATAAAGGCTTCGGCTCGTTCAACGCCCTCAACAGTCTGGGATTGGGTCATCCGTTCTAAAGAAATTGGCATGGTTAACTCTAAGTGAATCATATCCTTAGAAGCAATCCAAAAATCTGCTTTCGAGTGATCAATTAAGATAGAAGAAGACCGAATAAACCCGGTTAAAATTCCATTTTGAATAGTTACTAAACTAACAGCAAACATAATCCCAGCTTGCGCGACCAAAAAACGGGGAATGTCTTCAAATAGGTTTTTTCGAGCAAGGGAAGCCATAGGTTAGAGGGCAGGGACAGGGCTATTATATAAGGATAACAGTCGTTAAGTAACCCCGGCCCTCCTTCCCTTCCTTGATCCCCTTGCTGTTTGAGTCACCGTAATGCTATAACACCCAAGAACCACCTTGTGTACCCCTGGCGTTGAATGGGGGTAAAATATTAGTTTGCTTCAAGCTGTTTGAGTTAATTGTGTTCACTAACCCCGCCCTAAAAGTGCGGGGATTGCTTAAACCAATTTAGGCAACGCAAGAAGTGAATAGCTGATTGAGACTCAATTGGGTACAGACTTCCGAATACTTCTCTAGTTCGGACAAAATCTAAACCTGATTGGTTCAGGTGTTGGGTAAAGCTAAGACATCTTAATTGAGTTGAGCTCATAGACTTAAACATTTATGGGTTATACCAAAATGCGAATCCCAGTAGTAGCTCAAGACACAAGTATCTGTTAGCGATGCTAACTGGAAACGGTTAGGGCAGATTACTTATAGTAAAGTACAGTTAATTCGTCGTTCTAACGGGTTGATTGTTACTTAGAAGATTGTGTAAAGCCGTCCTTCGCTTCGCTAAGGCACGGGGTTTCAAACCCATTTTTTTGATGAGCGAAAACCAACAAGAACAAAGTCAAAGCCAATCTTCTAACACGACTGCTTCAGGGAGTTCACCCCAAATTCCCATTCGTTCCCTGGTGAGAAAAAGTCGTGCCCAATGGCTCAAAGAACTTTGCACGAGTTTGGAAACTGGCAATACCCAACCAGCAACGGTTGATGAAACTCCTAGTTCCCCTGAATTAACCGAAACAGCCAGCCAGATTGTTGTTTATCAGCCATCTCAAGGGTCATCTTCTCCTCAACCCGAAAAACGCAAACGCTTTGTTCTACCCAAAACCATTCCGGCTAATTTAGTTCCCCTGGTTTTGGCTCTGTTGATTTTAGTTCCGGGGGGGATTGGGGTTTTAGCGATGAGTCTGTTGTTCCGTTTGCCCGCTTTACCCAATTGTCCTAAAATTTTCTGGCCCATAGCCTCGGCTTCCCTGCGGTTATATTGTGCAGAATCCGCCGCCAATAAACAAACTGTTCAAGATCTATTGGTTGCCATTGATTTAGTTGATAGTTTATCAAAAGATCATCCCCTACGTCCTGAAATTAATCGCCAAATTGAAAAATGGTCAATGGATATTTTGAATTTGGCAGAGGAGATGTTTCAAGCCGGACAACTTTCAGAAGCCATTGCCTCCGCCGAAAAAACCCCCGAACATACCCCGGCTGCCGCTCAAGTTTCCAAACGCATTGACCAATGGCGTGAAATTTGGGATGAAGCGGAACAAACCTATCAAAAATCCGAGGAATTAATGCGCCAAGAAAAGTTAAATTTGGCGTTTAAAGAAGCAACATTATTATTGAATTTAGGAAATAATTATTGGGCAACCACTAAATATCAAACACTAACAGATTTGATTGCCATTACCCGTGAAGATAGCCAAAAATTAGCTAAAGCCAGAATTTTGATCGCCCAAAGCAGTTTAGATAGTTGGATAGAGGCGGCCGGGTTAATTGAAAAACTTTCTCCTGAGAGTTATTTAAAAGATGCCGGACAAAAAGAAATTACCACTATTGGTAGTAAAATCATGACTTTAGCCGAAGAAACCCTAAAAAATGGCAATTGGCAAGAAGCGATTAATATTGCCAATAAAATTCCGGGTAGTGCGAATTTACAAGAAAATGTTAAGGATTTTACTGTCTTAGCAAAAGCCAATGTTCCGGCTTTATTAGATACGGTTGTGGGCTTAAAAAATGCGATCGCCCAAGCTCAAAAAATCGGACAAGATCGACCCCTCTATCAAAAAGCCCAATCCTATATTCGCAATTGGCAAGAATCAATTGCTGATGTTGCTACCCTAGAACGGGCGCGACAATTAGCCCAACCCGGAGGCGTCAGTGACCTGCGGGCGGCCATTGCCCAAGTCCAAACCATCCCCGCCTCTAACCCTAGGGGCACCGAAGCCAAAACCGAAATGGTCAGTTGGACAAGGCGGATCGAAGAAATTGAAGATCGACCCCTATTAGACACGGCGGAACAATTAGCCAGTTTTGGCGATGCCGATTCCCTAAAACAAGCGATCGCCCAGGCTCAAAAAATTGGTCGCGGCCGGACATTATATGAAAATGCTCAAAATCAGATTGGCGAATGGACAGATCGCAGTCAACGATTACAATATCAACCCATCTTAGATCGGGCGGAACAGTTAGCATCCGAAGGTAGTTATGCCGAGGCGATCGCCCAAGCTCAACAAATTAGTTCGGGTGTAGTCTTATATAACACAGCTAAAACCAAAATTAGCCAATGGAATAGTCAACTCCGAGATGCCGAAAATCTCCGCAATTCAGAAGTTCTGGCTTCCCCCGGAACCCCTGACTCCTACGCTGCGGCGATCAAAATGGCGAATCAAGTCTCCAATTCCAGTAAATTAAGAGGTCGGGTTGAGCAACTGATTGATCAATGGGGTCAAAATCTATTGCAACTGGGTTTAGATCAATCTACCTATGATGTTCCCGGTGCGATTGGGATCTTAAAGAAAATTCCCCCCCAGAGCACCGCCTATTCCCAAGCTCAAACCCAAATCCAAGATTGGCAAGAATGGTTAAATCCCCCCGCACCGCCACCGAAATATCAACCCCCCGTGGACACCTACGAACCTCCGGTAGAAAAGGCACAACCCCCCGTTGAACCCGATCAACCTGCCCCACAGCCGACCCCCACCCCAGAGGGAGAAAATCAACCTCCGATTGAGTTAAATCAACCCCTAACCACTCCATCAACAGGCATATAAATCAGTTATCAATCATCAGTTATCAGTCATCAGTTTATTACCCATTCGTAATTCGTAATTCGTAATTACCTATTCCTATATTGTTAACATTTGCAGGCTGTATAAACTGGCATATAACCCATTTTGTGCCACGAGTTCATCATGACTTCCCGACTCAACTAATTGCCCCCGTTTTAATACTAAAATTCGATCCACATTTCTAATCGTTGAAAGACGGTGAGCAATAATAATAGCGGTACGTTCTTTTAACAGACGTTCTAAGGCTTCTTGAATTAAAACTTCCGTTCCCACATCTAAATTAGCCGTTGCTTCATCTAAAACTAAAATTTGAGGATTCCGAATCGCTGCCCGGGCAAAGGCTAACAGTTGTTTTTGACCACTGGATAAATTCGTTCCCCGTTCTCGTAATTCGGTATTATATCCTTGGGGTAACTGTTCAATAAAACGATTTATATTGGTTTTTTCCGCCGCCTGTTGAATTTCTGCCAAACTATAGGATTCTCCTAGGGTAATATTACTTTTAACATCTCCAGCGAATAAAAAACCATCCTGTAAAATCACCCCGATATGACGTCTAAGTTCGGTTTGACGTAACTCTCGAATATCAATGCCATCAACTAAAATTCGTCCTTGAGTGGGTTCATATAATCGACACAATAGCCGAATAATCGTACTTTTTCCGGCTCCTGTTGGCCCGACTAAAGCTACTTTTTCCCCTGGACGAATAGTTAAATTCAGGTTTTTGATCACATAGTCATCATCTTTATAGGCAAACCAAACATTTTCAAACCGAATTTCTCCCATTTGTACCCAGTTATGATCATCAGAATCTAAGGTGGAAAGATGGGCGGTAATTTGATCAAGATCCTGAATTTCTATGGGTTCATTCAGAATATTATTAATCCGTTCAATGGCTGTTAATCCTGCTTGAATTGCTGTAAATTTTTCGGCAAATTGTCGTAGGGGATCAAATAATCTTTGGGCATATAAAATAAAAGCCGATAACGTCCCAAAACTCAAGTCATTTTCTATAACTTGTCGGCCCCCAAACCAAAGAACAACGCCAATCGCAATTAAGGCAATCCATTCCAAGGTTGCGGATACCGCCGAATCATAAAAAATAGTTTTATCAACTGCTTTAATATATCGAAGATTAGTAGCCCGAAATAATTCAGAATTAAATTTTTCTCGACGGAATAATTGTACAACCCCAATTCCCACCATATTTTCTTGAAATTGGGAATTAAGATTAGAAAGTTCGTCTCTTGATTTATAGTTCTCTTTCCGGTATTGTTGTTGAAAATAAACAATTACAGCCGTTACCGGAACCATCATTAAAACCAAGATTAATGCTAATTTCCATTCCATCATAAACATCAAAATAGCAATGACTAAAATGGAAAATAAATCATTAACAATCCCAATTGCACCCGTAGAAAATACATCCCCCAAGGCATCAACATCACTGGTTAAACGGGTAATTAATCGTCCGACGGGAGTGCGATCGAAAAATTTTACAGCTAAAGAAGTGACATGATAAAATAAATCATTCCGAATATCGGTCGTCATTTGTTGACCTATTTTTTGCACCCAATATCCTTGAATGGCTTGCAATAAAAATCGGAATAAAATAGTAATTAGAAGAATAATAACTAAAACGTTCAATCCATCCGATAGAGACATTTCTCTAAGGAAGGGAAGGGCTGTCGGTTCTTGACGAATTAAAGAAATCGCTTGTCCAATTAAAATCGGTTGAACTGCACCGGAAACCGAGAGGGGAATTAATAAAATTAAGCACAAAATTAATAACCGTCGATTCCGTTGTGCATACCCCGCAACCGCGCCGAGTAAGCGCCAATCTGTTTCACGGGATTGAGGGGAATTGTTAGGAGAAATTAGGGTAGTCATTCTAACTTAAAATTTAAGTGATTTTCACTTCACAAAAGTTTAACACGCCTGATGGTAAAACTGCCGTTATAGCAGGGAACACCGGAACATCCCCCCCAAACCCCCCGTGCACGGGGGGCTAGGGAGGGAGGGAACGCCGGATCTGGGGGAAAACACTTCACCGTATGGGTTCCAATATCTGTCTGGTGTCTTAACTGCCTTGGCGGTTGCTATATAGGTTTTTGAGGCTAACTTTCAATGATTCCTACAATTTGAGATACGGCTACAATGGGTGCGGTAACGGCTCTTAATATCCGCTTTCCCAGGGAAATAGGTTGAAATCCGACCGCGATGCCTCGGTGAATTTCCTCCTCCGTCCAGCCCCCTTCTGGCCCCGTTGCTAGGATAATTTTATTCAGTCTTTTTTCTGCTGCTAGTGGGATTAATTCTTGGGTTAAAGAGGGATAATTTCCCCGACCTTCACAAATATATTGATCACAAGAATGATCGTTTTTTTCTAATCCTATTTGAAATGAAACCGGATCAAAAATATTAGGAATAATCAGACGTTCCGATTGTTCGGCGGCTTCTCTAGCAATTTTTCGCCACCTTTCTACCTTTTGTGGACTGGGTTTTAATACCGTTCTTTTACTAATTACCGGGATAAATTGTGTCACCCCTAACTCCGTACAACAACGCACAATTTCCTCAAATCCATCGGCTTTTGGTAAGGCAACTATTAATATAACTTCAATCGGTAATTCAGTTTGAATCGAGACTTTTTCAATTAATTTAGCCTGGGGAGAAGATGCAGGTAAATTAACGATTAATTCTGCTATCCACCATTGACCCTGAATAATAATAAAGCGATCGCCCTGTTTCAACCGTAACACCCGACCCAAATAATGCTGTTGTTCAGCCGTTAAAGATAGGTATTCATTTTGAAGTTGTTCTGGGGCGATCGCAATCCGTTGAAGTTGAACCATGAATAAAACCGATTAAATTCTTGGTTAGATACTCTAACCTAAAACCCCCTCAGTTCAACTGGACTATTCTACTTTCAGTTTTTCCAAATATTCTTCAAATCGCTTGGGTGGCTAACTCAACCACTGGTTTTCCCAAACGTTTAGATTCAGCTTTCAACTGATTATAAACAGAATCGCGCACACTGACCCGATGCCGAATTTTGCTCGGATCAACCGGGTTATCAGAATCAGCATCAATCATCTCTGGTAGGGTCTGGCTACCTGTAAAAACGGGTGCTTCTTGAGTTTCAATATTCATTGAGGCAGTCGTTGAGTAAGAGGTCATAAATTTGCGAAGCTCGTCAAAGCCGACACGATCACAAAAATCACCAAAACTCTCCCCAACTTTCCGATCCTGTTTAAAATAAACTAAAATCGGAGTCAGAAAAGTTTCAAGATCGTGAATGGATAAGCGATTAACAAAAGCTTGAGCTAATCGTGTCTGATTCGGAGAGCCCCCCAGCCAAATCTGGTAGGCATCGGGGGCGCTGCCAACAAAGCCTAACTCCGCCATGTAGGGTCTGGCGCAACCATTGGGGCATCCAGTCATCCGAATGACAAAATGCTCTGGTTGCAAACCCACATTGTCCAACAATACCCGAATCCGTCCCAATAGACTAGGGATGACCCGTTCTGATTCTGTGATCGCTAATCCACAGGTCGGAAATGCCGGACAAGCCATGGCATAACGTTCTAGGGGATCAATTTCGGTTTCGGTTTTGATTCCGTGTTCTTTGAGCAGGGTTTGTATTTTGGGTTGAACTTCTGGGGAAATGTCATACAGAATCACATTTTGGTTTCCGGTGACTAACATCGGAATTTCAAACTGTTCTACAATTTGGCGTAAAACTGTTTTAAGGCGGAAATTTCCTTCGTCTTTGATCCGACCATTTTCAATCGAAATGCCCAGAAATAATTGACCATCCCCCTGTTCATGCCATCCCAAATAATCTTGATATTTCCAAGCAGGTAAAGATTTAAAGGGTTTAAAGGCTTTGCCAAAATATTCTTCAGCTTTTGCCTTGAATTTATCCACCCCCCAATCATGAATTAAATATTTCATTCGGGCGTGACGTCGGTTGCTGCGATCGCCATAATCCCGTTGAGTTGCAACAATGGCTTTTACCGCATCATAAATATCTGCTTTATCGACATAGCCAATTTCATCGGCGACCCGGGCAAAGGTTTCTTCCTTATTATGCGTGCGTCCTAAACCTCCCCCAGCTAA
The DNA here is from genome assembly GCF_904830935.1 of Planktothrix agardhii. Classification (NCBI taxonomy): domain Bacteria; kingdom Bacillati; phylum Cyanobacteriota; class Cyanophyceae; order Oscillatoriales; family Microcoleaceae; genus Planktothrix; species Planktothrix agardhii. The sequence continues at coordinate 1,611,936 of NZ_LR882952.1, forward strand.
AATATTAAATCCTTCTAACTCTCCAGCAGCATTTGTAATTACCACTAAACCCAAATCTTGGGTGTAGATATCAATGGAATTATCCCCCGGAACTGTGACCGCACATTTAAACTTCCGAGGCAGATAATAAGTGCCATAGATCGGTTCTTCCGAGTCGGTATAATTCGTGCCATTGGTATTCCGAATTCGGGCAGCTTTAACCTCCGGGTGTTCTTCGGCGGTAATAACTTTTTCCCCGTCTAACCAAATTTCATAATAGGCTCCGGTTTGGGGAGTTAATAGATCGGCAATATTATTAGCATAAGTCCGGGCATATTCATAATCAGAACGATTTTTATAAGGTGCGGTCGGCGCCATCACATTGCGGTTAATATCTCCACAAGCCCCTAAAGTTGACCCCATACTATTAACAATAGAAGCCAAAACCGTTTTCAGATTTTTCTTTAAAATTCCGTGTAATTGGAACCCTTGACGAGTGGTAGCCCGAATCGTATGGTTGCCATATTCGTCGGATAACTGATCAATCGTTAAATACAATTGAGGCGGAATAAAACCCCCAGGACTGCGGGTTCGCAGCATCATTCCATAGTCTTTTTCTTGCCCTTTTACCCGATTATCTCGGTTATCTTGTTGGTAGGAACCATGAAACTTGAGAATCTGAATCGCATCTTCAGAGAAGTAGTTCAAATCATTTAAAAGTTCTGTGGCGAGGGGTTCTCGCAAGCTGTTACTGCGTTCTTTGAGCCCTTCTACTTTTGAGGGTTTACTGACCTTGGGAGGTGTTGTGGATAAAGTCATGCGTGGGATACCTATTTCAATAAAAAACTCTACGAGTTAAGCGTTTTAGTTACAGCTAACCCGCCAGTTAAACCCGCTTTTTTTCTAACCCATGTAATTCGGTCGGAATTATCGGTATTGAATTTGATTTTAACATGGGACTAACCACAAATCATACCACTGATGTAAATAGCATGAGAGTTTGGGCGCTTAGGTGGCTTTAGCCCAGCAGAGGAAAAATGACTTGGGGAATATTTAACGCCTTTAAGTCCGGTCTAAATCACTCAACCCATACAGCCGCGCCACTATTTCATCTATTTCCTGTTCCCATTGCCCAACATTTTGACCTTTAGCTTCAAGGCATTTCTGGACTAGGGTTTCTATAGTTTTTTGTTCTGCTTCGGTGGCGGTGGGGATTGGGATTTGAGAAACATAGATAGATTTGAAGCGCCTAAAATTTCCTCGAATAGCCGGAAAAATTTGACTAATAAAAAATTGAATAATACTTGAATTAAGAAATCCTAACAAATATTCTGATTCTGATGGAATAAAAAAGAGGGTACAGTCAGGAAAAATAGAATTATTATCAAATGCAAACTCACAGCTAGATGCAATATCAGGATAAACAATTTTTCTACGTTCAAAACGATTTACTTCAGCAGGAGAGGCTTGTAATTCAAACCATTTAGAATCTCCAGCCCTGATTTCAAGCCTATTTTTATATTGACTAAGATAATTCTCAATTGCAGGATATTTTTTAATATCAATTCCTTTCTTTGTAAAAATTAAATATAAATCTTGATATTCCATTCTCCATCTTTTAACGTCACGACCTCGTAAAAAGGGCTTAATTATTTCAGCAGATGATGAATGTTCAGCAATTAATTTATCTCTTGTTGCTCGATCGATCACAAAAGCCTCATTAAATCCTGTCTTAATCCCATAATAAAACTTACCGTTTACATATTCCCCCAAAGGTTTACCAGCATTTCTCAACTTTGCCAATAAATCTAAAACCTGTGTATTTTCCAACCGCCAACCATCAGCTTTAAGTGCAGATTGGGGCATTAAGAAATTTTGAGCATCAAATACACTTGGAAACTGATTTAAAGCCTCCGTTTGTTGCCAAGAAAGAGCCTTTAACTTTGCATCCTTACTAGCCTTTTCCTTACTGAATAAAATAATACTGGGATAGGCGATCGCTGTAAAAACATCCGTATCCCCAAAATCAATAAGCTGCTGAATTGTTGTATTTTTACCCAGAAAATCCCGTAACTTTTCCCCATAACCCGAACGGAAATATTTATTCGAGCAAATATAACTCAAAACGCCGCCAGTATTTAGTAACTGATAACCCCGTTCAAAGAAATAAACAAACAAATCAGCAACGCCTGTATAACAATCAAATTGCTTTTGTAAAATTGGCTTAAATTCCTTAATTTGTTCCTGTCTCACATAGGGCGGATTGCCAATCACAATATCAAAACCATCAGCAATCCCAAACATCCACTCAGGATCGAAAAAATCCGCCGAAGTATTTTGATTGTAAGGATTCCAGGTTGCCAAACTATCAGCCAAAGCCACCTCCAACCCCGTCGCCTTCAACAAATCCCCGATCGCCTTCCGCAACTCCTGATCCCGCTCACGATACTTATCCTTAGTCGCCTTAGACCGCGCCGTAAAATGCTTTTTCTGCACCTCCTTTAGCTCTTGCTCCGTTGCTATTACCTCATTACTCCGCAAATTCAACTGATCACTAAACCTAATCAAACTATTCGCCGCCACAAACTTAGTTTCCAAATTTGGCAAAGGCAAAATCCCCCGATTAGGTTGATTATTGTCCACCTTCTGCTCCACAATCAACGAAATAAAACAGCGTAACTTGGCAATCTGGAGAGCGATCGGCTGAATATCCACGCCATAAATGCAATTCTCAATCAAAAACAACTTACGCGGATAGTCCTTTTCATTATTAGCAAAATCATCCTCAATCTGCCCCAAACGCTCCTCTAATTGTCTAACTGCCGCCTCCCTTGCTTGCTCATAACTAATCTTTTGCGCCTGCCGTAAATCCTCCAAAACAGGTAAAATTTCCCGTTCTTTTTGTTGATGTTTCCAACGCTCATTATGGCGATCAAGCTTGCTTAAAATATGCACCATCTTCTGTAAAATACCCATTGGAAAAGCCCCCGATCCACAAGCCGGATCGAGAATCTTACAATTATCCAAAGCCTGAATTAAACGCTCTACTTCGGCATCTGTAAACTGGTGTGGCTCATCGGTATAGGAAAGTAAGTGGCGAAGTCTGCCCTCATCCCCCCGGCCCCCTTCTCCCTGGGGAGAAGGGGGAGTAAGACTCTGGCTCTCCTCTTGCTTCTTACCCTCCTCTCCCTGGGGGAGAGGGGCTGGGGGTGAGGGCAAATAATTCTTAAGATAAGCAATTAAACTCTCATCCACCATGTAATTCACAATCTCACGGGGCGTATAAAAAGAACCCGTTTGTTTCCTAGCTGTTGTCTGAGTTTCTGGATTATAAGCCGCCAATAAATTCTCAAAAACTTGACCTAATAATTCAGGATCAAGCGCCACATCTTCCTCAAAAGGTGTATTTTCAGCGATCGTAAACTTATAACTCTTAAAAATTTCGACTAAACCCCGTACCTGATATTTCTTGCGACTCGTCCCAAAATCTGCATTTAGATCCACATCCTGAAAATTACCAAAAAATAACTCATTAGGAACTGACAAAGAATTTTTAGAATTATCACTAAATCCGTCAATTCTAATCTCTGGTTCAGCCTTATTTTTCTGCGGCGGAATATCCAAACACTCAAACAAACCACCATTTAAAAAAGGAATACCCGCAAAATAGCGATCAATTACTTGATCAGGTTCTTGGAAATAGCTCTCATAGCGAAATACATTATGCACCATGTAATGATGACTCTGACTACCAGAACGCTTAATAAACGCCCGATCTTTTTCTGTATTCAGGGTTGCAAAGAATAAATTCTGCAAAATTGCCTTGTAATAGGTGCTTTCCTGCGGTTCTAAACTCTTGAGAAGCGATCGCATATCTTCGTGATCAAACAAAGCATCAGGAACTAAGCCCTTTTCCTTCAAAAACCATACAAACATTAACCGTGTAATTAACCTAATTAAACTCTCTTGATTGTCCTTAGCATCCTTGGGGAAAACCACCTGCTTACAAGCATGAAAATACCAAGCTGAAACCTCTTGATAAAACTTTTTATTTAACAGATTAACATCAAGAACCTTCCGCCAATATTTATATAACTTCTCAAAGGAATCTACCCGATCTTTACCCACAGTTGGAATCTTGAGATCCGCTAAAATTCTTTCATGTCCCGTATGGGGCTGCCTAATATCAATATCCCTTAAGAGTGTCACCTTTCCTGCCTTCTCACCTTCACGATTATCCTTATATTTCAATCTCTCCGTATTGGCAAACGCCAGATATTCACCATACTTAAACACAACTACCACAGGTGTATAGCAAAACTCCCGATTAAAAGCCCGTGATATTTCTGCTAACTGCGATCGCGTTGGCAATAAACTATCATCACACCCCCGCAAAGTTATCCCAAAAATCAATATCCCATCATAATCCGACTTAATTTTATCAATTGCTAAACTCTTACCACCCTTGAATGCTGCATCATCAACCATCCCCAAAAAATAAACATCATCAATGAGACGAAAAGATTCCATATCTTTGTAACTATTTTCCAGAATTTCCCTAGCAGGAATTGGCGCATCCGTTAGAGAAGCGATCGGTACTTGCAACTCCGCAAAAAAAGCCCGTAAAGCAGGCAAAAAGTCTAATTCATTAAAAATAGTGAGTTTCATATCAAAACAAAGCCACAATCACGGATTATGCGGATTAAAGGATTTCACGGATTTTACTTATTTTTATCATATAGCTTTCAACAAAGAAAATCCCTTAATCACTCTTAATCCAAAAAATCCGCGAAATCCGTGTAATCCTCTTAATCCTTGTTTAACTCCTCTCAAAAAATACGGTAAACTGAACAATGGTTAATATAGGCTCCACTTTTCATGACAAATCCTGATCCATCCCAAACTAATCCCAATCTTTGGCCGCAATTATTACAACAACTGTTAGACCGCCAATCCCTTTCTATCACCCAAGCCTCACAATTAATGCAGGGATGGCTCTTAGAAACAATTCCTCCCGTCCTTTCTGGGGCGATTTTGGCGGCGATACAAGCCAAAGGAGTATCAGCGACGGAATTAACCGGAATGGCCTCGGTTTTACAATCCTTTGGCTCCTCGGATACCCTCACCAAAAGCAATTCCGGCATCATTTCTAACTATCGCGTGATTGATACCTGCGGCACCGGGGGTGATGGAGCTTCCACCTTCAATATTTCCACCACCGTTGCCTTTATTGCGACCGCAGCCGGGGTTCCCGTGGCAAAACATGGAAATCGTTCGGCATCGAGTAAAGTTGGCTCTGCGGACGTATTAGAAGCCTTGGGGATTAACTTAAAAGCACCTTCGGAAAAAGTCAAACAGGCATTATCAACTGTCGGAATCACCTTTTTATTTGCCCCAGGTTGGCATCCCGCCCTCAAAGCCGTGGCCCAACTACGTCAAACTCTGAAAGTCCGAACCGTATTTAATTTATTAGGGCCATTGGTGAATCCCCTATATCCAACCGGACAAATTATTGGGGTTTTTGATCCTAAAATGCTCCCAATTATTGCCCAAGCCTTAAACCAATTAGGTACGGAGGTTGCGATTGTTTTACATGGACGAGAAAGACTTGATGAAGCGGGATTAGGAGATATTACCGACTTAGCAATTTTATCCCAAGGAGAGGTTAAAGCAGCCACTCTCAACCCCCAGGAATTGGGGTTAACTTTCGCTCCCCTAACAGCCCTGAAAGGGGGAGAAGTGCAGGAAAATTCGGAGATTCTAAGAAATTTATTGCAGGGAAAAGGTACACAGGCCCAAAAAGATGTCGTAGCCCTGAATGGGTCTTTAGCCTTACAGGTTGCGGGTGTTGTACCTATGGGCGACCATCAGCACGGAATTCGTTTAGCCCAAGAGATTTTACACAGTGGTGCGGCTTGGTCAAAACTGGAAGAATTGGTTAAATTTCTTCAGGATTAATGTTAACGCACGAAACAGGCAACAGGCAACAAGCAACAGGCAACAGGGGGAATGGTTCACTTATATTTAACTGGCTTCTGTAGTTGGTAAAGTTAGGGGAAGATCCGGTTGAATCGGTGGGGCTTGAAAGACATCTCTTAATGCTTCTTCTAAGGTTGGTCGCATCACAATCCGGTTTTCACTAGCAACAATTACTCGAACTAAGGTGGGTAAACTATTTTCCTCTGCTTCTAAATATAAAGGTTCAACATAAAGTAGGGATTGTTCAATGGGAATCACTAATAAATTCCCTTGAATTACCCGTGATCCTTGACGACTCCAGAGGGAAATCTGCTCGGAAATTTCGGGTTCTTGATTAATTAAAGCTTCTACCTGTTCCGGCCCAAATACTAATCGTTGTTTAGGAAAACGATATAATAGTAAACTGCCATAATGTTCGAGATCAGAGCGAGCGGCTAACCAAGCGATTAAGTTATTCCGACTAGCTGGAGTAAAAGGCAGCAGCAGCATAAATTCCTCGGTTTTTTCCGTCGGTAATCGCATGATTAAATAATAGGGTTCCATGGGTTGTTGTTTACTCGCATAAATTTCTACTGGAACCCGCCAGAGGTCTTCCCGATTATAAAAAACAATCGGATCACTCATGTGATAAGTGAGTAAATGTTGAGATTGAACACTAAATAAATCAACGGGATAGCGAATATGTTGACGCAGGGTGAGGGGCATTTCTTCAATAGAATTAAATAAATCGGGAAAAACCTGTTTCAGTGTGGATATGATCGGATCTTGATCTTCCTCTAATGAATAGAATTTAACCTTACCGTTATAAGCATCAATAATCACTTTCACCGAATTTCTAATATAGTTAAATCCGGCTCCTTCAGGATCGGAATAGGGGTACATATTACTGGTAGTATAAGCATCAATCATCCAATATAAATAGTTATGGTCAATGGATGGCGAGTTAGAATCAGCAACTACTAGATAGGGGTTACTATCATAATGTAGAAAAGGGGCGATCGCTTTTACCCTTTCTAAAATATTGCGCCGAAAAAGTAATTTAGTTTCGGGGGTGAAGTTATCCGTAAATAACATTTGCCAATTTTTTAAATAATAGGCAAATAACAACCGTTTCCATCCAGTTCCAATCACAATTCCGCCCTCGCCATTGTAGATGTTATAAACATTCTCATTTCCTAGGGGAAAATCGAGTTCTTTTACTTTAGTTGAAGTCATTATTTGAGTATTGGTAAGTAACCCGTAATAAAGTCGAGGTTTACCAATAGGAATTATATTTTTAATACGGGGAGAAACTTCTAAGGTTGTATCTTGATCTAATCGTGGATCAGCACCAATATTTTTCACAAAAAATTCAGGAAGACCACCCTCCGCAACCCGATTAACCGGGGAGAGAGTAAAACCATAACCATGGGTATAAACCAAATGTTCGTTAACCCAAGTTTTGGCTTTTTCTGGGACTAATTCATAGTTTAATTCCCTGGGAGAAATGAGTACCTGTTGTTTTTGTAAACCTGTATTGAACTTTCCTAAAAACTTATCGGGTAGAATAGAATAGCGATCATAATCGGCGTCGGAAAATTCATAATAGAGGCGAATTTGTTGTAATTGACGATTAGTTTGTAATAACGGTCGTTTATCCCAAAGACGAATATTATCGATCGTTAAATTATTATTTTGAATATCGGTATAACTTAGTTTAGCATTTGGATCAAAAGTTTCAACATTAATTTTATCTAAATTAAATCCTTGGCGAGTATATTTAATACTGTATTTAATATAAGGTAATTCTCGTTCTAATTCATTAGGTTGAACAATTAACTGTTGAACTAAATTTGGTATAATACTTACTACCAGAATCGCAAATCCTAAATACCAAGTAAATATTACTCTAAGGGAATAGCTATCTGCGAATAATTTATCTCGGCGTGAATTTCGGTTTTTAATTAGAGATAGTACCCCTATTTTTCTTAAAAAAATATCAATATATGGTCTAACTTTTTTAACCGAAAAAAGAGATTGCCAAATCAGAAAAATAGAAAGAAATATAGCAATTATAGATAACAATAAATAACTGGGTTTTAAGATATTGACATCAGTAAAATCTGCCCCAAATACTACCCCCTGAGTGGAGTATAAAAGTTCATAACGGGCTAACCAATACCGCATCGCACAACTGAACATCAGAAGCCCTGCTAATCCGTGCAGGTGACGTTGCTGAGGGTGAGAAAAACTTGGGAATCGTCCTTGACTGATACTATTTCCAGAGAGTAAATAGATTAAACTACAAGTAATGAAACTAACTGAAAACAATCCAATTAACCAAAATTCTAGGAGGTGAGCAATGGGGAGACTAAAAATATAAAAGCTAATATCTCGATTTAATAAGGGTTCGATTTGGTTAAAAGAAGTGGGATGAAAATATTGCAAGAAACTTGCCCAATGACTGGATAATAATAAGCTGAAACCAAAACCAAAGATTAAAGCAATAAAACTAAAAATAATTAGAGGATTCCAGATAATAGAAATTACTAAAATTAATAAAACAGGGATTTTCCAACTGTAGGCTTTAAAATTTTTAATCCATTGCTCAAAAATATGAGGTTCAAACTGGGCGGGTAGATTAGAAAATAGAGCTTGACTCGCATCCCAATGCCAATAACTAATAAAAATCTGGCTATAATGAATAATAATCAAACCCAGCAACAGGGATAAACCCATCACCAGCATTAAAAGCGAAGGTAATCCCAAGGAAAATCGAGGTAAATTCTGATGAGATAAATCAAAAAGATGATCGGGAGGTTTATTTTGTAAATGTTGAGGTAAATATCGATGGCGTCGAGCTATAACTAAATTTCCCATTAACCAAGCTACAGTGATTAATAAACCCAATAGTGCTAACCCAACTTCTATCCATAATCTTCCTTTAAAAACCGACAAATAATCGACTTCTTCAAACCAAAGAAATTCACCCCAAAACTTAGCAGTGAAATCGAGGATAAAGCCCAAACTAAATCCCGCTAAAATCACTTTAAAAAACAGATTTTTTCTCGACATGAGATTCAATTAAGCGATGAGAAACTCTTGGGTTTTATTGTAACCGATCAAATCTACATCCTGAATTTAAACAAACCCTAGCATGGAATATTACAACCCTCACTACAGATTGCTATACCCCGGCTAACTCAGAAACGTCTACAATCAAAAGCGTATTCAGTGGAGTTGATTACCAAAAATGGATATTAAATTAATCCTGACCGTATTAACGGTGTTCTTTACCTTGGGCTGTCTGTTCTTTGGAACCAAAAACGGCTTCTATAACAGCGACGATTACCATGGTAACGGTTCCGCTCATTAATTAGAAGGGCAGGGGGCAGGGGGCAGGGGGGCAGGGGGAGCAGGGGGAGCAGGGGGAGCAGGGGGAGCAGGGGAGGTAAACTCTTACCATTACCAATTACCCATTACCCATTTATTGGACTAGCTTTCTGGACACCTTATATGGCACACTGAATTGACTAAGATCAAGATCTGGGAGTAATAATCCTCTGGCCGGGATATCTGATAACACTGTTGACTCTAGGGTTGAGGTCTTCTTCGCCCTTTGTGTCCGGTGGTGAGCTTGAAATCATGGTGTGTGTAGTGAACGAGGACGAAAAAATTGCTGCGGTCAATCAAGGGTTTTGTCAGAAGTTCGGGGCGTGGGAGTCAGTGGTCGCTTGTCGATAGCAAATTATCCCTCAAACTGAATCTGCTCAGTACATTAGTCCGAAGGGACTTAGAGGCACGATACAAAGGTTCTATTCTCGGCAACCTCTGGCCTTTATTGAATCAGTTGTCCCAACTGCTGATTTATACCTATGTTTTTTCCATTGTTCTCAAGGTCAAACTCAATCTTGAGGGTTTTCCCGATAACGAATTAGCCTTTGGCCTGTGGCTATTTGCGGGTTTAATTCCTTGGTTTGCCTTCACAAATGGATTAATTCAAGCAGCCAGTTCCGTTGTCGGACAGCCGAATTTAGTCAAAAAGGTGGTTTTTCCCCTGGGACTATTGCCCCTGGTACCTATTTTCTCCTCCTTTATTGAAAGCTCCTTTGGCTTAGTGGCCTTAATTGGCTTAACCGCCTTGTCTTCTCAAATCCTCCACCCTACCCTTTGGTTACTGCCGTTAGTTTGGATACCCCAAGTCCTATTAACCGCCGGGTTAGGCTACTTAACAGCCGGATTGACCGTATTTTTACGGGATATTCCCCAGAGTTTAGGCGTAATTTTGAACCTTTGGTTTTATGTGACGCCGATTCTATATCCCGTCGGTAAAGTTCCTGAATCCTGGCAATTTTGGATTGTTTGGTGTAATCCGATTACTGGACTTTCAGAAAGCTATCGAGATTTAGTTTTAGTCGGGGAAATGAGACATTGGGGAGAATTAGCCATGTCCTCAATATTCGCCTTGGTTATGTTTTGTTTAGGCCTATGGGTTTATAGACGGTTGCGTCCAGCCTTTGCTGACGTTTTGTAGCGGTGACAGTTCCTCACACAACTCACACACAAACTGATCACTGATAAACCACCGAAATCAACATCGAATGACCGAAATTGCTATATCTGTTAATCACGTCTCTAAATGCTTCAAACGTTATCGCCATCCGGTGGATAGATTGAAGGAAATTTTTGTGCCTGGAAAGAGTCTGGCTCATAATTTTTGGGCATTGCAAGATATTAATTTAGAAGTTTGGAAAGGCCAAACTTTAGGGGTTGTTGGGCGCAATGGTTCGGGAAAAAGTACCCTATTACAAATAATTGTTGGAACTTTAACCCCAACTCAAGGGGATGTGCAAGTTAATGGTCGAGTTTCAGCATTATTAGAACTCGGTAGTGGGTTTAATCCTGAATTTACTGGGCGACAAAATGTATTTTTTAATGGTCAATTATTGGGATTAAAAACCCATGAAATTGAAGCCAAATTTGATAGTATTGCTGCTTTTGCTGATATTGGAGATTTTATTGATCAACCTGTCAAAACCTATTCCAGTGGAATGTATGTGCGTTTAGGATTTGCGGTAGCTACCAGTGTTGATCCTGATATTTTAATTGTTGATGAAGCGTTATCCGTTGGGGATGAAGCCTTTCAACGTAAATGTTTTAGTCGAATTCATGAAATCAAAGATCGGGGTGGAACCATTTTATTTGTCTCCCATTCAGCCCCTTCAATTATTCAACTCTGTGACTCGGCTGTATTAATGGATCGGGGAGAATTGTTACTCGAACATACTCCTAAAATGATCATTTCTAAATATCAAAAAATGATCTATGCCGATGCTGATCAAATGATCATGATTCGAGATGAAATTCAACATTTAACCCGTAAATCCTCCCAACCTTTAGAGGTAATTGAAGAAGATTCTCAAAAAAATCAGTCCCATCCTAAAAACCCAGCCTCTCCCTCCGTCCTACCTTCTTGGAATACAAAAAATGGACATTATAAAGATTATTTTGATCCAAAATTAGTTCCTGATCATCCGATTAAATATCCTTCCCGTGGGGCTGAAATTTTAGAACCCCATATTATTACTTTAGGGGGTGAAACGGTTAATCATTTAGTCGCTCGAAATAGTTATATTTACACCTATTCCGTGAAATTTGATAAACTCGCCTCCCATGTTCGCTTTGGAATGTTAATTAAAACCGTGAGTGGATTTGAATTAGCGGGAGCTTCCTTTTTAGCCACATCTCAGTCGATTAAACAGATTGAACCCGGAACAACCATTGCCATCAAATTTAAGTTTGAATGTCAATTATCACCGGATGTTTATTTCCTGAATGCGGGAGTTTCTGGTATTGTAGAGGGTGAATTCACTTATTTAGATCGCTGTATTGATGTTGGGATGTTCCGAGTTCAACCCTATGAAGATTCCTGTAGCACTGGGGTAGTGGATTTGTTGATTGAACCCAGTTTAAAAATCAAGTCCGGTTTAGTAAAAACAGCATCGGAACTATAGCAATCCGCACCGAGGTTGTAAGAATATTATCTGGTATTCCCTATTCCCCTTTTTGTGATTAAAACGCTGAAATAGAAACCCAAGACAAGAACATGATGGATACAACTAACACCACCTCTCCCGTTATTATTATTGCTGGAATGCACCGTTCAGGAACCTCTTTAACCGCTTCCCTACTGCAAAATCTAGGGGTTAATATTGGTAAACAGTTAGTCGGTGTAGACTATGGGAATATTAAAGGTCATTTTGAAAATGTTGATTTTGTAGACTTTCACAAATCTGTTTTTAAAAGCCATGATATTGATGAACTGGGGTGTGTATTCTCAGGGGAAATCTCTCTCACAGAACAACAGATAGAATCCGCTAAAAAACTGATTGAAATTAATCAAGATTCTTCTTCAGCCTGGGGATGGAAGGATCCTAGAACTACTTTATTTTTAGACTTTTGGCATCAATTATTACCCCAGGCTAAGTTTATTTTTGTCTATCGTTCTCCCTGGGAAGTTATCGACTCTTTGTATCGTCGGGCGACGGATGCTATCTTACTAGACCATCCCGAAATTGCTATCCAAATGTGGAGCAATTATAACCGCAAAATTTTAGAATTTTATCATAAATATCCCGATAATTGCCTATTAGCAAATGTTTATACTGTTGGCAATCAAACGGCTGATTTTATCAAACAAATCAATCATAAATTTAATCTTAATTTACAGGGTGAATTTTCCAATCAATTTGAACCGTCCCTATTAGTAAATCGGATTTTAGCGACTCCAAAACCCCTATTTATTAAAGCCTATTTTCCTGAATCCATCGAACTATATCAGACCTTAGAAAGCAATGCTTATCCATTAAATAGCCATTTAACGGCATTGGAATTAGAGAGTTTAAATCAACCTTTATCAGCCGATTGGGTGTTTGAAGATTGGGCAAAACTTAGAAAATTAGAAAAAAATCAAGCTATTTTGGCAAAAGATTTAGATATATTGCTCAAAGATAGAGATATTTTAGAAACGGATATTCAACAATGGCAAGAACGTTTTGACGATGCCGTTGAACGTTTAATTAAAACTGAAAATCTCCTGGGTGAAACTCAATTAAAACTCAATGGTATAGAAGTTAAAGCCGAGGAAGCTATAACTAAGTTAATCTCTACCGAAGCAGAATTAGGCAAAACCCAAGGGGAATTAGAAGGGTTTAAAACCCGATTTGAGCAGGCGGTAGATAAACTCGTCACCACAGAAATAGAATTAGGTCAAACCCAGGGGCAATTACAAGCTGTAGATGCCAAATATCAAGAAATATTAAGGCGCTGCCTTCAATCAGAAACGGAACTGGGAATTACTCAATTTCAATTCCAAGATTTAAGTATTCAATATCAAGATGGACTGACCAAACTTTTAACCTTAGAAGATGAACTAGGTCGAACTCAAATGAAATTGTTGGGGGCAGAATCTCAATTTGAACAAGCCTTAAATAAAATATTCAGTTTAGAAGATGAACTAGGTAAAGCCCAACAGGAAATTGTCGCTATGAAGTCCTCCAAATTTTGGAAACTGCGAGGAAAATGGCTGGGTGCTAAACGACTTTTAAAACAATTCCGCCGTCGATTTATTTACTCGCTGGATTTTCCCCTGAATTGGGAATTAATTGGATTTACGGAGAAATTTTTGAATATTTCCGGTTGGTGTTTTTATACTGGGAATCAACAACTAAAAGCGGTGAGAGCTAGAATAGGCAAGGATATTTTTGCCGGAGAATATGGAATTGAACGTCAAGATGTGGCGGATATTCATTCAGTTTATTCTCAGGCAAAATCATCAGGATTTTATTTGCAAATTCGCGTTCCTCAAGGCAATTCCTTAGTAGAATTAGAAGCCCAAGATAGTAATGGAAAATGGACGGTATTTGCCCGTTATCCCCTAACGGCTTCTAGCTTGAGAGCCTCCTTTGATGTGCCGTCACAGTGGGAACAACGACAGGGACAAATCCTATTTGCAGGTTGGTGTTGCCATCCGAATCAGCGAATTACACAATTAAAATTAATCCATGGAAATCAATGGGTGATTTGTGCCTATGGGTTACGTCGCGTCGATGTGGGGCAGGTTTTTCCTAATTGGATAGGAAGTGCCGAAAGTGGGTTTGAAGCCTTAATTGATTTACCCCCAGGAACTTGGGAAATTAGTTTAGAAGCGCATTTAGAAAATGGGGAAATTCTGATTTATAACTGTCCCCAAACCTTACAAGTTTCCCGCTACGGACTATTAGAAAAAAGCACCGCAAAAGTCAAACAAGTTTCTCGTTATACCGCAGCCATTCAAAAACGAATAGGAGAACGAAAACAACGTTTAGGGCGTCTTTTACCGATGCCTTGGGAAATCCCAGCAATTCTGCGGCAAATGAGCCTAATGTATCGGCAAACAACTGTTCCTCAAGGTGATTTTTTACCCCCGCAAGGCTTTGAATTACTGCAACCAATTGAACCCTATCAGGCTTGGTTAGTTGCTAATCAATGGACAGAACGCAGTTTAGAGTCTTTAAAAACTCGATTAACAGTTTATTCGCCAGAAATATTGCCTAAAATTTCCGTGGTTATGCCCGTTTATAACCCCCCGATTGAATTCTTGGAAAAAGCGATTCAAAGTGTAATTAACCAAGTTTATACTAATTGGGAATTATGTATTGCCGATGATTGTAGTACCAATACCCAAGTCGTAGAATTATTAACTGAATATGCAGCAAAAGATGCTCGAATTAAAGTCTATTTACGCACCGAAAATGGCAATATTAGCGCGGCTACTAATAGTGCAGCCAGTCAAGCTACCGGGGAATTTATTGCCTTTTTAGATAACGATGACGAATTAACCCCCGATGCTTTAGGGGAAATGGCATTATATTTAATCCAATATCCTGAAACCGATTTTCTCTATTCCGACGACGATAAAATTGATCCCGATGGCAAAAGATTTGCCCCCCAATTTAAGCCCGATTGGTCGCCCCAACTCTTGCTTTCCTATATGTATATGGGGCATTTATTAGTAGTTAGACGAGGGATTTTTGAGAAATTAGACGGATTTAGAATTGGATTTGAAGGGTCACAGGATTATGATTTTGCCCTGCGAGCAACGGAAATTTCTCGCCAGATTGGTCATCTTCCTTTAGTTCTCTATCATTGGCGCACCGCCCCCGGCTCAACGGCCGTTTCTGGAGCGGCAAAACCCGCCAGTTTTGATGCCGGAAAACACGCAATTCAAGAAGCCTTAACCCGTCTTCAAAGTTCAGGAAAAGTTTATCAACCGAATTGGGCCAGTGAACTGAATCTAGGAATTTTTTATCATCAATTTCCCGACCAAGGGCCGTCCGTAACGATTATTATTCCGACTAAAAATCAACTTAAATTACTCCAGGCTTGTGTCGAATCAATTAAAAAAACAACCTATCAAAATTATCGGGTTGTGATTATTGATAACGAAAGCGATGACCCGAAAACCCTAGAGTATTTCAAGAAAATCAGCGACACCGAAAAAATATCAGTTTTAAAAATAGCTAATCAAGGAAAATTCAACTTTGCTGCGATTAATAATCGGGCGGTGGAACAGGTAAATACGGATTATGTATTATTCCTGAATAATGACACGGAAGTGATTAATTCCCATTGGTTAACTCAGATGATGGGTTATGCTCACATCCGAGGCGTAGGGGCAGTTGGGGCGCGGTTAATTTATCCCGATGACCGGATTCAACACGCTGGAATATTACATGGACTCCATCATGGTTTGGCGGGTCATGCTTTTAAGTTAACCCACCGTCAAGATTTCGGTTATTTAGCCTATTCTAAAGTCGTCAGAAATTATTCGGCGGTGACGGCGGCTTGTTTATTAACTCCTCGTCAATTGTTCTTAGATTTAGGAGGATTTAATCAAGTTGATTTTGCCGTTGCTTACAATGATGTGGATTATGGATATAGATTATTTGAACAGGGTTATCAATCGGTTTATTGCCCCGAAGCAGAGTTAATTCACCGAGAAGGAACCAGTCGCGGTTATAAAGATGACCCGAAAGAAGTGGCAAAATTCCGTCGCCAATATGCCGATAAAATTGATCCTTTTTATAACCCTAATTTATCCTTAGATAATGAATGGTTTCAAATTCAACCTCGACGCTATCAATTAAAATTGACTGCTAATTTTGCCCCCATTCCTAAAGTTTTAATGTGCAGTAATGCCCTGGAATATACGGGCGCACCGTTGCATCAATTTGAAATTGTGGTTAAGTTAGTCTCAGAAGGAAAACTAGAACCGACAATTTTCTGTGTTGATGATGGGCCGTTACGCTATGCCTATGAACAGCAGGGAATTAGAGTTATTGTTCGAGAACATCCTCTGGCTAATATTTATCAACAGGAAGCCTATAATACTGCTATTGAAAGTTTGGCAAATGAACTTCAAATAGAACAATTTGATCTAGTTTATGCTAATACTTTAGAAACATTTTTTATAGTCGATTGTGCTAAACAAAAATCAATTCCTTGTGTGTGGAATATCCATGAAAGTCAGGCTTGGCAAACCTATTTTAATGGATTGGGTTCGGAAATTTCAGCCCGAGCCTTAGAGTGTTTTCAATTCCCCTATCGGGTGATATTTGTTGCCGATGCAACCCGCCATCTTTATCACTCTTTAAATAGTCATCATAACTTTACGGTGATTCATAATGGTTTAGATATTCAAAGGTTACTGAAAACATCGGAACAGCTAACTCGAATTGCAGCCAGAACCGCGTTATCAATAGCAGAAGATGAAATTGTGATTCTGTTACTAGGAACGGTTTGTGAACGCAAAGGACAAAAGGATTTGCTCGAAGCGTTACCCCTATTATCAACGGAATATCATCACAAAATTCGTTGTTTTATTGTTGGCGATCGCCCCAGTATTTATAGCACCGAATTAGCTCGATTAAAAACCCAACTTCCCGATGCTTTAAAACAGCGATTAACCCTAGTTCCCGAAACTCCAGAAACCGCCCAATATTTCCTGGCTGCGGATATTTTCGTCTGTACTTCTCGGATTGAAAGTTATCCTAGAGTGATTATGGAAGCCATGGGATATAACCTACCAATTATCACGACCCCCGTATTTGGAATTCCTGAACAGGTGCGTCCTGAAATTAATGGTTTATTTTACACTCCTCACCAACCGGAAGAATTAGCAAAATGTCTTAACTCGCTATTAGAAAACCCCGATTTAAGACAGGAATTTGCTCAAAATTCCCAGTATGTTTTGGAGTCTCTGAATACCTTTGAGGAAATGACTCAAAGTTATTTAGAAATCTTCCAAGAAGCCTATTTTATTAATCCCTATCCGGCTTCTAATTCCTTCTTTTCTTCCCAATCCGTTGAATCCTTAGAGATTCAGATTAACCCCCCTGCTCCGGTCAAGATTTCCGCCGTCGAAGTCAATCATCCTGAACCTGAAATTGCCGAACCTCAAGCGAAAAATTATTGGGAAACAAATCCTAATGCCGCCGCCAGTCAATGGGTTTCTAATCCGATTATTGCGGATACTATCCATCAACGAATGTCTGGAGGTCAAACCCAAAAATATTGGTTACGGTGGTTAATTGAAGATTATTTTGTGGGTCAAAACTTTAATCATCTGATTTCCTTGGGATGTGGGATTGGGAATCATGAAATTTTGATGGCGGAATTGGGATTTGCTCAACACATTGATGCCTTTGACTTTTCGGAATCTTCCTTAGAAATTGCGCGAAAAGACGCTGAAAAAGCTGGAGTTAAGGTTAATTTTTATCAGGAAGATTTTAATACCTTTAACCTGAATCCAGAGGTTAAATATGATGTAGCATTTTGTTCCGGTTCTCTGCATCACGTTCGGGAACTAGAACGCTTTTTAGAAATGGTTCATAAGGCGTTACATCCCCAGGGCTATTTCATTATTAATGAATATGTTGGGGCTAATTATTGCATCTACAATAAACGCCAGGTGGAACTAATTAACCGCCTATACCAATGTTTCCATAAATTAATTCGTTCTGGGATTATGGAAAATAAATTTATTAATCCCAGTATTCATCAAGTCTTTGCCACTGACCCATCAGAAGCGGTTCGTTCTCAACTGATTTTACCCTTTATTGAGTATTATTTTGATATTGAACTATTCAATCCGTTTGGGGGCGCAATTCTTCATCCTCTGTATCCTTTATTAGATCATAATCAGTTTTTACCCGGTGATCCCAAAGGCGAAACACTAATTAAACTTTTGTTGGAATTTGAACAAATATTAATGGAAATTCCTGGGGGTTTAGAATCGGATTTCTGTTTGTGTGTATTGCGTCCTAAACGCTTTTAAATCAGTTATCAGTCATCAGTCATCAGTTATCAGTGAAAGAGTTAAGCTTTTACGAATAAATTCCAGCTACAACTCTTTCGGTGTTACCTGTTCCCTGTTCCCTACTATACTTTTCTGATGATAGTGATCAGTTCATTCCAATTATCAAAAATCTTTTCCAAAGTAAAAGGAAACCCAAGTTGGTGTTTTAAGGTGAGCAGAAAATCCACAAAATCGGCAGTTGTCCAAACATGAAAATGGATACTAAAATCTCGCCTCATCAATTCTTTAACCATCCATTCTGCTTTGGTTTCATCTGTTTCTTTTTCTACTAATTCAATCCATTCTTCATAATGATTTTGTCGAGACCATTCCGCGCCCTGTTGGTAATCTTTTAATAAATGTTCAATAGAAGTGACTGGGCGATCGCAATCAAAACAAGTTCGTTTTTCGGGAACAGCTAAATATAAAATCCCGTCTTTCTTAATCACCCGTAATAAATTTTCAATCGTCAGGATCGGGTTTTGGCAATGTTCAATAAAATGATTTGCAATCACAAAATCCTGGGTTTCATTCTCAACTGTTTTTAGGAATTCACCATTATCAATAATATCGACAGGAACTAAATTAACATCAGCTAACTCAGGATAATGTTTTCTTAAATCAGGAACACTCATCCGATCCACATATTGAACATGAGCGGATAAAGGAACCTCCAGAGGATGATTTAATGCTCCAACTTCAATGCCATTTCCCTGTAAATATCGGTTGGCAAAAAAACGACGAAACGTATAAATTGGAGAAAGTGTTTCAGCATCAGCCGTGAGTGTCATAATTTAATGTCCTCAGCAGTTCATTCTTAATTTACATTTAATTTTCAGTCAATTCATAACCGAAACAGTTAACCCTTTAGAGTATAATCCTAAATTGAGTTGAAAATTTATTCAATTTTGTTCAGTTCCTGCGGTGCGAAGTTATCTTGATTTGGACAGGCGGAAAATTGAACGAATGGGAATTATTCCCGTTGATGATTTAACTCTCAATCTGGAGGCATATCACCGTTGATTCAACAAGCAAGGACAATTGATTCAAAACCGATCACTGCACCCCAGTTTATCATTCTTGGGGTACAAAAGGGGGGAACCAATTCCCTCTATCAATATCTATGTCAACACCCTCAAATTGTAGCGGCAACCCAAAAGGAAATCCATTTTTTTACGCTAAATTATCAGCAGGGTTTAGAATGGTATGAATCCCAGTTTTCCCCGGAAGCTGATGGAAAGCAATTGATTAGCGGGGAAGGTTCTCCCTATTATTTCTTTCATCCCTTAGTACCCCAGCGAATTTATGAATTTTTTCCTAAAACTCGGTTTATTGTATTATTGAGAAATCCGGTAGATCGGGCGATTTCCCATTATTATTGGGAAGTGAAACTGGGGTATGAATCTCTCTCTTTGGAAGATGCGATCGCCCAAGAAACTCAACGGCTACAAGGAGAAGCCGAAAAAATGGGTTCAGATCCGACTTATTTTAGTTTTAACCATCAACATTATTCCTACCTTTCCAGGGGAATATATATTGATCAACTACAAAGATGGATGAATTTTTTTCCCAGGGAACAATTTTTGATTCTGAGGAGTGAAAATTTATATTCAGATTCCGAAAAAGTGGTAAATCAAGTTTTTGATTTTTTAGGGATACCAAATTATCAATTATTGAGTTATGATAAATACAATGTTAATAGTTATCCCAATATTGACCCAATTATTCGTAAGCAGTTACAAGATTATTTTCAGCCGTTTAACCAAAAATTAACAGATTTTTTAGGTCAAGATTGGAGTTGGGAAATCCCCAATAGTTTCTCTAATTCAACGCCTAAATTACTAGATTCATCTGAAAATACAAGTTCTCAACCCATCTTAAACTCAGTTAAAATCATGAAAAAAGTTGATTATGAATCCGCCTGGGATGACTATGCTAAAAATTGGCAAAGTGTCAGATCTGAAGAAGTTTATAGAGGAGATGAATGGATTGGATTTGCTGCGGGTGCAGCGACTTCCTTAGCGGAATATGAAGCCCTAATTGAAAACCAATTTATTGCCCCTTATATTCAGAAACACCATCAGGTTTTAGAAATTGGTGTGGGGGGAGGAAAAACGGCAGCTTTGCTCCTGAAATATTGCGATCGTCTGGTCTGTGCTGATATTTCCAAAGAACTCTTAAAGGCGACCCAAAACCGCTTAGGAGATGAACGGGTTAGATATGTTAAATTAGATGGTTTAACCTTAGATGGAATTGCGCCTAACTCCCTAGATGTTTGTTTTTGTTATGACACCCTGGTACACATAGAACCACGAGATATTTTTAACTATTTAACTCGAATCCCCGCTTTATTAAAAGGCGATCGCATCTGTATTTTTCACCATACCAATCTATTAAGTGAATTAGGCTGGGAAAAATTCTTACAGGATTGGGATAAAAACCTATTGGGAAACCGACATGGAACCGCTTTTTCCTTAATGACTGATACCATTATGGAGAAATTTTTAACCCATCTTAACTATGAAATTATCCGAAAAGATAATGAGTCTGTACCCAGAGATTGCGTTTGGGTTTGTCAAGCACCCGAAGTTATCAGTGATCAGTGATCAGTGATCAGTGATCAGTTTAAGAGTTAAAATTACCAATTACCCATTACCCATTACCCATTACCCATTACCTATTCCCTATTCCCTGTTCCCTATTCCCATGAAAGCATTATTTTTACACCCTAACTTTCCCGCCCAATATCGCCATATTATTACAACATTAGGTGCAGATCCCAATAATCAAATTGTATTTGGGACAAAAAACGAACGTCCTGAATGGAGTATTCCCGGAGTTGAAAAAGCTGTATTTAATCCTAGTCGAGAACCCAGTGCAGACACCCATCAATATGTCCGGGTTTTAGAAAGTGCAGTATTACAAGGACAAGCAGTATTTAGAATGGCTGAACAACTCAAAGCCAAAGGATTTGTCCCCGATATAATTTGCGGTCATTCCGGTTGGGGGCCAACTTTATTTGTCAAAGAAGCCTTTCCAAATACCCCATTATTATGTTATTTCGAGTGGTTCTATCATGCAGAAGGTTCAGATGCGGACTTCGATCCGTCTGACCCCCTGAGCATTGATGATAAAGCCCGAATTCGGGTTAAAAATACCCCAATTTTAATTGATTTATATTCCTGTGATTGGGGACTTTCACCCACCCATTGGCAACAATCCCAATTTCCCCCGGAACTGCGCGAAAAAATTTCTGTGCTTCATGATGGAGTGGATACTAGCTATTTTAAACCGAATCCCGGTGCTAAATTAGTTTTACCAAATTTGGATTTATCCGGTGTAGAAGAACTGGTAACCTATGTGGGACGGGGAATGGAACCCTATCGGGGATTTCCCGAATTTATCGAAGCCGTGGCCTATATTCAGGAACGTAGACCCAAATGCCATGTTGTAGTTGTGGGATCGGAACGAGTTTGTTATGGTAAACCTTTACCCAACGGCATGAGCTATAAAGACTATATGCTCAAGAAAATCCCCTTGGATCTTTCCCGAATTCATTTCGTTGGGCCTCTAGCTTATGGCCAATATCTGCAAGTGATCCAGGCTTCAGATGTTCATATTTATTTAACGCGGCCTTTTGTTCTATCCTGGTCAATGATTGAATCCATGTCAACCGGTTGTTTAGTCCTGGGTTCAGATACCGCTCCCGTGCGGGAAGTGATTCAAGATGGGGTAAACGGCTTACTGGTGGACTTTTTCTCTCCCAAACAGATTGCGGATCGAGTTGATCAAGTCTTGGATCATCCTGATCGGATGGCTCAGTTGCGAGTTAAAGCTCGTGAAACGGCTTTAGAACGTTATGATCTGAGCAAACTTCTATCAAAACATCTGCAACTGATTACCCAAGTCGCCAATCGTTCCCTCCCGGCCACCGTTGGCCGGGTTGAGTCGGCAATGGTTTTGGGGTAGAGTGGGAACTTGATCTGAGTTCCGTTCGTCCACCGGGAAGATATTTTGATTAGAAGATAATAAATGGTCAATGAGGAACATTGTTGTCTATAAACCCGTCTGACGGAGGTAAGCAAGTTAAGATAAAGTGCCTTTTATGAGTTAAGAGTGATGGCTTCAAGACCAGTTGAGGATGAAAATTTTCAATACATAATTGATAATAAAATCCAGCCATCGAAACTGCCATATCTATCAACTAGACAAGAAGGATCACAAAGGACTAGACTTGCTGGAGACAAACAGGTTAAACTACTGCCGAACAAGTTATGGTGTTTTAGGCAGTGTCTGTCATCCCAACAGAGCTAATGACATTATTGCAGAGGAGTGAAATCAAATGGTAACAGCTTTAGGCGCGGGGCCACAATTTTACGATCAGGATGTGGGCTTTGCCCCCAGACCCGATACTATTCTGGGTGAAGCAGGAAATGACACAATCCTTTCTTCTACCCTCGGTGGAAGTCAGGTACAAGGCGGTACAGATAATGATATCCTCACATCCAGAGGCCCTGGCGACACAATTTTCGGGAATGAGGGGAATGATTCCATCCGGTCTCAACAGCTTCGTACCCTTCTGCTCGGTGGCCCAGGCCGGGACACCCTATCGGCAGATTTAACCGCCAGCCTTTATGGGGGGGTAGACCGAGATTTTCTCATAGGTCAGGCTGCCAGTAACTACCTCTTTGGTAATAAAGATGAAGATACCCTACTGGGCGGTATTCAAGGTGGAGATTTCCTGTATGGGGGTTCAGGAGCAGACCTCCTAGGATTTGTGGGTACCAATGGTCAAAGTAACCTCACAGGGGTTGCGGTGAGTGGGGCTATCGGTGGCCTGAACCAAGGAAACAACTATGTTTCTGGAGATATTGGCGCAGATAGTATTGTTGGGATTAACACTGGAGATAGCCTCCTCGGTGGTGACGATAACGACTCCATCGTTGGTGTAGGCAGTCTTAACTTACTTGATGGTGGCAGTGGGAATGACACCGTAAGAATCCAAAACCCTCTCTCAACCCAACAATTCTCAACGAATTTGGCCATTGTTGGTGTA
Organism: Planktothrix agardhii; assembly: GCF_904830935.1. Classification (NCBI taxonomy): domain Bacteria; kingdom Bacillati; phylum Cyanobacteriota; class Cyanophyceae; order Oscillatoriales; family Microcoleaceae; genus Planktothrix; species Planktothrix agardhii. The sequence goes on from NZ_LR882952.1 coordinate 1,635,326, forward strand.
AGCCAAACGACCCTACTGGGTGGGGCTGGTGACGATTCTCTCTACGGTGGTGTAGGTCGCTTTGGAGAAGGCCAGAACTACTTTGAGGGTGGAGATGGTAACGATACAATCCGAAGCTTTGCGCTTCAAGACGTCCTGTATGGGGGTGAAGGCAATGACTTGATTATCACAGCCAATCCTAATATTTTGACCATTCAGGGTAGCACCAGTCAACCGGGCTTTGCCGGTGAAAGCACCCTGTACGGTGGTGGTGGCAATGATACCTTACTAGCCGGCTTTAGTACAGATTTCCTCTATGGTGATGCCGGAAATGACAGCCTGAGTGGAAAATTCTCCCTATTAGACGGTGGCGATGGTAACGATACCCTCTATGGCGGAAATTGGACATTAGATATCCCAGGAGCTACTAAAGTACCTGCTGTTACCTTATCCGGTGGTTCGGGTAGCGACTATATCTACGGTGCCTTAGGGTCAGTGGCTAATATTTATAATGGTGGTCTCGGTGATGACACTATTATCTTTACCACAACCAACGATAGCCTCTTAGGTGAAGGTTCCGTCGAAGGTAATGATAATATCTCCTTCGTGAGTGGTTTAGCCAAGGGAGGCACCGGAGTCAGCTTTGTCTTGTTTGACACCCTCGGCAACAACACCATTTCCGGTAGTGATGGCAACGACAGCATCGTTACTGGTAGTGGGGCTGACTTCCTGCAAGGGGGTAGCGTTGCCGCATCTGCGCAATTGGATGTTGGTTTCGGAGATGACACCCTAATTGCTGGTGGTGGTAATGACTACCTGTTTGGCGGTTCGGGCAGTGATGTCCTGTTCGGTGAAGCGGGTAACGATACCCTGCAAGGTGGTACTCAACGAGATACATTAGTCGGCGGTGAAGGTTCTGATGCCTTCCTGTATCAGTTCAAATCCGATCTTAGCGGTACTATTGCTGACATCATTACTGACTTTAAATCTGGTGAAGATAAACTATTCTTCTCCCGTGGGCCTGGAGGCTTTGCCTTTGAATTGCGCCCAGGTGTCCCGACCACTGAAATTTCCTTTGAGCAATTTATTGTTCTCGATAAAGGCAGTTACGATGGCGGTGGTGCAAATACTCAAGCCCCAACCAGTGTTGGCCCTGTGTTAGTGTACGAGAAAGCCAGTGGAGTCCTATGGTATGACTCCGATGGTGGTGGCTCTAACCCAGCCGATATCGTTGCATTCATGGCACAACCGAACAACACAATTCCGACCATAACCCGAACTGATATTGTGATCGTTCTCTAGTTTGGGTTAACACCAGTAGAGACGTTGCGTGCAACGTCTCTACTCAACTTTCGGGATTTCAATAGATTCAAATATAAAAAAGACCGAGAAATTGTTTCTCGGTTTTTTTATATAGCACTACGCATTACAGTTAGGACACTTTTATTTTACTGAAACTCATTACCTATTACCTATTACCTATTACCTATTCCCCGCCATACTTAACTTGTCGGCCAATCAAATTAATAAAACCAGAACCAAAATGCTGAATTTCTAAGAAATTAGCATGGGAAGCCGTCGGTTTATAAACTTTAAATGTTTTCATAATTCCTAAAGTTGCGGCACTTTCTAATGGCCCAATAAAACCACAATCTCGATCTAAAAAATAGGGTTGCTTTGCCCAATATTCCATTTGTTCAGCATTCAAAAAGAAACAACCGGAATGGGGATTCAAAGGGCGTTTAAAAGCAACCGCCTGTTCCATCACTTTCCCAATAAATTGTGGCTGATCTTGAATATTCTGATAATTAGCTGTGACATGGGGTAAAATGTCTCCATCAATATAGGCTTTAATTGCTTGGCTATGGGGAGAAACTTCATAACGGTTGGGCTGTAATAGACAACTATTTCCAGCATGACGATTAAACCAATTTAACTTCGTAAATAACCAGGGATCACGCAAAATTAAATCATCTTCTAAATAACAATAATAATCATATTTACCCAAATATTCACGCAAAACTTGATGACATTGAAATCCCAGTAACATCGGTTCTACCTGGGTAGGATAATGTTGACAAAACCATGAAGGTAAGGGAATTTGTGCCAGCAAATGATAATCTTGAGTGGTACAAATCACAATATCAACTTGATAATTTTGTTCCTGATTCACAGGAATAGTCTGACATTGAGCAATATCAATCATGCACTGAGATTGACTATAAAGTTCCCGCAAAGCAGTTAAAGCAAATACTAACCCCGTAATTCGAGGGCGTGGATCTTTACTTAAAGATGCGTGTTTCCCATCTCCATCCGGGTTAAAAAAGTGAGGAATTGTAAATAAAATACGCATAATTTATAACTAAACCTTTTAACATTAATTATCCAATATTCCGTAGCACAAATTAGCAGAACTTAAACGAAGCCCAAATATAATCCGTGCCATCCGCGTAATCCCTTAAATCCGTGATCATAATTCTGGGACTCGTTGACGCAATTCCTGATTTAAACTGGGTAAATTATCTCGCATTTTTAAATACCATTCTCGTCGTTGTTGATAATGTTGACAAAGTAAACGATGATCTCGTACCCAAAGATAGGCATTATTGGCGATTTTTTGCCGAAGGGAGGTATTAATAATTAATTCATTCAAATACATTTCAAACTGTTGAATACTGCGATAAATTAAACCTGTTTTTTCATGAATCACCGATTGTTCATAGACCGTTGGACTAGCTAAAACCGCAACCCCATGACCCGCACATTCTAAAAACTTTAAATCCGATTTCATCAGATTAACAGGTGTGGGGGTTAAGGGTAACAAACCAATATCACAGGTTTGCAGAATCTGATGATATTTATTATAACTGCAAAAGGGTTCAAATTCTTTATCAGATATTGCCAAATGATCAAAAAAACGTCGATCATGAATTACCTTAACCTTAACTAAATTTTGATGACGAATTAAAACCCGGTTTAAGGTTTCCATAATAGGTTGCCAATCCTGTTCTCGATTTAATGCTCCAAAAAATAAAGTAACTTTTGAATCAGAATAATTTCGCGGGGGAGGTAAAGTCAATAAATGATTTTTAAAGATAGCAATATGGGGATTAAATTGTTGTAAAAATTCCCCTAAAGGCGCGGTTGAAGTCTGTACACCATGACAACCACGATAGCTGAGATAACGATTATCTGCATACTCCTTCCTTCGTAACGGATTATCGTCAATTTCAGCAATAATTAAATAATCCTGTTGTAACAAATTTCTTAATATTTCTAAGTGATGATCATAGGATAAAATCGTCCGTTGCCAAATAAAAACTTTTTCTTCTTCGGGTAAAATTGAACCATTGGGAATTGATTTAGAGGCGGAAATGGTGCGGGTTCCAGGTATGGTAACACTCAATTGATCGGGTTCCAATACCCGCAGGCGATCGCATCCTGTAGGAGCCATAATCGCTGTTTGAATCAACAAACGACGGGGAGGTTGTAATGATTTAATCGCCCGCACAATATAAAATTCAGCCGCGGTTTGAGTCGCAAAACGATTGGGATCTAAACCCAAAGTATTCCTAAGCGGTTCCACTAATTGCAGAAAATTTTGAAACTGATCATCTTTTTTTCCCCGAGTTTGAATTTCATAAATATATAATCCAGCTTCCCAGAATATTTTTTGAATAGCTTCTAAAGTTAATCCGCTATAATCTATATTTTCTTCAATTGAAATCTCTGATTTTCCCTGTAACAAATCAATAATATTCCGCCAATACTGACTATTAGGAATATAAGCTAAAACCTGACCTTGATCTTTTAACCATCGAGTGTGATATTGTAAAACCTTGAGGGGGTTTCTGATTTGGGGTAAAATCCCATCATAAATTAAACAATCTACGGTTTGTTCTTCTAGTTCTAACCGGATTGTTTCTAATTGATCAATCGAACTCAGAGTAATCTGATCTAGACCTTGAGTTATTTCTGAACTTAACTCAGAATCAATTAAAATTCCCCAATAAAAACTTTGGGGATTAATTCGTTTATAATGATAACCTGTACTTCCATTTCGACAACCTACGTCGATCAGGACTTGAGCATTAGCGGGTAAAAAGTCCAATAACTCTGAGGGTTTCCGGTTCAAATTATGATCATTGACCTGATCTATAGTATCTCTATTCATAACCTTTAGTAAAACTAGAGCTATGTTATAAATAACAGGTTTTAGGTCACACTGGCAAGTTAATTTTAGAATTAAAAACTTTTGATCATATTTTCACCCTAAATTTTATGGCTAGAGTCACCGTTATTATTCCAACTTATAACCAAGATTCCTACATTTCTGAAGCAATTGATAGTGTTTTAAACCAAACCTATCAAGATTTTGAAATTGTGATCACTAATGATGGTTCTACGGATCAAACATTGCAAATTATTCGAGAAAAAAAAGATCCTAGAATTCGCTATTTTTCTTTTGATCAGAATCAAGGAGTGAGTACAGCAGCTAACCATTGTATTCGTCAGGCGAGGGGAGAACTAATTGCTATTTTAGATTCTGACAATATTTTTTTACCAGATAAACTTGAAAAGCAAGTTAGTTTTTTAGATAAAAACCCCGGATTTGATGCGGTTTTTACCCATGCTATTATTATTGATAAAAATGGTGATTTTCACCAGGGTAAAGAATCCTCCTTTCAACAGTTATTTGCTCAAGAAAATAAAAATCGTTTTCAGTGGTTAAATTCTTTTTTTTACTCTGATAATTCCTTATGTAATACCAGCGTTTTAATTAAGAAAAAATGCTATGATCAGGTAGGACTATATGATCCGCGATTACATCAAATTCATGATTTAGATTTTTGGATACGTTTATGTCTGAAATCAGAAATTTATATTCTACCCGAACCTTTGCTTTTATTTCGATTTCATGATCGCAATATTAGTGGTGTAACGGCTGAAAATATGATTCGACATACTTGGGGAATCCCTCAAGTGCTTGAGCATTATCTCTGTCCAGAGGTTAGCCAAAATTTTTATAATATTTTTCCTCAACAGCAACGGATTAATACCCCGATTACCCTTGATGATCTTAATTTTTTAATTGCAAAATTGGCTTTAAAAATTCACCGTCCCAGTCATCAATATTTTGGGATTTTTACCTTATATCGGTTGATGAATAATCCTGAATCGGCTGAATATATTGAAAAACAGTATTCCTTTAAATATACTGATCTAATTCATCTTACTGGAACTCATGATATTTTTAAAATTATCAGTTATAGGAAATTACAGCAAGATATTGATCAAACCAAAAAGCAACTAGAAGCAGTACAAAATCAGAATCTAATTTTACAACAAAAACTAGATATACATAGTGAAACTGAATCTCAACCGCTAGTTAGTATATTAATTCCGACTTATAATGGAGAACAATTTTTATCTAAAGCGATTCAAAGTGCTTTAGATCAAACCTATTCTAACCTAGAAATTATTATTTCTGATGATGGGTCAACAGATGAAACTGTAAAAATTGCCGAATCTTTTAAAGATAATTGTTCTATTCCTTATCGGATTATAACTCATTCTAACTATGGATTAGTCAAAAATCTAAATTTTTGTATTCAACAAGCTCAAGGTAAGTATATCAAATTTATTTTTCAAGATGATTGGTTAGAACCTAATTGTATTGAAGAAATGGTCAATTTAGCAGAACAAGATCCAGAAATAGGATTGGTTTTCTCACCCCGTCAAGTTTTGATTGACCCTGATTCAAAATCTGATTTAACCTGTAAATCTGCTTATAATGGGGCGATTAATTTACATCAAAAATGGTCTGATTTAAAACCAATACAATCAGGTCAAGATCTATTGTCCAATCCTAATTGTCTAATCGGAGGATTAAATAAAATTGGAGAACCGACAACGGTATTAATTTCTAAACAAGTTTTTGAAGAATTAGGAGAATTTGATTCTACACTTCAGCAACTTTTGGATGTTGATATGTGGTTTAGGATTATGGGACGTTATAAAATTGCTTTTGTAGATAAAATATTATCTGCTCTCCTAATTCATAAAAAACAACAAACTCAAGTTAATATTGTTCAAAAAGAAAATTATAAAGATTATGAAAGACTTTATTTAAAACTCTTGCTAGATTCTCGCTATAGTTTTTTGAATCAATCTTTTAAACAGATGGTTTTACAAAAAACTTTATTTAACTCGCAATTTTATCTCAATTTAATCACTAATTTACTGAATCAATACCAAGAAAACCCTACGGAGAGAGTCATAGAGTGTCTGAAATTAGTTCGTCAAACCCTAGTTAAATATTGGTTAAGTTTAACTCCTGGGGATTTAGAAACTCGATATTCTAGCGAAATTCGTCCAATTTATCAACATTTATTGAATAGTAATATTATTGATCAAGGAGTCGGTGAGACTGAACAATCATGGGTTGAATCAATCAGAAAAAAACTTTCTCAAGGTCTGTATTCCTGTGATTTAATTCCTGGGTTGATGGGATTGATGTTATATCAAAGAGCTTATGATATTGATTTTATATACGAAAATGCGATCATTCCTAAATATTTTTTCCCTGAATTTATCAGTTGGCTGTTTGCTCCAGTTCAATGTTTTCGGTGTTCAGAAGACAGATTAAAATATATTAATTTTCAGGAGAATTTATTGGCTTATATTATTCAAAACTTAAATACGGATTCATCTTTTTGTGATTTGTGGATCTATGTCGCCCAGTGTTATCTTAAATATTCTCAGTTGAATTTTGAGGGTTTCGCCGAAATTAATCTCCAGAGGATTTATGATTACAGGAAAAAAATGATTGATTTTTTAGCATTGAACTCAAAGGATAATGTTCTGAACCGATAGCCAGTCTGAATCAACGATAACAATACTAGGGTTCGATCAGCCGAACACCGGAACTTGAAACCATTGATCCGCGTCATATTAGGCAAAAGCAATTTTTTTGAGCAGTTTACCGAAAGTTGAGGTAATTTAAAGATCATCAATTTAAGGTAAGGAGTAGACGGTCTGCTATTATTTGGACAATGTAGATTGGATACAGTAGTCAATTTAGGACTAGCAAGGGTAAATTTGAAAGGGGTAGTGAAAGTGGGTTGGAGAGTTCAATGACAGGATTGTTCAAAGTCGGAGACACTATTATCACAGCAGAGGACTTGCCATCTCTGCTCAAGCGTTATCAGTTAATGCCATTATTTCTGCGAGAAGTGATTTTGGAGCAAGCGATCGCTAAGATCACTTGTACAGAAGCAGAACAGGCGGCGGCCATCGAACGATTTGAAAGTCAACACCAACTCACGTCCCCGGAAGCAAAATCGGCTTGGTTAGCGGCCTATGATATGACCCCAGAACAACTTGTGGAAATGGCAGAACGCCCGGTAAAAGTTGAAAAATTTAAACAAGAAACTTGGGGTGGTCGAGTCGAGAATTATTTTTTGACTCGCAAAGGTGGTTTAGATCAAGTTGTATATTCTTTAATTCGGACGAAAAATCCTGGCTTGGCTCAAGAACTCTATTTCAGAATTTTGGAGGGAGAAAATTCCTTTGCTGAGGTAGCCCATGATCATTCCGAAGGGCCAGAATCTCGATCTGGGGGGGTCTTGGGGCCGGTTCCCGTATCCCAACCTCACCCGGCGATTAGTAAACTGTTATCGGTGAGTCAACCCGGTCAATTGTGGGCACCGCGCCCCTTAGCGGAATGGTTCGTGATTATTCGGTTAGAAAAATTCCTTCCCGCCCAGTTAGATGAATCGATGCGTCGCCGTATGATCGAAGAAATGTTTGAAACTTGGCTACGAGAGCAAATGGCTCAAGTTGGCTCCCTACAACCTGTTCGCACTTCAGTGTCTTCTGTGTCATGACAACATCCGCCGTTTCTCAATCCCAAATTCAGACCTTCTTAGCTGAAACGACTCCCTTTGATCGACTCTCGGAGAAGGCACTTCAGAACCTGTTGCCCAAATGCCAACTCCTGGGCTATCGTACCGGACAACCGATCTTTGAGCGGGATAAATTGCCGACTCAAATCACGATTATTTATCAAGGACAGGCTCGATTGCTGGGGTTTGATCCCAGAGCGCAACGCCATGTTAGTTTGGGCTTGCTCGGAGCCAGAGAAATCATCGGTTGGGCGGGGTTAATTCGAGGAGTTCCCTGTGAAACCGCGATCGCTTCAACCGACACGATTTGTATTACGTTGGCGGCCGCGGATTTTTTGCAATGGGTCGTAAAAGAACAGGCTTTTGGAGAAGCCTTCCGAGATCAAGCCGGGTTGAGCGAAGTTTTTGACCTGTTAAGCCAACATCTACAGGCCCAGGCCGTTCCGGTTAACAATATCAAGAATTTAGCAGTTGATCTAGGGCAGGATGCCGTTGTACTGAACTTGGCGGCGGGTAACAAGAAAACCAAGGAATTGACTAGCTTACTTGATCCTAATCGGATTTGGTTAGTCAGTAGTGGGACTTTGGGGGGTTTTGCCCCAGGTAGCCGGTTTTTATTAGAAGAAAGTAATTCATCTTATAAGATTGAAGGGCCCCAGGGCGTTCGGTTAGTGGGGTTGCGAGAGCCTGTTTATGAAGTGGAAACCTCGGTAGAAACCGCCGATGGAGAGGTGAGTGTTCAAGACTCGAATAATGGCAACGGTAATCGCACCATCGATCTATCGGCGGTGACTTCGGCTCCTGAAGTCCCCCCCACTCCAGAAACTAATGTCCCGAAATCGGCTCTGAAGTTTCCCGTAGTTCGGGGTAGAGGCAAGATTGACGCGCCTCTAGCTTGCTTTAATATGATTGCTAAGTTCTTCGGGATTAGCTTTAAAAAAGATGTTGTTCGTCGTGTTTTAGATAATCAGTTAGCAACGGTTGGTAATATTAGTTTGCAGGCTTGCGGGGCCGTGACCCAAATGTTGGGAATCAATGCTCAGTTAGTCCAGGTGCCATCCAAAGCCATTGGTCGCCTCAAAGCCCCGGCCATGGTGGTCTGGAAAGATAGCTTTGCCATTCTCTATAGCATTACCGAACGGGAAATCATTCTGGCATCCCCGGAAAAGGGTTTAGCCCGGATGCGTCCAGGGCAGTTTGCGGAAATTTGGGGTGAGGAAGGACAGGTACTCCTGTTACAAGCTCCCCGAGTTGACCAAAAAGAACAATTTAGCTTCTGGTGGTTTCTCCCGGCCTTGATGGAGCATCGAGCAACATTTGTGGAGGTGTTGCTGTCTTCGTTTTTCATCCAAGTGTTCGGTTTAGTTAACCCCTTAGTCAGTATGGTGATCATCGACGCGGTGATCGCACAACAGAACTTGGATGCTCTGAACGTCCTGGGGATTCTACTGTTAGGGTTTGCGCTGTTTGAAGGGTTATTAACGGCGTTACGAACCTATCTGTTTGTGGATAGCTCCAACCGCGTTGATATCAAACTCACAGCAGAAATTATTGACCATATGTTGCGGCTACCCTTGGGTTACTTTGATAGCCGCCAGGTCGGGGACTTGATGAGTCGTTTTAACGAGTTAGGAAATATCCGTAACTTCCTAACGGGGACAGCCTTAACGGTGGTTTTGGATGCGGTGTTCTCGGTGGTCTACATCGCCGTGATGGTTGCCCTAAGTCCAACTCTGACCCTGGTGGCTTTAGCTCCCTTACCCCTATTTGCTGGAATTATTTTTGTCTTCTCCCCGGTGATTATGCGGTTAATCCGCAAACGGGCAGGTTTGGGGGGGACATCCATGGCCTATATTGTGGAGGTGATTAGTGGAATTCAAACCATTAAATCCCAAACTATTGAATTAACAGCCCGTTGGCGGTGGCAAGGAATGTATGCCCGTTTCATGAGTGCGAGTTTACAAACCACTCTTACCCAAACGGCCGCGGGAACCATGAGCGACTTCCTGAATAAAATTGGGGGGATTGCCCTGTTATGGGTTGGTGCCTATCTAGTCATTGAACAGCAGTTGACCATCGGGGGATTAATTGCCTTTCGGATTATCTCTGGAAACGTCACGGGCTCGTTATTACGGTTTATTAGTGTTTATCAACAGATCCAAGAGGTGTCGATTTCGGTGGAACGGTTGCGGGATATTATTGATACCCTTCCTGAAGCCGATGAAGCCGATCGCAATAATATTCCCTTACCTGAAATTGAAGGGTCAGTTACCTTTGAGGAGGTGTCCTTCCGATTCAATCCCACGGGGCCCCTGCAACTGGCTAACATCAATTTAGATTTTCCCTCCGGGTCGTTTGTGGCGATTGTGGGGTTGAGTGGATCGGGTAAAAGTACCCTGATGAAGTTATTGCAGCGTCTATATGCTCCCCTATCGGGACGAATTTTAATTGATGGCTACGATATTAATAAAGTGGAACTCTATTCTGTCCGCCGTCAATTGGGGGTGGTATTGCAGGATACCCTCCTATTTAACGGAACCGTTCAGGATAACATCGGCTTGAGTAACCCCGAAGCCAGTAGCGACGAAATTATTCGGGCGGCTAAAATTGCTGCGGCCCACGATTTTATTATGGGTCTTCCCAATGGTTACAATACCCAGGTCGGAGAAAGGGGATCGGCTTTATCCGGGGGACAACGACAACGGGTGGCCATCGCCCGCACGGTATTACAAAATCCTAAACTGTTAATTTTGGATGAAGCCACCAGTGCCCTAGACTATCAATCGGAACGGGCTGTGATCAATCACTTGATGGATGTCTTTCACGATCGCACGGTCTTTTTTATTACTCACCGTCTGAGTGCCGTCAAAAACGCGGATGTAATTATTATGATGGATCAAGGATCTGTGGTTGAGCAGGGAAATCATGATGAGTTAGTTGCCCTGAAAGGACGTTATTACTGCCTGTATCAACAACAGGAAGCGCCCTAATACAGTTATCAGTTACCAGTTATCAGTTATCAGTTTAAGAGTTATCAGTTTAAGAGTTATCAGTTTAAGAGTTATCAGTTTAAGAGTTGAGAGGCAGTTACAATTGCTCTCCATTAGTAAAAATCTTGATTTTATTTCTTGCACTGATGACTGATGACTGATGACTGATTTTGCTGTTTACCAATTAATATTTATGAAATCTGTATCACTTATTGATCAACCGGTTATTCTTGAGAAACCAGCGATGTGGTCTCATCTGTTTCTCTGGCTGATTATGTTAATCACCACATCAGGCGTTGTTTGGGCTTATTTTTCTCAGGTTGAACAAACAGTTCCCGCCGCGGGTGAACTCGAATATAAAGAAGGTGCTAGGGAAATTCAAGCCCCAATAACCGGAGCCGTGGTTAGATTGCACGTTGAAAATGGCGATCGGGTTCAGAAAAACCAGCCGCTTTTAACCTTTAGTCAGACAAACCCCAGCGCGGATATTAAATCTTTAGCTAATTTGCAAGGGACTCTTAATCAAGAAAACGAATTCTATAAGAATATTATTCAGGGGAATGGTCGAGGAACTTTACCGCCTGAATGGGAAACAATGGTTAAAGATCGAGATACCCGAATCCAAGAAAATAACGTTTTAAGTTCTTTGATTAATGAACTTTATAATAATCAAGGTCGAGCGATTAATTATAGTTCTGCTCAGTCAGGTTTAGTCACTAATTACCGAGCCGAATATCAATCGCGTGTGTCTGCGGTGGAAGGGCGAATTATTGAATTTAACAAACAACTGGAACAGACAGCAAATTTGATTCGGGCAACGAGAGAACAAGTGCAATACGCAACCAATCAAATTCGCTATTCCGAAGAACAATTAAATTCAGCCAGGGATCAACTTAATAAGTCTCAAGAAGGTTTAGATCTAAACCAATCTATTTTGGGTCAAATTGCCCCTTTAGTTGATGAAGGCGCCATGTCTGACCTCAATAAAAAACGTCAGGAACAGGAGGTTTTGAGAAGCCAAAATGAATTTTTACGACAACAGGATCAAATCACCACCCGTCAAAGTGAAATTAATGCCCGTAAAGGTGATGTTGAAAAACAGCAATCTGAAATTAAACGCCTAGAAGATGAAAAACAAAAAGTTCTAGCCTCTATTGAGAGAACTCAACAAGAATTGCAAAATACAAAAGATGCTTGGGCAAAAGACCTGTATCTTCGCATTGAAGAAAACAAAAAACAGATTGCTAGTATTGACTCTCAACTCAGTCGATATAAACTGGAAAACGAAAAACGATTAGGCGATGTTAATGCTCAACTGGAAAAAGTTGAAGAACAACGGGATACTCAAGTTTTACGTTCACCAGTGGCGGGGGTAATTTATGATTTAAAACCCTCAAAGAAACAGAATTCGGAAGTTGATATGAATAAGGATGACATTTGCAATTATGTGAATCAGCAAGTGTTAAAATCGGGCGATCCGAAAATGAAGCGCTGTAATGAGGCTTATTATGAAGCGCAACAAACCGAAAAATTGATGCAAATTTTAGCCGATGATAAAGGATTAGAAGGCACAATTTTTATTAAAAATACGGATCTGGCTTTAGTTTTAAATGCCCTACGGGTCAAACGTAAATTCCTACAGCCCTATGATGGAAAAACCGTGGCTGGAGAAGTGATTGAATGTAAAGCAGAAAAGGATTGTATTTGTCCAGATTCTCCAGAAGCTCGAGCAGAAATTGGAATTACTGATCCAGATTGTATTCCGGTGGAAGTCACAATTGATGCTTTTCCCAATGATCAATTTGGGATGGTTTCTGGACAGTTAAAATGGCTGAGTCAAGACGCGATTAAACCTGATCCCGAAAAAGGCCGTCAGTATTTTTCGTTTAAAGGAAAAGTGAAATTGGATAAACAAAGCTTTGTCTTAGACGAGGATAAAAATATTAAGATTGGTTTACAATCAGGGATGTCGGTAAATACTAAGATTAATGTTGGTAAACGCTCGGTGTTAGATATCTTCTTAAACCGCTTTACCGGTCGGATCAACAGTATTACAAACTTGAAGTAGTTTTAATCAGTAGAGACGTGCCAATAGCCTACGGCATCGCTGCGCTCGGGCGCGTCTCTAATAGTTATTGAATTGATAGTTAATGGCTCAAAAATCCCCCTCTTTTGTCACTTTTCCTGCTGTTATTTTATGGCTGATGTATTTAATCCCTATTTTGGGAGTAACGGGATTTATTATTTATTTTGGGGTGAATGTTCCCTTTTATGATCAGTGGGTTTTACCTGCTTTATTTGAAAAAATAGCCACGGGAACATTACAATTTAAAGACTTATTTGAACTGCATAATAATCATCGTATTCTATTTCCGCGATTAATTTTTATTGCTTTAGGATTTATTTCAAGTTGGAATATTAAATTAGAGCTTTTTTTGAGTTTAGGATTGGCAATATTAACCTTTATATTGTTATATAAAATTTCTGCTAATACCTCAAAAAATCAAAATTATTTCTTTCATTTTACTAATTTATTAACAGCTTTAATATTTTTCTCCTTAGCTCAATCAGAAAACTGGCTTTGGGGATTTCAAATTGCTATATTTTTCATAAATTTTTGCGTAATTTTCAGTTGTTTTATTTTAAATAATAATAAAATTAAACCTAAAACAAAGTTATTATTTGCTGCGATTCTTTGTTTGATTGCGAGTTTTTCATCTGCTCAAGGTTTAATGAGTTGGTTGGCTTTAATACCTGGAATTATCATGATTTCAGAATCAGGTTATCAAAGAAGAAAATACCTAATTTTTTGGATGACTTTATTTTTAAGTTCAAGTTTAATTTATTCAATTGGATACACTCAAGAACCGAAAATAATTAATCTCTCTCTCCTTGAAAAGTTATTTACTTTTATTCAATTCTTTTTTAATGTAATTGCTGCGCCCGTGACAAATTCTCAAAATTTTAGTATTTGGATCGGAATAATTATTATCTTAAATTTTATTGTTTTAGGAAGTTACTGTCTGATTAATCTAAAAAACAAAAAATATTTAATAAAATTATGTTCTCCTTGGTTTTCGATTGGAATATTTTCTATCCTATGCTCGATTGTAATTACATTAGGTCGTTATGATTATGGAGCGAATTATGCTATTTATACCTCTCGATATACAACTCATTCTTTACTATTAATTATTGCCGTTATTCAACTTTGGTTTATAATTATTTCAGAAGGTAATTTCTATTTAAAAAATTATTACCCTAAACTGATTTATAGTTTTATTGGGGGAATTTTAGTCTGTTTAATAGCGGTAAAATCAGAAATAGCGATCGCTCAAGCTCAAACGGATGTCATCAATAAACAACGGGGGGAAACCTGCTTAGAACTAATTAACTATTTAGAAGACTCTCAATTCTTTAAAACCCATCCTGAACGTTGCTTATTAAGATTAAGTAAAACAACTTGGTGGATTCAAGATGGGGTTAAACAACTTCAGGGCGTTAATCTTAGAAATTGGGCAAATAATATCACATTCAAAACCGAATCAGAACAACTTTATGGTTATATTGATTTTCCTCTTTTTGGTGATCAACCATTAAAGTTAAAGCCAAAAGATGACCTGACATTAAAAGGATGGGCAATTTTTCCCCAGCAACAAAATCAGCCCCAACTCGTCTTTCTCAGCAGGGGAAATCAACAAACCTTTTTTGCCAATGCTAATATTGGTTTAAATAGTCCAGATATTGCTCAAGTATTGAGTTCTCCCCTCTATAATTATGCGCGATGGGAAGTTACAATTCCTACTGTACAATTGTATAATGATTTGGGAAACACAAGGGTTAAAGCTTGGGTCTATAATCCTGATGGGAATGAATTTATCCCGTTAAAGGGAGAAGTCAATATTATTCTTGAAAAAAACTAACCTTCAATTCAGTTTTGATCAAGTAGCAACAATTTGGTACAATATTTATTCGCTGATCACAATTCCACCTAAAAATGACTATTACTCCTACAAAAATCCCAGATGTTTTCATCATCGAACCCAAAGTATTTGGAGATGAGAGAGGCTTTTTCTTTGAAAGCTTTAATCAGAAAAATTTCACCGAAAAAACAGGAATTACCTCGGAGTTTGTACAAGATAACCATTCCCGTTCCGTACAAGGAGTTTTGAGAGGTTTACATTATCAAATACAACACACCCAGGGCAAATTATTGCGCGTTATTGCGGGCGAAATCTTTGATGTTGCCGTAGATATGAGAAAAAGTTCTCCAACTTTTGGAGAGTGGGTTGGTTGCATTCTCAGTGCAGAAAATAAGCGACAATTTTGGGTTCCCCCGGGATTTGCCCATGGCTTTTTAGTAACTTCAGAAATTGCTGAAGTGTTATATAAAACCACCGACTATTATGCACCCACCTATGAGCGATCTTTGCTTTGGAATGATCCCGATTTAGGCATTGATTGGCCATTAGAGGGAATTACACCCATTTTGTCAGCAAAAGATCAAGCAGGTCAACCTTTGAAAACGGCGGAATTTTTCTCATGAAACCCATTTTATTGATCGGAAAAGATGGCCAACTCGGTCAAGAATTGCAGCCTTTCCTCGCTTCCATGGGGTCGTTAGTGAGTGTCGGACGAGACACCCTGGATTTATCCCAAACCCAAGAAATTGAAAGCTTAATTGAGGAAATTAAACCGGAATGGGTGATTAATGCTGCCGCTTATACCGCAGTGGATAAGGCAGAAAGTGAACCGGAGTTAGCCCTAACAATTAACGGAATTGCACCCGGTATTTTAGCTAAAACCTGTCAAAAATTAGATGCAACATTGATTCATATTTCTACGGATTATGTGTTTGATGGAACCCAAAGCCATCCTTATCTTGAAACCGATCCGACTCACCCTTTAGGTGTTTATGGAGAATCAAAATTAGCCGGAGAAATGGCAATTCAATCATCCCAAGCTAAATTTGCAATCCTCAGAACCGCTTGGGTTTATGGTGTGGGTGGAACCGGAAATTTTGTTAAAACCATGCTACGGTTGGGCAAAGACCGGGAAGAAATTCGGGTGGTCAGTGATCAAGTAGGAAGTCCTACTTGGACGGGAGATTTAGCACAATCTATTGTGCAATTAATGCCCCTTTTGAATGATCAAAACTACGGAATTTATCACTGTACAAATAGCGGTGTTACCAGTTGGTATGATTTTGCGATCGCAATTTTTGAAGAAGCCAAACTATTAGGTTTTTCCCTAAAAATTGAGCGCGTTATTCCTATTACCACCGCCGAATATCCAACGCCTGCTAGTCGTCCCGCCTATTCGGTTTTAAGTGGGAAAAAATTAGCAAATCTTTTGGGAAATCATACTCCCCAATGGCGACAAGGACTGCGGAAAATGTTACAGGAATTAAAACCGTAGAGACGTGCCACGGCGCGTCTATCTTACTCTTGCCTATCAACTACTAACCCTTAACTATTAATTATGAAAGCACTGATTCTTTCCGGTGGAAAAGGAACAAGGTTACGCCCTTTAACCTATACGGGTGCAAAACAACTCGTTCCCGTCGCTAATAAACCGATTTTATGGTATGGAATTGAAGGAATTGTGGCGGCTGGAATTACAGAAATTGGGATTATTATTAGTCCAGAAACCGGAGAAGAAGTTAAAAATTTAACCGGAAATGGCGATCGCTTTGGCGCAAAAATTACCTATATTTTACAAGAACAACCCGCCGGACTCGCCCATGCAGTGAAAGTGGGTCAACCATTTTTAGGAGATTCTCCCTTTATTATGTACTTGGGAGATAACTTAATTGAAAGTCAACTAAGTCAGTTTTCTGAGAGGTTTAAACAGCAACAACTGGATGCTTTAATTTTACTCAGAACAGTGAGTAACCCTAGTGCTTTTGGGGTAGCCGTTGTTGATGATCAAGGACGAGTATTAAAGTTAGTTGAAAAGCCTAAAGTTCCCCCATCTAATTTAGCTCTAGTTGGGGTTTATTTTTTTGATAAAACCATTCATGAGGCGATCGCTAAAATCCAACCTTCTCCCAGAGGAGAACTAGAAATTACCGATGCAATTCAACAACTGATTGATGATCGTAAAAATGTTGAAGCTTGTACCTTAGAAGGGTGGTGGTTAGATACGGGAAAAAAAGATGATTTACTCAGTGCAAATCAAATTATTTTAGATTCCTGTATTACCTACGATGTAGCAGTAGAAATAGATGAAAAGAGTCAAATATTAGGACGGGTTAAAATTGGTAAAAACACGAAATTAGTCAACTGTAGTGTGCGGGGGCCAGTAATTATTGGGGAAAATTGCTATTTAGAAAATTGCTTTGTTGGCCCCTATAGTAGTATTGATAATAAAGTCACTTTAATTGATGCTGAAATCGAACATAGTGTAATCTTAAGTGAAGCTAAAATTATTGGAATTAACCAACGCATTGTAGATACGGTTATTGGTCGTCGGGCTAGTTTAAGTACCGCCCCTCAACGACCCAAAGCCCTACGTTTTATGATTGGAGATGATAGTCAAGTTGAATTAGCGTGATTTACTGGATAACGGTTAATTATTACTCCACCGAATTGATTCAACGGTTAATCAATTCGATTGTAGAGACGTGCCACGGCGCGTCTCCACAGGGGATAAATTATCAGGTAATTATCATTAATAACTCTCCTGACGATCTTTTTATTCATCGGTTAAAATCTCCGTATATTATAGTATTTAACGCACCCAAAAATATTGGGTTTGGTCGAGCCTGTAATATTGGGTTAAATTGGGTTTATCAACAGGATTCTCAAGCCCTTGTTTGGTTAATTAATCCTGATGCTTATTTATCTAAAAATGTGCTATCTCAAGCAATTGATGTCTTTAAATCTTACCCAGAATTATCTATTTTAGGAACAGTTATTTATAAT
Organism: Planktothrix agardhii; assembly: GCF_904830935.1. Taxonomy (NCBI): domain Bacteria; kingdom Bacillati; phylum Cyanobacteriota; class Cyanophyceae; order Oscillatoriales; family Microcoleaceae; genus Planktothrix; species Planktothrix agardhii. The sequence continues at coordinate 1,653,128 of NZ_LR882952.1, forward strand.
AATAAAGGAGAATTAGAATTTACAGGGGGACAATTTAACCGAAAAACTGGTATAATTAAAGTCTGTAATCAACTATCAGAATCTTTGCAAAATCAACCTTACCAGTTAACAGAATGGGTATCGGGATGTAGTCTGTTAATTAATTTCAAAAACTTTAACGAGTGTCCTCAATTTGATCCTAACTATTTTCTCTATTATGAAGATTTTGATTTCTGTTTAAGGTATCGAAATCAAGGACATAAAATTGGGATTACTGCACAAATTCAAGTATTTCATCAAACTTCATCTATTACCCAGAGAAACCCTAACCTCAAACTTCAATATAGTATTTATAGTTACCTCCTCAGTCTTCATAAACATACCTCTAAAGCTGTTTTTATCTACTGGTTATTTAGAATTAGTTTTATTGGTTTAATTACAATCTTAATTACGCCTCAAACATCTTGGTATAAACTCAAAGGAGTTGTAAAATTTATTGTTAAAATATATCAGAAATAAGCTATTATGGATTTAGTAATATTTTCAATTATAGATTTTTTATGAGTAATTCACTCTTGATTAATTTATCATTTTTAATTCCTGAACCTACGGGAATATCTATTTATGCTAGTCATATTTTACCCGCTTTAAAACCTTTGCAACCTACCTTATTAACCTCTCAAGAAAACCTCGATTATTCCTGTTATTCTGTTCCTAATAATATGACCCCCGACCAAGGAACAAAGGGACATCTTAGGCGGTTACTTTGGACACAGTTTAAACTCCCTAAACTTTATCAGCAATTAAAGGGAAATCTGCTATTTTCTCCGGTTCCAGAAGCTCCTTTATATTCTGGATGTCGGTCAATAGTTATGGCCCATGATATTATTCCGTTAAGATTTCCCAGACGAAGTTCTCGGTTAACAGCTTATTTTAAATATTATATTCCCTTGGTATTATCCCAAGCCGAACATATTGTCTGTAATTCTATCGCCACGGCTGAAGATTTAATCGAATTTTTTAAGATTCCAGAACAGAAAATCACACCAATTCCCCTCGCCTACAACCCGCAACGATTTCAATTTTTAGACTTACCAACCCGCAATTATTTTCTCTATATTGGTCGTCATGATGCTCATAAAAATGTATCTCGATTAATTAGTGCTTTTGCTAGGTTAAAAAAACCATCAGACTATGAATTATGGTTAGCTGGCCCAACGGATGAAACCTATACCCCCGAACTCAAAAGGCAAGTTCAAGAGTTAGAATTAACTCAACAAGTAAAGTTTTTAAATTATGTTCCGACCGATGAATTAACTAAAATTATTAATCAAGCCATTGCTGTTGTTTTTCCCAGTCTTTGGGAGGGGTTTGGTTTTCCTATTTTAGAAGCAATGGCTTGCGGAACTCCCGTAATTACTTCTAACCTATCTTCTTTACCTGAAGTGGGAGGAAATGCGGCATTATATGTTAATCCTTATCAAGTTCAAGAAATTACAGAAGCAATGGAAACTATAGTAAATAATACGGAAATGCGATCGCATTTAAGACAATTAGGACTAACACAAGTTAAACAATTTAGTTGGGAAAAAACCGGAAAAGAAACAGCAAAAATCATCCAAAATCACCTATAAATTATCCCGTTGTTGTGCTTCAGCGCATCTTATTCGTTGTAATATAGCATCAGAAAAGAATGCGCTTGAAGCGCAACAACAGGATTTCCAACCGGATTTGGTTCCCTGGTATAACCAGGGAACCAAAGGCGAAGCAAAAAATATTAGTACACAGAGGTTATTTTATTCGGACTCATGATAAAATTGGGAGACTTCATCAAAGACCAGTCAGCCAGGTTAAAATGAACATAACAACAGCTAACAGATCTGCGCGAATTGCTGAAATTATTCAAAAACGCCAGCCCCTGGCCCAGAGGATCATCAGTGTAGAAGCTAATTTAAAGAATCTGCAAAATGCAATTCAAATTTTAGAGACTGACCGAAAGCAACAACTTAACCAATGGCCAAACGAGGCTAAAATTGTTGATAAGTTAAATAAAATTGATTTTTCTTCAATTTTATCAACAATAGAAAAAGAATTACGAGAACTGTATAAGTTAAGGATTCGTTTCGCTCGTAAAACCCTTAATATCGGCGTGGTTGGACGAATGAAACAAGGGAAAAGTACCCTACTACAAACCCTGAGTGGACTGTCTGATCATGAAATTCCAGCCCGTTCAGGAAAAGCCTGTACTGCGGTTCGTAGCACAATCTACCATCAACCGGAAAATCTAACTGAAGCGTTAGTTACATTTCATACTGAAGAATCATTTTTACAAGAGGTAATTCTTCCCTACTTTGACCATAAAAAACTGGCTAATATTTTACCTAAAACCCCACCTCAGAGCTTAGATGATTTTCCCAGAATCCAACTATCACCGGATTTACTGCAAGGAAATGATGCCACCACTAACACAATCTATAAACGTCTTTATGATGATTATTACTTAAATTTTAACGATTATTCCCCGTTTATTGGTAAACAACCGATACGGATAACCAAAGAAAAAATCCGAGAATATGTTGCTCAGGAAGAAGAAAATGGAAAACTCACCGATAGCAAACATTTAGCTGTTAGGAAAGTAGAAATTTCCTGCCCTTTTCCTAATGCCAATGAAATCGGAAAAATTGCATTAGTTGATTTACCAGGGTTAGGAGATTTTAAACTGGGTGATGAAAAATTAATGTTGACAACTTTAGAGGAAGAAGTTGACGTAGTTTTATTTATTCGTAAACCCGATGAGGATGGTTGGAATTGGGAAACTAATGACACAGAACTTTATAATACGGCCAGTCAAGCTTTAAATGAATTATCAGCTAGATCATTTGTTGTTCTTAACAATAAAGTTAACGAGAATGGGAGTGGGAATTTACAAGGCTGTAAAGATCTTAAAGCTGGTATTGATCAACAGCAAGTTAAAATTAAGGTGGTTGAATGCCTGATTGCTGACTGTCGTAATCCAGAACAAGCGAATCAAGTCTTAGATCAAGTTTTAGATTATTTAGAAACTCAAGTCATTGAATTAGATGCGCGATATGCAAAATCTAATCAAGAGCGTTTAATTCAACTTCATGAACAATTAAAAACTGAGTTAGATCATGCAAAAAATGCTCTGGGTGGAACGGGATCACATTTTTATAAATTTATGGAACAAGAGTTTGGTAAGTTATTTGGAAATAATACAAAAGGTTGGTGGAAAGACGTTATCCTTGGCTTAGAAAACTTGCGCTCAGACCTGTGGTTATATCGGGATAATCCAGATAAAAATTTAGAGGATAAGGTCACTGAAGCGATTCAAAATTGTAACAAAAACAAAGGTGTTTTGTCCTCGGAAAATCCCTTAGAAGAAATTAATGAACGAATCAGAACCAGTGGTGCGTTGATAACCTATGCAGATTATCAAGATAAGTTGCGGGTGTTATTATCCCATCATTTTATCACCTTAGATGATGGACTAAAAAAAATGATAGAAGATACCAAAAAGCAGGTTGCTGAAGTTTTGATTGAAAAAGGTCGGTTGGGAGTCTTAACAAATGCGAGAGGATCGGAATTTATCCGAGAATTGGAAAAAATGATTGTTTTATTCGATCAGGATCAAGACTATTTTCCGCATTTAAAACAAGGATTGAGAATTTTTATTGATTTTGAACTGTCCTATCGAGGATTAGTACAACACCGAATTCGCAAGCATTTAGATCAACTCACGAATGTTTTACCGTCGAATAATTCAACGGGACAATTACTAGATAAAGATGAAATATTGCGTCCTGATGCTTCAACTACGGCACAAGAAATTCTAACGGCACTAGAGATTAAATATGATACTGCGGTGCATCGTATTCAACCTGCTTTGGAAGAATTGCTCTGGGAACCAAATCAAGCCGCTTATGCCATGGTTGAAGAATTTGTTGATAATATTATCCGTCAAGAAGATGTTCAGGAAGAATGGAAAAATTTCTTGCGGGAAGTGCGATCGCAAGTTTGGCCAGAACAACTCGGTCAACTCGAAAATAATCACGAACTTCGTGCTCATTGGCTGCAATTAGTTAAGAACGTAGAAACTACTAATCAGCTTGAATTATTGCAGTTTTTAAACGTTTAAATAGGAGAAAAATTTCATGCTAACTAATGAGTTAAATATTATCATGGTTGCTCCTAGACAGATTGGTAAAACCAGTCTGTTAGCAGCCATGCACGAAGAATTCGATAAAACGTTTGAACAAGCTAATCTTCAAACGTGGACTGATGATACTAGAACATTACAAGCTATAACCGAATGCAAGATAGTTTTAAGAACTATAGATCCTAAATTTCAAAAATCCGTAAAAAGAACTGACATCTTTATTGATCCTTGGGATGATGAAGGATTTGTTTTTGAGCTAGGTAGTGGGAGCAGAAAATTTATCAAACTTAGATTTACTGACCCATCAGGTGATTATTTTGCAACAGATTCAAAACAAACACAGAAAGAGTATATAAGGCAGCAATTATTAGATTGTGATGCTGTAATTATTCCCATTGATGCTACTGCATTAATGGAAAAAAAGACAGGAAGGGTCAGCTATAGCGAAGTGGGAACTTGGCATGAAGAAAAAAACGATCCTGAACGGATCACAACCCTGTTAAAAGATGCCTATGCTGGTTTGAGAGTTCCCAAATTAATCATTTTAGCTCCTGTTAAATGCGAAACCTACATGAGAACTTCTCAAGATGCTGAAAACTTACTTCAGCACGTTCAAATAGGATATCAAAAACTGTTAAATTTTTTAAAATCCGATGGGTTATTTGGTAAAGTTGCAGTTGTGGTGACACCTGTTCAAACTGTTGGAAATGTTGTTTTTGCTTACCATAAAACTCGTGATGATGGTTTCATAAAATTTGAATACAATAAAACGGAGATTAAAGCTCCCTATGCTCCTAAAGATGGGGATCAACCCATGAGATATGTTTTACGGTTTTTGCTGAACCTTTATAATGAGGAAAAAAAACGTCAGTTAGAGCAAGATCAAAAAGAACTAGCTGAACTTGAAAAAAGTCTATCTACCGAAAAAGATAAACTTGATGAAGTTAAACAAAAAGTTGCTCAACGACAGAAAGCATTTAGAGAACAACAGCAACTTTGGTTTCCCTTCAGATCTATAGACAAATTATTTGATGATAAGTACGGAGCTTATAAAACAGCACAAGAAAACCTTAAATCCACGCAAAAAACAGTTCAAGACATTCAAACTAAAGTTCAGAAGTCTAAAACCCAAGTTCAAGCTACGCAGGAGGAAATTAAGATTTTTAATAATGCTATTTTTTCTTTTGCCATTGGCTGTAAAAATAGTGATGGTTTTGCTATTTTGCAAGGTGCTAAATTGTTGCCCATTCCCCATAAATAATATACAAGGAGATTGAAACATGAAAGAGCTAGAGGTTTATGTAAGAAGTTATGCCCTAGGTAAAACTGGAATTCATTGGCGTAAGGTTGAAAATACCCAGTCTATCTTAGGATCTCCTGATATACTTGAAAAAAGGTTAGTTGAGAAACAAAAAGGAGGTTCAGGAACAATTGAATATTTGATAAATTATCAAAATCTTTCGCTTGTTCTCATGCGTTATTCTCAACAATTATTATTCATGGTTGCAGGAATTGAGTCTGTAAAAAAACAAACTAACAAATTTGGAAGTACAATAGAAACCGAAGTATATAATGCAGTTGCTTGGGTTGTTAATCCTGATGAAAGTAACATTATTTCGGATGATAAAGAATTAATGTTACGGCATTTGGCAGCACGGTCATTATTAAGTTTTGTAGGTAAAGAAGATCAAGAGTTTATTAATACAATCAATGAAGCGATTGATTTTGAAGGATTAGAAGAATTTAAGGTTGATCTCGATAAAATCGATCAATTGACTGATAAAAATTCAGCAGATAAGCTCAAACAGTTACTTTCAAATTTAGATAAAGCTGAAGGTGATCAACAAATTTGGGTTTGGGACGAAAAAGTTGAAAAAACAATTAAGGAGCAAGAAATTATTAGTTTGGCCGACAAAATCATTAACACCGAGTTGCCAAAAGATGGTAATTTAGCAATTTTAATCAGTAAGGTTGATGAGAATGCAGTCTCGGTTTTATCTATTGATCTTGATCTTAAGACTGAACAATCTGAAGTTAATCAAGATCAAGAAGATCCAGATTCTGCTTCAACAGAAGGAAATGAAACTGAGAAACCAGATCAAACAAGTCAGGAGGTATCTAACGAAAAAAAGTCAATCAAGCTACTACTAATAATTCTCATCATCACCAGCACATTAGTGGTATTTCTAGTAGTGCTCAACAGCATAAACAAGGAGAAGGAACCGAACAAAATACCCGTGCCCCAGGCGGTGGTCAGCCCCCAAACTACTCATTCAATCCAGTAAAAGAAGTAAAAGATATGATCAACAAATTTCAAAAAGACTGGTTTGAACTTGCTAATTTTTTAATTCGTTATCCAGAATTAAAAAACAAGGAAAAAGAACAGTTAACTCCTGAAGATAATCAGTTATTAGACTCAGTTGAAAAAATTCTGAATGACTTGTTAAAAAGGTTGAAGGAAATTAAAGGTGAATAATCTTTTATCCTGATCAAAAATAAATCGTGGTAATCTCTTTAGGGCTTCAATCCATCCTAGTTACTAATCTGGGGATTAAGCCCTGAAGGGCTTACTACGGGGTTAGGTGTGTCGTTTTTGATGCCAATTCCAAGCATGGGTGATAATATTTTGAATATCGGGATATTCAGGATTCCAACCTAATATTGTTCGGGCTTTTTCTCCACTTCCAACTAAACTTGGTGGATCTCCGGGGCGGCGATCGCATTCAATCGCTTTAATCTCTTTTCCCGTAATTTCTCTAGCGGTTTCTATCACCTCTTTAACGGAAAATCCTTTCCCATTTCCTAAATTAAAAACATCCGTTTTTCCACCATTTAATAAATATTCCAACCCTAAAATATGAGCCGTTGCTAAGTCCGTAACGTGAATATAATCTCTAATACAAGTACCATCGGGTGTGGGATAATCGGTTCCAAAAATAGAAATAGAATCTCGTTTTCCTAATGCTGCTAATAAAATTAAAGGAATTAAATGGGTTTCGGGATTATGATCTTCCCCTAATAACCCTTCTGGGTCGGCTCCGGCGGCATTAAAATAACGGAAACGTACCGATTTAAAATCATAGGCGACATCAAAATCCGATAAAATTCTTTCTACCATTAATTTAGTCGCCCCGTAGGGATTAATCGGATTTTGGGGATGTTCTTCAGGAATGGGAACAATTTCAGGAACCCCATAAGTGGCGCAGGTTGAGGAAAATACAAACTTATTAATTCCCGCCTCTTTCATCGCTTCTAAAAGCGTTAAAGTTCCGACCACATTATTGCGATAATATTTATCAGGATTAGTAACAGATTCCCCCACATAAGCATAAGCAGAAAAGTGCATCACCGCATCAATTTTGCGACTAGAAAATAACTTATCAAGCAACGGACGATCATTAGTATCTCCAATAATTAATTCGGTTTTTAAGACCGTTTCCACTAAGTCTTGATGTCCATAAACTAAATTATCGAGAATAATCACATCATAACCCGAACGTTGTAGCGCCAGGACAGCATGGGAACCAATATAACCCGCTCCTCCAGTAACTAAAATAGTAGTTTTATCTTCAGACATAAATTTATGCTCCTTTGTTTTATTCAATGAATTTAATTTAATCTTCTAACCTTTGAACTGAAACATCAACCGCTTGCACATCAATAGTTCCTGGGGGTGTTAACCGACTAAAACGACCCTGTTCGATTTTTAACGGTTCCCCACAGTTAGGACATTGAAATTGAATGTTATTAAAAGCCGGAAATTCATGGCTACAAACCGGACATTGATCTTGAATTAGATTGCGTTTTAACCACCACTGGACACCCAAAATCACCAAAATCGGAGTAATCGCAATCACCGCAATTAAAATCAGAACGCCCTTGACTAACCAACCCAAACCAATAGAGATTAAAATGCCAATTACAGCTAAAGTAATCAGCCAGTTAGTCAAACCAGAAAGTCTGATTTGTAGAGTTTTGAACCGCTGTTGGTTCACAGCTATCTCCTTAATTATTCAAGCCAGATTTAATCTGATGGAACCCTTAAAAATTTGAACTTTGATATTTTAATTTCTATGATATTATAGCAACCAGCAGGTTAATATTCACAACTTCTTTGTGTCTTCGTGTCTTTGTGGTTAAATTAGGCTTACCCCTGGTTTTGATCCAGCAACTCTTGGACTCGGCCCTCAAAGGCGGGTTTTCCGAAATGGGCCAAACATTGCTCCCGCAACCAAGGGCCATGACAGCGTTGATCCTCACCCTGAAGCAGTTGAATACAAGCCTCTGCAACGGCCTCTACATCGCGGTGAGGGACTTGCCAGCCCAATTTTCCATCCTGCAAAGGATCAACCGAACCATCGCTATCCCCGGCAATAACGGGTTTCTCGCAGGCCATCGCCTCTAAATAAACAATCCCAAACCCCTCTTGAGAGGGCATGACATAACCATCACAAACCCGATAATGATTAACTAATTCCTCGGTAGGAACAAATCCGGCAAAAATGACCCGATCGCTTACTCCCAAATCTTCGGCCAACTGTTGTAATCTGAGTTGGTCATCTCCCCGACCAATAACTAAATATTTGACATTGGGAAAGACTTGGGCAATTTGGGAGAGGGCGCGAATGGTAACATCAACTCCCTTATAGGGGTCGCCTTTCCACAGACGGGCAACGGTCATTAATACCCGAGCATCCTGTAAATCATAGCGTTGAATTAATTGCGGTGGTTTGGAGCCGGGAGTAAATTTTTCCCCATCCACCATACAGGGTAACATTTGAAATTGATTCGGATTTAACTGATTAGCAAGACAGGCTTGATCGCGACTATATCGGCTAATTGTCCAAATTTGATCGGCATTTTGTAGGGCTTTTTGCTGTTTTTTCGGCAGAGGTTCCCAGACTTCTTTACCATAGGTTAATACGGTGTAAGGAATACTCAAGGGTTGACAAATTATTTGCACCAAGGGGGCTAAATTAATATGACCACACAACACCCGTCGAGGTCGATATTGGACTAAATTAGTTAGTAAAGATATTGCTAATTTAATCCTTCCCCAGAGGGGATTTTGAGATTTAAAATACTCAAATTGAAAAGAACTGGATGGGGTTTCAAAAGGGTTAGGACATCCGGGATAATCCCGTAAAATTAAAACCTGATTCTGGGGATTAATATTAATCTTTGAGTCGGGAGAAACGGGTTTAATAGTCTGGGAAGCATCTAAAATATCTTTAACATAGGATTGAATTCCTCCTTCACAAGAAAAAACAGCTAAAAAGCACCAAAGTAATTGATTTTGATCTAGGTTTGGGTATTTTTTTAATAACATAGCCAGGGTTCAAGAATAATATTGTTTTGTATTCCGTCTTTTCCAATTGTTCTTATAAAAAAGGATACCTGTGACGCTCCCAGACCTAGCCTAACAAGCTATTCCGGTAAACCCACAGGTATCATATCATCAAAAATTTTGAGAGGATGTGGTTTAAAAGCCCAAAGTTAAAGACTTATCAATGGGAAGTGCCGCACCAATTCCTAACCACAGCGTTACTAAAGTTCCAAATAAGAAAACAGCCGTTGCCACAGGACGACGGAAGGGGTTTTGGAACTTGTTGACGTTCTCAATTAAAGGAACCGCAATTAAACCCACAGGAATCGAAGACATCAACATAATTCCTAGCAATTTATTGGGAACGACCCGCAAAATTTGGAAGGTTGGCCAGAGATACCATTCGGGTAAAATTTCTAACGGCGTTGCAAAAGGATTAGAAGGTTCTCCCATCATGGCGGGGTCGAGAACCGACAATGCCACCACTAAACCAAAGGTTCCCAAAATTACAATCGGGAACGTATATAACAAATCATTCGGCCAAGCCCGTTCACCATAGTAGTTGTGACCCATGCCTTGAGCCAATTTAGCGCGAAGAACTGGATCACTGAGATCCGGCTTTTTTAAGATGGACATAATTAAAACGTCGCTCCTTTTTGGGAAATTTAACAGGTTGTTGGTTGTCTTTGAATTTGGCAAAGGCTACTCCTAACCCTTGGATGTTTGAGACCCGTTATCGAAAGTTAACTTTCTCGGAACAAACCGCCACCGATGCCGGAGTAGTGCCGAAACGCCAAACCCGATCCACGTCCATTTACAGAGGGCCCGAAATCCCTTGCTTCCGAATCATCAAGAAGTGGGCTAACATAAAGACGGCAATCAGCCAAGGTAGGACAAAGGTATGTAAGCTGTAAAAACGGCTAAGAGTACCTTGACCAACGGCCGTACCACCCCGCATCAGTTCCACAATGGTTGAACCGACAACGGGAATCGCTTCAGGAACCCCAGATACAATTTTCACCGCCCAGTAACCAACCTGATCCCAAGGCAGAGAATAGCCTGTAACCCCAAAAGAAACCGTAATCACGCCTAAAATCACACCCGTGATCCAGGTTAATTCCCGGGGCTTTTTGAAACCCCCGGTGAGATAAACGCGGAAAACGTGCAGGATCATCATTAACACCATCATACTGGCAGACCAGCGATGGATGGAGCGAATTAACCAACCAAAGCTCACATCCGTCATAATGTATTGAACAGAAGTAAAAGCTTCCGCGACGGTCGGTCTATAATAGAACGTCATCGCAAATCCAGTGGCAAACTGGATTAAAAAGCAAACTAAAGTGACTCCACCCAAGCAATAGAAAATGTTGACATGAGGGGGCACATACTTACTGGAAATGTCATCATCAAGTGCTTGGATATCCAGCCGTTCATCAAACCACTTGAAAGTCTGAGATTCTTTGATTCCCTTAGAAAACATGAAGCTAGAATTCCTAAAAATAAATGGCTACCTATCGTTATTCCTTTAAGACATCATTAATAGATATCTTTAGATTAGACTGTCTGAAGCCAGAGAACTCTGGATATCAAAAAGCCATCACCATAAGGAATAGGGAGGTCGGTTTGATCCGATTGACAGATTAGGCTAAAAGACTTGCGTGTTCTCCCCTACTCTAAAAAATGTAACATAACTTCAACTCAATTTTCACAAAACTAGGGAATCAATCTGCCCCGGATCGAATCCCCCAAGGGTGAGGCTGAAAATCAAGCCGTGAAAGGTCTTAAATCGGTTGATTCCCCAATCTAATTTGAAAGCAACGTTAAATCACCACCATGCAAAAGCGCGTTTTTCCCATAGCATTTCTAATTATTCTGCAAGTCTGTTTAACCTGGATCACCTGGACAACCCCGGTTCTGGCCCTGACCGAAGACCAAAAAATCTTTAGCGAAAGTTGGCGAATTATTAATCGCTCCTATGTGGATGAAAGTTTCAACCATCAAAACTGGTGGTCTATCCGCGAGAAACTAATCCGGCAACCCTTCAAAAGCCGCGAGGACACATATTCTGCCATTGAGAAGATGTTAGCCACCTTGGATGACCCATTTACGCGGTTATTGCGACCGGATCAATATCGCAGTTTACAGGTGAATACCTCCGGGGAACTGATGGGGGTGGGGTTACAAATCTCCCAGGACGGGGAAACGGGCAATTTAACCGTTATTGCTCCGATCGATGATTCTCCCGCAGAACGGGCGGGTATCCAACCCCAGGATCAGATTGTGAAAATTGATGGCTTTTCTACTTCTGAGTTAACCCTGGATGAATCCGCGGCTCGGATGCGGGGGCTAAGGGGTAGCCAAGTTACTTTAACGGTGTTAAGAAATAGCAATAAAACCACGGAAGATATTATTTTAGTTCGGGATCGGATTGCCCTGAACCCGGTGATCACGGAACTACGTTCTGATTTGAAAGACACTCCATTAGGTTATATTCGTTTAAATCAATTTAATGCCAATGCCACGGAAGAAGTAGCTCAAGGGATTCAATCTTTAGAAAAAAAAGGGGCAAAAGCCTATATTTTGGATCTCAGAAATAATCCAGGGGGATTATTACAATCTGGCATAGAAATTGCCCGACTTTGGTTAGATGAAGGGACGATTGTTTATACGGTTAATCGTCAAGGTTTATTGGGAAGTTTTGAAGCGGTGGGTTCGGCTTTAACTCAAGCTCCTTTAGTGGTTTTAGTCAACCCAGGAACCGCTAGTGCCAGTGAAATTTTAGCCGGGGCTTTACATGACAATCATCGAGCAACTTTAGTGGGAGAAAAAACCTTTGGCAAGGGATTAATTCAATCTTTATTTGATTTATCCGATGGTTCGGGATTAGCAGTAACAGTTGCTAAATATGAAACTCCCAATCATACTGATATTAATAAATTGGGAATTATGCCCGATCGGGTAATTCCTTCGGAACCTTTACTTAGAAATCAAGTGGCAACGGAGGCAGATCACCAATATCAAACAGCTTTGGAATTGCTATCTTCTCAATTGGTGGTGGCTCAAAATTAATAGGTAATGGGTAATTGGTAATAGGTAATGGGTAATGGGTTTTAGACTGATAACTGATAACTGATAACTGATTTTTGTATGTTGGATTATGATTTGGTGATTTTAGGAGGGAGTTTAACCGGACGTTATGCAGCATTATTAGGCAGTCAAATACAAGGACGAATTGCTTTAGTTGAGCCGGAAAAAACTGGGAATTCGGGGTTATTTTCGATGGCTTTATCCCTCCCTAAACTTGAGTTAATACCCACCTGGTGCGGGTCGGATATTAGGAGAAAACCGATCAAACCTTGGATTGATTTAGTTAGAAATAATTGTGAGGAAATTTATTCCCATCAACGGTTAGGGGCAGGGGGAGTGGATGTGATTGTTGGTGAAGGTGAATTTATCAAATCTCCCCGTCTGGGATTTAAAGTTAATAATAGAATATTGCGATCGCGCAATTATTTATTAGCCCCAGCTTCCACCCCTAAAATTCCCCCCATTGAAGGGTTATTATCCACAGGATTTATTACTCCAGAAACCTTGGATTTATTTTTAGAAAAATTACCTAATTTATCAGAAATAATTCCCCAGAGATTAGCAATTATTGGGGGTGATCCCAAGGGAATTGAATTAGCCCAATATTTCGCTCGTTTGGGTTTAGAGGTGATTATAATTACCCCAGCTACTCAAATTTTAGCCCAGGCAGATCCCGATGCGGTGCAGTTGATTCAATGTCAATTAGAAGCCGAAGGAGTAAAAGTTTTAACCCAAACTCCAATTATTCAGGTTAAAAAAATTGCCGATAAAAAATGGATTCAAGCGGGAAATACTGCTATAGAAGTCGATGAAATTTTGGTGGCTTATGGCTCTCAAACCGACGTCGAATCCTTAAATTTAAGCCTGGTCGGTGTTGAGTTTAAAGGGAATCATTTATGGGTGAATCAAAAACTACAAACCACCAATCCTAGAATTTATGGGTGTGGACAAATTTTAGGGGGATATCCCTTTGAACATATCGCCCAATATGAAGCACAAATTGCCCTCAAAAATTCCCTATACTGGCCGAAGTTTCAAGTTGATTATCAAAGCATTCCTTGGGCTATTTTTTCTGACCCCCAATTAGCACAGGTGGGGTTAACAGAAACCCAAGCTAAACGACGCTATGGAACTCAAGTAATTGTAGAGCAACAACCCCTAAAAATGATCGCTCAGGCGCAAATTTCCGGGGAAACAACGGGATTTTGTAAACTTGTGGGTTTGGCGAATGGTAAACTCTTAGGGGCTACGGTGGTCGGTTCCCAGGCAAGTGAATTAATCAATACCCTAGCTTTGGCAATTCGTCAAGGGGTAAACCTTAAAACCTTAGCTGAATTTCCTCCGATTTTTCCCACGTTTTCGGAGGTTTATCATCAAAGTGCGATCGCTTGGATTGATCAACGCCGTTGTCAAAATAGGATATTATTTAATTGGACAGAAAATCTGTTTCATTGGCGACGATATTGGGGAAATTAAGAATTAAAATGTCTAACATGAAAGTTCAAAAAATACGAGTTTTTAACCGGGCAACGATTATCGGTTTTAGTGTTTTATTATTAACTGTTACGGGTTGCCAAAAACCACCTGCTCAAGTTAAGTTAGGTCAAGATCAAGAATGTTTTGGATGTGATTTTAGCGGAAAAAGTTTGCAAGGGCAAAATTTAACCGGGGCTAAACTGAATAATTCTAACTTTAGTAAAGCGGATTTAAAAGGAGCTAATCTCAAGGGAGCATTTTTAGATACTGTTGATTTTACTGGAGCGAATTTAGCCGGGGCAGATTTAAGTGAAACTACTTTAAATCAAGCTAATTTAACAAATGCTAATTTGAGTCAAGCGAATCTGACTGGGGCATTTATTCGAGGAGCTAAACTGAATAATGCCAAACTGAATGGAGCAATCTTTAAAGATGCGGATTTGAACTCAGCCGATTTAACCGGAGCAGACCAGAAAGGAGCTAATTTTCAAGGGGCAATTATGCCGGATGGTTCGATTCAAAAATAATGTGTAGAAGGGAATAGGGAATGGGCAATAGGCAATAAATAGGATTGCTATGGGATTAAATTCGGTTAAAAACTCCAGTTTCTATACTTTATACAATCATGCTCAAAGCGATTTTATTTGATTTAGATGGAACTCTCGTTAATAGTGACCCATTGCACTATTTAACTTGGGCAAAGGTTTTAGAGATTTATCAATTTAATATTGATCATCGTTTTTATCAAACTCGAATTAGTGGCAGAACAAATGCTGAAATTGTAGCGGATTTATTTCCTGAATTTTCCGATGAAGATATAGTAAAAATGGTGGATTTAAAAGAATTAAAATTTCGAGAACTAGCTATTGATTTACAGCCCTTACCTGGGTTAATAGAGTTTTTAGATTGGGTGAATCAGCAAGGCTTTAAAACAGGTTTAGTTACCAATGCACCTCGGAAAAATACGGATTTTATCCTAGAAATTCTGAAGTTATCAGATTATTTTGATAGTGTGGTTTTGTCCGATGAAATTGGTATTGGTAAACCCGATCCTGCGCCTTATCAGTATTGTTTGGAACAGTTGAATATTTTACCAGAAGAAGCGATCACTTTTGAAGATTCTCCCTCTGGAATTCGTTCGGCAATGGCGGCAGGGATTAAAACCATTGGAGTTGCATCTACCCACAATCCCAATAGTTTAAAAGATTTGGGTGTGGCATTTGTAATTGAAGATTTTAACCATTCTGACCTACAAAAAATTAATGCTAAAATCTAAGAGTATCTTGAATCTATGTAAACCGGAGGATTCCATCCGAGAGTAGAAAAAACTATTTTTTCGCTGGTTTAGTCGAAATATTAGTTGGAAATTAAAAATTCCTCCCAATCTTGATAACTATTGGGAAGAAAATATGGGCAGTAAGGTGAGTTGTACTATTTATTTTGAAGCCTATCTCTTTTCCACTATTAGAACCAATAATGATTCCGGTTTACAAAATCTTCCTAGTTTGCCAGTTGTTATCCTCAAAGATTTAATTAGATAATGAGGAACAATAAAGCGATTCTATCGACTATTAGGTTATAAGAGTTAAATCAGAACTTGAAAAAATAAGGATGTTTTGGTATATGTTAAAGGCGTGCGATTCGTTTAACCTAAAGTAAGCTGAAAAGATTACGGGACGGTTAACCCAGTTGATGAAACTGGTTAACTGATTACATTTGTGGGTGAAATTCGGTGAATTAAGTCCCACCCCTCAAGTGCTGAGGTGAAAGCATAACCCCTAGTCTGTTTGGGTAGCATCCAACAGACTAAAGCGGGGTTAAAAGGTAGAACTACTGGTAGCCAAATCTGGTAACTATCGAGCAAGAAGTCCATGCGTAGCGCAAGCAAAGATGTGTCTGAACCATCGAAACATAGCAATGGTGGAATGGCTAAATCAAAAGATAAACCCGTTGAGAAATACGGTAAAGACTGATTAACACCAAGCCAAAAGGCAAGGCTAGGGCATAAGCGGTGGTCGTTCCGACTTATAAGCACCGCCCAATAAACCCGGTGGAAAGCATCACGCTAAAGACTTCAAACAAATGTGTAATCGGAACGAAGTAACCCCTATATATCTCTGGAAAAGGTCGAAATCCAGTAAGTAGCTAACGAACGATATATAGAGGAGGGATGGTGTCAAAAGCGAATGCCCTTGGTAATGCAAGGGATATGCTGACAGACGCTCGGTAATTCCAAAGAAATAGAACAAGTAGCAATGAATATATCTAAAACGCAGAACAATCTGACGGTGGAGTGGAAAGACCTTAACTGGCGCAAGTTAGAAAAGGTAACTTTTAAGTTGCAAAAGCGAATATTTCAAGCGAGTGAACGAGGCGATGTTAAAGCAGTTCGCAAACTTCAAAAGACCCTGATTAGGTCTTGGTCGGCAAAATGTATAGCGGTTCGTCGGGTAACACAAGATAACCAAGGTAAAAATACGGCGGGTGTGGATGGGGTTAAATCTCTGACCCCAAAGCAACGTATAAACCTTGTAGGACGATTAAAGTTAACCAATAAAGTCAAACCAACTCGTAGAGTTGAAATACCTAAACCTGGTTCAACAGAAACCCCCCCCCAAGCCCCCCGTGCACGGGGGGTTTGGGGGGGCGGAATACCCACAATCAACGACCGCGCATTACAAGCGTTAGTCAAACTAGCGTTAGAACCAGAATGGGAGGCGCTCTTTGAGCCAAACAGTTATGGCTTCAGACCAGGACGTTCCTGTCACGATGCAATTGAAGCAATATTTAACAGTATTAGAAGCAAACCCAAATTTGTACTCGATGCTGATATCTCAAAATGCTTTGACCGCATAGACCAAAAAGCATTAATCTCCAAAATACACACATACCCCACATTAAGCCGTCTTATTAAAACATGGCTTAAAGCAGGGTACTGTGACGGAAAAGAAATTTTCCCCACTAATGATGGTACACCACAAGGCGGGGTAATTTCACCCTTACTTGCCAATATTGCCCTACATGGTATGGAAGAAAGAGTCATGCAATTCGCAGAAACTCTAAAAGGAGCAAAACGGGATAACCGTCAAGCCCTCAGTCTAATCCGTTACGCCGACGACTTCGTAATCATCCATGAGAATTTAAACGTTGTCAAAAAGTGTCAAAAGATAATCGCCGACTGGTTGAGTAACATGGGACTGGAATTAAAACCAAGTAAGACAAAATTAACCCATACCCTCAATGAAATCGATGGAAATGTCGGGTTTGAGTTTTTAGGGTTCCATATCCAACAACACAAAGTAGGGAACTACCGATGTGCCAACAACAGGAATGGAACACCGCTAGGTTTTGGTACATTAATCACACCCTCAAAAGCCAAAATCAAAACCCACCTTGTCAAAATAGCTGAAGTAATAGATGCCCATAAGACCGCCCCACAAGCTGCTTTAATTAGCAAGCTGAATCCAATTATAAGAGGCTGGTCAAACTATTACTCAACAGTTGTTAGTAAAGAAACCTTTAACAAGGTTGACCATCTAACTTACGACAAGTTAAGAGCTTGGGCAAGAACGAGGGGAAAAGGGAACATCAATAAAGATAAATACTGGAGAACAGTAAATGACAGAAATTGGTGTTTCAGTACAGAAGACGGAACGGAATTACTCACCCATAGCAGTACGCCAATCGTAAGGCATACAAAAGTTAAGGGTGAAACCAGTCCGTTTGATGGAAACTGGATTTATTGGAGCAAGCGTAGAGGCAAATATCCTGAAACTCCTATAAGGGTTTCTAAACTAATTAAGAAACAAAAAGGTATTTGTTCTAACTGTGGTTTGTATTTTACAAGTACAGACATTGTAGAAGTTGACCATATTAAACCCACATCATTAGGTGGGAAAGACACTTATGATAATCTACAACTTCTACACAAACATTGTCACGACATAAAGACGGCAAATGATGGTTCTCTAACGAAAAATAAGAAATTATCAATAGTTGAGAATTATGACAATAATCCGTTTTGAATCGTACCTATAACAAAGGTGGAGTTATCAAGGAGCCGTGTGAGGTGAAAGTCTCATGCACGGTTCTGAAGGAGAGGTAGGAGTGGTAACGCCCCTATCGACTCTAACTAAATTATCACGTTCAGGACTATCGGTTTTCCTCGCCTTGGGTTTAACAACAGCCGTAGCCACACCTCTGCTGCAAGCTATTCCCGCCACAGCCCAAGCCTTCCCCAATACCTTACAACGGGATAGAATTTTAGCCGGAACCGAGATTCCGGTAGAATACTTCCAAGCGGAAAAAATTGTGGTTATGCCGAACGAAACCGTTTCCATAACAATCACGGTAGCACGGGATATTGTTACCAGTCAGGGACGGGTTTGGATTCCGGCAGGAGCTGAAATTGTCGGACAATTAAAACCCGCTTCCGGGGGGTCTCAATTTGTAGCGAGTGAGGTGATTCTCGGTGTCGGAAAACGGTTTCGCCTAGATGCGAATTCTCAGGTTGTCACCCACACCGAAACCGTCCGCAAAGGGGCTTCGGCGAAATCTATTGTCGGTGGGGCAGCTATTGGGGCGGCGGCGGCGGCAGCTATTGGGGCAGTAGCCGGGGATAATGCGATCGCAACGGAAGAAGTTTTAGTAGGTGCGGGACTCGGCGCGATTACCGGAGTCTTTGTTGGACGGAGTAAAGTGGATGTGGTGGTGATTAATCCGAGTCAAGACCTCAGTTTAACCTTACAATCGGATATCATCTTCCGCTAAATTGTAGTGAGGCGTTCACGCCTCCTTCTTTCTTTCAAGACAGCCCTGAAGGGCTCACTACCTATGCGGATTTCCACGGCTAAAAAATACGCGATCGCATTCTGCCTAACTTTAGGGTTATAGCAGTCGCCACATCTATTAGGACATTCTTGAAGGCTAAAAGCTGCTCACAGTAAGTATTTACCTATAGCGAGATTGCCTATTCCCTATTGCCTCTTGCTATAACTGATAACTGATGACTGATTACTCATCTTCCCAATCATCTAAATAACGCTTTAATAACGGTTTAATATCTGCTGCGATGGGTTGTTCTTCTTCCTCTAATTCAGTATTATTAAAATTCAGGGGTTCAATAATTTTAGCAAAGGCATCCTGAACAAATTGTTTCACAAATTCATCCCGACGGGTTAACTGAAATTGTCGTTGTACTACTTCTGTCATCCCTCCATCTCCCCAGTCTTGATCCTGGCGGAAATATTCAATAAAACTTTTACCTGCAATTCGGGTTAAATAAGCAGCACTCACCGCTTGAATTGCCCGTCCGACTACTAAGGTTGCTAAATTTAATTGTAAGGCGGTTGAGACTAACTGAATTACCCCTTTTACTACACCTAAACTCCCTAAAGTTTTTGCTAGGGATAGGGCTAATTCTCTACCGCGATCGCTATTTAATTCACACCCATAAATTTTACCAATTTCTATCACCATTTGGGTATTAACAGCCGCCGTAGCAATTAAATCAATTACGGGTAAAGGTGTTACGGCAATTACCCCCGCACCTATCCATTGAAACCGCTCCACAATTTTTTCGGCTTCCCGTTTGCGTTGACTATCAATTAAGAGTCTAGCTTCTTCTCCTAACCGTTGGGATTGTAATAAAATATTATCAGCAATTAATTCTTCTCCTTCGGATCTTAAAATTAGGGCGATGCGTCGAATTAATGGCATAATATCCGGTTCCTGTTGAATTATTTCCCCCGTTTCTAATTTAATTGATTGCGGATTCGCGGCGATAGAAATGACATCATTTGCATCTAAAAATAGTTTAACTCTATCTTTAAGTTTTGCTAAAATAATATTTTGATCTGCTGCTGTGTACAAATCTTTTTTATTTAAAATAATTAGCGATCGCTTGCCAATTTCAATTAAAGCTTGTAAAGATTGATATTCCGATTGTCTTAAATCATTATCTAAAACAAATAATAATAAATTAGCATCAGTCGCCAGCGAACGGGCTAATTTTCCCCGCTCAGACCCGGCTATTCCTGCTTCTAAAATTCCGGGGGTATCGGTAATTAAAATTTCCCGCTCAATTCCATCTAATTTTAAATGATAGGTTTCTCCCACTTCTGTTGTTCCCATGGGTGCATTAACTTTCCCCACCATTCGACCCATTAACGCATTAACTAAAGAGGTTTTTCCTGCCGAACCCGTACCAAATACAACCACCTGAATATTACCTTTAGCTAATTCTAAAGCCATTTCTTGAGAGCGACTTAATAAGGCTTTTTTAGACACCTCATCCTGAATTTGAGTTACCTGTTCTTGTACAGATTTGATCGATGCTTCCGCCGCTTCTATCTTGTCTAAAGGTATTTTTAAAGGTCGCCGTTTTTTGCGAGATTTCCCTGATTTTTGGAAGAATCGAGTATAATAAAAAAAGGCAAAAATTGCCAATCCTAACAATATAATTAACAACAAAAGTAGCAAATTTGCTAAAATAGGATTAGCTGACCAAATTACCTGACTATAAAGAGCCGATAAGGAACTAACCAGCCAAATCATTAAGCCTAAAATTAGACAAATTCCAAAAATTAAAAGTAAATAACGAGAGATGGGCATAATGCGATCGCTCCAACCGTAAATCAGCCAATTTTATCTTTCTATACTATAGCAATCATAAACAAGCATTGTTATAGTTTGCAACTATCAACTTGTGTAAAAAATAAAGTTTTGGCTTTAATTTATGGAGAAGAAAAATAATTTTATTTATACGCTGTTTAAACAAATTAAATTCTGTGTTGGAGGAAATTGAGAAACCTAATTTACTACTTCGTACCTGTACGAATCATCTTGAAACCATAGACATAAATATCAGGAAACCCATAACGTTGTTCTTTTTCTCGCCATTTAGCCAGACCAATTCCGCTTAAAAAATTGGCAAATTCATCGAAATCAGGATATATTTCCTGTGCGCTTTTTTGCCATACTTGTTCAAGTTGTTCTCTGGATGGTAAAGATTGAACACCTTCTAGGGCTTCAAAAAATTGATATAGGTCAGGATATTCCTGTTTAATTGCATCACAACGTTCCTCTGAAGCCTTTTCTAAACCAATCTCCAGAGATTTTCCTCGGAGTAAACGATCAGTTGGATACTTAACAGATGTTTGTTCTTTATAAGTTAGCTCCTGCTCTTTTGCTCCTTGAAGTAAAGCACTTAAGCTGCGAGGAAATGCAGTACCATTTAAGTCGGATAAACGTTCGTAAACCCATCTATAAACATATTTAGATCTATGGCTTGTTCTTCGACGAATTCCCCACAATAAATCCAAGGCACGATTTAAGGTTTCTTCATTGGCATTATCAATATTTTCAACAGGTGCAGAACGATCTACGAAACTTTTAAAATCTCGTGATTGCATGGCTTGACGAAGGGCTAATCGTAAGAAATCTACCCTTGTCCACGTCAAAAATAGATCACGTCCATTAAAGTGACTTTTATTGTCAAAGTTTAACCGATTCCAAATATCTTCCCGGAGGAATATTTTAAATCGAATTGAGGTTAACCGACGGGCATCGCAAGATTGAATCAGTTGAAATAAACCCGTTAAAGCTTGTTGTCTGACTCCATTTTTTTCGGGGAAATCTTCATCTAAATCGTCATATAAAAGCCAAAGTGTTTGATTTTTATCCCGTGGTTGTTCCTTCAGAATATCTAAGACCTCAGGTAAAATAAGTCTCAAATTTGAATCCGTTGATAATTGAATTAATGCTCTAGTATGTTCAGACTGCCAGTTTTCGCGTGATAGTCCTTTCAGAATTTCGCGTAATTGAGTTTTCTGCCCCCCTTTATCTGGCAGTTTTAAACTGTTTTCTTGGAATAATCGCAGTATTAGGTATGCTCGCCAAAATTCTTCCCAACTTCCCTGATTTTCTTCTAACTTTTGATTGATGTATCGGAACTCGTCACGGGATGGACGACTATTCGTGAATCCTCCATGACCAGAAAGGAAAGTTACGGAATCTAATCGACCACGAGCTAACTGTTTAGCATTAGATTCATGTCTTAATAGAAGTAAGTAAAGTGCCGTTTTTCCCGTGCCTTTTCGACCGCGTATAAGACAAGTTGTTTCATCTAAGAATTTGTCAAAATTAGCAGTTTTCTGAAAGAGTAAATTCAAATCTTGTTTGGGATCAGCCGCGTTTAATGCTTGAAATTGAAGGCTTTCGATAATTTTCCAGCGTTGTTCTGCATCTGTTCCCGTTAGAATTTCCTGTGAGCGGATTTGATTAGTTTCTTCATCAATTAAGTTAGCAATTCGATTGTAGTAATCCAATAAGCCCGTTACAGGATAATGATCGGCTAGAGCAATGGGTTGAAGATAAGGTATTACTAATGGTTCTGCAATTTCCGATTGAGACTCATCTGAGTCATCCCCATTTTCACTCTGTTCATCTTGATCTATTTCTCGCTCAATTACTTCGCGCAAAAGTCGCCAAAGCTTTGTAACTTTAGCCATTCCAGTATCGCTGAGATCGGGAACAGGTGAAAACACAAAGTTTATTGACAGTTTGCCAAAAGAATTAAGTGATTTTAGGAGAAGATCGATCCCTTGTCGATTCTGCTCATTTGGAAATAAAAATATAATCGCTTCATCAGCAGCTTGGAGTAAAGATAAAGCACCCCATTCATTGATTCCGGTACGCGAATCTACCAAGATAATATCTGGTTTTAGCTGCTCTTGAATTTCACGACTAAAAATAGACCAGAGGGTTTCACCCTGATCAAGAATAGTAGTTGCTCGCAGATCATCAACTTTAGAAATATAATCAAGACTTAAAGAACCAGCAGGAACAATAAAAAGTCTTCCTGTAGCATCAGGTATTGTAACTTCTCCAAATATTTTGGTGATTAAAATATTAGGTTTTAACCCTTTCGGTAAATAAGAACGTTCATAAAAATAATCCACAATACCGAATTCAGGTAGTGGGTTTAAGCTAAAAGCTGTACTTAAACCAGGTGCTTCTAAATCTAAGTCAACAGCCACAACTTTTCGACCGCGCATAGCCAAAATCCAAGCAACATGGGTTAAGGCAGTTGTTCGACCCACTCCCCCTTTAAAGGAATAAAATGTTACTGTTCGAGGAATACGGGGTTGAGGTTGAGAAAATTGGGATTGATTTTGCGGATTTGCTGCCCATAATGCTAAATCTTGCCAAGTATTTATTGAGCTTCCATTTACAAGCTGTGGGGCTGACAAATTCAGGGATCGTGCTTCTTCTAATGTATATAAAGAAATGAAACCTGGGGATATCTTAAATTGACTTAGGATGTTTTGTAATTGATCCCTTCTCTGTGGTAAAGATAATTCATTAAAGCGATCACTTACAATTGTTAAATTCAGAAGTCCAGAAGTTGAAATATTGATGTCAGTCCATTCTTCCTGTGGACTCTGCACATAAGTGTCCGTAAGCTGCCGTTTCAATGATAGTTGCCAGATTTCCTCCATATCTGCCTCTTTAAAGTTGAGTAGCTTGCCTCTGTAACCAACCTATGAGACTCTTGTATGCAGATAGCCACTGCTTATAGTCTTCATCATTAGGTTCACTGCCATCGTAGCGCATATCTATAAAATGTTGATTTTTAGGATTTTCAACTGTGACCAGCCATTTCATGACCTGCGGAATCTTTTGAACCCTATCATAGAGCTTATGATGCCGCTTTAAAGCATCTTGAAAACTATGTCCTGGATTTGTGATTGTGTGACCATGATTATTAGAATCCGTCTTCCATTCTCGCTTTGCACTTTTGGGTAATGAAGCCAATATCATTGATTTTAGCAGACACTCTATGGTAACACCACCAAAGTGCATGGCGGCTACTTTTCGGTTAGATGAACAAAGTATTTCGGTATCCTTATGACGCTGTAAAAAAGCAGATTGGTAATCTTCCATGTTTGCCAGAGGTTTGGTGAAAATGATCAATCTAACAAATAACTCTCTTGCTTATTATATTATTACCTAGATGTCCAGTTCTTCCGTACTTACTTAAAACTCCTAAATTGTTCTGGAGTTGACACCCAGGCTTCAGGGTTATCTCCCGTAGTAAGCCCTTCAGGGCTTTCTTAAAAAATATGGAATAGAAGCCTGAAGGGTTCACTACGAGGGTTGAAGAATTTGATCAATAGTTGATACTTGTTGATCGTAGTCTTCTTGCATTAATATAGGAACCATATTTTCTAATGAAATCGTTTCCTTTAAATCTATCCAAGACCGACATCCTCCATAACTGGGATGATAAGCAATATTATAAACTTTCTCAAGTTTATAGGTTCTCAGTAATAAAATATAAAGGGGTTGATCGGGTTTGAATTGAAGGCGATCGCGCACAAATGCTTGATTCCAAATATGATATTTTATTAAGGAATTAATTAAAGATTCATCTTGAGCATTATTCCATGATAAAATATTAGTAATTTCCGCAAAACTACTAATTTTAACGGTTTCAGGATGCCAACCGGAAGCAACGGGTTGGACAAGATTTGCATATTCAGGTTTTAATAAAGTGGGTTTTTGATGTTCAAAGGTGGGATAGAGTAGAATTTTATCGTGATCTACCTTAAATTTTCCTCCTTGTTCTCGAATTCCGCCTTTTCTCAATAACATAATTGTTTCACCCATTTCTAGGGCTTGAATGGCAATATCCCATTCTTTTAAAGCATAATTTGTTACGGTTTCCATGATTTAACTATAGATGCTAATTTTTGCTAAAATTACATACAATAATAATAACCTACAACTGAGGAACTTAACATGGAAAAACGAACTCTGGGTCAATCTGATATTTTAATTACGCCCATTTTAATTGGAACTTGGCAAGCGGGAAAACGGATGTGGGTGGGAATTGAAGACGCAGAAACTATTAAGGCTATTCGTGCCGCCTTTGATGCGGGTATTACTACCGTTGATACCGCAGAAATTTATGGGGAAGGACACTCGGAACAAATTGTAGCTCAAGCGTTATCGGATGTCCGAGATCAAGTTATTTATGCTAGTAAAGTTTTTGCTAATCATTTAAAATATGATCAAGTGATTGCAGCCTGTGAACGATCTTTAAAAAATCTGAATACCGATTATATTGACCTCTATCAAATTCATTGGCCTTCTGGATTTATGAATTCGGAAATTGTTCCTATTGAAGAAACCATGAGGGCTTTAAATCACTTAAAAGAACAGGGCAAAATTCGAGCTATTGGTGTTTCTAATTTTTCTCGTTCTCAATTAGAGGAAGCCGCCCAATATGGAAGAATAGAAAGTTTACAACCCCCCTATTCTTTATTCTGGCAAAAGGTAGAAAAAGATGCCATGCCCTATTGCATTGAACAGAATATTTCGATTTTAGCCTATTCTCCCTTAGCCCAAGGATTATTAACGGGAAAATTTGGCTTTAATCATCAATTTGCCGAAGGAGATCATCGTTCTAAAAATAAACTTTTTGCTGATAAAGACCATTATCAACGGGTACAAAATGCCTTAGACAAATTACGCCCCATTGCTGAAGTTTATCACTGTACTTTAGGACAATTAGCGATCGCTTGGTTAATTGCTCAACCTCAAACTAACGCGATTATTGGGTTTAGAAATGCCGAACAAGCCCAACAAAATACTCTGGCAACTGAGATTATTCTTTCGCCCGAAGATATTGCAGAAATTGATAAAATCGGACGGACTGTTACTGATTATTTAGATGATAGTCCGGTGATGTGGAATTTTTAAAAGGTGATATTCTTAACCCATTCCCCATTCCCCATTCCCCATTACCTATTACCTATTACCTATTACCCATTACCCATTAAAATCCTTGCCGAGATACTAATTCAATGCAAAGTTGATTCACAACTTCCGCATCTACCTGTTTCGGCAAGGTAGAATTTTCTGCTGCTTGGTCGAGTTTCTCATAGAAACCTTTAGCAATTTCCATCACCTGATCATAAGAATATTTCCCTTTTTTGATGGCTAATAATTCCTCCGCATCTCCAGTTTCTCGACGGTCTACTATTAAAGATTGAGTTTCTAAAACCTCAATTCCGGTTTTTAATAGCCGAATTGCTTGCATAGCAAATTTGCAATCATATCCCACCTTAGCCTCCATCTCAGCCCGATCTCGATTGCGATTTTTTTTCCAATCTTGATAATGTTGGTATTCTCGACAGGCCCTTTGATACTGTTGACTTTTTTGCAATAATTGGATAAAATCGTTAGAGGAATTAGACAAATTTTGAGTCATTTCTAAAGTAGATTCTGGTAAGGGATACTGTTTTAAAACTCCTTTAAAATCTATATCCGCAGTTAGCAGTTTATACAGTTCTTGGCTGGGTTCTAAAAATTCAATGCGAGCGCGAACTAACCCATATAAATATTCTAAAAAACCATTCATTTGACTAACGGTTAAGGGCGGTATATCCACTAAACCAAATTCTGCCGCCGTCGGCTTTTCCGTTGGAGGATTCAATAACCAACGACGATGGGATTCTAACTTTTTAATTTGAGCATAGCCATAGCCAGAATAGGTTTGTTTGACTTTTTTAGATAAAAAAATCTGACGATGTTCTCTCAATCGTTCCCCAACTTCCGTCAGATGAATATAGTCTTTAAACCATAATAATTCTAAAATATTAGGGTTATTATCAATCAAGAGTTTCAGAAATTTTTTTAATTCATATAAACAGGTATCTTGAGATAAAAAGGGGAACTTTTCTGTCGGTTCTGTGTCCCAACCCCGATCTTTTTGTTCAATCAGATTAAATCCTAAATAATAGGGTTTGGTGGCAATAAATACCCCACGATAATCATAATCAGAAGCAGGGGTGTCCAGTCCATAACCTCTGGAACCCGTTAACGCGAGTAAAATTGTCCGGTTTTCAATCTCTAAACGGTTCATAAAGACAGAAATTAAAAAAGTGCGTTCTGCTATTTTACTGTAATTCAATTTCAGGTCTAACACAAATGTTATCCGGGGTTGATATAATAAATCAATTACCCTTTAAGGAGTGATCCTCATGGAACGAGATAAACGACTGATTCTATCGGTACTGAGTCATGGTGCAATCTTTTTTAGTGCTACCTTAATCGCCATTGGTATTCCTATTGCTATTTTATTTCTAGTTCAAGATTCCGTTGTCAAAGCAAATGCCAGAGAATCCCTAAACTTTCATATCAATTTATACATTTATGCGTTTGTATTTACAATTTTGATAGGCTAAAGGTAAAGGAGTTTTACTAATTCGTTCGCACCCCCCCAAAACATCGACCATGGTATCTAAAAGTTTATATAAAGCAGTTAATTGATAAATATGAAGGTGATGGTGTTTGTTTTGAGCCTGTAAATAATCTCCTATCCAAAAGGCAATTTCCAGAGGGGGATGATTCATTGTTTGCAGTTTTGTATACTGTTCTGAGGAAATTAAAGCCTCAATTTCTGAATTAATTTTCTCTCCCCTTAAATGAAGTTTAGTTGCCACTGCAAAAGCAACTAATAGTTTTAATATAGCGATTTTATTAGTGGTATCATTAATATCTTTTTCGGGAACTATTAACCAGATTTGACGAGAAAAATTTCTCACGGTATTGACTAAAGTTCCCCAAAGTTTTCGACCTTCCCAAAAGCGATCATAGGCTGTATTTGTTCGGAAAACTAATAATAAACCCAGAACCAAATCAGGAAAAATAAAATAATTAAAAACTTCCGATACGATCGGCCAATCATGATAATCGAATAGAGAAATTGCCATGCCCAATGTTGTACATAGAATCACACGGGGCATGATCGCTGGAATAACAGAGTTTTTAATGGTGACTGTTAACTTAAACCAGTTTTTTTCGCTATTAGACATATAAGTTTTTGAAGGTTTATCCTCCTAAAAATTCCTACTAACAGACTATCCGGCAGAAGGTCGCAGTTCGACGACTTTATTTCCTGCTACGGTCGGGGTAGGCGGATTTAATTTTTGATTCAGTTCTCGAATTCGTCGAGATAATAAACGAATAATATTAATCGCAATTCCGGGGGTTTCATCAATCGCATCATAGAGTTGCATTTGGGTTAAGATCAAACATTCGCAGGTTTCTAGGGTGCTGACGGTGGCGGAGCGAGGTTCGGCATCAAATAGAGACATTTCACCGAAACAAGTCCCTTTTCCCAATTCGGCTAAATTGCGATCGCCAATGTGAACTCGTACCCGTCCAGAAACCACAATATAAAGCGCCCGTCCTTCCTGACCCTCAGTAAAAATACTATGTTCATTAGGAAAGGATAATTCATCCATAACCGATGCTAGACGGACTAAAAAATCGTCTCGCAATTCTTTAAAAATCGGGACACCCCTGACAAATAAAAGGCGTTCAACGCTAGTTAACATAGGTTTACTAAAAAATTCATTTCTAGGAGGGAACACCGGAACACCGGAACACCGGAACACCGGAACACCGGAACACCGGAACACCGGAATAGGGAATAGGGAATAGGGAATAGGGGGAAAATCATTAACTTCTGTGTTCCGCACTCTATACCTTTGATCGCTATTTCACTCCAAGCTGTATCATTAACTCCTCAACTTGGTTTGCGACTAAATGATCGGGATCATTTTGTAGCATTGGCAATAATTCTATCAAAGCCCGTTCAGATGCAATCTTTAGATATGCTAAGACAGCTTCTCGAACAAACCCGGTGGGATGACGTAAGCACATCAGGGCTTGTTCAGCCGTTAAACTCCATCGGGAGCTTTTAGCGACATGGAAACAACAAGCCAAAGCCCAGTCCGAGAGAAAATGACGTAACTCTAATAAACGGCGTAGGCGATCGCTCGGTTTCATGGGTTGATAGCTAACTAAAATCGGATAAATTTTGCAATTTCTCCAATTTAGAGTGCTGATCGAGAATGCTAATTAATGCCCGTTTATGGGCAATATCAACAATATTATCAATAATTTCTAACCCCCGTGCGACATTAGAAGAAGAATTGGACTGGACATTAAAGGATGCGGCTTGAACCGAGCTATGGGGATACAAAAACTTCATTAACAGAAAGCAACGATCCACCGCATCAATTTCTAATCCTTCCAGGGCGCGTTTTAATAACTGTTGGGGAGCATGAATATCAGGGACAACCGGATCGAAGGGATCGAAGGGATCAAAGGTATCTGAATCTTCATCTTCCGAGTCCGATAGGATAGGTGTTTCTAGGGACAAATCTAGCAAAGCCGCATAAATTTGACCGATGAACATTAATTCCTGCTCAATTAAAATTTCTACCCCGGTGCGTCCGACCCGATCTAATACTCCTTCAATTCCAGTATCTTGAGGAATTTTAAGCAAAATTCTCAGGATATTGCGCCGGGTAGTTCCCCAGGAAATCATTAATTCACCGATCAAAGTATCCAGGGCTTCGGTAGTACCAATTTCGCCGAGGGCTGTCCAAGCCTGTAACCGCACTAAATCCGGCTTATATATATCACTAGCTTGCTGGATTAACAAAGGAATTGCCTCATTCCCTAATCTCACTAAAGCCTGTAAAGCCGTATCCCTTGTGGAACGATAGCAGAGAGCTTTCATTAAAGAAGGATAGTATTCTTCCAAATGGGTAGAGGCGATCACATCTAATAATGCACAACGGACGCGCAAAGATTCATCCTGTAACAAATCGTTAAGATAGAGCCGCAGTCCTTGTAAATAGTCAGCTTCTCCCAGGGCGCGGACTCCCATCACCCGTTCCCGTTCTTGGCCGTTGGTAATCATCCGCCGGATGGTATTGGTGGCGGCGGCCTTTTGTTCGCGATCGCCTCGACGCAAAATCAAGGCCCCGGCCGTTCCCCGCACCACCGGATCAACCTGGGGTTGGAGATAGGGGCGCAACTGTTCCATATCGGGACTGGTTTCGGTTAACCACAGGTATCGCAAAGCCAGGGCCAGGACTTCCGGGGCCAAAGTCCCTTGGGTAAAAGCTCGGATTTCCTCCAAATAGGCGGGATTTGGGTGATTGAGCATAATTTCCAAGCTCTGACGCTGTAACCCTGGGGAAAGACTACCCAGGAGGGGAACCAGGGTTTCACCGACGTTTTTCGCATCCAGTTGACTCAAGAGTTCAATACAGGAGCGTTTATCGGCTTCTTCTCCGGGTTTCTTGAGGGTTTCCACCACATTCCGCTTGAGTTGGGGCATATCAATATCCGAGACACTCAGCCGCCCCCGTTCGGCGCTGCGAACCAATAAACTCACATATTGGGCGCGAATTAACCAAACTACCAATAGCCAAACCACAGCCATGAGGATGATCAGACCGACGAACATTAATCCCTGTTCACTTTGTAACTGGGTTTGGGTCGATT
This sequence comes from Planktothrix agardhii, assembly GCF_904830935.1. Classification (NCBI taxonomy): domain Bacteria; kingdom Bacillati; phylum Cyanobacteriota; class Cyanophyceae; order Oscillatoriales; family Microcoleaceae; genus Planktothrix; species Planktothrix agardhii. Next base: position 1,683,550 of record NZ_LR882952.1, read on the forward strand.
CGGGAAAAATCAACCGCGAAATCCAGAGGGTAATTAAAATCAGTACCCCCGTCACCCCCGTGGACATGGGTTCAAACACCCCGTTTACCATTGATTGAATATCGCTGCGAACGTGATCCGGCAATGGTTGGAACAGGACGGCTCCGGTGGTTTCAATTAAGGTGTAATGGAATAATTCATCTAAGAATCGCAGGATCACAAATCCTAAAAATACCGAAAATATCCCGGTAATTCCGCCAATCAAGGAAATCGTGCCTAAAATAATCACCCCAACGGGTAAAACAATGGCGGTGACAAAGACTCCCGTGCGTTCAACTAATCGGCTAGACCCAAACCACTGTGTTAAGACTTGAGCTACACTCAAAATCCCTTCAAAGATTCCCAGGAAGCTAACAATCCCACTGGCTCCGGCCGTATCGCTTTGAAATTCTAATTGACTAAAAAATTGAAAATCTACTAATACATATAGGGCTTCTGCTAGAACAAAAAACGAGACTAGGGGAATCACATAACCCAACACCGGGCCCTTGAGATTGCGGGTACTAAATTCTTGTTCTTCATCTTCCGGTGTCCAGCGCGTGGAGTCGGGGAAGGATTGACCGTAGCGTTGGGATAGATAAAATAAAATTACGGCGGCTAGGAGTACCATCACCCCGGAAACCAAAGTGACGTTATTCAGTCCCACCACTTTTAATAGTAGGGGAAGGGAAAACCCACTAATTACCCCAGCGACTAGAAATCCACTACTAATAATTGGATAGGTGCGTTTAATTTCTCGAATATTAAACAGTTGGTTGGCGGTGATTGCATTATTTAAGTCGTTGAGAACATAAGACGCTTCCACCCATAACCACATTAAAAATAGGGTAATAAATTGAAGACTTAACCCTAATATTTTGATATCGGATAATCCTAGTCCCCAACGAAATAAAAATAGGGGTATTGCCATGATCACAAAGATAATGACAATCGCTTGACGTAGGGGAAAAACCTTTTGCAGCGATGAATAAACAAATCCCAAGCCTGAACCCATCCCGGCACTGGCGATATAGATCCAGGGTAATTTATCAGCACCGTATTCATCCAGGAATAAACCCACGGTACTTAGTTCTAACCAAATTAACCCCACGGACGCTAAGGTGTAGACCAAAAACATCAGTAGGGTTCTTTCTACTTCTTCCTGACGGAGATTCAGCCCCCGCAGCACCCCCTGTCCCAGCATAGCGGAACCACTGACTGGTTTTTCCATGCGATGCCCAAACCCCTTTTTGTGATGTTCAAAACCTCTGAATAGAGTTTAACTGATTTATCGCCCCTCTTGGGTTGGAGTTGAGGGTTGGTGGTTTCTACTCTACAAATATTAACGTTTCTCCTTGATAAACTCTCCTACCTTAGAGGTAGACTAGAAGTAATAGAAAGCAACGAAGATAACTCACTGCCCAAGCTGTTGCCATGCTCCCAAGTTTCGACAAACCTTTAATTTTCTACGTTTGAGTCCAGTTATTATGAACGCAGATACCTTTAACACCCATTCTGTTACCTGCCCAATTTGCCATCATACTAGCATTTTGCCCTCAATTGGAATGTTAGGTGGACTCTTTACTTGCCCTCACTGCCATACACATTTTGTCATGAGTCACAGTGGTCATTATGTGCGAGATCCCTTTTGTCTCCAGAAGTGTGCCGTTGCCCAAATGCTCCGACGCCAAAGTCATCCCCTTGCACGAATTCTACGAGATTTAAGCTTAACGAAAGGATTACCACTTTTAGCGATTATTAGCAGTCTTTTATTTTTGGGAGTATCCCTGACAATTAATGAAAAATTAAACTTAAATAATCAAACTATAGATTCTCAAGTAGAACCTTCACCCCGTTCTTCTTCCTCTGAACCCTATTAATAATTTAAGGTAATGGGTAATTGGTAATTGGTAATTGGTAATTGGTGATAGTGGTTTATTTTTCGATTAATAAATTAACAGTTAACGATTAACTCTCGCACTGATGACTTATGACTGATAACTCATAACTGATAACTGTTAACTGATGACTGATAACTGGTTAAAAGCTAATCGTTAAATAACCGTTTTGAAACTTGGCTCCAGTTACGGGTTTTCCGGTTAGGGCTGGGGGAAGAAAGATATTCCGCCGTTGATCTCCGGCTTCTATCGTGACTTCTGGGCCGTATTGGGTTAGCTTGACTTGTTTTTTATCAAAACTGGGCAGAAACAGGCTGACCTTGCGTTGTGCCACATCAATACTAATTGGTTTTGGAGCTAACCCAGCCTGGGTAAAATCAGGTAAAGACTTGATCAGAGGTTGCCAACTTTGACCGGAACGTGGGGGAATTACACTGACTTTTAACGGATCAAATGCCTCTGTAATTGCTTCTGTTAGGGATGTTTGGTTTAATAGCATCCCGCCCACGGTGAGTCCCACTTGTTGGGCGCTTCCCCATAAATATCTAGCTGTGGCGATCGCCACTTCATCTTGATTACTGACTAAATAAGCCGCCACTCGCTGAGGATCGGATACCGCCGTTTTCCCTTGCTCCAAGATATTATTCATGTCTTGAGTCGGTTGGGCAAAAGTATCCCCAGAAATATCAATATTCAGAACACTACTGGCAATCGGTTGTACAAAAGGAGAGAGGGTTTTTCCCAAATCCGACTCCATAAATACATTCCGAAAACGGCGTAAATACCAGCTTAAAATCTCTGGCATTCCTAACATTCTCAGGGTATCTTGACTGGCTAACCCATCATAAACAATTACATCATATTCGCCACTGGCATCATATTGGCGAATCGCGTTGAGGGCCAGGGCACTATCCATCCCGGGTAAAACCCCCAATTCCTGACCATAAACATTCCTAAAAAACGGGGTACGAACATATTGGTTTTCCAGCTTTTTTACTTCTTCCCAACTGCGTTCGAGTAAAACTGCACTTTTCAATTGTACGGCTTTTAAATGGGTGGCGATTTCCGTTGGATCACACCCCACTTCCGTTTCTAGTAGGATATTCCAGGCGGGACTACCATCTTGTCCGACTAATAATACCCGCTTCCGACTGGCGGCCAATTGTTGAGCGGCTGCGATCGCCAGTGTTGTCCGACCCGTACCCCCCTTGCCCAAAAATGTTAATGTTAAGGCCATTTATGATTTTCCTAATCTCGTTTATGGAAACTTGATCCTACAACAAATCAATTAGAATAGGTATACGGCAATCCGGTATATTTTCAACTCATCAAGGAGCTAATTTGATGAACTCTGAATTATCACTCAAACTCAACCAACTTTATGAACAAGATTTCCATTTATGGGTACAGCAAACGATTCAATTGCTAGAAAGCAAACATTTTGAAGAATTAGATTGTCAAAATTTAATTGAAGAATTAGACAGTATGGGAAAAAATGATAAAAATGCCTTAAAAAGTAATCTGAGGATTTTATTAATGCACTTACTGAAATATAGATTTCAGCCAGAAAAACGTTCTAATAGTTGGCAATATACAATCATTGAGCATCGTCAAAGGATTGAAGATGCACTCGAAAACAGTCCCAGTCTCAAGCCATTTTTAGAAAATATTTTTATACAATGTTATCAAGATGCCCAAAAATTAGCAGCCGCAGAAACAGGTTTACCCCGTTCTTGTTTTCCTGAAAATTGTCCATTTTCTATTGAAGAAACACTGAATATTGATTATTTACCCGATTCTGATAATAGTGATATATATAGCAATCCTCAATAGGTTGTGGTAGGGGCAATTCATGAATTGCCCCTACCACAAGGATTAAATTTCAAAAATATTACAACTTAAATAGGATTGCTATAGAAGCGAATGACATTTTGACAATTTCCAAAAATCAAGAGGATGATCCACAATAGCCTCAAGCCAAACTTGCAGATCATCCTCTTAATATTTCCCGTCCCCACCATAGGGGAATATTAACGAGAAACTTCTAGTTCATCTTCAAAGAACCAAGTTGCTGCTTTATTATCGAGTTGGACAATAAAACCGACTCCACTCCCATCTACCATTTTGAAGCCTTTGACAGTTCCAAAAGGATTTTGCTTGAGTTGAGCGATAATATCGGCAGGGACTCGCTCTATAACTCGACGAATCTTGACTCTTTGACCAATTTCGATTGCCACGTCCGGTGTTCTCCTTGGGGTATTAACCAATTCACAATTTAGTTTAATATGTCCTTGCCCCAGATTATCGAAAAAATGGGCAACTAAGAGGGAAAAACCCCATCTTTGAGTCCAGACAAGTTAATATGGATATTTGGGGTGGCTATTTCGGGGTTAGGACTGGATCTATTTTCTTTGGATAGACCCGCTAAAGACCAAGTTAAACTTAAAACTGCTAGTTTAGCGATCGCATCTAATTGTTTTTCTTGGGATTCTGGTACGGGGTATTCTTTGGAATCAGAGTTATTGTTATTCATAAAATTATATTTTTTAGAACCTATTACAAGTATTCACGATCTAGCTTGAGATTTCCGCAATATCTATCAAGATTATTTGTGATCATTATTACCAATTAATGTGATGAATCTCACCTTTTATTCTAAATTGGGATCAGTCCCAGAAGCTAAATCCAAGATCGAAACCACATCCGCAGTTGCCATTGTAGAGGGGATAAAGGCAGTCCCAAATATAAGGGCATCCAATACAAAAAACCAAATAAAACCAGGAATATGATCAGAAATCCTAGCCACCGAAATTGTTTATTATGACTATATAACCATCGTTCTACCCACCAAGCTAAAGCCATACAGCTAAACACAAATCCGGTCATATAGTGATAAATAAATAAACAGCGAGTAACTCTCACCCAGGGTAATAAATTTGCTAACCAATTCAAACTTAAAAATAGAGCCAACCACAGTTCCGGTGTCGGCGGAAATTCTAGGGATAATCTAGGTTTTAAATAGGGAAATCTAACAGATAAAGCCATCCAAACTCGTTGAATTAACAGAAAACATAATAATAAACTTGCTAAGGTCGATAACCACCATAAAAAGGGATTTCCCATCGCATGAACTGAATAAATAATGGGAAGTTGATCGGGATAACTTAAAGGTAAAGTTGGATCAAGGGGAGTGGTAGTATCAACTTTCTGATAAAAATAGGCAATTGGTCGTAACATCAGAATCCAACTGTACCATTTAGAACAGTAGGGATGAACTTTTGTACCATCTCCTAAGTTATGATGATAAGCCCAAATTTTAGCTTGAAGACCCCAAAAGGGCGGATCTGGATTTTGTTGTAAATGGGGAAGCCAACCGATCCAATAAACCAGAATAGGAATGATAATTAAGGTGACTAGAATAATAATTGTGGTGAGTTGATTTAGATTTTGTAAGGGAGATTTAAAAGATGTTTCTGGGATTATTTTTTTTGAATTTTTGGTACAATATTGAATCAATCCTGAGACTATTAATATTAAATAAATCCCCAATAAAAATCCTAATCCATTCCATTTAGTTAGGGCTGCTGCTCCTAATCCAATTCCGGCTAAACCCATCCAAAACCAATGGTTAATCCCTTTTTTATGTAAAGCCTTTAAAAAAAATAGTTGTCCTAATAATCCAAAAAATACAATATAAATATTACTCAGAGCATAGCGAGATTCTACTAGAAATAATCCATCTGTTGCCATTAAAAAGGTAGCAATTAAAGTATAACTGCGACGTTGAGTTAGTTGATAGGCGATCGCACCTACAATTAAGGGAATAAACGAACCAAATAAAGCATTAAACCACCGATAACTCCAAGTAGATAGGGTCGAACCCGTTAAATTATTAATGGTTTCTTGTCCGAAGGGTAGTTTAGATCCGAGCCAAATTCCAATGGCAATTAAATATTGACTTAGGGGGGGATGGGAATTAAAAAAAGGAGTTTCAGTTAAATAATTATTAGCAAATTGAGCAAAATAAACTTCATCAAAAACCAAACTATTAAATCGGCCTAAACCCCAAAATCTTAAAAGAATAGACCCAATAAATATTGAGATCATTCCCAAAGTAAAACTAGATAATTTGAGTTGAAATTTATATTTTGTATCAGTCATTATTTTTGGATTTAATTCCTATGTTGGGTCTGATAGTAGAGACTCACCATGGCGCGTCTCTATACTGATTACTAATTAATGATTTCTAATTCTCTACAAATCGGAATCTCGATAATAAATTCCGATCCTTTTCCTAACTGAGAACGACACAATAATCGCCCTTTGTGGGTATCTTCAATAATCTTTCGACTAATGGATAGTCCCAGTCCTGTGCCTTTTCCTACAGGTTTAGTGGTAAATAAATAATCAAAGGCACATTTTTTAGTATCTTCAGACATTCCCGTCCCATTATCCCTAACTGAAACAGCAACAGCACGACTATTAGAAACCAGATAGGTTGAAATTATAATTTGATTCGGATGTTGCAGTAATTCTTGATAGGATTTAGTGGCGCTAGATTCATTTAAGGCATCAATAGCATTATTAATTAAATTCATAAACACCTGATTTAATTGCCCCGGATAGCAGTCAACTAAAGGCATTTGACCATACTTTTTAATCACCTTAATATCAGGACGGTGATCGGTTGCTTGTAATAAATGTTTCAGGATTAATAGGGTACTTTCTAACCCTTCATGAATATTAAAAGGAACTTGAGCCTTAATATCGCTCCGAGAAAAAGTGCGTAAACTGGTACTAATATTAGAAATTCGATCTGTGCCTAATTTCATAGAAGAAATCAATTTAGGTAAATCTTCGATTAAATAGTCTAAATCAATGGATTCAGCATAGGCAAGAATAGAAGGATCGGCATTAGGATAATAACTTTGATACAGTTTTAAATGCTGAATTAAATCCTTAATATAAATATTAGCATGATTCAAATTACCCGCAATAAAGTTAATCGGATTATTAATTTCATGGGCTACTCCAGCAATCAAATGCCCTAAAGTTGACATTTTTTCACTTTGTACTAATTGCATTTGAGACTGTTTTAAATCTTCTAATACTTGGGATAATTCGGCTGTTCTTTCTAAAACCCGTTGTTCTAATTCTTGATTTTTTTCTAATAATTGTTGTGTTAAAGAACTAATTTTTAAATGAATTTTAATTCTAGCAATCACTTCTTCAGATTGAAACGGTTTAGTAATATAATCCACAGCCCCAATTGATAAGCCTTTGACCTTTTCTAAATTATCCATCACTGCGGTCATAAAAATGATCGGAATATCATGGGTTGAAGCATGACTTTTCAGGTGTTTGCAGGTTTCAAACCCATCGGTTTCGGGCATGACCACATCTAATAAAATCAAATCAGGTTGTTCAGTTTCCGCAACTTGAATAGCTTGATTACTATGGTTTGCGATTAAAATTCTCCAGCCACAATTATTAATAAAACCTGATAATAAATTAAGGTTTGTTGGGCTATCATCGACAATTAGTATGGTGGTTTCTTTGAATGAGTTGGAGTGCATATTAAATGGGATTATGATTTATGGATCAATCGAAATTGTTCCAGCAGAAAGCAAATTACTATCTCAACTCAACTTAATTATAAATATTCGTAGCCGTTGATCAATGAATTTATTTTCAATGCCTCCCAAAAGGAAACAAAAGACACAATACCCCCAACCTGTTGAGTATCTAAACTTATATGGAACTATTTAGATTATATTTTACGTTGACTGATCATGATTTGACAATGACACCCATCACAACTAATGGCGGACTCAACAAAAAACACCCCATCATGGGGTGCAACAAAGGGGGCTATTCTTACTTGAATCTGAACTTATTGTAACTTCAGAATTTGAGCCGTTAGATCCAGACTTTCCTCATAGAGAACATCCCGTCCCCAACGCTGTAACTGTTGAGCCATAAGGGATTCCGCTTTTTGATCCGTGGCGGCGATCACTTGTTCAGTCCGACAAGATTGGGCACTTCCTCCGGCTTCCATCCGCATACATCCGGTGGTTTCCGAACATAAAATTGTGCAGCAGTTGGCGTTAGGATTACTAGAAGTTAACCGTAATCCCACTAAATCTCCTGGAATTTCACCATAATCCGCCGTGGGAATTGCCGCGAGTTCGGCCATAATTTTTTTATCATTCGGCCCGATAAACTCAATATGTTTTAAATCATAATCCCCACCTTTAGCTACAAAAGAAACAGGTTTCCATTCCAAACGACTCGCAAACCACCCCAAAAACATTAGGGCTTGAGCCGCATTGCCTTTTTCATAGTCAATGGTGATATTATCAATTTCGACCAAGGAAGCTCTACGTTCTGGGGGGTCAAAGGCAGAGGCAGTTAATTCTTGCCAAGGGGAAAGTCGATGCCAATTCAAGTCAGCAATATAGGTTTCCTGTTCAATCAAATCGTTCATTTTTAACAATTCTGATTCTGGATCACTAAAATAAGAGGAATCCACAATCACACAATTACAACAACCCGCTAATTGTTTAAACAATTCCTGCTCTGGGTTAGGTGTGGCTTTCCACCAAACAAACTTAGGTAAATCGGGAATCATCAGGGAGGAAACCACACTTCCCACCCGTTCTAAGGCTGCTTTTGTGCCTCTGAGGGTAATATATTCACAACAGACTAACCCTTCTTCACTTTTTTTCTGAATCGGGCAGTAGGCAGAAACCTGGGCCGTAACTCCGGTATCCTCTCCTACAATTGGACACAGGGTAATAATCCGACAGGGATTTTGAGCGGCAATGGTTTCACTAATACTAAATCCCCGTCCATCCAGATTCGGAATAATTTGATCTTCGGGGGGAAGTTTGGTAAATTCTTGGCGTAATTTTAGCAAGGTATCGGGGTCAACTCGCCCGTTAATGAGTAAACCATAAATTCTCTGAGCTTCTTTAATCGCATTCCGGGTTGATGTTCCATGAATCCCATCAATACTGCCCAGATAAAACCCTAAAGCCCCCAACAATTGTTGAAATTCTTCGGGTTCATAAACCACCATACTAAAGGTAGCCGCCCGGGTAGCAATGGCGGTGGTTTTCCCATTTCCAATATTCTGACTCAGCCAAATACTACTTAACTCAGCTTCAATTTGACTGAGGGAAATATCCTTGGGTTTTTGTAACGCAACAAGTGGTGTAGTCATAATCAGTTATCAGTTAACAGTTAACAGTTATCAGTTATTAGTGATCAGTTATTAGTCATCAGTTATTAGTTATCAGTTATTAGTTATCAGTTATCAGTAAAGAAAAGAAGTGATTAAGAAACAGTTGATCAAATTCTTAACTCTTACACTGATAACTCTTACACTGATAACTGATGACTGATTAAAGTCTTCTCCAACGACGGCCATCCCGGTTGAGCAGAAGTTCTGATTCCACTGGCCCCCAAGTTCCGGCTTCATAGAGCGGGATAGACTCGGCTGGGGCTGGGGCATCCCAAACTTCTAAAACCGGGGTGAGGGCTTGCCAAGAGGCTTCGACTTCATCCCCCCGTGTAAATAGGGTTTGATCTCCTAACATACAGTCAACCAATAAACGGGCATAGGCATCTGTATTCGCTTTACCAAAAGCCGTATCATAGCGAAAATCCATATCAACGGAACGAGTCCGCAGAGAATTTCCGGGGGTTTTCACCTCAAAGCGCATGGAAATTCCTTCATTTGGTTGAATTCTCAAGACCAAAACGTTCGGGTTGGCCTGTTTTGCCGCGGACTGGAACATCAAAAATGGCACTTCTTTAAATTGAATGGCAATTTCCGTCACCTTTTTCGGCATTCGTTTTCCGGTTCGCAGATAGAACGGGACACCCTTCCAGCGCCAGTTATCAATATAAAATTTTAACGCGGCATAGGTTGGGGTGATGGACTCCAGGGCGGCTCCATCTTCGGAACGATAACCCGGAACCTGTAGGCCATTCATCCAACCGGGGGTATATTGTCCCCGTACCGCAGAATATTCTAAAAAATTAGTATCAGCCAGGTGGGTTGCTTGTACCACCTTAACTTTTTCGTTACGAATGCTATCGGCGTCGAGGGAGTTGGGGGGTTCCATCGCCGTCAGGGAAAATAACTGCATCAGATGGTTTTGTACCATATCCCGCAGCGCCCCGGAAGTTTCATAATAGCCCGCCCGTCCTTCTAAACCAACGGTTTCCGCCACGGTAATTTGGACGTGATCGACAAATTGACGGTTCCACAGGGGCTCAAAAATCGCATTGCCAAATCGAAACACCATCAAGTTTTGGACGGTTTCTTTCCCCAAATAATGGTCAATCCGATAGACCTGTTCTTCGCAACAGACTTGACGCACCACCCGGTTGAGAATTTGGGCCGAACCTAAATCTCGACCAAAGGGTTTTTCAATGACTAAACGCTGTTTTTTGGGGTCGGGGAGCATTCCGGCTCCACCTAATTGTTGAATGGCTTCGGCAAAAAAACGTGGGGCTACGGATAAATAAAAGACTCGGTTTCCTCTGGTGTGGCGCAGTTCATCGATTTCCCCTAAAAAGGCTTTGAGTTTTTGGTAACTTTCGGGTTCATCCATATTCCCCGAACAGTAAAAAATCCCTTGGGCGAAGTCGTCCCAAAGGGCTTGGGAATATAAACCGCCCCCAAATGCTTCCACCCCTTCCCGCAGGTGTTCGCGGAAAAAGTCGTGGCTCCATTCCCGACGAGCAACCCCGACAATGGTTATTTCTGGCGGAAGTTTGCGCTCTAATTTCATCTGGTAGAGGGCTGGGACTAATTTCCGTTGGGTTAAGTCTCCCGATGCACCAAAAATTACTAAAATCTGGGGTTCGGGAATTCGATCTTGTTGCAGTCCCACCCGCAAGGGATTTTCAATCAGTGTTACCATGTCTATTCCTTTTGCGACAGCGAGATTATTTTTCTGGTGGACTCTAGGGATTAAGGTAGCACGTTTACCCGTCCTAAATCGGCTAGAGATGTTTCCCAATTATGGAATTGAGTTAATTTATAATTTTTACCCTTGACAGTGCTTGATCCGGCAAAATTTTTGTTTAATTTAAGATTAGCTTGTGATTGCTGGTTTTTAGATATTAATTTTTCGGTAATTTTAACCCATTCCCAATAAGTACCTAAACAAAATTAATTACACATCCTCCACCCTGTTCCCTCCCCCCCTAGCCCCCCGTGCACGGCGGGTTTGGGGGGACTGTTCCCTCTCTCAACTAGGTAATTTATTTTGTGTAACTACTTAGTACCAGCAGATTTAAAAATTCTTGAATATTAACTAAAATATCTTCGGAAAAAGGTTGAGGATAAACTAAACGGTGGAGATAGTAACCTGGGAAGGTTTCTCCAATATAATAATAGTAATCTAATTCGACTAAATTACTAATCCACCAATAGCAATGATAGACATAATTTGGGGAAAATAACTCGATTACTTTGGTGTTGGGTTGACAAAAGACAAGATTGGTTAACCCACTCCCATGAGGTGCAATAATTATTTCAGCCTGGGAAAATAACCCAGCTTGTTCGATCACAGACATTGATTCTAATTTAATAGAGTGGAATCCCCAGGGTTGTAAAACCCTTAATAATTCATCTTCGTTTAAAATTCGACGGCTTTTTGCGGCATTTCTAGTAATATAAATTCGTTTAATATTAGGGGAACTTGTAATAACATCAGGATGCAAAAAATGTTGCTTTAAAAAATTACAAGTCCATGGAGGCATCCAAGCAGCACAACCAGGGAAAGAGGGCACAATTAAAGTTTGGGCTTGGAGATGATGGAATTCATTAATATTAATTTGTTTATTTGGGGGAATTTGTAATTTCTCTAAAGTCTCTTTTTGAAAAGACAAACGATTGTCAACAATAAAGTAATCAATTTCATTCCAATTCACACTGCTTTTTTTTAATAATTCTATTCGAGGTAATACATCTAACATCCAATGAAAATAAACCGAATTTGAAAGTCCGGCTAAAATAGCGACAGTCCCGTTGATAAAATAAATTGGAGGTAATTTATTAAGGGATAAAATAGAATGCTGACTGGGATTTTTGTCAGGATGACCCGGACTTAATAAAGGAAATTCTGGGGAAAGATCCCCTAAAAAATGTTGTTCTTGGGTTAAAATAGCCGATTGAGTTTGATCAGAACTTAACCAAAATCGCCCTTGAGGAATTTTAAGCACAAAAGCAGCAGGAAGTTCCATCTGTTGACCAAATCTAAAACTGAAATGGATAGAATTATCCAAGGATTTTGGGGGTTTTAGATTAACAATAGTTGCGGGATAAATTTGTTGATAATTGTCTGGAGTTGAAGGATTAGATTTTAGCCAATCTTCCGTTGATTGATCAAATTGAATTGGAGGGTTAATTGGTTTAATTTCCGAGAGATCAACAGAAGTATTTAATTTCCCTAATTCTGATAAATTGTTTAATAAACTATCAATCCAATTCGCAACAGAAGATTCATAAATCATGGCTTTTTTAAGATAAGATAATCCGGCTTCAATTTGGTTATTATAAATTAATAAAAATCCTAAATATCCTGAATATAAAGCTGATTTGGAATCAAATTTTAAACATTCTTTTAAACTATCAATGGCTTGATCAATTTCTCCAGTATGAAATAAAGCCTGACCTAAACCATAATAAGCCTCAACTAGATTATAATTAAAATCAATAACTGTTTTAAAATTAGCGACCGCCTGTTGATAACAGTTTAATTTTAATCGACATTTTCCCAATGCCAAATTATAACGAGCTTGTCTTTCTTCCCAGGAAATAGTATTATCTATTACAGATAAAAAATCCGATAAATTAGCCGCTAAATAACACTGAAACGCTTCTACATAATCCTGTTTATAATTATAAAATATATCTCCAGATTTTAAATAAACTAGAAAGTTATTGGGGGCGATATCCTGAGCTTGTTGAAGTAAAATTAAGGCTGGATCTGGATAGAAACTAGATAACATTTTGCTCAAACCAAGATATAACTCTATTGGTGGTGTTGCGGGAGATAATAATAAGTTTAAAAAATTAATTGTTAAGGAATTTATATTCCGAGTTGATAGGGTTTTATTCCCAGTTAAATCCTGATAAAATTGAGGCTGTTTCTCGATTCCTTGTTTAAGAAAACTAATTCCTTTTTCAAATAACCCCAAAATTATTAAACTAATTCCTAAATCGCTATAAGCGGGTGCATAGTTTGGCTGAAGTTGAATTGCATTTTCAAAGGCATTAATCGCAGATTCCCATTGTTTAATCTGAGTTAAACATAATCCTAATTGGTAATAAATTAAATGGTCTGGGGAATATTTAATAACTTCTTGATAACATTGAATTGCGGCTTCAAATTGTTCTAATTTTTGAAAGATATTTGCTTGATTAAGATACATTTGAATAGAATTGGGTTCTAACTCAATCCCTTTTTGCCAAATCCTAATAGCTGCTTCTAAATCTCCTTGAAGTGCAATAGTATGACCTAGATTATCATAAACCTCAAGATCGGTTTCACACCATTCTAAAATTGCTTCATAAATTAGTTGGGCAAATTCAAAAGATTGGGAGGATAAATATTCTCTTGCTTTACCTTTTAAAAAATTGACAAATTCAGTAATTTCAGTTGTTTCTAAATTAGATTCAGCAAAAGCAGAAAACCATATTGTTTGCGCCTGTAATACATCTCCCTGTAATAACCAAGATAATCCCAAATACCAATAATTAGCAACAATATCAGGAGACTCCAAAATACATTGTTCATAAACCGAGATGGCTTTTAAAAACTGTTGTTGACCCAAATAAGTATGTCCTAGACTTTGGAGTTCAGGAATAGATAGAGGCTGATTTGAGGTTGTATTTTTTGACACTGGATTACCTTTTAATTCAATATAAAGTTAATTAGATTCCACCTGTGATTCCAATATTTTTTGAATCCGATTCTGAGTTTGTTCTAAATGCGCTAAGGTGTAAGCATTCATTTTATTCTTGCTTCGTTTTAAGGTTGTTTCTAACTGATTATTTAACTGTTTAAGCTGATACCAAGCTACGGTTTCTGCATCTTCAGGAATGAAAATTTTTCGTAATACCATATTACTTAAAATGTCTAAATGTTGCCGTTGTAAAGAACGCCGTAGACTGGAAATTTCAATTTCTCCATTATTAGCTAAAATTTCCGTCCAGATGCCATTCTGAATAGTTTCAAATAATTCGGGTATGGTTAAAGCATTATTCGCCGTTGTTTTTAATTCTAAATCTCGCAACCTAAATAACCTTATAGGATTAAATAAATCTTGTAAAACATAACGATGAATAAGACTAATTAAGCTAGTAATAGGATAATCTAACCGACTATTTTGATCGGGATTTGCCCAATCTGACCAACGAGACGGAGCTAATTTGTTCAATAAATCAGGAGAAAAATTAAATGCTTTATCGTTAAAAATATAGGTTTCCAAGAGTTTTAACGCATTTCTTTGTTTTTCAATCGAAATCGGTTCTAAAGGTAAACGATTATTTCCATCTCCAGCCCGAGTTCGAGTAAAAGATTGTCCGCCAATATAAAGAGTTAAATGATTGGCTTGAATAAAATAATAGTTAACAATTGTATTGAACATTTTCCGAATTTTATCATAACCTTCTCCCTGACGAGGGGTATATTTTTCTAACCGTTTCCACATCTCAATTGCATTATCAAATTGCCATTGAGAATATTGCAACATATTATTACTTAAATCGTCCTGATTAATTGCTGGGTCAAGAAAAAATCTCAAATCCTCATCGGTTGCATAGGCTAATTCCGGTTGAATTGATCGTTTGGCAATCTCTTGTAACCTTTGCCATTCTCCCTGTGGAGTTGTACTAGCAATTGGTTGATAACCATATTCAATTGCCCATTGATCATAGGGCCCAATTCGGGTAGAAAAATAATCTCCCTGGATTGTTCCTTGGGGGGCTAAATTAACTGGAACATAATCCATAACTGAACTCACTAATCCTTTTTTTTGGGTAATTTCAGTATTATTTAATTCCTCTGGAGCTAGGAGGGTACTGCCTTTAAAATTATGTCTTAATCCCAAGGTATGTCCGACTTCATGGGCAATTAAAAGACGTAAATATTGCTTGATATAGAGTTCCGTTTTAGGACTATTGGGCATCACATTTCCCAAGAGAGATAAAGCAATTGTTCCTACATTGAATTGTTGCTTAGAACCTCGATGAAAGCAGGATTCATGGGTAAAATTAGCTAGGGCTTTTTTATTTTTTTGAGCTTCAGATTGATTGGCAATAGAATAGGCAGATAATCCCCTCGGACAAGGTTGATTTTCTGTCTTTAATCGTGAATTGGGCGGATGATTTTCTGTCCATATCGTTGATAAATTTTCTCCTGAAAATACATCTATTTCATCAGATAAACTTCGGATAGCATTACTTTCTATAATAATATCTGCATCTAAAATTTCCCCGGTTAGGGGGTTAGTATGGGAAGGGCCATAACCACTAAAGTCAACATCAAAGGAAGTAGACCAGCGAATGGTATTATAACGGACATCTGCGGGGTTCCAGGGGGCATTGTCGGGCATTTGTTCGACTTGAATCGCATTTATAAATCCGGCTTGTTCAAAGGCTTTATTCCAGAATAAAATTCCCTCTCGAATTGTCTCCCGATATTCTAAAGGTACGGTATTTTCAATCCAAAATGTAATCGGTTTAACCGGGGGAGAAAAATCAGTATTGGGGTCTTGTTTTTCCAAATTCCAGCGATTAATATAACGAACGGCTGTTGATCTTTCATCCCGTTTTGATAAATCTTTATAGGTGGTTGTAAAATACCCAACTCGTTCATCTGCTAACCGAGGAACATAATTATTACCATAAGGAACTGCTAATAAACTATAACGAACTTTTAAATTAAAGGTGCGGTTATCGGGTAAGGATGGAATATATTGTTCATCTGCATATTGTGTAAGAGAAAATCCAAATAGGGATTCAATTTCGACATTTTCTGGAAAGGTTTGAATTTCCGAAATATAGGATTTACTCGGATCAATCGCATAGTTAGTTGTTAAAAAATCTGAGAATTGGATCATTAACCCGGGTAAATCACTTTCCCCATTGAATAAATCCCCAATTTCAATTAATATAGTTTTTGTATCAGGATTAATACTTAAAATAGGTAAAGTTTTTAAAACAGATTCACTAAAGGAACGATTGATAGAATCAATTTGAGGATCATTTTCTTGAGTACGAAAATTAATATTAGGAACAACAAATTGAATTTTATTCTGTAGATGACGAAATTGAAAGAGAATATCTCTAAGAGCATATCCACTGAAAATTCCGGCTTCTCCGATACCAGATTCCAATGTCACAAAACACAGAAAATCTTGATTTAACTGTTCAGGTGTTAATTCTAAATAAACCTTTCCCGATTCTTTATTTTGATAAATTGTAAATAAACCTTCTAATTTTTTACTGCCTTTAATTATCTCCTCAAAAGACTGTTCAGCAACTTCTTGAGCCACTAAATTTTCTCTAAATTCAGAGATGGAAACCTCTTGAGCATCAACTTGAGATAATCTTAAAATTACTATTAAAAATGATATCAACCCTAACAAAAAAAAACGTTTAACTTTCTTGAATTTAGTCATAATTTACAGTCTTCTTTATAATCCTATCAATGGGGATATAAGTAGTTGCCAAGAGTGCTCAGGACATAGACTCTCTCTCCGCTTACCCGCCGGACATGGCTATATTTTGTCCTCATAACCATGTCCATTACTATATAGCCCAAAACGAGGCGATCATTCTAAAACATGAAACATCCCTAGAAACTAGACTATTAAACTTAACCGTCTTGATTAATTTGAGCAATTAATTCCTTTAGGATGTGCGGAGCCTGATCATTATCAATTTGGCAAGTTCCGGCGTTTTCATGACCCCCACCCCCATACTTTAACATCAACTCTCCAATATTGGTTTTAGAGGTTTTCTGAAAAATAGATTTACCCACAGCAAATACCGTATTTTGTTGTTTAACTCCCCATAAAACATGAATAGAAATATTACATTCAGGGAATAAAGCGTAAATCATAAACCGATTTCCCGCATAAATAGTTTCTTCGGAACGTAAATCTAAAACCACCAAATTTTGATGAACTTGGGAACAGCGTTTCAGTTGTTCTTTAAAATTTTCTTCATGTTCAAAATAAATTTCTACTCGCTCTTTAACGTCAGGAAGCTGTAAAATATCAACAATTTGATGATTTTTGCAATAATCAATTAACTCCATCATCAGTTGATAATTGGAAATCCGAAAATCTCGAAATCTTCCTAATCCAGTTCGAGCATCCATCAGAAAGTTTAATAATACCCAGCCTTCAGGATTTAAAACTTCTTCCTGATTAAATTGGGCGGAATCTGCCTTATCCACCGCCTCCATCATTTCCTCGGAAATATTAGGAAATTTAGCTTTTCCTCCATAGTAATTGTATAAAACCCTGGCCGCCGAAGCCGCATTAGGATCAATAATATAATTTTGATTAATAGAAGGATTTCTAAGGGTTTCACTTAAATGATGATCAAAGGCAAGATAAACCCCTTCAACATAGGGCAAATTCGTGGTAATATCCTGATTAGTAATTTCTATTTTGCCATCCTGCATATCTTTAGGATGAACAAATTTAATTTCATCAATCATCTCTAAATCTTTTAACAGCACCGCACAGACTAAACCATCAAAATCGCTACGGGTAACTAATCTATATTTTTGAGTCATTGTGTTTTCCTTGGGA
Source organism: Planktothrix agardhii (assembly GCF_904830935.1). Taxonomy (NCBI): domain Bacteria; kingdom Bacillati; phylum Cyanobacteriota; class Cyanophyceae; order Oscillatoriales; family Microcoleaceae; genus Planktothrix; species Planktothrix agardhii. The sequence continues at coordinate 1,701,315 of NZ_LR882952.1, forward strand.
TTGAATATCCTAATTATAATGCTTAATTTTAGAGCTAAATAAGGTCAGTTTCCACTCTTAGTCTAAAGTTTTTACCGTTAATACTTGGGGCGGAGTCGCATCGGGGGGATAAATCAACTCCACTCCCACAGCACGAGAACCCCCCGCAGGTAAATTTAAGTTAACTAACCCTTCCCCCTGTTGTCCCTGACGTTGGACTAGGTGAAAATAACGCTGTTGGTTTTGTCCAAAATCATCAACATAACTCAGTCGCACCGTCCCGCGAAAAAATATTTGTCCCTGGGGGGGTTCAATAAAGGTTAACCGATTAGATGCCACATTTTGTTTAAATGGAGTTTGAATTGATAAACTCACGGTTTGGGATTGTCGGGTAGAATTATATAAGGGTAAAATGAGACTATAACGCACCCCATAATTGCCATGGGCGCGAAGGGCTGTATCAGGATAACGAGCTAATAAGGGTGCGCTTTGAACCTGTTGGGTTCCTAAAGTTGCCGTCGATACCGTACTTAAAGGATAAGAAAAAGCCGAACCTCGATCGGGAATGGTTAAATAATTCATCCCCGGACGGTCTACTACTGTTCCCGTCCATTGGGAACCCACAGACACCCCCGCCACACGACCATAAACCTTTTCTCCCGTGTAGACATTATCCCCGAAGGTTGGGATCACATCTCTGGGTTCGGCTAGTTTTCCCGTATTTAAAAAATCCCACCATTGGGCTAAAGCTGGGATTTGTGGGGGGAAAAACGGAGATAAAGGTAAGCGGGGAATATTGGGAATCATCGGAGAATTCATTGGGGAGTTAAACCGCACTAAATTCGCTAGGTATACAGGGCTATTACTTTGTAATCGGAGTAGGGTCGAACGGGCACTGGCCGTTGGGATGGGTAAACTAAACAACATCTGGGTTTGTTGGGGCGGAATTATGATTTGTTCAGGAAAGCTGAGTTGATTTCTTCCCCGTAAAATATCCCCCGCCATCCGTGACCCTGGCCCAGAAAATACCCGACCCTGGGGGTCTTCCACCAAAGGTGGTAATTCCACAAAGGGCGCGTCCGGTGAGGTAACATAACTAATCCCTTGCAGAATATTCAGGGTAACGGGTTGAGGACTGGGGTTATAAACTAATACTCCTTGATATAGGGTTTGTTGTTTATTAATCGGACGAGCAATATGATGGGAAAAAAATTCAAACTCTCCACTGATAGGAACATTTAGGTGAGCATTAGGAAATTTTTTCGCTGTTTGGGGAAAGGTAGACAATAAAATTCCTTCCCCTTTAACCACTTCGGGACTATTACTATTTAATACCGGAATTTCATTCAATTGTCCAGGTAAAGCTCGAATTTCCTGCGCTTGAGTAATATATCGTTTCCCTGGGTTTGGCGGGGGAATGGTAATCACTTCTGCTAAAACAAATGTAGGAATAAAAGGAAACATAGATAATGATTTAATCTCCTAAATTTACCAGCAAATATGGATTAAGCCCAGCAATGTCTGACTACGCTTAATAACTTTTGATTTGGGGGCGTCAACCGGAAACCTTGCTATTATACGCTTATCTCTGCGATAAAAGCTTCGATTCGAGGATTGAGGACTAAAATTTTAGCACCGATTCTCCAAAAGTCTCAATATGAAATAGAATAGCTGGTCGCACATCATTTAAAGTTTCTTCATAAGTATAGCAATCCTGAATAGTTTGTGTTAGGGGGCAATTCATGAATTGCACCTACCATCAGGATTAAATTTCAAGAAACCCGGTTTCTTAATTGATTGAATCTTGGATAATTATCAGAATCTAGGGAAAGTATCTGTAAATCTCTTTCCGATGCAATACCCTGATGAAAGACACGACACTATCATTAAATTTGATACCGATTCGGTAATCCCCAACTCTAATGCGATAGTAGTCTGCCTCACCTTTTAGTTTTTTTAGATTGCTAACTTCACTCAATTTTTCTACTTGCTCAACCCGTTCAATAACTTCCTGAATTCTGGGCAATAAGTTGGGATCAAGAATCTCGATTAAATCCTTTTCAAAACTCTTTCTAAATTCAATATTCATGGTTTTCTATGCAGAATTTTGAAAATTTCCTCGCGGCTGACTACTTCAGTATTTTCGCCTTCTTTAATCGCATTTTCCATTCCGATATCTTGTATGACTTCGGCAAAAAGTTCAGAAAATACTTCTTTTTCTTCTTGCACCAACTCAAAAATAGCTGTTTTGAGCAATTCTTTGAGTTTAGTTTCATCTAGGGTAATTTCAGTCATGGCTTTTTTTTGAGGTAACATATATTCTAGCTTAGTTATAGCTTAGTTATAGCTTCACGCCTCTAAAATAGTGCGTTGTAGCCAATTGTATCGCCTCTTCGTAGAAAATGAGGATGGGGTGTTTTTCCGGTGTCACAGAATATCCCTTATAATTTATCGTGTCAATGTTTGGATGCGCTGGCAACAAAAAAAGTAATCTTGAATTTTAATGTTGATTATTGCCTATTTGTAGTAAGCCCTTCAGGGCTTATTCATAAATCCCAATTATCAAGGATAAATTTACCAGCAAATATGGATTAAGCCCTTCAGGGCTTACTATGAAGTAGAATTGATTCATAAATGTTTAGGATCACTATAGCTCCTCATCAGTCCCTACGGACAGGAAATTTCCGGTTTCCGCAAGCAAATTTGCCTAATATTAGTTACCCTAGACTCAGGAGCAAAATAGTTACATTTCCGTCATAGATTTTTATGACTCAGGAATTCCATATTTCCGTTACCCCGGTTGGAGATAATGAATATTTGGTGCGAACCGAAAAAGTCGCATCCGGTGTTCCTTTAGCCGAAGAACAAGTTAAATGGCCTGTGGACGAATGGTTAGCCCAGGCTCGTCAATTGATGAATGATCCCCTGTTAGGTCTATTAGAGGGCCAAACAGTTCGTCGTTCCGGTGGTTTTGGCCAAACAATCGCATCTCAATCCACCAGTGATCCGCCTCTATTAAGTTTAGTAGAATTGGGTCAACAGCTTTATCATGGATTATTTCAAGGAACTTTACACAATAGTTGGACTTGCGCCCAAGCGATCGCCCAAAATCGTCAAGAATTATTACAATTACGCTTAGGCGTAAAAGGCAAACGATTATCGAGTTTACCTTGGGAAGTATTGCACGCCGCAGATCGTCCAATAGCGACGGGAACCGATGTGGTTTTTTCCCGTTACCAACCGGGGATGAATTCTATTCCCCAAACCCAAGTTAGAAAACCCAATCAACCCTTAAAAATTTTAATTGCTATTGCTGCCCCCACCGACCAAGAAACGCTACAACTAAAGCGGGAAGTGTTGCATTTACAAGAAGAATTGCGACGGGAAAATAGACGAAGTAACGGCAATTTTGTCAAACCCACAACCCCCGATATTCAACTAACTATTTTAGAACAACCCGACCGAGAACAACTCACTCAAGCCCTAGAACAAGGAGAATATCAAGTATTTCATTATGCCGGACATAGTAATTTAGGTGTATCTGGGGGAGAATTATATTTAGTTAGTCGTCGAACCGGGTTAACAGAAACCCTAAATGGCGATGATTTAGCCGGATTATTAGTTAATAATGGCGTGCAAATGGTGGTGTTAAATTCCTGTCGGGGAGCTTATGGAAATATACCAAATGTTAGCGATGATTCTGCCCAGTTAAATTTAGCTGAATATGCCGTTAAGCGCGGTATTCCAGGGGTGTTAGCTATGGCAGAACGTATTCCCGATGATGTGGCACTGACCTTAACGCGATTATTATATAGAAATCTAAATCAGGGTTATCCGATTGATTTAAGTTTAAGTCGAGCCAGACAAGGATTAATTTCTGCTTATGGTTCCGATCAACTATATTGGGCATTGCCAATTTTATATTTACATCGACAATTTGATGGATATTTAACCGCGAATCACGCCAATAATTCGATTCTCGAAGAACAGGAATTTTTACCTTTACCTTCTCCTCCAGTGGAACAAGAGTTGAAGCCAAAATCTACCACTAAAACTCTATCATTATCCGAATTAGATAACATGAATGATGATAATATCGAAGATCTATTAGATGATATCGTTTATGAAGATAATTTAGACAATGATTCAGATAATCTTGACTTTATTGGAGATTTTCTAAATAAATCAAAGGTTGAAAATCCCCCCATAAAAACCGAATCAATATCAAGTTTAGTATCAGAAAAAATACCTTCTTTATCTTTAAATTCACCGTCAAAACCTATTACAAATAAGTCTTTAAACTCTGATTCTAAAACCTTTTTATCGGGTTTAAGTGCCGTTAATTTATTTAAGGGAAAACGATTATTCTGGGTTTTACCATTTTTGCTCATTCCCTTGGGTTTTGGGGCTTTGTGGTGGCAAAATATGGCTTTACAATCGAAAAAATTAGCCAGTGATAGACAAACTCCTTTAGTTACTATTAACTCAAATCAACCTCAAGCTACGGATTTAAAAACAGCAAATACTGATTATGTTTTAGGAATTGCTGTTGAACAATTTTATCAGAGAAATCTATTATCGGCAGAAGAAGCAACTACAGAATTATTAGATAGAGGAGCATTACAAAAAGCTAAAGCCGCCTTAGCTGCGGTACAGGTTCAAGATTTGAATAATCCTATGGTTAATTTTCTTCATGGTCGGTTAGCTTGGCAATCTATTCAAAGGGGAAGTACGGAATATAAAATTGATGACGTGCGACGCCATTGGGCAAAAGCAGTTCAACAAAATCCTAAATCTATGAAGTATAAAAACGCCTTGGGTTTTGCTTATTATACCGAAGGAAAGTTAGAAAATGCCTATCAAGTTTGGATGCAAGTTTTAGAGGTTGAGGAACCTACTTTATCAGGAAAAATAACACCCGGAACTGCTAATAATATCCAGTCTCAAGTTCAACAACAAGATAAGTTAAATGCTTATGCGGGAATTTCCTTGGTTTGGTGGAGATTTGCTCAAACTTTGCCTAGTAAAGAAAAAGAATTTATGTTGAGTAAAGCGGTTAAATTTAGTAGTAAAGTGATGAGTGAAGCACCTAATAAATTTGAACCTAATGAATTATCTCAAAATTGGATGTGGTCTAAGGAGTTAATTCGAGATTGGCAATTATTGTTACAACAGAAATAGATGATTATTGAAATCATCAAAACTTACCCGAAGATAGCCCCATCCATAACCCGAATTAATAGATGTATGCTTGAAGTTGGGAAAACTTTTGTAGAGCGAGTATTGCTTCGATAGTGGAAGATATGGTAACGTATTGGGCAAAGTTTAGTTTTAAGCTTGAGTGCCTGTTTGATGGGGTGCATTTGTTGAGAAAAAACGCATCTAGCTCGAAAATTTCAGAAATTGCCTTCTGAGATCTTCTTATAGATTAGAAATCGAACTAACCCAAAACAATAACGTCGATCCGAGGATAAAAAATGACTCCCATACCAGTTTATAATTCAGAGGACAAAGTTTACACATTTAATGGTATCAGTGACTTTGAAAAAGTTGATAATAGCGACGCAATCAACTTTAGCAGCGATCAGGACTTCACCATAGCCGTTTGGGTTAAAGCCGAAAGTCAACAAAAAGACACGAAAAATGGAGATAGGGAAACTCTCTCTCTATATTAATGGAAAATTAGAGGGTAGCAATCAAGATACGACTACTGGGAATACCAAAACTAATAGTCCCCTCTATCTGGGTTGCCGAGGTTATCAAAATGCGGGCATGAATTATTTCATGGGCAGTATCAAGGGTTTATCTATTTATAATGTCGCCCTCAGTCCAGAGCAAATTCAGGCAGTGGTTAACCCGACCCCAGTGAAACCGATTATTTTAGACGGCCAATTGGAAATTCCCTGCAAATTGGAGACAGGGGTAGAATTTACTAACGAGCAGAGTCAGGATGTCACGTTTAAATTTACCCCATCAGGCCGATTTAGCGTTCCGGAATTTTTGCCGGAGTGTACATCAGCAGGAATTAAGGACTTCAAATATCAGGATGTGATGAAATATCCTAACAATACATCCTTTGCTCTGCTGGCGGTGAACAAGCAAACCGGTGCGGTTGTAGCAGAAGTGGGTCAAGAAACGACTCTAGTTGTCAAAGCGGGTGAAACTTTAATCTTCATTCTTAATGACGTGCCTGGGTGTTACTGCGATAACACCAGCGCCATCACAGTCAATTGGTCGTGCTCTGTCTAACTCCTTAACTGGCAACGGGCAATATTATTGCTTGAAACCCAGATCACAGTAAATATTTAAGTCCCATCAATCGCGGATCTAATTATGACCGAATCGAAGCGGTTTTGTCGATTGGTGGGATGACAATGACTTGATTTTTACTGGCTTTTATATTATAGATGTAAATTTTTCCAACTATTTTCAACACGGCTATAGAAATCCTAAATTATTTGTGGAATAATTCTTTAGGAGGATGACATAACGAACCCATTAAGTTAACTCCCATGCACTGAAAACATGAATAGTAATAAAACTTTACATCCCTTAGTAATTGCCCAAGCTGTAAAGACAATTTCGGATGGCACAAAAGAGAGAGAAAAACTGTTTTGGCAGCAATGGGGGCAGTATCGAGATTATCTTTATCATTGCTGCCTGAAATGGATGAGAGGTAATGCTATTGATGCCGAAGAGGTACTCAGCCAAGCGATGCTCAAAGCCATTGAGAAGATTAGACAGGGGAGTCATATCGTTACTAACTTTAAAGCTTGGTTGACCCGACTAACCTATAACCTCTGTATGGATATACATCGAGAATACAAGATGTTAGGTAATCGGGTTGAGAGCTTGGAAATAATATTTGAAAAAGGGGATGATGGGCTTGTTTCCTCCTCAAATAGTCCTGAAAGCTGGGCTTTGGAGTGCGAACTAGGAATAATCATTCACCGTGTGATTGAGGATTTACCACCCAGACTGCGGGAACCCTTTGTCCTATACTTCATTGAGGAGAAATCCTATCAGGACATAGCACAAGAGCTAGGGATATCCTACGACAACCTTTGCAAACGGATTTCACAGGCACGAGGAATTGTGCAAAAACGATTGACAAGGTATTTGTCTGGGTTAGAACAATCTTCTCTATTGCCTTTTAAGTTACCCGACAAAAAAAAGATAACCGAAGTAGAGAGTTTCGACTCCAATGCAATTATCAGGGCTGACTCAGAGATTACCCCACCCTCCCGACAAAAGGAGGGCTTTGATCGTTCCCTTAATTATCAAGTAAGTGCGATATGTCTCGAAACACTGCCTCATGCTTGGTATCACTCACCCAGTCCTCTGGGGTGGAGTTGAATATTCACCTAGTCTTAGAAGAAAAACCAACCCGACAACACCAGAAGTTGAAAACATTAAGTCAGTATGTGCAGCAGTATCCCTCTGGCTGGAAAAAAAGGTTGGAATTAGCTAATTTGTTCTACGCGATGGGTCAATGGTCTCTGGCGATTGAAGAGTATCGCCATGTCCTTGACCTACAGCCCCAATTAATCAATCTGTGGTTGAAGTTGGGGAAACTTTTGGAACTCATGCAACAGAAAGCTGAGGCAATTAAGGTTTATGAAAGTGCCTTAGCTTTCTCAGAAAATGAAGTTGTAAGTAAGAACATTAGCGGATTGATTGCCGTTTGTCAAGGTGATACGGAAAAAGCCATCATTGCGTTTGAAACGGCGGCTAACCTAGAACCAGATAACACTGCTACCTGGCTGGCTCTGGGACAATTGCAGATGGGTAGAGAGAATCCTGTGGGGGCTTTACAAGCATTTAACAGGATTTTGTCCATCAACCCAGATGATATTGTGGCTTTAATTCATAGCTATGATGGACTGCTCCAACTGGGGAATTATCAGGAAGCCCAGCGATGGCTGAATCAATTAATCGTCCTAGCTCCTAATGATTTGCGGGTACTTCAACGACAGTTGGATTGGCGTTGCACGATGAGATGGGTATCTGGTGAAGAGGGCAAGCAGACTAAAAAGATGATTAGCTCTGCTTTACGACAGGCACCTCATGGAGCCGAAGTCCATAAATCCTTAGCTTATTACCACATTTTTCGAGGAGATTGGGAGCAAGGAGTCAGGGTGTTAACAGAGTTTACTGAAGAACACCCTAATAATCCTCGTGGTTGGTATTACTATGGGCTGTGTTTATTTCACAGGGGGGATTATCAGAGTGCAGCTAAAGTGATACTGAAAGCTTATCGTCTCTATCCCAATGATTGTGAAATCTATCGAGCCTTATGTGAAATTTTGATTGCCTTTACCCAAGTTTCTCTCCCAGGAGGAAAGGAAAGTCTTGCTTCAATCGTGCAAGAAATGCTGGAGAGATTTCCTGAACGTTGGAGTGTTTGGGCGACAGCAGGGCGGGTGCTGGTGCAAAAATTTAAGCAAATTGAGAGGGGATGTCGTGTTTCTTTCCAGGGAACTCAACTTCAGCCTCTGTTACCGGATGCTTGGTTTCGTCATGGCCGAGTGTTAGCCTTAGCCCATAAACACCAAGAAGCGGTGGAGGTACTACAGCAAGGATGGCAGTTTTTACCTGAAAATGGGGGATATCTGCAATTCGTCTCGGCTGCGGTGTGGCTAGGAGAAAGTTATCGGGTGCTGGGGAATGATGGGGCGAGTCACCACTGGTGGGAAGAAGCTTGCGTGGGAAGTCAGGAACTGAGAATGTTCAATCCCGTTATGGCTGATTACTGGTTAGGGAGAGCTTTAGAGGGGTTAGGGGATGTTGTGGGGGCAATAAAGGTTTATCGCAGTGCCTTAAGTCAACAGTTACTTTATCCGGCTCGTGGGGAGGTTGAAGTGGCTTTGAAACGGCTAAAAACTTTATTGCGAAAGGGTTAACCTCGTTGAGGATGAGTTTCTAGTGGGATTGAGTTAGGGGAAAAAAACAGCCTCTAACTCAAAAAATTCAGAAATTGCCATCTGAGATCGTCTTATAGATACAGATGCCTAAGCCCGGAACCGGGCTACCACGAAAAAAAATCAGTTTACAGGTAAATAACATGGCCGAATCATCAATTGTTAAAGTTGATCCTAACGAGGAAAAGCTCGAATTAGTCATCAAAACGGGTAACAAAGAGGAAATCTATTCACTTTTGGCTAAACCGAGCTACACATCTGTGTTAGTCGTTGAGGCTGAACGGGAAATTTTGCAGACTTTATCGATCGAAAAAGTCATATTGAACTTAAAAACGACTGGTGATTTGATGTACCTGGCATTTAATGCCTTGTCAGGGGTACCGAATATCCAGGTCAAGATGTCTGACCTACAAAGATCGTTCTATGAAGCTTGTACAGTTTGCATAACAACAGTTCAAGGTTTTGTAACAAAGTCTGATGATGTCATCGAGAATATATTCTCGGCTTATAGCTTCTTATATCAGATTGAGGAAGAGGCAGCTGTGGATATAATTGCACAGTGTGGAGAGACTGCAAAAGAGATGGCTCAGGAAGCCAGAGCTTTAGCTGCTCGTTTTAAAAAAATTATAGCTGACTGCACCGTTGTACATAATGAGTCACTGGACTTAAGAAATATTAAGAATGAAGACCGAGAAAAGTTAAAGCAGGGTTTAGCCGAGTTGGCAGCAGTTCAGAAAAACGCTGAGACGCTTCAAGAGCAGATTAAATCATCACTAGAACAAATCAATATAGAATATGAGGAAGCTAAACAGATAGAGCAAAGAGAATCCCAAAGGGCTTTTGATCTAGGACTCGCCTCTACAATTATGGGGGGTCTGTCTGCGGCTTTTGGTGCAGGAGTTCAAATGTTCGCTGCGGCAAAAACTGGGGGATTGATGGGGGGAAATTTAGGCGGTGGAAACACTTCAGCAGGTAACACCCAAACCTCATCAACGAGCCCGACAATAAATAAGGTAGACTCATCAATAGCTGATTTGGAGAAAGCAACGAAAGAGGAGCTTGCACTTCAGCGAAAAAAACTTAAAGTTGAGCAAGAAATTGTTGAGTGCAACAAAAATATACAAGACCTACCTGATTCCCCGGCAAAAGAAGCTGAAAAACAGAAACTTCAACAAAAAACCCAAGAAAACCAATTATTAGCACAGCAGTTAGAACAAGCAAAACTAGCCCTCGAAGGTTTTCAAAAAGCCACAGATCGGATGTCACAGGACTTGAAAGAAATGTCAAGTTCCTCACAGTCTGCACTAGAGCGTGCGTCAACTCACAAACTTAATTTGTTCAATGCCCGGAATAAACTTGCAGAGGATAGCCGTCAAACGATGGCAAAACTTGCAGAATATGCAGTACGAGTCTCAAATACAAAAATCGACATTGATAATACAGCTATGGCGATTGAGAGTCTCGAATGTGCAGTTCGCGCTCTCGCCCAAGCCCACGTTGCATTGACTGAGACAGCATTATTTTGGGATTCAATGGCGAATTTCTGTGAAAGGCTGCAATCCCCAAGGGCTCAATCCTCACTGAAAAGCGCTATGAAGATCCAATCTGAGGATAAACGGCGTAAGGCATACTCTCAACCGGTTTTTATGAGAGCAGCCCTTGATATGCTCTGTAAATGGGTGGCTGTGAATAGCGTCTCTAAAAAATATCTGGTTGCTTCAAATGAGGTATTTCAAAAAGTTGGAGCCAACATCGCATCCGCACCTTCAATTGAGGCAGGGCAAAAAGCAGCACCAGCCTTAGCTCAATCAGTTCTTAAAAATCTTAATGCAGAACTGAAAACTTTAGATGTTCAAGCAGTGCTTGTACCTTAAAAATCAAACTTGAGCTATTTATCTAAGGTTGCTTAAACCCTAATAAAGCGATACTTCTAAGATAGTGGGTGTTGTGATGCTTTGCTCCACAACACTCATTATCTCTTCCCCCTTCCTCACTCCCTTTTGTTCCAACCCCTGTGTTGACGACATAAAGCAATGACTAACCCCCTCTAAAATTCTTGATCCACACATTAATTATCTAGGCAAAATGAGCGATCTAACGATACTGACACAAGATAATCTAGGCCTTTGGGTAGAACCTTATATAACGAATAAAGAAAAGATAGAGACCCTGATAATTCCTCAGAAAATTGACAGTAAATTTGTGGCTGATTCTAGGAATCAGATCCTTGGAGTTTTGTCAATGGATTCGTTAGTGCGGAATTTGGAAAATTCTGGGGATTTAGTGTTTCTGGCATTCAACGCTTCGGCGGGAACAGATATTCAGTCTCAAGTAGCTGGAATCCAGTTTTCACTGCATAAAATTTCTGGCCAATGTATTAACACACTTGATATATATATCAGTCAATGTCAACAAATCATGATTGCTCTGGTTAAAATATACAAATATCTATTGGCAGGTAAAGAATCATTAGCCGGTATTCAATTAGAGTATTGCGCGAAGATTGCAAACCAGATGGGTATTTATGCCAAAAGTTTAGGGGATAGTTTTGAAAATCTTTATAATCAGTCCTATGATGTCAGTAAAAATTCATTAAATTTACGAAATCTGAGTTACGCTGATCAGACTAAGCTGACTAAAGAATTGAATGAATTTAATGAACTTCAGACAAACGCGAAAGTCTATCAAGATAATCTTTTAAAAGATATCGATAAGCTGATTATAGATCATTGTGATTCCCTCTTAAAAATAGAAGAGTCTGCTGGCGGGGGCTTTAGCGGTTTTGTTGCTGGGTTTTTAGGGTTTTTTGGAGTCAATGTTCCTGACCCAAGAAAGGAACTTATAGCGCAAGAAAATTCTCGATACTTTGCTCAAATGCAACGTCTTCAGCAACAAAAAATTGAAACTCTTTTAAAAATCAGCAGATATGCAGGACAAATTTCCAACCTAGAAAGCAGTATTTCTGATGCTGCCAGATCTGTTGAGAGTTTCCATACTGTATATAAAGCACTCTCTACAATCGTGGTTTCATTGAAGCAGGAAACTGTTTTCTGGTATTCAATGGAAAACTACTGTAATAACCTTAAAAAATTCAAAAACCTTCAACCCCAGAAAAGCTTATCTTTAGAGAAAAAGATTCAGAGATATTCTAGCGAGCAATTCATGAATATGTTCTTGCGGAGCTTATCCCAATGGATGGCTGTCTATGGAATTTCTCAGGAATCTTTAGTAGCAGCAAGAACTATGGAAAATAAAGTAGCAGCTAATATACAGGCATCACCTTCAATCGAAACTGCTAAGAAACTAACACCTGAGTTAGCTAAAAAGCTTTTCGGTTCTGTCAATATGCAGATTCAAGCTTTAGAAGAGGCTACAAAGCCTATCAACTAAGGTTTAGAACAAGCCTGCTCGTCGTTGATGGAATAGCTGCAATAGATTGGAAATCATCGCTATCTAAAGTCAACCAACTCACTACTGAATTAAGTCACGGATAAACACAACTACCGGAGTATACAAATGAATTTTTTTCCTTCTAAAATACTACTCAATAAAGTCAAGTTTATGGGGAAAACGTTAGTCGTTTTTATTCTATCTTTACTGCTGTTTTTCCCAACTCCTGCATTGGCGTTTAACTTGAGTGGTTTCTTAAATGATATTCAGAAAGTTGACTTCAATAAAGTCGTTAATGATATTCAGAAAGGTGACTTGAATCAAGTCTCTAATGAGCTTCAGAAAATTGACTTCAATCCAGTCGTTAATCTGATTAAAAATACAGTTAATCCCCCTGCAAGTGTAGATCCATCTATTGCCTATAACCAGGAGCTACAATCATACATATCTAAACTTACAGTAGATTTTAAGGGCATACTGGAGTCAATTCAGAAACTTCCCACTCTACCTGAGAAGGAAGGTCAAGAAAGTCTGGCAACGATAGACAGTCAACTACAAAAACTTAAAGAGGATTCAAGTAACCGTGCCAAACAGTTTGATACTTGGAGTAATGAGCAGCAGAAAAAATATCAAGAACTTCTGAAGGACATCAACACAATGTATCAAGAGCAAGAAGTTTTGAAGAGAGAAGTGGAAGCCAAGAAAGCAGAATTACCCATGGTAGAACGTGAATTAGGTCTTGAGGGAAGTAAATATGATGAAGCTTACAATAAGTACGAAAAACTGAACCGCGAGATACAGGATAATTTGGCAGCGGCGAGGCACGTTAGAAGGGAATTAGATGGACTAACCTTTGATCCACTAGGGCTTAAAAGCTCGTTCAATGAAGAAATAAGAAAATACGAAGGTAAAAATCAAGAACTTGAACCGCTCAGAAATGATCTAAAATCACGATTGGATCGGATCTCGCAACTCCGCAATGCCGTTGAAAGCAAGAAAGCAGAACTCAGGTCGAAGCAGTCTCGTATCGATACATTAGAACAAAATAAAACCAAGTTAGAGAGCAACAAGCAGACAATAGCTGAAGCAGCAGTCCTAGCCACTAGAATGTCTTCATTCTGCAATAAGGCTGAAAACGACATCAACTTGGCAAAACAAAATATCGGGAACGTCAAAGAGTATGCGGATGCACTTTCTTCTTTCAGCGACCCGGATATCTTGGGTGAAATCAAAGATTTGGCTACATTAGTCACAAACTTAAGTAATAAAGTCTCTCAAGGAATTTAGAAAATACCTGTTAGACATGACTTAAGGAACAGACGCAATAGATAGCGGTGATTGCCATCTATTTCTATGTAGATTTAAACCCAAAAACGACTGAGTTAATTTATGGACACCCAAAACTACCGGATTATGAAAATGACATTTTTTACCCAGAAAAACCTACTAAGCCAAGCCAAGGTTGTGTGGAAAACCTTAGTAATTTTGATTCTAGCTGTACTGCTTTTTGTGCCAACACCCGCTTTAGCATTGGACTATAATGGCACAATAAAGTCCTATGTATCTAACGTGAAAGTAGAGTTAGATAGTGTATTGACAGCAATTAAAAAACTGCCCAATCTGTCTTACGAGACTGGTAAAACAACACTGTCAGAGATTGAGAGTCAATTACAAAAACTTCAAACCGAAGCCGGGAAAAATGCCGCAGATTTTCAGAAGTTGAGGGATGAAGGTGAGAAAGAGTACAAAAATGTTCTTAATGAGATCAACAAGCTATATGCCTCCCAACAAGCTATGGAGAAGGAAGTGCAGAGGAATGAAGTGGAATACCAGAAAAAACAAAGTGAACTAGAGCGCATTGAACGGGCTGCAAAAAAACTGGGAACGCAAGTGGATAATCAGTTTATCCAAGGAGCTGATAACTTCAGGAAGTATTTGGAAAAAAATAAGTCAGATCTATCATTAATTCAGTCTAGGCTGAAAGCTTTAATAGCCAGTAGAACCAAGTTAGAGGATGATAACAAGAAGTTGTCCGAGGGCATAAAATTAACCCAAGACATCTCCCAATTTTCTGATCACCTCGAAAAGCGAATTAACTTGGCAACACAAAAAACCGAGAACGTCAAAGGGTATGGGGAAGATCTTAAGTCTTTCAGTGACCCGGATATCTTAGGTGAAATTAGCGAACTCAATCAAATGGTGGCGAATTTAACCACGAACTTATAACAGGTTCGGTTCAGTAAGTTATAAAGCTTCACACTATTGTGCTACATACTTTCTGGAATATGTGCAATAGATGGCAATCATCGCTATCTATTGCTATCTAAATTTAAACCCAGAAACTTCTGATTTAATTGATGAGTGTCCAAAACCAACGGAGTATGAAAATGGCATTTTTTACCCAGAAAAACCTACTAAATCAAGCCAGGATTGTGTGGAAAACCTTGCTCTTTTTGGTTTTATCTACACTGCTTTTGGCTCAAGAACCCGTATTAGCATTAGACTATAATAGCGCAATACAGTCCTATGTATCTAACGTGAAAGTAGAGTTAGATAGTGTATTGACAGCAATCCAAAAACTTCCCAATCTGTCTTATGAAAATGGGAAAACAACACTGTCAGAGATAGACAATAAATTACAAAAAATTCAAATTGATGCTAGGCAAAATGCTGTAAAATATGGGAATTTTAGCGATAAATCTCAGAGAGAGTACGAAAATCGTCTTGATAGAATCAATCAGCTACAAGAAGAGCAGGCAAATCAAGGATATAATGAAAATCGCACTCTGGAATATAAAGTTTTTTCTCCAAACGCTATAACACGCGACATCGGTATATTCGGCGATAATAAGTATGTATACTTTTTTGACTTTGTTACCAACCATTGTGAAGCTAATAAACCTGTACCTGAAACTAAGGCTGGCTATATATATTTGACATTTCTTCCCTGTGTAGAAAGACTTGTTGGATCTGATAATGAGGATAATCTAAAAAACTTTAAAGAAGCGATGAAAATTTACTATATAATAGACCGAATCTATCAAGTGGTGGTTTACAACGGTTGCAAAACAGACCTTAGCACTAAAGAATTCGTGGACTGCGCCGTCCGCGCCCTTGATCAATATACTTTTGCCCGTGAAAGAAGTGGAACAAGTGGAACATATTACATCCAATCTGTAGGGCCTATAACGCGAAAGCCGGAAACAATCCGGTTTTTAGAAGCCTATTATATTGAGAAAAGTTTAAGAACTTTACGAATAGAAACTCCTGTGTTACAGAAGGCAATCGTATTAACCAATAAAATCTCCCAATTGTCTGATCACCTAGAAAAGCGAATCAACCTGGCAACACAAAAAGCCGGGAACGTCAAAGAATATGCAGATGCACTTCAATCTTTTAGTGACCCGGATATCTTAGGTGAAATTAGCGAACTCAATAAAATGGTGGCAAATTTAACCACGAACGTATAAATTGAAAAAAGAAAGTTTATAGGTGGATTGAGTTAGGGGAAAAAACGCCTCTAACTCAAAAAATTCAGAAATTGAGCTTGGGAAACGTCTTATTAGTGTAGAGAGGAAACACAAACCTCAATCTATAGGTAAAAACTCACAAAGACAAGGAGTAATTAAAGTGATCTTAAATCGTTGGATTAAGGCAATCTCCGTCTTAATATTTGTTTTTAGCTTGGCACTGATTACCAGTCCCTTGCCTGCTAATGCTGCTTCAAGTAGTTATCAACTCACCTGCGAAGATATTAATATTTACGGTTCTATATTAGAAGCGAATTGTAGAAGAAGGGATCAATCAGTAAATCAGACTCATTTATTGTTGGAAGGGATTGAAAATATTGATGGAACTCTCAAGGTCACTTCTTCTTGGAGACCTGCTAATTTTGATCAGTCTTGTGATCATATCTCAATTCGTGGAGATGTCATTTCTGCTCGATGTCGAACCAGATCAGGTCGCTATGTCTCAACCAGCATACGCTTAAATGGCATTGAAAACATTGATGGAGAACTAAAATACACCAGTGAACCAACAGATGAACCTGTTGCCTTTAATCAGCCTGAGGTTAATGAGGATGTAGAAAGAATTATCAGCGAGATCAGAGCAGATCAAGAGTTCAGATCGCATTTTGATAACGATCAAGAATTTGAGAATTATCTCAACAGATTCCGAGAAAGTTGGAATTAAAAAATTTGGGGTGAATTTGAGTTAGTTGCTCAATCACCATTTGCTATTGTTAAGCTGTTTTTTGATGAAGGGCGATCGCGTATCTTTCCCGAAGGAGCGTGATCGCTTTTTTTGTTTCTGGAAAATGCGATCACATGGAGGAGAATTACCCCTCACAACTTAATAAAGATTGCCACACCGAGATTGAAGTTGCGCTTCAGGTAATCCAAAGCTTTTAGTAGGATATCCAGGGGATATCTTCCGACCTAAACAAGAAATTTCCCGGGTTCAAGTGTTAGTCGATTTAGCAAGTGGGTTAGAGTTAAAACCCCATACAAATTCTCAACAAACCCTGAAAATATTCAAAGATGCTAATCAAATTCCTCCCTGGGCAATTGAGGGTGTTGCCACCGCCACAGAAGCGGGATTAGTCGTTAATTATCCTGATAAAAATACCCTCAATCCCAATCAAACTGCAACCTATGGTGAAGTGTCATCTATGATTTACCAAGGGTTAGTTTATCAGAAAAAAGCACAACCCATTGCTTCTGATTACATTGTGAATTCACGGTGACGGTTGACGGTTAAGGGCGGGGATACCCCGCCCCTACAAATCCGTGAAATCCGTGAAATCCGTTTAAAACAGAGCTTTTGATCAGGTTTCCACTGCTGAAACAGTATTCTCATTTCTTAGATAATTTAAAAATGTTACCCTTCCAGATGGTGTATAATATTGATGAAAGTTATTCTGCTTATTCCGTTAGCCTTTAAGCCATGACTAATGTTACAGAGACGAACCCAGCGTCGATGATCATTACCCTTGAGGATTCTTCCAGTTCACCCAACTCCAGCCTCCTACTGCTGCTAAAAATTGTTGAGTATTTTTCCTTGGCAGGTTTTGTAGGTGCAGCTTTCATTAACATTTTTGTTTCTGAGTTGCAAGTCGCTAAAATCTATGAAATTATTTTAGCAGCAACCTGGATTTGTTTGTTCTTAATTAACCGACAAGTTTTTCAGAACTATCAACAGGCAGACAAACTCTCCAAAATAAAGAAAAATGCTGCACTGTATACAATTTTAACAGGTAATTTAACAGGTGAGAATAGTCCTATGGATAAGTCGGTGATTACCGCCGCGAGAATCCAAGCATTAGAATATGCTCAGGAGTTAATTGAAGACTATAAAAAAACCCGAAGAGACTGTCGCAGTATTTACTATATTTCACAAACTGCCACAATTGTTTTATCGGGTGTCACTCCTATTTTAGTGTTAGTGGATAAACTAGAAGCTGGGGTATCTTGGTTAAAATGGTTGCCTGTAATTTGTCCCGCAATTGCAGCTATTGTTGCTAGTATTGTCACCTCTTTTCCGTTTCAAGAAAATTGGGTAGCGGCGAACACTGCTGTGGAATTATTAGAGGCGGAACAGGAAAAATTCATCTTAGGAGTAAGTACCTTGTATCAATATGATGCGATGGAAGATGGTCAACTTTCTAAAAAAGCTCAAAGAGCCATAGAAAACTTTATTGTTCAGGTGAATACAATTCATCTCAAACAAGTTCAATCCGCAAGTGAGAACAAACAAGAACAACCCCCAGATTCAACCCCTACTATAGAATTAACTCCCCCAACTAAAGCCTAATTTACGTTCCTTGTTTAATCCCAGGAAATCAACCCGCTTAGGCGGGTTTTTTGATGACCTGGATGAAACAGAGATTAAACGAATTTCAAACCGTCAGAGAATGCGTGGATGCTGCATTTAGAAATTGTCCTAACGTATGCGCGTAGCGCTATAACTCAAAAAATTCAGAAATTGAGCTTGGGAAACGTCTTAGAAAATATTGATGGAGAACTAAAATACACCAGTGAACCAACAGATGAACCCGTTGCCTTTAATAAAGATTGCCACACCGAGATTGAAGTTGCGCTTCAGGTAATCCAAAGCTTTGCTGACGGCAAAACAGAACTTGAGCAGCCCGTTCTGGCTGCGGCTCTAACCGATGCACTCGGAGCCGCCGGATATATTCAGCCGGAAATGCTAATTGCTTCTAATTTAGGGCTAGTTGCAACTGTTAATAAAAACACTGTTGTTAAAGCTCCAGACTGGTTTTATGTGCCTCAAGTCCATCCTCTACCTGAAGAGTTAATTCGTCGGAGTTATAGCCCTAATATTGATGGTGCTAATGTGGTGATCGTGATGGAATTTCTATCAGAAGCAGATGGAGGAGAACTATCTATCCGATCAACTCCTCCCTATGGCAAATTCCACTTTTATGAACGGATTCTTCAAGTTCCTACATACATCACTTATGACCCCTACTATAGAAGTTTAGAAGTCCGTTATTTGCAAGATGGGCGATATGTTTTACACCCAGCAAATGATCAGGGACGGGTATGGATTCCACAACTAGAATTATATCTGGGAATTTGGTCTGGGGGACGGTTGCAACAAACTATGAATTGGCTGCGTTGGTGGGATAATTCAGGTAATTTGTTGCTGTGGAGTTCAGAAGAAGCTATTCAAGAACGTCAACGAGCAGACCAAGAACACCAACGGGCAGAACGATTGGCGGCTAAGTTGCGGGAATTGGGAATTGATCCAGATTTGCCAGATTAAATACTATTAAATCCCACCAAAAAAACCAAAAAAAAATTAGCAACTCCGATCTCTTGTTTCTAGGTAGAACCTAGAAACAAGAGATCCCTACAAATCAATAAAGGGTTCAGTGTTGTCACTGCTAGTATCAGGAAGCGTTTCAACAGTTGGAGTTGAAATATTATTATCCGTTGGTTGTTCAACAGTTGGAGTTGAAATATTATTATCCTTTGGTTGTTCAACGGGTGGAGTTGAAATATTATCCTTTGGTTGTTCAACAGTGGGAGTTGAAATAATATTATTATCTGTTGGTTGTTCAACAGTTGGAGTTGAAATAATATTATTATCTGTTGGTTGTTCAACAGTGGGAGTTGAAACGTTATTATCCTTTGGTTGTTCAACAGGTTTAATTAACGCACTATTCGCCCGGATAAAACAGTTTGCAGGTGTGCCATCAAGTTTTTTCTTAACAAAAATCCAAGGTAAAAATTGAGCATCTCTGGTGAAAACAAAGCCACTATAACTCACTTGCGCTCGAAAAATCTCATCGGGTTTAAATGTGGCAACTACCGGCCAATTACTAATACTAGGAAATCCAGGGTTATCAGGATTCCAAATTTCTTCAATGCTTGAATTTCCCATGCGACAATTCAACCCATTAGGATCGGAATCAACAACTTGCCAATATAGATGGGAAGATAGGCTCACATAGTTACCTTGAGCATTGGGTTCAGGGAGGGGTTGAGCAGCCCAAGTAGGTGTGATTCCCAGTAGGAAAACCAACCCTAAACTTAAAATTACTATCCTATAAATCGCTTTGAATCGGTTTAGCATCATAGTCCTCATTGAATTAGGATTTTTTAGGTATCAGGAATTTACCCTTTGATTTGACTTGGGAGCAACCCCGTCCGGTGTGGTATGGCTATTCCTTGATTCTAACACTTCTTTAGAATATCCTTAAATACTATAAAATCATCAAACCTAAACATAAAAATTATTCTTCTATTCCCTCAGTGACAATCCCTTGCTCTATCCCCTGTTAAACTATATCTTAATCAAACCGTTCCTCGTTTTCAATAGATTTCTGGAACAATTTTAATCAAAGTTACATGATTATCTAGTCGATAATTGTGCGCTAACGGTTCCGATTGCCGAAACCCCAGAACATATTTTAGCTACCCAAAAAGCCTTTCATTTGTGTGGTCAAAATGGGGGTATTATTTTACGAACGCAGTTGATCAATCCGGCCTAAATAACTGGGAATTATTTCCCCTGCAACCCTACAGGCTTCTCGATCAACGCTGATTAAATCTTCCCCCCAAAATACTTTTCCTAATGGGATTGATTCACCTCGGTCGGGTTTCCAATTAGGACTGATAAATTGGCGATCGCCATCTACAATAGCCCCATCAAATAAATGTCCGATACAAAAATAAACATCCTGTAAGATTAACGGAACAGAAGGACGGTGTAATTGTCCTCGTGAATGGGGACTTCTCGCGCGATAATGCGCCCTGGGAAACAAACCATATAAATTTTTTAAGGATGCAGAAATTAAAGGGTTTCCATTTAGAATAGTTCGTTTAAATGCCCCGATACTAATTCGACAGTCCACCTCTGTCAATAAACTGGGGGCGAACATCGATTTAAACCGCACGGGTTGGGGGGACAAATTTGGATATTCAGTTAAAGGGAGGATATCCGCATCCAAAATCCGCATTCCGTCCCCTAAAATTTGATCTATCCCATGACGACGAACAATTTCACCCAGAGACACCGGAGAACAAACCCCTTCTACTATTAAAATTTCCGCATCAGGGTTTTGATGTCGCAGGGTTTGGATTACCGTGGTTAAGACCTGCAAACTGACGGTAACGGGCGGCCCAACGGGATATCCTAAATTGGGTTTGACCAAAATCCGTTTTGCCGTTAATGCGATTTGGGGGGGGTAATAGACGAATTCTGCTGTTTTGACGCCCTGAACGATAGAATTTCTCATAAAACCTACATTTCAACGATTAACCAAATTCGGGAATTTTTAATATTTTTTTAATGAATCGATTTTTATTAAACCATTTTTAGCAAAGGTACTCAAACTTCCATAACTAAAATACCATCAAAAAGCGATGTTCACCCAAAGAGTGGTAGCATTATCTCAATTCAACTCCGAAAATAAAATCTTGTAGAGACTGAGTGTAGTGATTATTTGCCCTGTGATGATGATCACATCATTAACCAGATTTAATCACAGATTTCGCCAGATATCTGTCACTGAGTAGCCCTAGATTTTCGGTAAGATTAATAATGTGGAACTTAATTTCTACCAGAATCTAACTTTTTATGCCCTATTTGTAGGAACCTCAAAATGATTTCACCCAAACAAGCACAACTAATTCAGTTTTTACGTTGGGAGTTAGCGATCCCCGCGTCCTCAATTGCTACAGCTTTGCGCCACCCTGAAAACGATTCAGGTCAGTTACCGATGATCCTATGGCAGTATGGATTAATTACACTAGAACAACTGGATCGAATTTTTGATTGGTTGGAACGATTTGGAAGCATCATGGAAGCGAAATCCGTCATGTATTCTTATCCTGATTATTCCCAGTCTTCAATGGATGAAACTATACATATCTCTGTTTCGCTGGCAGCGTAGTTTCCTCTGGCTTAAACTATTTTGAGAAAATGTCTTAAATCCAATTTTTTAAATTCTGTCTATGTCACGATGTTTAATTAGAAGATTTCAACGACCACAATCTCAATTCAATAATTACTAAGTCAGCTTTAATACAAGGCTGACTTTAATTTTAGTTAAGAATTACAACCGCCTCAAAAAGAAAACTTTCAAAGTTCATTGATGTTAATGGATATGATATCTTCTATATAAAAAATAAAATTCTGACCTTGAGAAGATCAAAGATAAGTTCCGATATAACCACTTTCTGTTACAATTCCTGCCACGGTATAGTAAAGGTGCGAGATAAACAGCAAAAACAAACTCGGTTGTATCTGTTGGTCATGATGAACTTTGAACAGGCACTTGCAATTACCGATACATTGGTTTTTAACAAAACCGGAAAACACTTGACTGACGCACAAATCGCCGTTATTCAAGGAACTTGGTACTGTCAGAAATATCATGAAATTGCTTTAGAATATCGCTGTACTCCTGAATATCTGAAGCAGGACGTAGGGCCAAAATTATGGAAGTTATTATCAGATGAGTTAGGTGAAAAAGTTGGGAAAAAGAATTTTCGCGCCGTCATTGAACGTCGTTCCTTAGACGCTTTATTACAGGAAGATGGAGAAGTCAGTAGTACAATTGTTCTCCCTAGTTTGCTCTTAACCGTCAACCCTCAACCCTCAAACCTTAATCCTCAAAAGTCAACCCCCTCAAATGTGGACTGGGGAGAAGCACCGGATGTGTCTCAGTTCTATGGACGCCTTCAAGAACTCGCCCAACTTGAACAGTGGACTTTGCAGGAAGATTGTCGGGTGATTGCGTTATTAGGAATGGGGGGAATGGGAAAAACCTCTTTATCAGTAAAATTTGCTCAACAAATTCATCCTAATTTTGATTATGTGATTTGGCGATCGCTCAGGAATGCACCGCCATTAACTGAAATTTTAATCGATTTAATTCAATTTTTTGCTAATAAGACTGAATATAACTTATCGACCGATCCTGCCCGTCAAATTTCTCAATTGATGGAATTATTAAGAACCTCTCAATGCTTAATTATTTTAGATAATTTAGAATCAATTTTACAAGAAGGAAATCGAGTTGGACGCTACTATCCAGGTTATGAAAATTACGGGGATCTATTTAAACGTTTAGGAGAAACCCAACACAAAAGTTGTCTATTGATTACCAGTCGAGAAAAACCCAGAGAAATATCAGCATTAGAAGGTCAAACTCTGAAAGTTCGTTGTTTACCTTTACCGGGATTAGATACAAAAAATTGCCAAGAAATCATTCAAACTAAAGGAGTTTATAGTTCCTTAAAACAATGGCAAGAATTAATTGAACGCTATGCCGGAAATCCCCTAGCATTGAAAATTGTCACCACTACTATTTATGATTTATTTGCTGGGAATGTTAGTGATTTTTTAGACCAAATCCGGGAAGGAACGGCGATATTTGGGGATATTAGGGATTTATTAGAACAACAATTGGGGCGAATTTCTGAACTGGAATTAGAAACCATGTACTGGTTAGCGATTAATCGAGAACCTTCTACAATAGTGGATTTAAGGAAAGATTTGTTATCAATTATTTCCCCCGTAAAACTGATCGAAGCCCTAGAATCCTTGAGTCGGCGATCGCTAATTGAAAAAAGTAGTGGGAGTTTCACCCAACAACCCGTAGTCATGGAATATATAATTGAAAAATTGATTGAAAAAGTTATCGAAGAAATCGAAACAGAAACCATTAATATTCTTAATCAATATCCCATAATAAAATCCCAAGCCAAAGATTATATTAGAGAAAGTCAAACCCGTTTAATCCTGCAACCGATTGTTCAAAAACTCCTCAACCGTTATCGAATTTCAGGAGAACTCAATCAAAAATTTAAAACCCTAATTGAACGGTTAAAACAAGACCGTCATTCCTCCGGTTATGGAGGCGGGAATATTCTGAATCTTTGTCACCACTTAGATCTCGATTTAGCAGAGTATGACTTTTCTCAATTAACACTCTGGCAAGCCTATTTACAAGATGCTAACTTACAAAACGTTAACTTTTCCGGTTCCGATTTATCTCGATCAGTGTTTGCCAAAACCCTAGGAAATTCCCTCACCGTCGCCCTGGGAAATAACGGAATTCTAGCCACCGGAGATACAGAAGGCAAAATTATTTTATGGACAGTCGAAGAAGGTCAACTATTATTAGTCTGTCAAGGTCAAACCGGAAGCGTCAAGTCCCTCAGTTTCAATTCTGATGGTACTTTACTCGCCAGTGGTAGTGAGGATCGAACTGTGCGACTGTGGAAAGTCTCAACCGGAGAATGCCTAAACCGTTGGTCAGACCATCAAGGAACGGTAAATTGCGTGGGTTTTAGCCCCCAAGGGGATTTATTAGCCAGTGGTAGCGATGACCAAAAGATTCGGATCTGGGATATTGATTCGGGACAATCTGTGCATCAGTTCATCGGTCATACTGACCGTCTATCCACCCTCACCTGGAGTCCCAATGGTGAACAGATCGCCAGCACCAGTGAGGATCAGACGGTCAAACTCTGGGATATTCAAACCGCAACCTGTGTACACACTTTCTATGGCAATGAGGCCTGGAATTGGGCCGTTACCTTCGTTGCTTCGGGATTAACTCCTGGTAAAATTCATTTGATCGCCAGTAGTACCCAGGAAAAAACAGTTCATCTATGGGATGCCAATACTGGTAACAGTTTCCATACCTTTGAAGGTCATCAAGACTCGGTTTGGATCGTGGTTTTTAGTCCCGATGGAGAACTATTAGCCAGTAGCAGCGATGACCAAACCGTGAAACTCTGGAATATCCGAACGGGAATGTGTTTAAAGACTTTAACCGGACTGGAAAGTCAGGTCTGTTCCTTAGCCTTTAGTCCCGATGGTCAAACCCTCGCCACTGGAAGTGTAGATCGGATAGTGCAGTTATGGGATGTGCAAACTGGGCAACGGTTACGAACCTTACGGGGTCATCGTCATCAGGTTTGGTCGTTTGTTGTGAGTCCTGATGGTCGGCGTTTGGCTATTGGTAGTGATGACAATAAGGTGCGACTGTGGGATGTGGGGACAGGTCGTTGTCTCAAGCATTTACCCGGTCATCTGGATTGGGTATGGTCAGTGGTCTTTAGTCCCGATGGCGGGTTAATCGCCACTGGGAGTTATGACCAAACGGTAAAACTTTGGGATGCACAGACGGGGGAATGTCTAAAAACCTTACATGGTCATAGCGATCGGATTCAAGCTGTGACCTTTAGTTCCGAAGGTATGCTACTCGCCAGTGCTAGTGATGACCAAACGGTGAAAGTCTGGGATGTACAGACCGGAGAACTGTTACAAACCTTAGAAGGTCATCGGCGTTGGGTGGGTTCGGTGGCTTTTAGTCCCCGGGATCGGATTTTAGCCAGTGGGAGTAATGACCACCAGATCCGAGTTTGGAATGTACTAACGGGAGAATGTTTGGCGGTTCTCGAAGGTCACAGTGATCGGGTTCATGTTTTGGGGTTTACGGACAAGGGTTCTGTTTTAGTCAGTGGGAGTTATGATCGTTCGGTGAAATGTTGGAATGTTGAAACTGGTGAATGTCTGCAAACCTGGCGAGGTGAACTTGAACGAGTCCAAGGAATTTTATTCTATCTTCAGAAAGAAGTTTGGGTAAGTGGCAGCTATGATCATAATGTTAAATTGTGGGATATTGCCACCGGGGAATGTGTGAAAAACCTCAAGGGTCATGATCACCCCGTTTGGTCAGTTCATGGTGATCCTCAAGGAAATTTTTTGGCGAGTGGAAGTCATGATCAAGGGATTAAGGTTTGGGATTTACATACTAATGAATGTTTAAAAACCTTACGCGCTGATAAGCCATACAATGGCTTAAATATTACGGGTGTGACCGGAATTACAACGGCACAAAAAGTTACACTTAAAGCCCTGGGAGCCATCGATCTTAACCGTGATCAAAGCTGATAAGAAATAGCTTTACCGAATCTTTACAATTTATCGCTGATTTTTGCTAAATCTTTATAGAAGTTGTAATGATTTATCTATAGAATATATGTATTATTACGTAAGCCACACTCTGCCTCAAGTTTTCAGTCATCCTTGGTTGATTCTTATTCAAATTTCTTTTGTTGTTACAGAAGAAGTGGGTTAAAGATAACTGGACGTTGTACTTGCCTCGATACCAGTAGGAGCATACTCCGAAAGAGACGGGAGGGAAAATTGAAATCTCACTTGTTCGAACATTGGGACGGTTAGGAAAACGGACTCAAGCAGGTTATGATGTTGGGTGACAGTTTGGGGTTGTAATAGTTTTCTTGTTGTGTTCGATCTGTCCCTAGAAAAAGAGGGGTTATACCGTGAATAGTTTGGGGTTCAGCCAGTATTACCATTCGTCAGATGAGCAAGTCATTTATGTTCATCTGCAATGCTGTGTTGATCTTGAAGCACCCCTACAACTGATTCAGCGTTTCTTTAATCTGTTTATCCAAGGTGGGGAATACCCCGATTTAGGAGTTAATTTAGCCGTCGGTCGGATTGTTGATTCCGATTTAGCTAATATAGAATTTCAGTATGTTCTGAACCGCAGTTGCTATATTTTAATTAACCGATGGCGCAAACATCCCAGGGATCAGTGGGCGATTCCTGAACTGATTCATAGTTTTGAACAAACACCCTCGGGTTTACCCTCCTGTTGGACAGCAAAACGCCTCCGTTCATTAGTTAAACGATTTACTCAAACCGAACAATACCAAGCTCTGCGCCGTTTGAGTATGGTTTTTGAAGAAAAAATCAAAGCGGAAGAAGATAAAAAAAGTGATAATGTCGAGGGTTTAATTAGTCGTTATCCCTATTTATATGATCATTGTTTTTTAACCGATGATAGTCCCGATGAACAACGCCAGGAAATTCGGGATATGCGGACGCAGGCTCAAGAAACTTTTGAACATGATTTATCTCAATATCTCACCTTTAAAAATATTCATCGGGAACAACGGTTAATCTTACCAACTGTGGAAAACCCTACCCTATTAACGGATAAAAAATTGAATTTTTCCCTCAAACATTTTACGGGGAGAATTGACGGTTATCATACCTATGATGATTTAGCCAAAATTTTTGTCAATCAAATTCAAAACGCTCGTACTTATCGGACGTTTAAAGAAGAATTGTATGAATATTTAACGGATGCAGTTGATACTAAATATGCAAAAAAACATTTTAATAATCGCTTGTACCGAGAACTTCAAGGGACGCTCTCACACAATGATAGTCAGAAAGTGAATGATACTCTGATAGCGGGAACCTGTCGCAAGTTATTAAATTTCCTAGTCGTAGAAAGTCCCCAACAACCCCATCACTTTGTGTTTTTAGATTTAAGCAGTAACTTGGGTGTGACTCGTTCAATTGGGTTACTCTTAAAAATTGTCTTAATTTGTCGGAAGGTTAAATCAGATTTAGAAAAACGGTTCTCGATTCTATTTAACCATTATGCCACTTTTCCCCGAGATAAAGTATTTTGGCTAGTGGAATCTTTGGAAAATCTCAATATTGCTTTTGGTCTTAACTGGGGAAAGTTGAAAGTATAGGAAGGAACACCAGAATAGGTAATAGGTAATAGGGAATATGTTAATTGATAAACATTTTTAAAGATATAGCAATCTTAAATTGGGGAAAATGGCAAGTAACGGGTAGGGTATTGACAAAATTGACAATTTGTGCATAGGCAAGAAAATAAACTTTGACCAAAAATCAAGAATTGGGTTGCTTGCGTGTCTCAAGTGATGAGATGATTGTGATGCGGTCTAAGGGTAATTCCAGAGCGACTTATGGCAGAGAATCACTTGTTGAGATTCTATAAAATGAGCGCTCACGCACTCACTAAAGTTTACAGATAACAATAATTATGGTTGATCCAGCCCAATCACTTGAAGAACTTTGCATTAATTCGATTCGCTTCCTAGCCATTGATGCGGTAGAAAAAGCTAAATCCGGCCACCCAGGATTACCAATGGGTGCCGCGCCCATGGCCTTTGTGTTGTGGGATCGGTTTATGCGGTTCAATCCCAAAAATCCTAAATGGTATAACCGCGATCGCTTCGTCCTATCCGCAGGTCATGGCTGTATGTTGCAGTATGCCCTCCTTTATTTAACGGGATATGATAGCGTCACCTTAGATGATATTAAACAATTCCGTCAGTGGGGTTCTCGGACTCCTGGCCACCCAGAAAACTTTGAAACTGAGGGTGTGGAAGTTACCACTGGCCCTTTAGGTCAAGGGATTGCCAATGGCGTTGGGTTAGCGATGGCCGAAGCTCATGACGCGGCGACCTTCAATAAACCCGATGCTGCACTGGTAGACCACTATACCTATGTGATCCTGGGTGATGGTTGCAACATGGAAGGGGTTTCTGGTGAAGCCTGTTCCTTAGCGGGACATCTGGGACTGGGTAAATTAATTGCCCTTTATGACGATAATCATATTTCTATTGATGGAAATACCGAGATTTCCTTTACCGAAGATGTGAGCAAACGGTTTGAAGCCTACGGCTGGCACGTTCTGCACGTTGAAAATGGGAATACCGACTTAGATGGTATCGCCGATGCTATTGCTAAAGCCAAGGCTGTCACCGATAAACCCACTTTCATTAAAGTTACCACCATCATTGGTTACGGTTCTCCCAACAGACAAAATACTGCTGGAGTTCACGGAGCCGCTTTGGGCGCAGATGAAGTGGCCGCGACTCGGAAAAACCTGGGTTGGAACTATGAACCCTTTGAAATTCCTGAAGATGCCTTAGCCCATACCCGCAAAGCCGTTGAACGTGGGGCTAATCTGGAAACTGAATGGAATAAAACTTGGGCTGACTATAAAGCCAAATATCCCCAAGAAGCTGCGGAATTTGAACGCCGCACCAGTGGAATACTCCCCGAAGGTTGGGAAAAATCCTTACCGACATTCACTCCCGATGAAAAAGGTAAAGCCACTCGCCAATATTCCGAAGGATGTCTGAATGCCTTAGCTCCGGCTATTCCCGAATTAATTGGGGGTTCGGCGGACTTAACCCACTCCAACTTAACGGAGATCAAGGGTTTTGGTAATTTCCAAAAAGGACAATATCAAAATCGTAACCTGCGTTTCGGTGTTCGGGAACACGGAATGGGGGCAATTTGTAATGGTATTGGCTTGCATGGTTCGGGGTTAGTTCCCTATTGTGCTACCTTCCTAGTCTTTGCCGACTATATGCGGGCGGCGATTCGTTTAGCTGCTTTATCGGAAATTGGTGTGATCTATGTGATGACCCATGACTCGATTGCCCTTGGGGAAGATGGCCCTACCCACCAACCTGTGGAAACCATTGCCTCCTTGCGGGTGATTCCTAACTTGTTGGTGATGCGTCCGGCGGATGGTAACGAAACGTCTGGTGCGTATAAAATCGCTGTGGAAAACCGTCATCGTCCCACATTGATAGCCTTAACTCGCCAAGCATTACCGAACTTAAACGGTAGTTCTATTGATGTGGTCGGCAAAGGGGCTTATGTTCTGTCCGATAGCGAAGGAACTCCCGATTTAATTCTAATCGGAACTGGAAGCGAGGTTTCTCTGTGTGTGGAAGTCGCCGAAAAATTAACCCAGGTTGGGAAAAAAGTTCGGGTGGTTTCTATGCCTTGTTGGGAACTGTTTGAAGAACAAGATGCTGCTTATAAAGAGTCTGTGT
Source organism: Planktothrix agardhii (assembly GCF_904830935.1). Taxonomy (NCBI): domain Bacteria; kingdom Bacillati; phylum Cyanobacteriota; class Cyanophyceae; order Oscillatoriales; family Microcoleaceae; genus Planktothrix; species Planktothrix agardhii. Next base: position 1,730,797 of record NZ_LR882952.1, read on the forward strand.
TACCTAAAGCTGTTACCAAACGTCTGGCTGTGGAAGCGGGTTGTGGTTTTGGTTGGCAACGTTACACAGGTAGCGAAGGCGACAGCATCAGCATTGATACCTTTGGTGCCTCGGCTCCGGGTGGTGTGTTGATGGAGAAATTCGGTTACACCGTTGATAATGTTTTGGCTAAGGCGAAAGCGTTATTGGGTTAAGCCAGAAATCAATTAGATTGATTGAGGTGGGCTAGACCCACCTTTTTCCGTCTTGTGCATTTGTATTAAATTGACACTCTCAGGTCTGAAGACACTGAGTTTTCAAGCCACCAGACTTATCGTATAAACAGTATAGCAACCGCCAAGGTAGTTAGGACACCAGACGGATCTTAGAACCCAGACGGTGAAGTATTTTCCCCCCTGTTCCCTCCCCCCCTAGCCCCTAGTGCACGGGGGGCTAGGGGGGGATGTTCCGGTGTTCCCTGCCATAACAGATTCTTCTTTGCTTCCCCGTAGTAAATCCATAATATCACCGACATATTTTTGAAATTCTAATTGACGTTTGATTTTATAATTACGTTCTTCGGGTAAATTAATTATAAATTCATCTTGGATTTGTCCGGGTCTGGTACTTAATACATAAATTCTTTGGGATAGAAATACCGATTCTTCAACGTCGTGGGTAATCATTAAAATTGTACAACCTGTTTTTTGCCACAGTTGCCGTAAAAATTGTTGCATGGTTTCTTTGCTTTGAATATCTAACGCCCCAAAGGGTTCATCCATTAACAAAATTTTCGGTTGTGTGGCTAAAGCACGGGCAATGGCTACCCGTTGTTTCATACCTCCTGAGAGTTGTTTGGGATAACATTGGGCAAAGGGAGTTAAGCTAACAACATCTAAATAATAGGAGGTTTGTTCTCGGCGTTGTTGATGGGAAACCCCCTGTAATTTTAAGCCAAATTCTACATTTTTTTGGACGGTTAACCAGGGATATAAGGTATAGCGTTGAAATACCATTCCCCGGTCTGCTCCAGGCCCGGTGACTTCCATTCCATCCACGATAATTTTACCCGAAGTGGGATAATCTAACCCGGCAATCATTCTTAATAGGGTGGATTTTCCTGAACCGGATGCGCCAACAGCACAGACTAATTCTCCGGTTTCAACGTGCAGATTAATATTTTGTAAGGCGACTAAAAACCCTGTTCGGGTGGGAAATTGTTTATGAAGATTATTTATTTCTAGGTGCATTTTTTTGAGTCCAAACTGAATTATACTATCGTTAGTATCAATTAAATTTTTATAAATTCTATGGCAATTCTTTCTAACTGAGAGTTAATTGTAACTAACAGTTAATTCATGAACTGTTAAGTAGGATACATTATTTTAGATAATGGGCAAAGCCCATCCTACGGTTAGAATACAGTTGATTAATCAACAGCCCATTTGCAGGTTGTTTTTAATAGGAGTCGAAAAGATAAATCAATGGCAAACCCAATTAAACCTAGAATGATTAAACAGGCAAAAATTTCATCGGTTCTCAGGAATTTTTGAGCAATAACAATGCGTTTGCCTAACCCCACTTCGGCGGCAATTAATTCGGCTACAACGACTAAATTCCAACCTGCTGCCATATTAATTCGTAAGGCATCAATAATATTAGGAATAATGGCAGGAATAATCACTTGCGTTAACACCTGTTGACGATTTCCTCCTAAAGTATAGGTGGTTTCAATTAAATCCTTGGGAACGAATTTCACCGCATCCATAACCATCAAGGTATTGAAAAACAATGTTCCGATAAAAATTAACATGATTTTCGGAGCTTCATTAATACCGAGATATAAAACTAAAAGGGGAATAAATGCCGGGGCGGGCATATAGCGTAAAATCCCAATTAAGGGTTCAGTTAATGCCCGAATACTGGCAAAAGATCCCATCGAAATTCCTAACGGAATTGCTAACATTGCCCCCAAGAAAAATCCCAACGTCACCCGTGTAATACTGGCTACGGTATCCTGTACTAAATACCCTTTTTCCCAGAGTCCAAAACCCGCTTGTAAAACTTGGGGAGGAGTGGGAAGAAAGCGAGAATTAAGAATTAACGCTAAGACCCACCATAAACAGAAAGGAATAACAATGGAAAGGGTGACTAATACCCAATTGAGAGCGGGAGGAATGTTTTCAGCAATACGCCAAAAAACAGTGGGTTTTAAAGCTTGGCGAGGTTTGGGTTCCATTGAATTATTGTTTGAGAGTTTCTGCATATTTTTTAACAAATTGAGCATCTAAAATGGGTTCTAAATTGGGTTTGGTTTTGAGGAGTCCCACTTGTAACATAAAGTCACTCATTTTTTTGGCGGCAAAGGGTAAATGTTTCATGGAATTTCCAGAATTAAAGGCTTCTAAATTGTCTTGAATGGTAAAAAATTTAGTCCCATCATTAAACATTTTGAACTCCTCACCAGAAACTCCCGCCCGTTTTGCCATAATTTCATTGGCTTTTTCAGGATTTTTTGCCATAAATTCTCGAATATCAAACCAAGTTTTAACTAATCCTTGCACCTGTTCAGGACGGTCTTGAATCAATTTTTGACTCACCACTAATAAATCGGGAATAGCCCCCGGAAATTCTTTAGAACTGATTAACTCTTTACTGCCTTTTCGTTGTAATGCTGTTAACCAAAAGGGAGGAAATGCCCCCACTGCATCAACTTGTCCCGCTACGAAGGCGGCAGATGCAGCCCCCGTTTCTAAGTTAACAATTTCTACATCTTGACGAGACATTCCCTCTTTTTCTAAAGCTAACGCCAATAAGAAATCATCCACTAAACCTTCTTCAACGGCGACTTTTTTGGCTTTTAAATCTTGAATTTTATTGATATTTTCTGCTACAATAATTTTATCATTTCCGGCAGAGTTATCATTAATTAAAACCGCCACTTGACCATTTTTAGAATCACCTACAAAGGCAATCGTATCATTTAAGGTTTGACAATTCCCATCTAATTGTCCCGCCGCCATTGCTTGTAAGGATTCTAAATAGCCATCAAACCATTTTAATTCAACGTTCAAGCCATTGGCTTTAAATAATCCTTCAGATTCTGCGATCGCCCAAGGCCACCATCCAGACCAATTACTATATCCTATAATTAGGGGGGGTGTTGTCGGAGTTGAAGCGTTATTATTCGGTGTGGAATTTTGGGCTTGATTACAACTTACAATTAACGCTAAACTCGCTACAAATACCCCAAATAAGGATAAAATTTTTCTGCGTTTCATCGATTTTTACCAGATGATTGAGTGGTTAAGTTTTGAGGGTTAAATGGACTGAAGATTTAAGGCTTCTGGGGTTAGGGTTTGCTTGGCTTTGACTTGTGTTCTTACCCATGCAAACCAAGTTTCTAACCCTTCTCCCGTTTTCGCAGAAACCGGAATAATTTTAACGTGAGGATTCATTTGTCGAACATTAGCAGCGATGCGTTCAACATCAATCTCTAAATAGGGGGATAAGTCCATTTTTGTGATTAATAAACAATCGGCTTCCTGAAACATAATGGGATATTTCAAGGGTTTATCTTCTCCTTCTGTGATACTTAATAACGCAATTTTAGCGTGTTCTCCAACTTCAAATTCGGCCGGACAAACTAAATTTCCCACATTTTCCACAAAGACTAAATCAAAGCTTTGAGGATCATAATCTTGTTCTAATTTATGAATTCCACCCCAGACCATTTTAGCATCTAAATGACAGGAACGCCCGGTATTAATTGCAATCACGGGAACGTTATATTGACGCAATCGTTCTGCATCTAATTCTGTGGTCATATCTCCTTCTATGACCGCAAATTTTAACTCTAAATTTAAAGCTTCTAGGGTTTTTTCTAATAATACCGTTTTTCCCGCCCCTGGACTACTCATAATATTTAAACAGGTGATTCCCCATTGATCAAAATGGGAACGGTTATCATCGGCTAAATGTTGATTAGCATGGAGTAAATTAATTCCTAAACTAACATCAAAGGTTTGGTGCATTTTGTTCTCCTATTGTTAATTAAAGTTGTGCTGGCAGTTAGGACAGAGACTAAGGGCACAAACCAGAAGGTAAACTCTTTTCCTCCCTGTTCCCTGTTCCCTGTTCCCTGTTCCCTGCTATAGAATATTCAATACGATCAATTTTTAATTCCCGACCGGAACGAATATCCTCCATCGGTGACTGACAGGTCGGACAAGCATAATGTAAACCGATTTCTGGGGAATATTCCGTTTGACAAGTATGACAATAGGCAATTAATGGAGTTTCTTGAATTTCTAGGATTACCCCTTCTAAAAAAGTATTGCGGGTTTGCACTTCAAAAGCAAACTGCAAACTAACAGGTTCAACACAGGTAAATTTACCCACAATCAAATGAATTTTATCAATTTTATAAGGTTCAGGCTGTGAATTCCACCAGTTTTTTACCGTTAGAATTAACGCCTTTGTCATGTCAGTTTCGTGCATAATTAGGAAACAGGAGAGAGCAGATAGCAAAAGATGGGGAAATCATGAGAAACCCGACACATGAAACCCGACACCCGACACCTAATTTATGACCATTGAACGAGTTCGGGTTGAGATTCGGGGTAAATGTAGGAGGATTTTTGTTTGCGGGGTAACTGTCCTGAAACCACTAAATGGGCGAGGGTATCGCAAATCACGCGAGTTGCCATTAAAGACGTAATATCGCTGATATCATAAGGCGGAGAAACTTCAACAACTTCTAAGCCACAAACGGGAGCATTTTGAACAATTTTTTTGAGTAAATGTAAGGCTTCACGAGGTAATAAACCCCCAGGTTCCGGCCATCCTGTCCCAGGGACAAAACCCGCATCAATACAGTCAATATCGAAACTAATATACACACAATCCGTGCCATCTAATGCCCGTTCTAAAGCAAAGTTTGCCGCCGCATCTAACCCCATTTCTGTAATATCAGTTACCGTGAGAATATTAGTGGCTCGTTCTCGACAAACCTTAACGCCTTCACGGGGAACTTGCCAGCCACCAATGCCCAATTGAACTAAATTTTTAGCTGGGGCATTCTTCATATTTGTGGCATGAAACCAGGGACAAGTGTGCATCCGTTCATCTAAGTCGGTTTCCTGGGTATCAACGTGACGATCAAAATGAATAATCCCAACTTTTTTATCGCCTAAATGCCGACAAATACCCCGAACAGTGGGGAAACCAATGGAATGATCTCCGCCTAAAATAATCGGAAATGCACCGGAACTAAAAACATGAGCAATGCCTTTAGAAATCTGATCAAAGGATTTTTCATTATTAGCGGGAATCGTAAAAATATCCCCGACATCACAAACCGTAATTTGTTCGCGTAAATCAACCCCTAATTCAAAATTGTAGGGGGTATAAAGAGCAGAAATTCGGCGAATTCCTTGGGGGCCAAAACGAGTTCCGGGCCGATAGGTTGTACCCGAATCATGGGGAACTCCAATAATCGCAACATCATAATTTTCGACTAAACGAACATCTTCTAAATAAGGAGCTTTTAGAAACGTATTAATCCCCGCATAATGGGGTAATTCTCCTCTGGAAAACGTCGGAATTCGGCGATCTTTGATACTTTCTGCGGCTTCTAAACCGTATTCTAAACCGCGATCTACTTCCTGTTGCCAACCTGTTAAAGGTAAGCGATTTTCCCGTTCTAATGCGCGTTGAGCTTCAGTTGAAAATTCATTGAAATTTTCATCGGGAGGTTGAAAAACAGATTGCTCACTCATGGAATAACTCCTGTTAGATGCAGATCAATCCGTACCATGCAAAAAGCCGAGAGCCGTTGCGAGGTACGTCCACTCACAAACTTCTCCCGGGCTTTTTTCCCGCCGTGTAGCTACCCTTTTTGAAGAACGGATTCCTAAAATCTGAATCCAGGATAGCTTGCTTCTCTCGGACCTGGCGTTTTCAGCAATTTGCAGCAAACCGGAACCCTAGAAGCAATTAATTTGAGTTAAAACTTGTCCTGAAATTAACAAGTTCTGAATCGAAAGACAGTATCAAAAGTTACAGAAGTCTCATTTCCTGTTTTTAAGAGTTATGCAGATTCACCTCAGAATTTGAGTATAAAGATCGCTTAATTTTAAGGCGACACCTTGCCAACTAAATTGAGTTTCTACTTGTTTTCTTCTCCATCACTAAAGCCCGGATTTGATCTCTAGGAACAAATTCTTCTGGGCCCGCAATTAACCGAATTGTGCGACAATTGGGACTATGCTGAACCATCAGGGGTTGATCAGGATGACTTCTGCGAGTGAACATATCCACTGGCTATCCTGAGTTCGATATTATTTTAATTGTCCTGAACGCCAAATCCTAAATTATTAACCCTAAGCCTAACTCATTAATTTTCTTGCTGATGAACTTAAGACAAATTTTCCCTTTTTCTACCTCTTTTTTGACCCATTGGTCAACGGAAGCAAGATGGTTACACTGGATAACCTTTCTCTGGTTATTTGTAGGCTTAATTGTGATGTTTTCTGCTTCCTATCCCATCGCCTATGCTGAACAAGGAGATGGATTATATTATTTTAAACGTCAATTAATTTGGACAGCCGTAGGATTAGTCGGATTTAGTTTTATTGTTCAATCTTCCCTGAGATTTTGGTTAAAAATTGCCCAATGGGGGGTTTTAATTGTTCTGGGATTATTATTTCTGACTTTAGTTCCCGGATTAGGAACTACTATTAATGGAGCTACACGCTGGATTTCAATTGGGCCGATTCCGATTCAACCTTCGGAGTTAATGAAGCCTTTTTTGGTCTTACAAAGCGCTCGTTTTTTTGGCAATTGGTATCGTTTAAATTGGCAAATTCGGTTAATTTGGTTAGGAATTTTTGGGATAGTTTTATTATCTATTCTTACCCAACCAAACCTCAGTACCACCGCCCTTTGTGGGATGACTCTTTGGTTAGTGGCTTTAGCGGCGGGACTGCCTTTTTCTTATTTAGGAGGAACAGCTTTAGGCGGGATACTTTTAGCTATTTTAAGTGTTACTATTAAAGAATATCAAAGACGACGAATTTTATCTTTTTTAAATCCTTGGTCTGATCCAATGGGAGACGGATATCAGTTAGTTCAAAGTCTTTTGGCGGTAGGCTCTGGTGGATTTTGGGGAACGGGATTAGGATTATCTCACCAAAAATTATATTATTTACCGATTCAATATAGTGATTTTATTTTCTCGGTTTATGCGGAAGAATTTGGCTTTATTGGGGGGATATTATTGTTATTATTGTTAACAATTTATGCAACCCTAGCCCTAAGAGTGGCGATGAAAGCACAACAAATTGAACATCAATTAGTAGCGGTGGGAGTGATGGTAGTGATGGTGGGACAATCTTTATTAAATATTGGGGTAGCCACGGGGGTTTTACCAACTACAGGTTTACCTTTACCCCTATTTAGTTATGGGGGAAGTTCCATGATTGCTAGTTTAGCTTTAGCTGGGTTATTAATTCGGGTAGCTAGAGAAGAAAATCAAGCCCAGGTAATTTCTTTAGCTGATCATCGGTCAACCCCAAACCCACGTCGCGGAATTGGGCGATCGCCAATCCGTTAAACAATTATTCCATTTCAGTTAAGAACAGGTCATAGAATCTAAGCAAGGATTGAGGGATACAGAGGAATGATATTGAAATGTACTTTCTAACCCTTCATGTAAATTCGTGGGTTGCACCGTCAATTCATCTTTTCGTGAAAAATTTCTCAGCGATCGGGAAATTTCAAAAATCTATTATTTGTATCTATTATTACACTGCTATAGGGGGTATTTCTCTCCCATAAAATTAAAATAGGGTTAAGAACAGTAGCTGCTAGACGAGTTTTTAACGTCTCTACTACAATTCTCAACCCGATGAATCGTTAAATTATTTTTGGCTAGAGGTTACGGTTTTTTGATTTCCTTGGCCAGATTTCGGTACATATCCATGCTGCTATCGGCTCGACGGCGTTCAGTTTTGCTAGAAGATTCCTCAGCCACAGGATTAAAAGATACCTGTGCTTTTGGCGTTGTAGATTTAGGAGCCTCAACTTCAACGGGGAAAGTCTTCTTGACTGGAGGTAAATCCTTGAATCTGTCCATATCCCCCAGACCTTGGGCTGCATTACCGTCGAGATAGAAACCACTTCCCGTTTCTTCCTGGGGTTTAGAATCCCCTTTTCTGCCAAACAAACCAAATAATGCCATCTTGCTCTCCCGCTAACTTGAGTTGTGAATAATTTTAAGTTTTATAACATTTTATCAGAAATTGTCTTTAATCTTAATTTGTTGTTGCTGCTAAAGCCCAACAACGAATTAAGGGCAATTATGTGACTGAAGCAGAGCTAAAACTTTCTTCACACCTTCGGGGAAAATCACCACCAAACTACCCGGAGTTGCTTCACCCAGAGCAGTTTGAATAGCTTGCACTTCTTCGAGAATAATCTCATAATCAAAATCAGGATTTTCCTGTTTAACCCCAATTTCAATATATTTAGCGACTTCTCCCCGTTGAGATCCTCGGTTATCCTCATCTTCCTTAATAATAATCCGCTCGAACATTTGGGCTGCTAATCGTCCTAATTCGGTAAAATCCTCCGGGCGTCGGTCTCCGGGCGCACAGACCACCCCAATTCTTTTCCCATCAGGCCAATTACGAACAAACTCCAGAATTGCTTGAAAACTGGCACGGTTATGGGCATAATCAAGTAAAACATGGAAAGACTGGTAAGGAATTAAATTCATCCGTCCGGGGGTTTGTTCCACCGACATCTGGAATGTCCGCAAAGCCTGACTAATCTCCTCAATGGTGACTCCCTGGACATAGGCCGCTAAACTTGCGGCCAGAGCATTAGCAATCATAAAGGGAGCTAACCCCCGTAAGGTGAGGGGAACATTCGCCATCTGTTCCACCCGAATCATTTGATCTGCTTTTAAAAAGGATAAATAACCCGATTCATAAATCGCGGCAACTCCTCCCTGAGCAACGTGCTCACTAATAATTGGGTTATCAGCATTTAGTGAAAAATAAGCCACTTTTGCTTTTACCTGTGATGCCATGGCTACAACTAAAGGATCATCGGCATTTAACACCGCATATTCACTAGCCGCCTTTGCCACAACGCTTTTCACCTCTGCCATCTCCTCCACGGTGTTAATATCCTGTAACCCCAGATGGTCTTCGGAAACATTCAACACCACTCCGACATCACAGCGATTAAACCCCAACCCAGACCGGAGAATCCCCCCCCGGGCGGCTTCTAATACGGCTAGTTCCACGGTGGGATCATTTAAAATTAAGGCGGCACTTTGAGGCCCGGTATTATCTCCGGCTTCTGCTAAAAAATCTCCGATATAAGTACCATCAGTGGTAGTAAAACCCACAACTTTTTTAGTTTTTTTAAGGATATGGGCGATTAAGCGGGTGGTAGTAGTTTTACCGTTAGTTCCGGTAATGGCGGTAATCGGAATCTGACTAGAAGTTCCGGGGGGATAAAGCATATCCACAATCGGAACTGCAACGTTTCGGGATTTGCCTTCATTGGGGTGAATGTGCATCCGTAACCCAGGGGCGGCATTCACTTCCACAATCACCCCGTCCACTTCTCGCAGGGGGCGACTAATATCGGGGGCGGTAATATCAATTCCGGCAATATCTAAGCCAATAATTTGGGCGGCGCGTTCGGCAATCCAAATATTTTCCGGGTGAATTTCATCGGTTTTATCAATGGCAATGCCACCCGTACTTAAATTAGCAGTTGCCTTTAGATAACAAATATCTCCTTTTTTGGGAATACTTTCTAACCGATAGCCTTGTTGTTTTAAAATATCAATACTATTGCGATCAATTTCAATCCGAGTTAACATATTTTCGTGACCACTACCTCGACGGGGATCAAGGTTTGTTTCTTCGACTAATTCTATTAAATTTGAGCGACCATCTCCAATAACATGGGCTGGAACCCGTTGAGCTACCGCCACAACTTTTCCATCCACAACTAACACCCGATAATCATTTCCTTGATAGTATCTTTCAACAATTATAGTGCCAATTTTTGATTCACTTTTAGCCATTTCGTAGGCGTTTTCCGCCTCGCTCCAGGTTTGAATATCTAGGGTAATACCTCTACCATGATTCCCGTCTAGCGGTTTTAAAACAATCGGGAATCCACCAATATCATCAATAGCTTTTTCTAAATCATCTAAACTATCAATAACGGTTCCTTTGGGAACGGGTAAACGGGCTGCATCCAAAAGGGTTTTTGTGCCTTCTTTATCTCCAGCAAATTCAATTCCTAAAATACTGGTGCCGTCGGTTTGGGAAGATTGAATTCGTCGTTGTTTTTTGCCATAACCCAATTGAATTACATGGCGGGCGGGTAATTCTTTCCAGGGAATTCCACGAGCTTCAGCTTCTTGAACAATTGCCTCCGTTGTCGGGCCAAGTTGAGCCTCTGAGAAAATTTCTTGTAAGTCTTCTAAATCCTGCCGCAGTTCAGTTTCCCGATAAAATCCATGATCAATTAAACTATGGCATAACCGCAGTGCCGACCTGGATACATAGCGTCCAGCTTTGGCTATTTTATATTCAAAGATCACTCGATAGACTCCGGGTTGGGAACTCGGACGAGTACAGCCAAAGTCTACGGGAATTCCGACTAATCTTTGCAATTCTAAGGCAACTTGTAGAACTACATCACTCATCAAGATTCCGGTCTTTAGATTTGTCAGGAAATCTTGATATTTTGGTTCAGTTAAATTGGGTAAAATTTCACAAAGTCCATCGCAGAAATCTGGAATTTCATGGGTGTAGCGATTATCCTTTTCTAAATCGAGGTGAATAATAATCAGATTGTGAACATCAATACTCCAATAATTAGGCCCTGATAAGGTTTGAGTTTTTATAATTTTCATTGGTATTCCCTCCTAAACTCATGGATACAGCCATTTCAGCAATTCAATATCGAAATTAATTATCTCACAATTTAGGAATATATAAACACTAAAATGCCTGAAGTTGGACAAATTTGCCAAAATTTAAGGAAAATATTAGATTCTGTTAAGACTTTACAATCAACCCTACAATTCCCTGGAGCAAGGATTGACTAATTAATAATGATTTAAACCCTAAGATCAGCTTTGGTTTTGAGAACATGACTAGCAACTGATCAAGCATCTCGAAGTAATTTTTTAGATCTCTTTTAAAGATTAATAGAAATCTATAGCAATCCGTGCCGAGGTTATGATTATTTTTTGACCTGCTAAATTATAGATGGAATCCCTGCCCGTTTACGCCGGGGAGGATGTCAATTTCTATATCGAAAAAACAGGGTGGGTCGATCTATAATTATAAAATTGTTCTTCAGTAATTATTTCCCAATCGCCGTGACTACCACTCCCTTACCTCCCAACCCCCAACGCCCCGCCACAAAACGCCCAGACCTGCTCGGACGCTTCGGACAATTTGGGGGCAAATATGTCCCAGAAACCCTAATGCCCGCCTTAGCTGAACTGGAAACAGCCTATAATCATTATCGTCAAGATCCTGAATTCCAAGCCGAACTACAAAGCCTGCTGAAAGACTATGTGGGACGACCTAGCCCCCTATATTTCGCCGAACGCCTCACCCAATATTGTGCCAGACCCGACGGCACTGGCCCACAAATTTATCTGAAACGGGAAGACCTCAACCACACCGGAGCCCATAAAATTAATAACGCCCTCGCCCAAGCCCTATTAGCCAAAAAAATGGGCAAACAGCGCATTATTGCCGAAACCGGGGCGGGTCAACATGGGGTAGCCACGGCAACGGTTTGCGCCCGCTATGGCCTAGACTGTGTGATTTATATGGGTATTCATGACATGGAACGTCAAGCCCTAAATGTGTTTAGAATGCGACTATTAGGGGCGGAAGTTCGCCCGGTGGAAGCGGGTACGGGAACCTTAAAAGATGCCACTTCTGAGGCCATCCGCGACTGGGTAACTAACGTTGAAACCACCCATTATATTCTAGGTTCCGTGGCTGGCCCCCATCCCTATCCCATGATTGTTCGGGATTTCCATAATGTGATTGGGGTAGAAACCCGCGCCCAATGTTTGGAAAAATGGGGTGGTTTACCTGATATTTTATTAGCCTGTGTCGGAGGTGGCTCTAACGCCATGGGGCTGTTTAATGAGTTTGTCCATGAAACCTCTGTGCGTCTAATTGGGGTTGAAGCCGCCGGGTCGGGGGTAGAAACGGGAAAACACGCTGCTACCCTCACCCATGGCCGGGTGGGAGTGTTACACGGGGCGATGAGTTATCTTTTACAGGATGATGATGGCCAAATTATGGAAGCCCATTCGATTAGTGCGGGTTTAGATTATCCGGGGGTGGGGCCAGAACATAGTTATTTAAAAGATTTGGGTCGGGCGGAATATTATAGCGTTACTGACCAGCAAGCGTTAGATGCGTTTCAACGGTTATCCCGTTTGGAGGGAATTATTCCAGCCTTGGAAACTGCCCATGCGATCGCCTATTTAGAAACCCTTTGTCCTCAATTAAAAGGCAGTCCTCGGATTATTTTAAATTGTTCAGGACGGGGAGATAAAGATGTTCAAACGGTACAAAAATTCTTGAATCATCCTAATAGTTGAATTCAGCACTAACAGCAAAATTGTTTGTAGGAAGGATGGGTGATACTAGAACATTATTGGTTATGTCGCAAAAAAGCACGTAGCCTTTCAAGTTCACCGTTTTGTAAACACTTAGCAAAAGAACGATTAGCTCGCGCATTTGGATGGGGAAGAAATGTAAACAATCTTTGATTCCCCCCTATTTCAATCAATTCAGATAGCAATTTTTCTGGGGGAATTTCAAATTCCCTTTGAATAACTTTTCTTGCAGGTGTTCCTAAGACGACTATCACCCTTGCTTTTGCTAGTTCTAAAATCCTCATAAATAGGCTTGTACACATTGCTCTTGCGCTTGTTCTACACCAATTTCGTGATGGGATTTGCAATGCACAATTTCTGTCAGCGCATAATCGAATCCTGGGATAACATCTCGTTGAAGAAGTTCAATCGCACGTTTCCTCACTGCTGCCCAAAATTGAGTAACGCGACTATAGGTTCCATCTGTTTGCAACGATTTTGTCCCATCCAGAATCCAGGTTTTATGTCCTCCTTCAAAACGATAATTAAAATTTCTTTCGATGACCAATCCCAAGTAGGATAAGCTTCATCACCACCAATTGATGGATTGGAACTGAGAAATAGAATGGGTGCTTTCTCTATTTCCCCACTGCACGGTTCAGGAACTTGGAATTTTTGTAAGCTGAGGGTATTTTGATACTCAACAATTGTACGACAAAGGTTTTCAGCAGCAGAATCCCCTAGGCATTGTTGTGCATGGGGGCAATTAACAATTTCATCTAGGAGAGTTTTTTCGGTCATTTCCTTATCGGACATAAAACCTTTCCATGCAACAAGTTTCAATCGCTCTGGCGAACTTCAAGGCTAAATAGGCGTCCTTCCAGTGGCTCGTATTCATCTTCCAATAGCCAGAGTTGAGCTTCTTCATAGTTCTGAAAAGCTTTTACAAGACTATAACGCTCAGAGGGGTCGAAAATATAACAACCCTCCATTTTGTCACCTAGTAACAGCAAGATGTAGGGTGGTGATTGCATTGAATCTACCCAAACTTCTAAGAAGTTCCAATCATCTTTCACTAGGTCGGGTGCGAGGAATTGCGTGGTATCGGTTGTTTGCATCAATTTTTACCTCACCGTAGAACAAAGGAGTTCTTGAACCGTCTGGACTCATCCGATAACCGATTGCTTCAGTAAAAAATAGCCCATAGCGCTCGTAATTCCGAACGCTGCCCGTGTATTCACCTCTTTCTATAATAGCTTGAGCAACTTGTAGCATCGTATCTTCATCATTGAAAACATGAATTGCTCGCCCTCGTAGGAGTAATCTCTGTGATTGAGGGGTGTTTGGTAGATGTTTAGGAATATGTTTAGGATCTAGAAAAATCTCACGGCTAATTCCGCTCATAATGCTCAGGCTATTGCGCTCCCTGAGAATATTACAGACTAAAATGGGTTAAAAATACCGAACAGGGTTACGTCCATCACCGAAACCGGAAGCCACAACTAGGAATATTGACAAAAATCATAATTTATGCTGTAAACTAAAAGCGATCGCAATTTCCCAGACCTCTCGCAACATTACCGCGTCAACAATATAGCCAGAATAAACTATGTTTAAGTTACCTGTAATGGGAATAGTCTTATTATTGGGAGGGTGTACATTTTTATCGAAAACTAACTTAATTTCCCCATCTTTACCGGAGGTAAAACCTATTTTAGCTTCAAATTCTTCTAATATTGAACAATTAGAATTATCGGTTTATCAGCAAGTCAATGAATATCGAAAATCCAAGAATTTACCTCCGTTAAAACTTGACCCTAATATTAGTGAACAGTCCCGAATTCATAGCTATGCAATGGCTAATGGGAAGGTTGCTTTTGGTCATGGGGGTGCGGAAGCTCGGTTTCAAAACATTAGTAAGTTTGCTCCATGGCGAGAAATTGCCGAGAATGTGGCTTTTAATTCTGGTTATTCTAACCCAGGAAAAGAAGCAGTTGAAGGATGGATAGAAAGTCCGGGTCATCAACGAAATATGGTGGGAAATTTTGACTTAACTGGAGTGGGTATTGTTAAAAATGCTAAGGGAGAGTATTATTTTACTCAGATTTTTGTTGGGAAAAGATAGTTAGGAATGGGGATCACGGATTTAAGAGGATTTCACGGATTTCACGGATTTTAATCTGTGTTAATCTGCCTAATCCTCAATAGGGTAAAATTAATTGAAACTGTTTTAAAATAATATGTCTAACTTTCAAGTTTGTGATGGGGATATTTCCGAAGCATTATTATCTGAATATCTGACCGCAGATGCTTTAGCGGTAGATACGGAAACAATGGGGTTATTACCTTGGCGCGATCGCCTTTGCTTAATTCAAATTTGTGATCCTAAAGGTCAAGTGACCGCCATTAGAATTGCCAAGGGTCAAAAAGAAGCTCCTAATTTAAAACAACTCCTAGAAGCTCCTAATATTCTGAAGGTATTCCATTTTGCTCGATTTGATATTGCTACAATTCGTTATTATTTAGGGATTGAAGTTAATCCGATTTTTTGTACTAAAATTGCTAGTAAATTAGTTAGAACTTATACCGGAAAACATGGACTGAAAGAGTTAGTTCAGGAATTGGAGAAAGTCGAACTAGATAAAACCTCCCAAAGTTCGGACTGGGGAAATGCGAGTAATTTATCGGACAATCAATTAAATTATGCCGCCAATGATGTGCGCTATTTATTAAATGTGCAGAAAAAGCTGGTTTCTATGCTAGAGCGAGAAGATCGTTTAGAACTCGCACAACAATGTTTTTCCTGTTTACCTGTACTTGTGACCTTGGATTTATTACAATTTAATGGTATTTTTGAACATCATTAAATTTTAACGCCTAATTCTAATCGGGATATTCTGAAAAAAAAAATTCCCCCAACCTAAGTTGAAGGAAAACCATCAGGGTGCATCTACTCTTGCTTATTCGTTTAGAATTATTTCCGATCGGGATATTCTTAAAAAAAATTCCCCCAACCTAAGTTGAAGGAAACCATCAGGGTGCATCTACTTTTGTTTATTCTTTTAGGATTATTTCTGATCGGGATATTCTCAAAAAAAAATTCCCCCAACCTAAGTTGAAGGAAAACCATCAGAGTGCATCTATTTTTGTTTATTCTTTTAAGATTATTTCTGATCGGGATATTCTTAAAAAAAATTCCCCCAACCTAAGTTGAAGGAAAACCATCAGAGTGCATCTATTTTTGTTTATTCTTTTAGGATTATTTCTGATCGGGATATTCTCAAAAAAAATTCTCCCAACCTAAGTTGAAGGAAAACCATCAGGGTGCATCTACTCTTACTTATTCCTGGGCGATTGGTTCTGATCAGGATATTCTCAAAAAAAAATTTCCCCAACCTAAATATGAAATCCAATTATAGATGCTACAGATTATCCCTCCACCCCTCCTGTAGAGACTTTGTATGCAACGTCTCTACAGGAGGAATATGTAGCAAACATTTCATGATGGAATATTATTTAATCAAATTGAAGAATTATTAAATAAATTCTGATATCCTTTAAATTATCCTATAAGTTGTTGGCTTATTTGAGTTGAAAAATGAAACCGTACCTGCTAAATGGACTATTTACAAAGATAAAACATCAAGGACAATATTAACGCAGGAAGAACGGCAATGTCAAATAATTGCTGGGCGATTTCCTAACAGTCAATGTGGGCTTTGGATTCTCTAAAATATAACAGATTAGCTCCATAATTCCGGTTGGATATACTCTGCTATTTGTTGAGGTGAATTATTTGTCTTGTTACCTTTTCCATTTAGTTTACGATCTACAGGTCTATCTTTGCCACGAATATCAGCAGCAAAAGCCGATTCTTCATAAAGTAAACGATCTTCCAACTCTTGTAAATGATATTCTTCCGGGTATATTTTCGCCTGACTGCGTTCGGTTGCCCTTTCACCTACTTGCACATCAAAACGAAATTTATCAATTGACTCCCCGGTTTTTTCTACATAATTTCGTAGAGTTTTTAAATTGGGAAAATAACCGCGATCATCTGGTTTTCCACTTAACCGCCGTTGGGCAATTTGATAATATTTATCATCGGTTTCTGCCCCTAAAAAATGACGTTCGTGATCTGTTGCTACAACTGCCACCGTACCCGATCCCATATAGGGATCAAGTACAATCTCACCTTTTAAAGTTGTCACTAATACAATTCTAGCAATCAAGTCTTCTGGAAATTGACAAGGATGTATTGTTTGTTCTTCGTGATTATGTTTGACATTCCGAAACATCCAAATATCGCCGGGGTTTTTTCCGTCTGGGTTGCAGGAAAGTTGACCCTTGCGATCGCCTCGGAAATGCTTTTTGTTTTGATACTTTTGCGGGACTCTGATGGCATCTAAATTAAATGTATAACTGTCGGATTTTGTAAACCAAAGGATCGTTTCATGGCGACAAGAAAATTTTTTTTGAGCGTGAAGTCCATGCTGTCTCGCCCAGATAATTCTATTCCGAGGAATTAAGCCGCAAGATTCTAAAATGGGAAAAAAACGAACGTCTAGGGGTATTAACATTCCTCGGTCGGAAAAAGCACCGATTTGCCAGAAAAGTGAACCAGATTTTTTCAGAACACGACTACATTCTTGCAGTACAATTGTCTGTTCTTCTAGGTAAATTTCCAGAGCTTTTCTGGCTTCATATTCCTTACCTAAATTGTATGGTGGTGAGGATACAACTAAGTCAACACATTCATCGGGTAAGTTTTTTAGCAGTTCAATGCAATTCCCTGGAAAAATTTTATCTAGTGGGATATGTTTTTTATCCTGGTGATGTTCCATTATAATTCACCTTTCAATTGAGATGATTTAATTATCCCTAAAATAACGGAGAGGGGGGGATTCGAACCCCCGGAACCTTGCGGCTCACCTGATTTCAAGTCAGGCGCATTCGACCACTCTGCCACCTCTCCAGTTGCTCATCGTTGAGCTAAATAATTATAGCATGGATGAGGATTGTGCCAAGCGCCGAGATAATAATTCTGTTTCAACGACCTGGAAGTCCTTACCCACCCAGACTAAGGACACTTCCGATACTTGGTTTTGGTCTAAACTGACTAGCGAAAAATTCCGTTGCTTCCCTTGGGGGGTTTCTCGAATCCGACTGACACAGGCGGAATTCAGATAAACTGTCCCCTCGGTACTCGTAACTAACCGTTGACGCTGACGGGTTTTGGTATGGCGCAGATGATGGTGCATGTGGCCGAAAGCGACTAGGGGAATGGTTTTACCCAGGGTGCGGGCGTGGGCGATCGCTTGGGCAAAATCGGGATCACCATAATCTCCCCCCATCGGGTTCCAATCTTTCCCGCAGGGAGCCTCTGCTGCCTCTCCTAACCCCGTGGGGCCGTTGTGACTCAAAAACAGAATCCGGTCAAAGGTTGCCGTTTCCACCGCCTGAATCATGCGTTGGGCGGATGCGGCAAAACCATCCACTCCAAATCGCTCCATGTAGAAATCGTTATATTTCCATTCTGGGCCCCCCCAACTGAAGGGACGCCCTCCGACTACGGTTAATTGCAAATCGGGAAAGTCCCGTTTTCCATAGCCGACATGATCTTCCCCGATTAAATCCAGTTGTTCTTGGACACGATCTTCGGTTGTCCGGTTATAGGGGCATTTTTGACGTCCCCAGTTGGTGGCGGTGTACCAGGCGTCATGGTTGCCAAAAGCGACGGCTTTGGGGGTATCCACGGCGGCGATGGTTTTGACGACATCCACCGCCTCATTGCCAAAATCCCCCACAAATAGGACTAAATCAACCTCTAAAGACTTCAATGCCAGGGCGTCCGCCTGTTCCCATTGATCATGAACGTCTCCAACAACGGCAATTTTCAGGGGTTTGGTATTCACAGGGATGATAGTTTCAAAGCTTCCTCACCTAGAATAAGCAATTTTGGGGCAACCGTGAATCCCCTTTTTTGGTGAATTCAACTATAATTAAACTACCCTGAACAATATTGAGAGTTCTGATAAGGTTCTATGTTTACATCCACCCTTCCCGCGACAAACCGTTCGACTGTTGCCGATTTACCCGAGGATTTGTTTGCAGCGATTCAAGAGCTTAAACAAAAATTGAACGCGGTTATTTTGGCGCATTACTATCAAGATCCTGATATTCAAGATATTGCTGATTATATTGGGGATTCCCTGGGACTGGCGCGACAAGCGGCGCAGACCGATGCTGATGTGATTGTTTTTGCTGGGGTTCACTTTATGGCAGAAACGGCTAAAATTTTGAATCCTGATAAGTTGGTGTTGTTACCGGATTTGGATGCGGGGTGTTCCTTGGCCGAAAGTTGTCCCCCCGATGCTTTTGCTCAATTTAAAGCCCAATATCCTGATCATATTGTGGTGTCTTATATTAATTGTACCGCCGAAATTAAGGCGATGAGTGATATTATTTGCACCAGTTCTAATGCGGTGGAGCTTGTTCGGCAAATTCCTGAAAATCAGCCGATTATTTTTGCGCCCGATCGCAATTTGGGCCGATATGTGATGACAGAAACGGGACGGGAAATGGTATTATGGGAAGGGGCTTGTATGGTGCATGAAAACTTTTCCCAGAAGAAGTTAGTGCAGCTAAAAATTGAACATCCTGAAGCGGAAATTATTGCCCATCCTGAATGTGAACTTCCGGTTTTAGACCAGGCGGATTATATTGGTTCCACTACGGCATTATTAAACTATGTCAAAAGTAGTCCTAAGTTAAGTTTTATTGTGGCAACCGAGCCCGGAATTATTCATCAAATGGAAAAAGAAACCCAGGGAAAATCTTTTATTCCTGCCCCGCCCATGAGTAATTGTGCTTGTAATGAATGCCCGCACATGAGGTTAAATACCTTAGAAAAACTTTATTTAGCGATGAAAAATTGTTCTCCAGAAATTACCCTTTCTGAAGAAATCCGAATTGCCGCTTTACGTCCGATTCAAAGAATGTTAGAAATGAGTCAAAATATTAATGTTTCCAAAGGATAGGAAGGAATCAGCAAAATTATAATTTTTGTCAAAATTGTAATATTCTATGGTAGGAGTTTGTTCTCTAAACCCGATTGAGGTCTAGTTTAGAGAGTGAACTCCTACATTTTTTTTCAGGAATCACTTATGATTGCAATATAAAACCTAGATCAAAAATCTCTTTCTTAAGATCAAACGGATAAATTTATCATGGATAAACATTTAATTATTTTCACCCGTTATCCCGAACCAGGAAAAACAAAAACCAGATTAATTCCGGTTGTGGGAGAAATTGGAGCGGCAAATTTACATCGTCAAATGACGGAAAAAACCCTAAATACAGTCCGAAAATTACAAAAAATAGAGCCTTTATCTATTGAAATTAGATTTACTGGAGGCAATTTAGATGTGATGCAAAATTGGTTAGGGGCAGATTTAATTTATGATGCCCAAAGTTTTGGGGATTTGGGAAATCGGATGGGAAAGGCATTTCAAATGGCATTTTATGAGGAAAAAACCCAGATTATGATGATTGGCACCGATTGCCCAGAATTAACTGTTGATATTTTATATCAAGGATTTAAGCTATTGCAAGATCATGATATTGTGGTCGGCCCTGCTAAAGATGGGGGATATTATTTAATTGGTTTAAAGAGTTATATTCCTGAATTATTTAAAGATATTCCTTGGGGTACAGCAACGGTTTGTGATATCACCCTCAATATTTGTGAAACCTTGAATTTATCCGTCGGTAAATTACCTGTATTATTAGATATTGATCGTCCTGAAGATTTAGTTTTTACTGAATTTAGCAATGAACAATTAGGGTATTATGGCCTGTGATGCCCATTTCCTAGAGATTGAGATTAAAGACAGACTCCCCAAAACCTAAGTAATCTGGGATGATGGAGGGAGTATTCTGCGGCTGTGTCATTCTAAATTAATACTGGGACTATTCGTGAGGCTAATGATATGGAGGTTGATGAATTATTAAAACGCTATGCAGAAGGAGAGCGCCTATTTCGAGCCGTTAGCCTCGTCGGAGTGGATTTAAGGGGTGTTGACCTCCGGGAAGCCACGATTGCTCGGGCTAACTTGGAAAATACCTCCTTCGTGGGGGCGAACTTAATTGGGATAAATTTTCGAGAAACTAAGTTTACGGGTGTTGACTTCACCGATGCGGATTTAAGCGATGTTAACTTAATTGGGAGCTATTTAGGCGATACCAAGTTCAATCGAGCCAACTTAAGCGGGTCGAGTTTGCGCGGGTCTTCTTCCAAAAATGTTAGCTTCACTCAAGCTAATCTCACCGAAGCTAACCTGACGGAATCGAATTTTGCCAGTGCTAATTTTGTGGGCGCGAATTTAACCCACGCTACCCTAGTCCGAACTAATTTGATGAAAGCTAATCTCACCGGAGCGATTTTAGAAAGCGCTAACCTAACCAACGTGATTATGCGAGAAAGCATCCTAGAAGGGGCAAATTTAACGAATGCGACCCTGAGTGGGGGAATGATGATTGGGGCTAATTTTCATGAAGCGGATTTAACCCGAGTCACGATGATTGGGGCTGATTTAAGCGAAGCTAACCTGAGTGAAGCCAACTTTCGAGGGGCAAATGTAACTTGGACAACTTTACGCGGGGCTAATATGAGCCGAGCTAGACTCTACCGCACTAAATTATCCTGGTCTAATTTGAGTGGTGTTAATCTGATTGAAGCGATTATGATTGATACTAAATTAGATCAAGCAAATTTGAGAGATGCGGATACCCGAGGTGCAATTTTACCGAATAAATAATGGATAGGTTCTGTGCAAATACAATCAACCATTGATTCTCAAGAACTGTTGCGTCGTTATTTAGCTGGAGAACGTGATTTTAACCATATTAACTTGATTGGTGCCCATCTATGTCAAGTCAATTTGGTTGGGGCTAATTTAATCGGAGCCTCCTTAGATCGGGCAGATTTAACTAGGGCTATACTTCATGAACTGTTCCCAGTCAGACTTTCTGAATCTCCTTAAATCCTAGTTTTTTAAGGTTTTAAATTTCCATATTTCAACATTTTAGAATAAATAAAACAACCCTTTTTTTTATTGCCAATTCAAGGTAAAATAGAAGTATAGAGTTTTTTGTGAATTAGCCACTATGATGCTGAAAGCTAGAGATATTATGACCGCCGAGGTGGTCACCATCAAGGGTTCCGCCACCGTTGCCGAAGCCTTTGAACAAATGAGTACTCTGTGTTTACGCGCCTTGATTGTTGAACGCCGTTATCCACAGGATGCTTATGGAATCGTCACCGAGACCGATATTGTTTATAAAGTCACCGCCTACGGCAAAGATCCTAAAAAAATCCGGGTTTATGAAATTATGACTAAACCTTGTATTTCCGTCAATCCTGACCTGGGTGTGGAATATGTAGCTCGACTTTTTGCTCAAACTAAAATTCGTCGCGCTCCTGTGATTCAGGATCAACTCCTAGGAATTATTTCTGTAACTGATATTCTGACTAAGGGAGACTTTGTAGAAAATCCTAAAAGCATTCTATTAGAAGAACGGATTCAAGAGTCGATTGATGAAGCCCGGGCGATTTGTGCTAAGAAAGGAGCAACCTCAAAAGAATGTGCCGCGGCTTGGGATATTGTAGAGGAATTAGAAGCAGAAGCGGCTCACCAAAAAGCCGAACGTTTAGAAAAAAGTGCCTTTGATTTGTACTGTGAAGAAAATCCCGACGCGGCAGAAGCTCGGTTCTATGATACCTAATCATTAATCAGAGTGATTTAGATGAGAAGTTTTCTCACTAATTGTAACAATTTCCCCCTCTAACCGAATGGTATAGAGGGGGTGTGTCTTTGTCTAAAAACAGGGAATAAGCAATATTAATAAGGGAAAATTATGCAAGATCACTCGTACCACGGGAAATTTGATTGTCAAAAATTATGATCTGCGTCAACATCCCAGTTATCAGAAAGCAGTTAAATCAGGAAAATCATCTTGGAGTGATCTGTTTATTTCCTTTTTAGAACCGAGTTTACTCATAAGCGCCTTAGAACCTATTTATAATCGCGTTATCGGAAGAATTAGAATATTGGGTGAATCATTTTAGGTTCGATTTGATTTTTAATGTCTTGGAAAATATAATCCAAAAATCTTAGTTAACCATGAATCCAACCATTGAGAGTAAATCGACTATCAGTAAACTTTTCAGAGGGACAATACACGGGTAAAACTTCATGTTTACACCGACTATCAAAAAATATAATACTATTATTAAGCGGTTTAATCTGAGTAAATTGTTCTTGAATTATGGCTGATTTTCCTTGAATTTTTGTTTCATACAACCTCAAATCTCCACCATAAAAACCTTGAGGTTCTTGATAAAAATAGTACAGATATGTTAATTTACGATTAGCTGCTTTTCCCCCATCCATATCTTGATGAATTTTATAATATCCCCCATGTAAATGAGCCGTAATTTGGATTTCTAAATAAGCAACTAAAAACATTTGTATTTGTAATTGTTCCATCACCTGCGGTCTAGCGGTGAGAATTTTATGGGTAATTAATTCATGAAATTCGGCAAAGTATTCAGGAAGTAAAATATAGGATTGACGATATTCTGATTCTTGATTAATTACTTCCGAGGAAAAGAAATTATTTTGATTGGCGAGGGTGAGATTTAAAAGTTTTTGATGATCTTCTTTTGAGAAAAAATCATTAATTTGTAGATAATCAGGATTTATAATAATTGTTTCTGGTTCTGGAATATTTGATGAATCATCAGAAGATGGGATAATATCTGATGAATTTGAATTAAAATCTTTCTGTTGTGATAATATTCCTATTTCTAATACTTTTAATGCGACATTTAGCCTTTGCTCATAGGGAATTTCTGGTTGATTCAGACTAGATTTCACAATATCTAAGGCTTGATTAAAAATTCGATCAAATTCTGCATTATATCTTTGAGGATTATCGGAATTAGAGAACATGGGAGATAATTTTTTTTGCATACATCAAAGTTTTTATAAAATCAATTTCTTGATTATCTGTTTCATCTTGAATACTCGATTGGATTAGTGCTTCAGATAGTTTATCTTGACAGCAATCTCTTTGAGAGTCATACTCACTAAATGATTCTGGATGATCAAAAGAAATATTTGCTTTTGTCTTCAACCACCAACGCATCCGTTCCTGTCTTCCTCTAAAATCAGGATGTTTAGCGATTGAATTATCCCAATCTGCAATAATCCAAGATTCCAGTTCAGGCGCGGCAAACCCAATCAATATTGGAATCTGATCACAATCTGGTATTGTTGATAGGGATTCCGATATGTTTTGTCTTTGTGTTTCTGGATTACGACAATCTAAATCATCAAAAACAAAAATCAGGTCACATTGATTTCTTTCTGCTTTTAAAGCAATCGGTAATTGCTCTTGAATTTGCTCAATCAAACTCTTACCTGTTCTTCCATAACTCATTAACGGATTAGGTTTAGGGCCGGGTTTTCGACGAACTGGCGTTTTTCTTTGGAATTGACACCCCGGAAAATTTTGTGTTAAAAAAGGGATTAATCCTCGAACTTCCGCTTCACCCCCTCCAGCAAAAACCCATACTACCACGGCCAACCTCCCAAACTCGGATCACCAACACGATATAAATCGCCTAATTCCCAACCTTCTGTTAATTTTGGTTCCAATATTTCCCGAGAAAGGGGTTTAATTGAAAAATGGTTTTGATCAGTGGAATGAAAATAAGAAATATTCTCCAAACGATCGGTAAAATGATCCAAAAGATCAGGACTATGGGTAGTAATAATCACCTGAGTTTTTTGAGCGGCTTGTTTAATCCACTCGGCTAAAATTGGCATCCAGGCAACGTGCAATCCTAATTCTGGTTCATCAATTACTAACAAAGAAGGTAGGACTGGAGAATGTAATATTGTTGCCCAACACAACATCCTCACTGTACCATCGGACATTTCATTGAGATAAAAGGGTTCATTCGTGTCTTTAAAATGCCATTCTACAGTTAAAGATAAACGACCAGAACGGATTGGTCTAATTCGACGAGTTTTGGGTAGAATGGATTTCATTGCTAAATTAAGACTTTCCTCAAAATCAATATTTTGATTATATAAGTTATCCAAAACTAAAGCTAAGTTATCGCCTGATTGAGATAAGTAAATATCACTTTGTCCTAGCTTTGGCTCGGCGGTTCTAATTTGGTTTAAATCCATGTTATTAGCATTATAAAAATGCCACTTTGAAACCAAGTCAATTAATTCTCTCCTGATTCTATAAATCGGTGTATTTTCAGGAGGATATTGACTATTTTCTAAAATTTTAGTAATTGATGATAGGCCCAAAGAATTTGTAGGAATATTGTCTAAACTTTCAAAATGAGTTGGGTAGTATTGACCGGGTTGATCGTAAACAGATACAACTCCTTTACCTAATCCTCTATTATGTAATTTATAATAATAAAAAGGATCGGAGTCGGCTGGATCATGTAAATCTTCCCCCCCATATAAATATTCTTCTGAAACTGTCGCCCTAGTTTCTCCCCTATCAGTATAGAGTTGTAAGTCAAAAACTACACTGTCTCTTTCAGGATTATTCGTCTGGGAAATTTGGGAAAAACAATAATAAAGATTAACTTTTGCTGGACTACTCACACTACTATCTAAAATTCTAGTGCCACCAATTTTGGAAATGGCATCTTCAAAACCACTCACTCCTCGATTTTCTTCGGGAATATTAATTAAGCAATTTTTTAAGAATTTAAGACAACTAATAAAATTACTTTTTCCCGAACCATTTGACCCGATAAATATATTCAGATTACTCAGATAAAATGGTTGCTCAGAACATAAATTTTTGTAGTTTTTGGTTGCCAAAAAATGCAATGAGGGTTGATTCATAAATCTTGACAATAATCACTATGTTTCTTAATCTTATCACAAAATAAAAAAATATGCAATACTTAAACATACAAATCCATAAAAATTAGGAGAGTTGAACATTGAGCATCAACAGCGAATATACCCTAAAAGAAGAGTTTAGTTGCTCCGGTGTGGGATTACATACGGGTGTGAACACAACGGTTAGAGTTTTACCTGCAAATATTGGGGAAGGACGCTATTTTGTGCGGGTTGATTTACCGGAAAATCCTAAAATTCCGGCTATATTAGAATCGGTATTATCCACAACTTTATCCACAGAATTAGGCACTATAAACGCTAAAGTTAGAACCGTTGAACATTTGTTAGCCGCCCTAACGGGAATGGGAATTGATCACGCTAGAATTGAAATTGATGGCCCAGAAGTCCCCTTATTAGATGGTTCGGCTCAAAATTGGGTAGAGGCGATCGCAACCGTTGGACGTCAACCCCTCGATATTCCCTCCCAGGACGTCCCTACTGTTCAAATTACCAAACCCCTATCCGTCCAGCAGGGCGATGGTTTTGTCGTCGCCTTTCCCGCATCCGAAACCCGATTTACCTACGGGATTGATTTTTCTGTCCCAGCCATTGGCAATCAATGGTATAGTTACACGGCTGATCCTGAAATCTTTGCGCGGGAAATTGCTCCGGCCAGAACCTTCACCCTAGAAGCACAGGTGGAACAGTTAGCAAGAGCGGGACTGATTCAAGGAGGTAGTCTGGATAATGCGATTGTGTGCGGAAAATCAGGATGGTTAAATCCACCTTTGAGATATGCAAATGAACCCGTGCGTCATAAAATTTTAGACTTAGTAGGGGATTTGAGTTTATTGGGTTTTCTGCCTCAAGCTCATTACTTAGCATACAAAGCCGGACACCATCTCCATGTTCAACTGGTTCAGGAAATATCAAAGTAGTAAGCCCTTTAGGGCTTCTTTCTACCACTAACGTTAACTTAAATTCATCGGATATGGACGACGCCCCTGTGTTGAACGCTGAAACAGTATTGATGATTGAGGAGATTCAAAATCTGTTACCCCATCGCTATCCCTTTGCGTTGGTGGATCGAATTATTGAATATGTCCCAGGTAAAAAGGCCGTGGGCCTCAAAAATGTCACCATTAATGAACCACATTTTCAAGGCCACTTCCCCGGACGTCCAATTATGCCCGGAGTTTTGATTGTGGAAGCCATGGCCCAGGTGGGCGGAGTGGTTTTAACTCAACTTCCTGATTTAAAAGGCAGTTTGTTTTTATTTGCGGGAATTGATAAAGTCCGATTCCGTCGTCCCGTAGTTCCGGGGGATCAATTGATCATGACTACGGAATTATTGGTCGTGAAACAACGCCGTTTTGGTAAAATGCAAGCTCGCGCCGAAGTCGATGGTAAACTGGCCTGTGAAGGAGAACTAATGTTCTCTCTTGTAGACTGAATTCTTATACCTTGTTAGGTTTTAACCTATTTTAATTTCTATGACGACCTTAATTCACCCCACTGCTGTGATTCATCCTGGTGCAGAACTCCATCCGACGGTTCAAGTTGGCGCTTATGCTGTAATTGGGGAATATGTTAAGGTCGGTGCAGATACGGTCATTGGTTCCCATGTTGTGATTCATGGCCGCACGGAAATTGGCGATCGCAATCAATTTTTTCCGGGGGCGGTAATTGGTTCGGAACCTCAAGATCTCAAATATGATGGTTCTTTGAGTTTAGTTAAAATTGGTAATGATAATCTGATTCGGGAATATGTCACAATTAATCGCGCTACAAATGCCGGGGACGCTACGATTATTGGGAATCAAAATCTATTAATGGCCTATGTTCATGTGGCCCATAATTGTGTGATTGAGGATCAGGTGGTAATTGCCAATTCTGTCGCCCTAGCGGGTCATGTTTATATTGAATCAAAAGCCCGATTAAGTGGGGTTTTAGGGGTGCATCAATTTGTCCATATTGGGAAATTAGCGATGATTGGCGGTATGACCCGAATTGATCGAGATGTGCCTCCATTTGTGTTAGTTGAGGGGAATCCTTCTAGGGTGCGATCTCTGAATTTAGTCGGGTTAAAACGGGCGGGATTTAGTTCGGAGGATTTTTCTTTATTAAAGAAAGCCTTTCGCTTATTATATCGTTCTGAATATTCTTTTACCCAAGGATTAGAACAGTTAGATTTATTATCGGATCATGCTGCTATTCAACATTTACGCCAGTTTATTAAACGTTCTCAAACCGATCCCGGACGTCGGGGAATGACTCCCGGGGCGAAACGCAAAACAACGGAAGATTAAGCGGGATTTTAGATAATCATGGATTTAAAAACACTCTATGAAACTGATGATGCTGAATGGTTACAAGAAACGGTTAAATTAATTAAAAATCACCAATTTGAACAGCTAGATATAGAGAACTTAATTGAGGAATTAGAGGATTTGGGTAAGGAAAAGAAAAACGCGGTAGTGAGTCTTTTGGAACAGATTATCCGTCATTTATTATTACTGCAATATTGGACAGGGGAAGCTGACTATAATAGAGTTCATTGGGAAGAAAAAATCTATAGTTTTAGAGTTCAGTTGAGACGAAAAATTACAACAAATCTCCGTAATTATTTAGATTCAGAATTTGATTCTATTTATCAGGATGCGTTAGGATTTGTCAAGATTAAAACTCAAAATTCCGTCAACTTTCCCCCAGAATGTCCTTACACCCTGGAGCAATTACTAGATATTAATTGGTTTCCAGTTTAGATTTTATTATAAAAATGATCCCGTAATAAACGATTAATAAAACGATAGCGATCGCCATTTCTTTGTAATAATAACCTATCCGTAGCATCATTCAAAAATCGTTGATAATTCCAAGGAATATTCCCATCTTTCCACAAAATCCATCGAATTACAAACTGTTCTATTTTTTGCTTTAAACCCGATTTTTCTAATAAAATTGCCCATAATAATCCCAATCCCATCCCCAGGATTAAAAGTGGAGTTGTTCTGAGAATAACTCCTGCTAATATTAATATTAGAATAATTCCCCAAATCAAACCTAGAATTAACTTTAATATTAACTTATAACGTGGTTTTTGTTCATTCTCATCTAACCAATGAATCGGTATTTTTTTCACTGAAAACTCTGTTAATTCATCGGTTGTTAGTCGAGTTGCTAACCATCCTAACCATCGTCTAAAACTTTCAGATTTTGGTGCTTTTCCCTGGGGATATTCCGATTTATGAATATCCTGATTCAGTTGACGACGAATATAAGCATTAAATAAATAATCACGTTGATCTTCAAAGGAATTAAGATGTTTCCAAGACATGATTAAAATTTCTTCATAAGCTAAGGTCATCATCGTTAGATATAGCGGTGTTTTTGCTAAATTTAATAAAGGTTTATCCCTTTCAATATTCTGCCAAAGTTCTCGACTACGAGAATTAATCAAATAATCTTGAATTTGTTGAATAGTTAAGGGACGTAAAAAAATAGCTCCATTCAAATCCAAGCGTTCCGATAGTTTTTGATAACTTATAACATTAGCACAGATCACCAAATGTAAAGGTGAAACATCCCCATTCAACATTTGATTAATTTGTTGAATATATTTAACTTGTTGATTCAAAGAAAGTTTATCTAATCCATCAATTAATGGTAAAATCTGAAGCTGTTGAATCCAATTTTGAACCACAGCAATAGAAATTCCATACTTAATATGCAGTTGTTCAACAATCCAATCTATAATCAATTGATCGGGATTCTTCCAAGTTGATAAATCCAGTAAAACAGGGATAGGTTCTTCAACATCAGTTTGAGCGCGACTAACTAATACTTTAGCTAATCCGATTAAGGTTGTAGTTTTTCCCGAACCAGTCGATCCTAAAATTAATAATCTGCCATTTAAACGATCAAAAACTTGAATAATTCCCGTATCATTCGTTAAACGAACACTCGGATGATGACTAACTTTTAACTCCACATCCCAGATTCGTCGCATTTTCAAGGGTGGCGTTTCTTGAGCTAAATAAGTTAATACCCCTCGATGTAAAGATTGTAAGCGATACTGTCTCACTTCATTTTGGACTTGAAGCAGCAACTTTTGACGATTGTGTAATTGAACCTGGGAAGAAGTCAATTTTGACATTGAAAATTTAGAATAAGTGAAAAACCGAAACCTACCTGTTTCCGCGAAAATATCACCAGTATAGCGCTACGCACTAGGGAACAGGGAACAGGCCGCGTCGTGAGCCGTGAGCCAGTCGAACGGTCGAACGAGAACACCGGAACAGTAAGCAGTGAATGAGTTTCAGAATTTAGAAGTGTCCTAACTTTAATGCGTAGCGCTATATAGCAATCCTAAATCTTCTCCGAAAAAAACATAGGAATTTTGTCTTCAAACCTCTACAATAAAACAGTCTAAAGCTGTGTAAGCATTCAGGACTGGGATTTGATAATTGATTTAAAAAGATAAAAATGGATATTTCACAAGCACCAATTTTAAAAACTCCAGAACCTGAATATGGAGATTTGATTTTTGATTCCCACACCTTAGCTATTTCAATCGTTGTACCTATTTACAATGAAGTAGAAAGTTTACCCCGACTGATTGCAGCGATTGATACAAATATGGCCGATTTGGGTTTAACCTATGAATTGATTTGTGTTGATGATGGGTCAAGCGATGGGTCTACGGAACTCCTGAAACAACAAGCCGAAATTAATCCTAATCTTAAAGCCATTGTTCTCCGGCGTAATTATGGTCAGACCGCAGCCATGGCGGCGGGGTTTAAGTATTCCCAGGGTCAGGTGATCATTACCCTGGATGGTGATTTACAAAACGATCCCCAGGATATTGCACTCCTGCTGAGGGAATTAGGTAAGGGGTATGATGTCGTCAGTGGTTGGCGGAAAAATCGACAGGATGACAAATTGAGCCGTTTGCTTCCCTCCCGCATTGCCAACTGGCTGATTAGCAAAATGACCGGAGTGCAGTTACATGACTATGGCTGTTCCCTCAAAGCCTACCGGACTGAGTTAATCGCCGATATGAACCTCTATGGAGAATTACACCGATTTTTACCCGCTTTAGCATTTATTGAAGGGGCAAAAATTACTGAAATTCCAGTTAACCATCATGCTCGTCGTTTTGGTCAGAGTAAGTATGGTTTAGATCGCACCTTTAGGGTGGTGATGGATCTGTTAACGATTTCTTTTATCAAAAAATTCCTAACTCGACCCATGCACGTTTTTGGTCTGTTGGGAATATCAGCTTTTGGGGTTGGAATTGTTGTTGGTGCTTATTTGAGTTTTATTCGCCTGGTCTTAGGCCAAGAGATTGCCGCTCGTCCCTTACTTACCCTGGCGGTACTCATGACCCTTACCGGAATTCAACTCTTTTGTTTTGGTCTATTAGCCGAACTCTCAATGCGAACCTATCACGAATCCCAAGATCGACCGATCTATCGAGTTCGTGAAGTGATCGAATCTAATGGTAAGAGCAATAACTCAAAAGCCCATTAATCTTCTAAACAGGGGATGGTACTGTTGACAGGAAAAACTTTACACATCATATATTCAGGGTGAAACCCCTCCCCAAGCTCTCCGTGCACAGGGGGTTTGTGGGGGCCGGACGGGTGACAAACCAATGAGGAGGAAGGGGTTTCTGCCGGATTGTTTTGAGGTTGAATACAAACAGCCACCTGTCCAACTCCAATCATTAAGGTTTGCACTCGTTCAAGAATTTGATCGAGATCCACGAGTAATGTTTCCGCCGCTAACAAAGAAGGGGTAACAATAAAAAAGGTTTTGACTCCGGTGGGACTAGGAGCAAAACCAAAGCTACATTCAGAAAGTTGAGACTGGTTTAAGGGAGTGAGAGCGTCAGAGAAACGTTTAATTAACGCCTGATGCAAAGACTGACTTAGCGCACGATCATCAGATATCGGTTGGGGTAACATGGTTCGTCCTTACCAAAAAATTCATTATAAAGCCCCGTCTTTTGGGGAAGCAGGGGAAGCAGGGGAAGCAGGGGAGCAGGGGGGGTAAACTCTTTTTATTACCAATTACCTATTACCCATTACCTATTACCCATTACCCACTTATGACGGCTTTTTATGATTTACCTATCATTTATTCTACCCTCCAGTTTAACATTAACTAATTTCCCATTGGTTTAAATTTTTAATCAGATTCATAAGTAAACCCTGGGTTAATCTCAGAACTTCCCTACATAACCAGCAGACCTAGCAATTAATTTTGTATTCTTTCTACCGGGGTATTGATCGTTTTAGCCTTTTTAAAAGTCAATAATCCTAACCCAGCCAAAAATAAAGTCAAAATTGCCATCACCACAATAAAGACTTTTTTGGTTTTCATCGTTGCTGCTTCATATTGCAACAACATTTCCTGTTTAATTTTTTTCTCTTGTTCCGAAGGTTCTGGATTCATGGAATTTAGTATTATGGGTTGAAAGTTGACGGTTAAACATTAACCGCCAACTACCTTCTAATTAACTCACCGAACTTTGGACAACCTCTTGAGACTGGGGTATACTTTCGGTCTGCATAGAAGCATACAAACGATTCAGAGCGTTCAAATAGGCCTGAGCCGAGGCTACAATAATATCGGTATTAACCGCATGACCGGAAAATACCCGGTCTTGATAACGTAACCGAATAGTAACTTCTCCAATCGCATCAATTCCCGCCGTCACCGACTGTACAGAAAACTCAATTAACTCATTAGGCACATTGGCGACCCGGTTAATCGCCTGATAGACCGCATCCACTGGGCCAGTCCCAATCGCGGCATCGGTTAATTCCTGACCATCGGGGGTGCGGACTGTCACCGTAGCCGTGGGACGGGCTTGATTTCCACAGGACACCTGGACAAATTCCAAGTGAAATAATTCCGGGGTTTGTTGAATTTCATCCTTAACAATGGCTTCCAAATCCCAATCGGTGATTTCTTTTTTCTTATCGGCCAATTCCTTAAACCGGACAAACGCCTTATTCACCTCCGGGTCGGTTAACTCAAATCCCAACTCCCGCATCCGAGATTGAAACGCATGACGCCCGGAATGTTTGCCCAAGACAATCAGGTTATCATTCAACCCAATAGATTGAGCATCCATAATTTCATAGGTGCGTTTATGCTTTAATATCCCATCTTGATGAATTCCCGACTCATGGGCAAAGGCATTCGCCCCAACAATCGCCTTATTCGGTTGGACTAACATCCCGGTCAAGTTAGACACCAAGCGAGAGGTTTTATAGATTTGGCGGGTATCAATATTGGTCAAGGAGGCTTCTGATTCTGGCTCTCGACCCAAAAAAGGATTAAAATACTGCCGACGGACGTGCAAAGCCATCACCAGTTCTTCTAAAGCAGCATTTCCAGCCCGTTCTCCGATGCCATTAATCGTGCATTCCAACTGTCGCGCCCCATTTTTTACCGCTTCTAAGAAGTTAGCAACGGCCAAACCCAAATCATTATGGCCATGGACGGAAATAATCGCTTGGTCGATATTGGGGACATTTTCCTTAATCCCTCTAATGATCGCCCCAAATTCCGCCGGGGTGGTATAACCGACGGTATCAGGTATATTAACCGTTGTCGCCCCGGCTGCGATCGCTCGCTCCAAAACTTGATACAAAAATTCTGGGTCAGACCGTCCCGCATCTTCAGGGGAAAACTCAATATCATCGACAAAGGATTTGGCATAGGCGACCATTTCTGAGGTAATATCCAAGACCTCAGACCGGGTTTTTTTCAATTTATATTGCAAATGGATATCGCTGGTAGCAATAAAAGTATGAATTCGGCGATGGAAAGCCGGAGAAACCGCCTTAGCCGCTGCTTCAATATCCCCTTTCACAGATCGGGCTAAACTACAAATCACCGGGCCATCTTCCGTACCTACTGCTTCTGCAATTCGAGAAACCGCATCAAAATCCCCATGACTGGCGATCGCAAATCCTGCCTCAATTACATCCACCCCTAAACGGGCTAATTGTCGAGCAATTACCAACTTCTCATCTACATTCAGGGTAGCCCCCGGACATTGTTCGCCATCGCGCAAAGTAGTATCAAAAATAATAATTCGGTCGGGGTTAGGTTGAAATTTCATCGCGGGAAAATCTCCTTGTAAGCGTTAACTGTTGACTGTTGACTGTTGACTGTTGACTGTTGACTGTTGACTGTTGACTGTTGACTGTTGACTTTTGGCTGTTCCGGTGTTTCGGTGTTTCGGTGTTCCGGTGTTCCGGCGTTCCCTAATCGTTAATAGTCTGTTTTTTCAATCTGTTCTCGAATATCGTTGAGATCGATATAACGATCGGTGGCATTCCGCAGTTCTCTAGCGATCATTCCTTCTGTAGAAACAACGGTAATATGAGTATTTTTAGATCGTAACAGTTCAATCGCTCGTTCAAAGTCCCCATCTCCACTAAAGAGGACGACCCGATCATATTGTTCTACGGTATTAAACATATCTACAACAATTTCAATATCTAAATTAGCTTTTTGGGAATACCGACCGGAACTATCATCGTAATATTCCTTGAGAATTTTAGTGCGAACTGTATAACCTAAACTGATCAGAGCATCTCGGAATCCTCGTTGATCTTGGGGGTCTTTGAGTCCTGTATACCAGAAGGCATTGACTAGGGTGATATCCACTTGTTCTGTTTTGAAATAGGTCAAAACCCTACGGGGATCAAAAAACCAACCATTTTTTTGTTGAGCATAGAACATATTGTTACCGTCCACAAAAATAGAAAGACGGTTTTTTACGTTAGGCATAGAAAATTAAGACCTAATATTTGTAGAATTGACACTCTCAGGTCTGAAGACACTGAGATTCTGCGGACAGAATTAGTTTAATCTAATTTTCGCTACGACTGCCGCATATCGTCTACTGAGTTGATTAAGCGACAAACCTAATCTTCCCGATACTTTTTTTAAAATATTAGCTGCACCATTTAAGTCAGCATTAACAACAAAACCATCAGATGTCCGATAAAGACCACGCTTAATTCTGTTTCCAGATGCTTTCCACCCTATCGGTTTTTCACCGTATTTGGGTAGGGAGTCCCCATCTAAGAAACTAGCTTTTGAAGTATAGGCTTCCTCGGTTTCAATAAACCTAATCCCGTGTAAATCACAGAGTTGTTTTACACGGGATTTTAATTTACCCAAAGGCATTTGAACCATTAGACATCTCCAAAATAGAAACGGGGAGGGATAGCAAGATGGTAAAATTGGATTTTACCCCAATGAGAGATGAGTAAATTAAGAGACTATCTGGACAAGAATCCCCAGCAAGCAAAAAGGCTATTAGGGATGGAATACGAACAGCTAATAAAACTTATTCAAGCCGCGGAGTTATTAGAGCAAGAAAGACGGCAGGAACAGGAAAAAGCTAAGATCAGGTTGATTAAAGCAGGCGGGGGTCGTCACCAGAAATTGTCTGTGGAGGAACAAATCTTACTAACTCTAATTTATCTGCATCAGATGCCGACATTTCAAATGTTAGGGTTACAGTTTGAAGTGAGTGAATCAACAGCGAATGATATTTTCCATAACAAGATAAAAATCTTGAGAGAATTACTGCCAGCCAGTTTAGTTGAGCAAATAAAAAAAAACGAGAGTGATTGGGAGTGGGTAGAAAAAATTCTGCTGGAATTTGAGTTAGTAGTAGATAGCTATGAACAGCCCATGCAAAGACCAACAGACAATGAAGAGCAAAAAAAATATTACTCAGGAAAGAAAAAAACACATACCTTTAAAAATCAAGTCATTGTCATGCCAAACGGGAAAGAAATAGTGGATATAGCTGTGGGTTATACCGGAGCAACAAGCGATCTAAAATTGTGGAGAGAAAGAAGGGAGGAATTGGGGAATAATCAAAAATACAGAGGGGATAAAGCTTATGTAGGGGAAACAGCAATTAATACACCATATAAGAAACCGAGGAATCAAGAAATATCGCTTGAACATCGAGAAGAAAATCGGTTAAAAGCCAAACAAAGGATTGTAGTCGAACATTTAATAAGACTGATAAAAATTTATCGAGTTGCTTCAGAAAGATTTCGGTTAAAGAGCCAAAATTATGAAGCAGTAATCTTGACAGTATGTGGACTAATAAGATGGCGAATAGGAGCGATTGTATTATTATCTAAGAATTGCCCAGAATGCTTTTAAAAAATGATTGAATATCAGAGATAAAATTCATTAATTATTATTAATGTAACTGAAAAAGCCTATGAATCCGTTACTTTGGGAGAACCAGGCACAGGAGTGCTAGAGGTTCAAAAAGTAGCGATAGAGAGCATTTGGGAATTTTCGGAGATGTCTAATTACTAACGCTTTGAGCCGTACTTGTCCAAGCTGTTAGGATTTGGTTGCCAGCGTTACTAAAACTGGGTTTGTCATTAACTGCGGTAACAGTGATGGCTGCGGTGTCGGTGAGGGCGCTGAAGACTGTGCTACCGCCGTTGGTGCTAGTGTCAGCAGTGCTGCCATTAGCACCCGCCATTTGATCCCAAGCGCGGAAGGTAATGCCGTTGGTGACAGTGCCGTTGTAGTTGGGAGTTGGTTGGAAATAAATGCGGGTATTGGCATTAGCTGCCAGTAGGCGAGCATTGGTATCGGATACTGCGCCCAAAGCAGTCCAAGTAGTACCGCCATCTATGGTGTAAAACCAACTGCCGTTAGTGGTGTCGGCCCCAGTGATGGCTACCCCTGCGACTGCGCCAGTGTCGGAGTCGGTGATGTTTGTACCGATAGCTGCAATGGATGAGATGAGGTTGCCGACTGCGCCAGTGGGAACATCTGCATCTTCTAGGATGGGAGTGAGGGTGACAACGGTATCGGCAAGAACGGGGGCGGTATTAAGAAGAATCGTGCCATAAACATCCTTATTGTCTTGGTTAGATCCTTGACCGTTGGCGGGAGTGTTAGCAGCTGGAGTGTTAGCTTGGTTGCCAGCGTTATTGCCGGTAAAGGTGGCCCCTAATGAGGTGACAGTAGGGAGTGCGGTGGGCATTCCTTGGTCGTTGCCATTGGTGTTGGTGAGGGATGTCATGGCAAATATTGCCCCACCTTTGCCTTGGCCGGGGTTGGTTTCACTACTACTGGGACTGGTTCGGGCGCCATTACCGCCTGTGGCAGTGTTGTTACTAAAGGTTGCGTTGTTTAGAGTCAAAGATCCTTGGCGAATAAAGATGGCACCCCCAAGGCCAGCGCCACCGCCGCCGGATCGGCCGTTAGCACCAATGCCGTTGCCACCAAACCTGCCGCCGGTACCAGTGGTGTTTATGACACCACCACCACCGCCACCGTAGCCGCCGTTGCCACCCCCGCCGGGGCCCCAGCCCCCACCGCCGCCGAAGCCGCCGTTGCCACCACGTTGGCCGCGACCAGCACCGCCGCCGCCGCCGAACCCCCCTGCGCCTCCGACGGTCTGCGGATCGTTTCTGATGGTGCCACCTCCACCGAAAAGGCCAATGCCACCACCGTAGTTGCCGTTGCCGCCATAGCCGCCAGTTCCACTGCCATTGGCAAACAGACCGCCGCCACTGCCACCAGATGGGCTACTACCGAACATCCCGCCGCCACCATAGCCGCCACCATAGCCGCGGTCAGCCCCAGTACCGCCGATCGCGGTATTGTTACTAAAGGTGACGTTATTCACCCCCACAGTGCCATTGTAGATGAATAAACCGCCACCCATGCCAGCGCCACGACCGCCGTCGTAAGCAGCTCCTCCTTGGGCTCGGCTGTTGGTGACTGTCATGTTGGAGAAATTCACGGTTCCCGACTTGACGAAGAAGGGACGAAAAGCATTATCGCCACTGACAGTATGGTTATTGCCAATAAAATCAATATTGCTGTTAACTAGGGTCTTCATTACCCCTTTAACAGTAACGTTTGTTTGTAGGGTAATAGTGTCATCGCCTGCGGCCTTATTCGCGTCTAAAATGGCTTTGCTTAATGTACCTGCTAGAGTGCCAGTGCCATCATCATCTGCTACCGTGACATTAAAGTTAGCCAGTGTATATTCATAATCTGCCATCGCCTCCTGATTAAAGGGTACGGTGGCTTCTATTTTGCCCGTTACTATTTCTAAATCCCAGTCGCCACCTAATGCTTGATTTCCGGTTAAGTCGTTAGAGGCAGCGACATCTGCCCCGGTAATTTCACTTAATCGTTCAACAAAATTCTTGCCAGTTTCTCCGGCGGCTACGTCGCATCCATACAATAGGATATCGCCATTTTCTGTGAGGGCATTTCCCCACTGTTTTAGCTGAGTATTAAAATTTTCTATATCATTCCCATTCAGTACATCAGTACCGAGTTTTAAACTGCCTTCGCTACCGTGAGAAAGTATCTGTACAGATTCAATATTTTTTTGATTAGCTAAGGCATTAGTAATTTGTTCAATCCCGCTAGATATGTTATCTAAAATTACAATTTGAGCGGTATCGGCGTTATTAATTAAGCTTTGATAATCTTGTACTGAGGAGTCTACGAAAATGATTTGCTTGTTCACGGCAGATTACGTGATTTTTTTGTAAAGTAATTTAATTCTTAGGTATGTAGTTGCGCTTCAGCGCTCTTAAGAATCGCCCAAGTGCAACTATGTACCTATTGTTCAAGGCACGAACTCCGTGAGAACCCTAACCATAATATTGTAAATCTATCGAAAGGTAGATGTCAATACCTAAATATTAGTAATTTTTCCAGGTAATCTTTAGCAAATCAGCACCCGTTTTTGTTCCGGGGAAATAAATACGGAAAACTCATTATTTTCACTCATGGCTTCCAACATTCGCTCCACTAAACCCCCCACTGGGCTAGTCATAGCTGCGTGAAACCTGATTGCTGCCAGTAAAGTAGAACCTGATCGTGGTAGTCCTGATATAAAGTGGGCTTTCACTGGCTTCGGTGTTGCAATGCTTACAGGTAGAATGGTTTGTTGTTGAGTCAGTCTGGTTAGGTCACCTGAATTAATTTAAAAGGCTGTATTTATACCTTTATACAGATGACACGCGACACTTTCAATATAAATAACCTAACAAGGTGCTTTTCGGTTGTCAATGGTTTAGCCGCTCAATGACAAATCTTTATATTTATTTGAGATATTTTACAGAAATTATCAAAAAAGTCGCAGTGATAACGTGGCGCGGGGGCGGGTTTATGATATTATTGATTTTATGTGTTTGTGTTATAGTCAAAAAAAGTAAATATAAATAACCATCTGCGTTAATCTTTACTATATTATTTCCAGGTGATACTATGAAATTTATTAATCCCAAAACAGACTACGCCTTTAAAAAAATCTTTGGTTCGGATCAAAGTCAAGATATTTTAATTAGTTTTCTGAATGCAATTGTCTATCAAGGTGAGACTTTCATCACTTCTTTAGAAATTATTGATCCCTACGCCCCCGGCAGAATTTCTGGTTTAAAAACCACTTATTTTGATGTTAAGGCTCAACTGAATAACGGCGAAAATGTATTAATTGAAATGCAGGCGTTTAATGTCCCAGCTTTTGGCAAAAGGATTCTTTATAATACGGCAAAAATGTATGTTAATCAACTAAAATTAGGGGAAGTTTATCCAGAATTAAGAGCAGCAATTGGTGTAGCGGTGACGGATTTTATTATGTTTAATGAACATAATAAAGTCATTTCACAATTTACGCTCAAGGAAGATGAGTTACAAGTAAATTATCAACATAGTCCGTTAAAATTAGTATTTGTGGAGTTACCAAAATTTAATAAAACTCTGGAAGAATTAACAACTATTACGGATAAATGGCTTTATTTTTTACGCAAAGCACCGGATTTAGAAGTAGTGCCAGAATCTATGTTAATTGTACCGGAAATTGAGAAGGCTTTTGCGATCGCTGATCGGGTAAACTTAAGTTTAGAGGAAGTAGATGATTTGGAGAAACGAGAACAGTTTGAACGGGAAAGAATAGGTGCTATTGAGTTGGGTAAGGCTCAAGGGTTGGCTGAAGGGATACAAATTGGTGAACAAATTGGTGAACAAAGAGGTGAACAAAGGGGTGAACAAAGGGGTAAAATAAATCTGATTAAACGCCAATTAAAACGGCAATTAGGTGAACTAAATCAATCAATAGAAGATAGTTTATCACAGCTATCATCAGAGCAGTTATCGGCTTTGGCTGAAGCTATTTTTGATTTTTCTAGTGTAGGTGATTTATCCAGTTGGTTAGAAACTAATTGCCCTAGTTGAACAGGACTGAGGTATTATCTAAGTCCCTACCTATATTATTTTCCACTAACACTATGAAATTCATTAATCCCAAAACAGACTACGCCTTTAAAAAAATCTTTGGTTCGGATCAAAGTCAAGATATTTTAATTAGTTTTCTGAATGCAATTGTCTATCAAGGTGAGACTTTTATCACTTCTTTAGAAATTATTGATCCCTACGCCCCCGGCAGAATTTCTGGTTTAAAAACCACTTATTTTGATGTTAAGGCTCAACTGAATAACGGCGAAAATGTATTAATTGAAATGCAGGCGTTTAATGTCCCAGCTTTTGGCAAAAGGATTCTTTATAATACGGCAAAAATGTATGTTAATCAACTAAAA
The DNA here is from genome assembly GCF_904830935.1 of Planktothrix agardhii. Classification (NCBI taxonomy): domain Bacteria; kingdom Bacillati; phylum Cyanobacteriota; class Cyanophyceae; order Oscillatoriales; family Microcoleaceae; genus Planktothrix; species Planktothrix agardhii. The sequence continues at coordinate 1,771,029 of NZ_LR882952.1, forward strand.
TTAGGGGAAGTTTATCCAGAATTAAGAGCAGCAATTGGTGTAGCGGTGACGGATTTTATTATGTTTAATGAACATAATAAAGTCATTTCACAATTTACGCTCAAGGAAGATGAGTTACAAGTAAATTATCAACATAGTCCGTTAAAATTAGTATTTGTGGAGTTACCAAAATTTAATAAAACTCTGGAAGAATTAACAACTATTACGGATAAATGGCTTTATTTTTTACGCAAAGCACCGGATTTAGAAGTAGTGCCAGAATCTATGTTAATTGTACCGGAAATTGAGAAGGCTTTTGCGATCGCTGATCGGGTAAACTTAAGTTTAGAGGAAGTAGATGATTTGGAGAAACGAGAACAGTTTGAACGGGAAAGAATAGGTGCTATTGAGTTGGGTAAGGCTCAAGGGCGAACTGAAGGGTTGACTCAAGGGCGTGCTGAAGGGCGTGCTGAAGGGCGTGCTGAAGGGCGTGCTGAAGGTATTGAAATTGGTCAAATAAATCTGATTAAACGCCAATTAAAACGGCAATTAGGTGAACTAAATCAATCAATAGAAGATAGTTTATCACAGCTATCATCAGAGCAGTTATCGGCTTTGGCTGAAGCTATTTTCGACTTTTCTAGTGTAGGTGATTTATCCAGTTGGTTAGAAACTAATTGTCCTAGTTGAAATAGAATAAACTAAGAATCCACTAGCCTTTAGGTAGTGGAGTATCAATCAAAGATAACTGTGTATATTTTACCTATAGTTTGTAAACTGTAATGCAGCCGGATAATCTTCTTCTTTCAGACGCTGAATTACTAATTGTAAATCATCTTTAGATTTAGCTGAAATCCTAACAGAATCCCCCTGAATAGATGCTTGTAATTTTTTAAATTCATCTTTAATTAATTTAGTGATTTGTTTTGATACTTCTTGAGTTAAACCTTTTCTGAGTTTAATTTCCTGTCTGACTCGATTACCACTGGAAGATTCTACTTTCCCATAATCAAAAATCTTCAAAGAAAGATTCCGTTTAGCGGATTTAGTTTGCAAAATTGTATGAATTGCATCGAGGGTAAACTCGCTATCTGTATTAACTATAATCGCAGTTTCCCCTAATTCTAGGGTAGTCTTAGTATCTTTCAAATCATAACGGCTTTTAATTTCCCGTTCGGTTTGATCAACAGCATTAACTAATTCCTGGCGGTCAAAATCACTAACAATATCAAATGAATAAGTAGAAGCCATAGTCAATTGTAATTATTTAATAAAAAAACTATCAGCGTAGAGACGTGCCAAGAGCGCGTCTGTACGAGTGACTGATTCAACATTGGTATTAACTACTAATCCAAATAGAATAGCGTCACAATTTTGCGCTGATTTTCAGCTTCCTCACAGGTACTTAGGAGGGTGACACTATCATGGTAGGCAAAACAGATTAACTGTTGACACCGAGAAATAATCTGTTGGTTGCAAAACCCACTAGCTTCAGCTAGGGATAAATCATCACCCTTAGCATTTTCCACCACATGAATCACCTGTTCTAACTGCTGGCGGGACTCCCTAGGCTGACGTTTCATGCTTTGGGGCAAAATTACCGTCAACAAATTGGGGTTAGCCCGCATTGCGCCTCGAATCGCCGCCGCGTTCGTTCCCGTTGAACCCGATGTAATCAAATGATTGCCTTCTAAAACCAAGGCATAACTCATCATCTCGATCAAGTTTTGATGGGTTAGGGGAATATGGCGGGAACCCAACAAAGCAACACGCTTGGAGCCAGTTTGTTGAATGGCTGCCAATTCTTCTAAAAAGTCATCTACTTTCGGCAGATTGATAGATTGGTTCAAGGATAATTACAAAATATAATCAGGACAATCCTGTAGATTTTAGCAAATTCAGCGACAATTATTCTGAGTGCAACTAAAGTTTTTATCTAATTTCATTGACTGTGATTGTTATGACAGCAACAACCGCCCAACCGACCTGGAATCAACAGTTTACCAGCCCCGCAACTGAGTTTCCGCCCACACCCTTACCCATTTTGTCGGGAAAAATACCCTCTGGGTTACGGGGTTCTTTATATCGTAATGGCCCAGGACGATTGGCACGGGGAGGACACCGAGTTGGACATTGGTTTGATGGAGATGGGGCAATTTTAGGGGTTCATTTCAGCGAAAAAGGGGCAACCGGGGTCTATCGTTATGTTCAAACCGCAGGCTATCAAGAGGAAGAACAAAAAAACCGTTTTATCTATGGTGGCTATGGAATGAAACCTTCGGGAAACCTTTGGGAACGTTTTCGTAAACCCCTAAAAAATGCGGCGAATACTTCAGTTTTAGCTTTACCCGATAAATTATTGGCGTTGTGGGAAGGGGGACAACCCCATAGTTTAGATTTAGAAACCTTAGAAACCCAGGGACTGGACAACCTCCAGGGTTTAGCTGAAAATACCCCCTATTCTGCTCACCCTAAAATTGATCCCGAAACCGGGGATATTTTTAATTTTGGGCAAATTTTGGGGCCGACTCCTGAGTTAATTTTATATCGGAGCGATCGCACGGGCAACATCAAACAACAAAATAAAATTCCTCTGGATGGAATTTCTGCCCTGCATGATTTTGTCCTAGCGGGTGAATATTTAATTTTTGTAATTCCCCCACTGCGGTTAAAACTTTTACCCGTATTTCTTCAGTTGAAATCCTTTAGTGAAGCCCTATCCTGGCAACCCCAAACCCCCACCCAAATTTTAATAATTGATCGTCATAATTTAACCTTAGTTAATCGGATTGAAACTGAACCTTGGTTTCAGTGGCATTTTAGCAATGGTTATGTTGCAACAGATGGAACGGTTATTGTTGATTTTGTCCGATATCAAGATTTCCAAACCAATCAATATTTAAAAGAAGTTGCCACCGGAAACACTCAAACCTTAGCCAAATCGACCTTATGGCGGATGGTATTGCAACCTCAAACGGGTAAATTACTACAATTGGAAGAACTCTGCGATCGCCATTGTGAATTTCCCTCGGTCAACCCCCAAGAAGTGGGAAAAAAAGCTCAATTTACCTATTTATCCCTTCATAAATCCGGTATTAATCCGGCGGTCGAAATGTTTGGCACAATTGGACGTTTTAATCATCAAACCCAAACCTTAACTACCGCCAATTTAGGGGAAAATCGTTATCCGATGGAACCTTTATTTGTTCAAGATCTCGATCATCCTCAACAGGGTTGGGTTTTAACCATTGTTTATGATGCTCGGCAAAATTCCAGCGAAGTTTGGATATTTGATGCCCAATCTTTAAACACGGAACCTGTTTGTCGGTTAGGATTACCCCATGTAGTTCCGAATGGATTTCATGGAACTTGGAAACCCGCGACTTAGGTTTGATAATCAGGCGAAATCGGTGGGGGTATAACCTCACCAATATGTAAAAATAATAAACAAATAAGAAAACGTATCCGGCACAAAGTATGGCTGTGGAGTCTCGATATCATCCTGCATCCCTCGAACAAAAGTGGCAACAAACCTGGGAAGAACAGGGGTTGTATAAAACCCCAACCGATAAAAACAAGCCCAAATTTTACGCCCTATCCATGTTCCCCTATCCGTCGGGGAGTCTACACATGGGTCACGTTCGCAATTACACTATTACCGACGTGATCGCCCGACTCAAACGGATGCAAGGCTATCGTGTCTTACATCCGATGGGGTGGGACGCCTTTGGACTCCCTGCCGAAAATGCCGCCATTGACCGAGGAATTCCTCCGGCGGAATGGACATATCAAAATATTGCCCAAATGCGGGAACAACTGCAAAAGTTAGGATTCTCCATTGACTGGGAAAAAGAAGTTACCACCTGTTCCCCGGAATATTACCGTTGGACACAATGGCTGTTTTTACAATTCTATAAGTGTGGACTCGCCTATCAAAAAGAAGCGGCGGTTAATTGGGATCCAATTGATCAAACGGTGCTTGCTAATGAACAAGTCGATAATGAGGGAAGATCTTGGCGGTCTGGCGCTATTGTTGAACAGAAATTATTGCGTCAATGGTTCCTAAAAATTACCGATTATGCTAACGAATTGCTCAACGATTTAGAGCATTTAAACGGCTGGCCGGAACGGGTTAAATTAATGCAGGCTAACTGGATCGGACAATCCATTGGGGCACAGTTAGAATTTCCGATCATTGGGTTAGATGAAAAGATTGCTGTTTTTACCACCCGTCCCGATACGGTTTATGGGGTTTCCTATCTCGTATTAGCCCCGGAACATCCCTTAGTTGCTCAGGTGACAACCCCGGAACAAAAAGCCGCCGTAGAAGCATTTATTCAAGAGGTAAAAAACGAAAGTCAAACCGATCGCACCTCAGAAGATAAACCGAAACGCGGCGTTCCTACGGGGGGAAAAGCCCTTAATCCTTTTAATGAAGAAGAAATTCCGATTTGGATTGCGGATTATGTTTTATATGGATATGGAACAGGCGCGGTCATGGGAGTTCCGGCCCATGATCTGCGTGATTTTCAATTTGCCACTCAATACGATTTACCCATCAAACAGGTGATTGTTCCCGATGATGCGGATAATGATAATGAGGAAAATGATCGGATCACAACGGCCTATACGGGGACGGGAATTTTAGTCGAATCCTGTAATTTTAGTGGGGAAAATTCCGAACACGGAAAACAAGCAATTATTAACTATGCAGAAGATGAAGGATATGGCAAAGGAATTATTCAATATCGCCTCAGAGATTGGTTGATTTCCCGTCAACGCTATTGGGGAACTCCGATCCCAATTATTCACTGTCCGAATTGTGGGGCGGTGGCTGTTCCCGATCAAGATTTACCCGTAAAATTGCCGGAAAATGTAAAATTTAGTGGTCGAGGTTTATCTCCTTTAGCCCAATTAGAAGATTGGATTAATGTGCCTTGTCCTAGTTGTGGAACTCCTGCTAAACGGGAAACCGATACCATGGATACTTTTATTGATTCTTCTTGGTATTATTTGCGTTATCCTGATGCCAAAAATGATCAACAAGTCTTCAATCCAGCTATTACTAATGATTGGATGGGGGTAGATCAATATGTGGGCGGAATTGAACACGCAATTTTACATTTATTATATTCTCGATTCTTCACAAAAGTTGTGCGCGATCGCGGATTATTACATTGTAAAGAGCCCTTTGAAAAGTTATTAACTCAAGGGATGGTACAGGGAATTACCTATAAAAACCGCACCACAGGTAAGTATTTTTCCGCTTCCCAAGTTAGTCCGAGTAATCCCCAAGATCCGACCACGGGAGAAAGGTTAGAAGTCTTCTATGAGAAGATGTCTAAATCTAAATATAATGGGGTTGATCCGTTAGAAGTGATGGGTAAATATGGGGCTGATACCGCCCGAATGTTTATTCTATTTAAAGCTCCTCCTGAGAAGGATTTAGAATGGGATGATGCCGATGTTGAGGGACAATTTCGCTTCTTAAATCGGGTTTGGAGAATTGTTACTGAATTTGCTGAAATTACGACTTCTAAACCTAAGAATCGAGAATTAACTAAAGTCGAAAAAGACTTAAAACGGGCGATTCATACGGCTATTAAAGAAGTCAGCGAGGATTTAAACGGAGACTATCAATTTAATACGGCGGTATCTGAATTGATGAAACTCAGTAATGCTTTATCAGAGGCGAATTGTCAGGAGTCTATCGTTTATTCTGAAGGCATTGAAACCCTGTTAAAATTATTAGCTCCCTTTGCTCCCCATATTGCGGAGGAATTATGGCAATTGATTGGAAAAACGGGTTCAATTCATACTCAAATATGGCCTGAGCATGAGCCAGAAGCCTTGGTAGTTGATGAAATTACCTTAGTGATTCAAATTAATGGAAAAACCCGCGGCACGCTGCAAGTCCCAGCAACCGCCAATCACCAAACTTTAGAAGAATATGCCCGAAATTCTGAAGTTAGTCAACGTCATATTGGGGATAAAACCATTAAAAAAGTGATTGTTGTCCCAGGAAAATTAGTTAATTTTGTGGTCGTTTAACCTAGAATGGTTAAAATACTTTAAGATGCCTCCAAACTTTTCCGGTTTGGGGGTTTTTTATAAAGGGAATCAACTATCTGTGAACCTGAATTTATCAACGAATAAAAACTTATCGGGTGCTTCAGTCTCTGGGTTTAAGTCAATAACATATTTAAACTAATGAATAATAAAAATAAAGCAAAAGCCATCCGTAATTTTTCCCCTGAAATTAAATGGGAAAGTGATGTCCCTAAAAAAGCTCCTAAAATTGTAAATGGGGCGATTAATAATAATGCTGGCCAGTAAATATATCCAATAAATCCAGGTAGAAAAGAATCACCATGGGAAGATAATAGAAAAGCCAGAGTTCCTAAAATAGAAATTGGTAAACTAAAGGATGAAGATGTTCCCACGACTTCATACATAGGTAATCCACAATAAATTAAAAAAGGAACACTAATTGCGCCACCTCCAACTCCTAGGAGTCCTGACTTAAAACCGATTCCCAACCCAACGGCGTTGATTATAGCTAATCTTGGTAAGGATTCTGATTGTACTTGAGGTTTAAAATCTAACAATAGTTTAACAGAAATCAATAATAAAAATAATCCGAAAATAATTTTAAGTAAAGCACTAGATAAAGTATGATCTAATAAAGCACCTAATAAAACACCTAATAAAATCCCCGGAATAATTTTCCAAAAAACTCCCCATTGCACATCTCCTTTAGAATGGTGTGCCACAATCGAAGCAGTCGCCGTAAAAGTCATTATACTCATCGAAGTGGCGATCGCACTGTGCATCACGAAATCGGGCGGAAAGTCCATTAAATTAAAAATATAAAATAACCCAGGGACAACTAACATTCCCCCACCAATACCGAGTAATCCGGCCGTTGTTCCCGCGGCTAGTCCCAATATTGCTAATAATACCCAAGGTAGAATCCCCATGATCATCAAAAAATATCCAGTTTCAAGCAATAGGCCGAATGTATTGTGGCACAAATTTTCAAAGCACGCTTCTCCCAAACTGTGATTAATTCCGATTAGCCGATGAACACTAAGCTGTAAAATAGTGCAAAGTGCAAATTGACAACAGTGACGGCCCTCAAGCCAGTTTGAGAGGGAAAAGTAATATTTAACTGTTTCCGTCCATCGCACGTTAAAAAAACTGGCAAGTGATGTATTCGTCACATTTTGTTAGTTAAGAGCTTAGGTATTATAAGGGAGAACCAACGAATGTATCTCAAGAGTGGAACTGGTGTTGCAACCAAGACAGGAGCTAACGGCCGTGTCTTTATCTTTGAAGTGGAGGGACTCCGACAAGGGGAAAATACAGACAAACTCAACTTCCCGATTCGTCGCAGTGGTGTCGTTTATATCACTGTCCCCTACGAGCGCATGAATCAAGAAATGCGTCGGATTGCTCGATTGGGGGGGAAAATTGTCAATATTCGCCCCGCAGGTGAACCTCAAGCTGCAACCACCGAAACTACCGTCCATGGACAGCAGAGTCAACCATCTGAAGAAAAAAGCAAGCCCATGACTGAAACCAAGGCTAAAACGGAAATTCCCGTTAATATCTATCGTCCGAACAATCCCTATATTGGGAAATGTATCGAGAACTATGAACTCGTAAGTGAAGGGGGTGCGGGCACTGTCCGTCACCTTACCTTTGACCTTTCCGGTGGGGACTTACGCTATGTTGAAGGTCAAAGTATTGGGATTATTCCTCCCGGAAAAGATAACAAAGGCAAATCCCATAAGTTAAGACTGTATTCCATTGCCTCGACTCGTCATGGTGACAAACTCGATGATAAAACCGTTTCCCTGTGTGTTCGTCAACTGGAATACAAACATCCTGAAACCGGAGAAACCGTCTATGGCGTTTGTTCGACCCATCTGTGCAATTTAGAAATGGGAGCAGATGTGACGATTACCGGGCCAGTGGGTAAGGAAATGTTACTCCCTGATGACGAAGAAGCTACGGTGGTGATGATGGCAACGGGTACGGGTATTGCACCTTTCCGGGCTTTCCTATGGCGGATGTTCAAAGAACAACATGAAGACTACAAATTCAAGGGTTTAGCTTGGCTATTCTTTGGTATTCCCTACACCGCCAATATTCTGTATAAAGAAGAATTGGAACAGTTACAACGGGAATTTCCTGATAACTTCCGCTTGACCTATGCCATCAGTCGTGAAGAACAAAATCCCGAAGGTGGCAGAATGTATATTCAAGATCGGATTAAGGAAAACGCCGATGAACTGTGGAAATTAGTTCAGAAAGATAATACCCATACCTATATTTGTGGTCTCAAAGGTATGGAAGGCGGTATTGACGAAGGCATGACAGTTGCTGCGGGTAAATCCGATGTTAACTGGAGTGATTACCAGAAAACACTCAAAAAGGGACATCGTTGGCACGTTGAAACCTACTAAATCAGTTATCAGTTATCAGTTACCAGTTATCAGTTACCAGTTATCAGTTGCCAGGTTAATAATTTATTTAAGTTGAAAATCACCGATTATAAACTGGTTCTTAACTGTTTTAAGTTAACTACAATAAGCAGTTAACTTAAAAATAGTTATTCAATGACAACTGTTAACTGACAAATCAAAATCAATTATTTACTATAATAACTAATAACTAATAACTGATGACTGATGACTGATGACTGATGACTGATGACTGATGACTGATGACTGATAACTGATAACTGATAACTGATAACTGATAACTGATAACTGATGAATGATGAATGATTATTTTATGATTCCAAAAACTGGCATTGCAATGTACCAAAAGCGACTTTTTGCTCTGCATAAAAGTCAAATTTATACTAATTTAGATGATGAAATTGATCAGCCAAATTATCAAGATTGGCTGGATATATTAAATCAAGAATCTGATTTAATCCAAGATAAAATTGCCAAAAAATCTGATTCATCTCGTCTGAATATTTTATTAGGAGATTCCCTAAGTATGTGGTTTCCTAATAGTTTATTACCATCGGAAGCATTATGGTTGAATCAAGGGATTTCAGGGGATACGACAAGCGGAATTTTAAAACGTCTGGATATTTTTGCTAAGAATAATCCTAATAATATTTATATTTTAGCTGGAATTAATGATTTAAAAAGGCAAGTTCCCGTTGTAGAGATATTAGAAAACCATCAAAAAATCTTAGATTATTTACAAAAAAATTATCCTGAAACTCAAATTTTAGTTCAATCTATTTTTCCGACTCAATTACCAACAGAAACTCTAAACTTTTCGATTCCAAATTCTTTAATTAAAGAACTCAATCAAAAGTTAGCCCAACAAGTTAACGACCAAGGAAGCATCTATTTAGACTTTCATCAACGATTTACTAATACCCAAGGAAATATTCGCTCTGAATTAACAACCGATGGTTTACACCTGAGTCCAGAAGGTTACAAAGTTTGGCAATTTGCCCTCAAACAAACCGAGTCTCGCCTATCCAAAAATCGAGATCATAACTATCAAAAATGGTTACAAAAATCATCAGAACTTCCCTTAAATGGACAGTCCTACCGTTGGGTTTCCTATAAAGTTAAACCTGGAGATACCCTAGAAAAAATCACCCTAAAAACATTAGGACAACAGGATTTCGATTATTGCGATTTAATCTCCATCCGCAATAACCTAATATCAGAGGTTCTCCCTCCAGATCAGTCAATCGAAATCCCCCAACTTATCTAAACGCGGATATTCCAAACCGACTAGAGAGTTTGGCGAGAAACAAATTTTTCCAAGTCCGCCTGAGTTTGTTGTAGCATTTGCTCACGAGAATCACGAGCTATCGTCAGGTTGGGAACTAAATTACGAGCTTGTAACGTCATGTGCAGTTGTAAATCTGCCACATAGGCACTTACGCCTTGCTGATCAGAAACCGTTGAGTATCCCATCTCTAACTTCACAGGTTTTTCTCCCTTTGCGCTTAACTGTGTTTTTTGGTCACTTGGTAGAAGGTATCACGTCTTTTGCCAGACTGTACGATCCCGCAACGAAGTTTAACGGTTTTGGGGATAATCTTTACAGTTCGTTACAGATCGAGGAAGATGGGAGGCAACTAAACGACTAACCGCTAATCATTGCAATATTGAGATTTGTTAACAAAGATGGCACTTATGGGTAAGCTCTGTAGTGTTAACAAAATTTCTATTAGAGGGAAATATTTCAGCAGATGACTCACTAACCTAGGGACAGGATGCACCAGACTGGGGTTAATTCGTATTCTGTACTTTATAATACAGAATAAATGATACTTAACCTAGTTAAAACCCAAAATCAATTACCCACTTAAATTAGATTTTTAGATATGGCACAACTTATTGGCACCGCGAGCGATGATTTCCTAGCTGGGACACCCGAACCCGATGAAATCTTAGGATTTGCTGGAAACGATACCCTGAATGGATTAGGCGAAAACGATACTCTAAATGGAGGTCAGGATCAGGATTTACTGTCTGGGGGTAATGGGAATGATCTGATGTTTGGGGATCTGGGAAATGATACCCTCGAAGGAGAAGCAGGGAATGATATTGCCTATGGCAATAATGGGGATGATCAACTCAATGGCGGTGACGGTGACGACCTCCTTTATGGTGGACAGGGTAACGATACCCTATTTGATAGTAGTGGAAATGATCAACTATTTGGAGATAGAGGAAACGACCTACTTTATAGCGGAAGCGGGAAAAATGAACTCACCGGAGGCGGAGGTTCCGATGTATTTGTAATTGGTCGAGAACTGATAGATACTGAAGTTGATAGTATTACTGATTTTAGAGTTGGAGTCGATTTAATTGGATTAACTAAGGAATTAAAATTTGCTGATTTGCGGTTTGTTCAAGTGGGAAATGATACCGTAATTGAAGATAAGATCAGCAATCAAAAACTGATTATTATTCAGGAAACTCAAGCTACAACCATTAATAATCAAGCTAACTTTACCCAATCAATCGAAAGCCTTACACCCGTTATTGAGTTTACCAATAATAATTCCCTGGTAGTCAAAGAAGGCGAAACACCAGCCCTATTCGTCAACGTTCAACGAGCAGGTTCTCCCTTTAATACGGTAAGTGCCAAACTGGAACTACAACTCGATACCGCCACGGCTAGTGACGTTAGCGTAGAACCCATAGAAGTCATTTTCAAACCTTACGAAACTTTCAAAATTGTTCCCATTCCCATCACCGTTATTGATGATCGGGAAGCCGAACCGAATGAAATCTTTAAATTAACCCTAGCCAATCCCACGGGAGGAGCTACCCTAGGAGAATCTCAGGCAATTGTTATTACCCTACAAGACAATGATAGTAGTTCACAGGGAACTGTCCCGCCCGTAGATTCAAAACCGCCGATCGTTTTTCCCATCGGGCCCTTTCCCTCCGCGATTAGTCTGTCGGTTGCTCCCTCTACTATTCTGGAAAATAGCCAAGAAAACTTTGTTTATACCTTTACACGGGCGGGAGGTTCCCTCGACCTACCCATTAACGTTAACTTCACCGTTGGAGGAACAGCAAAACTAGGGGAAAACTATACCGTTATTGATAACGAAACCTTTACGAATACAGGGGGTAGCGTTTCCTTCCCAGCAAATAGTACCATCGCCACCCTCAAACTCGCCCCGATCAACAACGATAAATTTGAAGAAGACCCCCTAACTATCGATATCACCTTAAGAGAATCCGGCTTTTTATACACCGCTAATCCTCAACAATCCACCGCCGTAGCCAGTATCCAGAGCGAAGATCTCCCGCCCAAACCCCCGGTTTATAACTTTAGTCAATCTAAATTTTCCATCTTTGAGGGTGATCCTGGCAATCCTGGGCAAGCTACTATTACGGTTAATCGTACTTTTGATACCAGTCAGCAATCAAGTGTCAAGATTCTCCTCACCCCCGCCGGACAGAATGGCGGAACACCTGGAGTTGATGTTGAACCCACGGAAATCGTCCTCCAATTTGCCCCCGGTCAGACCGAGAATACCTTCCAAATCCCGATCATTGGTGATGATGTTATTGAACCTTCAGAAATAATTATCCTCTCTTTTGCACCGGACGGTTTTCTACCCACCGGACAGGCTGGAACCCTTTATCCTACAACCAACTTAATTATTAATGACGACGATGGCCCCACTACTTATGATTTCAAAGAACCCCTATTCAAAACCCTTGAAGGTAACTCAACTAATATTACCCAACTGGTAAAAATTGATCGTTCTGGGGATATTAATGTCAACTCCTCCGTCTCAGTCAATGTCACTGGGGTGAATGCTATCCCCAATGTAGATTTTGTTCCCGGGCCGATCACCGTGAACTTCACCCCGGGACAAATCACCCAAACCGTCCCGATCACTATTCTCGGCAACCTCACACCCAATCAAAACCGAACCCTGAATCTCTCCCTCAATCCCCCCCTAGGGGCTTTAGTGGGAAATATCCATCCCACCTCAGAGTTACTGGTGATTGATGATGATAATGTTCCGACCTACGACTTCACCACTAATACTTATCGGATTCGGGAAGGGAATAATGATATTACCTACAGTGAAATTACTGTTGTTCGCTCAGGAAAGGTTGATATTGACTCATCGGTGACGGTGGACTTAAACCCCGCAGCCCAAAACGGAGCAACTTCAGGAGAAGACTTTACTCCATCTGAAATTCCCCTGGAATTTACATCCGGGGAAATTAGCAAAACGATACAAGTCACGATTATCGGAGATGAGGTATCCGAGTCCACTGAAACTGTCCTCCTCTCCTTTTCCAACTTTGACAATGATGGACAATCTGGAACCACAGTCCCGCAGGCGGCTCTAATCATTGAAGATGATGATTCCCCACCAACCTATAACTTTACCCAGAATAACTACAGCTTAGATGAAGGAGACATCACGAACCTGTTTAATGAAGTTCAGGTGCTTCGCTCAGGAGATATTACTCAAACCTCTAGTGTGGATGTGGTATTTACCAGTGATACCGCGATCGCTAATACGGACTTTACACCAGGGCCACAAAGAATTCAATTTGCTATTAACCAAGACAAACAAATTGTCCCCCTTGGTATTATCGGGAACACCCTGGTGCAACCTGACCGCAGCTTTGGACTCTCCTTTGCCAATTTTGACAAAAATGGACAAGATGGAAATAATATCCCTACCAGTACCGTTATCATCAAAGATGACGACAAAGCCACCCTCAGTTTAACCACGGTAGAAGCAATAGCCACGGAACCTGTCACCACAAAAGTCCCCAATGAACAGCCCAAAAACGGTATTTATCGGATTAGTCGCGCCCCGGATACCTTTGGGGATTTAACCATCAACCTCACCCTAGAACCCGATAAAATTAGCCCGGCAGATTATACCCTGAGCACCTCAACGGGTCAAACCGTAGCGGTCACAGGCAACTCCACCGCTACTGTTACCCTTCCTAACAATCAAGCTAGTATTGATATCATCCTGACTCCGATTAATGATGTCCAAGCCGAAGCTGATGAATCTTTAACCCTAGTCTTAGCGGACGGGAACTATAAGATTAATCCCAAAGAAAATACGGCACAGGTGACGATTCTGGCCAATGATACCGCCGTGACTCAACTAGGGGATACTAAGAGTCAAGCCCCCGAAGACTATGCCACCCTAGAAGGTTCATTACGTCAGGCGATTCTCAATGCTGGAATTCTACCCGGAGAAGATACGATTACCTTTGTTGACAAAGCCACTTCTGGGGTGATTAATCTGGCAGGGGCTTTACCCGGTATCGGTAGCGATATTATTTTTGATGGGCCAGGAGCCGATAAGCTGACTATTCGTCGAGATACGGGGGGGGACTACAATGTTTTCACTGTTAATGGCGGGAATGTTACCTTTGAAGAATTGAAACTGAGCAATGGTTTCCCCGCCGGAACGATACCCAATACCAGTAGTACCACCACAGGTAGTCGGGGCGGTGCGATTAATATTACGTCTTCTACCAGTAAGGTTAAGGTTCTCGATAGTTGGCTAGATGGAAACCAGGCGAATAATGGGGGGGCGATCGCCAACTCCGGCCAACTTACTGTTCAAAATAGTACCATCAGCAATAACATAGGTAGCAACGGTGGTGGAATTATTGTGATTGATGGTCAAGTCCAAATTATTAATAGCACGATTGCTAACAATAAAGGTATGATCGGTGGCGGCGTGTTTAACTCCGTTGCGGACTTGACGATTACTAATAGCACAATTGCCTTCAATAATGCGAGCGGAAACAGTGGCGGGGTAAGGAATATTGGGGGGGTAGCCAACCTGAAAAACACAATTATTGCTAGTAACACCTCCCCCCTTAACCCCGATGTTGGAGCGTCCATTGAATTTGCCTTCAAGAGTGGCGGCAATAACCTAATTGGAAACGGAACTGGGGGAGAGGGTTTAGTAGATGGGGTTAAAAATGATATTGTCGGCAGTACGATCGCCCCAATCGATCCCTTACTCAGTCCCTTACAAAATAACGGCGGCACTACACCAACCTTGGCTCTAGCTAGTACCAGTCTTGCTATTAACAAGGGAAGTAATAGCTTTATTGCCCCCTATACTGACCCTGGACAATTTGATCAACGGGGGGCAGGCTTTAACCGGATCATCAATAACATTATTGATATCGGAGCCTTTGAGTCCCAAGTGTTTTAATCAGTTATTAGTTGTAGCAACCGCCAAGGCAGTTAGGACACCTGACGGATCTTAGAACCCAGACGGTGAAGTATTTCCCCCCTGTTCCCTGCCCCCAAGCCCCCCGTGCACGGGGGGTTTGGGGGGGCTGTTCCGGTGTTCCCTGCTATATCAGTTTGAAAACTCATTGACTTCTGCTTAGGAGGGATCTCGGCGTTGAATAAATTCAAAGCCACCCTCCTTATTTTTGGGCAAGTATTTTCCTGTTGCTAATAGTTTTACTTTTCTGACTTGTGCTAAGTTTTGAGGCGAGAAGCAAGGTTCAAGGGTTTCTGTCCTTAAATGGTGGGGATCTTGAGGGTGGGTACGATTAATCACCATATTTTTCTTGATTTTGGAAATATTGGTCAATCTTAGCATCATTTTTTTGACATTGAGAACAATTTAAAGATTCAATTTAGATTCTCTGGGGTTACTCATTTTGAGGCAAGATTCTAGTTTAATAAATTTTGATTTAGGTCAATTGTCTAATCCGATCTTTTGCCAAAATGTTGCTCAACTCTGTTGTCCAAAATTTTTCCTACCCTATAATTTAGGACGGTCAATGTCGTTCACTTTTAACCTAGAAGCACCTATCTGATTACAAACGATTATTCCCAAAATCATCCCAAGTTCTCATTTTCACCCTAAGACTGTTCTCCCTGCTAGACTTAAAATTGGTCTAGGTAGGGTCTTCGCAGATCAAAAGCGGATTCGGTGTCAACTTGGTTTTCAGCAGTAGAGGGGGGGGAAACCCAAAATTGCAAAAAATAACTCATAAAACCGAGAATGTATGATAAAATCAAAAATTAGAGGTTTTTAGTTTCTTGGACTAATTGCTCAAGCTAGAACTGAGCGATTTTTGAAGGGGTGGAGCCGACTCTGATGTATAACTGAAAATTGTTATAGCTGGGTTGTACCTTCACCGAAGATCAGATGGGATTGATCCTTGATTCTGAATAGAAATCAATAGAAATTAACACCTATTGACAGAATTAGAATTGAGCATCAATATTGAATTCACAGTTGATTTATTAGGTTAAATTTGATATGGTACCGAGAGAATTTTTAAAGACTGTAGCTACGAGAGTTGGAATTTCCGACAATGAACTCGAAGTGATGGCGCGGGCAATCCAAGGAGAACCGATGACTGCGATTTCTAAGCAATTAGGGGTTCGCAAGGATGCCTTGCAGAAACGCTTGGGTGAGGTTTATAGGAAACTAAATATTAGCGGTGCAGGGCCGGGAAAATTAGCAAAATTGCAGCAAAAGTTACTGTCAGAATATCAAACCGATGGTACTAATCAAGGGAGCCAAATCAATGGTCAATCCGGTCGCAAAAAGCGGTCGATGAGTGGCCTTGACCCCCAAGGTTTCAGTAGTAATGTTCAAATCGATTGGGGGAATGCACCCAAATTGGCAGCCTTTTATGGCCGTTTGGAAGCTATGGCTACCTTAAAACAAGGATTAGTCACCGAACGTGCTCACCTGATGATGTTGGAGGGCATGGGCGGTATTGGGAAAACGGCTTTGGCGGTTAAATTAGTTCAGGAAATTGCCCCGGACTTTGACAAAGTGATTTGGCGCTCACTCCGAGATAAACCTTCTCCGAGTGAGTTTATCGCCTCAACTTTTCCTGAACAATCTCAAGCCCCTTTAGGTTGGGATGATTCGGAACAAATCGCCCAATTGTTGAAAACCTTATCGGATTCTCGGTATTTGTTAGTAATTGATGAGATAGAATATATCTCACAACTCGGGAGTAAAGATGCGGCTTTCAAAAGTTATGAATCTTTATTTCAACAGATTAGTGAGTCTTCCCATCGTAGCAGTGTTTTATTAATCGGTTGGGAATTTCCGCTTTCGTGGCAACAGTTCGCGTCTAAAACCTCAGTACAGTTAACTGGGTTATCGGAACAAGACTCTCAACAAATGGTTTTATCCGGTCAAGAATCCCTCTATTTAGATGAAAAATTCCTATCAGAATTGATTCATTTATGTGGTGGCAACCCCTTAATTTTAAAATTATGGGCGGCTAAGATTCCTGATTTTACAATTAGAAATCTGACGAAATTAATCAAGCAAAATACCTTGGTTATTGAAGAATTGGTACGTCAATCCCTGCGAGCAGAACAGGAATTGTCCGACCTAGAAATTCGTTTAGTCTGTTGGTTGGCAGTAAATCAAAAAGCGGCAACCTTGAGTGAGTTAGCAACGGATTTAATTCTCTCGGAAACTGAAGCCGAAGTCCAGACTTCCTTAGAATTTTTAGTTGAGCGATCGCTGTTAGAAACAACTAATTTTAGCGCTCCTATGGCTTACACGGTTAATAGTAACTTCAGAAAAGCCGTCTGGTATCAGTTAATGGGTAAATCCTTTAATGAACTGGGTTATAAACACTACTTAGAAGGGGAGTTTCAATCGGCTAAAATCAATTTATTGCAAGCAATTCGCTATCATTCGGCTTTAAGTGCAGGTCATTATAATTTAGGTTCGACCTATGAAAAGCTCGATCAGTTTGAAGAAGCCAGAAAACATTATCAAATTCTAGTCGATGTGGATAATAACCGCGCAACACAGGCGGCGGTAAATAATTTAGCACGATTGGAAATTTTAGATGGCAAAACCGAGGAAGCTATTGATAAATTAGAAAAAACCTTGGTACAAGTTAAGGATAAAGGAATCCGAGCCGCCTTATATAAGAATTTAGGCTGGGCTTATTTCCTAGAAAATAATCCAAAACAGGCTGAAGTTGAGTTACGTCAATCCTTAGAATTAAAAGAATCTAATGTGGTAGCTTACTATCTTTTAGCTCAGGTTTTAGAAGCCCAAAACCGTCATAAACAAGCCTTAACGTTTTGGAAAACGGCCTTAGAACAGGACGAATTAGATCAAAAATCTAATGGTGTTACCTGGCGTTTACCTGAATTGCTGGCTTGGCGGATGACTGCTCGCCAACGCTTACTGAAATAATCGCTTAAGTAGGTAGGCGGGATTAAACTTTTTCATTTAACAATATGTAAAGGAGGCTTAGATCAGCTATTAGAAAGCGTTAGAACGATTTACAATCGTTTACATGGAGACTTTATAGAGCCTACCTACTTAAAGCCTCCTTTCCCTATTTCCCTGACTTGGGGATTGACATCCACCCCGCCGTAAACGGACGGGGATTCCTCACCACGCTACCTTTTTAGGATGGTCGCTGAATGGGGATAACTGTCCTTTCGGATCAACAAAGAATTTCGTTGAAAAAAATCTACTAGATCATAGTTTAAAACATCTTTTGAAAAAATAAATTGACTTATACAACAAGGTAGAAATTTTAGCAATTGCAACCTTAAAGGTTATTTTTAAAAAACCGCTCCCTAAGTTTACCAAGGGCTTCCAATCATTGTAAATCCTGACCAGTAATAGGGATGGGATAGGCTGGTAATATTAAATTCTGTCAGATTCTCAGGGAGAGGAATAGCGCCAAAGGTGGTTATCAATTGATCATTTTCGATCCGAGTTTTTCCTTGAATCATGTCAATTTGTGCCTCTTGTAAAGCGATCGCTTTAATCGGAGCTTGCTTTAAAGATTCATAAAATTCACTCATTAATCCCAAGGTTCCTTGATCACTAACATACCATAAACTCGCTAAAGCGGATTTAACTCCCGCCTGCACCGCTAACCCAGCAAATCCTAATTCTGACCGTCGATCTCCTAATGCTGTTCGACAAGCACTTAAAGTTAATAATTCCACTATGGGATTATCCCAACCCAAATTAGGAAGTTCTGTTAAGGGTAATTTTTCATTCCATAATTGAATAAAAGAATTACTCGGAGATCCGGTTTTAAAATCAGCGTGGGTGGCTAAATGAATCACTTGAAAATCAGATATACGCCGTTGGGATTTCAGATTTTCCAGGGTAAATCGTTCGTTTAAGAATTTTTCCCCAGGCCAAATTTCAGTAATATTTTGGAGTTCAATTGGAACCGCCGGAAGTGGATTTTGTTGTTGAAATTGACTGGCTCCCATGGCTAGGACTTGCGCTTGACCAATGGGTTGATATCGAAAGTCAATTAAGCTGGTACTCGGAATTAAACTAATCCCATATTTTTCGGTTAAAAATTGTTGACCATCCCATAAAACTGCCATCGGTAAACTCCGTAAACCTGCATCCAGGGAGAATAGAATTGTAGAAATTCCTAATCTTTTCAAATTATCTTCTATCGGTTGAATCATCCATTGATAAAGTTGTTTCGCCGGAGCTTGATAACTGACTTTATCCCGTTTTCGGGGGTTGGTAATTTCACTTTGTAATTGTCGAACAACGGGGAATAATTTTTCTTTAGTGGCTTCAGGAACGCTATGTCTTATGGGTTCACCGAAGGAAGGAACCACAATGATTTCTAATTGCTCTTCCCTGGAAACAATATAAACAATCGCATAAACCTGTTTAGTTTTTATCTCTAATTCTTTTAAAAATTGTTGAACTTCTGAACGATTTAATTGGGTTCCTTGGACTCCTAAATGTTGTTTAAATTCTTGATTTCTTGACTGTTCTAATGCTAAAAATGTCGAATCTAAGTTATCAAAACCAAAAGCAATATCTACCGTTGATAAAATTTTCTTGGACAGAAAATTATTGTTATCATTAATAATAATTTCAGGAGAAGTTTCTTCTATTTTTTGTTCTTGGTCAGGAGGAATTAAGGCATCTTGTTGTAGGATAACTCCGGTATCAATTAAGGGTTGATTTACATTGGGGGGAATATTAGGCGCGTCATCGGTGGAAATAACAATATTTCCTGATGTGAATGAATCTTCAAAACTTTGGGGTGGCAGAATATTAAAGTCTCCTGTAGTATTGTTATCATTAATAATAATTTCAGGAGAAGTTTCTTCTATTTTTTGTTCTTGGTCAGGACGAATTAATACATCTTCTTGTAGGATAACTTCGGTATCAATTAAGGGTTGATTTACATTGGGGGGAATATTAGGCGCGTCATCGGTGGAAATAACAATATTTCCTGATGTGAATGAACCTTCAAAACTTTGGAGTGGCAGAATATTAAAGTCTCCTGTAGTAATGACGGAGGCTGTTCCATTCATTGCTAAGTTACCTCCGATTTCAAAGGGAGCAACAGGGGGATTCAGTGGCCCTCCGGCCTGACGAATCGTAATCGAACCCCCGCCCAGACGTCCTGCGGTGGAGATACTGGCGGTTCCCGTGGGGGAAAATTGGGTGGGGAAGGAGTTGGTAGCACGGAAGTAGCCTTGAGTTGATTCCGCAAAAACGTTACCCCCGAGACCATTGGGGGATTCAGCGTTAATAAATTCGACCTGAACATCATTAATCGGGTCGAGGAAGACGTTACCGCCCTGGGTTTGACCTTGAGTATCAATTTGTCCGGTGGTAATGCTGGTTTGGGCTTTAACCGTAACATTACCGCCTGTCGAACCGGATGTCAGTATATTTCCGGTTGTAACATTTCCGGTATTCGCTTCTAGGGAGATATTTCCGCCCGCATTACCTGGGGATGAGCTATTCAGGGTGTTAGTAGTAATATTTCCCTGGGGGGTACTTAGGGAAATACCCCCACCGTTAGCATTAGGGGATGAACTATTCAGGGAGTTAACCGTAATATTCCCGTTACGGCTATTGAGGGTAATACCAGGGGATGCGGTAATATCACGGGTGGTAATATCATTATTGGCGGTGACTGCAACCGTACCATTACTGAGAATATTAGCATTGAGGTTAACAATATTACTGGCATTAATATTCAGTCCCCCTGACCCTAGGGTAATAGGGGCGTTAGCTTGGACGGTTCCGGCGGTAATCCCTAAACCGTTTAGGGTAGATTCTGTGGTAAAAGTATCTAAATTTACATCATTATTCCCCGCGTTAAGAGTTAACTTTCCTTTTCCACCAAGGGTTGAACCAATAAAGTCAATTGCTCCATTTCCAATACTGGTGTCTAATGTAACTGAATTTCCAGAAACATTAACGGTATTTACGGAGGAAAAGTTAAGTCCGGCGCTGGTGTAGATATCTCCAAACAGGTTAAGGGCGCTCGCTTGTTGGAAAATTAATCCGTTTATGGGGTTATTATTATTACCAACGGTATTCAGGGAAATTGTTCCATTTCCGGCGTTGAGTGTTAGGGTTTGGGAACCTGTTATCGGACTATTATTAAATAGGATATTACCATTATTTCCGGTGGTATTAATAATAATAGGATTTTCGAGTTGAGTTCCCCCAGAAGCATTACTAAAATCAATATTATTATTTGTAGTTAAATTGCCTTTTAGGGTCGTGAGTCCGGTGGTATTAACTTGCAAACTAGACAGGGGGTTACTATCACCCACAGTAGAAAAAGTAATATTACCGCTACCCGCATTCAGGGTTAAGTTACTATTTCCTTGTCCACCAAGGGTTGAACCAATAAAGTCAATTGCTCCATTTCCAATACTGGTGTCTAATGTAACTGAATTTCCAGAAACATTAACGGTATTTACGGAGGAAAAGTTAAGTCCGGCGCTGGTGTAGATATCTCCAAACAGGTTAAGGGCGCTCGCTTGTTGAAAAATTAATCCGTTTATGGGGTTATTATTATTACCAACGGTATTCAGGGAAATTGTTCCATTTCCGGCGTTGAGTGTTAGGGTTTGGGAACCTGTTATCGGACTATTATTAAATAGAATATTACCATTATTTCCGGTGGTATTAATAATAATAGGATTTTCGAGTTGAGTTCCCCCAGAAGCATTACTAAAATCAATATTATTATTTGTAGTTAAATTGCCTTTTAGGGTCGTGAGTCCGGTGGTATTAACTTGCAAACTAGACAGGGGGTTACTATCACCCACAGTAGAAAAAGTAATATTACCGCTACCCGCATTCAGGGTTAAGTTACTATTTCCATTGATAGAATTATTGAAAATAATATCACCACTATTATTAGTTCCCGATGAAGTTAGGGTAATATTAGGGGATGCGAGTTGTAGGGGACTATTATATTGTTGTTGACTTCCGACCCCATTATTGCTAGAGGTATTAATATCACCATTTAAAATAATTGGATTATTTCCAGTGTTTAAAGTAACATTTCCCGCTTGGTTGTTTTGGGTGCTGGTATTGATTTCCCCCAGGGTAATATTAGCAGGAGTTGTCATCGTAATATCACCGCCATTGCTATTAGGAGAACTGCTATTAATAATTCCGCCACTACTATCAATATTTCCCGTATTGCTATTTAATATAATAGCTTGACCTTGGGTAGTTAGGTTGGCGGTAGTGATATTATTTTCGGCATTAATATTAATAGTGGCGGTATTCGTGGCGGTGATGGGTTGGGTTAAATTAACCGTACCACTGCTATTGATATTAATTCCTTCTCCCTCAAGATTAATTCCCCCATTACTATTGACATCTCCACTGGTTAGATTTAAAGTATTTAAGGGATTTGTTGCTCCTATTGCTTGATTAATATTAACCGTTCCCGTCCCCGCTTCCAGGGTTAAATTAGCAGTCCCTGGAGTATTACTATCAACGGTATTATTAAAGGTAACATTTCCACTTCTGGCGGTTCCCGATGTGTTTAAAGTAACGATATCTGCATCTAAAATCACCGGAGAATTAAAGATAATATTATTCCCTGAACCAATAGTAGCAGAAGTATCAATATTATTAGTTAAATTAATTGTATTTCCAGAGAGAGTTAGGGTTCCGGCTTGACTGGTTCCTAAATTAGATTCTGTGCGGGTAATTACTGCGCCTATAGTTAAATTTTCAGCCGCATTTAGGTTGATTTCTCCTCCGTTTTCGGTGGTTGAACTACTATTAAGAATACCCGATGCGGTATTAATATTTCCGGTATTACTGGTGAGAGAAATTCTTGACCCATTACTAATAATATCCGCCGTTGTAATATCTCCAGTAGCACTAACATCAATAGGACTATTATTAGCTGTTATGGTATCACCTAAATTAATATTTTGAGTTGCATTAACATTAATTCCCCCATTCTCTACCGTTACCGCAGACTGAGTAACCACATTTCCGCTATTAATGATTAAGTTTTGTAGCGGCAGACTATCCCCTATTGCTTGACTAAAAGTTGCATCTCCCGTTCCAGTTTCTAGGGTTAAACTATTACGTCCTCCCATTAGCAAGGGGAGGGTAGGGGTGGGGTTAATACCCCCGTTAATTGTTCCATTAAAGGTAACATTCCCCCCGCTATTATTTCCCGTTGTATTGATAGTAATATTGGGTTTAGGTAGAATAACATTAGCATTAAAATTAACATCACTTCCCTGACCTTTGGTGGCTGAGGTATTAATATCTCCAGTTAAATTAATAGTATTATTTCCTGAAGAAATATCTAGGGTTCCTGCCTGACTATTGGTAGAATTAGAGGCGGTACTGGTATTAATTCCTCCTAAAGTAATCGTTCCCGAAGCGTTGAGGGTTTGGTTGCCGCCATCATTATCAGAAGAACTACTATCTAAAATGCCAGCTTGGGTATTAATTTCCCCATTGGTAGCAGAAACCGTAATTGTATTACCCTGACCTGTGGTGGCGGAAGTATTAATATTATCAGTTACCGTAATAATATTATTAGCAGAAGTTAAACTAACACTTCCTCCTTGGGTGTTTCCACGGGCATTAATTCCGGCAACCCTAATATTACCCGCCGCATTAATCGCAATATTTCCCCCACTTCCCTGAATAGAACTACTATCAATAATTCCAAAACTACTATTGATATTTCCTTCACTACTTTGGAGATTAATTTCACCCCCGGTATTAGTCACGGAATTAATTAATAAATCTCGATTTCCTGATATGGTGATACTTCCTGAACCTGTGGTAGTAATGGGGGTATTTTCTCCAATAATTACACTATTTGTATTCTCGCCATTCTCGCCATTATTCACACCATCGATTAAAATTGACCCCGTATTACTTTGAATTTTACTCTCTCCAAATATTCCCACCGCCTGACTATTAGCAACTGCCGCACTACGACCTTGAATATTAATATTCCCACTCGCTAAACTATTAATTTCTGCGGTATTAATTAAAATAATCCCATTACTCTCACTCCCCGTACTATTGCCAGTTCCAGTTAAATTAATGCTCCCTGTTCCTGACGATTGAATTAGACTATTTCCCAATAAAATACCCTGTCCACCTAAAGAAGATGAACTCACTCCAGTTAAATTCAGATTTCCATTAATAACCCCAATAATAGGGTTATCTAAAATCAAAATCCCATGACTATCGGGAGTTTGACTACTACTTCCCACTAAATTAATATTTCCCGTTGCTGTCGCGGTAATATTTGCACCTCCAAATAGGGCAATTCCATGACTACTATTCCCCGTAGCACTACTAAGTCCATCTAAATTAATATTCCCAATTCCAGTAGAAACAATTTCACCTCCATCCCCAATAAAAATTCCTATACTTGAGGTTAAACCCTGTCCCAAACCGTTAATTTTAATATCACTATTTAGGGTTTGTATTTTTCCATTCGCGATAAAAATTCCCTCGCTAATATTACCCTGACCACTAACCCCCGATAAGGTAATATTTCCGGTTCCTGTGGAAGAAATTAGGGAGTTATTTAATATAGAAATTCCGTCATTATTATTTCCTGTGGCGTTATTATTTCCGTTTAAATCAATATTTCCAGTTCCGGTTGAAGCAATATTACTATCACTAATATAAACTGCCACGCTATTATTGATTCCGGCGGGAGTTCCTGTGATTTTAATTGTACCATCAACGGTTGAAATATTACTTTGGTTCAAATTCACACCAAAACTATTTAATCCATTCTCACTACTTCCAGTTAAGGTAATATTCCCTGTTCTGCTTTGTAAGGTAGAATTATTATTGAGTAAAACACCAATATTATTGGTTTGACTGCCTTTACTATTGCCAATAATACTAATATTTCCTGCCTCTGAATTAATAGTAGATTGTTCTAACCAAACTCCTATATTAGTCTCGGTTTGTAGACCACTGGTTCCAGTTAAATTAACATTTCCATTGCCAGAATTTAAGCTACTATTCGTTAATAGAATCCCATGATTAAAGGGTTGGTTATTAACCGCAATGCCATCTAGGGTGATGTTTCCCCCCAAGGTATTAATTTGACTATTATCAATCCAAACTCCAGAATGGAATAGGACATTTCCTCGACCCGTTGCGGTAAAATCTCCTCCCTTTGTATCGAGGGTAGCGTTTTTAATATAAATAGCACCATTATTATTATTCTCAAAATCTGCATTAAAATTCAGGTTTAATTTATCACTATCATTCGGGATACTATCCCTAATAGTTTGTCCATTCAGAATAATATTCCCCGCCGCATTTAAGGTTAAACTTCTTTCCCCCCCAATTCCATCAAAATCAAAGGAAGTTTGAAAGGTAATATTCCCATCTTGGGAATTGGTTCCCACATCCCCGGTTTCTACAACAACATTACCTTCACTTAGCGCCGACTTCAATACAAAAACACTTAATCTTCCATTATCATCGCTGGTATTAAATAGTAATTCACCCGTGGGTAAAGGATTTTGATTCAGGTTTGTATTTCCCCTCGTATCATCAACAATATCAATATTATTTGGGTCAAGTAACCAGGTTCCTCCTAACCCGACAGGGGCTGAAATATCGGGGGCGGTGTTAATATCTAAAATACCGCGACTACTGGTTTCAACAAATCCGCCATTGCCATTTTGGATTCCTCCCCGCACCTGAATATTACCATAAACTTGAGTTAAATCTTCAGACCAAATAATAACTCGACCGCCATTTCCCGTGTCTAAAGCATTAGCATTAATAAAAGAATCTGGACTAATAAAGGTTTTTTGGGCATGGGGAAAATCCCCTAATCCTTTATAGTCTCCCCCGATTAAAATTGTTCCTCCTCCGGTTAATCCCGATGCGTTTAAGGTACTATTAATTAAGCCAATCCTATCCCCTGTTAACTGAAGATTTCCCCCGCTTTGATTGGGTGAACTGACATCAATAGTTCCTGATAAAATCGTAGTTCCAGGTGTGGTGGGAACTGTAATTCCCGAAGCAGTTAAAATAACCTGACCCTGTTCATTAACCTTAACTTGACTCGCACTAACTGAATTTCCTCCAGTGAGTAATTCCGGTAAAGATAAGGCGGTAAAGGTAGAATTATTTTGAGGAATATCTGAAGTTAATTCTAAATTTAATAAATGTCCGTCCTGGGAAAGTCGAACTAAATTTTCCCCAGTCACCGACGCAATAGTAATATTTCCGGCGGGTGCGGATATTGTTCCGGTATTTAAAACCGTTCCTGCTAATAATGTTATATTCTCTCCAGGGGAAACCGTGAGATTTCCGAAATTAACTAAACTCCCAGGATTTTCGGAATTAAACACAAAATCCCTAGGAGTTCCGACTAAGGTTTGCCATTGATTTTCCCCGATAGCTTGTAACCAATTTTGATTCCCAAATCCAATCGAACTTGCTGTCGTAGCGGTAAAAGAGGCAGGAATATTTAAACTGGCATTTTCTCCAAAAACAATTCCCGCCGGGTTGATTAAAAATAGGTTAGAATTTCCGCCCGTAACTTGAATTAATCCATTAACAAAAGAGGCTTCTCCCCCGGTAACTCGTCCTAATATATTCTGAATTTTAGGATTAGAAATAAAGTTAATAATTTGACCCTGAGATAGTCCTAACTTTTCAAAACTATGGAATAAATTTGCTCCATTTCCCGATAAACTGCCGCCATTAATATTAAACTGATTTCCCTGATGAATGACTTGGGTTCCGGTTCCATCCTGTGCCGGAATAATCGTTTGTGCCACAATTGAAGTGGGAAATAGGCAAACTAACAGTACCGATGGAAGGACTACCCGGGGAGTGAATAGAACCGGAATTTGTGCAAAAGGTTGCAATTTGAGGAGGCGCGTTTGTTTCCGATTCATATTTCTAACCTATCCAGAGAAACCTGTCTCTATCCTAGGCCAGTTTTTCCTAAATAGCAACTCTTAATTTTGATAATAAATTATAAATCTTTATAAATTCATCAATTTCTATAGTAAACTAAGAAAATGCACTCAATCCCGTCTAATCATCAATGGATCAACATCAACATCCGGTAATTCTGAATGAGTCTGTCGCCACAACGGACTTAGCAACCCTGCGCCATTGGCTACTGGATTTATTTTGTCAACTCGCCTATAAAGAAGGAGATTTTGTACTTTCTTCCGGTCAACAGAGTTCCTACTATATTAATGGTAAACAAGTCACTTTGCATCCCCATGGAGCTTTGGCTATTGGCCGTTTATTATTAGCAATGTTACCCGAAGATACCCAAGCGGTGGCCGGATTAACCCTCGGTGCTGACCCGATGGTTTCGGCGGTGAGTGTGGTTTCTGCCTATCAAAATCGGCCAGTTTTTGCCTTAATTGTTCGCAAGGAAGCCAAAGGACATGGAACCCAGGCCTATATTGAGGGGCCAACTTTACCCCCTGACGCCCAGGTGGTAGTCCTTGAGGATGTGGTGACTACGGGACAATCGGCAATGAAAGCGGTCAAACGCCTACAGGATGCGGGATATCAGGCCCATCATATTATCGCTTTAGTAGACAGACAACAGGGGGGCGGGGAACTCTATCAGCAGGAAGGCTTAGAATTTCAGAGTCTATTTACGATAGATGATTTAAAAGCCCATAATGCCAGTAACAATTGTGCCAAAGTATGATATCCTCCTGAGTATTTTCAATTTTGCGACATACCATCCCTTCCCAAAAATTATCGATGAACAGCAAACATTTTATCTTGCCTGGATTTGCGCTTTTGTTGGGTACAGTGTTCCTGGGGACTGCGGTTGCTAGGGAACTCACCGCAGATGAGAAAACAGTCGTTTGTAAACTCAAAGAAGTAGTTAAGGATGCGGGGAGAGACGGTTTTGAATTGGCATTTTGGCCGATTGTCCGTAAGGGGCCAGCGAAGGCGAATGCTCCTCTAACCATTAGACTTGATCCTGCGATAGAATATTTATTTGTTGGCTATTGTGACGAAAATTGTACCGATGTAAATTTAAGTATTAAAACCCTGGATGGGAAGGTTTTACAATCAGAAAAAGATACTTTATCTGTGATGCCATTTAAACCTCCGGCTGCTAATATTTATGAACTTAATCTTAATATGACCAGTTGTAGCCGCAAAGATGGATGTGTTTATGGAATTGGTATTTTAGCACCCAAAGGGGTCAAAGTTCCCTATGCTCCATCCTTACCCAAAGACCTTGCTAAATTTGAGTTTTGCCAATAATTCAGTTATAGCAGGGAACGCCGGATCTGGGAACGCCGGATCTGGGAACAGCCCCCCCAAACCCCCCGTGCACGGGGGGCTTAGGGGGAAAATACTTCACCGTCTGGGTTCTAAAATCCGTCTGGTATCCTAACTGCCTTGACGGTTGCTATATAAGTAGAGACGTGCCATGGCGCGTCTTTACTAGCTGTTAACTGTTAAATGATTACCAACGCAGAATTTTTCCACACAGCGCACAAACATTTCTACACCCATAGCTAAGACCGTTTCATCAAAATTAAAACGGGGATGATGATGGGGAAAATCTAAATTTTTATCCGCATTTGCCGAACCCAAAAAGAAATAACAACCCGGAACAGCTTGGAGAAAATAGGCAATATCTTCCGCCGCCATAGTTTGGCATTCTGGCACAAGTCCGGCGGGAGTTTCAACTAAAGTTTCCGCCACACTTTGTACCAACTCCGTAATCCGTTTATCATTAATCACCGGAGGATATAAAGAGGCATAATTAAGTTCATAACTCGCCCCATGACTTTGGCAAACCCCGGCAATAATTTGTTCAACTCGACTCCCAAAAAACCCTTTATAGCTAGGATTAAAATACCGCACTGTTCCCAACATTTTAGCACTATCCGCAATCACATTATCGGTATTTCCAGCATGAAGGGAACCCACACTAACAACGGCTGCATCTAAGGGATTAACATTCCGAGAAACAATGGTTTGTAGGGCTAAAACAATATGGGAGGCAACCACAATGGAATCAATAGTTTGATGGGGAATTGCCCCATGTCCGCCCTTTCCATAAATTGTACATTGAAATTTTTCTACGGCCGCCATTAACGCCCCGCTACGGACTCCAATAGTTCCTAAAGGTAAATTATTCCATAGGTGTAATCCAATTAAACCATCCACATTAGGGTTCTTTAAAACCCCCGCTTCAATCATCGGTTTAGCACCCCCTGGCCCTTCTTCGGCGGGTTGAAAAATAATTTTAACTAACCCTTGAAAACTATGGCGATGATGGGCTAAATAATAGGCAGTTCCTAAAGCAATCGCCGTATGACCATCATGGCCGCAGGCGTGCATAATTCCCTGATGTTGAGATTTATAAGAAACATCATTTTCTTCTTGAATTGGTAAGGCGTCTAAATCGGCACGAATCGCTAAAACTGGCCCGGGTTTTCCACTATCAATAATAGCCACAATTCCGGTTTTAGCAATTCCGGTTTCATGCTCAATTCCCCATTTTTTCAGTTTTTCGGCAACAAATTCCGCCGTTAAGGTTTCCTTAAATCCCAATTCAGGATACTGATGTAAGTGGCGACGCCATTCGATTAACTGCGGCTGTAAGTTACGGATATCTAGTCGCAGTTGTGAGTTATTGACTGAATTTAAGCTGGGAATTGTAGAAACCATCGGTATACAGAAAATCTGAAAAATCTATTTAAGGATCTAAAATTAATTGTAACATTATTTTAATGTTTGTAGGGGCGGGTTCCGAATTAATCTTTATAACTTTACGAATAACCTACCTCAACTCTCCCCAACTATTACCCAATAAAATTCCAGATTAACTGAAAATCAATGCTGAGTTTGGGCGGGTTTTTCAGATTATTTGTGCTGAACATAAATTATTACAGAACCCGCCCCTACATCTTTGTGATTAATTAAAAATAGTTTCTATGTCTAAATTTGCAGCAATTTGAGTCAGTTTTTCTCGATCCGTTGGTGTATCAAGATGGGGTAAAATTCCTAAAATTGGAATTTGGGTTAAAGATTCTATCAGATTGGTAGGAGTCCAATTTTCAATATCCTGCTCTGAAATAGGTTCGACACAATTTAAGACTAAACCTTTCAGAAATACCCCCGTTTGTCGAGCTAAAGCCACATTAGCCACCCCCTGAGCGATCGCACCTAAACGAACCGGAACCACTAAAATAGTCGGTAAATGCCAATCCCGTGCCAAATCAGCAACTATTAATTCATTCGTCACCGGAGAACCCAACCCCCCCAACCCTTCTATTAATACAAAATCCAGACGCTCTTGCAACTGACAGAAATGCGACCAAACTAACTTTAAATCGACTATTTTTCCTTCCATTTCGGCTGCAATTGGAGGAGCAAGAGGGGCTTTAAAATGCAAAGGATTAATGTCTTCAATCGACTGACCTAAATCAAAAAGTTGAGTATACAATTCCCGATCGCCCTCTCCCGTTTGAATCGGTTTAAATACCCCTAAAGTTCGAGACAAATAATAGGTTTGCCAATAGGAAATTAACGCCGTTGTTAACACTGTTTTCCCCACATTTGTATCCGTTCCAGCAATCAATAAAGTCCTGTTCATAACTCTCACCAGTAACCAGTCAATAAATAAAATATTACACAGTTATAATTTTACCATAACAATCTTATGTGGCTGTAATAATACGAGCAAGACCTATGCCACTTATGCGTTATTTGGCTTTTTGTCTATTTGGCAACGGATGTTTTCGATTGAAATCAGTGATGACAAGATTGATCAACTCCTCGCTGATGGGGTCATTCATCTTGATATACAAGAATATGTTAAACAGTCTGAGCAGATTATTATTAAAGCTTGTCAAGAATATACTCAACAATTACCTAAGATTTTTGCAACATCAACTGAACGTTTTAAAAAAACCGAGTTTCAAGTAGAAGATGAAAGCGGGTCAACTTAAATTCAATCACTTGATCTAAAAATAAGAGAATGAAATACTCCTCAAAAATCTTCAATAGTTTTGATTCTTAATTAAATCTCTAATTTTTAAATTATGTTTTAATGAATCAAGACAGAATATAATCAATACAGCACAGTTACAGGTTGACTAGATGGCAATTTTACATGGAAGTTGGTGCATGACGTCGAAGGGGTGTTTTTTCCTTTGGGCAGAAACCTGGCGGCGAGTCCCGTCGGAGTCCTTTTATTCAGAAGCAATTTTTCCCTATCCTTTTGCTTTAAATGATACAGAATTATTGACTCAACCCTTATTAAAAAATATTGGGTTATCAAATATTCTATCCCAACAAATTATAGCGTTACCAACAGATATTTCTGAATCTGGAGACCTGACTCCGATTTATTCTGCTACAACTAATATTCCTAAATCCTATCTTTATCCTTGGCAAATTACGGGAATTTCTCTTAATCCTAAACAAGCGTTTCAATTTTTACAATTCCTACCCTTGAATACCGTTATAACATCTGATTCTGACCTGGGAGAGGATCTACGTTTTTGGTCACATATTGCTCGTTGGAGTTTGGATTTATTAGCTAGATCTAAATTTTTACCTGGATTAATTCAACAATCTGATCAAACTATTATATCTCAATGGCAACCGCTTCTTGATAGTGCTATTGATCAAGCTCGATTATTGCGTTTTGCCCAACAAATGCCAAGGGTTTGTCAAGTGTATCAGGAGTTAATAGCAGGTGATAGTTTAGCGATTAATTTGCCCCTATCTGCTCAGGATATTATTATTAATTTTTTATCGGTAATGATTGATCAACAGGTGAGAAATGTAGCCAAGGAAGTTAATAAAAAAGCGATTGTATCACTTCCAATTTGGCAGAAATGGTTACAAAGTTTAGGAGAACAGGAAAATACTATTAATGCCGAATTAACAGAAATAGAATCCCTAGAAACCGCTTTAAAAAATTGGACTGCTCCCCTACAATATTCTTTATCTGAACCCAATCTATTTGCGACGGCTTTTCATTTACATCCTCCCACAGAATATAATCCTAATTGGCAATTAGAATATTGTCTACAAGCTATTGATCAACCTGAATTTATTGTTAATTCTAATATTGTTTGGAATCATCCCGTTGACTCGTTTAATTATCGAGGGAGAACGATTAAACATCCCCAGGAAACCCTGTTAAAAGGCTTAGGATTGGCTTCAAAATTATATCCGGTAATTGAAACCAGTTTACAGCAAGCACGCCCCCAAAGCTGTAGTTTAAATCCTTTACAAGCTTATCAATTCTTGAAAAGCTATGCTTGGCGTTTTACTGATAGTGGTTTAGGGGTAATATTACCTCCCAGTTTAGCAAATCGAGAGGGGTGGGCGAGTCGATTAGGATTAAGTATTAAAGCAGAAACGCCTAAATTAAAAACCAATGAAAGATTAGGATTAAAAAGTTTATTTAACTTTAAATGGCAATTATCAATTGGTGGTCAAACCATGACTAAAGCGGAATTTGATCGCTTAGTTGCTAAGGAAAGTCCGTTAGTAGAAATTAATGGGGAATGGGTGGAGTTACGGGAATCGGATATTAGATCGGCAAAGATATTTTTTAGTCAAAGAAAAGATGAAATGACTCTTTCTTTAGAAGATGCGTTAAGGTTATCAACGGGAGATACTCAAATGATTGAAAAATTACCCGTTGTTAACTTTGAAGCGGGAGGAAAATTACAGGAATTATTGAATACTTTAACCAATAATCGTAACTTAGAACCGATTCCAAATCCTAAAGATTTTCAAGGGGAATTACGACCCTATCAAGCTAGAGGTGCAGGTTGGTTGTCTTTCCTAGAAAAATGGGGTTTAGGAGCTTGTTTAGCTGATGATATGGGCTTGGGAAAAACCATAGAATTTATTGCTTTTTTACTGCATTTAAAAGAACAAAATAGTTTAGAAAATCCGGTTTTATTGGTTTGTCCAACATCGGTTTTAGGGAATTGGGAACGGGAGGTTAAAAAGTTTAGTCCGACCTTAAAAGTTATGGTTCATCATGGCGATAAACGCGCCAAAGGTAAAAATTTTGCTAAAATAATTCAAGATAAAAATTTAGTGATTACCAGTTATCCCTTAACCTTCCGAGACGAGAAAGAATTGCAAGGGGTAACTTGGCAAGGATTGGTATTAGATGAAGCTCAAAATATTAAAAATCCCGATGCTAAACAATCCAAAACTGTTAGAAATATTAACGCATCTTTCAAAATAGCATTAACAGGAACTCCGGTAGAAAATCGCCTCTCGGAATTGTGGTCAATTATGGATTTTTTAAATCCAGGGTATTTAGGACAACGGCTATTTTTTCAACGACGGTTTGCTATTCCCATTGAAAAATATGGGGATACGGACTCTTTAAAGATTTTGCGATCGCTTGTTCAACCTTTTATTTTACGTCGGTTAAAAACCGATAAGGATATTATTCAAGATTTACCCGAAAAACAGGAAAATATAGTATTTTGTCTATTAACAACTGAACAAGCAACCCTATATCAAAAGATTGTCGATGACTCCTTAGCAAAAATTGATGATGCGGAAGGAATTCAACGTCGAGGGATGATTTTAGCTCTATTAGTAAAACTTAAACAACTCTGCAACCATCCAGTTTTAATCGAAGCTAAAGTTAAAAATAGTAAAAAATCAGATATAATTAAGACCCAATATTCGGGAAAATTACAACGTTTGACGGAAATGTTAGATGAGGTTTTAGCCGAAGGAGATCGGGCTTTAATTTTTACTCAATTTGCTGAATGGGGAAAAGTATTACAACCCTATTTAGAAGATTATTTCAACCGAGAAATATTATTTTTATATGGAAGTACCTCAAAAAATAAACGGGAAGAAATGATTGATCGGTTTCAAAATGATCCCCAAGCTCCACCGATTATGATATTATCGTTAAAAGCTGGAGGAGTAGGTTTGAATTTAACCCGGGCGAATCATGTTTTCCACTTTGACCGATGGTGGAATCCAGCAGTGGAAAATCAAGCGACAGATCGAGTTTTTAGAATTGGTCAAACCCGAAATGTACAAGTACATAAGTTTGTTTGTACAGGAACTTTAGAAGAAAAAATCCATGATTTAATTGAAAGTAAAAAAGCGTTAGCGGAACAGGTTGTCAGTGCGGGAGAAGATTGGTTAACAGCTTTAGATACCGATCAACTCAGAAATCTATTAATATTAGATCGGGACTCAATTATTGACGAATAAATTCCGTTGTAGCACCGTTGTTGCGCTGAAGCGCATCTTATCTTATAACAATTATTTGCGCTAAAGCGCAACAACTATCTGCGCTAAAGCGCAACAACTAGAAGGAGGACAAAATGAGTCAGGAATGGTGGTCACAACAATGGTTAGATTTATTGGACAAATATCGGTTCAAAAAACGCTTGGAACGAGCCAGAAATTACGCTAGAGAAGGTAATGTTTTAAAGATTGAATTTAAAGATCAAAAAGTTTTAGCACAGGTTCAGGGGACTCAAATCGAACCTTATACCGTTTCCTTGTGGTTGGATATATTTAGTGATGAAGAATGGAATTATATTATTACAACTCTATCACAACGGGCAATTTTTAGTGCTAAATTATTAGCGGGAGAAATGCCACAGGATATTGAGGATGTATTTGCCGCCAATGGGTTAAGATTATTTCCTTTTTCCCTAGAGAATGTTCATTCTGAATGTAGTTGTCCAGATCAAGCTAATCCCTGTAAACATATTGCCGCAGTTTATTATATGTTAGGCGATCGCTTTAGTGAAGATCCTTTTGTTTTGTTTCAACTTAGGGGAAAAAGTGCCGAACAAATTATTAATTCTTTACGACAGTTGCGAGGTCAAAGTCAAGATGAAATTAACGTTGCTACCTCGGAAGAAATCACTATAAAATCTAATCCTAATTCCTTGAAATTAGATCAATTTTGGAATTACTCTCAACAGCTAGATTCCGCTTTAGTTGTGATTACACCTCCTCCGAGTAGTGAAACGGTACTTGATATTTTAGGGGCAATAAATTTAGCTACAATAGGAATTAAATCTACAAATCGTTCTACGTTATCTGACATAGATATTGTGATGCAATATTTAGAAACAGTTTACAAAAATGTCAGCCAGCAAGCGGTTTTAGTAGCACTTAATCGGGAAAAAAATTAATTAATTAATCAACAAAATAGGGTAATTTAGTATCTGGTCTGTTAAAAAGAAGATCAATTAGGTGATCATATTCATCAAGATTGTCAACCTCTAATGTAAAAATGAGAAGTGTAGCCTTGCGTTAGGGATGGTTTAGAATCGTGGTTTTTAAAATTGGTTTATTAGGACTGGGAACAGTTGGAACCGGAGTGGTTGAAATTCTGTCCAACCCGGAGGGTCGTCATCCCTTGTTATCGGAATTAAGTTTGCATCGGGTGGGGGTGCGATCGCTTTCTAAACCCCGGAGTGTCAATATACCAGAAGATATGCTGACAACGGATTTAGAAACAATTGTGATTGATCCAGCCATTGATATTGTGGTGGAATTAATCGGGGGTTTGGAACCAGCGCGATCGCTAATTCTCCAAGCGATTGAAAATGGCAAGCATATTGTCACCGCCAATAAAGCCGTGATTTCCCGTTATGGGAGTGAAATTTTTGATGCGGCGAATAAAAAAGGGGTTTATGTGATGTTAGAAGCCGCCGTTGGGGGTGGGATTCCGGTGATTCAACCGTTAAAACAATCCTTGGGTGCGAATCGAATTCAAACAGTCACCGGAATTATTAATGGCACAACTAACTATATTTTGACCCGGATGAAAAATGAAGGGGCAGATTTCTCCGAAGTCTTAGCGGATGCTCAACGGTTAGGATATGCAGAAGCTGACCCCACCGCCGATATTGATGGCTTAGATGCGGGGGATAAAATTGCGATTCTGGCATCCCTAGCTTTTGGAGGCAGAATTAAGTTAGAACAGGTTTACTGTGAAGGAATTAGAAAGGTAACGGCGACGGATATCACCTATGCGGAAAAATTGGGATTTGTGATTAAGTTATTAGCGATCGCATCCCGCAGTCCCCAGGCGACTCCCGATCAGGATTTATTATCGGTTCGAGTTCATCCGACTTTAGTGACCTTATCCCATCCTTTAGCCAGTATTAATGATGTTTATAATGCCATTTTAGTTGAAGGGGAACCGATTGGACAGGTGATGTTTTTTGGCAGAGGAGCCGGATCGGGGCCTACGGCGAGTGCGGTAGTTTCTGATATTTTAAATATTGTTGCTGTTTTACAAATGCAAGAAGCAGAAGTTGTTAATCCGATTATTCCCCATGAAATGATGAATTGTACCCATCAACATTACTGTAAAATTGCGCCGATGGAGGATTTAGTCACCCGTTTTTATACTCGATTTCTAACCAAGGATTCTCCTGGGGTAATTGGAAAATTAGGAACTTGTTTTGGTCAGCATCATGTCAGTATAGAATCAATTGTACAAACGGGATTTCATGAAAATTTAGCAGAAATTGTTGTAGTTACCCATAATGTTTTGGAGGGTAATTTTAATCAAGCTTTAAGTGAAATTAAAGGTTTTGATGAAATTGACAGTATTCCTAGTATTTTAAGGGTACTGTAAATCAGTTATCAGTAAACAGTTATCAGTTATCAGTGCAAGGGTTATCAGTTATCACCGTAAAATTTATCGGTTGTCAGTTAACAGTAAAGAGATGACTGTTAACTGATGACTGTTAACTGATGACTGATGACTGATGACTGATGACTGATGACTGTTAACTGATTAGGAGTGTAGATCCGTAGGTTATGATAAATATATTCATATTTCTTAATTTTTGTTTACAAAATCCTGATGACTGCAACAAGCATCGCCAAAACCAAGCAATTCTTTAAGAAAACCATATTTTTTGACAACGAGCCAACCCCAGAACTGATAGCCATTTTACTGGTGTACTTTGTCCAGGGAATTTTAGGACTGGCCCGTTTAGGGGTGAGTTTTTTCCTCAAGGATGAACTGGGAATGAGTCCGGCGGAAGTGTCAATATTACTGGGAATTGTGGCGATTCCCTGGATTATTAAACCCCTATTTGGCTTTATTTCCGACGGTCTGCCGATTTTCGGTTATCGCCGTCGTCCCTATTTAATCCTATCAGGAATATTGGGGGCCTTATCCTGGGTGGCTATGGCCACAATTGTTCATACTCCTTTAGCCGCTACGGGGGCGATTGCCTTGAGTTCCCTTTCCGTGGCCATTGGCGATGTAATTGTCGATTCCTTAGTTGTTGAAAGAGCCCGTCACGAATCAATTAATAATATTGGTTCGCTGCAATCCGCTTCCTGGGGAGCGTCGGCTATTGGCGGATTAATTACCGCCTATTTAGGGGGGTTTTTATTAGAGCAATTTCCCCCGCAAACCATATTTTTAATTACAGCAACTTTTCCCTTAATTACTTCCATGGTGGCGGGATTAATTGCAGAAGAATTTCAGGGTCAACCCTCCAATTGGCAAACGGTTAAATCTCAAATTAAAAATCTGCGTCAAGCCATCACCCAAAAATCAATTTGGTTGCCTACAGCCTTTATTTTTCTTTGGCAAGCCACACCCACGGCTGATTCTGCATTTTTCTTTTTTACCACTAATGAATTAGGATTTCAACCCGAATTTTTAGGGCGAGTTCGTTTAGTTACAAGTATTGCCTCCTTACTCGGAATTTGGCTATTTCAAAGATTTTTTAAGTCCGTTCCCTTTCGGACAATCTTTTTTTGGTCAACAATTATTTCCACCTTATTAGGGATGACCATGTTACTATTAGTCACCCACACTAACCGAACCCTAGGAATTGATGATCATTGGTTTAGTTTGGGGGATAGTTTAATCCTAACCGTGATGGGACAAATTGCCTATATGCCTGTTTTGATATTAGCTGCTCGCCTCTGTCCTCCCGGGGTAGAAGCCACATTATTTGCCCTATTAATGTCGGTTTCTAATTTAGCAGGTTTAATTTCTTATCAATTAGGTGGTATCCTTACCTATTATTTAGGAATTACGGAAACCAATTTTGACCAATTATGGTTACTGGTAATGATTACTAACCTAAGTACCCTATTACCTATTCCCCTAATTCATTGGTTGCCCAATAGTAATGCAGAAATCGAACCTCCAATGGTCAGTATTCAACCCTCAGAACTTGATCAATTAACCGTAAATCCTTAATTAAGAGACAATGAAAAATATAATTTCTCAGCCAGAAAATTCCACAAAAACCTTATCCTATAGTACCCAAGATTGGGCAAAAGGATATCTTTCTCAACCCCATGAATACGACTATTGGATTGAAGATATTGAAGGAGAAATTCCGACTGAACTAGAAGGAACCCTCTATCGAAATGGCCCAGGCTTATTAGATATAAATGGACAAAATTTTCGTCATCCCTTTGATGGCGATGGCATGATTTCTGCGATTCGCTTTACCAAAGGTACGGCCCACTATTGTAATAAATTTGTCAAAACTCAAGGTTATTTAGAAGAACAAAAAGCCGGAAAAATTCTCTATCGTGGTGTATTTGGAACCCAAAAAGCTGGGGGATGGTTAGCAAATTTTATGGATTTAAAAATCAAAAATATTGCTAATACAAGTGTTATTTATTGGGCGGGAAAACTATTAGCATTATGGGAAGCTGCCCAACCCTATCATCTGGATGCAAATACCTTAGAAACCATTGGAATTGATAATTTAGAGGGAATTTTAGAACCCGGAGATGCCTTTTCAGCCCATCCTCGAATTGATCCTAATTGTGAATGGAATGGCGGTGAACCCTGTTTAGTCAATTTTTCGATTAAACCGATGTTATCAACCACCATTACAATTTATGAAATTTCTACTCAAGGAAAGTTACTCAGAAAACAGGTTCATTCTGTACCTGGATTTGCTTTTATTCACGATTTTGCTATTACTCCTAATTATTGTATTTTCTTCCAAAATCCAGTCCAGTTTAATCCCATTCCCTATTTATTGGGATTATCGGGTGCGGGAGAATGTATTAACTTTCAAACCAAAAAACCGACTAAAATTATTGTAATTCCCAGGGGTAAAAATGGCAAAATTCAATATTTTGAAATGCCCTTGGGATTTGTGTTTCATCATGCCAATGCTTATGAACAAGATGATACTATTTTTGTGGATTCTATTTGTTATAAATCCCTATCCCAAATTAGCCCAAATCAAGATTATCGAGAAACGGATTTTAGTCTATTAGATCCGGGACAATTATGGCGTTTTTCTTTAAATTTAACTACAAAAAAAGTAGAACGTCAACTGATTGAATCTCGCTGTTGTGAATTTCCGACTTTACATCCGAATTATGTCGGTAGACCCTATCGTTATTTATATTTAGCAGCCGCCCACGATGCCGAAATAAATGCCCCCTTACAGGCGATTTTGAAAGTAGATTTAAACACCAATCAGCGTCAATTATGGAGTGCAGCACCCGCAGGATTTGTCAGTGAACCTATATTTGTACCGCGTAAAAATGCGATCGCCGAAGATGATGGATGGGTGTTAACAGTAGTGTATGATTCCCAAAATCATCGTTCCGAGATTGTGATTTTGGATAGTCGTGATTTGAGCAAAGGTGCGATCGCTCGATTACACTTAAAACATCATATTCCCTACGGTTTGCATGGAAACTTTGTGAGCTTTTAATATTCAGCCTCCGACGATCCTAAAAACAACAATATAGGAGATCCCTAAATATGTTAGGCTAATAATAACAGAATTAGCAGACCATTAAGCGAGGCAGTCCGATGAAGTTTAGCATCGTGATTACAACCTATAACCGCATTGCTTTACTGAAACGGGCAATTGATTCCGCATTGAAACAAACAATTCCTTGTGAAGTTGTTGTTGCTGATGATGCTTCCTCTGATCAAACAGAAGACTATGTTCGTAGTTTATCTTCCTCCTTAATTCAACAGGGAGATCACCGTTTAGTTTATCATCGTAACCCCAGTAATCTCGGTCATTCTGCCACAATGAATGCTGGAGTTAGAGCCGCTTCTGGAGACTGGATTAAACCAGTAGATGATGATGATTATTTGGCTGTTAATTGCATTGAAGAAATGAGCAAAGCAATTAAAACTTATCAAAACAAAGTCAATCAAAATTCATCCTCCCAGGCGGTAATTTGTTCGGTGTCAGCAAGTCAAGTAGACCCGAATGGTAAAGAATTAGGTCGGACTCGTTTAACCGGCCCTGGCAAAGTTTATTATATTCCCCAGGAAGATATTCACTATGGAATGTTATTGGAACAAGTGCCATTTGGAACCCCGATTCAAGTTGCCTATTCCAAAGAAGCATTTATCAAATCCGGCGGCTGGGATTCGAGTTTAGATACTAATTGTGATGATATTGATTCTTGGATTAAAATTTCTCAATTTGGAGATGCAATTTTTATTAATCAGTGTTTAGCCTATCGTACAATTTGGCCAGGAGCTTTTAATCAAAAAATATCCCTAAAAAAGCGATTAGATACTAATATTTTAATTAAGGAAAAAATCTATAAATTGGTTAATCAAAAATATCAGATCCAACTCCCTAGACTTGAACATATTAGGGATTATCTGAAACTGCATTGGAGTCTGGTGGCATTAAAAAGAGCTAAAGTTAAAAACGCTATTTGTTTTTCCTCAAAATCTTTGTTTTCTGCTCAAGGCTGGAAATTATTAATATCCTCTCTTTTAAATAGAAGACAACAATGGTCAAAATTAAAACAAATGTTAAAAATAGATAAAACTTCAGAACTTTTCGTCAAAAAAATAATTTTAATTGAATAATATTATGAAACATATTTTAAAAATAGCTCGAACTTTCCTATCAACCTACTATGCTTATATGGTTGAATATCGAGCCGAATTATTTTTCTGGGTATTGTCTGGCTCCTTACCTTTTATTTTAATGGGAATTTGGATAAAAGCCTCCGAAACAGGTAATATTGGACTCACTTCTATTGAATTTGCTCGATATTTTTTGGCTGCTTTTATTGTCCGACAAAGTAATGTAGTTTGGGTAATTTGGGAGTTTGAAAAAGAAGTAATTCAAGGAAAACTTTCCCCTCGATTATTACAACCCATTGATCCAGTTTGGCATCATTTTCTTAGCCATATTGCCGAACGATTTGCCCGTTTTCCCTTTATTGTTGGGCTAATTCTTTTATTTTTTGCCCTCTATCCTGAATCTTTTTGGATACCCAGTTTAGGACAAACCTTATTATTTTTATTAGTATTAATTTTAGCTTTTATGCTACGGTTTATTATTCAATATACCTTTGCTTTATTGTCATTTTGGATAGAAAGAGCCAGTGCTATTGAAAAAATTTGGTATTTACCCTATATATTTTTATCAGGAATAATTGCCCCTTTAACAGTCTTTCCTCCCTTAATTCGGGAAATAACATTATGGACTCCCTTTCCCTACCTAATTTATTTTCCCGCTTCTATTATTGTGGGATTTCCCGTTGATTTATTTCGAGGTTTATTGATCATGTTCTTTTGGGGAATTTTGTTTTTAATTATCAACCGTTGGCTATGGAAACGGGGATTAAAACAATATTCAGGAATGGGCGCATAGTAGTGAGTCCTTTAGGACTCTCTTTCTATGAGAAAGCCCTAAAGGGCTTACTACGATTTAATGGGTTATATTAATATAAATACATCACCAAAAAAAACAACAATGAGACTACTTCACACAATGTTACGGGTGGGAAACCTAGACCATTCCTTAAAATTTTACTGTGATATTTTAGGAATGAAACTACTGCGCCAGAAAGACTATCCAGGGGGTGAATTTACCTTAGCCTTTGTCGGTTATGGTGATGAATCCGATCATAGCGTGATTGAGTTAACCTATAACTGGGGCGTCGAACAATATGAAATTGGTACAGGTTATGGTCATATAGCCCTCGGTGTTGATGATATTTACGCCACTTGTGAACAAATTAGAGCAGCAGGCGGTAAAATTACCCGTGAACCCGGCCCAATGAAACATGGAAACACTGTAATTGCCTTTGTGGAAGATCCCGATGGTTATAAAATCGAGTTAATTCAGTTAGGAACTCAGGGATCAAATTCCGAAAAAGAAACTACTGTTTCTGCTTCTAAAACATAATAAAACCCTACCCTAACCCTCCTCTTGGTAAGGGGAGGGGACAGGATTTTTAGTTAAGTTTTTGTTAAATTGCGATCGCGCATCTTTTATAGCTACAAATCATCACAAAAAGTAAGCTTTTAAAGTTATGCAATATCCTTTATTACTGATATTCAGAACCCCCTAAACATCTTTCTAATGATGAATTAGCCACAGATCGTACCGAAATGGCTAAATACCGCAGTCGAGCCGCCGCTGATCGCACCTTAATGGCTTGGATACGCACCTGTCTCTCGTTAATTGCTTTTGGTTTTGGTATTCCCACTATTGTTAGAACATCAGAATATCCGATAATATCTTAAAACTGCTATAAAATGTAAAATAATACCTTAGATTTGCCATGACTACCACCCAACTTAAATCCTTAAGTCTAGAATCTTTTCTTCAACAATATTATATTGATGAATCTCCTGCTTGGGAATATATTGATGGTAAAATCAGACAAAAACCAATGCCTCAAGGACAACATAGTAAACTACAATATAAATTCTGTGAAACGATCAACCAAATAGCAGAACCTTCTAAAATTGCTTATGCTTTGCCGGAACTCCGTTGTACTTTTGGCGGGCGTTCTGTTGTACCTGATATTGCTGTCTTTTTATGGAATAGAATACCCCTAACCCCAGAAGAAGAAATTGCTAATCAATTTGATTCTTTCCCTGACTGGACTATTGAGATTTTATCACCCAATCAAAAATTAACAAAAGTCATCGATAATATTCTGCATTGTTTAGAATATGGTTGTAAATTGGGATGGTTAATTGATCCAGATGAACGATCAATTTTTGTATTTCAACCCAATCAAATTTTGAAGAATTATAAGATTGATTCAGCAGAAAAGTTACCCATTTTAGAATCAATTGATATTAATTTAACGGTTTCTCAAATTTTTGGTTGGTTAAAACAGAAGCCGTTGATAGACTAATTCAGGGCAATTTGTTAGCCTTTTACTCATTAGATATCAATATTCTGGTCAGTATTGTTGTTATACACATTTTAGTAATTATGTCAATATATTAAGATTGCAAATTTCCTATGACATTACCTCTAAAATACCAGGATAATGTAGAAGTATTTCAGAATGGTGTTCAATTTATGGTGACAGGTTCAACCAATATCATTGTTGTTCAAATTGTGCCTGAAATTTTGAAACTCCGATAAAATTAAAGGCGATTACCATATCAATACAATTCTAGATCCAAGGAGCAACTAAAAATGACCGATAAAAAACCAAACATTGTCATCATTTGGGGTGATGATATTGGTCAATCCAACATCAGTTGTTATACTCACGGTTTGATGGGCTATAAAACCCCTAATATTGATCGGATTGCCAAAGAGGGGATGCTATTTACCGACTCCTACGCCGAGCAGAGTTGTACAGCCGGGCGCTCGGCATTTATCACAGGCCAATGTGTTTTTCGCACGGGCTTAAGTAAAGTCGGGATGCCTGGAGCTAATCTAGGAATGCGTGCTGAAGATCCGACTATTGCCGAACTCCTGAAGCCCTTGGGTTACGCCACCGGACAATTTGGCAAAAACCACCTGGGCGATAAAGACGAAATGCTGCCCACCAACCACGGCTTCGACGAATTTTTTGGTAATCTCTATCACCTCAACGCAGAAGAAGAACCGGAATTACGAGACTATCCCCCGGCCGCAGATTTTCCTAATTACAAGAAAATGTTTGGCCCGCGCGGTGTCCTCGACTGTAAAGCCAACCCAGACGGGACTCAAACCATTGTCGATACGGGTGCGCTGACCAAGAAGCGGATGGAAACCATTGATGATGAAGTGCTGGCCAAAGCCAAGGATTTTATCGATCGTCAGGTAAAGGCAGGTATTCCCTTCCTTCTCTGGTTTAATACGACCCACATGCACTTCCGTACCCATCCCAAGCCTGAGAGTGTAGGGCAGTCGGGACGCTGGCAGTCAGAATACCACGACGTTATGATTGACCATGACAAGTGCGTTGGGGAATTGCTCAATTATCTCGATGCCCTCGGTATCACG
The DNA here is from genome assembly GCF_904830935.1 of Planktothrix agardhii. Lineage (NCBI taxonomy): Bacteria > Bacillati > Cyanobacteriota > Cyanophyceae > Oscillatoriales > Microcoleaceae > Planktothrix > Planktothrix agardhii. The sequence continues at coordinate 1,815,036 of NZ_LR882952.1, forward strand.
GATAATACTTTTGTCATGTATAGCACCGATAACGGCCCCCATATCAACTCCTGGCCCGATGCCGGGATGACCCCTTTTCGGAGTGAAAAGAATACTAACTGGGAAGGCGCATTCCGTGTACCAAAGTTGGTGCGCTGGCCTGGTGTGATTGAACCGGGTAGTATCTCGAATGAAATTGTCAGTCACATGGATTGGTTGCCAACTTTTGTGGCGATGGCAGGTGATCCAGATATTAAGGAAAAACTACTCACAGGCTATCAGGCGGGTAATAAAACCTTCAAGGTACATCTGGATGGCTATAACCTAGTGCCTTACCTAAAAGGCGAGGTGGAAAAAAGCCCACGACTGGAATATTTCTACTTCAGTGATGATGGCAACTTGATGGCACTGCGCTATGACCACTGGAAGACGGTTTTCATGGAACAACGGGTAACAGGTACTTGCCAGATTTGGGCAGAACCCTTTGTTGTGTTGCGGGTTCCAAAACTGTTCAATCTCCGTACCGATCCCTATGAGCGTGCAGATATTACCTCAAATACCTATTGGGATTGGATGTTTGATCACATTCCTTTAGTATTAGCAGCCCAGCCTATCGTTGCCAAATTTATCGCCACTTTCCAAGAGTTTCCCCCACGTCAAAAAGCAGCCAGTTTTACGGTTGATCAGGTGATGGAGAAAATTACCTCTGGTATTGCAAGTCGTTAATCAGCAAGAAAAATCATGATCAAAAAGCTGCTCGGTCTAGCATCTGCTCTCGAAATACTCACAGGTTTAGCCCTAATCATCGCTCCTTCGGATGTCGCTATGTTGTTGTTAGGGGATGGGGTTTCTGGTATCGGGACTGTGGTAGGTCGGGTAGCTGGCTTTGGTTTGTTTGCTTTGGGATTGGCTTGTCAACCGCGATCGCAAGATATTGACAGTTCTGATCAAGTAGTTTTGGGGATGCTCACCAAAAAACGAGCGAGAAGCCCCTGGCTTTAGACATGGGGAGGAAAGTGGCTGCGGTTTCAACCGCCTTCAATATTTCCTGATCTAACTGATTGAAAAGTTGAGTTAGAATAGATCGTAAGTAAAACAACCATCTGCGTGTTGAAACACTCTAGTATCGGAGAAATCCCGGCACAGTGAGCCACCACACTCCTTGAGGAGTAGTAAGCCTGTATAACTGACAAGTAATGGCAGAGTGTGAAGCGTACCTATCTGGCGTTGTGATGGTCTATGAAAACAAACACAATTTAAAAGTAAGCGCAATTGCAATATCTTTTATAAGGGTAGTTGTTTTGAGCGTGTAGAGGTGATTTGATAGCGCCTTTGAGAGTTTTCGGATTCATTCAAGAATCCCCGTGGCTTCAGCCCTGGGGAGTATCAACTACAATATCTTGATAGCAATCTACCTTATCCCCATTCAGCGACCATCCTAAAAAGGTGGCGTGGTGAGGAATCCCCGTCCGTTTACGGCGGGGTGGATGTCAACGTTTAATTGCTCAGAGGAAGTGGGTGAGCGATCGCCAACTTCCTCTTGATTTAATTTTTGAACATAAGGCGACTTAAACAAAAATCAATTCCAAAATCTGATACCCACTCCCCTCAAAAGTGGTGTTGATTTCCCTATCTGTCAGTGAGTTTCAAAAAATGTAGTGCTTCATGGCAAAGAATCGAGTTAAATTAGATACAACAGGTGCATTAATCAAATTGACTCAGAACCGCCGCCAGGAGAATTAATCCCCTATAACTTGAATTGACCGAAGAAAGGGGCAAGAGGTAAGAGGCAAAAGATGAAGTCTTTTCCCCCTATTCCCAGATCCGGTGTTCCCTGTTTCCTAGTATTTGTCAGTCCTAGGTTGAGAAATTTGACCCCAGTTTTAAACCCTGTCGATTAAAAAGGAGTATGCAGCTAATGGCTTCAAGCGCCGCCCCTCAACATCCTGTTGAGCATCAATCCAAACTCAAAATAAGTAATCCTAAAGCCCATAATCATTATCGATTTCAAGATTTTTTCAGCTTTGATCCGTCTATGGGTACGGTCACAGACTGGAATCAAATGCGAAATATCTTTACCAGTGAAGATTTTATCATCGGTTTGGTCGAAGGATTAGAGGAAGAAGTCGGTAGCGCCTCCTCGGTAATCATGTATACCATTGGCAAAGAATGGGGCGTTAAGGATGCTATCTTTTTCCAGCAGTGGTATGAGGCCGAATATGGCCAAAGTATTCGACAGTCTAACCTGATGTTTCTCTTAGAAACTTGGTGGTGGCCTTTTACTGCCCAAGGTTGGGGACGCTGGGAAGTGGACATGAGCGATCGCAAACATGGCTGTATCTTTATTAACCTATTTGACTCAGCCGTTGCCCGGACTTTAGGCGATGTGGGCAAACCCGTTTGTCATATCTATGCTGGATTATTTGCTGGATTTTTTAGTAATCTGGTTAAAAAAAGCCTAAGTTGTATCGAACTGCAATGTTATTCCATGGGAGAAACCTATTGTAAGTTTCTTTTGGGAAACCCAGACCGGATTGATGCTGCGGGTTTTTGGCTGAATGAAGGAGCCACCGCCAGGGATATTCAGCGAAAATTACAGGATGGAGCGGTCTTGCGATGAATAATCCCCCGGGTTGGCTCAGTGAATCTGTTCAAGACTTTTTCAGTAATCTTAACTGGTTAGGTACACCCGCGAGGGTAGAAAAGAGTCATCCGACTACTTCATCACAGTCCAATTTAACCCTATCCGTCGCTGATTTTTTTCAACGGATTGATTGGGAAGGAGTTCCCCAGGTCGGAGTTATGCCGATTATACCTGCTGCTGCTTCTAATACCCCGGATCAACTTGATGTTACCATCGACGATTTAATGGGTTTATTTTAACAGGTAATGGGTAATGGGTAAAGAAACAGGCAATGGGTAGTAGGTAATCGGCAATAGGTAAACAATCAATTCTTAAACCCATTACCCATTACTCATTACCCATTACTCAATTCTTACACTGATTACTGATTACTGATTACTGATTACTGATTACTATGCAAGCTGAATTAAATCAATTATTAGTCAAAGCGGAAAATCGCTATCTTCAAACCGAAGAATTGCTGGGTTTTAAGAGCTATTCAGAAACTTTAGCCCAACGATTAAAAATTTATGAATTTCTTCGTGATCGAGAAGTGGTGATTTTTCAGCCTGTTGCCGATCAAATTTCAGTTATATTTCCCCAGGAAAAACAAGAACGCTTAGAACAGGTTTTACAACAATGGATTCTGATTTTGCGCCATAGTGCAATGGCGATGTTATTAAATGATTCAGAATACCTTCAGCGACGGGTGATTGATTGGTTATCAGGTATAGTTCAAGCCCATAATACCCAAGCAATTGATACTCAAGTCTACCAATTGCTTAATACCCGTTTAAATGAATTGCTCTCGGCAAAGGCAATGGTTTTTATCCAACCATTCCTAGAACAAGTTAAAAGTTACTTGCTAAAACCTTGAATAAAAAAGAGTTAATTGATTCTGATTAGCACTTTTATGGAAACCCTGGTAAAAAAATATCTGTTCATCACAACCGCGATTCGGTTAACTATCAACCGTCAATATCACCTGTTTAAATCATGATTGAAATCAACAATTTACTAATTAAACCTCAACTTCCGGGCAACTATTTTGCTTATGATGCTTATGTGAAAGGGGATCTGGAATTGGGCTTACTAGAAAATCGCCTCGGAGGTCGTTTACTAGGTCTTCCCTCAACCTTCCTTGAAGCAATTTATACCGGATTAGAACAAGAAACAGGTCAAGCCACCCGCTTAGTCTTATTCAATTGTGGTCGCTGGTGGGGAAAAAATTTTTATGTCCGTTTTTGTGAAGAAATCAGCGAATATTATGACAAAACTGTGGCGCAAATGGAAATGATCGAATTCATTCAATGTTTACAACAATGTTGGAAAACCCATGGTTGGGGAACATTTGATTTGGATGCCCAATATACTAACACCGGATTTTTGATCTTGATTACCAAAAATTCCCCCTTTGCTAGTGTTGCTAAGGACTGGAACCGACCTGTTTGTTTTTTGGAAGCTGGAATTTTTAGCTCCTTTTTTAGTCGATTAACCGGACGAGACCTCCATTGTGTTCAAACAACCTGTGAGTCCATGGGTGCAGATTCTAACCAATTTATTCTCGGTTTGAGTAATCGTTTACAATCAGTCGAAGCCTTAGTAGATCAGGGGAAAGATCATGACACTATTCTGAAATCACTGGCATGAAATATTAATTAATTAAGAATTAAAAATTAAGAGTTACAAATTACGAGAATATTAATTCGTAATTCATAATTCGTATTAGGTTTAACCCATGGATGCGATTGAACTGCTGAGTCGATATGGAGATGGAGAACGGGATTTTAAGGGCGTAAGTCTGCGAGGTATGATTCTAAGTACCAATTCTTATCGACCCAATACCATACCAACTATGGGTTTGGCTAATATTCGAGAACCCCAAAATCGACCGCATTTAATTGGTGTCGATTTAAGTAATGCTGACTTAAGCGAAGCCCATCTCAGTCTAGTTAATCTCAGTAAGGCTAATTTGACTGGAGCCAATTTAACCGGGGCTAATCTCAGTGGAGCCAGTCTCAGTGGCACGATTCTAACCGGAGCGAACCTGAGTCGGGTTAACCTCGAAGGCTCTCACCTGAATTGGGCAAATTTGCAAGAGGCGGATCTGAATCATTGCAATCTCAAAGGCGCTGATTTTAGTTCTGCAATTCTCATACAAGCGATTTTGACTCAAGCCTGTTTAGTTAAAGCCTATTTAATTAAGGCGAATCTCCATCAAGCGATCTTGAAAAACACGGATTTAACCCAGGCTAATTTGAAAGATGTAGATTTATCCGGTGCAGATTTGACTCAAGCTATTATTGTCCGAGCTAATTTAAGTGGAGCTAATTGCACCGGGGCTGATTTAACCAAGGCCCAAATGTTAAAAACTAATTTAAGACACGCTGATTTAACCGATGCTTTTCTTAATTCTGCAACTTTATTAGAAGCCGATCTCAATGAAGCTAACTTAACTCGTGCTAATCTGAGTAAAGCCAATTTGAGCAAAACTTATCTGAGGAATGTCTGTTTAAATGGTGCTCATTTAAGTGGAATTAATTTGAGTGGGGCGGATTTGGGCGGAATTGATTTAAGACAAAAATTATTAACGGGAATCAATTTAGCGGGGGCATATTTAAGTGAAGCCAACTTGGAAGGTGCTTTATTAATGGATGCTAACTTAAATGCCAGTAATTTAAGTTCTGCTAATTTGAGTAAATCTTGTCTAATTAATGCCGATTTAAGAAATAGTCATCTGGGTAATGCTAACTTAGCCGATGCGAATTTAATGGGAGCTAATTTGAGCGGGGCTGATTTAAGAGGGGCAATTTTAAAGGGGGCAATTCTAGCCAATGCCGAAATTAAGGGTGCAAAGTTACATGGAGCTACATTACCGAATGGAAAAGTTTATAACTCTTAAAAGTAAAGGAATTTTATGAAGGTCTTTTTTTGCATAAAGTATTGTAATTCATTTCAATTATAGGTAAAAATAGATTATTTTCTACTGATAACTGTTGACTGATAACTGATATAGCAGTCGCCAGACCTATTAGGACAAAGAGTGATGCAGCAAAGCTAGACGGTGAAGTCTTTTCCTCCGAGATCCGGCGTTCCCTGTTCTCGTTCGACAAGCTCACGACGCAGCCTGTTCCCTGCTATAACTGTTTATTACTCATCTTTCGCATTCCGAGTTCGAGCTAAATATTCGCCCACTTGTAAACGAGTTTCTTTCAATTGATTCAGAATTGATCGAGTGATTAGTTTTCCAGTTTCCACAACCACTTCCCCAGTAATAGGATGTAGAAGTTCCTGTTCTGCTCGTCGCCCGACTAAAGATTCTATATCTTCGATGGCATCAATATACATCCCAGAGGGTAACTCAACAACAATACCCTCCCCAAGAACATGAGCTTGACAGGCCAAACGGGAATTAGGTTTAGCCGTTGTAATCACTTCTAAGGTTCTTTGTTCACGGCGGCTGACTTTAGATAAACCATCCATGCCATCCTTAATAAAAACATGACAGGTGGCACACATTCCCCGCCCCCCGCATTCTTTCAGAACATGAAGTTCCTTGGTCATCAATGCCGAAAGCAAATTAGAATTAGTCTGAACTGCCATTTCTTCCGCAAATCGGTTCCAGTCGAAGTATTTTAGCCATTTGTTTAGATTAGAGAATCAAATGTAGATTGCACAAGTTAGCAGTTAGATTCAAAATTTCAGGGACATTAACGTCCCATTATTCTGGCACATTAACAGTTTCAGTATCCTTATACAGGCTCGTTTTTCATCTCCCCTGTTATTTTCATAACAAATTCAAGCCTTAAGAGCGATGAAGTTGAGCATTAGGCTCTTGCACCCAAATTGCATAACCTTTTGGAGTTTTAGTAATGACAGTGCTGTCTCCGACCTTTCCCAGTTTAGCAACGATTTCTAAAGTTTTCTCAGCATTCTCTACCGCCTTAAAAAAACTGTAGTATTCCTGATCAACACAAACCGCGGGAACAGGTTGCTCCAAATCCGGCACCTTGATCCGACAAGTGCGATACTGATTTTGAGATTGAATGATTTTAGTTGGGGCTGGCCCTGTAACTGGTGTTGTAGAGTCTGATTCAACGGTCGAAAACATAAACACCCCTGGTTACTGGATAAGGTTAATTTGTCAGTAATACCCATATACTATAGGATAGGGAATTAACGAGGCGGTCTAAAACACACCATGCAGGCTTCTCGATACCGAATTTTAGGGTTAGTAGGACAAGGCCAGTTTGGTAAGGTTTACTGTGCCAGCGATCGCCGTACTGGAAAACTCGTAGCTCTGAAGGAACTGAGTCATCAAAGCGCCCCTACTCACCAATTTTTACAAGAACTATGGTTTATTATCAGTCTACAACATCCTAATATTGCCGCTTGTCTAGGTCTTGAACACATCCAGACCGGACGCTATTTAGTCATGGAATATTGTGAAGGAGGAACACTTCGTCATCTTGTCGAACAACAGAATTCTCTACGTCTACAAGAAGCATTAAACTTGATCATCGGCGTTTTAGAGGGTTTAGACTACGCCCATCAACGGGGTATTATTCACTGTGATATTAAACCTGAAAATATCCTACTCACCCTCAAATCCCAAGGGTGGCATCCAAAATTATCAGACTTTGGCATTGCTCGCCGTCTTCCCATAGCTGGAAAACTGTCCTCTTCAGAAAAGCCCCCCACTTTTACTGGAGGATCTCCTGCTTACATGGCTCCAGAAAGATTTTATGGTATTTATTCTCCTCGATCAGATATTTATGCGGTGGGGGTTGTCTTATTTGAACTATTGGTGGGCGATCGCCCCTTTCATGGGTTACCCGGTGAGTTGATGTCAGCCCACTTAAATCAGCGGTTAGAGATGTCTACAGAGATTCCTGAAGCCCTACAAACAATCATTCAAAAAGCCTTAGAAAAACTCCCAGCCCGTCGCTATAAAACCGCAGCAGAGATGGCAGAAGCATTGCAAACAGCCATAGTTAATCCTCAAATTCAAAGTCTAGCTAACTCTATTATTTTGGGGAAATTTCCTGATTCCCCCGAAGACGAACAATTCTCCAAAGCTCAGATTTCTAATCTAACTTTATCAGTTGATCATTCTATTCCATTATATTCCGTTGGAAATTCCAAATTCCCCCTAAATTGTATTACTAATTTTCCCTATCTTTATACAGCGTTTGGTCAAACATTAAAAATTTGGTCTTCTCCCCCTCCTGAAGAAACTCAGGTTATTGCTCAAAATCCAATTCATTTCCCAGAACCGATTTTAGCCATGCAAATGATGAGAAATGGGTGTTGTGTGATGACCAAAAATAAAATTTATTATGCGACTAATTTTCAAGACAATCCTAAATCCTTATTGAATTTAAGTGCGATTCAATCTCATACATCTTATGATCAAGAATCACAAGACTCTAATCAAGTTAAAGCAGAAAAAAACCATCCTTTAAATCCTTTAAATATAGCTTCACATAAAGATTTATTATATAGAGTTGCCATTGAACCAAAGAGTCATTATATGGCTTTAGCTTTTTCGGGACAATTACGATTTTATTCCCTTACGGATAAACAGGGTTCTCCCGCTTTAAAACTTATTAAAAAATTATCTCTTTCTGTTCCTCAAATTCCAGAACTTATATTTTTAGACCGTAGATATTTACTCGGAGTTTGGCTAAACTTCAAACAAAAAAACTGCACGTTGCTCAGGGTTTATACCCGCCGAGGAACCCCCATTGGCAACCTTAAATTATTCATTCCTTTAAAACAAATCATTCCCACTCCTCAACCCTATACTGTATTGGGTATTGGATGCGATGATCAACCTCAGCTTATTCTTTTACACCTAAAGCCCTTAAGTATTATTCGCATCTCCTTAAACTCTCCGCCCACCATCGCTTGCGCTACCTCCTGGGGATATGTTATAGTAGATAAAGAGGGAAAATATACCTTCTTTAATTTAGAAGGAAAATTGTTAGGAGATTATCTTGGCCCTGTTCATCCTCAAGCCATAACCTCTTGGGGAAAAACAGGTTTAGCAATTCTCACCGCTTCCGAACCCCAGGGTGACTTACACTTTGTAAAATCTATTAATCTTGAGCAAGACCTATGAATAACAATCCATTAATAGAATCAATTGATTCCGTAGAAATCACAATAAATACTATTGAAAAATCATCAACAACCCAACCTCAAAACCTAGATGATTTTCTCGATCAAACCCTAATTAAATTTATTGATTTAGTTTCCTTTAATTCTATCTCTAACTCTCCTGAAATTCCCGCTAATTTAGTCCAAGCCATGCAAGAATTGATTCAAATTCTTGCTCATTTGCGATCTCCTAATGGAGCCTGGCCAAGCAATTTACCCCAAACCCCTGAAAACCTCATTCCTTATGTTATAGAAGAAGTTTCTGAAGTATTAACAGCTTATAGGGGAATTACGAATTGCGAATTACGAATTACGAATGGGGAATATTTTACTTCCCCTGCTCCCCTGCTCCAGCCCCCAGTTATTTTATTTCTTAATACATTAGTTCCTCAATTATTATGGAATTTATCCCAGACTTCCTATCAATTTATGCGACTTTTAACCGGAATTAATGCTGAAATTTTATTACCTAATCAAGATTGGACACCTGGAAAATTAAGATTAGTTGCCAGTTTAATTATTAAAACAGAAAATCTAGAGAGTTCAATCGATCTGGCAACCAGTTTTTTTCCTCCTCCCTTGATTCCGACTGAAGCCTATGTTCAATCTAATGACTGTTCCCTATGTCAACATCCTTTAGAAGTTCAATCTTTATTAACACAAATTACCCATAACCTTCAAGATAGTTTTAATCAAATTAATTTTTTTAATGATCCCATCAACACTGAAATTATTTATCCAAAAAGTCAATGGGAATCAAGTCAAATCCACATAAAGATGGGATTTCAATTTATTGCTGACCCTGAAACATCAGAAGTCAGTCCCTTTTATTATTCGCTAGAAAATGACCAAAAAGACGAAGAACTTTTTATCCATACACCCATTCAAAATGTTGAATATTCGATCCTAGCTTCCGTTTCTCAGGCGTCTTTATTCAAAACACAAATTCGACTAACTGACCCAGGAATCATTGAACCTTATATTCAAAACCAAATCCAAAATCATGGTTTACACTGGCTTAAACAACAAAAACAATCCTATAATCTGAACCTTTCTGCCGAACCCATTTCAAATCTTGATCTTCAAGCCGAACATTCCTCTTTAATCGACTTAATTGAAATTGCAGATGAATTAGTTGATATTATTTACAGTCCCCAATCTCCTTCCAGTTTGATGCGTCTTCAACCTGAAATACCACTAACAGAATTATCCCTAAGATTGCTATGGCAGATGGTTAAAAGCAGTTATAATATTATGCAACTTATTAGTGGAATTAAAGCCAAAGTCCTGCAACCTGGATTGGTTTGGCAAACCGGACACTTGAGATTATTAGCAGTTTTAAATGCCGAATTTCTAAACGATTCTTGGGAAGTAGATATTGCCAGCAGCCAACCTCTGAAATTTGACATAAATCTCCTTATCTCTAACTCGATTATCCAGTCAGATGACCATGAATGGTGTCGATTTCCTCAATCACTAGAATTTTTAAAAATGCAAATCATTAATTTATTAGAAACCACTCCTGAACTTAAAAGTTGGATCAAAGGAGTCAAAATAGATTGGGGTAATTCCCATGAAAATTTAACACTATCTATTCCTTGGAAATCTGGATTTGCCCAACTCAGCTTTGATTTTGAATGGATTCCCAATCAGTCATCAGTAAAAAATCAGTTTTAAGTCATTTCTAATCATCAAGGATTCTTAAACATCGGACTTACGCACAAACCGGGTTTATGAACGAGAACTCACCGATTTCATCCGCAAAATCAGGGTCAGAAACCCGGTTTCTTTGGTCTTGTGCGTAAGTCCTGAAACAGTTAAGACTTAATTTATAGTCATTAGCTTTCAAATGAAACTTTTACACTCATAACTGGTGACTCAAATGTACACTTATGCTTTTTTCAAAACACCCATATCACCCCTTAAACTTTCTTCTGGGATCAGAGGTTGTTTAGAAATTATCAATTTTCAAGGATTATCCGCCTTGGTAGAAACTGATTTAAAAGCTCAAGACCTCCCAGATACCGATGAACAATTAATACAAGCTATTTTAATTCATGATCAAATTATCCGTTCCGTTTTCGAACAAACCACCCTCTTACCGCTACGCTTTGGCATTTGTTTTCCTTCTGACATAGCACTTTCCGAGCATTTAGCCCTACATCAACAGGACTACTTGCAAAAACTAGAGCAATTCCAACATAAGACCGAGTATTGTTTACAGGGAATTCCTCTCGAACCCACCCCAGTTCTTACTCAACCCAACTCCATAAACTCGTCCCCCCAGAGAGGGCGAGACTACTTCTTAGGCAAAAAACAATTCCATCAGCGTCAACTGGAATATCAACAGCAACAAGCCCAAGAATGGCAAGAGCTAGTTGGCACCATTAGCCAAACCTATCCAGAAAACCGTTTCGCCGACAGCCAACCCAACCGAGAACGCATCTATATATTGATTGACCAAACCCAAACCCTCCAACTACAAGACCAATTCAACCAATGGCAAAGCCAGTCCCACCATTGGCAGTTAAGCCTTGGGGATGCTCTACCCCCCTACCATTTCTTATAAAAGTCAACTGCCAAAACCAGTCTCAAAAAAATTTCCATCCTTTCCATATAAATATTGAAAGAAGCAATCGTCTGAAAGTCTGATGGTACAAGGATTTCAAAAAAAAAACAAAAAAACCTCAAAAAAAGCTTGACAAACCAGAGCAGATTAGATAAATTAGTAAATGCGCTTGAGAAACGAAAGCGACGAGAGCGCGCCGAACCTAGAAAAAAGAATACGTTTGAAAGTCGAATTTACAAACTCCTAGTCAAAAAACTAAACGAGGAGTCAACTGTAAAGTTGATGACTCAAAAATAACATGACTAATTAAATTAGTCAACAGAAGAGCTAACAGATTCTTCAAAACGGAGAGTTTGATCCTGGCTCAGGATGAACGCTGGCGGTCTGCTTAACACATGCAAGTCGAACGGAATCCTTAGGGATTTAGTGGCGGACGGGTGAGTAACACGTAAGAACCTGCCTCTAGGACGGGGACAACAGTTGGAAACGACTGCTAAACCCGGATGAGCCGAAAGGTAAAAGATTAATCGCCTAGAGAGGGGCTTGCGTCTGATTAGCTAGTTGGTGAGGTAAGAGCCCACCAAGGCGACGATCAGTAGCTGGTCTGAGAGGATGATCAGCCACACTGGGACTGAGACACGGCCCAGACTCCTACGGGAGGCAGCAGTGGGGAATTTTCCGCAATGGGCGAAAGCCTGACGGAGCAAGACCGCGTGGGGGAGGAAGGTTCTTGGATTGTCAACCCCTTTTCTCAGGGAAGAACACAATGACGGTACCTGAGGAAAAAGCATCGGCTAACTCCGTGCCAGCAGCCGCGGTAATACGGGGGATGCAAGCGTTATCCGGAATGATTGGGCGTAAAGAGTCCGTAGGTAGTCATCCAAGTCTGCTGTTAAAGAGCGAGGCTTAACTTCGTAAAGGCAGTGGAAACTGGAAGACTAGAGTGTAGTAGGGGCAGAGGGAATTCCTGGTGTAGCGGTGAAATGCGTAGAGATCAGGAAGAACACCGGTGGCGAAGGCGCTCTGCTGGGCTATAACTGACACTGAGGGACGAAAGCTAGGGGAGCGAATGGGATTAGATACCCCAGTAGTCCTAGCGGTAAACGATGGAAACTAGGTGTGGCCTGTATCGACCCGGGCCGTGCCGAAGCAAACGCGTTAAGTTTCCCGCCTGGGGAGTACGCACGCAAGTGTGAAACTCAAAGGAATTGACGGGGGCCCGCACAAGCGGTGGAGTATGTGGTTTAATTCGATGCAACGCGAAGAACCTTACCAGGACTTGACATCTCTGGAATCTCCTTGAAAGGGGAGAGTGCCGTAAGGAACCAGAAGACAGGTGCTGCATGGCTGTCGTCAGCTCGTGTCGTGAGATGTTGGGTTAAGTCCCGCAACGAGCGCAACCCTCGTCGTTAGTTGCCATCATTAAGTTGGGAACTCTAGCGAGACTGCCGGTGACAAACCGGAGGAAGGTGAGGATGACGTCAAGTCAGCATGGCCCTTACGTCCTGGGCGACACACGTACTACAATGCGAGGGACACAGAGCAGCCAACCCGCGAGGGAGAGCGAATCTCACAAACCCTGGCACAGTTCAGATTGCAGGCTGCAACTCGCCTGCATGAAGGAGGAATCGCTAGTAATCGCAGGTCAGCATACTGCGGTGAATCCGTTCCCGGGCCTTGTACACACCGCCCGTCACACCATGGAAGTGAGCCACGCCCGAAGTCATTACTCTAACCCTTTCGGGGGAGGAGGGTGCCGAAGGCGGGGTTGATGACTGGGGTGAAGTCGTAACAAGGTAGCCGTACCGGAAGGTGTGGCTGGATCACCTCCTTTTAGGGAGACCTACTTTTGATGAGAGTGCCAAATCCAACAAAAATAGCACCATCAAAAGTCATCCCAGGTCGTGCTAGGAAAGAAAGAGACTTTCAAACGTATCTAAAGTTCGGAAAAAGGGCTATTAGCTCAGGTGGTTAGAGCGCACCCCTGATAAGGGTGAGGTCCCTGGTTCAAGTCCAGGATGGCCCACCTAAAAAATGTGGGGGTATAGCTCAGTTGGTAGAGCGCTGCCTTTGCAAGGCAGATGTCAGCGGTTCGAGTCCGCTTACCTCCACTAAAAATATTCCTAGAACAAATCAGCACTACAGCTTTCTGTGAAGAAAGAGTAAATGCTGGAAAAAGTTCCAGCCAGAACCTTGAAAACTGCATAGAAGAATCAAAAGGGATCAACAATGAAACCAGAACCGGGAATCAGAAACCCGGAAAAGTTCTGGTGTTCAGGAGTTCGGAAACGAACAGAAAATCTCTAAAAAAGAGAAAGTGGTCAAGATAGAAAGGGCTGACGGTGGAAACCTTGGCACACAGAGGCGAAGAAGGACGTGGCGACCGACGATAAACTCCGGGGAGCTGGAAGCGAGCGACGAGCCGGGGGTGTCCGAATGGGGCAACCCAAAAACAGCCCACTGAATCAAATAGGTGGGCATGAGCGAACCGGGCGAACTGAAACATCTTAGTAGCCCGAGGAAAAGAAAGCAAAAGCGATTTCCCGAGTAGTGGTGAGCGAAAGGGAAACAGCCTAAACCAGTCGGTTTACCGATTGGGGTAGTGGGACAGCGACACTGGACTTAGAGAGTTAGACAAAGCAGATGAAACCTGCACCAGAGAGGGTGAAAGTCCCGTAGTCGAAAACTCAAAAAGCCTAGCTGAATCCCGAGTAGCACGGAGCCCGTGAAAGTCCGTGTGAATCCGCCTCGACCACGAGGTAAGGCTAAATACTCCTGTGTGACCGATAGAGAAACAGTACCGTGAGGGAAAGGTGAAAAGAACCCCGGAAGGGGAGTGAAACAGAACCTGAAACCGTCAGCTTACAAGCAGTGGGAGTCCGATTAAACGGATGACCGCGTGCCTGTTGAAGCATGAGCCGGCGAGTTAAAGGCAATGGCAGGTTAAGACAGAAAATGTCGAAGCCCAAGCGAAAGCGAGTCTGAAGAGGGCGAAGTCGTCATTGTTTTTAGACCCGAACCCGGGTGATCTAACCATGTCCAGGATGAAGCTTGGGTAAAACCAATTGAAGGTCCGAACCGACCGATGTTGAAAAATCGGCGGATGAGGTGTGGTTAGGGGTGAAATGCCAATCGAACCCGGAGCTAGCTGGTTCTCCCCGAAATGTGTTGAGGCACAGCGGTTGTGGAAAAATCTGGGGGGTAAAGCACTGTTTCGGTGCGGGCTGCGAGAGCGGTACCAAATCGAGACAAACTCTGAATACCCAGAGGAAGAACAACCAGTCAGACGGTGGGGGATAAGCTCCATCGTCAAGAGGGAAACAGCCCAGACCACCAGCTAAGGTCCCCAAATCACCACTAAGTGAGAAAGGAGGTGGGAATGCCGAGACAACCAGGAGGTTTGCCTAGAAGCAGCCAACCTTAAAAGAGTGCGTAATAGCTCACTGGTCAAGCGTTGCTGCGCCGAAAATGAACGGGGCTAAGTGGTGTACCGAAGCTGTGGAATATGATTTATTGTATTGGTAGGGGAGCGTTCTGGCGTAGGGAGAAGCACTAGCGGAAGCAGGTGTGGACGAACCAGAAGTGAGAATGTCGGCTTGAGTAGCGAAAATGTAGGTGAGAATCCTACACCC